>JABAQQ010000013.1:0-402065 GCA_019187225.1 Saprospiraceae bacterium
ATAGACGCGCTTGTCCTTGTGCTTGCGTTGCAGCACCCGAAGACGTTTAATCGTGTCAGCATCAAGGTGAATCATCCTACAAAGTTAAATTATGCTGGCTTTTCGCAAACCACTTTCCGCCGGGTATTAATCAATCAAAGCGTAAAAACACTATATATTCTTGTTATGCTAATCTTTTTGGAAAATCTATGACAGAGTATTCAATTTTTGAAGGAGAATGTGATTGATCTATTAGTTACATTCTCCACCTTCTCACAACCATTTTTCAAAAACTTAAAAAAATTCAAGTCATGAACGGCTATTCTATTTCTCGCGAGTATTCGCCATCTCCGCAGGCAGCCCTGCAAACCGGGGTTCCGCAATTGACCACACTGGACAGTTTCCGGCTCGATAGTTCGGAGCTAACCGGAGATCACAAAAAGATACTGGATGATATGGCTAAAAGAATTGCTTATACCCACCAGACACCGCAGCCGGTGTTGGAGATTGTAGTGGTGGGTTTCGCGGATAAAAGCGGTTCCTGGACGTATAATCATTATCTGGGACTGAAAAGAGCCTGTTCGGCAGCATCCCAGCTATTATACGTGCTGCACCGAAAATATGGCAAGCAATTGATATTTCCGGTCCCCGTTACGCTCAACACGGAAGGAGAGCTCTCTTCGTATTCTGAGAAGAATCCCAAAGAGCGCCGGGTGGAAATCTGGCTGCGCGCCGAGCCGCCGCGCCGCAATTATCCGAAGCCTTACACGGCTTCAAAACGCCAGGGCGAAACCATGCTCGATGAAATCCTGAGCTTCGGATAAGCATGACCCGGTCAGTCATCACTGTCTTTTTTCCCTGCCCAATACCCCTGGACCAATCTGTCCGTTACATCCAGCCGCCGGGCGGCCTCCTGGAGGTTGCCGGCGGCTTCGTCTATGGCGATGTCCATCGCCACGTCTGCCGCGACGCGCTTGATGTCTTTCAGTCCCACTCCGTTGGCCAAAGCCTGCCGGATGGATTCTTTGAAACCGTTTTCCTTCCAGGTGTGCTCAGCGATTGACAGACACTCCCGGTCGGCTTCCGGAATGTCGCCGATGGTAACGGGGCCATCGCCCGTATGCCGGTAAGCGATGCGGGTAATGAGTTGTCGCAATTGACGCACGTTACCGGGGTAAGGGTGCGACAGGAGGAAGCTCAGCATGAGCGGATCGAAGGGCGGGGGGGTATCAGTTTGGAGCGCATGTGCGAGGAAATGCTCCGCCAGTTCGGGAATATCGAGCCGTCGCTCCCGCAAGGGAGGCAGGTGCACAATGCAGGTTCCGAGACGGTAGTACAGATCCTGCCGGAAATTGCCTTTGTCTACTTCCTGCAACAGATTCCGGTTGGTGGCACACACGAGCCGGAATTGTGTTTTTTTCCAAATGTTGCTCCCGACCCTTTTATACAACCCATCCTGACTGACCCGCAGCAATTCGGCTTGCAAACGCAGGGGTAATTCGCCGATCTCGTCCAGAAAAAGCGTGCCTCTGTCCGCGAGGGCAAAAGCGCCGTCGCGATTGGCCACGGCATTGGTAAACGCCCCTTTTTCGTGCCCGAAAAACTCGCTTCCCGACAATTCGGGCACGATGGTCGTGCAATCGAGCAATATCAGACTCTGCTTGTCCTGCCGTTTATCGAGATCGTGGACGAGGCGGGCTATGAGTTCTTTGCCTGTACCGCTTTCTCCCAAAATCAAGACAGGCGCTGAAGAAAAACAAGCCACCTCGACTACTTGCCGGAGAATCTTTCGCCATACCGGACAACTGCCGATGAGCGTTTTTTGCACCCGATCCGATTCAAGGATACTTTCGATTGAAGACCAACGGTGAAGACGGGACTTTAATGCATCGGCGAGCCTGAACTTGCCCCGAAGGTCCAATACGTCGTCCACTCCCATACCAAGCAAACGCCATACCCGGAAGAAAGGCAGTTTTTTTTCTCCCATATAGAGTGCGATGACGCGTCGCTCGAGTTCGAGGACTTCCCGCAGACATTCCTGCTCTTGCTCCTCGGTAATTTGGTCGTCGAGCAGAAGCAAAACAGCACTTTGGCCTTCCGATACCCGGGAGGAACAGCATTCGATGCGGGCGGTTTTAAGTTGCGCCGAAATAGATTGGAAATGACCATTGGCGCTGTCGGGAGCGGGGCTTTTCAGCCACACTTGGAATGTGTCGTTGGTTGTCATGCAGGGGGGCATTTGGTTTTGATTCGACAACATGATCCAAAGCATGTCTTCACTGATTAAAAGCCGCGCAAGTTAGTTGGTTGGTGGCACAAACCCGCGCACATTTAATTATATTTTTTATGCATTTGTCGAAAAATAAAGGTTAAGTAGCCGGACATTGGATTTTAGACATTGGACATCAGACTAAATGATTGGCTTCCAAGGCCTGATAGTCCAACGTCCAATGTCAATCTATTTTGTCCACACACTTACTTTCAGGCATCCGGAAAATTTTTTAGCACATGTACTTGTTTTTGCAAGATTTTTCAAACTACCTTTGTAATATTATTTAGACAAGCCTAAATATTTGATTTTGCAATGCGAAAAATAGGCACATTGTTATTGGTGTTCTTTCATATAGGTTTGGCATGGGCTCAAACCAGTATTTTGAAAGGTCGCATCACCGACGCTCAAACGGGCGAACCGTTGGCATTTGCCACCGTTCAAATGTCCGTACCACCCGGAGGAACACTCTCCGACACTACCGGGTCTTTCTCTTTACAAATACCTGAAAGTATTGAAAAAGTCAAAGTCAGCGTCTCGCTTGTGGGTTACATACGGCAATCTATCTTTTTGTCTGTCAGCGAAAAAGCAGCGGATATCCGCCTTGCACCCGACGAATCGAATCTGAAAGAAGTCGTCGTCACCGGCACCATGAAAGAAATGCGCAAGTCCGACAGCCCCGTGCCGGTGGAAGTGTTTTCACCCAAATTTTTCCTGCGCAATCCCACGCCGAGCCTGTTCGACGCAATTCAAATGGTCAACGGAGTGCGCCCGCAACTCCAGTGCAACGTGTGCAACACCGGCGACATCCACATCAACGGCATGGAGGGGCCATATACGATGGTGTTGATTGACGGGATGCCTATTGTAAGTGGATTGTCAACAGTTTATGGCTTGAGCGGTATCCCGAACAGCGTATTGCAACGTATGGAAGTGGTAAAAGGCCCTGCCGCCTCGCTCTACGGTTCTGAAGCCATGGGCGGCCTCATCAACATCATCACCAAAGACCCGGCCGACAAACCTGAAATTCGCCTCGACCTGAACGGCACTACCTACGGGGAATACAATGCCGATGCGGCGGGTTCGCTCACGCTCGGCAATGCCAAAACCTTACTGAGCGCCAATTACTTCCATTTTTCCGAACGTTGGGACATCAACGACGACAACTTCACCGATGTCACTTTGCAAAAACGGCTCTCAATTTTCAATAAATGGCGCTTTGAGCGCAAAGACAACCGCATCGCATCCGTCGCCTTTCGCTACCTGTGGGAAGACCGATATGGCGGCGAAATGCAATGGGAACCGCGCTGGCGCGGCACCGACAGCATATACGGCGAGAGTATCCTGACCAACCGCTACGAGATCATCGGTAATTATCAATTGCCCATTGAAAATCAGAAAGTTTTATTCAGTTTTTCCTACAACCGCCACCATCAGGACAGTTACTACGGCGATGTGCCCTACCTCGCCGATCAGCGCATCGGTTTCGGCCAACTAACCTGGGAGCGCCACCTCTGGCAACGCCACGATGTGCTGTTCGGCACGGGCGCACGCTACACTTTTTACGACGACAACACGCCGGTGACCGCCAACAACAACCTCGAAAACGCGCCGCAGCGCGTGTGGCTGCCCGGCGTTTTTGTGCAGGACGAATGGACTTTCAACAAACGCTGGAAACTGCTTTCCGGCCTTCGCTGGGACCACGATAAGAGGCATGGCAACATCCTTTCGCCGCGCCTGAATTTGAAATACGACCCCGACAGTGAGAATACCCTGCGCCTTTCGGCGGGCAGCGGATTCCGGGTGGTCAATGTGTTCAGCGAAGACCACGCAGCGCTCACGGGTGGGCGGCAGGTAGTGTTCGCAGAGGAGTTGGAGCCGGAACGCACCTGGAACGCGAACCTGAATTACACCCGTTTTCAAAATACGGGTTTCGGCTTTATCAACTTCGACGCGACGGTGTTTTATACCTATTTTTTCAACAAGATCATCGCCGACTATGACGCCGACCCGGAAAAGATCATTTACCAAAACCTCGATGGCTATGCTGAAAACATGGGCTTTTCGCTCAATTCAGACTGGAATTTCACCAACGGCCTGAAAGCGATGGCAGGTTTCACCCTTATGGACGTGAGTGTGGTGGAAAGCGGCCGCCGCGCGTGGCAAATCCATACGCCACATTTCACGGGCAATTGGTCGCTCTCCTACCCCATTACAAAGTGGAACCTGACACTCGACTACAACGGTCATCTGACCAGCTCCATGCGGCTGCCGGTATTCCCGAATGACTACCGGCCTGAACAGTCGCCGTGGTTCAGTATTCACAATATTCAGGTGACCTGGAAATTGAAAAGCAGGGGTTCTTCAGATTTGACAACTTTTGAAAAGTTGTCAAATCTCGCCGGAGGAATGGAGATTTACGCCGGCGTGAAAAACCTGTTCAACTTCTACCCCCGCGAGGACGTCATCCTTCGCCCGCATGACCCTTTCGACAAACAAGCCGACAACCCGGTGGACAACCCGAACGGCTATACCTTCGACCCCTCGTACAACTACGCGCCGGTGCAGGCTGTGAGGGGATTTGCGGGGGTACGGGTGGCTATAAAATGATAAGCGGCTGCACGTATTGAGTCTGGCAAGTCGGCTACAAGGACGGGGCGCATTTTTCAAAATCCTAGCTCGAAACATTCGGCATTTCGCCGAGCGCAAGCCGCAAGTAATTGATTTTCCTTGATGTTGCCTTCATCACAGGGTGGCATCGCGGATTATCTGGGGGAATGCGACCACCCGGCGAACATCCAGCGGATCGAATAAAAAAGGCTGCACATCTAACGCAAGTGCCTGAAAATCAAATTTTTCACAGACCGACAGCAAATATTCTTTCAGTTGGCCGGGAGTCGAGATTTGAAGCCGGGCATGCAGAAACCCATAGTTCGGAGTCGTTCTCCCAAGCAGAAATACCGCATCGAAAAAATCGCGGCCTTTCGGCTGTCTTCTGTTCGTGATGGCGAAAAATTTTTGGCTCAACAGAATGTCGGGAGGTGTCGTTCGGATGCCGGTGAACACATCGAAACGGTTGAGGTAGAACAGGCCTGGTTCGAACGCAAACCCTTGCGGCTCAGTGTCGAGATTGATCAAAATACGCGCCTCCGGGTGATTGCTCAGGCCGGTTTCGTAAAGCAGACCGGGAAAGCGGATGTAGCAATGATAGGCCCCGCGCAGTACGTTTCGTATCTCTGCCCGGAAACCTTGCCGCTCCAACCCGGTAAGAATCAGCTGCGAAACGGCCTCGAAGTCGCTTTCGGACAAATCGAAATTGTCAAAATCGAGGTCTTCTGAAAAACGCTGGTTGTTGTGCACGATACGCAGGCAAGTACCGCCGAGGAACGTAAATTTTACGGCATAAGGGCTCTCGAAAAGCAGTTCGAGGATTTTGCATTGCAAATATTCCCGCAGCAGGAACGCGCTTTTCGAGTGGAGATTTGCCGGGTAGAACTGCCGGATTTCAGCGAGCGATATCATGGCTGGATACAAATTTTAAAAACTCCTTTGATCTGACTTCCAGTGCTTTCGACTTGAAAACAGGCAGATATTGTTCAAAAACGGTCGCGTCAAATTTTTCATGGAGTTCGTGAAAATTCAACCGCAGCTCGTGGAAATGCCCCTCGGAATCGAGTGTCGGAAACAGATACAACAAATCGAGCAACGCTTTGGCCGGATCGGCAATTTTGAACCGAAAAGCGCCGAATGGCTCCAGGCAGTAGCCAAAAAAAAACGCGGGTTTGACCGTGCGATAGGTAAAATTGCCGGCGGGAGTCGAAAATGACTGTGTTTTGAGCGTCGTCACACTCGTCACGGTGAACACGCCTTCGGGAATGAACCCGTGCCACGACAGCGCCGATTGCAGGGAGACGTAGGACGGCGCATAAACCCGGTTGGCAATGAAAAACAATTCGGCTTCGCCGGATACCGGCTTGTCTGAAAAACGGTACTGCGTGTTTCTGATTTTCTCCAAAAAACCGGCTTCCTGCCAGCGGGTCAGCGCGTTGCGGTCAAAGCCCGGAAAGGCTTTTTCAATTTCACTGACCGATATGACCGGAAAGCCCGAGAATTG
Organism: Saprospiraceae bacterium; assembly: GCA_019187225.1. Lineage (GTDB taxonomy): Bacteria > Bacteroidota > Bacteroidia > Chitinophagales > Saprospiraceae > M3007. The sequence continues at coordinate 6,363 of JABAQQ010000013.1, forward strand.
TTTTTGAAACGTTGAAAATTTCATTCGTTTCTTTTTTTCAGCAAAAATACTGATTTTTAGAAACAAAAGCAAAATTTGGTTCGTACTTTTTGAGGTTATGATTTACTATCCCCAAAGAGATCGTCCAGCCGGAGTTCTTTGTCAACCAGACCGAGGCTGTGCTCGTTGGGCAGGATTCCGTAAGTGCTGATAAACGTTAGAAAGACCTGTTTTTTTGTTTTTGAGTAAAAACTTAGGCAGGGGCAGCGCCCCGAAAGATTTGTAGTTATTTATGAACAAAATCCACTATGGAGGGGCAGCGCCCCGAAACATATTCCGGGGCGCTGCCCCTCCACGAAATAATATCGGTCTTTCTGCTACAAATTTTTCGGGGCGCTGCCCCTGCCTAAGTTTTTACGTTTTTGAATAGTGCTTGAACAGGGCGATTTTTTTTCTCAATGCCGCTCCAGGCACGGTAACCCTGCTTTTTGCTGAAATGTCTTCCACACCTCCGCGCCTTCCCGGCGCATGGTTTCGATAAATTTCAGGTAAAACAGGGAATACTCATCCGTCAGCCGGTAAAGGGACTCCCGTTTTACGCGACCAAAAAAGACCGAAGGGTAGCGATTTCTTTTTCCCTGCCTATCAGCATTGACTGTTGCATGATTACTCGCTTTATGTAGGCAAAAATAGGCAGATAAAGCGAGCGAGTAATAAAAATTTACATTCGCTTTAAGTCGATAATTTTTTGCTGCACTATATAAATCTCTCCAACATGAGCCGCTCGCAACTCTTCCGCAAAATGCAGGCGGTGAGCAATACTTCGCCCTCCGATTTTATCCGTTCCTACCGCCTGAATAAAGCCAAAACCTTGCTGGAAAACACCAACCTAACCGTTTCCGAGGTGGCTTGGCAAGTCGGCTACAAGGACGGGGCGCATTTTTCAAAATTTTATCATTTTTAGCGTGGATCTAATTTTCAAAAATAAATTTGCACCAGATTCGGTACGAATTTATTTCAAAAAATGATAGAATTATATTGTTTTACCAATAGAAAAAATGATTTTTCATGAGCCAATTCACCAGCATCTCCGAAGTCGCCCGCATTGCGGAGATGTCGGACCCGGCGCTCCGGAATTTACACATTACCCAGAGTTACCATGAACTGTCCCTGGTGTTTTCAAAACGAACCGGCCCCTGTGCCAACTGGTGCACCTTCGCTACCTGGGCGTCCAGGCAAGCCGGTCAGACTATTCGGAAAGAAGACCTCGTGAAAGCACTGGAAAACAACCTTGCCGCCGCGCCTTCCCTCGGCCAAAGCATTAATGACCTCATCGAGAGCCTTCTGAAAAAAGGGGCCCGCATGGACAAACACAGTATCGTCAAGTTAGTATGGGAAACCCTCGATCCCAAGGCCGCCATGAACCGGGCAAGCGATGCCGTAGCGCGCGGCAATCAAAAAGTGTATGCGGAAATAGGACGGGAGTTTGCCCGGTTTTTGGAGACCTGCGGGAACGACAACGCTTACGATGACGAAAACATCGGCCGCTTTTGCGATACCCTCAAGCCCGGCGACCCGCCCGATGGCCAGCAATATTTAAAGCAGGCATTTAAGGGTTATTACGAGGCTTTTTTTGAACCGGACAACAAGAAAAAAGCCGAGCTGATTTTGCTGGCCAACATCGAAATAGGTTTCCACGAGCAGACCAGGCTACAGCCTGAAATCGCCGAAGGAATGGAAGCATACGTAACCGACCCAAAGCAGTTCAAGGACAAGCTTATCCGCGTCCTTTTCCCAAATCAAAGCTGGATTACCTCTTTGATTTCGATGTTCAGGCGCTATTTCAACATGCCCACGCCGCTGGATATCGCGGCCGAAAAGTTTGCAACGGAGGCCCGGCGCCGCATTCGCTTGTTCCTCACGGCGCGTATGATGGAACTCGGCTTCCCGCAAGGGGTGCGCCTGCACCTTGGAAAAGATTTGAAAGCCAATTTTCCGCCCGATTTACAAAACCTCACATACCCGGACCTGATCGCCCTGCTGAAAAAAATTGACCCGACTCCCGATAACCTGGCAGACACGGGCGCCATAGATTGGGCCAACCTCTACGATCGCCTTCATTTTATTGCCGACCTGTTTCGCTGCTACCAGGAAACGCCCGATCTGTTGCTGGAACCGCCTTTCGGACCCTCCGGTGTACCGGCCCACTGATCGCCGCAAGGCGAGGCGACCCGGATCAGTCCACCCGGCGACTTGCGTCATTGCGACAGGAATGGCCCTGCCTGTACCTTCGCCCGGCACAGGGTAAATACTTCCGTATTGATAAAGAAAAGAAGCCATGAAGCTGCAAAAATCAATTCCGATCATTTTCATTGCCCTGCTGGGCTTGCTGGTCTTATCAAAGATCAAACAGGAGTGGGTATTCGCAGCGATGGCTATTGTACCGCTGCTCGTCATCTGGCAGGTGGTGATCGCCTTGCGTCACAAGGAACCGGCACAAAAAAAGGGAGAGGCGGAAGACAAGTGGTATGAAAATCCGTAACCAAATTAAGGGAGGCGTCTCATCAGGTCGGTGATTTGTTTATTTGATGATTTGATTATTTTGGCACTCGCTCCGCCACCAAATAAACGGATCATCAAATAAACAAATCACCGACGCAAGAGAACACCACCCGTTCTATTCCCGCTTATATGCCTTACCGCACCACATTGAGTTTCGCCACCTGTGCCGCGCCGCTCGTTTTGTTTTCCAAACGCACATAATACGCCCCCGGCGGCAGCGATACCACGTCGAAATAGAAGGTATTGGCTCCCGGTTCCACACGCACGTTCAGCGCCGTCACTAAGCTCCCGCCGAGGCTGTGCAGCGTGAGCCGCGCGTCGAAGAAGGATTCGCTTTGATACGTCACTTCCGCCGCAATGGAAGCGGGATTGGGGAACAGCGTGAGCGACCTGGATCGGCCCGGCACATCGAACACGCCCACCGTTTGCGGCAGATAACAATCCGGACTGACGACGGCAGCACTTTCCACCACCGGCACTTTGGCAAAACCCTCGAACATCGTTTCCGTCAGCACGTCGTCGCTCGCGCCGAGCCAGTCCTGGAGCAGCGCAGTGAATATCTGGCGGTAGTCGAATTGCACGCCCTGGAGTTGGTTGTCGTTGGTGAGGTTCGAGAGGTTGACGTTGGTGCCCTGTACACCCGCTGCGATGTTTTTTCCAAAGATGAACATCGGCGCGAGGGTGCCGTGGTCGGTGCCGTCGGAGCCGTTTTCGCGGGCGCAGCGGCCGAATTCCGAAAACGTGCAGGCCACCACCTGGTCGGCCAGGCCCAGCCCGTCGAGGTCGTCGAGGAAGGTTTTCACAGCGTCCGCGAGGATTTTCAGCAGGTTAGCGTGATCGCCCGTAGTGGGCATACCGTTGAGTATCTGCGCGCTGTGCGTGTCGAAGCCGCCCAACTGGCACAGGTAAATTTTGGTCTTGCAACCGCCTTTGACGAGCCGGGCAATGGTTTTCAGTTGGTTGGCCAACAGGTTGTCCGCCGGATAGGTGCTGATCGAATTCGATCCTGCAGTAAACACCTCGGTGATGCGCTGAGCGTAAAGACTGGTGCTTTGTTCCACCCCCATGATGAACGACAGTTCTTCGCCCTGGTGGGTGTCGGGCACATTGAGAATGGGCGCGCCGCCGATGGTCTGGATCAGCGAATAAAAACCCGCAGCGTCCTGCCCGCTGAGGTTGATGACGTTCTGGTGCTCCGTTTCTGTGTGGAAGCCCAGCGATGGGCTGGAATCGCCGATCTGAATACCGAGCGGGTCGGGCATTTCAGGCGTGGGCACGCCTACGATGTCGGGGAAAAATGCCTGCAAAGAGCGACCCATCCACCCCGACGGAATGTTGTAGGAGTCCGACGAGGAAGTATCACCGCCGCTCAGCCACAGGTCGGTGCCTTTGAAGTGCGACTGGTTCATGTTTTCGTAGCCCACGCCTTGTACAATGGACATTTTTCCTTCGTCGTACAACGCTTTCATCGGCTGGAGCGAGGGATGCAACCCCACCTGTTCGTTGTTGCCGAGCGTCGCGTCGAGGCTGATCAGGTCGGCTTCCGGGATTTTAATGGAAGGGCGCAGGTTGGCGTACTTGTCGTACTGATGGATGGGGATGACGGTATTCACCCCGTCGTTGCCGCCTTTGAGTTGGATGAGCACCAACACGCGGTCTTCCACGCCGTCGCAGGACGAAAGAATACGCGCCATTTTGCTGTTGGCGAAGGGCCGCAAAGGATGACCGTTGACCACGAACGGCGTTACACCCGCGGCGGGAAATATTTTGAGAAAATTTCTGCGTTTCATTTAAAAAAAGTGTTTGAGTTTTTGAGTGTGGGAGTGTTTGAGTTAGGCCGCAGTCTGACCGATTTACAGTAGTTTTGCGAGCATAACACGCTTTATCTTTTCACTCAAAAAAAGTTAAAACCATGAGTAGAATCACTCGTTTTGAAGACCTTGATTGCTGGAAAGCCGCCCGTATCTTCGCCAAAAATGTTTTCTTATTGAGTCAATCAGGCCCTTTGGCCAATGACTGGGACACTCGTGGACAATTCAGACGTGCAGCGGTTTCCGTTATGAACAATATCGCCGAAGGTTTTGGGCGTTTTTCCGACAGAGATTCGTTGCGCTTTTACGATACGGCCAGAGCATCTGGCAATGAAGTAAAAAGTATGCTATACCTTTTTGAGGATATCAATTATCTGTCTCCTCAAAACCTGATCCAGCTCCACAAAGAAGTGGATGATGCACTTTATCTTACGGGCGGCCTCATTCGTTATATCCAAAAAAAGTTGGGCGAATGAGTGTTTGAGTGTTTGAGTGTTTGAGTGTGGGAGTACTGAGGAATTTGCCCTAAATTATAGATTATTAAATTGATTATCAGTGGCTTAATTCTCTAATCGTTCATTATGCTTCCGTGAGGTCATCACTTACTCCCACACTCAAACACTCAAACACTCAATCACTCAAACACTCAATCACTCAAACACTCCTCAAAACGTCTGATATTCCGGCGAATACATCACCGCATTGACCAGCCGTTCGAGTGCGATCTTCACTTCCGCGTCATTGCCGGTCGTCAGGTAATTCTGCCATTCGTAGGTCCAGTCGGCGGGCGGCAACTGGTCGAGAAAAACGAGAATATAGAAATAGTTGAAGCGGTCGGTATCCACCTGTTCGGGCAGCAGGTATTCGAGCAATTCCTGCACCAGCACGTAGGGATCGGAGGGATCGCTGAAAAAGCCGCTGTTTTTTACCCAGGGCGCGATGTCGAGTTTTACTCCAATGGACAAATTGGGGGTGCCGCCGAACTGGCGCGTACCCGTGAGCAGCATGGCCGGCACTTTGTAGCGGGCGATGATGGTGCTCGAATTGAACCACTGGCGGCTGAAATCGGGGTCGGCATACAAGCCCGGATAGCCGGCCACGTCGGAGGGCATAAAGATCGGCAGGTTGGCCGCGCCGAACATCCGGGTGGTGACCGCTTGTTCGTAGAAGAAGCGGTAGTGCGTCCGGGGCTGCGTCATCGGATCGGGGATCGCGATGTCGAAGAAAGAGATGGATTGCAGCGCCAGTTCGAGCGGCGATTTGATCATGCCGCCGATGAATTCGTCGGCGATATTGGAATCGTCGGCATCATAGAAATGTTCGCTGGCCAGCAGTTGAGCGAGCACGGGTTTTATCTCGAAATCATTGGCAATGAGTGTATTGGAGAGCGGAACGATGATGTCGTTCTCGATCTCGTCGGTGATCTTGCGATACACAAAATAGTGATACAGACGGCGGCACAGGTTTTTGGCCGTCTCCGGCTGGGCGAAGATCATGTCAACGAAAGCGTTCAGTTCAGTGAACATCCCCGCAGCGTTACTCGCTCCTGCGATGACCGTGTTTTGAAATTTGTCGCTAAATGCTTTGCTGCCGGGATCGTGTTGGTTGAAAATAGCCCGTCCCATTGGAATACCTGTTTCCGGATCAATGGTATCGCGTTGGCCGCGCGCCCGGAATCCAGTCAACACCCGTGCCGCCGCCACGATGTCGTCTTCGGTGTAATTGGTGTAATCGCCGGGGCCGATTTGCGGGCCTTTGCCGATGGTGAACAGTTCGAAGTATTCGCGGGCAAAGTTTTCATTTGGGTTGGTAAAAGTATTTTCATTGTTATTCAGGTAACGGAGCATAGAATTGTCCGTAACTAATTTGGTCGCCAACTTTTTAAAATTCCCCAATGCGCCCCAACGCAACAAGGCCAAATAATCGAAGTACGAGGCCGTCAAACCCGTCCCCACAATTGAAGTGATCAGGTACTGGTGGAAGAAAAAAGCCATTTTATGGCCGATGCCGGGGTCGTGCAGCGCCTCGTTGATCCACCAGCCGCGCAGGTAGGGACGCATCATAAAATCCTGGGTGCCGGCGGGCAGCGGGGTGCCGGGCGGGTTGATCCACGCGACCGGCGGCACGGCGTTGTCGTTGCTGTACACCGGCTGGTCGAGTTGGAGCGGATAGAGTGTCAGCAGCGAGTCCAGCGCCTCAGCAGCGCTTTGCCCCGCCATCTGATCCACTTTGGCTTTGGTGAAGCGGTAACTCGTCCGGCGCAACAGGTGCGCCGCGCGGCGCTTGCCCAACGAGCCTTGCAAGGGAGAGAGTGATGCCATATTCGGAAGATTGTTGGTGTGAACTTACGGGCTTTGGACGATGCGCGGCAGCGACGGTTTAATAGAGTGATTGATTTTTCCAAAATATGGCTGAGTAGTGTCGCCGATCATAGTACTGGCCATTTTATCCGCGAGGGTCCAATAGTATGGTCGCAGGTTCTTTGTCGCAGGGATTTCAATATTGAAAGTAACTGGATTGGGTTAGAGAGAATTGCGTTATACTTGCCCTTCCAATCCAGACACGCCAACATGAATCAACTCCTCTGGGACACTTACCGAAAAAATGCCTCCGCATTTGTACACGAATGGGCGCACGAGCGCGACGAAAAAGGCGAGGCACATTCTTACTGGGACGCTTTCCTGAAAATTTTCAACCTCGAACGCCGCCGCTTCGCCCGCCACGAAGGCCGGGTGAAACGCGAAGGCAACCGGCAGGGATTTATTGACCTGATCTGGAAAGGGAAAATGCTCGTGGAACACAAGTCGGCGCACTTAGACAAACCCGAAGATTTTGACAAAACCTTCCGGCAGGCCATGGAATATGCGGACGGCCTCCCGCCTGAAGAACGCCCGCGCCGCGTCGTGCTGTGCAACTTCAAACGGTTCAGGATTTACGACCTCGAAGCCAAAAGCAACAACGACTACACGGAAATTACTATCGCCGAACTGCCGCAGCGCCTCGCCGAGTTTGCATTCATCCCCGAATTCGCGGGCGAACTGATCGAAAAAGAGGAAAAAGCCAACCTCGATGCCGTGTCGCGCATCGCCAGCATCCACCAGGTGCTGAAAAGTGCGCACTACACCGGCCACGATCTCGAATTGCTCTTAGTGCGGATGTTGTTTTGTATGTTCGCCGAAGACACGGGCATTTTCGAGCCCAAACAATTTTCCAAATACATCCTGAACAACACGCTCGAAAACGGCAGCGACATCGGCGAGGCCCTGATGGAACTGTTTGAAGTGTTGAATACGCCGGTGCGCAAACGCGACGACCTGGGCGCTGCTTTAAAACAATTCCCCTACGTCAACGGCGGCCTTTTTGCCGAAAAACCCGCCAAAACCCCGCCCGGCTCGATGGGCCTGCGCAACGCCCTCGAAACCTGCGCCATGTTTGACTGGGCCGATATCAGCCCGGAGATTTTCGGCTCGCTGTTCCAGGCCGTGCTCGACGACACCGAACGCCGCGCCCTCGGCGCCCACTACACCAGCGACACCAACATCCGCCGCCTGATTGACCCGCTTTTCCTCGACGACCTGTGGGCCGAATTCCACGCCGTGCGCCACGACGCCAAAAAACTCAACGCTTTCCGGCTCAAACTCGGCAAACTCCGTTTCCTCGACCCCGCCTGCGGCTGCGGCAATTTCCTCGTGGTCACCTACCGCGAACTCCGCGTGCTCGACATGGAAGTGGTGAAAGTGCTGCAAGGCATTCAATATGTGACCGATACGAGCCTGCTGGCCAATGTCCGCCTCGAACAATTCTACGGGCTGGAGATAAAACCCGTGTCGGCGCTCATCGCCCAGGTCGCCCTGCACCTCACCGAGCACCAGGCCAACCGCATCCTGCTGCAAACTTTCGGCGTCACCGTGCCGACGATTCCGCTGGACGAATCGCCGAATATCGCGACCGGCAATGCACTTCAAACCGATTGGGAGAGCCTGCTGAACGCGACGTTTACGAAACCTTTGAGGTTTCGTAAACGTGGTTCGGTTGAAGACGATCCGAGTGAGGCCTTTTCCTACATCATCGGCAACCCACCCTTCATCGGCTCCAAGATCATGGACGACGCGCAGCGCGAAGAGATCAAAACCCTCTTCGGCAACGCCCCCGGCAGCGGAACGCTCGATTATGTGAGCGGCTGGTACATCAAGGCCGCCGCCTATCTGGACAAACACCCCGACACCAAAGTCGCTTTCGTGAGCACCAACAGCATCACGCAGGGCGAGCAGGTCGGGATGTTGTGGGGGACGATGCTCGAAAAACACGGCATCACGATTCATTTTGCGCACCAGACGTTCAAATGGACGAACGAAGCCCCCGGCGTGGCGGCGGTCTATTGCATCATCGTCGGTTTCGGCAAAATGAAACCCGCCCGGCGACTGCTCTTCGAATACGCCGACATCAGGGGCGAGCCTGTCGTGTCGGAAGTGAAGAATATCAATCCGTATTTAGTGGAGGCGGGGGATGTTTTGATAACAACTCGTAAAAAACCTCTTTGTGATGTGCCTGAAATGATGAAGGGCAGCCAACCTACTGATGGCGGCAATTTGCTCTTTGAGCCAGACGAGAAGGAAGATTTTTTGAAGAAAGAGCCTCAAGCCGAAAGGTTTGTTCGTCCATTTATTGGTGCTGAGGAATATATCAATGGCAAAACTAGATACTGCCTGTGGTTGGAAAACGCTTCCGAAAGCGATTTAGAAAAATTACCAGAAGTTAAAAAGCGAATTGAAGAGGTAAGAAAGTCTCGGCTAGAAAGCCCCAAGGAAGCAACACGCAAATGGGCAGAAAAACCCTATCTTTTCACAGAAAACCGCCAGCCATCCTCCGAATATATTATTGTGCCGAGCGTTTCATCGGAAAGGCGGCTTTATATCCCGATTGGTTTTTTGAAGCCCGAGATAGTTACCAGCAATCTTGCTTTAATAATTCCTGATGCGGACCTTTTTCTTTTTGGAGTTCTAACTTCCGAAATGCACATGGCTTGGATGCGCTACGTCTGTGGCCGCTTGAAAAGCGATTATCGCTACTCCAACACACTCGTTTACAACAACTTCCCCTTCCCTCCCGCCGCCACGCCCGAGCAAAAAGCCGCGGTGGAAGCCGCTGCGCAGGTCGTACTCGATGTGCGGGCTGTCCACCAGTCTGCCGGAAAAAACCTCGCCCAGCTCTACGACCCCGACAAGATGCCCGCCGATTTGCTGGCTGCGCACCAGGCGCTGGACCGGGCGGTGGATGCGTGTTATGGGGTGAAAAAACCTTTTGCGGGCGAGGCGAAGCGGGTGGCGTATTTGTTTGGGTTGTATGGGGAGATGGTGAAGAAGGATGGGAAAAACGGAAGGAAAAGATAAATTTGCAGTCTCTTATGTCAAAGACAACGGAATTCCGGACACAAATCAATCCTGCGCTGTTGGTATGGGCGCGGGAGACGATTGGTTTTTCGAGGGCGGAAGCAGCTCGACGCTCCGGCTTGGAGGAAAGATATCTGGATAGGGTGGAGTCGGGCCGTCAGTATCTGCTGTATGACGAACTGGTCAAACTTGCCAAAATCTACAAACGCTCTGTTGCCACGCTGATGCAGACCGAGCCCCCGCACGAGGCACCTCTTCCTGCGGATTACCGTACTACAGGCTCTGGCAAGGTAGAGCCGCTAACGCCGGGTACTATCTCGGCAATTCGAAAGGCCCGGCGTTTGGCGCTGGGCGCGCTTGAGTTGCGGCAGGCATTGGGTCAGGAACGCGCCATATTTCCTTCCAACCTGTCGGCGGATCAAAATGAGCACGCTGAGACCGTTGCGACACGCGTAAGGGAGATGTTGCCTTTTGATTTTTTGTATAAAAACTTAACGGCGGAAGAGCGTTTTGCATTGACAGCAGAGCTGCTCGAATCGAAAGGCGTACTGGTTTTCCGCTTAGGCAGTATGCAGGACGACGTGCGGGGTTTTTGCCTGACCGATACGCCCATGCCTGTCATCGCGGTCAAAAAATACGACGAGGCTGTAGCGCGACTTTTTACGCTTTTCCATGAGTTGGGGCATGTGCTGTTGCGTACGGGCGGCATCTGTAATCTGGACGAATCGCCCCGTGCTTTTGGCATTGAAGTTTGGTGCAACCGCTTCGCGGGCGCGATGCTGCTTCCATTCGACCGATTGACCGGGCATCCGGAGGTTTTGGAGCAGAAAGCCAGTGGGCAGCCACAATGGGATAATCAGAATTTGGGCAAATTGGCGCGGGCGTTCGGGGTTAGCCGTTTTGTCGTGTTGCGCCGCTTGGTAGCAGCTGGATTGGCCTCACCTGCTTTTTATCAAAAAATGCACGAACAGTGGACAAGCAAACAAAAAACAGGCGGTTTTGGTGGAACTGGCAAGCCCGATTTGGTCAAACGAAGCTTGCAGGAACGCGGCGAACATTATGCGAATATGGCGCTTCGCGCACTTGATACCCAAAAAATTAGCCTTTGGGAGGCCGCCGATTTGCTCGATATTCGGGTTGACCAGATCGGAAAAATCCGGGATTACCTCTCTGCCCCCACTATTTCATGAAATTAGCAATCGAAAAAACATATTGCCTTGACACGAGTTTCCTGATTCACCTAGATGCCTATTATCCCCGGAAATCGTCGATTTTTCTCCCGGTATGGGAGGACTTGGAAAGTCTAGTGCGCTCGGGTCTGTTAAAGACCATGGAATTAATGGAAAAGGAAGTGCAGAGTTATGTGGGAACGCATGGTTTTTTGAAAAGTTGGGTTGAATCCTTTTCCACGCAACTAATTGAGCCAATGACTGCTGAAATTTTCAACGGCGCGCAGCGCGTTATCCGGGAACACCCGGAAGTATTGGACCCCAAAAAACAACTTGCCGGAAAAGACGAGGCTGACCCGTTTTTGATCGCTTTAGCTATGGTCAATGGCGCATTTTTGCTAACCCAAGAGAGCAAAACTAATCCTAATAAAATACCCACAGTAGCAGCTTATTATAACGTCCAGACAATGAGTATCATTGATTTTCTGGGTGAGCGAGGCTTCAAACTTGTGAAATCATAAAATTGGGGTTTTAACAACAGCAGGATATATGAAACCCCTCAGCCTGCCCGAGGTCAGCGCTTTGCAGCATTTTGGAATTGCCACAAGCCGCTCATATGGCTGCGCGAGGGCTGCGATTACTTGCTGAAATATATTAATCAGGGGAAATAATTAAATCCGATTCCATCATCAAACCGCAACCAATATGGAACAACTCACTTACGTCGTCCCCGCCGGAAAACGCATCTATTATTTCGACCTGCATGAAAGCAGGGAAGAATACCAGTATCTCACCATCACGGAGACCGGGCCCGGGCCGGATGGCGCAATGGAGCGACACCGAATCATGGTATTCGAGGAACACATCCCGGCTTTTCTTGAAGGCATCCGCAAGATTCTGGGCATCGAAGAAAATGCTCTTCGGAGCAAAGCCTGCGATGTTGATTAAATTAGGGAAACCCACCCGAACGCTTACAAACCCTGGAGTCGGGAGGAGGACGAGCGCCTGCTCCGGTTTGCGAACGCAAGAGTACCTCAATCGGAATTGTCGCGTATTTTTTTCAGCGTAAAAGGGGAGCGATACAATCTCGCTTGAAAAAAATTCAGTTATTCGAAAAATTCGAATAACTGCTTCTAACGGCAAAGCCTACAATACACAGTTTTACAACCTCGACGCCATCATTGCCGTCGGCTACCGGGTAAACAGTTATCAGGCCACACAATTCCGCCCCCTCCTTCACACCGCCGTCCACCCTCCATCCACCACCACATTCGCCCCGGTCATGTACGCCGAGGCGGCTGAGGCGAGAAACACCAGCGCGCCTTTGTAATCGGTTGCCTGCGCCATGCGACCGAGCGCCGTGCGGCGGCTGTAATTTTCCATAAACCATGACTCCTGACCGTTCTCCACGCCGCCGGGCGAGAGAGAATTGACGCGCACGCCGTTTTTGCCCCAGTAGGCCGCGAGGTAGCGGGTGAAATTGAGCACCGCGCCTTTCGTGGCGGGATATGCCGGCGATTTGTAAAACATCTGCTCGCCGCCGGGTTTTTGGTACAGCGACTGGTCGGGGCCGACCATGCCGTAGGTGGAGGCGATGTTGATGATGCTGCCGCTGCCGCGTTCGGCCATGGGCGTTCCGAATATCTGCGCGGCGAGAAAAACGCCGGTGACGTTGACTTCCAGCGACTTGCGCCACATTTCTAAGGGGTAATGTTCAAATTTCGACTGCTCGGCGGCTAAAGCAGGATTTTCAAACATATCGTTCACGGCGGCATTGTTGACCAAAATATCAATGTGGCCGTACTTTCCCAGGATGGCATCCCGCGCAGCTATAAGCGAAGGGGGGGCGGTAACATCTACCTCCAGCGAAAGATGACGGCTGCCCGGCAAAGTATTCTCTACTTCCCGGCAAGCTTCCGGATTCAGATCGGCGACGACGACATTCGCCCCCGCTTCGGCGAGGGCGAGGCAGTGCTGGCAGCCCAGGAGGCCGGTGGCGCCGGTGACAATGGCAGTTTTGCCATGCAGGGAGAACAAATCGGGAATGCCCATCCAAAAGTTTTTTTATCCGATAAACCGGGCAAAAATCCGAAGGAGGCGGGCGTTCGGCCAACGATGAAAACAGACTTAGCGAAAACTTAGCACAGCGTTCTTATTCCGCCTATTTTTAATCCGCCGAATATATTTAAAAAAATACCGGTATACTACATTTGCACACCATAAAACGAGTATTTAAACAATTATAATATGGAAGATATAGCATTCATCGGAATAACATTAATGATAATCAACGCCCTTTTTTCCTACATGGGCTTCAAGAGCGATCTTTTTTTCGACAGCTATAAATTCGAGGTGGACAGTATCCTGATCGGTAAAGATTACAAAAGGCTCGTAACGTCCGGGTTTCTGCATGTCGGTTGGGCGCACTTAGCATTCAATATGTTCAGTTTGTATTTTTTCAGCGAGGTGGTGGAGTGGCTGCTGGGATGGTCCAACTTTTTGCTGTTATACTTTGTCAGCCTGGTCGGAGGCAATTTATTCGCCTTGTTCATTCACAGGAATCACGGCGATTACAGCGCCGTCGGGGCGTCGGGAGCGGTGAGCGGCGTGATATTCGCTTCCATCGCCTTGTTCCCCGGCATCGAGATCGGTTTTTTCCTGCTTCCGCTGTATATTCCGGGGTGGTTGTACGGGGTATTATATGTTCTTATTTCGATTTACGGCATTAAATCTGGCAGGGACAACATCGGCCACGAAGCGCATTTGGGCGGCGCCATCATCGGGATGGCAACCGCCGTCGCCATGCAGCCCTCCGCGCTGGACTACAACACCCGAACCATTTTACTGATCGCCGTGCCGACTATTATTTTTATGTATTTCGCCATAACCCGGCCACAGATGTTATTGATTGACAATTATTTATTCAGAACGCATAAAAACGAATACTCGATAGAGCACCGGTACAATGCGAAAAAATCGAACCGGGCCAAAGAAATTGACGAAATTCTGGACAAGATCAGGAAAAAGGGAATAGGCAGTCTGACCCAAAAAGAGAAGCAGGTTTTGGACGAGTACGCTGACGGTAAAAAATCAAATACCTCAGGGTCCGGTAGCGGGAACTTCCAACACAAGCCGCCGGTTTGATGCTCCAATTTTACAAGTCATGGAAAATCAAACGCCAATCAGCCAAAACGACATCACCCGGCAAAAGTTGGAACGGTTGCAGATCATGCACGCCACCATGCAGCCTTCCCTGCGGGGCCGGTGGGTCCGCCTGATCATCCGGGAAACGCTCACGGTGGCGCTGTACATCATCTTTTGGAAGCACGAGTGGGTGCGATGGTCGCTTTATGTTGTGGCGCCGTTGATCCTGCTCAATCTGGGGCTTTTGTTGCTGCTCACCTGGGGTCTGCCGCGCAAGATAAAGTTACTGCAGAATAGTCTCAACCGGCAGGGAGGATGACTCGGGTTGTGACCCGCGTTGATCAGCCTATCCGCTCCTTTGCCAGCGCCAGCGCCTTTTCCAATTGTTGTTCTTCCGAAAGCAGTGTGTTGTCAATCACGACGGCGTCGTCTGCCTGGCGCAGCGGACTGTCGGCGCGGGTCGAGTCAATGCGGTCGCGTTCGAGCAGGTTTTTTTTGACGTCTTCCCATTCGGCGTCGATGCCTTTGGCGGCGAGTTCGAGGTGGCGGCGGCTGGTGCGCACGTCGAGGTCGGCGACGAGGAATATTTTGAGCTCGGCGTCGGGAAATACCACGGTGCCGATGTCGCGTCCGTCGGCCACGATACCCCGGCGCTGTCCCATCGTTTTTTGCTGTTGCACCATCGCCCGCCGCACGGCGGAGATCGCCGACACGGGGCTGACATGCTCGCTTACCCGCATCTCGCGGATGTCGCGCTCCACGTCGCGACCATCGAGGAAAGTGCGGTTCTGACCCTCGATGCGCTCAAAGTGTATCTCGATGTGTTGCAGCGCCGCTTCCACTGCCGCGGGATCGTTGTAGTCTATGTGATGGTCGAGGAAATAAAGCGTCACGGCGCGGTACATGGCGCCGGTATCGAGATAAGCATAATGCAGCGATTTGGCGAGTCCTTTGGCCAGCGTACTTTTGCCGCAGGCGGAATGGCCGTCAATGGCGATGATGATCCGTTTCATAATGAAGCCGCAAAAGTGTGATAATTCGGTCTGTTTTTACTCCACCGCCCGCGCAATCTTTCCATGAATTCCGACATACTCTGGTCCATTCTGTTCTGGCTCTATGTCGCCGCCACGGCGGTGCAGCTGGGGGTGTGGTGGGGAATTTTTGGGAGATTGGGGATTGCGGATTGCGGATTGGAGCGCACGGACGGTTTTCCGTTTCCCTCCCCAATCCCCAATCCCCAATCCCCAATTTCCATCATCCTTTGTGCCCGCAACGAGGCCGCCAACCTGCGCCGGCATTTGCCGAAAATATTGAGGCAGGAATACACGGGTGAATGGGAAGTCATCGTCGTGGACGACGCTTCGGAGGATGAAACTTCTACTGTTTTGCAAACTTTTCAGGAAAAATATCCGCGTTTGTGGGTCGTGCGGGTTTTTGAAAAAAAACAGGCGGGTAAAAAACACGCGCTCGCGCAGGGTATCGCCGCGGCTCGATTCGACCGCCTGTTGTTCACGGACGCCGATTGTGAACCGGCCTCACCTTTTTGGCTGGCACGAATGGCGGCTGCGCTCACAGAAAAACCGGAAACTGAAATAGTGCTGGGATACGGGCCGATCACCCCTGCTATCCCCCGTGAAAACCTGAACATTGGTCATTGGTCATTGAAAATTGGTCATTTTCTCCATTTTAAATTTAATAAATGTACAATGTTCAATGACCAATTTTCAATGCGCAAGTCTTGTATAGCAGGGTTGGGGCTGAATGGCTGGTGTCGCTTCGAAACAACCCACACCGCCATCCAATATCTCTCCTTCGCTCTGGCCGGAATGCCCTACATGGGCGTGGGCCGCAACCTGGCTTTTAAAAAATCCGCTTACGATCGCGCAGGCGGTTTCAGTGCCCATGCCGATATACCCTCGGGCGACGACGATCTGCTGGTCAACGCGGTGGCAACTCCTGAAAACACCGCGATTTGCATTCATCCCGAATCGTTTATGTATTCGGAAAGTCCCCCGACGTGGCGCGCCTGGGCACGGCAAAAACGGCGGCATCTGGCGGCTGGGCGCCGCTATCGCCCGCTGCACCAGGCGGTGCTGGCATTGGTCAGTTTGTCGCATGCCTTGCATTTTTTTCTGCTGGCCGTTTTGTTGGGAGCAGGCTTTGGCATGGTAAGTGTAGTGTTGTTGTACCTCGCGCGCAGTGGCTCGGTGTTGTATGTATACAGCAGGATCTTGCCCGCACTGCGCGAATTTCACTCGTTTTCCCGGCTACCGATTTACGACGCGCTGTTGGCAGCGCACTATGGAGCATTTGTACCACTTTTTTTAATCGCGCCGCACAGCGCCCGCTCTGCATGGAAGTAAACGGATACCGGCCTGCCCGCCAGGAAGATGACTATCGCCTCGTTTTGACGGCCAAAACCGGCTGTCAGGCTGCTTACGCTACGCTGCTCGCCCGCTACCGGCAGGCGATTTTCCAATTGATGTTGCAACGCGTCAAAAATGCCGAAGACGCCCAGGACCTGACGATGGAAGCCTTTGAAAAAGCGTTCCGGAAATTGCATTCCTACACGCCCACCCACGCTTTCAGTACCTGGTTGTTCAAGATCGCGCTGAACAACCTGATTGATTTTACCCGGAAAAAACAGCCGGTAATGGTCCGCATCGGAGAAGCCGGCGACACAACCGGCCTGTCGTCAGATGGGTTGTACAACCGCCGTTCGGAAATGCCGACGCCGGAGGAAGCGATGATGCAGGAGCAACGCATTGCAATGGTACAAAGGCTGCTGGGCCGCCTCGACGAGCGTTACCGCCGCATGATCGAATTGCGCTACTACGAAGATATGAGTTACGAAGAAATCGCCCGGCATCTCGAAATGCCGATGGGCACCGTGAAAGCGCAATTGTACCGCGCCAAAGAAAACCTGTATGAAATGCTTCAAACACCGTGGGCCAATTTCTACTAGTAGTTCCCCAGAAACGCCCCGAACCGTTCCTCGAAATGTTCCATTTTTAAGACCGAGATCGAAACGCAGGCGCCGAAGGGCAGGTAAATGAGTCCGTTGCGCCCGGTGCGCTCGTAACGGTTGATGTGCAGCATATTCACTAAGTAGCTGTGGTGGCAGCGGCAAAACATCGTTTCCGGCAATTCCGCCTCGATGTCTTTCAGCACTTTCGACGCCGTGATCTTTTCCATTTTGTTGTTGCGGATCACAAAAATATCGGTGGTGGGTCCGTCGGCCTCGCAGAAAAGGATGTCGCGTACGCGCAGCACCTGGCTGCCTTTGCGGCTGTCGGTGACGACGATGCTCTGGCGCGCCGAATCGCGGAGTTTTTCTGCGGCGACTTCCACCGCTGCCATCAGGGCATGCACGCTGAATGGTTTGACAAGATAGCCCCAGGGCTGCACCGCCTGGATGGCCTTGATGGCGTATTCTGGAAATGCGGTAGTGAAAATAACACCGAATGCGCCGTTCCTCCAGGCGCGGTCGAGAAAATCGAATCCGGTACCGAAAGGCTGCATCTGGATATCGAGGAAAACCAGGTCGGGTTTCCATTGCGCGGCGGCGCGCACGGCCTCATCCACCGAGCGGGCGGTAGCCACTACTTTTACCCGGGGGCAATATTCGCCCAGCATGCCGCCCAGCGTATTGAGCGCGCCGGTTTCATCGTCCACGAGGAGCGCGTTGATCTTTCTCATACAGAACCGGCAGGTTTTGAGCGATGAATGGAATGTGGGAGCGCCTCCTTAACCCCCGGAGCGATGAAGGGGATTTTCCCCGGGTTGAACCGGATGACGGCGCGGGTGCCGCGCAGAGGCGGGATGGTAGTGGAAAGATCGCTCAACTCCAGCTGCAGCCCCAGATCGAAACGCCGGTTGAGTGTATCCACTTTTCGCCGAAGGATTTCCAGGCCCTTCGACTGGCGGTCGGAACCGTTGACTTTTTGCCGTGCGTGGGTTTCGAGCAGCCCGGCGCCGTTGTCGGTCACGGTGCAGATGAATTTTGTTCCCGACATATGGAAATCGAGTTTAAGGATAGAAACACCTTCGGGCGCCAGACCGTGAATGGTGGCGTTTTCCAGGATGGGTTGCAGCAACATAGAAGGGAATGGCGTATCAGAAGTTATGCTATCGGCGCCGCTGATCTCGTATTGGAAAAATTCGCCGAAACGCAGTTTTGTCATTTCCAGGTAGTCCCGGACATAGGCAAACTCTTCGGTAAATGAAATAAACGTCCGGTCGGTATACGACAGCGTCCGGCGCAACAGCCTGGTAAACAAAGAAATGTATTCACTTGCGCGAACGGGGTCGGGAGGGTAGAAAAACTGTTGAATGGCGTTGATGCTGTTGCCTACGAAATGGGGGTTCATTTGGGATTGCAGGGCCTGGAGTTGCAACTCGGATGCCGCCGCATCGAGTTTGCGAAAAGCGTTGCGGGCGCGCAACACGCGCCAAACGATATAAGAAAACACCCCCCATATCAATAGCCAAAACCAGACGGTATCGGTCCGGTGAGGTCGCATTTCAATCGTCCAGAAATCGGGTTGCAGGCTGTGCACGCCCGCTGCCGTCACGGCAGTGATCCGCAGGTGATAACGGGCCGGAGGCAGCCGCACCCCTATGCCCGGGTTGTCGGTATGGAACCATGTGGTGTCGGGTTTGTTTCTGAAACCGCGTCCCATCCATTCAAACAGGTTGTCGAAAGTGCACCATTGCCACGCCGGAAAGGTTTTCGTCGTGATGACCTCATAACGGAGATTGCCGCGGCTTCGATAATCCAAACCCGTAAATTTCACTTCAAAGAGCGTGGCATCCGGCGGCAGTATGACCTTCCGGCCGGCAGGGACCGAATTGAGCAGATCTAATTCGATGGTCTCCTCTTTGGTCCGGTAAGCTGCATTGACCATCAGTGTGGCAAAATCGCCGCCTGCTTGGGAGGGCCGCAGTATCAGGCGGCTGAGCCCGCTCACCGTTGCCGTCCATACCGTATCACCGTGCACCAACACAGCATTTACGTCGTCGTCGGCCAGGCCATTGTTGCGGTCGAACCGGACGAGACCCCAGGATTTGTCTAAGCGATACACGCCCCGGTTGGTAGCGAGCCAGAGCAGTCCGTTCGGTTCGGAAAAAAGCGACTGAATGTTTTCCAATTGGTCGTTGATATCGCGCGGCGCCCGCTCTACGTAGACGATTTTTCCGGCAAGGACCCGTACTAGCAGGAGACCTTTTCCGGGTGTGACGATCCACAAACTGTCCTTTCCCGCTTTTTCGATAGCGACCACCCTGCCGGAGAGTACGGGATAGTGATCGCCCCAATTCACACTGAAACTATCGGCTTCGCACAACAAGCCTTCGTTCATTCCAGCCCACACGTTCCCGTCCGAATCTTCGCTGAGTGCGGTAAACCGCTGATATCCGACGGCCATTCGTTGAGATAAGTCGTTGGCATCCAGGCAGATCAAGCCGCCGGAGGAGGCGCACCATAGTTGCCCGGGTTGCAGCAAAGCAGTTTTTGGGCTGACGCGCAGGTTGATCTTGTGCAGGGTATGGCCCGTTTTGCGATACAAGGCTTCATCGGTCACCACCCACCGGCTGTCGCCCACGTCAGGAATGATGCGGCGAACGCGGTTGTAGCCGTCGGCAGACCCTAAGGTAGTCGCATAAAATCTACCCTTGCCGTCGTAGACATACAGGTTCCCTTCATCGTCGCCCGACCACAAGCGACCTTTGTCGTCCCGTGCAAGTGCGGTTATATTATTGGAAATAAAGCCATTGTGCACGGAGAAATTCACAGCGACATTTTCCGGAAGGGCATAAACGCCGTTGTTCGTGGTACAAAACCACAGCGTACCCTGCCGGTCTTCGAACATAGACGTCACTTTATCGCCCTGGCAATAGAATTTCGGGTTGGACAGATCGCGCCGGTCATTGTCGAAGCAGACCGCTCCTTCTGCCAGGGAACACACCCAAAACCGGCCTTTGCTGTCGGTAGATACCCTCCCGATAGGTCCCGGACGCCGATCTAATTCCCGGAATGTGCCGTCGCGCCATTCGAGCAGCAGCAATTTGTCTATAAAAGCATAGAGGATGCGGTTGCCGGAAATACTGAATCCGCGATACGGGTTGACGTTGGAAAGAGGCGGAGCGTCAATTTTACAGAGGAAGGCGAGTTCACCGCCGGGTTGTTGACGGTAAATACCGGATACCCCGAAAAAAAAGAGCGTGCCGTCTATCCGGCCCGGCCGCAAAATACTGCGTTCAAACTGCTCATAATGAAGTTTGTCGTCCTTCAAATGCAACATCGCATTCGTATGGCCGCTCAGCCACACACTCCGGTCGTCGTCTTCAAAAAAATCCCACAAAGCCGACTTGATCTGCATTTTTGCCAGCAGGGAATCCTGATGTTCGGTCACAAACCGGCCGTTTTTGCGATAACAGGGCTTTTTGCGGTAACTGGATATCCATAGCCGCCCGCCGCTGTCTTCCATCAGGTTAAGCACTTCAGGATCGGTCAAGCCGTCTTTCACCCCGAAGGTGCGAAACCGGGAGCCGTCGAAACAGGCCAGTCCCTTATCGGTACCAAACCACATAAGTCCTCTTCTATCCTGAATGCCACAATAAATCAGATTGCTGGGCAACCCGTCGTGTACACCGTAATGCAGGAAGGCAGGTGTTTGTGCCATAAGATGGGTTGAAGGCCACAGCATGTTCATCATTCCAACCGTTGCCCATTTCTGCAAAACCTTCGGCCAATCCATCGAATTCAAAAAAGTAAAAAATACCAAGCCTTGCATTTCGCCCGAAAAATACGAAGACTTACCGAAGTTACAAGGCGAATCATGGGAGTGTACTTACGTCACCTGCTGGCATTTTGCACGGTTATCAGACGGAATTACACAGTTATAGGTTTGTTCTTGCCGGTTCGCATCGAGTCACTTTCCTTTGTACCCATAAGCCTTTGAAAAAATCCGCACCGCTGTATCACTACAGAAAACAAGCCTGGAAACACCCGGAAAACCAATTTGACCCGGCTCCCCATACATTTTTCCCAAACAAAACAATTTTATCGCCTCCGGAACGCATGTTCCCGGGGCGATTTTGTTGTTATACTTCGCGCCGCCAAGTTTTCAGCATCAACCCTTGCGTCGTTTACTAAACTTTCGAAAGTTTAGTAAACGTATTTCCCGCTTCTCGGCATGCTGAAAACTTGGCGGCGCGAGGTATACATGCCGGTTCAGCGACTCTTTTTCCCCGTTCAGCATATTCAGTTACCGCTTTTTCGGGCAGTTTAACACATTTGCGCCGGACTCACGGGTTGTTTTTCATTTTCCTCCCTGACTGATTTGCCATAATCGAAAAACATAAAAACTACTTCCTCATGAGATGGCTGCTCCGGTACGTTCGGAGCGGCCATTTTTTATTGTCGTTTGAAGGTGGTTTGAGTTGTTTGAAATTGTTGGTAGTCAATTTTTAAAAGTGAATGCCGTTCAAAAACCGCGTTGCGCTGACTATATTTTAAAAAAATTTTTGGCCCACCCAACCTCTTGTGATGCCATTGCGTGTATGGGGTATCGTTTGCAAACGCGATTCATCCTTTTAAACGCATTCTCACTGACAATGAAATACAACCTGCTTTTTTTATTCGTTTTTTGCGCATTCAGCGCATTGAAAGCCCAAAACCCGCCATGCCAGGCTTATGCCGGGCCGACCAGTTGGTCGAGCAACGGCGAGGTCACCATCACCGCTTACGATTCATCCGCGTTCCCGGTCAGCGCCTACCTGTGGAATACTGGAGAAACCACCGAAGAAATCATTGTGACCACCCCTGGCGACTACTGTGTCACGATCACTTATGAAGATGGCTGCACGGCAAGCGATTGTTACGAGTTATCAGACACCTGCTATGTTTGGGCATGGTGGTATTGGGTGGACAGTACGACCATGCACCTGATCGCCGACGTCCAACCCAATTACTTAGGCAATGAAACCTACCTCTGGAGTACCGGTGAGACGACTTCGTCCATTTACACCTCCACTCCCGGTACTTATTGCGTGACGATCACGAAAGATTACGGCTGCACTGCTACCGCCTGTGTTGATGCCGGCGCTCCGCCGCCGCCGCCTTGTCAGTTGTATTTTTGGGAAGTGCCTGATCCTTCGGGTAACGGAGGAGTCTTTTTAAACACTTCACTCGATGCGGATGGCACTCCGGCATATTTGTGGGACAATGGCGCCACCACCCCGTCTATTTACATAACGGAACCCGGGACATACTGCGTTACGGCTACCAATGGCGCCGGCTGCACCAAATCCCATTGTTTTGAAATAAATTGTAAAGTATACGTGGAGCAAAATCCTGCCGGATTAACGGCCAATCCCGCCATCGGTACTCCGCCTTACACTTTCATCTGGTCCACCGGAGAAACCACCCCATCTATTGCGCCGGATTTCGCGGGCGTTTATTGGGTTACCGTCACCGATGCGACAGGCTGCACCAGCGAGAACTACGGTTATTTCCAACTCATCTGCAATGCCTTCATCACCTACAACAGCGACAATACCCTCACGGCCGAAATGACCGGCGACGGGCCATTCGTCTATGCGTGGAGCCCGGGCGGGTATACCACACAAACGATCGCCCCAACGGAGGCAGGATTTTATTACGTGACGGTTACGAATGCGAACGGCTGTGAAGCCTGGGCTTACGAATATTGGTATGACCCGAACGATTGCGAGGTCACGCTGGGCATTTATACGGATAGCCTGTCCGTGCCCAATTCGGTATGGATCAGCGCTCAATCCGCCGGTCTCTGGGGCGACTGGGATTTTGAATGGAGCACCGGCAGTACCCAAAGTCAGATCGCAGTTACCATCGGCGGTGAATACTGCGTCACCGCAACGAATACTTTTACCGGCTGCACCTCTGTCAATTGTACGTGGGTTCAGCCCGACAGCGCCTGCTATGTCCAGGTCAACAGCATGCCGCTCAACACCTCTACCCTGGAACTCAGCGCCGACGGCGGCCCCGACCCGCTCGTCACTTACGCCTGGAGTACGGGCGAAAGCACTCCCGTCATCGAGGTTACAGAAGGCGGACAATATGGCGTAACGGTCACCAATTCAGCCGGTTGCACAGTGAGCGGATACCGCTGGATATATGAATCCAATAGTTTGGTAGTGCATGTGAACTTAGACAATGGCGACACTTCGGCGATTGGAAACGACGGCGTACATGCGGACATCTATCTCATCGAATACGACCCGGCGCAGGGCGGTATTCTGACAGCTATTGACACGGTAGCGACCTATTCCTGGACGAATACATGGGCATTGGCGCAGTTGCAGGACGTACCTCCGGGACAGTACCTGGTTAAAGCGGCTTTGCAAACCGGTTCCAATGGCTACGATGACTATTTGCCGACTTATTACGATGGAGAATTGTTGTGGAGTGCCGCCACGCCTGTCACAGTGCATGCCATCAGCAGCAACTATTCGGCTATTCCGAATATACAAATCAATCTTGTCCCCGGTCAAAACCCCGGCGGCCCAGGTTTCATCGGCGGTCTCGTGAGCCAGGGCGCCAATCTGACCGGCTCAGGCGACGAAACGGAAAGCCTCGGCGAAGGCGATCCTTTCCCCGGCGCCAACGTGGTATTGACTTTGCCGGACGGTACACCTGTCGCGGCCACCGTGACCGATGCCAACGGCGAATACAGTTTTAATAACCTCGCCTGGGGGACATACACCCTGACACTCGATATTCCCGGCCTGGCGCCTGTTTCCATTGCGGTGACCATTGGCCCCGGCCAGCAATCGGTGACGAACGCGAATTTCAAAGTGGATGAAAACAGCATTTCTTTACCGGTGAAAGAGACTGAGCCGGAAATTTCAGTCAGGGTTTTCCCCAATCCTGCCCGCGATTTCCTGACAGTGGAGATTCCCGCTCCTGCCGAACTGATACTGGCCAACACACAGGGGCAAACAGTGCTGCATACACAGGAAAGTGATCGGCAAGCCCGGCTTTCCCTGAACAATCTGCCCGCCGGGATGTATTTCTTAACAGTGCGTATGGCGAGCGGTTCGCAAATTTTGAAAGTAATGATAGAGTAACACCCGTACCTTGCCGCCGGAGGCCGGAACGACGGCTTCCGGCGGAGTTTTGAATAAATACAGTCTTGGGGGATTTGAAGGTTTGAGGGGCACAAGGTTAACACAACCCTCAAACACCCAAACCCTCAAACCCCCAAACCTTAGAAACCATCAAATGCATGAACGTTGACCCGCAACTCCTGCAAGCCGCCCAACAGGGCGACCGCAAAGCGCAATACGCCCTGTACCGCGTGTGTTTCCCGGTGCTGATGGCCGTATGCATGCGTTACCGGCGCGATGAACAGGAGGCGGTGGCGGCACTCAACAGCGGTTTTTTGAAAATCGTGCAACACCTCGACCGCTACCGGCGCAATGAAGTGCCGTTCGAGGCCTGGATCCGGCGGATCATGATCAATACCGCGATTGATGAATTCCGCAAGGAAAAGAAATGGCGCGATTTGACCGTTTTTACCGAGGCCGTGGAACGCGACTACGACGAGGTCATTGATTGGAACGAGGCGGAACAACGGCTCAATGTGCAACATTTGGAGAATCTGTTGCGCCGCCTGCCACCAGTCACGCAACAAGTATTTAATCTCTTCGCACTCGACGGATTCAGCCATCGCGAGATCGGCGAAATGCTGGGCATGAGTGAAGGAACGTCTAAATGGCACGTCAGCCACGCCCGTCAAAAACTCCAATCCTGGATAAAAACCGAGTTTAACCCCGCTATCTGACGCACCGACGACTATGGAAAATCTGGATGAACTGATGCGCAAAAAATTTGAAAGCGACCAGCCGGCCGAGCGCTTTGCATTCCGGGAGGAATACTGGGAGCAGGCAGAGGCGTTGCTCGAAGCCGAAGAAAAGCGGCGCAAACGACGGCGTTGGCTTTTCTGGTGGTTGTTCGGAGGAGCGGCGGCAGTAGCAGTGGCAGTAGCAGTAGCAGTGGCAGTGGCAGTAGCAGTGGAAGTGGGCAGTAGTAGTCTTGCCCGCCGTAGTCCTGGCAAAGGCGGGAGCAGCAGCGATAAAGGCAACTGGCAATCAGAGCGACCGGAAGATGCGACAGGCAGGTATAAAGATATTGGGTACGACGGACAAAAACTGGGTGATACTGCCGTTATAAATTCGATTACAGGAGAAAAAATGCTTCGTACGGATACGGCCTTTTTAAATAGTACTCCTGCTGATCAGGGAGCATTAACAGGCCGAAGATCGCCGGAACGACAGGAAACTACTGGTACAAAAGGCGGAAGTTCGAAGGGAACGGGAGCAGTGAAGTCAGAACTGCAAAGCAGGCAGAACCGCAACAACACGAATTCCTCCGGTGGCGCCAACACCGCCAAAACGCCGTCCGGCAATGAACCGGATTTGCCTGAAAAATATCCGCCTGCTCACGGGAAAGAGCAGGCCGGAAACGATCTTTTCCCCAATCTGTCCGACACCACGAATACCCCCGACCTGACCGGCAACGCTCCGGAAGATTTTATGGCACCCGAGGGACTGCCCATTGTGTGGCAGTTGCTGGATTTGCCTGTGCGCAACCTGGATACGCCTCACGCAGCAACCTATGTGCAACTCATAAAACCCGTAAAAAACAATAAATTGAGTTTCGGCCTGGGGGTAGCGGGCGCCATCAACCAGGCATCACCCGACGGCAAACGCGTGGGCGCCGTGGGAGGCCTGTTCGCGCACTATCGCCTGGCGTCATCCTGGTCGCTGACAACAGGCGTTCAATGGCGTTTCCTGCCGGGAACCTGGATAAACGATACCCTAACGGAGAGCGGGCAATTGCGCTATAGCTTCGGTTTTCAAAAGGACGACTGGATGCTGGAGACACGCGGACTGCATATGATCGAAGTACCCATCGGGTTGCGGTGGCATCGCCGAAGCCTTATGGCGGAAGCCGGCTTCACGCCCGGTTTTCTGCTCGGCGTGCAGGGACGCCTGACCCAACAGCATTCGGAGTCGCTGCAGGACGCCACTACCAGGCGGAGCAAAGTGTGGCTGAACAATGCGGCATACAACCGGTTTTCACCCTCCCTTTTCCTTGGCGGCGAGTGGCGTGTCAAACCACGACTGGGCGCAACCCTGCGGGTTACTTACCGCCCCGGTGGATTTGGAGAGAACCCCGCCCCCGACGAACCGCCACCGGCCAACCTGTTTTGGCTCGACGCAGGTCTGCGCTGGTATCTTAAAAATTGACTTTCAATGGCTTACACAAAAAATATAATCATCCTGATCGCTGTTACCCTGTGGTGTGGGGCCTGCAAAAAAGCCGAACTGCCGCCTACTTTTTTTGAAGACCCCGTTTTTATGGCCCTAATCTACGTGGATACCCCCGGTCAATCCATCAAGGCGGGAGTGAATAATGTGTATTTGTTCACAGACTTTGAAGAAGGCGATTTCACCGTTTGTTCCGGTTCGTTTGCCGAAACGGATTGTCCCAACGCGGATTGTCCGGGTAGCCTTACGTTTCTTTTTCGCAGTCTGATGACGGACCCCTTCAGTCCGGATACGGTGTTCCATACCGGCTCCTTCTTGTATGATGGCCCGGGTGGCGCAGCGGATACCGTATATCTGACTACGTTCAACGTCGTGCCCGGCAGTGGATACAACAGTTTTTCCTGGGCCGTCGACAGCGCATTTGCTGGTACGGGTACTTCGCTGGTGCAGCAATTCCAGGAAAACGTTCCCAAAGTCGTACGACTCGCTGCCCAGAAACAATCGGGATTGACAAGCACGGTTTTTCGCACCGTTTCACTGACCAATCCCGGCGCGCTGAATCCGGTCGTGGGAATTGATATTCAATCGGACAGCCTTACTTATACGCTGACGGCTGAAGTTTCCGGAACTCCGGTCAGCCAGTTTTTTTGGAACACAGGCGATACCACTCAGGAAATTTTCGAGTTCAACCTGGCACAAGCTTATAGCATCATCGTGGAGGACACCTCCGGCAATCGCGCCCAGGCGAGGCTCCAGCAACTGACACCGGACGAGGTACCGGTCAGTACGGCTGGATTTACCTATACCGTTCAACCTCTCGTCTTTCCGACCCAGCCCGGCGAGGTTTCGATCCAATGGATTGATCCACAAGGAACTATATGGCGCTCCGATCTGAATGCCCAGCTACCGGGCGCAACATTCGAGGTGCTCGAATCGGAACCCTATGAAAAAAACGAACGCGGCCAGGCGACCCGGAAAATGCGTGTGGCCTTCAATTGCCTTTTGTTCAACGACGCCGGCGAAAGTCTGCCTTTCAACGGAAACGGGGTGATAGCGGTAGCGCACCCGTAGAGAGAATTTACAGTTCATTAAAATCGCCATTAAAAGTCATTTTTACTTTTGGCTGATGCCTTCAATGCCCTTCCATGACCCTCCATGATCATGAATCGGCCAGCCGCACACCCTTTTCAGCATCAAATTCCCACTTGCCCACCAGCGTTTTCTCATAAATGTTTTTGGCCAGATACTCCATGAACAATTCGCGGGAGATGCCGCGCGCGCCGAGACTTTCTAAGTGAGCCGTTTCCTGCTGGCAGTCAACCAGCCAAAAACCTGCGCGTTCGAGCGCCTGTACCAAAGTGATGAAACCCGCTTTGGAGGCATTGGGGACGCGGGTGAACATGCTTTCGCCGTAAAATATTTTTCCCAGTGCGATGCCATACAACCCGCCCACCAGCACCTCGCCCTGCCACACCTCGACGGAATGCGCCACCCCTTCTTCGTGCAGCCGGGTATAACTTCCTATGAACACCTCGTTGATCCACGAACCCTCCTGACCGTGGCGGGGCGTCCCGGCGCAGGCTTCCATCACCTGCACGAAAGCCTTGTCGAGCGTGTAGCGGAATTTGTGCCGGTTAAAAATGGAACGCATGCTCTTGTGTATCCGGAGTTCGCGGGGAAACAACACCCAGCGCGGCTCGGGTGCGTACCAATAATATTGTCCGAATTCCTCGAACCAGGGAAAAATCCCATTCCGGTAGGCCAGGATCAGCCTGTCCACGCTCAAGTCGCCGCCAACCGCCAGCAAGCCGCCCGGCTCCGCCAGGGAGGGATGCGGGAAACTGAGTTCGTCGTTGGTAAGCCAGAAAACAGGCATGAAAGGTTGGACTTTTTTGACATTTGATATTGGACTATGTGGGATAACAGACATCGATGATCCTGATGCGGAAATAGAATTGCGGGCAGGCATTATCCGAAAATCCAACATCAAAAAGTCCAAAATCCAGGGTCCGTTCATTCTCCGCTGATGACTTCAGCAGACAATCCGCGCTCCAGCAAAGCTTCGCAAAGCGGGACGAGTTCATCTTTCGCGCCCGATTTGACGGTAGCTTTCCCCTTGAAATGAATGATCAGGGAAAGCTGTTCCGCTTGCTCGTGCGTGTGCTTCAATACGGCCATAAAACACTCGATGACCCACTCGAAAGTGTTGAAATCGTCGTTGTATACGATGATATGCGCGGACAAACCGGAGCCGATGTCGTCTTCCACGAGCACATCTTCTTCCTCTTCCCAAAGAGGCTTTTCAAAATTGGATATATAAAAATCGGGCGACATGTAATGGTGGATTGGTGATTGGTGATTGGGGATTGGTGGATTGGGGATTGGTGGATTGGGGATTGGTGGATTAGGTAGGATTGGATGAAGAATCGCCTTTATCTTCATCTTTTTCTTGTTTCGTCTTCAATAAGTAGTTAATATACCCGTTAAACAAACGGCCACAGGAATCTATGTGTACTTTAAATTCCTGGAGTGTGTCGGTAGAAATATAGTTTTCATCGTAAGCCGTAATCAAATGTCCTAACGTTTCCAAAAGCGAGCCTCGGGACATCCTGCAATATTGAATGCTCTCTTTGTAATAATACCGCCCATAACCTTCTGCCAAACAGGCAGTTACTCTTCTTGAAGAACGAATTACCTGATCAGATAATTTATACTTTTCATCAACAGGGAAATAACCCTGTACCAGCGTCGAAACCTTTTTCCGCAACTGCCTGCACTCCTTATAAACTTCCAAATCAGTAAAAGAACGATGTTTCATAATTTCGGTTTTTATAGTGAACAAGTATAAAATCCACCAATCATCAATCACCAATCACCAATCACCAATCCCGCAGGGTTTGTTTCACCGCCTCAAAGTTCGGGAGTTCTCCCGCATTTTCCAGTACTTCCGCATAGCGAACTTTACCTTCTTTGTCGATGACAAAAGCCGAGCGTTTGGACACACCTTTCAGTCCCGGGCCGAATTCCCTGTAAAGTGTATCATACTTTTTGCTCACGGTTTTATTAAAATCCGAAAGCATCGGGAAATTGAATTGCTGTTCGTCTTTCCATTTGGCAAGGGTATAGGGGCTGTCCACCGAAATGGCCAGAATCTGGGCATCGAGTCCTTCGTATTCGGCGAGGCTATCGCGCATATAACACAGCTCTTTGGTGCAAACGCCCGTGAAGGCGAATGGGAAAAAGAGCAGGACAACATTCCTGCCGCGCAAATCGGATAATCTGACGAGCGATTTGTCGCTGGCGCGAAGGGCAAAATCGGGAGCTTGGTCGCCGGGTTGGAGCATTGGTGGATAGTTTACCCGCTTTCGCTGCAACTGCGGCAGACAAGCGGTATTGCGGGAATAATGTATGCAAGTTGCGACCTGCCCGGCACGATAACAATGGGAACGCGGATGACGCGAATTGGGCGGATTTTTACAGATTTTCACCTGTTCGCAATCCGTTTTCATCCGTCTGATCCGCGTCATCCGCGTTCCCATTGTTCCTACGGTGGGTAGGTCGCAACTCGCATTAATTATTTTGAGCGGCAAAAATAGAAAACTCGGCGGGTGCGCAAGCAGATAACCGAGAAATCACGCCACCTGGGACGCATATTATCGTTTGATGCGAGCACCCGCCACATTCCGTCTACCGTCCACCGTCCACCGTCTACCGTCTACCGTCCACCGTCCACCGTCCACCGTCTACCGTCCACCGTCCACCGTCTACCGTCTACCGTCTACCGTCCACCGTCTACCGTCTACCGTCTACCGTCCACCGTCTACCGTCCACCGTCCACCGTCCACCGTCCACCGTCCACCGTCCACCGTCCACCGTCTACCGTCCACCGTCCACCGTCTACCGTCCACCGTCCACCGTCTACCGTCTACCGTCCACCGTCCACCGTCCACCGTCTACCGTCCACCGTCTACCGTCTACCGTCCACCGTCCACCGTCCACCGTCCACCGTCTACCCGCCTTCGTTATGGCTACGGCGGGTAAACCGTTTCAGAAACCACTCCCTTTCCGTCAGTGTTGGCGCTTGTTCGATTTCCTGACGAAGTTTTTCGACCTGCGTATGATTGTTCGGGTTTACAGCCAGCAATTTGCGCATAAAGCGAATAAAAGAGGTGTAATTGTCCTTATGATAGCCCAGCACCTTTTTCCGGCGAAGGTAGATCTGGATACTGTCCAACTGATTCTCCAGGGCATCCGTCTCGTCGAGCTCATAATAAATTTTGCACAACATGGTTTTCGCTGCAAGATTTTGAAGCACATCGTCGTATTCCATCAGCAGCAATCGTTGCATCGCCTGTTGGAAATCGCCCGTATCGTAACAATACCGGGCGATATTAAAATTAAACGCCCCTTCGCGGTGGTTATCAGGTAAAAACGGCGCAAAATCATGGAGAAATCCATACACCCATTCGAACTCGCGCAACCGAAGGGCTGTCACCGCAATGTTATTATAGGTCCACCTCGAAAGTGTTCCGTCTTCCAGCAAAGCGCCGTGACGCAATCCCGACTGATACAACTCAAATATTTCGCGGAAAAAACGCTCGTCGGCCTGGTTGATGCGACGGATACAAAAATTGATGGCCATGAGGTACAGATCGTGTATCTCGGCGATGGAAAAACGTTCAGCATGTTCCTGTAAAAGCGTCTTCAGTTGGGAAAAGTGGTCGTCCGCATCTTTACCTGCCTGGGCAAAATAGCCGTGGTAATAAGCCGCTATGGCTGGGATTTGCAGGTAGCGATGGCCTTCGAGGAATTGCAGTACACGGCCCAGCAAACCTTTGTCGTATTCCCGTTTCGTGACAGCTTCATGGCTCAGCAACAAGCAGCCCGTCCGCAATTTTTCACAGATAAAAGCCACGTCCTGGGCATCGGCAAGCTCCTGCACATTGACCGATTTGGCGCGGCCTTCCTGTTGAGAAAGATAGTACGCTTCCAAACGGAGCAGGTAATCGTTGCGGTGATAGTCGCTCCCGCGCAAGGGGTCGGCATCCAGCCGTTTCCGGGCATAGCGGAGCATTCCCGAGCTGGCGCGATCGAGTCGCAACCGGCGCAGGTGTTGCAAAGTAGCGCGGTGTCGCTCATGCGGCAGTTGTTTCCAAATTTCAAGCGCAAGGAAGTTTTCCACGGCTTCGAGCAGGTAGTTGGTGAGGTGGTACAGGCGATGAGCAGGCAGTTGATCCGGTAATCCGCCCTCCTTTGTGGGTGAAACAAAACGACCGGATGTCAACCGCTCCAGCAACTCCCCTACCCCCGGATGCGTGACGTGATAGGGAGAACGGATGAATTTGTTCAACGCCTTGAGCGACGCGGGTGAGAGAGCGGATAATATTTGTAGTAAGGGTGAAGGTGTCACAATAAAAAATATCTGAAAACAAGCAGCAAATTTATCGTTTAATATTTTGATTATCAATTTTTAAAGTTTAATTAACTCATTTTTTTCTCCTGAAAAATGAAAAAAAATGTCCTTGTACGAAGAACACCCTCGCAGCACTTTTGTACCGTTAAAATTTGTATCGTTAATCTCTCTAAGTAGGTGGACAAATTAAATAGACCTTGGACGTTGGACATTTGACTCTGACAACCAATCATTTAGTTAAACGCCCAATATAAAAAATCCAATGTCTGCCTGCTTACCAAAAAGGATTTGAACATGAACGTTTCCCGTAACATTCTCTGCCGGATTTTTTCCGCCGCCCTGATACTGGCTGCCGCTGCCGTTCACGGACAGGGTTTTATTAAAACATACCAGCCTTTGGGTGCGAGCGCCCGTACGCTGGTTCAGGCCGACGACGGCGGTTATTTTATGGCAGGGGAAATACCTGCCACCGGCCAAATGTTCCTCCAAAAAACCAACGCTACCGGCAACGCGGTCTGGACGAACCATCTGGCGCTCGGCGGCGCGCGGGCATTGGCATCGTGCAAAGTCGCCGGCGGCGGCTTCGTCGTGCTGGCCGAGAACTTCGCCGATGTGAACGGCACCCAAAATCTGGTATTTAAGATCAGCGACAGCGGTACGGTGCTCTGGCAGACGGTCGTGGGCAATACCTTCCTGCCCAACGGATTAAAGGACATCATCGCCACTTCGGACGGTCATTTTCTGGCTGCCGGCAATACCCGCGACGCGCAGTTGAATCTCGACGCATGGCTGGTCAAATTCACTCCCGACGGCAATATTCTCTGGTCGCAAACGGTCACCAATACAGCTTTCAATGAAGAGGTGTCGAGCCTTGTCGAATTGCCGGGCGGCTACGTCGCCATCAGCGGGGGAGGTGTGCACAACGGCGACCGCGATCTTTTTCTGGTCAAAACAGACCCGTCGGGAAACCTCGTATGGCAAAAATGGTACGACAAACCCGCCACCCAGATCGCTTACGACTTGCTGCGCATGGCCGATGGCGGACTGATGGTTTTGGGCGACACCTACGGGACCGACCCGACCAAAATCACCCTGCTCAAAACCGACGCCGACGGCACGGAAGACTTTTTTGCACAACTATTTCCCTGGCCGACTTCCGGCAACAATCCGCTTTACACCCTCAACAGTTTTGTCCGCGACGCAGCCGACAATGTTTACATCACCGGCTACGGGACCAGCACCCTTACTGACGGCAGCACTTTTTTGTTAAAATTGGATGCATTGGGGGATTATGTCTGGATAAAAGGATTGGGACATTCCGACATACCCTGGCAGATCATCAACACCAGCGACAACAAGTTCGCTATTTGCGGCGGTTTCGAATGGGGCGCGTTTTTGATAAAAGCCAACGAACAGGGAGAAATTTATACCAACAAGATCGCGGGCAATCTTTACCACGACGCCAACGACAACTGCGCGGAAGACACGGGGGAACCTGCTTTGACAAGTTTCATCATACGCGCTGAAAATCAATCGGGCGAAGTGTTTTTCAAAAATTCCGCCCCCGACGGCACTTTCCTGATACCCGTTTCGGAAGGCGATTTTGCCCTGACAGTGTCGCCGGTGTACGGCTCGCAATACTTTTGGCACATCTGCGACACCCAAACGGTGTCCGTCACGGGGGAATACCAGACCGTGCAGGCGGATCCGCTCGGTTTGCGCTCCGAAGCCGACTGTCCGCAGATGTACGTTGAAATCGGCGCTCCTTTCCTGCGTCGCTGTTTT
Organism: Saprospiraceae bacterium; assembly: GCA_019187225.1. Classification (GTDB taxonomy): domain Bacteria; phylum Bacteroidota; class Bacteroidia; order Chitinophagales; family Saprospiraceae; genus M3007. The sequence continues at coordinate 39,931 of JABAQQ010000013.1, forward strand.
TCCAATACTTTCAATGTGTTGTATTGCAACAACGGCAATGTGGGCGCCACCGACGCCTCTGTCGCACTTACCTTGTCCGATCCCTTGCTGTTGTACGAAACCAGCTCGATCCCGCTGACCAACCAAAACGGCAATGTATTGATTTTCAATATTCCCGACGTGGCGCCGGGCGAATGCGGCGCCTTCACTGTCAAGCTGATCGTGGATTGCGCCGCCGAACTTGGCGAGGTATTGTGTGTGGAAGCGCATATTTTCCCGGATACCGTTTGCCCGGCACCCGACCCCAGCTGGGACGGCTCTCACCTCGAAGTGACGGGAACCTGCGATGGCAGCGTACAATTTACGATCACAAATACGGGCACGGGCGATATGGCGGGCACAGTGGAGTATGTGATCGTGGAAGACCAGATCATGTACATGCAAGGCAGCCTTCAACTCGACGCGGGCGAAGACACGGTCATCACCGTGCCGAACCCTTCGGGCGGCCCTTATTTTCTGCAAACCGCACAAAGCCCCGGCCATCCGGGTCTGAACGTCCCTTCCGCCATCGTATCGCCCTGCGGCGGCCCGGCCATGTCGAGCGCCCTGCAATTCCCGAATAACGAGGCCGATCCCTTCATTTCCGTGTATTGCGACGAAGTGGTCGGCTCTTATGACCCCAACGACAAACGCGGTTTTCCGCTCGGCTGGAAAGACGCGCACTACATCGAACGCGCCCAGGAACTGGAATATATGATCCGTTTTCAAAACACGGGGACGGACACGGCCTTTCTCGTCGTTATCCGCGACACGCTTACTACGCTGCTCGATGCCACGACACTGCGCCCCGGATCGGCCAGCCACCCTTATACCTGGACACTCGACGGCGCAGGCGTGCTGACTTTCCGGTTCGAGGACATTCTGCTGGTGGACAGCTTCACCAACGAGCCTGCTTCACACGGTTACGTCACTTTCAGCATCGCGCAACAGCCCGGTTTGCCGCTCGGCACAGTCATTGAAAACAAGGCGGAGATATACTTCGATTTCAACGAAGCCGTGGTGACGAACACTTATTTCCACACGATCGGCAAACCTTTTTCGACTTTCTTAAAAGACCCGCCCCAGGGAAATAGTGACTTGCAAATTTTCCCCCATCCATTTGCAGAACAGGCACTCTTCCGGCTGAACGGGGTGGCGTCCAACGCTTTCGTCCGGCTGGCCGTGTTCGACGCGATGGGACGCCTGGTAAAAGAAGATGCTTTCACGGGGTCGGAGTATTTGTTTCAGAACAAAAATCTGACGCCGGGAATCTATTTTTTCAAAATCGAAGAAAACGGGCGACTGCTGGCATCGGGGAAGGTGGTGATTGGCCATTAAAAGTAATTGGGGTAATTTAATCGCTCCAATTACATCGATGAACAATCAGGCAGAATTTGACCACAATTTTCTTCGCAACATTCTGATAGTGAATCATCTGTACGGAAAAGATTTCCGTCTTGCCACTTAAAATAACATCTCATGAAAAATATCATCCGCATTTTCATCTTACTCCTGGTAACCGGAAAACTGACGGCTCAAACCTGCATCGTCGCCGACACCTGCCCGGTCGCGCCGGTGCAATTCTGCGACATCACAAACAACGACGCGCAGCTATGGAACGAAACTTATTGGCTCGACCCTGTGACGGGATTGCACGACCTGCCCGACGTGCCTGTGAACCTGGCGTTCACCGCGACCGATACCTGCGCCAACGGAAGCATCACCATCAAATTTATACTTTTCCTCGACCTCGACGGCAACGGCACACAGGAAACGGCCGTTGGGAGCGACAGCTTGCCGGGCTTCAATGCGGTGAAATACGGCAACGTCTCCGGCGCAGGCGCCCTCCGCGCCTTCGACGAGCGCCCTGTCCCTGCTGACCAAAAATACGGTTTTGCCCTGGAAACCGTCGTCAACGGCCCGGCCACTACTGCCCGCGTGCGCTGGAATACGGAGGCTCAGCCCGGCACGTACATCCACCCCGAATTGCCTTACGGTCAGCACAAAATCAAGTGGTTCATTGCCGATGCGCAGGGACAGGAAAGCATTTGCGAATATAATTTCGTTGTAAAAGATTGTAAAGCGCCGACGGTGGTGTGCCTGAACGGTCTTTCGGTCAATATCATGCCGAACGGCCAGATCACGCTCTGGGCGTGGGATTTTCTACAATATGCGGAGGACAACCACACGCCTTCCAACTTGCTGCAATTCGGTATCCGGAAAGCGGGAGCAGGAACAGGTTTTCCGATGGATTCGTTGGGCATTCCCTCGACGAGCGTCGTTTTCAACTGCGACGAAATTGGCGACAATCCGATCGAGTTGTGGAGCCGCGATCAAAGCGGCAATGCGGATTTTTGCCAGACCATCGCATCAGTCCAGGACATCAACAACCAATGCGGCGATACCGGCCCATTGATCTCCTGCGCCACCACCTGGTGTACCGGAACAGCCATCGGCGGCGTGACTTTTTACGCGTATCTGAATGCTCCCGGACTGCCTCCCATCGCCCTCACCGATTCGATGCCCGACGCCAACGGTTGCGTCACCTTCCCGGAATGGGCTTTCCCCGCATCGAGCGATTACCTCCTCTACCCCGCCAAAAATGACGACCCGCTCAACGGCGTAAATACGCTCGACCTGATCCGGATCACCAAACACATCCTCGGTCTGCAACCGCTGCCTTCGCCCTACGCCATGATCGCCGCTGATGCGAACAAGAGCAATTCCATCACAACTTTCGACCTCGTCGAACACAAAAAACTAATACAGGGCATTTACGACGAACTGCCCAACAACACCTCCTGGCGCTTTGTGGATGCGAATTTCGTTTTTCCCAATCCGGCCAACCCGTTCCAGACAAGCATTCCGGAAACCAATTCGGGAAATGTGCAGAACATAACCCTTTACCTCGATTTTATCGGCATCAAAACCGGCGACGTGGATTGCAGCGCCGCTCCGGGCTTCAACGCGCCGGCCGATGATCGCGCCGCTTGCGTCCTGACCCTCCCCGACGCCGTCCTTTTGCCCGGCGAAAGCGCGGAAATCCCTGTCCGGATGGCTCAACCCGGCGAATGGCTCGGCCTGCAAACAAGCTGGCAATTTGATCCGAAAGTGCTTGAAATAGAAGGCGTTGTCCCTGGGAATCTGCCCGGCATGGACGAAACGGCTTTTTTCCGCCCCCAGCCCGGAATGCTCAACGCCGTCTGGTTCGACGCTGTGCCGCAAGCCGTTTCGACTGCTGAAAATTTGTTCGTATTGAAACTGAAGGCGCTCGCGCCGGTGCGGCTCAGCGAAGCCCTGTCATTGGCGACAAAAAAATTGTCGCCGGAAGCATATACGGCGGACGAGGCCATCCAAAAACTACAATTACAATTCAGCGAACGTTCGGAAACTGCCGGCACAACGGCAATTTTTCCTCCCCAGCCCAACCCGACAACTGCCGGAGTTACAATACCCCTTCGGCTTGGACAGACCGAAACGGTGACGCTGGAACTAAGCGACCTTTCCGGTAAGCGACGCTGGCTCCATCAAATAACGCTTCCTGCCGGAACGCATTTGTACGAAATTCCCGCAACGGCAATGCCCCGGGCAGGGATGTATGTGTGGCGCATAAAGGCGGGAACAACGATGGAAAGCGGCAAACTGGTGCGGATGTGAAGAACCCTTGTTGTCGCCGGCTCCATCGGAATGCAATATCCTGATTGGAGGCGTTCCGTCTCTTATATGATCAGAAACACCCGCTCTGCCCAATCGCTATAGAAAAGCCTCCGCTTCCCCTCCGACCATAATATCGCATCATGGAGCGGGAAGAACGTGAGAAGGGAAGGCAGAGAAGGAGTGATGGCCGGCTTGTACGTTATCCTCAGTGCTTACCTGCCCGCCCATTTGCAGCCAAAACCCGCAACTTTTTATCAATTCTGGCTGCAAATATTTTTTAATCAGCCAGAACTGTTAATTTTGCATAAAAATTGGCTGATTATGACAACGCTAGCGAATGTTGTAGGGAGAAAAAAAGAGATCATGGATCTGCAATCTATTGTTGAAAGTCCCAGGTCGGAGTTTCTGGCCGTATACGGACGGCGCCGGGTGGGCAAGACTTTTTTGTTGCGCGAATTTTTCGAATACCGGTTCGATTTCCAGATTTCCGGCCTGGCGAATGCCGGAACCGCGCAACAGTTGTTCAATTTTCACACGGCCCTGGCACGGCAGTCGTCCCTGCACTTTGACGCGCAACCCGAAAACTGGCTGGTAGCCTTTCAGCGCCTGATGGATCACCTGGAAACGCTGGAATCCGGCGGGAAAAAGATCGTTTTTTTTGATGAAATGCCGTGGTTCGATACCAAAGGTTCCGATTTTGTCATGGGCCTGGAGCACTTCTGGAACAGTTGGGCCAGCAACCGCAAAGATGTGCTGCTGATTACCTGCGGCTCGGCGGCCTCCTGGATGATGAATGTGCTGATCAACCACCCCGGCGGCCTGCACAACCGGGTTACGCAAAAGATGAAAATCGAACCGTTCTGCCTGCGGGAGGTCGAAGAAATGCTGGCGCGCAAGGGGGGCGTGCTCGAACGCTACCAGATCGTGCAACTGTACATGGCGCTGGGCGGTATCCCCTACTACCTCGAAGCCGTGAAGCCCGATCTTTCGGCCACACAAAACATTCAGGCCTTGTTTTTCGACAAGGCCGCCTTCCTGAAAAACGAGTTTTTCAACCTCTACCGCTCGCTTTTTAAAAAACACGAACTGTACGAAAAGGTGGTGGAGGTCTTGTCCACCCGGACCTACGGCCTGCGACGTACGGAAATCGTGCAATTATCCCGCATCACCTCGGGCGGAACGCTCAGCAAAGTGCTGGCCGACCTGGAAGAAAGCGGCTTTATCACGTCCTATATTTCATTAGACGAAAAAAGCAAAAATACGCTTTACCGGCTCTCCGATTATTACACGGCTTTCTATTTCCGCTTCATCAAAGACAGTCCTTACCGCGGCGAGGGCGCCTGGATCAATTTAATGGACAACCCCGTACATCGCGCCTGGCAGGGATTTACCTTCGAACAGGTTTGCCTCGACCACATCCCGCAAATCAAAAAGGCGCTGGGCATCCAGGGCGTGCTCTCCAAAGAAGCGACCTGGAAGGGCGGTACGGAGACGCAATCGGCCCAAATAGACCTGCTCATCGACCGGCGCGATCAGGTGATCAACCTCTGCGAAGCCAAATTCTCACTGGGCAAATTCGCCATTGATAAATCCGGCGCAGAACAACTGCGCAACAAGATCAACGTCTTTAAGACCGTGAGTAAAACCAAAAAAGCGGTCTTCCTGACGATGATCACGACCCACGGCTTAGAAAAAAACCAATACGCCGCAGCGCTGGTACAAAATGAAGTAACGCTGGAGGATCTGTTCGCGTAGGGTTGCCTGGAGCGCTTCCGCGCGACCGGCAAGCCGCTGACGCTGGTCGGCATGACATTCGACGCGGAGGCGAAAAACGTGCGGGAAGAAAAATGGCTTTACCTGCTTATTGCCATTCGGAAGCGGTGAAGAACAAAAAATCGTCATTCACCCAACATTAACTACCTTTTTTGCGGCATTTTCGCAAACAGGCGTTTAATTTGCAGTAGGTAAACGAAACATTTTAATCTCCTGATCTCATGCGGAAAATTTTACTCAAAACCGTACTTGGCAGCGCGATGGTGCTCCCCGCATTGTCGTTCGACCATTCTGAACCGGCGCCCATACCCGATCCGGAAATCGTGGCCGCCGCCTATCCCAAGGATTATTTCATGGCGCCCGTGGACGCCAATCCCCTGCGCCTGACGGGGACGTTCGGCGAATTGCGCTCGGATCATTTTCACTCCGGAATAGACATAGACAGCAAAACCGGCGGCGTGGGACAGCCCGTATTCGCCGCCGCCGACGGCTTTGTTTACCGCATCCGGGTGCAGGCAAGCGGTTACGGCAACGTGCTGTACGTCAGACACCCCAACGGCTACACCACCGTGTATGCCCACCTCGACCGTTTTTCGTCCGAGATCCAAAAATACGTGCGGGAAATGCAGTACAAACGCGAGCGATTCGAAGTGGATTTGCACCCCGCCGACGGTCAGTTCCGGGTAAAACAGGGCCAGGAAATCGGAAAATTGGGCAATACAGGCGGCTCGACCGGCCCGCACCTGCACTTCGAGATCAGGCGCTCGGGCAGCGACAAGGCCCTCAACCCACTCTTGTTCGGCCTGCCCGTACCCGACAAAACGCCGCCGGAAATCCGCGACATGAAGGTCTATTTTCTGAACGACAAACGCGAAGTGCTGACCAGCAAACCTTTTCCCATCCAACGCCAAAAAGACGGCTCGGTGAAAGTCGCCGAAGAAGTGGTCAGCCTCGGCGCCTGGCGGGTGGGCTTCGGCGTCAAAGCCTTCGACAAACAAACCGGCCATCGCAACGACAACGGCATCTACGCCATTACGGTGCACGCCGACGGCGAACTGGTGTATCAATGGCGCATGGACGAACTGGACTTCGACGAAACCCGCTATCTGAATGCGCATGTGGACTATGCCGCCCGCAAACGGTACGGCGCGTGGTTCCACCGCTGTTTCCTGCTACCCGGCGACCGGCTGTCCAACTACACCCGCACCAATGCCCTCGGCGCCGTGGCGCTTTCCAAAGACAACCCCGTAAAAATCGTCCTGAAAGTGATGGACGCAGCGGGTAATACCTCCAGCATCAATTTCTTGGTGAAACGCGACGAAAACATGGAGGCCATTGCAGGGCCGCCCTATCAATACGAATTGCCCTGGGATGCCGATAGCCGCATTGACCTCCAGGATTTTACCATGATCATGCCCAAAGGCGCGTTGTATGAAAACCTCCAGTTCCAATACAAAACCACGCGCGATGAAAGCGACGGCGTCTATTCTTCCATGCACCACCTGCACGACAACCGCACGCCCGTACAGAGATACTTTGAAGTTGCCATCCGGCCATATAACCTGCCGGCCGAACTGCGCTCCAAAGCCGTCATCGCCAACTGCGGAGAGGGGCGGCCCGACAACTGCGGCGGCGCCTGGCGCGGCGATTACTTGGTGACCAAAGTCCGCCAGTTCGGCGACTACTGCGTGATGGCCGACAACATCCCTCCTGCCATCACGCCCGTCGTATTCGACGGCGACATGCGCCGCAAAAACACCATGTCGTTCCGCGTCCGCGACAACTTTGCTGTGAGCGGCAGCGCCGACCACCTGAGCTATCGCGGCACCGTGGACGGCCAGTGGGTGTTGTTCGAGTACGACCGCAAAAGCAACAGGCTCATCCATACCTTCGACGGGCGCATCGGCCCCGGGGAGCATCTCCTGCGGCTGGCGGTGCGCGACGACCGGGGGAACGAGGCGGTGTTCGAGCGGAAGTTTCTGAGATAATCATATCGGCACATAAACAGACTTGCAAATCGCTCTTAGTAGTCTGTAAACTAAATACTTATGTGTTTTTTGAATGACGAAAGGCGATTACATGAAATACGATTGACGATGTGGACGCCCTGCGAATAACATCGTCAATCGTATTTCATGTAATCGCCTTTCGTCATTCATAACCTTTATAAATTTAGTTTACATTGTACTTAAAGGGTTTTTCCCGTATGTTTGGGCAAAATTTTTCCCTCCATGATCCGATCCCTCACCCGGCTTGCCCTGCCCGCTCTTTTTTGTTTTGCCAGCACCCTGCAAGCCCAGCAAATCCAGATGACCGTCACAGCAGGCAGCCAGCCTCCTTACAACGATCTGCCCGACCTCATTCGCCAGCATCTGACAGGTGCGGGCATTGATATTCTCGAAGTAGAGTATTTCGGCGTACCGGCCGCGATCGGCTATTTTACCGACGGCGATTCGGCGGTCGGCCTGCATCGCGGTCTGGTGATGACGACCGGGTACGCCCAATCGCAGGGCGGCATCCCTGGCAATATCGGAGCGGACGGAGTGGGCAATGAATTCGCCTCGACATATATCGGGTCGGTTGCTACCGATTCTGTTTTAGGCGCTTTGGTGAATGCACAGTTGTTCGAAAATGCCCGATACCGCATCACTTTCCGGCCGCGTGGGGATTCCATTCGTTTTCGCTACGTATTCGCTTCAGAAGAATACCCTGAATTCAGTTGTTCGCCTTACAACGACGTGTTCGGCTTTTTTCTGAGCGGTCCGAGACCGGACAGCGCAGCGCCGTATCTCAATTTCAACATCGCCCGTGTGCCGGGGACTAATTTGCCGGTAGCCATCAACAACATCCACCCGGCCAATTCAGTGTATCCCAATTGCCTGCCTTTCAACGCACAATATTACAACGACAACAACCTGTCGCTTGAACAACCATCCTACGACGGTCTGACCGATGTTTTTGTAGCGGAAGCCGCCGTCGTGCCCTGCGCCGTTTATCAAATGACGCTCTCGATTGCCGACGTTTCGGACGGTGTGTACGATTCGGCGGTTTTTCTGGAAGCGAACAGTTTTGAAGGCGAACCCGACATCGCGGCATCCTTCGCACCGGGCGACAATGTGATCCCCGAAAACGCCCAGGCCGACACCGTGAGCCTGAGTTTTGCCGGCCTGCCGGCGGATTTGCTGCCGCTCACCGTGACCGTCGGCGGCACGGCGCAAAACGGCGTTGATTTTCAGGCAACTGATAGTATCGCGACGGTTTTCACTGCCGATACGGTGCTGCACTTTCTTTTCCAACCCATCCCGGATGCTCAGGACGAAGGTTTTGAAACCGTCACCCTGACGATATCAGTCGATTCGAGCTGTTTCACCCGCACATTTATCCTGTATATTGCCGACCCCGATTCGCTATTCCAACCCGAAGAAGTGGTATATCTCGTGAACGGCACAGCCGCGCTGGGGATTTCGCCTACTTTCCTGACCGAGGCTTCCTGGACTTTTTTAAATGACACAGACATGCCCATCAGTCCGGTCAATACGATTGTGTCTTCCGAAATCATGGTGAGCGTTCCGCTTTCTGACTTCAACGATAGCGAACTATTGGAATTCGTATGCGTGAATATCGCCCATGACTGGGTGGATGACCTCAATTTGTATCTGGTTGCTCCCAATGAACGTTTTCTTGAACTGAGCTCCGACAACGGCGGCAACGGCGACAACTACACCGGTACTTGTTTCTCGCCATCGGCTACCCTGCCGATCAATTTTCCGGGACCTTTCGCGCCACCCTCTGCTGCGCCTTTCACAGGCACTTTCCAGCCGGAAGGCGAATGGGGCGATATCTTGTATTCACCGATGAGCGGCGCCTGGAGACTCCTCGTGGTGGACGACGTGAACGGCTTCACCGGAACGCTGCTGGATTGGAGCATCACTTTCTCCGGCAAAAAAATCGGCGCTTTCCAATATCTGTGGAGCACCGGCGACACTACTTCCGAAGTGACCGTAACCCAACCCGGCATCTATACAGTGACCGTGACCAATGCAGTCAGCACTTTTGAAAAAACATTCATCGTAGAGATGGGTACGGGAACGAAAACACCTGCTGGGCAGACGGTATGGGTTCAGCCCAATCCGGCGCAGGACAGGGTGTTCATCAACTGGGATAAAAATTTGATTTTCAACAAAATAAGCGTTTATAACATCAACGGTGAATTGGCTTTTGAAAAACAAGTGTCTTCGAACGCGACCAGTGAAACGATAGAAACAGCCCGGTGGCCGAAGGGAATTTATCTCGTTGCGCTTGAAGGCGAGGGAGGAATGGCGGTACGACGATTGGTGAAGTAAATGTAAGCCGGAAGTCTGTTCCGGTAAGTACAGGCGGAAGTCCGTTCCGCCCTGCTTTCCGGCGAGTATGTTTGGGCGGAACGGACTTCCGCCCTACTTGCGACAATTTAAAATGCACCCTTTTATACCCAACGGAAATTGGTTTGCGAAAACCCGCTGATTCAAATCATTGAAAATCATGTAAATCAATCTTGTAAATCTCGCAAATCATGTTAATCCTGGTATAAAACGCGCTTAGCTATGAAACATCTTCCTGTCGTGCCGCTGGCTTTAACCCTGTTGCTCATCGCCTGCAACACGCCTCAATCCTTCAAATCGGGTTATCAGCACTTTGAAAAAGGCAACTATCCTGCCGCCAAGGAAGTTTTTGAACGCCACCGCAATGACAAGCGTTACGGCCCTGCCGCGCGCTATTTTCTGGCCAAAATACAACTCGCCGGAAATCCTTCCTTCGATGAATATCTCCTGTTAGACTATTCGCTGCCCGACGTGTACGCCGATTTCCAACTGTTGCCGACAAAGACGGTGCGCCGCCAGCTCAAACATTTTCCGCTCGACACGGCATCATTTATTGAGACCCGCGAACTCCTGCAGCGGCGGCTTCTTTCGCTCGTGCGGGTGCGCGGCACCGTTTCCGTCCTCGACTCTTTGATCGGGGGTCTGCCCGTCCCCCTGCCGCAGTTGCAATCCGCATACGACGATACCCGCTCCGGCATCGTCAACGCACACCTGGACGACGAGGATTACGACGTACTGACAGCGCTCGTGCAGCGCCACCTGGCTTTCGTCACACCCGAAAATTACGTCAAATCACGCCGCCTCGCCGAGCGCCTCTGGCCTGCCTTCGAACAAAAATACCCCCTTTGCCAACTCGACAAATTCGCTGCCGACCACCGGCAGTCGTTCGTGGGGCGCGATTGCTGGCGCGAGGAAGTGCGGCAACTGCTGTGCGACGGCGACGTGCCGCAAATGCTCGATTTTCACGCCCAAAACCGCTGGACGGCGCTGGAATCCGTGTTGCTCAACAGGATCGCCGACAAAACCGCCGACTTCACCAACGACTCCTTTTTAAACCCCGGACAACAGGCGCAGCTGCTCGACCTGCGCCGGCGCAACCTGGCCCTCGCCCGCATCCGCAACACCGGATCGGTGGCCGATACGGCGGCGCTGCTGCGCCAGACGCAGGATTACATCGCACGTTACGCTCCGCGTTACTCCGCTTTCCGGCTGATGGAAGAAGCCCTGCAATTTTACCTGGAAAAGAAAATGTACCACAACGGCATTCAACTGCTCAAGAACGCCCGGCCATTCTTCCCCGATACGTTGCCGAAAGGATGCGGCACCAATTTCGATTACCAATTGCGGGTAAAACCCTGGATTGACGGCAAATTGCCCATTTTGGAAAAACCCTCTGAGAATCTGCAAAAAACGCCGCTCGACGCCGTGAATACGCCCGAAGGCGACGAATTCAACCCCGTGCTCTCGGCAGACGGGACAACCCTCTATTTCGGCGCTTCAGGGCGCCGCGACAATCTCGCAGGCCAGGATGTCTTCGTCGCGCGCCGGAAAAACGGCCGGTGGTCGCCGCCGGAACTGGTGCCGTCGCTCTCCGGCGAAGGCAACCAGTACCCGCTTTCACTCAGCGCCGACGGACGGCAAATGTTGCTGCTGGTGAATGGCCGGCTACATCTCAGCAACGCGAAAGGCAGCGACTGGAGCGCGCCGCAACCGCTGCAACTTTCCGGTATCCCTGTGACAGGCAAAGGCGTGTTTTCGCCCGACGGTACCATGATCGCACTGGAAGGCGCTTTTTCCGCAGGCGGTGTGCTGACGCCGCCGGATATGGACATTTTTATCGCACAGCGCGAAGCGAGCGGTCAATGGGGCGCCCCCGTCGCCCTCGGGTCGGACATCAATACCGAAGGACAGGAAGGCAATCCCTGTTTTTCGCCCGACGGTAAAACGCTGTATTTCACGAGCACGGGTTTTCCCGGTCTGGGCAAGTCCGACGTGTTCCTGTCGTACCGGAAAACCCACAAAAACCTGGCAAACGATTGGGTGCGGGCGATCAACCTGGGCAAGGAGATCAACGACACCTACCACCACCGGGGCTTCGGCGCGATCTCACCCGACGGGCGAACGGCGTATTTCGCTCTGTATCTGCGCGATGGAGAAAAAGGGGATATCTGGACGGCGACGCTGCCGGCGGAGGAGCAGGCAAAATGAAACGTTTACCTCCACTGAGTGAAGTGGTGTTTGATTTTAATGGAAGCGCTGCTCCCGTGCGCTTGCGGATGTACTTCTTTTACCCATTCCAGTGTTTGGGAAACGGCAAAAATGACAAACGCAAGCGTCGGGAGAATGGCAAAACTGTGTTTAATTGCCCTGTGAAAATTTGCCCGGGTCAGAGGCTCGGAAATTTTATTTACTCCTGCAAATCAATTCTTTTTCCGGGCCATGGGCAAGGACTAACCTATAACCCTGTCGTTTGGGGCGATAACCGTGCAAACTTTCCTTCTCTCCCACATTCAACAAAATCCGAAATCGAAATCAACGACCAGGTCCGTTTTTTACCCGGCCTCAACGGTTAAGTTTTTGGCCAGTGTGAATGGCCGCCGGGAAATCGTGCCTGCAGCCGTGCCGTCGGTCTCCCATTATTTAAGAAAGTTTATTGTTTTATTAATTTCAATACAGAACCTTGCCCGCCGCCGTCGCGCAACACCGCGAGGTATATGCCATTGGGCCAGTCGTGGCCAAAAACGGCATTCCCTTTTTCTCCCTCCAGAGTCCGCATTGCGACGACCTGCCCGAGCGTATTGTAGATTTCAAGAAAAAGTTGCCGGGCTCCCGGCCATTGATATTGTATTGTAAAAGCGCTGGTGGACGGATTGGGGAACACGGAAAAGGCAGGCGCTTTGTCCAACGCCACTGTGCCGGATATCAAACCTTCCGGTACAACCCGGAACACATCTATTGCAGCTTTCGTATATTCTAAATAAGACAATGTATCATCGATACTTACAACAAATTGAATGAGCAGGCCATCGGAGAGTGTTATATGATCTGCCAAATGAATATCACCGGAAAAGCGCCATATCTCGGCAGATTCATGTTGGCTGAAAACGGTGACCGTGTCGCCCATGCTTATTGCCCGTACTTCCAGATGATTATCGGGAACTACAGCAGGGCCGTCGTCGTAATACCAATACCAAAAGGACAGGATACCATCCTGATAGTTGGAAAGTTTCATTGGTGGAGAAGTAAGAACGGTTGTAACATCCACGTCATCCGACGAGAACGAATTGTTGCCGGTGATATAACATCTGTCATTGACATCAAGATCGCTATCTGCCGGAGGGCCGATAAAAATAGTATCGGTACTGCCAACCATGGGAACGTAATACCATGATGAATCTGAAAAGAAAGGAATAGGTTCATCCAATTCCCATTTTCCATCTCCATTCTGACCGGCTGTTTTCCAAAAAAAATTGAAGAGAAAATCATCGTAATACAGTTTGTCCTTTAGCGGTAAAACCATCTGGCTGTCCGCTGCATAGAAATATTTCCCCGGGATTGAGCCCAAATCCCATCCCCATACCTCGAAATAGACGTCGTATGTACCGATAAATACATTTGGAATTGAGAAAAAGCCTGTGTTAATAGCGAAGGTTTCATATTTCTTATCCTGAGAGCGCAATAATATTCGCGCATTCGGAACAGGCGCTCCGGTTGCACTATCTATTACGTATCCGCTGATTGTAAACGGAGGACAAGGTGCAAGCGCTATATCCAATATAGTAATCTGACCTGTGATGAGGTTGGCAGTTACCGTATCGGGGCAGTAGCCGTCTTTACGGATGCGCACCTGGACGGTGCCTTCTTCCGGTTGTCCGGTCTTATAGACACCGTCCAATGCCGTCATTCTGATGGAATATGGATTGCCGATAATTTCGACTTCGGCTTTGGGCAAAGGCAGGCCCGTCGCAGCATCAGTCACGATTCCCTCCAGGTAACAGGAACGGCGGTAATCCGGTGTAAAAACAAACAATTCTCCTCTATATAACAGATGGTCTAGCACATAGTTACCCGCCAGAATATTGCCAGAAGGCAAATAACTATACACACCCCAGCAGCCCAAATAATAGTAAGGGTGGTTGTTGGGAATCCAGGTGTCATATCTTCCGGTGACCACAAGGTTTTCCGGGCGGTGCGCATCAACAATAACGACACCATCTTTATACCAGCCGGTAATGGCCCAATCATTCAGCACTTGTGTATTGTGCGTCAAGGCTCCGTATCCATCGTTGGAAGATACGCGACCCACCTCTTTGATATCTTCGGGATCGCTGATGTCAAATGCCGTGAGGAAGGAAGGTTTCGATTCATCTGTTGTCAACACGTATTGATGGTTATCAAGGGGCCAGGCATTATGCGCTATTCCACCCGGTGTCGGCGCCGTACCTAAAAGGACGGGGTTCGATTTGTCGGAAACGTCTATTACGGACACGACACTAAAACTCCCCCCATACAACGTATCATTTTCAACGTAACAATCGTGCATACCCACGCCAGTTACAACTCCGGCGTAAGTGGGATTAAATGGGTCTGCGTTCAAGTCCAGGATAACAACAGGCGCAATATTATCTACACCATTGGCATATAAAAACCCTTTTTTTTCATCAATATGGAGGGTATGAATATATTTCATCTGATCCTGAATCGGACCATCGCCGATGTAAAATTTATAAGAAAGATTGGTGTCCGGCAGGCCATTCAAATCCACAATTAACAATCCATAGTAAGTTGCGGCATAAGCATAGTGACTGAAGGTTCTGATTTCCTGCAAAGTACTTAACGTATCGGGGATTTTAGTGATAACCAAAGGAGAATCGGGATTGGTGACATCTGCGACAATCATTCCCCGTCTACCTGACAACAGCGCATACTCCCGCCCGTCCTTTACATATCCCCATACGCCGCGAGTGATTTCACCGGGAAACTCAAGTTTGGAGCGCAGTTTGAGGTTAAAGTCCTGCGCTGCAACGCCGGACGATTGTAACAACAGGAAAAAAAAACAACAGCAGTGGAGAAAAATTTTCATGTGCAGATTTGTTTATGTTGATGCATTTGGCTTGGCATAGTCAATCCGTCAGCAATAGTCCATGTGGGACGAACTGACAGATAGCGGAACTTTTCTATGTAAAATTATTTCATTCAGAGGTGCCTGCCAAGCTTCAATCCATAACCCTGTCGTTTGGGGCGATAACCGTGCAGATTTCCCTCGTAGGTACTTTGTTTGACAAAAAAGGCCGTCCCCGGAACGGGGCAGCCGTAGAACGCTGTCTGTAAGAAATTTCTGAAAAAAACGGCCGCACGGCAGCCGAAGAAAATGGTAATTATACAAAAGGACTGCGCCCCCGCGAATCAAAAACGGAGATAATTGTGATGAAGTTTTCTCCTGTCTCGTAAACCAATGAAATATAACGAGTGACTACGCAGCGACGAAATTTTGGAAAATTGCGACTGGGCGGGCAAAAGTGTTTGAACCGGCGGAGATTGGTGAGCAGTCCTTCGATTTTGTCATCCAGTTGGAGTGCAGCATCAACCGACTGCTCGTAAGTCTCTTTCAGTATGGCGAGGTAATCTTCCCTGGCAACGCCAGTCCATTCAACAGTAATCATTTGGGAAAGAGTGTTTTAATTTTTACCTAACAACCGATTCGCGTCAGCCCTGACCGCTTCGTGCGGCACCGTATTGCCGGAGGCTGCCTGCCTCATGCCTTCCTCGATTTTTTTCTTCTCTGCCTCCGTAATCAAATCCCACCAATCGGCTTCTTCCCGAAGAGAAGCCAGTAAAGCCGTGATCTGTTTCAGAATCAAGGGGTCGTCTGTCTCAGCCACCATTCGAAGCAAGTTGTTTTTGAGTTCCAGCGTTGCCATATCAAAATTTTGAACACAAATGTAGTGTAAAACACCAAATATTGCAAAGAAGAAAAAACGGCCGCACGGCAGCAGCCAGCCGGGCAGAAACAGTGTGGGAAAAGCGTTTCAGTGAAGGGAATCAGGAAAGCGCCCGACTCTTTCGCTCCCACCGGCGACCGTTTATTGTATCCCGGAACGCTGTTCCGGGCGATTTTGAATGTCAGGCGGAACAGCGTTCCGCCGTACTACGCCGAGCACGCCTCGCAATCCGGGTTGTCGATGCTGCACACCTTGCCCGATACCTGCTCCACATCCAGGGCACTCATGACCGGCACTACCGGTTTTTCCGCCGGGATCGTCGCGCTGACGACCGGATTTTCCATCTTCGCGTTGGCGACGAACTTCTGCTGGTGCTTCTGGCTCAGCGTGAACTTGATCGGATCCGTCGCCGCCTTCGAGCGGAGGTAGTACATGCCCGTTTTCAGGCCTTTTTGCCAGGCGTAGAAGTGCATGGAAGAGAGTTTCGCGAACGTCGGCGCTTCCATGAACACGTTGAGACTCTGGCTTTGGCAGATGAACGCACCCCGGTCGGCGCTCATATCAATGATGACTTTCTGGCTGATCTCGTACGCGGTTTTGTACACGTCGCGCACGGCTTTGGGAATGTCTTCGATGCCCTGGACGGAGCCGTTGGCGGCCATGATGGCTTCGCGCATTTCTTCGTTCCAGAGGCCGAGGCGCACGAGGTCGCGCATCAGGTGTTTGTTCACCACGATGTGTTCGCCCGCGAGGGTGCGGCGGGTATAAAGGTTGCTGGTGTACGGTTCGAAGCACTCGTTGTTGCCCAGGATCTGGCTCGTGGAGGCGGTGGGCATGGGCGCCACGAGCAGCGAATTGCGAAGGCCGGTTTTTTTCACGCGTTCGCGCAGGCCGTCCCAATCCCAGCGCTTGGACGGCGTGACGCCCCAAAGGTCGAACTGGAACATGCCTTTGCTCATCGGCGAGCCTTTGAACGTTTCGTATGCGCCGTGTTTCTCCGCCTGATTCGCACTCTCCGTTACAGCGGCGAAGTAGATGGTTTCAAAAATGTCTTTGTTCAACTGCTTGGCCGCTTCGCTGTCGAACGCCATGCCCATGAGAATGAACGCATCAGCCAAACCCTGCACACCGAGTCCGATGGGACGGTGGCGGAAGTTGGAATTCCGCGCTTCGGGGATCGGATAGTAGTTGATATCAATGACCTTGTTCAGGTTGCGCGTGACGACGCGGGTGATCTCGAACAGTTTTTCAAAATCGAACTGGCCGTCACGGACGAATTTCGGCAGCGCGAGCGAAGCCAGGTTGCACACAGCCACCTCGTCTTTCGAGGTGTACTCTATGATCTCGGTGCAAAGATTCGACGAGCGAATCGTACCAAGATTTTGCTGGTTGCTCTTCTGGTTCGCCGCGTCTTTGTACAGGATGTACGGCGTGCCGGTCTCGATTTGACTTTCAAGGATGGCGTTCCACAATTCGCGGGCTTTCACCGTTTTGCGCTGGCGGCCTTCTTGTTCGTACTTTTGGTAGAGCGCCTCGAATTTCGCCCCGTACACGTCGAACAAACCCGGCGCTTCATTCGGGTCGAACAGCGACCAGTCCTTGTCGTCCTTCACGCGTTCCATGAACAAATCGCTGATCCACAGCGCATAGAACAGGTCGCGGGCGCGCATTTCCTCCTTGCCGTGGTTCTTTTTCAGTTCGAGAAACTCGAAGATGTCGGCGTGCCAGGGTTCGAGGTAGACGGCGAAGGCGCCTTTGCGTTTGCCGCCGCCATTGTGCGCCACGCCGACGTGGGTGACGTAGTTGTGGTAGGGTTCCACTTCAAAATCCACCACCACGCCGTCGAAAGGTTGTTCTGCCAGGTGTGTGACGCGGCTGTAGGTATGGTTGCCGTACGTGAAGTACATGGTGTATTCGCCCGCTTCCCGCCCGAACAAATCGGTGATTTCCGGCACTTTGGGAATGCGCAGGCAGTACGACACCTTGCGCGTCGTGATGTTTTTGTAAACGGACACATTGCCCACGCGGTCGCGGACATAGCCGCTGGTGAGGATACCGAAACGCATGAGCATGTAACGCACCGACTCGATGACGTTGCGCGAAGTCATATCGAGCGCGATTTCAAAATTCTCACGGCTGGAAATGCTGCCATCGGTCTCGAGGATACCTTTGATGATTTGCAGCGTTTTTTCCTTTGGCAAGTGGAGCATGGAAGGATGCACCTGTTTCTCGCCGCGCTCGTTGTAGAGCAGGACGCGGCTGAACTTGAAGCCGAGATGCGCCGACCAGGTGAAACGGATTTTTTTCTCCTCCGGGTTGCTGCTTTCCGTCCAGCGGATGCCGTTTTCGTAGAGGTATTTTTTTACAAAATTGATGTCGTCGGTGTCGCGGTTCTGCGTGATGTGGGCGGCCTTGCCGTCGCGGGCGATGTGGCCGTCGCCGATCATCATGCCGTAGAAGCGGCAATCGTCGAGGGTGTATTCGGGGATGTCTTCATAAAATTCGGGAATCGGGAAGGCGATCAAATCGTCGGGCGTCAAATCTTTGGCCTCCACCCATTCCGGCTCGATCAAACCTTTGTCGAGGCGATTGCGGATAACATCGTGGTTAACCATTTTTTGCTGGCCGCGCAGCACGAGGAAAGTGTGTCCGGGCGTGACTAAAATAGGTTCGATGGAGTGTTTCACGCCGATTTCCACCATGTTTCCTTCGTAGGCATTGCGCAGCAGGCGGGTGACGCGGTTGAATTCACCTTCGGCGGTCAACAGTTCTTCACCCGTCACGATGTCGTCGATGCGCTTGATGCCGTGCCGCGTGTAAATGAGCGTGTCGGGGTGGAAGCACTGATCCACATAGCGCGCCGCGTCGTTGAACACGCGCAACATCGGGATGATGCCGTTGGAGGTGCCGCCCGTGCCTTTGATGTAGGAACCTGTGGCGCGGATGTTGTGGATGCTCAGGCCGATGCCGCCGGCGGATTGGGAGATAAGGGCACAGCGGGAGAGGGTCTCGAAAATGCCGGCGATGGAGTCCTCAGTCATGGTGAGCAGGAAGCAGGAAGACATTTGCGGCTTCGGCGACCCCGCGTTGAACAGCGTCGGCGTGGCATGGATAAACCAGCGCTCGCTCATCAGGTTGTAAGTCTCGATGGCCGCGTCGATGTCTTCCTGGTGAATGCCGACGGCGACACGCATGAAAAGGTGCTGCGGGCGTTCCACCACTTTGCCGTTCATGCGCATGAGGTAGGAGCGCTCGAGGGTTTTGAAGCCGAAGTAATCGAAATCGAAATCGCGGTCGAAAATGATGGCGCTTTCGAGGCGTTCCTTGTGCTTCATCACGATCTTGTAGGTGTCGTCGCCGATGAGCCCCGCGCGTTCGCCGGTCTTGGGGTCAATATAGTGATACAGTTCGTGCACCACCTTGGCAAAAGATTTTTCGGTCTCCTTGTGGAGGTTGCTCACGGCGATGCGCGCTGCCAGCAGGGCGTAGTCGGGGTGGACGGTGGCCATGGTGGCGGCGGTCTCCGCGGCGAGGTTGTCGAGTTCCACGGTCGTCACGCCGTCGTAGAGGCCCATGATGACCTTTTTGGACACCTCGATGAGGTTGACGTAGTTGGTGTCGAGGTTATAGGTGAGTTTGCGCAGGCGCGCCGTGATCTTGTCGAAAGACACCTCTTCGCGGCGCCCGGAACGTTTGATTACTTGCATCATGACTTGTGGGTGTGGGTTGGGTTTCTTATTGTTGTTTCGATTTATGGATTGGATTTCAATGTTTTACTTCCGTTTCGCCATGTCAGACGGAAGTGTTTTTTTCCCGCCGCGCTTGGTGTTTTCACCAAGTGCACGGCGGAGTGAGTGGTTTCAATCTGGCTTCTCGTCGGGGTTTGCGCTTGGTGAAAACACCAAGCGCGGCGGAAAGAGTCTTGTGATAGGCATATTTCAAAAGCATTTTGTTTCTGTAAAACTTCCCCGCGAGCCGCCCGACAAAGGCGGTGAAGGGTTGGTTTTTTTTGTTTTCTTTTTCGTCAGCCTCAGAATTTTCAGCATTCTGCTTGTTCCGAAATTCGGTGAATTCTGATGCAGGTGGCTTGGGGCTTGAAGGGCTATTTTTTGAGCGGCAGCGGGCAAGTGACACCAAAGCGATACTTTTTTGCTGCCTGATTTTTTCGTTTTTCGTTGATAATCAAGGGCTGTCAAAATTTCATGTATGACATTTGTACCACAAAGCCATGAATTGTCTTATCTTTGTGTCACGAGCCATCGGGAGTCGAATACCCAAATGATGTTTGGGAAGCCGTAAATCGGACAGCCTTCGGGCGTAGACTCTCGGGGCTTTTTTTATTTCCTCAACGTAAAGTTCCAGATGGTGAACCGTTTGTTGTTCGCCAACGTGTCTTGCTTCAAATCGGCTAAGCCCACTGTAGCCGCAATGTGTTCCGCCAAGTCAATCTTGGCTTGCTTCGCTCCCGCAATCAGATTGTAGCCGTTCTTTTGGTATCCGACCGCACCTATCAGCAGATCGCCCACTTGCAGCAGGTTCGACTGCTTTGAGTCGCCTGGTTCGATGCTCCGAAACGGATTCCAGCCGATGTTGTACTTCTTCATAATTCCACGATTGAGTACAGTTTTTAGCGTACCCAACTTGTATTTTGTTGTTCGTTCATCGAGGTGCACAATGAAACGGGCTTCATGGTCAGTTTTGCAATAGCGCCGCCCGAAGGCATGGAGCAGCAACTGGTAGTAAAACTTGTAAAAGCCGAGTTCCGGGTTGTTTTGGTTAAATTTCCGGTGATTCACTTGATGATTATCCACAATCATGGAGTGAAAATGAATCCGGTCGGCATTGTTCAGCGCAAAAAAGTAGTCAATGAACGTCTTGTACTCGCTGAGTTTTTGCACCGATACCTTCGACCATTTCAACTCGGCCTTCATGTTGGTCAACTCCCGGTATTTTTCCATCGTCTCGTTGAACACCTCCTCGCTGTCGGCTCGAATCACCAACCCGCCCAACACCATAAAACGGTCTTGGCTTTGTCGGCTTTCGTCGCAGTAAATATGATAAAGCATTGATAATTAGGTACACTGTGTTAATGTTTTAAGCAGATCATTTTTCTGAAACCGGAAAAATGATTTTGAACTATCTTTATCCCATGATACCCGGTCAAGCCTCTTATCCTCTGGGCAACCACGGTAACGTAACCGGGTGAAGGAACGGCCTCGCAGCGAAAGTTGCGGGGCTTTTTGTTTAGGGCACAGTTATCATCGTCCCGTACCCGGTATAATTCAAATCATCCAGGTGCAATTGGACATTTATCCAGTAGTTGCCCGGTTGAAGGGGTTGAACCGAGTGCTTGACAAACTCTCTCGCGGTTGGCAGCGTGATGTAAGCGGAATCGAGCACCGTTTCCTTGTCGTTGAACTTTGTCAGCGTCATCCGGTAGTCGCGGTAAAAACTGTTGCCAATCTGCGTGACCACCACCGTGAAATCCAGTTTTTTGTCGCCGTTTCCCAGGTCGGTTGTCACGATGTCCTGAAATTCAATGTCGGCATCTATATCCATGTCTTCCTGTTTTTGGCAGGCCGTGACCGAGAGCGTAAGTGCTCCCAAAATCAGGCAGTGACGGAGAAATTGGATGGTTATCATACGAATGAAGATTTGTGTTTTGTCTGTCCGGTAAAGGGTCGGGTTTTCCTGCCGCGCTTGGTGTTTTCACCAAGCGCACGGCGGAGTGAGTGGTTTCAATCTGGCTTCTCGTCGGGGTTTGCGCTTGGTGAAAACACCAAGCGCGGCGGAAACACCAAGCGCGGCGGAAAAATTAAAAAACAGCGATGCTTTCCCATCGCGCTTCTACTTCATTCCAACTCACCTTAAGATTAAAAGGTACGCCCTTAATGAGGCTGAAGCCGATACTATCTTGGTCTTCAAATGATATAAGAGTGCGTCCTCTAATAATTCCATTAGGCCCCATTGTTTCATATTCAAATGTGGGATATGGGATTCCAATCTCATCCCCCCTCTCTGTTTTAATTTTTTTAGTTGCAGAATGAGCATATATAATTTCTGTACTAGCAACTACAGCAAAAAATAAACAAGTTTTTTCTGGCTGCTGCTCGGCAATCTCACGCAATTGCAAGGGTACTGAGGTTCTAATACCTTTACTCATAATTCCATCATTGTCAAGGGCGCGCTTTACAAGACTAAACATTTCAATAGGAATAGAGGTTCTTTTTCCCTCTTTAATAGCGGCAACAAGCTTGTCAACCT
Organism: Saprospiraceae bacterium; assembly: GCA_019187225.1. Taxonomy (GTDB): domain Bacteria; phylum Bacteroidota; class Bacteroidia; order Chitinophagales; family Saprospiraceae; genus M3007. Next base: position 61,946 of record JABAQQ010000013.1, read on the forward strand.
GTTTATGTAGCGGTTTTTCTGGTGTCAGCTCATCCAAGTCGTTTTTCATAGTTTTTATAGATTTTTCGCTGCATCTGATGTTTTCACTTATATGCAGCGGAGTGAGAGTTTCCCGCCGCGCTTGGTGAAAACACAGGCGCGGCGGGAAATGCGGTTCCTATTCTCCTATCCATACATCACTTAATTCACCAATACTAAATTGGTATGTGTGGTTTTCTTCGCTCATTAAGTATCCGGAACCCCCAATTAGGATACACTCTACTAAGGTTTCTTCGGATAATTTTGCCCACGGAAAAGGTGGAGCGGTCTCTTTCTTCACAGCATAATGCGCGTCTTTTGCTTTGTGGTAAACTATGGCGTATGCTTCTGTATTAAATTTTAATTGCATTTTGAATTTGTGTTTTTGCCTTTGTCAGCTACTCTCGTCTCCAACAACACCAGCGAGAATGCTCTGGCAAAGGCGGTGAGCAATCAGTTTCCTGCCGCGCTTGGTGTTTTCACCAAGCGCACGGCGGAGTGAGTGGTTTCAATCTGGCTTCTCGTCGGGGTTTGCGCTTGGTGAAAACACCAAGCGCGGCACCAAATTCTGATTATCGCTTATCGTCCTTCAGCGGCTTCAACTTCTTCACTCCTTCCAGCGCCTTTTTTGTCTCTCCCTTCACCCGCCGCTCCAACTTGCGGACATCCTCTTCCGGCGGCAGGTCTTCGGGTTTGATGCCGCGCCTCACAAGAAGTTCACGGACATCGGTGTTGTTCTTGACATGTTCCTGAGTTATCTTTTGTTCGCCGTGCAAATCCTCTTTTTTCACATTGAAATTGGTGATTTCAGTGGCGAAGTCTTTGGCTTTGATGGTCAGGGTCGGCAGGAAATCCGCTAAGGGGCGATTGTCCGGCACGTCCATTTTCTTCTTAATTTGGGCGGTGGTGCTGCCGCCGAATAAGGCTGTGTCGCCTTTGCTGCGGATGCGGGCAAAACCCTGACTGTCAACGCCGCGCTCGTATATCAGCCGCGACAATTCGCTTTCGGTGGCTTCGAGTTTTTCGCGGGCTTGCAGCCGCTCCATGAGTTGCAGCCGCTCTTCAATCAACTCCTGTTTGCGCGTCTGCACGGCGAAGTACGTCTGCGCGAAGGCGATGGGTTCTTTCGATGGGTCGCCGTTTTGGGCGATGAGGTAGCAGGCGTAGCGGGTGAGCATGAAGTCCACAATTTTTCGCTGTGCGCCTTTACCAAGCGATATCATTTTTCCGACCTCGGAAAAATGATCTGAAATGCTCTGGCCAGCGTTTTGGCAGGCTTCCTGTGCTTTTTCGATGACCTTGATGAAGTTTTTCCAGTCATCATATCCCAGCAGAATTTGCAAGTCGCGCGCGAGCCAAAACTCAACGCCGTCCTGTTCGTGCGCCACATCCTCGAAAGAGGTGTGGAGTTTTTGAATGATTTCTTTTTTCATGATTATGAGCGTGTTTTTGCCCTTACCGGTCCACAAAAGCCTGCGGCAAAGGCGGTAAATAATTTCTTTCCGGATCAGATATACCCGTACCACACCAAATACTTCACCGCGTCCAGCAATTCCTTGTTCCCAAAACTGTCCGGGATAAAATACTCTTTGCCTTTGCGGTCGAACATGCTGCGAATAAAGACCCTGTTTTTGTCGCGTTCAAAAAAAACGGAGGCCGCCATGCTGCCGTCTTTTTTTAAAATGTGGTATGTAATGCCATAACTGTTGTTGGCGAAAACCTGGTAAGTGCCGATGGTAACGGGGCTTGTACCGCCGCTGATAATTTTGCTTTCGCTGAAATAGACCGGTTCGTCGCCTCTTCCACGGGGGACAAGCGTTTTGGAATAGGCTGCATAGTTCTTGTCTTTCAGCAGCAGCCGGCGGGCGAGGGACAGGCTGTCCATCTCTATCCGGCTGACGGTGAATGCTTTCTGCGCTTCGATCAGTCTGTCTTCGGCTTCGGGATCAACCTGGCCGTTCCCGATGATCCGGTATTGCTGTATCAGGTCAATCAGGGCGTTTTTGGTGGTATAATCCAGTTCGACGCTTTTGCCCGTTTTTGTAAAGTGTGTCTGAAAATAGCTCCAGAAATAACCGATGTTCTCATGCGGCAACCCCGGCACATTCACAGCGCGAAAATCGAATCGTATCAGGGTATCGCCTTCGAGCGTAGTTGCCGCGAACGAAAAACCCTTGAGCAGGCTGCCGCCCGTTTTGAATATCTTGTATTGCGGCACGTCGTCGAGGTAAACGATGTCCTTTTTTTCTTTCACTTTCTGCGCGACAGCGCCCTCCAGAATACAAACAAGCAGGGCCAAAAGGCAATATTTTGGAATGAGATTGAGCATAGGTATTGTTTTAGATGTTCTTGGAAACCGTCGCCATCTCCTGCTTCCGGCAGGCGGTCGCCAACACCAAAAGCAGGAGAAAAAACACGTTATTGGAATTGTTTTCATGTTAAAGTCCTGTATGTCAATGAACTGGCAGGGGGTGGAGGGTGGAGGGTGGAGGGTAGAGGGTGGAGGGTATTTATCTTGCGCCTTCCACCCTCCACCTTCTACCCTCCACCTTAAAACTCCGCCTCCATGCTGAACACCTGTTCCTCCCGGTTGGCCATCACGCCCGCTTTCTGGTAGTCGCCGACGCGTTTTTCAAAGAAGTTTGTTTTGCCTTGTATGGAGATCATGTCCATCCAGGGGAAGGGATTGGCGGTCTTGTAGACTTTTTCGCAGCCCAGCGACACGAGCAGTCGGTCGGCCACGAACTCGATGTATTGGCCCATCATTTCGGCGTTCATCCCGATGAGCGACACGGGCAGGGCATCGGTCACGAATTCTTTCTCAAACGTTACCGCTTCGGTGATGATGGCTTTCACTTCTTCGGGATCAATTTTATGGCGGAGCATCGAATAGAGCAGGCAGGCGAAATCGGTGTGCAGCCCTTCGTCGCGGCTGATGAGTTCGTTGGAGAACGTGAGGCCCGGCATGAGGCCGCGTTTTTTGAGCCAGAAAATGGAACAGAACGAACCGGAGAAAAAGATGCCTTCCACCGCAGCGAAGGCGATGAGCCGGTGCGCGAAGGTGGGGGCGTTTTCGATCCAGCGCAGTGCCCATTCACCTTTTTTGGCGACGCAGGGCAGATTCTGCAAAGCGTGAAACAGGAAGTCTTTTTCCCTTGTATCTTTAATATAGGTGTCGATCAGCAGCGAGTACATCTCGGCGTGGATGTTCTCGATGGCGACCTGGAAGCCGTAGAAACAGCGAGCTTCGGGGATCTGCACTTCGCGCATGAAGTTGAGCACGAGATTCTCGTTGACGATGCCGTCGGAAGCGGCGAAGAAGGCCAGCACGTGTTTGATGAAATGGCGCTCGTCGTCGTTGAGTTTGTTTTCCCAGTCGGCGAGGTCGGGGTTGAGGTCCACTTCTTCGGCGGTCCAGAAAGAGGCTTCGGCGGTTTTGTACATTTTCCACACCTCGGGATATTTGATGGGAAGAATGACGAAGCGGTCGGGATTCTCGGCGAGGATCGGTTCGGTTACAGTGTTTGCAACTTGTGTCATAGAATGTTTTAAATCGGATAAGGTGACAGGTGGTGGTGATTCAGGGATTTGGTGATTTGGTGATTTGGTGATTTGGTAAAAAAAATGCGATTACAAATTGTCGAAGTTCCCATTCCTGAACCGCATCACCTGCTGATTCCGGTACAGACACTTTCCTGACGGCGTTTGAATCGCCGGTCAGAAAACTGCAACTTTTATGGAAGGGACGTGCTCGAGAAAGGCGGAGTAAAATTTGCCCGGCATCAACGTGCGCAAGCGGAGGCTAAAGTATCGGCTTTTTCGGGTTTACCTACGTTTAATTTTCCACACAATGTTAATAACTTTGATAAAACATTGATTTTCAGTGGTCATTAAAAATTCACTTTATTGTCCACAATGTTGATAACTCATGTTGATAATTTTTTCGGCTTTTCCGGCAAACACTCGGATAAGTGAAAAGCCGATGTTTAAGGAGTTGTTTTTGAGAAAAAAAGGAGGCGGAAAAAAAGGAAAAAGAGAAGGCAGGGAAATGTGGAAAAAATACCGGCGAAGGAATTAACCGAGCCTGCCCTACTTTCGGAACACCGCCTTCACCATACCCACTCTTTCCGCCCAAAAAGCGGCTACGTCGCTGCGTGGTGAGCGGCAGAGCCAAACGCCCGTCCCGTATTCGCGGGCGAGGGGATTTTCGATGCGGCCCACCAACTGAATGTCGGCGAACAAAGCCTGAACGTCCTCGCCGGGGTCGTCATCGTTGATGTAAATAAGCGTTTGAACCTCCGGCGGCAGCGAATCGGGCGCCCACAAGCGGTAGGAATCGGCAAAACTGACGGCTGTAGACCGCTTGCCGTTTTTTCTGAAATAATATTCGACGGCACCGGCCTGGCCGTAATTTTCTCCGTAGATCAGGTAGAGTTGACCGCCGGCAAGTGCATCGGCCTTGTAAACCTGAGCGGCCAATTCCGCCCAACCGAGCATATCGGCATAATCCTGGGGCAGCGGGTGCAATGCACCGTCCTCCCAGCGCACGGCCACGATGCCTTTGTCCGTCAGGTTGCCGAAATATTGAACCAACCGCTCGGGGCGCCACACCGGGATGCCGGTGGGGAACAGCGGCAGTGCCAGTGATACGATGAGCACGACCAGACCTGCCCGCAGCCAGACGTTTTTTAAAAACCGCTCCCACCACACCGCTCCGGCGGAGAACAACACCGGGTAAGCGCCGAGGGTATAATAACTTTTGCCGTTCAGTGCCAGGAAGATCAACAACAGCGCGACGTAAAACCAACCCAACAGCCGGTACGGTCGCATGGCAGGAGCACGGAGCAAAAATATCAGCCCGGCAAGCCATAGCAGTGTCCCCGGTCCGTGGAACAGGAATTGGTCGAGCAGAAAATGTACCGGTTGCACATTGTCGAGTTGGTTGCGGGCCAGTTCTTCCATGTGATGCACCACCGGGAAATTGTAGTGCCATTGCCACACAAGGTTGGGCGACAGGATGATCAGCGCAATTCCAGCGGCCAGCCAGGGCGCGCGCGTCGCCAAAACCCGCCTCTGCGGGGTCAGAAGCAGCGCGGCGAGCAAAGCGGCCGCCCAAAATACGAGGGTGTATTTGTTCAGAAAGCCGATCCCGGCCACCGTGCCGACGAACCACCACCAGCGCGTATCGTTGGTTTGCAACCATTTCAGCAAACCGAATGAAAGCAATGCCCAGAAAAACACGTCGAACGGTACGGGCTGCAACATCGAAAAGGCGCGCAGCCAGGCGATGGAAAACAACATGGCCGTGCCGCACAGCGCCTGCGCGAAACGCCCGCCGCCGAGATCGCGCACCATCAGGCCGGTAAGCAGCACCAGTCCGCCGCCGCACAACGCCGGAATCACCCTTGTGGCAAACAGCGAATCGCCCAGCAGATTTTGAGATACCCACGCGACGAAACCGATAAAAGGTGGATTCGACCAAAAGCCCCAATCGAGATGACGGCCCAGCGCGAGGTACAAAAACTCATCGCGGTGAAAGCCGAGCGTGGCGGCCGTGGCAAAGTGGAGCAGGACTTTGGCAAGAGCAAAGGCAAACGGGAGGTAAATTACTGCTGGCAGGCGCTTCATCGTCAGGTTGGTTTTGCGGGTGCAAATTAGTCGGCAGTCCGGGGAGTGTTCAAAAAAGTGTGCTAATCTGCCTTGCCCAAATGCTGTACTACCGATCGCAAAGCAGTCGAATCTTGTTTTAAATGGTTAATAATCAACCGCTTATTGGTTTCCGTCCCGGAATAACGAATTTTCTCGTGTTTCACACGGGGTTAATCACAATCAAATTTGACCGCTTCGCGGCCGATTTAGCAGCGGTTTGAAAACCCTCCCGGATAACAAACATTTGAATACTCCCACCGTCTACCGTCTACCGTCCACCGTCTACCGTCCACCGTCCACCGTCACAACATCCTCCTCCGCTGCATCACCCAGTACAGTCCTCCGGTGATCGCACCGGTGAACAGGATGGTAAGATAAAACGCCATCGGATTTTCAGGGATACCGTTGGGGATGTTCATGCCGAAAAACGAGGAGATCAACGTAGGCACCATGAGCACCACAGTGATAATGGTGAGGCGGTGGATCACCACGTTCAGATTGTTCGAGATGATGCTCGAATAGGCGTCCATTGTGCCGTTCAAAATGTTGGTGTACACGTTGGCCATTGAAAGCGCCTGAGAGTTATCAATGATGATGTCTTCGAACAGTTCGCTCATATCCTCGTCACCGTTGATGTGGAGGAAATCGGTGCGTTTCATTTTCATTTTGAGCAACTCGTTGGCATTGAGCGAGTTGACAAAATACACCAGGCTTTTTTCGATGGCGAGCAACTGCTTCAGGTCGGAGTTGCGGCTGCTGTGCATCAGTTCTTTTTCGATGCGGTTACGGCGCAGGTTAAGGGTTTTGAGGCAGGAGAGGAAGTGATATACGTTTTGCTCCAGGATCTGGAGCACGAATTTTTTCTCATCCGCCGGATTGAAGTTGCGGACGTTGTTTTCCAGAAACTTGTCCAGCACGGGTGTTTCCACTGCCGAGATCGTCACGACGTGTTCGATGGTCAGGATGATGCCGATGGGCACGGTAATAAAATAGGCCTCGTTTTCTTCCTGCGCATTTTTGTTTTTGACCGGCGTGTTGATCAGGATAAAACGAATATCCTCGTCGCGCTCATAGCGGGCGCGTTCGTCGAGGTCGAGCGAGTCGGTGAGGAATACGGGATCGAATTCGAGCCGGCGAGCGAAGTCCTCCAGTTCGTCAGGCCCGAACGGCGGGGTGAGATGCACCCAACAGCCGGGATCCGCCTCGGTCAGTTCGACGAGCTTTCTTTTTTCGCGTGTATAATAGCGGATCACAGTCCATCGAGTGTAGGTTGAAGGTTTACGGGTTTCGGGTTTCGGGTTTCGGGTTTCGGGTTTACGGACCCAAATCCCCGTAAATCCGATAACCTTTTACAGCGCAAACTTACGCCGCCTGTTCCTTGAAAACAAACCCTGTGGCGGCTTTTCAGGAAAACAAGACGCAGTCGTCAAAATAATATTTGAAAATATTTTTATTTTTTTTATTTTTGCATAATTTTATCCTGGGATAATAACGAAGACAAGAGTCCGATTTTGTGAAAAATAATTTTATCAGAGTTTTTAAAAAAAGCAGCGTATCATGAAAACCAATCGCGCTTTTTCCATTTTGAGCCTGGCGCTCTTCCTGGTGTTTACCTCTTGCGTCAATTACTACTACATCGTGCGGCACACTGAAAAAGCAAGCGAAACCGATCCCGATCCTGAACTTTCGACTGCCGGGGCACAGCGCGCCCTGGCGTTGCGCGACACGCTGAGCAATAAAAACATCAGAGGAATTTTTGTGAGTCAATACATAAGGACCCATCTAACGGCCGAACCCACAGCAGGGTTTTTCGGCATTACCCCTGTCCAGTACACCCATACCTTGCCCCCAGCAGCAGGCATCGCTGGTCTGGTCAGCGATTTAAAGGCGATAACGGATAAAAATGTACTTGTAGTAGGTCACAGTGACAATGTTCCGGGCATTATCCTGGGGTTGACCGGCGAGAATGTAGGCGCCATAACCGATTACGACAATCTTTTCGTCATTAGAAGAAACAGATGCAACAACCCCGACCGGTATACTTTGTACAAGCGCACTTACGGGGTGCCTTCGCCATGAACTTGAAAACCAATTCTTAACTAAATTTTTCCAACAAATGAAAAATTTGATTTTCTCCACCGCGCTCCTGAGTTGCATGCTCACGGGTTTCAGCCCGTTCGCCCAATGCCCTCCCGGCGCGCTGACTTCCCCAAAAGGGAATCGGCTTTTTCTGTATTTCCCGACCGCATCCGATGCCACTTTTCCGGAGTATTACACTTTAGAAGTTGTCACCTCTCCGTTGCAGCCATTTAATGTAGCAGACCTCGATGCCGGTATCGGCACCACCGCTCAATTGCGCGACCGCATTTTCCAGGTCGTGCAGCAGGATTATTGCGAGTTCAACGTGCAGGTTTCCCAAACCACCACTAACCCAAGCCCGGCAGGTACCAATTGGCAGGTCGTAGGCATCGGCTCCGACGCCGAGACAGATTCCGGAAGCGATCTCTTCGGCGTAGCGCAGGATGTAGACATCAACAATACGGACCGGGAGGACTACGCCCGCGTGTTTGCCCGTTCCTTTCTAAATGCATACGGCGCCGGGACATCGGAACCTGCCCTGGGCGGTACCAATTCCACGCTGGAACGCTGGGCAACCGCCATCGGCCATACTACTTCGCATGAGGCAGGGCATAATTTTGGGCTCAGCCATTCCGATTCGGCCCCGCGGAGCGGTGAAGATGAACAAAACAACCACGTAATGGCCACAGGCAGTACCGGCCTGACCGGAGAAATCCGGGCAGCCCGCAACCGGCACTTCAGCGACCGGAGCTATGAAATACTCGGACACAACCTCGGACTCAATATTAAAACACTTTGGAACTGGGATTTCGTCAACCCCAACAGCACGGATGCCCATTCGCTGGTACTTACATTGCTGAGTACGGCTTCCTCACTCACCCTCAGTTGGTCTTTCAACGGCACTATGAGCCCCTGGACAAACCCGACCGTTGCTTCCACCGGCGGAACCCGGACATTCCAGGGTGCGACTTACAACGTATTCACCCTGACATTCAGCACGGATAAAGCGTGGAGCGGGGGCCCCGACGGGGTCGTTCCGCCCGGCGTGGAATTTCATGTAGGCGCTTCATTCAGCGAAGCCAATCCCATTATTGTATACGAAACGAGGCTCAAAAACAGCGGCGGAACCGACCTGCCCCTCCATCCGAGGGCTGTTTCGTTCGATGCCGGAACCGCCGACCTTGCTTCCGGCGATTTTAACATACGGGCCTTCAACGGAGCCGACGCCGGAAACCTCATCATCCGCAACCTCCAGGTGAATTTTTTGCCGCGCATGGCAAGCATCGAAACCATGATGCGGGAAGGCAGACCGATTGATATAAGAGGCATTCCTGTGAATCTGCGGCCTGCATCCAAAAGTTTCAGACCAATCGAAAACAGGGAACTGAAAGACAATTTCAGTTTTACCCTCGCCAAATTCCTCGATCCGCGTCATGTGGATGAAACCTACGATTCTACGGGTTGTAAACGCGGACACAAGGGAGGTGTAAACGACACGAAGAGCGGTGAAATCGAATACTGCCCCCACGGAACGGTGTTGAGCCTTTTCCCTTCAACCTATGTTTATCTTACGGCAACGGTGGTTGACCCGGATGCCGAGTATTTCGACCGCGCGCAAAATAAAATGGTTCGTGGCCCGCTGGAAACCCGCGTTTTTTACCAGTTTGCGGGCATACTCCCTGATTTCAACAAGAACGGAGTGGACGATTTGCTCGACATCCGGAATAAAACTTCGGTAGATGAAAATCAAAACGGCATCCCAGACGACGGAGAAGAGGCGCCTCCTGCCAAACCGGAGCCGGATTGGCTGAAATGGCTCTTGTACCTGTTGCTAATTTTAATACTTTTGTACTTAGCCAGAAGGATTTTCAAGAAAAAATAAGAAACAATAAAAAGCGATTCAAACCCGACGCTTTAGCGGGGCTGAAAGCCGGATGAACCTCTTTTTAAGATGGTCCCCGGCTTTCAGCAACCGGCAGTTCATATCTGGCAAAAAGGCACAAAAAAAACACCATGTCCAACACATTGATCATCGCGCTTGGGTGTTTCCTGGCGAAATGCGCGTGGGTAATATTGCCCGCCTGCAATCATGCACATCCACCTGCATCGCTACCATCTGAAAACATAAAACCGATATCCGCCATCCAACCAGCGCCGACGCCAATGAATGACTATGACCCCATCCCGCTGCCCCGGCTCATTGGTATTGCAGAGCACGTTTTATCCGGCAGCGTACAATCAGTAAAAAAAGAAACCATCATTTTTAAAGTGGAAGAATCACTCATCGGCAATATCCCTAAAAATAAGGAAATTGACATTGCGCAGTTTATTCCAGGCAAAGCTGACGGGCCAAGAGAGGTTCCTTATCAGCAGGGTCAGCATTTTTTGCTTTTTTTGAAAACCGACACGGCACAACAAATACTGCGAATTCTCGGAGCCGGCGGGGAAGGCGAGATGCCCGTCGAAGAAGGCTTCGTTTATTTTTTCGGAAGACACGTAGAGGGTTTGGAAAGAAAAAATTATACGGTGCATTCGAAAGAAAGGGCAATTCAACGGTTTGATTACAAGACTTTTGCAGAAGCCGTGAGAGAATTTCGGAAATGTTATTCCTACCAATACGTCCCGGCCGAAGAGAAATACAAGTGTGAAAGGCTTTGTAGTCCGGAAGAAATTCAGCGTATGGGAAACAAAAGTTTCATCCACAAATATTTGACCGACAGAGCCAAGTGATCGAATTGAACTTTCAATGGACGGATGCGGCAAAAGCGGGTTCACGAATATATTCCATAAAGCGGCAGGGCGGAAATCAATTCTGTCGGCATCTCTTATTATCACAATGTTGCAGGGCAATTGGAGATCATCAATTTTGTCCGTTCGTTTAAAATAATTACCCTCCCATTTTCACGACAGACCATTCTTTTTTACGCGAAATAATATTTTGAACCACTTGCCATCTCTTTGACTCTCCAAACTTTTATTCTGCACCTTGCTTTTAATTTCCGGTTTGGTTTGCCATTGGATCGTTTCCAAAGGATTTTCATAAAAATCATGCCCGCTGCTGGAAAATTATTTTTTATCATTGCGTGGTTTTTTGAGGCGGATTGGTACGAAATACATCTGAAATGATCTTTAATCCTCCCCCTGAATTGGAATCCCCTTCCTGTACGCCCATGAAAAGCGTACCCCGTCTCTTCCGGTTGAGCGGCTTTTTTTGCCGGTTCAACACCCTTGAAGCAGCCAATTCGACTCAATCTGTGAAATTTTGAGCAAAATGAGATGCAGCATTCCCACGAGTCACTGTGTCTTGACAACGGGACAAAAAAGTCCAAACCATACACATTAACTGATCAAACCCTTGTTGTTTATGCGCGTATTTACACCCCGTCATTTTTCCCCATTAATTGTTTGGTGTCTGATACTTGCGGCGGCGTCCGCTTTGCAGGGACAGGTAACCATTCCAACGCCGGCAGTGCTCGACGGTCACTTGCAACGCCATGTCATCACGGCGGAATCGGCGAACCATATATTGACTTTTGAAAACCTCATACCGGGCGAGACCTACTCGCTTATCGTTCCCGATGATCCCACCCTCGCCGGTTGCATGCCGGGTATCATGGCGCAAGACCCGGATGCGAACGTATTGGATTATGACGTATTGGCGCACCAGTTGAAATTCAAGGCTACGGCACCGACGATGTCGTTCCTTCTGAATTACCCATGCAGCTGGGATGCTGCCAACCCACCCCGCCATTATGTTTCCATCGCTTGCGAATCGTGCAGGAAAAAAAGCTTTAAAGAGTTCCTGAAAGCATTGGCCACCCTGGAAGTGTCGCCCGGCGGTTCGGCGGAAGACCTGATCAAGGAAGTCCTGATCGGCGGCAACTGCTTCGACGTGACCAATGTGACGTTCTCGGGGCAAGGCGGTCAGATCGGCACATTCTCGCAGGGCCAGACCAACATCGGCTTTGCCAGCGGCATGATCATGGCCACCGGCGATTGCAGCGTCGCCGTAGGCCCCAACGACTCGGACAACGCCAGCGCCGGCTACGGCAACAGCACCTCCGACCCCGACCTGTCGCAACTATCGGGCAGCGGAAGCCTTTTCGACCTGGCCAACATCGAATTCGACTTCACTCCGACGCAAACGCCCCTGACATTCGAGTACGTTTTCGGTTCGGAAGAATACTGCGAATATGTCGGCTCCCAGTTCAACGACGCTTTCGGCTTCTTCATTTCCGGCCCCGGCATTTCCGGACCGTTTGGAGGCGCCGCCAACATCGCCTCGATCGGTCCCGGTGTATATGTTTCCATTAACAATGTGAACCATATCACCAACGCAGGTCTGTACGTCAACAACCAGCCCTCGACCAGCGGCAACCTGTGCGGTCAAAACCCATCCTCGAGCCAGGCGACCAACGAAGTGCAGTTTGACGGCTTCACGAAAAAACTGACGGCGGTAGCGCCCGTGATCCCGTGTTCGACCTATCACATCAAATTGAAGATCTGCGACGTAGGCGACGGTATATTCGACTCCGGCGTATTCCTGAGGGCCGGTTCGTTCGACGGCGGCGGCAACGCCTCGGCCGAATGGCTGGTCAACGATCAGCCAGATGTGGATGAAGTGTATGAAGGCTGCGGCACGGTAAAACTGGTGTTCGACCGCGTCGGCGGCAACATGGGCACTCCCTTAGCAGTCCAATACACCATTACCGGAACGGCTACTTCGGGCGCCGACTATTCGCCCATTCCATTGGTGGCCATCATTCCCGCCGGTCAGGATAAACTGACCATCCCTGTGAACATCATCAACGACCTGATCGCAGAAGGCGCCGAGACCATTGTCATCAAACTGGCCAACGCCTGTTCGTGCCTGGAGCCGGAAATCACGCTGACCATCCTCGACCTGATCCCGTTGACGGCTATTCCTGATACAACAACTATTTGTGGCCCCGGCGTGGGCACGGTAAGTGTAACGCCGGTGGACGGAGTGGAGCCTTACACCTTCCATTGGAGCACGGGCAGTACCGAACAAACGATTTCCCAGTTCGTATCCACTTCCACCAACTTCAAGGTGACGGTGACCGACGCCTGCGGCAAAACCTTCGTGACGACGGCGCGCATCAACGTGAAAGCGCCTCCAACAGCGAAACTGATCCCACCCGCGCCCCAGCTCTGCCCCGGACAATCCGCCCAGATACAGGTAACATTTACGGGGGTAGGACCATTTACCCTGAACTACCTTTGGAACGGCGATCCGCAAACACCCATAGAAGGGATACCCTCCAGCCCCTATTACCTGGAGATCAACCAACCCGGTCTTTACCAAATTGCAAATGTTGTTGACGCGGATGGCTGTGTCGGGCCGGGACAGGGGGCCATATTGGTGACGGAGTCAACATTAAGTCTATCGGGCGTAACCACCAACCCTACCTGCGCCAACAGTACCAACGGCTCCATTAACACCACCGTCGTCGGAGGCCAGGGACCATACAACTACGCATGGCAAGGTCCTCAGAACATTCCCAATATTCCCGACCCGACCAATCTGCAGGGTGGTACCTATTTCGTGACGGTGACCGACGGGTTCGGTTGTACGAATGAACAACAATTCAATGTAGCGGCGCCGCCTGCGATCGAACCAACTGTCGCCAATGTGCAGGGCGCTACCTGCGCCCAACCCAACGGCGGCAGCATCAACCTGGAAGTGAGCGGCGGAACGCCCGGATATACCTACGCCTGGTCGGGTGGCGGCGGCAACGTGCAAGACCCGCAAAACCTCGCGCCGGGCAATTATACCGTCACCGTGACGGACACAAAAGGTTGCACCAAAACCACTACGGCTACTGTGCCGGGCGATTTCACACCTCCTGACGCTGTGGTGGCGGCGCCCGCCCCCATCACCTGTGTCGTGACATCCGTGACGCTCGACGGCAGCGCCTCCAGCTCCGGCCCCGGTTTTACCTATAACTGGACGGCATCCGGCGGCGGCAACATCGCCAGCGGTGGCAATACGCTCAACCCCGTTGTTAACCAACCCGGCACCTACACCCTCGTGGTCACGAATGGGGCCAACGGCTGCACATCCTCCGCCACAGCATATGTCGCTGCCGACAATACATTGCCGACGTCGAATGCAGGCCCGAATCAAACCCTGACCTGTATCCTGACGAATGTCACGCTCGATGGCAGCGGCTCCAGCTCCGGACCGGATTTCAGTTACAACTGGACTGCGTCGAACGGAGGGGTGATTGCCGGCGGCCAGGGCACGCTCAATCCCGTCGTATCCGCCACTGGTACCTATACGCTTGTGGTGACCAACTCCACAAACGGTTGCACCAAGTCGGACGACGTGATCGTGAACATCAATACCACTCCGCCTAATGCAGCCATTGCCAACCCGGCAATGCTCACCTGCACGAATACGACAGTCACACTCAACGGCGGCGGTTCCACTCCCGCGGGTAGCCTGACATATGCCTGGACCACAGCGAATGGTGTGATCCAATCGGGGCAGAATTCAGCCAATGCGGTGGTGTCAGAACCCGGCCAGTACACCCTTGTTGTGACAAATACTGTGAATGGCTGTACCGACGATGCAGTGGTGACTGTCAATCAGGATAACTCCGTGCCGACTGCGAATGCAAACGTGAACGGTGGATTGAATTGTACTACGACACAGCTGACCCTCAGTGGAGCAGGTTCGAGCTCGGGTTCAGGTTTCACCTTCTCGTGGAGTTCCACCCCCGGCGGCAATTTCGTATCGGGGCAAAATACCCTCAACCCGGTTATTGACGCTCCGGCCACCTACACGCTCCTGGTCACCAATACAACCAACCAGTGCACGGCAACGGCATCCGTGCTCGTCACAGAGGACATTGCCGCGCCGGCAGCAATAGCCGGACCGCCTGCTACCCTGACGTGTGTGGTCACTTCACTGGTATTAGGCGACTCGAGCGCGCCCGTCGCACCGAATTTGAACTACGTATGGTCAACAACGGGCGGCAATATCCAAAGCGGAGCTAATACGCCGACGCCGACGGTCAATCAACCCGGCACCTACAACCTGGTGGTAACCAACACGACCAACGGTTGTTCGAGCACTGCATCGGTCGTTATTCCGCAGAATATTACCAACCCGACAGCTGTGGTAGCGCCGGGCGGTCAATTGAACTGCACCACCCCCACCATTCAACTAAATGGTGCGGGCAGCAGCACTGGACCCAATTTCACATACAACTGGACTTCCTCCACCGGCGGCGGCATCGGCGCCGGCGGCGCTACCCTGACACCTACGGTAACAGCAGCAGGAACCTATACGCTCCTCGTTACGAACATCGCCAACGGCTGTACCTCGACCGCCTCCACTACCGTGACGACCAACGCCAACCTTCCGACCGCCATCGCTACTCCTTCGGGTATTCTGACCTGCGCAGTGCAGCAGGTAAGCGTGAGCGCCAACGGTTCTTCGTCCGGCCCGAACTTTAGTTATCAATGGGGGACTATTAACGGACAGATCCTGAACGGCCAGGGCACAGGCGCGATCACCGTCGGACAGGCCGGGCAATACACCCTGCTTGTGACCAACACGACGAACAATTGCACGGCTACATTCTCCGTGGATGTTCAGGCGGATCTGGTTGACCCCGTTGCCGATGCCGGCCCGGGCCAAACGCTGCTGTGCACCCAGCCGACTTTCACTTTGGACGGCAGCGGCTCGAGTACAGGCGCCGAGTTCACCTACAACTGGACAGCGATCTCGGGAGGCAATTTTACCGGACCAGCCAATATTCAGAACCCGACGGTGGATGAGCCCGGCACTTACCAGATTTTGGTCACCAATACGCAAAACGGTTGTACTGCTACCGACCAGGTGCAGATCCTGCAGGACGCCAACGACCCGGTGGTACAAATCGCTACGCCAGCCATTCTGAACTGCACGACGCCGCAAACCACTCTGAATGGAAACGGCTCCAGCACAGGCGCCGACATTTCATATGCGTGGACGGGACCAGGTATTGTTTCCGGTGACAGTACACTTTCTCCGGTAGTGAGCCAACCCGGTAATTACAACCTCGTTATCAGCAACTCGTCGAACGGATGCACTTCCGAACTGTCCGTTACGGTGAATCAGGATATTACGCCGCCGCCAGCCGATGCCGGACCGGACGATGTGCTGAATTGCTACAATCCGCAACTTTTACTCGGCGGCCCGGGCAATCCCGGCGGCCCCGGCTACACCTTCGCATGGACGGGACCGGGCTTCCTGTCGGGCCAAAACTCGTCCACCCCGATCGTGGAACAGGGCGGAACGTACAACCTTGTGGTGACCAACACCCTCAACGGATGTACGACAACCGATGAAGTGACCCTGACGACAGACTTCGCCCAGCCGGCAGCCAGTGCAGGCAACACCTTCCAACTGACATGCGTGGAAACCACCTATACGTTGGATGCAACTGCCAGCACAGGATCGGAATACACGTACGCATGGACGACCAACACGGGCAACTTTACCACGCCGACCAATATTCTGAATCCGACTGTAAATGGCGCCGGTGATTATTTCCTGCTGGTCACCAACACCTTGAACGGATGTACCGCCACTTCCAACGTGAACATCACACAGGCTGCCGACGTGCCGACTGCCGTCGCCAACGACGCACCGCAACTCACCTGCTCGGTTACGGAGTTAAATCTGAGCGGTGCAGGTTCGAGCGTGGGGGCTGAATTTGCTTATTCGTGGACAGCCTCCAACGGCGGTAATATTGTTGCGAATAGCAACACCCTGAACCCGACAATTGACGCCCCCGGCACTTACACCCTGGCGGTGACCAATACGAGCAACAACTGTACGTCGAGTTCGAGTGTGATCGTCAACGAAGATGTGACCCTGCCCGTGATGGATGCAGGCCAGTCGCCAACTTTGACGTGCACCGTTTTGTCGCTCAATCTCTCCGGTTCGGTCAGTTCCAATGGCACTTTCACTTACGCCTGGACGGCATCGAACGGTGGCAATATCACGAACGGCAACAATACGCTGTCGCCCACCGTGAACGCCACAGGCACATACAGCCTGGTCGTGACCAATACGGTGAATGGCTGCACCAGCACCGACGATGTGGTGGTACTGGCTGATCAGGTCGAACCCGACGCGGCCATTGCCCAGCCGGATATTTTGACTTGTGTAGTGGAGGAGATCAACCTCGATGCGACCGCGTCCAGCACGGGTTCCAATTTTGAATACGAATGGACAACGACCGGCGGCAACATCGTCAACCAGTCGAATCCGCTCGAACCCCTCGTGAACGAACCGGGCAATTACTTCCTGCTGGTCACCAATACCGACAATGGTTGCACGCAGACCGCCTCGATAGAAGTCGCGCAGGATATCCTGAATCCGACCGCCAGCGCCGGCGGCGACGGACTGCTCACCTGCGCTGTCACTTCGCTTCAACTCGACGGTTCCGCCTCCAGCCAGAACGGCAACTATTTTTACCAGTGGACAACTTCCAATGGCCAGATTCTGGTTGGCGCCAACGGCTTGAACCCGACCGTCGTATCGGGTGGCACCTACACGTTGGTTGTCGTCAACGAAGACAACGGTTGTACCTCCAGCGATAATGCGCTGGTAAACGTAAACACTACACCCCCAACCATTGCCATCGCTTCGCCTCCCGTTATCACCTGCGTACAATCACAGGTGACGATCAACGGCGCAGGCTCGCAAAGCGGTGCGAACATCAGCTACGTTTGGACGACGCTCGACGGCAACATCGTGAGCGGTGAAAATACCAACTCAGCCACGGTAGACGTTTCGGGCAACTACACCCTGACGGTATTGAACACTACCAACGGTTGCAGCAGTACAGCGAATGTGGTCGTGAGCGACAATATTGTGCTTCCTGTGGCCGATGCCGGCGCACCGTTCACCCTTACCTGTTCTGTGGAACAAGTGACCTTGCAGGGCTCCGGCTCGAACGGCTCCATTTATGCCTATTCCTGGAGCACGCAGGCCGGACAGATCGTTTCGGGTAACAGCTCGCTGAACCCGGTCGTCAACCAACAAGGTATTTACACCCTGCTGGTAACCAATACGACAACGGGTTGTACGCAAACCGATAACGTGGAGGTATTTCTGGAAACCAATGTGCCCACAGGATTTGAAGTCGAACTGGAAGAGCCCTCGTGCAAAGACAATGACGGTGTGATCTCGTTCGGACAAGTTGCAGGCGGTGTGGGGCCGTATACCTATTCCATCAACAACGGCCAAACCTTCCTTTCGCAACTCGACTTCGCCAAGATCACTCCCGGCACGTACGACCTCTGGATACAGGACGCCAATGGCTGCGAATTCCATCAAACACTCGACGTACCGAAAGCGCCCGATCCCGATGTGACCTTGACGCCTGAGTTCAGCATTGACCTCGGCGACTCGCTCACCATCGAGGCTACGCTGCCGCCCGGTTACCCGCTTTCGCTCATTGACACCGTTATCTGGTCGCCGCTCGATGGATTGACGTTTGAAGGCAACACCGTCCTTGACCTGCTTAATCCGACGGCCAAACCGTTCAAACCCACGGAGTACAAAGTCACGGTCATCAGCGGCGACGGCTGCCAGGCCACCGACCGCGTGCTCATCCGGGTGGACAACGTGCCGCACATCTACATTCCGAATGCGTTCTCGCCCTGGAATGAAGATGGCGACAACGACGTGGTGTATATCTTCGCCGATGAGGATCAGGTAGTGCGCATCAATTCGTTCCAGATATTCGACCGTTGGGGCGCCATGTTGTTCCAGCAGCAGAATTTCAAACCGAACGACCCGGCCTACGGCTGGGACGGCCGCTACCGCAACAAACTGCAAACGCCTGCCGTGTTTGTCTACTATGCCGAGATCGAATTAATTGACGGACGGGTATTGCTGTATAAAGGCGATATTACCCTGGTGAGGTAAGCATAAAGCGGACTTTTAGTCTGCTTATGGTTAAAAATGTAGCGAGGCGGTGACTGGCAGTCACCGCCTCGCTCGTTTTCCAAATGGACCAGGGGCCAAAATTCATCCTGGAATTTGATGCATTTACCCGTTCGCTTTTCGATAATCCGCGAGGAATTTTTCCAGACCGATATCTGTCAGCGGGTGGTTGAACAGGCCCATGATAGCCGAGAGCGGGCAAGTCACCACATCGGCGCCGGCTTTGGCGGCCTGTACGATGTGGAGCGGGCTGCGGATGCTGGCGGCGAGAATAGCGGTTTCGTAGCCTTGTATCTCGTAAATCCTGTTGATCTCCCGGATGAGCGCGATACCGTCCCAATTGATGTCGTCGATGCGGCCGATGAACGGAGAGAGATAGGTAGCGCCTGCTTTGGCGGCCAGAATGGCCTGACCTGCCGAAAAGACCAGCGTGCAATTCGTTTTGATGCCGATCTCGGCAAAATGTGCCAGGGCTTTCACGCCGTCTTTGATCATCGGCACTTTCACTACGATGTTCGGATGTATCTCGGCGAGTTTTTTGCCTTCGGCCACGATGCCTTTGAAATCGGTAGCGATGACCTCGGCGCTCACGTCGCGCTCGTCGCCGACGATCTCGCAGATCGTGCGATAATGTTTGAGGATGTTTTTTTCACCGGAAATGCCCTCTTTAGCCATGAGCGAGGGGTTGGTCGTCACACCGTCGAGGATGCCCAGTTCAGCGGCTT
Organism: Saprospiraceae bacterium; assembly: GCA_019187225.1. GTDB lineage: Bacteria > Bacteroidota > Bacteroidia > Chitinophagales > Saprospiraceae > M3007. The sequence goes on from JABAQQ010000013.1 coordinate 81,389, forward strand.
CGCGGATGTGATCGAGGTTGGCAGTATCAATAAAGAAGAGCATACTTGACAGGGGAATGCGTTTGTTGTACGGGTTTGTTTAAAAATTTTTTTGAAAAAAATTTTTAAACAAACCCGTACAACAAACGCATTTACAGTTTTTTAAACGTGAATCAATATATCATTCAAAGCGGAGAGATTTGGCTGAAATATAGAACATAAATTGATCAACCCAATCTTGTAAACGCGATTTGCAAAGGGGGCACAAGAAAAATTTTTCCGAGAAAAATTTTTCTTGTGCCCCCTTTGCAAATCGCGTTCCCGCTAAACAAAAAAAGCGCCAGACACACCGCTACGACCACATATCCTTGCTGCGTTTCCGCCCTGGGGAGGTTTTGCAGGAGCTGGTCGCCCGGCGCCGCCGCAAAGGTAGAGGTTTGTCGGATTTTTTCACCATAGCGGCCATATTCTTTTGGCTGTTGCCTCATTCCGGTTGCCTGAACTACCGAAACACTGCGAATTTTTCCAATCTTGTGTTACCTCAAATTCAGACAAAAACAATTTTCCCCCAAACCTTTTGTTTCAAACTTCCATAAAAACCGTTCTTTTGCAACGTACAATTGACTGGAAACCAAACGCGATAATATGGCTGATTTTGAAATTCCTGCTTCGGCGACTTCTGAAATGAAATCTGTGGCAGCACCGTCATACAGCGGTGAAGCCCTCGAATGGCTCTCCGCCCTGCCGAACGAGCCGGTGAAAGCCGACCTGACGGCCATTGATGCAGACCTGGCGATCCGCTGCGTCCACGAACTGGTGGAAGGGCGTAAATTCGATTTCACGGTGCAAGCCAACTTTCCCGCCGGCGAGTGGCTCAATCATTTTTATTTCGAGGCCCGCAACCGCGAAAAGGTTTTCGGCACCAAAAACCTCGGTATCGGCTATCCTTTTGTCATGGCACGCCTTGGCGGATACAACGTAGCCGCCCCCCTGTTTGTGTGGCAAATTTCGCTGGAACCGCACTCCCAAAATGTGGACACCTGGTTGGTGCAGCGCAGCGAAGGGCATTTTGTCGTGCCAAACTATCCATTTTTTCACCTGCTCGACGCTCTGAACGGCACCGATTTTTCACGCCGGGCACAGCAACTCGCCGAAACCAGAAGTCTGAATTCCAAAACTTTCGACGATCTGTGCGAAGGTATCCGACTTATGCTCGGTTTGGTGGAAGACGGACTGCCGCTCAGTATCCAATCGTTCCCGAGCAATGGCGCCACTACAAATATCATCAACGAAGGACGGCTGATGTGGTCGGCTGTGGCGGGCATTTTCCCCTCCCTGCCGCGCACGACCGTGACCACGCCACCGACCGTGGCGCCCGATTTGCCTACCGACGGCGCCGACTGGAAGCATCCTTTCACCATGCTGCCCCTCGACCCTTCGCAGCGCTCGGTGCTCCACGCTGTGCAACACAACGCGCTTACGGTCGTGGAAGGCACCTCGGGCACAGGTAAAACCTATCTGATTTCGGCCATCGTGATGAACGCGCTGTCACACGGCAAAAAATGCCTTGTTGTGTCGAAAAGCATCAATGCCTTGCGGAGATCCCAGAAGTTCTTGCTGGAAAAAGGCTTCGGCGACGTGTCATTCGTGTTGCGCGACATCGCTGGCGACCAACTCATGCTCGCCGACATGCTGCGCGCGGCTTCGGAAAATAAAAACAAGGCACTCTACGACGAAGAATTGTTCAAAGCGGTGCAGAACAAAACGCTGCGCGAACAGCGCAAACTCGACGATGCCTGGGAAGAACTGCACGCCCCGCTGTTCGGCGACCTGACTTTTACCGAAACGGTGGGAAAATACCTCCGCGCCAACCGCATGGAAGGCAAAGAACTGCTGCTCAGCCATTTGCAACCGCAGGATTTTGAATTCTCCAAAAAAGAATACAACAGCATTGTGGAGGCGATCTACGCCAGCGAACCGCTGTTCCGCCGCTTCCCCACCCTTTCGCATCCCCTGGGCCGGCTCAACCACACCGTATTTCTTCAACAGGACTCGACCAAAGGTCTCGCATGGACAGAGGCCCTCGTGAAAGCGATGCTCGGCAAAGCGACGGCACTGCACCACCGCTACATTGCCAAGACCAATGATTACGCCGAGAGCCTGCTCGATCACTACGAACAATATTATTCGGAACTGGCGGCCTTCGTCAAACGCATCCGCGATGGATTGGAAGACGGTGTGAACCGCTTCGGCAGCGATTTTGAAAAACCCATTTCTGCGGCGGAAAAACTCTACGGTGTGTTCAGCGACCGCTATAAGGAAATCGTCGCCGCAAAAGAGAAAATCGGCGCCACCTTCGATGAAATGCGCCGCACCTACAGCCTGCGCAAACATTTCGACTTCGATTTTCCGGCATATTTTGACAACAAGAACATCAAAAAAATATCGGAACTCACCAAGGATTTTGAAGCTTCGTTGCGCATGTGGCGCCGCCGCATCCCCTCCGTGGTGCGCGAAGACGTGCGCCGCCTCAACGGCAAAAGCATACAGGCCGACCTCGATTTCCGCGAGCAGGTCAAAGAACTGGAATACGCGATGGACGTGTTTCTCGAAGAGTTCAACGCAACGGGGCTCTACGAAGACGCACTGAAACACGAAATGCTGACGATCCCGAAACGCCAGGAATTCCTGGAGGATGTGATCGCCCGTTTGGAGGACACCCAATTCTACCTGCGCGACTTCGAGGATTTCCACATCTGGCAACGGCACTGGCTCAGCCTGCGCCCGGTGGAGCAAAAAGTCGTGCGCTCCTTGTGCAAGATCAAGCCGAACAACTGGCTGGCGGCATTCGAGAGTTGGTACCTGCACCATCTGTTGCAAAACGAGTTCAATCCCGGCATGGTGTGGGACGACGATACGCTGGCCAATTTCAGCAGCAATCTCCGCGAACTGCGCGAATTGCTGCCCTACCAGATCAGCGCCTTGTGGCAAAACCGCAAAAACAAGGCCCTGAAAGCCCTGAAATCGGTTGACAGCAAAGCATTCAAAACCTGGTTCGGCAAGGATAACCGGACCCTGGCCGCCGCGCAAAAACCGGAGGAGTTGTTCCAGAAACACATCCAGCCGCTGACCGAGACGCTTCCCGTGCTGCTCGTGACGCCACAGGTAGCGCTCGACGTGGTACAACTCTCGGGCATGACCTTCGACCTGGTGTTGGTGGACGAAGCGCACAATATTCCCAAACAGGAGTGCTACCACCTGTTTGAAATGTCGAAAAACCTCGTTGTCCTTGGCGATTCGAAGCAGGACATGACGCCGCAGGCGGAAGACGATTTCCTCGAATTCTGCAAAGGCATCGGCGCGAAAGCCCACGTACTCGAATACCAGCACCAGGATAGCCCCGAAGAGTGGGTGCGTTTCAATAAAATTGCATTCGATACGCCGTACAAACGGATGCCATCCGGACGCAGCGCGCGTGAAGCCACCATTGTCGCCAATGTGGAGGGTCGCTACGACGAAAATGCACGCACCAACGAGGCCGAAGCCCGTCAGATCATTGACTGGCTCAACCTCATTGAACCTACTACTGCGCGCAGCACTTACCCGGTAGTTGGCATCGCCTGCTCGACGGTGGAACAGCGCGACCTCATCGCGGGCCAACTGCTCAAGATCCGCCAGCGCAAACAACCGGGTTTTGAGAAGATACAGCAAATGCTGCTCAGCGGTCTGGGCGTTTACCAGTTCGCCGAACTCCAGGGGCAGCACGTGGACATCCTGCTCATTTCACTGGTACACGGAGTCACCAACTCGCAGGGAGCGCTTACACGTGACCTTCACTTCTGGAACAGCCAATTGGGACTCAACCAGTTGCACGTCGTGCTCACCCGCGCTACGCAAAAACTTTTTATCGCCCACTCCATTCCGGCAGGCCTCTATGCAGTGCTCGCAGCCGATAAAAATTTCCTCGGCACCTGCATCCTTTCGCTGCTCGTCACTTTTGCCGATCATTTGCAACGCGGCGAAAATGCCGCCGCCGAAGAACAGCTTCAGAAAATGAAGGGTTTGCTCAATTATACGGAATCGTTTTTCACCTTTTCGACCTTTATGGAAGAGGTGGAGTTTGCCCTGCGCCCCTATTTCGAAGCGAGTCAGATGCGCCGCAACGCGGTAGCCGCCGGTGTGCGTGTGCCGCTGTTTTTACAGGCGAAAAACGAACAGGAACACAGCAGCGTGCTTTTCTTCGACGGCGTGCTGGCCAAATCGGGAATGCCCTCCTATGAATGGGAGGAAAAAATGAAGAACTATTTCCGCCGCAACAAGATTGAAGCCGTACCGGTGCTGTCGGCGCAATGGTGGAAAAGCCCGAAGCAGGAGGCGAGAAGGCTGGCGAGCAGGTTGTTGAAGAGAGGGAACGCGTGAATCTTCCCTTACTCTCTTAGAAAATCTGCTACCAGGCGGCTGAACTCCTCCGGCTTGTCCTGCATTACATTGCATGCCGAATCCCTAACACTCACCGGCCTGATGAATTTATTCCTGGAAGCCAGTTTGAACCATTCGGCGGTAAACCAGGACATATATAAATTCTCAGTATCCATCAACAGAAGAGGAGAAAAAGAGGGTATTAGTGTCATCACTGGAATGGTTACCCGGTCGTAACAAGAAAAGTCTGCCGCCCAAATTTCGCACAGATAGCGGATTTGTACCGGAAGCGGCGCTTCATTCGCTTGCTCAAACAGCTGCCTGCCGAGCAAAGAATCGAGTGAATAAACTGCCGGGGGAAAATTGCCTTTGCGCCAGGTTTCCATGCTGACGGTTTTGAACCATCGGGGCGCCAGGTACAAGTCAACGGACCTTACCCTCCCCCGGTAATCAAGCGTGTCGTAAGGTGGTGGATTGCGGAAAGTTGCAGGCGCGCCTACTACCACTACTTTTTGAAATTTATCGGGATGTTCTGCTGCCAGATGAAGCGCAATGTGTGCGGAAACTGCAAAATGTGCCAGTAAAACCGGACGTTCCAACTTCTCCTTTTCCAATAATTGTAAAATTCCCTGTTCGATACCTTTCAGCCAGGTTCCTTCGCCAAAGCTCGTACCTTCGGCTGGCATCGGGTAAGCGTGCGTAGCGCCATACCCCGGTAGCGTCAGCACATACATGGTGTAATCGGACAGATGATTTTCGACAAAATCCCTGAATACCGAACCGTCGAAGCCCCATCCGGGTAGTAATAGCAGCGTTTGCTTTCCATGACCGGATTTTTGGTACGGCAGATTACCCCATGGCGCTGTCTGGTAGCCGGACAAATGAGAAAGGTTGTCGGGCAGGAGCGAATCGGTTCTTGTTCCGGCAAAAGATTGCGCGGATACAACAGTGCATACAAGCATTAAAAAGATGCCGGTTGATTTCATAGCTTCATGTTTAATAAAATTGAACCGTGCAAACCTGAAGCATCCGGCAGACACCGGCGACCTGTTTTATAAAACCGGACAACTTTTCAAGGCACTATCCACTGCCTGCCGCTTCTTTAAAATCGGAAGGAGTTTTACCCGTTATTTTTTTGAAGGCCGCGTTAAAAGCAGATTTGCTGTTGAAACCCACTTCCAATGCAAGACCGTGTAAAGTGTAATGGTCATAACGGGTGTCGTTCAAGCGGGCAATAAATTCCTGCACCCTGTATTGATTGATAAAATCGCTGAACGACTTACCGAATTTATTATTGATGAGCATGGAAAGCCGGTGCGGCGTTATGTGTAATTGTGCAGCCATCACAGCTAATTTCAGATCGGGATCGGTAAATTTTTTCTCCTCTTCCACCAAGCGTATTAATTGCGACAACAAATCTTGTTCTTCTTTCTCCCCGAAGCGAATCGCCTGATATTTTTTAGAAAAATCCGGCGTCACCAATTCCGGATGAAGCATCATTTTGTAAGCGATGAAGTACAGGATCGAGGAAGTAATGAGTGTAAAGACAAAATTTGCCTCGACGACGAAATGACCACTCACCAGATTCCAAACGAACAACATCGCCCACGCTGGCAGCATCAGAAAAAATAAAACCATCAGGGTTTGAACCCACTCCGCCCGCTGCGACAGAGATACCTGAAAAGAAACAGCTTCTGGCGATGATCGAGCGTTGCGCACTGCTTGAAAAGCCAACCGGGTATAAAGTGCAAAATGAAGCATCTGCATAATGGAAAATACCACGTTGAAAGGGCGTACCGGCAAATGCCCCGCAACAAACCCATCAAGGAAACGGACTCTTATCGAAGGTGGCAGGATCACCAGCCAGGGCAAATAAAGGAGAAAATTCAGCAGGGTGGGTAAAAAATGCAGCCAATGGTTTCGTTTCCAGGAAAATCCGGAATCAGTTGTCGCGACAACATAGAGATAAAACAGCGGCCCATAGGCGAATACGGCTGCCATGGAATAACCGAAAAGCCAGGGCGCCGTCCTATACCAGCCCGTGGATAGCAACAAGTCGTCAAAATTGGATAATACAAACAAAGCCAGTAAGACCCGGAGCAGATGGGACGCCATGCGGTTGCCATTATTACGCGCCGAAAAAACGACGATCAAAAAGATTCCCTGCACCAAACCGATGACGAAAAGAAATGACCAGGACATAAAATTTTTTACCGTTAAAGTAATGCTTCGGGAAAATGTTCTGGTACACGAAAGCAGTTTTTTTCTTCCTTTGTCCCGCCCTGTATGACCGTTTGCAATCCAGATTTACCCGCTTTTTTGCTTGTGCTGGTGGAAACTTTCCTTTTTTATTTTGGAATCAAATTTTCTTTCTTTTTTTGCCTGGCAAACAGGGTTTTAAAAAACCTGCCGTTTCAAAAAGTTTTTACTGATAATAATCTGAATCCCGTATGAAGCACTTCAACAAAATTTTGATTTTCAGTTTCTTGTGGGTTGTCTTTTGCGCTGCTTCCGTTTTTGGCCAGGCGACCATCCGGGGTAAGGTAGTAGATGGCGACACCGGAGAAGAACTGATCGGTGCGGCAGTGGCTTATGTGGGCCTGAGCGGCGGAACCATCACCGACTACAACGGTGAATTTATCCTGAAACCGGACGCGCTGCCGGTCAAACTTAAAATCTCGTATACGGGCTACACGGCTCAGGAAATCGAGGTGACAAGCGCCGACCAACGCATCACTGTGCGATTGCAGGCCGGCGCCATTATCCTCGAAGAGACCGTCATCAAAGGCCAGCGTATCGGTGAAAAACAAAAAGCCGCGCCACTGACAGTGGAAAACTTAGACGCTATTGCCATCAAAGAAACCCCGGCGGTCAGTTTTTACAACGGCCTCGGCAACCTGAAAGGGGTGGACCTCACGACGGCGTCCTTGGGATTTACCATCATCAACACGCGCGGATTCAATTCCACCAGCCCGGTGCGCTCGCTCCAGCTGATAGACGGCGTGGACAACCAGGCGCCGGGATTGAACTTTTCATTGGGCAATTTCCTCGGCGCCGCCGATCTCGATGTCCAGAAGGTGGACCTCATCGTAGGCGCCAGTTCGGCATTTTACGGGCCGAATGCCTTCAACGGCGTCATCAGCATGAGCACTAAAAATCCTTTCATTCACAAGGGATTGAGCGTTTCGTTGAAAGGTGGCGAGCGCGATCTTTTTGAAGGCGCATTGCGTTGGGCCGACGCGTTCAAAAACAAGAGCGGCCACGATTTTATGGCCGTCAAAATCAACTTTTTCGGTTTGAGGGCCTACGATTGGGTAGCAGACAACTACGACGCCGTGACCGGCACGGAAACCGGCGACATTTTCGAACCCAACGAAAATCCGGGCCGCCGCAACAGCGTCAATATTTACGGGGATGAAACGAATTATGTCTTTACAGGTGATCTATATTCTTCGAGGGCCGGTCTGAACGTTTATCACCGCACAGGTTACAAAGAGGTGGATCTGGTGGACTATGATACGCGCAATATCAAATCGAGCGCTGCGCTCCACTTCCGCACCAACCCCGCCAAAGAATTTGAATCACCGGAGATCATCATCGCTTCCAGTTTCGGTACGGGTACGACCGTCTACCAGGGCGACAACCGTTTCAGCCTGCGCGATATTTTGTTCTTCCAGGAGCGGATAGAATTTTCCAAAGCGGATAAATATTTCATCCGGGCCTACGCAACTTTCGAGGATGCCGGCAATTCCTACGATCCCTATTTCACAGCCCTAAAGATGCAGCAATACGCTAAAACCGACGCCCAATGGGATACGGACTATCGCCGGTACTGGGTGCAAAACCAATTGGGCGGCGTTTTTAATAAAATGAAAGAAATGGGCTACGGGCCGGCTGACAACAACGACTCCCTGATCCTCTGGCAACAGCAAAACGCCGATTTTTTGACCCAATACCACACCAATGCTGCCGCTTTCGCCGATACGAGAAACCCGAGTTTTGCCAATTCGCAGGATTTCTTCCAGCCGGGCACCGCGCGTTTCGACTCGTTGTTCAACGCCATCATTTCCAGAAAATCCAATGACCAGGAAGGAGGTACCAGGTTTTACGACAAATCATCTCTTTACCACATACACGGGGAGTACCGATTCAAGCCTGTTTTCGTAGACGAGATCATCGTCGGCTCCAACTACCGGTTGTATCGCCCCAAATCGGACGGAACCGTTTTCAAGGATACCAGCGGCATCAGGATCACCAACTCGGAATGGGGCGCCTATGTAGGGGCGGAAAAAAACCTCGGCCGTTTCAAACTGAATGCCACGGTTCGGGTAGATAAAAACGAGAATTTCGACCTCATCTCCACTCCTGCGGCGTCTGTGGTGTGGAACCCCAGCCAGAACAACTATCTGCGCCTTTCCTTCTCCGCCGCGATCCGCAATCCGACCTTAGCCGACCAATACCTCAACCTGAACGTAGGTCGCGCCACCCTGATCGGGAATCTGGATGGCTTCGACAGCCTGATCACCATCGAATCGTTCAACGATTACCGGACAACGCTCGATCGCAACAAATTGGTCTACAACAACCTGGCCCCGATCGAACCGGAAAAGGTAAAAACCTTCGAATTGGGCTATCGTACGACCCTGTTCAACGCTGTTTATGTGGATGCCGGATATTATTTCAGCATTTACGACGACTTTATCGGGTATAACATCGGATTGACCACGCCTTTCGACAACATCGGTTTGCCGGTGACCGACAAACTGCGCGTGTGGCGCATCGCTTCCAACGCATCACAAACCGTGACGACCCAGGGTATAGCCATCGGTTTGAACTATTATTTCCGCCAATACTTCATGCTGCAGGGCAATTACTCCTGGAACAGGTTGAATACGGAAGAGTCGGACCCGATCGTTCCCGCCTTCAATACACCGGAACACAAATACAACATCGGATTTTCCGGCCGGGATCTGCCCTGGCGTATCCTCAGGGGCAATACGAACTGGGGATTCAATATCAACTACAAATGGATACAGGGTTTTGTCTTTGAAGGCTCGCCTCAGTTCACGGGTGATATTCCCGACTACGATCTGCTCGATGCGCAGATCAACTGCACGGTGCCGCGCTGGAAAATGACTTTCAAAATTGGCGCAGCCAATGTGTTGAACAACAAACAGTTCCAAACCTACGGCGGGCCGCGCATCGGCCGAATGGCTTATGCCAGTGTGCTTTACGATTTTCAGAAAGCTAAAAAATAACGACAATTCACTGATTTTCAAACCACATCCTTTCTCCACAACACAACAAAACTGTTATCCGATGAAAAAACTTGCTTATGCACTTTTACTGACCTTCCTCGCCATCAGTACCAACCTCCTCGCTCAGCAACGTTATCTGGAACCGGTGTTCACGCAAGCGTCCAAGACGACCGCTATCTACGGCTCCAATTTTACGGCCCTGACCTTGCCCGTGACAGGTCACACCATGCGCCAACCTTTGGTGATGGACGTCTACCAGCCTGTAGGCGATACGGAAGCCGAACGCCCGCTCGTTATTTACCTGCATACAGGCAACTTCCTGCCTTATCCGCAGAATCAGTCCTGCGGCGGCACCATTGGCGACTCCTCCAACGTTGAAATCGCTAACCGGCTGAGCAAAATGGGTTACGTCGTAGCCGTTGCCGACTACCGTCTTGGATGGAATCCTCTCGCAACCGGCCCTACCGGCGAATTGACGCGCCGTTCTACCCTTATCAATGCCGCATATCGCGGCGTGCAGGATGTGCGTACCTGTATTCGCTACTTCAAACGCAGCGTGGTTGAAAATGGCAACCCCTGGAAAGTAGATACTTCCCGCATTGTCGTTTGGGGACAAGGAACGGGCGGATATATATCGCTGGCGGTCAACGCCCTCGATCAATATTCCGAGATCCTTAACACCTCCTTCCCCCACAAATTTGAGATCCCTGCGCCGCCGCCCGTCAACTGGGTTCCGATGGTTATCGAACAGTACAACGGCGACATTTTCGGCACCTCCGGCCCGACCATTGTGGACGCGATATATAATCAATTAACCGGTGGCGCATATCCCATTGGCGACACGGTGTGCGTGCCCAATCACGTCGGCTATTCGTCGGATTTCCAATTGTGTGTCAATATGGGCGGCGCTTTGGGCGACAGCCTCTGGCTCGAAGCAGATGAAAATCCCATCATCGGCTTCCATGTACCTTCCGATCCTTTCGCTCCCTGCGGCACGGATGTGCTCATCGTGCCGACCACCGGCGACCCGGTTGTGGAAGTATCGGGAAGCTGCGATGTAGGGTATATTGCAAAACGCCTGGGGCTCAATGCGATTTTCAGCGGTATTCCCGACAACGTTGATCCCTACGGCAATATCGCAGATTCCCGAAATGACGGTCGCAACGGTCTCTTCCTGCTCCCGAATCCCAATACTTCTTCACCCTGGGAATGGTCGGCAGCGCCACCAATGCCTGCCACTTGCAACACGAACCGCAATACCGCTGTGGCTTACATTGATACGATCATTAAATATTATGCACCGCGCGCCTGCCTGGCGCTCAACTTAGGCTGCGGTTTCGTAAAAACCAAAGACGTGGTCAGTGCTGAAAAAGTGCAACTTAAAGCCAGTCCCAACCCCGCTCATGACTATATAACCCTGCAATCCAATGAGCTCTACCCGATGGAAGGGGTGGAATTGTACGATGCAAGCGGTCGCATGATACGCGCAAGGGAAAACGTGAGCGGCAGCACTTATCTGCTTCAGCGCAAAGAATTGCCCAATGGATTTTACATCGCCAAAGTCTATTTCAAGGATTCCATAGCAGCGACGCGGATCATATTTGAATAACCATTTCCACTTGCATACCATTCAATAAGAGCCGTTCCGTATACCCGGAACGGCTCTCGTTTTTTACAAGCGCCGGGAAAATATAATGTCGCGATGAAAAGCGCAGGTTTTGCTTCGAGTAACCCTTCCTATCGCATCACCGTCAACTTCCCGATTCCCCGGAACCCATTGGCAGAAATTTCCAGCGTAAAAAATCCGGCGCTTAAATCGCTGCACTCCAATCTATGATCGCCGGTGCCGGGCGGCAAAGTCATTGCTTTTACCAAACGTCCCGCTGCATCCCAGACGCGCAGGACGCCATCGCCGGTCAGATTCTGATTCAACCGGATTTGCACCACGTCGGTAGCCGGGTTGGGGAAAATGCCGAGTGCCAGCAATGGCGAGTCTTTCACACCTACCGTGCAGTCGAAATTCGGGTCGTAGGTGACCGAAGAGGAATAATAGCTCATGCAGCCGGTTGTCAGATCGGTTACCAACAGTCCATAGTCGCCGCTTTCTGTTGCACAATAGCGGAAGCCTGTAGCGCCCGGAATGGGTTCTGTACCGTTGTACCATTGCAGGGAATATTCGGCCGGCAAAGCCATCGTATCCACCAAACGAAGGGAATTGTTGATGTTGACGTACAAAGGCGATGCAGGCAGCGGGTAGATCTCTACCAGCACGCTGTCTGAAACCGCTGAGCAGCCATCGGAATTGATCACCTGCACCTGGTACCAACCGGATTGGGACGGCTCGTACAGGAAGTTTGTCGCATCCGCCAGCGGTTGGCCATCGAGCCACCACTGATTGTCCACGCCGGACGATGACAACAAGAGAATGGAATTTTCACCTGCGCATTCCGTGAGGCCATTAGGCGCCTGAATGTTCGGCACAGGCGGCTGCGGATACACGAAGACGGTGTCCACAGAAGTAATTTCCTCCACCTCATGCATAATGTTCAACACAACAGAAAGACCGGCCGCCGTCACCGTGTCATTGCTGAGGATATTGAAAGGCAGGGTGCCGCAGGGATCGTCGGTCCCTTTCAATCCGGAATCTTCTTCCCAGACCGCCAGCGTGTAATTGCCACTACCCAGCATCAGGTTCACCGGAAAAGTATAAGGCAGCGATACGTCCGTCACTTCGGGTTGCGAATTATACACGAGTTCGCCGTCGGCGTCGTAGATGAAAAAGTAGATGTCGGGACCGCTTAAATTGTCACCGCAATCCACGTCCAGCATGCGGATACTTTCAAGGAAATATCCCGCCGTGTCGATGGTGGCATGGTAGCTTACCTGGTATACGCCCGGTGTATTGTATTCATGCGGCGGCGGGTTTTCGCCGGTAAATGTCGAATCATCGCCAAAATCCCACTCATACGTAAATCCCGGCTGTCCGCCGGAAGGGATATTGTTGGTAAAGGAAACCGTCGTGGAGCCGCAGCCTTCGTAATTGGTCATCGTAAACCCTTCCGTAATACTTACTTCCGGGGCGATGTAAATCCGCAGCGGGAAAGTGGCTTCCTGGGTGACGATAAATACCGTCGCCTTTATCTTCACCGTCATGACAAAAGAGTCGGATTGCGTGGGCGTACCGCAGAATTTGACGCAGCCGTCGGTTTCAGTGGCCGTTTCAAATACGGTCTGGTTGGGTTGCCAGTACAGTCCCGGAGGGACTCCTTCGATGGAAACGATTTCAATTTTTGAGATGGGCAATCCCGGCGGAGTGATACTGTCTATGGCATTTACCGGCGTGGTGGTCATCGGCATCCGGAATGAAATGTCCTGATTGTAGTATTTTCCGGCTTCGCCATCCGGCAGGTTCTGGAGCAACAGCGTATCCGCCGGAAGACCGGGGGGCAGACTGACCGTACAGCCCGGACAACCGTTTTGGGCATTCAGAGCGGTGGGAAAAAAAGTAAAACAAGAGGAAAACAGGAGAAGAAGTTGTCGCATAAAAACAACCGGTTTTAAGCGTGAAAAAATACGTTGCGAATGAAGGAGGGAAGGGCGATTAGGCCGAATGGCGGCAACGACTTTTCAATGAGACCGGCTGATTAAAAGCAGTGGGCAGTGGCAGTGGCAGTGGGCAGTGGCAGTGGCAGTGGGCAGTGGCAGTGGGCAGTGGCAGTGGCAGTGGCAGTGGGCAGTGGCAGTGGCAGTGGCAGTGGGCAGTGGCAGTGGCAGTGGGCAGTGGCAGTGGCAGTGGGCACTGCCACTGCCACTGCAAACTGCCTATCTGGCTATTACCATTTTTCGCGCTACCCTGCCATCGGCATTTCCGAAGGTGAAGAAGTAAGCGCCGTTGGGCAGATCACCGGCTTCGAAAGTGAACTGGTTGGAGCCCGCGAGCACATTTATGCTTTGGCTGTGGATCATTTGGCCTGTCAGGTCAAATACCTCGAAGCGAAAATCGCCGCTGACGTTCGATTCGACCTGAATCATGGTCTGGTCGCTGAAAGGATTGGGCGTGTTTTTTACAGAAGATATTTGGCCACTCAGGTCGTCCGCCCCGCTGACGCATTCTCCCTGCGGTTTTACCACGAGGTAGTAGTGAAAGCTGGCGTTGATCACGCTGGGGAAATTAAGCGGGAAGGGGAATGGCGGAATATTCACCAGGATGGACAAATCGGCGGTATCCGCTGGGCCGGTGGGTGTGCCATAGACCAATACGCAGCCCAATGTATTTTTAGCAAATACGCAGTTCGGTGGGTCGCACAGATAGGTCAAACCCGCAGGCAAACCCGTGATGGCGCCGGCTGTGGCAATGGAAATATTCGTAATTGGAATCGCCGGCAGGTTGGGGAGCGCAAGCGTGTCGGGGACGTTAAAGGTGAATGATTGAGTGTAAGGTTCGTTGATACACGCCGTTTTCGTAAAAATAAACGGGCTATCAGGCGACCAATACCAGGGAGATACCAGCGCGCCCGACATCAACAGGGAGGAATCGCGCATACAATTTTGGGCGTTCATGGTTGCCGCCCAGGCAACGACACACAGCAGGAGTACAGTTTTTTTCATAGTTCAGGTTGTAAACGTTTTAGAACCGGTTTGGAAACGATTGAAAATGAAAGGATTGGTTTGAAACAGCGACCAATTTCCGGCATTTTCGCGATTTATCGGAACAAAGTCGGAAAATTAGTTTCAAGTGTAAAATTCCGGCCATCGGCACGAATAAAAAACGAGGAACCAGCACCCGGCTGATTCCTCGTTTCGACATTTTAACAGCGACAAGGACCTTGTTTATCCCTTCACCGCATCCAAGATGGCTTTGAAAGCCTTCGGGTGGTTAAGCGCCAGGTCGGCCAGCGCTTTGCGGTTCAGGCCAATGCCTTTTTGCCCCAAAGCGTGTATGAAGCGGCTGTAGCTCAGACCTTCGGCACGGGTAGCGGCGTTGATGCGCGCGATCCACAGGCGGCGGAAGGTGCGTTTTTTGAACTTGCGGTCGCGGAAGGCGTATTGCCAGCCTTTTTCCAGCGTGTTCTTCGCTACGGTGTATACTTTCGAGCGGGCGCCGAAATATCCGCGCGCAGCGAGCATGATCTTTTTCCGGCGTGCACGGCTTGCCGGGTTGTTGGTTGCTCTTGGCATGAATGAAAAAATTTTTTAGTGCGACACCGGGGAGACATTCGCAGCGGAAAGTCAGCATTACACTGCCAACGGCTCCTGCCTACTGCTACTGCTACTGCTACTGCTACTGCCTGCTCTTCATCCGGTGGCCTCGTTAAAAAATGTGGTTTGAAAAGCTCCCGCTTTCGGGAACAATGCGCGCTTCGGAGGATATACCCGCCTTCGTCAAGACTACGGCGGGTAAATCAGATCGCCAGCAAACGCTCCAGACGAGCGTGGTCAGCAGTGTGCGTGACCACTGCATCGCGCAGGTGGCGTTTGGCTTTCGTCGTCTTTTTGCGCATCAGGTGGCGCATTCTGGCCCGGTTGCGCTTGACTTTCCCTGTGCCAGTCACCTTGAAACGCTTCTTGGCGCTGGAATGGGTTTTCATTTTCGGCATGACAAAAATGATATACGGTTAAAAAATGGAGCGCAAAGGTAATACGGTTGACCGGATTAGAAAACAATTGCGTAAAATTGTTCGGAGAAATTTCAGGGTCGGGCTTTAATCCGGAAAGGTGATACTGGAATTGCACCCACCGGATTCGCTTGTACATTTACATCTTTGTCTCTTGCATTTTTCAAAAATAACCTGATCGCAAGTACTGCAAGGCAAGCTGGCGCTACACTCCATTGTGCAGCCGCCTCCGCCCGTTGTGATAAACATCAAATCATTTCCACTTTGAGACAAAATAATGGCAATTTGGCTGGGATTTGATTGATTAGGGCGCGTTGCGGCAGATTTAATGTAGTAGTATTGGCCGAGGGTGTCTGTCCCTGACAGAATGATCGAATTCGATAAGGTAGCTCCATTCAAAACAAAGGAAAGCGTGTCTGTCAACTGGGCATCGGTCATGATAAGGGTAGGAACTCCGCTACTGATAGTGCCTACAGTGATTTGCTGCGCGAAAATTGAAGTAAAGAGCGTTTGGGCGAGCGCCAGGAATGCGCATTTCAAGATGGTTTTCATTTTGAAATCAATTTTTAAGATGATCTGATTTGCAAAATTGAAAAAAAAACCGATCCCGCCATATTTTGAATGTTAAATATTTCATTATGAAAAGGGTTGAGGCGCCTTCTCTAAACTTGGTCATTAGATAAAGCTAAAAACAACAAACCGCCTTGCTCGACGCTGAACAAGGCAGTTTCATTAAAAACTATGATTGATGTAAGTGCTTATTCTCCCTCTTTCTTCTTCGGCGCCGTTTTTTTCGGCGTCAGGATGACGTTCATGCGTTTGCCTTCCATGCGCGGCAATTGTTCTGCCGTGCCGTATTCTTCGAGTTCTTTCAAAAAACGCAGCAACAGGAGTTCGCCCCGGTCTTTAAAAACGATGGCACGGCCTCTGAACTGGACGTACGCTTTTACCTTGTTGCCTTCGGTGAGGAAATTTTTGGCGTGGCGCACTTTGAAATCGAAATCGTGGTCACCGGTTTCCGGGCCGAAGCGAATTTCTTTTAATTCCACTTTAGTGGTGTTCGCCTTGAGTTCTTTTTCCCGTTTTTTCTTCTGATACAGGAATTTGTTGTAGTCCACGATGCGGACAACAGGCGGGTCGGCGTTGGGAGAGATTTCTACCACGTCGAGGCCCATTTCTTCGGCCCACTTTTGCAGTTTGGAGGTGGTATAGATGCCGGGTTCGACAGTTTGGCCCGCAACTGTGCTGATTTCATCCAGGTTGTCGCCCACAAGGCGCACTTCATTCGCCTTGATAAAACTGTTGATGTTGTGTTCAGGCGCTCGAGGGCCGCGATTGAATGGGCGAGGGCCGCCAGGGCGTGAACCGGGCGGGCGATTGCCTGGAGGTTTGGGTCGGTAAGGTTTAAATGCCAAGTAATGAGTTGGTTTGGTGAAAAAAACCGGGCACGGACAATCGAAGCGCGTACCCCTGCATGAAAAATTTTCACAAAAATACTCTAATTCTGTGTTTCAACAATTTAAGATGGGTGGAAAAATTTTTTGTTTTATGTTTGCCTTTGTACAAAAATAACGCTCATGACTGCACAAACACACCCCAAACTCCTTTTCGTCGTTCAGGAGGCCCCCGAAGGAGGCTACACCGCTAAAGCGCCCGGCTATGGCATTTTCACACAAGGGGAAACTATGAACGAACTTTTGGCAAACATACGGGAAGCAATTCAGTGCCATTTTGAAGAAGAAAATCGGCACCTTAGCCGCTATTCTCACTGACGTTGCCGAACACCTCGGTCTCAGCAAGGAAGAAATCATGGAAATCCTTTTCGGATAATGCTTTTCGCCGACATCATCCTCCCGCTCGCGCTGCCCAAACGCACTTACACCTACGCCGTGCCCGACGTACTGGCGCCAATGGTGCAACCCGGCGTACGCGTGGAAGTGCAATTCGGCCGCAGCAAGCTGTACAGCGGACTGGTGGAACGCGTTCATGTGGAACAACCGGAATACCAGACAAAAAACATCATCGCCGTGCTCGACGAAGTGACGGTGGTGACGCCCCAGCAACTCCAACTTTGGGACTGGATGGCCGATTATTATTGCTGTACGCTCGGCGAAGTGATGCAAGCTGCTCTACCCGGCCACCTGAAGCTGACCAGTGAAACGAAACTCGTTTTAAACCCCAACTACGGCGACGATTTTTCGGAACTGAACAACGACGAATACCTCGTCGCCGAAGCGCTGCACATTCAGAACGAGGTTTCGATTGACGATGTGCGCAAGATACTGAACAAAAAGACCGTTTTTCCTGTCGTTCAAAGCCTCCTGAACCGGGGCGTTTTGTTCCTGCGCGAGGACTTGCAGGAAAAATTCAAACCCAAAAAAGTGACGGCAGTGCGGCTGGCAGAACCTTTTCGCTCGCAGCCTGATCTGCTGAAACCCGTTTTTGATGAGTTGCAAAAAAAAGAGCGCCAGGTCGAGATACTGATGGCCTACCTGGCTTTGAACAAACGACAACCCGTCGTGCTGCGCCAGGAAGTGCTGCAAAAAGCCGACGTGTCGCCCTCTTCGTTCCAGACTTTGGTAAAAAAAGGCGTTCTCGAAATCTACGACCGCGAGGTGAGCCGCATGAGCGGCTATGAAGACGAACTCACCGACGCGGGCGAACTTTCCACCCAACAACGCCGCGCTTTTTCAGAGATAAACGCCTGTTTTTCAACAAAAAACGTCGCGCTTTTGCACGGTGTCACCGGTAGCGGCAAAACGCGTATCTACGTCGAACTCATCCGCAACGCAATGGCGCAGGGCGGGCAAGTGCTGTATCTCCTGCCCGAAATCGCCCTCACGACGCAACTTGTCAGCCGCCTCCAGCGCATCTTCGGCAGTGAAGTAGCGGTGTATCACTCCAAGGTCAATTACAACGAACGCGTGGAAGTGTGGCGCAGCGCCGTCGCCGGCTTGCCCGTCATTATGTCGGCCCGCTCGGGTTTGTTCCTGCCCTTCCAAAATCTCCAACTGATCATTGTGGACGAAGAACACGACGCATCGTTCAAACAATTCGACCCCGCACCGCGCTACCACGCCCGCGACACCGCTATTTATCTGGCTAAACTCTACGGCGCCAAAGTACTGCTCGGCACGGCCACGCCTGCCCTGGAGACATACCACAACGCTACCTCCGGCAAGTACGGCCTCATCGAACTCAACGAGCGTTTCGGAGGGCTTCAACTGCCCGATATCCAGCCGGTTGACCTGCGCGAGCAGTACAAAAAGCGGCAAATGCAAAGCATCTTTTCCACGCCGCTTATCGAAAACCTGCAAGCCGCGCTCGACCACGGCGAACAGGCCATCCTCTTCCAGAACCGGCGCGGCTACTCGCCCGTGCTCGAATGCCAGACCTGCGGCTGGACAGCCATGTGCCGCCACTGCGACGTGAGCCTCACCTATCACAAACACTCCAACCGCCTCCAATGCCACTACTGCGGCTACCAGCAGGAGCCGGTGAGCGTGTGCCCCGCCTGCGGCAGCGGCAAGATCACGCTGCTCAGTTTCGGCACGGAAAAGATCGAAGAAGAACTCAAAATTTTCCTCCCGAAAGCCCGCATCGCGCGTATGGACCTCGACACGGCAGGCACCAAAACCAACCTCGCCTCCCTGCTCAACGACTTCGAGGAAAAGCGCATAGACATCCTCGTCGGCACCCAAATGGTGACCAAAGGACTCGATTTCGAGAACGTCGGCGTGGTGGGCATCCTCGGCGCCGACCAGTTGGTGCGCTTTCCCGACTTCCGCGCCGGCGAACGTGCTTATCAACTCCTGACCCAGGTGGCCGGTCGCGCCGGCCGCAAAAACAAACAAGGCCGTGTACTGATGCAGGCATTTAATCCCGCACATCCCGTTCTCCAGGAAGTGCTGAACGGCGATTTTGCAGGCTTCATCCGGCGCGAAATGGGCGAACGGCAGGAGTTCCGCTACCCGCCGTTCACCCGGCTGATCCACCTGACCCTGCGGCACAAGGACGCGCGCACCGTCCACGACGCGGCAGCGTTTTTTGGAAAATTATTGAAAGAAAAACTCGGCGAACGGGTACTGGGGCCGGTGCTGCCGCACATCCCGCGGGTACGCGGCCTTTATGCCGAAAACCTCCTGCTCAAATTGGAAAAATCAGCGCCCCTGCTGGCGAACACGAAGGCGCTGATCCGCCGTTCGACGGAAATCATGCTGGGTCGGCAGGGCTTCGGGCAGGTGGGGGTGGCGGTGGATGTGGATCCGGTGTAGACTGAGGTGTCATCTCCGACGAAGGAGGAGGTGAGATCTCAGCAGACGGGGGCATCGCGCGCTTCGAGATGTCACCCTGGTGGCTCAATTTCGGCAGGCTGATGTCGGGTTTCATGTGCTTCTCGTCGCGGAAGATTTTCATCGGGCGCGCAAGCGTGGGCTTGGCATAGCGTTTCAGCGCGGTTTCGAGCGCGACGGCGTGGCGGCGACTGTTTTCGTTATGGCGGCAGGAAATGAAGGCTTTGTATTTCACAGGCAGCAGGGTTTTTAAAACGGCGAAAATTATTCTGATTTTTTGGAATCCAACAGCATACGTTTACATTCGCACAGCATTATTTGTTGACAAAAACACATAGGTATTCCCTTAAACAGAACGAAAGTCCATGTGCTCTATGTGCCTATGTGTTCGAACTTCAACTACAATAACTACACCCACCATGCCCGATCGCAGAACATTCATCAAACAATCCACCCTGATCGGCCTCGGCGCGCTGAGTTCCGCTCAACTGTTCGCTTACCGCGGGCGCCCTATTGAAAAGATCGTCGTCGGCGTCGTCGGCGTCAACAGCCGGGGGGCATTTTTGGCGCAGGCATTCGCCAAATTGCCCGATGTCGAGGTTGGTTATATCTGCGATGTGGACAGCACGGTGACAGAAAAGAACATAGCCGCCATAGAAAAACTGACGGGCAAAAAACCAAAAGGAATTGTGGACGTGCGCAAATTGATCGAGACCAAAGACTGCGACGTCCTTGTCATCGCCGCGCCCGACCACTGGCATGCCCCCGCCGCCCTGATGGCCGTGCAGACAGGCAAACACGTCTACCTCGAAAAACCCTGTTCGCATAATCCCGCCGAAGGGGAAATGCTGGTGCAGGCCGTGCAGAAATACCGCCGTCTCATCCAGATGGGCAACCAGCGCCGCTCCTTTCCGAAGATCATCGAAGCCATGCAATTGTTGCGCCAGGGCGTCATCGGCAGGGTGTACTACGCGAGGGGCTGGTACGCCAATGCGCGCAAATCCATCGGCACCGGCAGAATGGTACCGCCACCCGCGACCCTGAATTTCGACCTGTGGCAGGGCCCTGCCCCGCGCCGCCCTTACAAGGACAATCTCGTGCATTACAACTGGCATTGGTTCTGGCATTGGGGCACCGGCGAAGCCCTCAACAACGGCACCCATGAAATAGACGTGATGCGTTGGGGCCTCGGAGCCGCCTACCCGACCAAAGTAGTCTCCGCCGGCGGGCGTTTCGCTTTTCAGGACGACTGGGAAACGCCCGACACCCAGACCATTACTTTTGAATTCCCCAACAACACCGCCATGACCTGGGAAGGGCGCAGCTGCAATGGCCAACGCCTCGAAGGCAGCGGTAGAGGCGTCGCATTTTACGGCGAAACGGGTTCTTTGGTCTCCTACGGCGGCGACGAATACAAAATATTCGATCTCGACAACAAACTGCTGCGGGAGGGAAAATCGGAAATTCAAAGCGTGGAAGGCACCAACACCGTCAGCATCGGCGAACAATTGGACAGCCTGCACCTGACCAATTTCCTCGACGCCGTCCGCGGCAAAGCGGAACTGACCTCTCCCATTGCCGATGGCCATATCTCCACCCTCCTGCCGCAACTCGGCAACATCGCCTTCCGCACAGGGCGGGCGCTCCAGTGCGACCCTGCTAACGGGCATATTCTTCAGGATAAAGAGGCGATGAAATTGTGGGCGAGGGAGTATGAGAAGGGATGGGAGATGAAGGTGTAGGTGACTTGTATAAAAAAAGTATGAAACAGGAAGAAACCATCCTCACTCGCCACCCCGAGGGCAAAAAAGGCGTGAACATCCTGCGTCGCCGCTACGACCTCACTGCGCAGGCGCTGCTCGATACGCTTCGCGAACGTGGTGAAATGGGCGCTATGGATTTGTATGAAGCCGCCGCCGCCCGGCTCGAAGAACACCTCGACGGCAAACCGCTGTGGTACGCCGTGACGGTGAAACTCGATCTCGAAGCGCGGGGCGTGCTCGGGACCCGCAAGCAAGGCGGCGCGCAAAAGGTCTTTCTGAAAAAAGGAACATAAATCCTGCGAATCAGAGGCTAACAAGCATGTGACCTTTATAATATTTCCCGCAGATTTGCGCAGAAAAATTTGCGCAGATGGCCGCAGATTTTGATCTCGCGAAAATCTGCGGCATAAACCTGCGAAAATCTGCGGGAAATGGCTCTACGGGTTCACTGCTCCAAACCCCTGTCCGCATGAGCCATGTTTTTCATCGAAATCTGAATTTTTTTTGTATTTACTCGCGTCTTTGCACCGCCAGTTTTCCTGCCGCCAACTCGTTGCCTCCCGATTCCAGCCGGAACAAATACATCCCCGACGTCAGCCCCGCAGCGTCCAGTTCAAAAGTATTTGCAGCAAAAGGCTGTGTTCGCACCAACCTCCCCTGCAAGTCGAACAACCGCAGCGTCCCTTCCGCCGGCGTCGCCGAATGGATGAAAAACGTAGCCTTAGCGAAAGCCGGATTCGGATACACTTCCAACTGCACGCCGGGGCGGAACACCACCGTCGAAACGTCGAGGAATTGTTCGCCGACAGTGTGCAGCGTCCGGTTGGTCATGACCGGTGCATTGAAATCGAAGAAAATAGCCGCCTGATTCTCAATGGCAGTATTGTTCGGCAGCTCGGCTTTGGGCTCGATGCGGAACTTGACATAGCCGTTGGAAGCCGGTTCGTTCACATTGCTGTCGGGCAGCAGAATATTCGCGAACAGGAATTGCGCCACACCCGACCCGAGCATTTTGAAATCGTAGGCATGGCTGCTGCTGCCGGGGCGCAGGGTGGTAAGGTCGAGGTATTGCGACAAGGTATCGAGTATGCGCACCGTGAAAGCCGTATCCGTGCCCGTGTTCTGGAAGCGGATCATATATTCGATCTCGGTGCCTTTCGGGATAAAATGTTCGTCGGACACGCCGCGCGGGAAACCCTGTTTGTCGTTCGGGTCGTAAGAACCGACATTTTCCTGGCAGTCTTCATCCACGTGTCCCCCCCATTCATTTTCAGGGAATTGCGTGACAAATCCCAAACTGAACGTGCCGCTGCCGTTTTCGCCACAACCTTCTACGGCAGCAGTGACGAGGGTATTCCAGGGGTTGTTGGGTGCCTGATCCAAATTGATTCTCCAGGTGGAGCCATTGGCCGGTATGGTGATGATCTCGCTTTCGCTGCTGCCGAGTTGGATGCTTCCGCCGCTCATTTGCACCATAATGTCTTCGATGACGATGTAGTTGACCGGCTCTGTCATGTCTTCGCCCGTATTGGTGATGGTGAAGATCACTTCGCCATTCTGGCATTCGCCTTCCACTTCGAGGTTGGCGCCGTTCCACTGCGGATTCTCGAAACATAGCGTATCGGGATATATCCGCGCTTCCGAGCAGTGAGTTTGTCCCAGAACGGCGTCGCAACTGGCATTTACTACCACATCGAAACTTTCGCATTCGCCCACTCCTACGTTGCCTACCGGGAAGGTATAGGTATTTCCATTGACTGATGACCAGGATATTTCACTGCTTACAACAGTCAGGTAAGGATCGAATTCGACATCCACAAAGGCGTCTTCCGCAAGTGCCGTTCCTTTGTTGCAGTAAAAAATCTCATAGGTGCTTTCGAAACACCGGCGGAGAAAAAGCGCAGACAAGTCCACTTCGAGCAGTGGGCAAGCGACAATTGTTTGCACGGAAAAATCAACTGCCGAGGAATCCAGAAATTCGACCTGTACCCCATAAACTGTATCGGCACAAATGTCCCATAAGGCATTTGGCGGCGTCAATACGACATCGAAAGTGCCTGCATGCATGGGAATAAAACAATTGCCCGTGCTGGACGTGGTGCCGGTAAAAACATCGCCAATGCTACCGTAACATGTCACGAGCCAATCCTCTAAAGGAGGTTCGTCCACACCAAGCGCGCAATTCAGGTCGGTATCAATCCGCACGCGGCATGAGACGCCCGTCGTAGCGAAAGCGCTGCTGCCGTTCACATCGCCGATTTTTACGCCGATAAAATCCTGGCCGCCGACGTCGCCCGAGAGATTTTCTATGGTGATGGTCTCCGGGAAGGGAAATGGATTTTGTGGATCAGGAAAGATATAATCCGCTCTGACAAAGCGATAGGAGCTTCCGCACGGCAATTCCGAATAAATCCCCAATATCAATTTTCTTAACTCGATGGTATCGAGCAGTTCCACACTGTTGTCGCAATTCGCGTCGGCAGCTATGATCTGATAAGGAGTGGTAAAGGGCAGTTCGCCAAGGATATGCTTCGCAATTAGTACTGCATCAAAAGTGGTAACCCCAAAGAGCGGGTTATCATCTTTTTGGGGAGCAATGGTGTAGGTATCGCCTAGCGGGACAGTGAACGAATAATTGCCCTGATCGTCCGACATATCGAACCAGTTGCCCCCGCTTTGACTCGTGAGCTGCACATTGACGTCTTCCAGGCCACTGCCTGCAACGTTGGTAACTCTGCCGGAGATGGTCGCCGTCTGAGACCACATGTTAGCGGCGATTGCAAGCATCAAATACAACGCGATTGCCGTTTTGGAGAAGAGATTTATTCGCATGGGAAATCCGTTTTGGTTAAAAGAAAAATTTCATGGTACAAAAGTGGGAGCAAGCATGCAGCACGACAAAGACAAATTTTGGAGTTTGTAACAATTTTATTTTAAAGGATTTTACATAAATTATTTATTATCATTAATTTATATCATTTTTTTGTCTACCCTTCTAACTTCATGGAAGTCGTGTTTTTTCAAAAAATATCGTTTTTTTTGCAGGATGGAAAAAAGCCGCCTGCTCCGACTGTTGCGCACACTCTCGAAAGAGGAATTGCGCGGATTGAAAAAATTCGTCCGCAATCCCTTTTTCAACCAGCGCAGCGAAGTGCCTGCGCTGCTCGATGTATTGGAAAAGTCGCTGAAAACCGACCGGACAGCACCCGGCAAGGAACAAACATACCGGCAGATATTCGGTAAAGAAGCGTACAACGACCACCGGGTGCGCTTAGCCATGAGTTTTTTGTATCAACTCACGGGGCAATTCCTCGCCGTACAGGATTTTTTACAAGACTCCCCCCGCTACCAGCGTCGCCTCGCGTCAATTTTCCGCCGGCGTCATTTACCGGATCAGTTCGCCAAAACCTGGGAAGATGCCAACGCTGCCCAACAGCGCATTCCTGTCCGCAACGCCGATTTTTTTGAAGAAAATTACCAATTGTTGCTGGAAAAACACCGTTTTGCCGTGGAAACGCAGACATTCGGCGATCTCGATTTTCAGGAACTGTCCGACCGGCTGGACAATGCCTTTCTGGCCCGAAAACTCTGGCAGGCCTGTTTTATGCTCTCGCACCAGTCGGTATCGGGCACTGTATACCGTTTCGGATTGCTCGACGCTGCGTTGGCTCATATCGGGCAAACCAACGCGCTCGATATTCCGGCTATTTCCATATATTACCACTGTTACCGGGCATTGACCGATCCGGCAGAAAAAGTGCATTTCCAACAATTCAAATTCCATTTGACGCAATCCGCCGATTTGTTCCCGCCGGAGGAATTGCGCGACCTCTACATCCTTGCCATCAACTTTTGCATCCGCCAATACAATGCCGGCAATCAGGATTATCTCGCCGAACAATTTGAACTTTACCAGGAAGGTTTCGCCAAAAAATACTTTCTCACGGAAGGTTCGCTGTCGCGCTACACCTATCAAAACGCCGCCACCATCGGCCTCGTCCTGCACGAACTGGAATGGGTCGAGCGCTTCGTCCACGACTACCGCCCCGCGCTGAAGGAAGAGCAGCGGGAGGGATTGTTCAGCTTCAACCTGGCACGGCTGGAATACCAGCGTCGCGACCTGGGCAAAGCATTGCAATTCCTGCAAAAAGCCGAGTACAAAGACCTGATGCTCAGTCTGGCCGCCAAGACGCTGCAAATGAAAATCTTTTACGAGTTACAGGAATTCGATCTGCTGGAATCGCACCTGCAGGCCATTCGCGCTTTTATCCGCCGGAAGAAAGTAATGGGCTATCACCGGGAAAACTACCTGAACACGGTGAATTTCACGCAAAAACTGTTGGAAACCAATTTGTATGATAAAGAAGAACGGGCAGCGCTGCGCCGGGAAATCGAGGCGACCAAGGCAGTGGCGGAAAAGGAATGGCTACTGAAAATGATGAATGATGAATGATGAATTACTTCTTTTTTGTCCGTTTTCCGGGCTTTTCTTCCCCAATAGACACGTTCCAGTAAATTTCTTTCAAGGGCATTTTTATACCCAGTGTGACCAATTCCACCTTAGCATCCAGTCCCTCGGCAGTTTCGTTGATGAACCATCTGCCATTTTGCTTCACGAATGTCTCCACGCGAGGCGCGTTTTGCGAGACCAAAACATATTCTTCAAATGAAGGCAGCGTGCGATAGCGGGCAAATTTTTCACCCCGGTCATAGGATTCGGAACCGTCGGAAAGAACCTCGACAATGAGCGTGGGATTCAAAAGCAACCCGACGGGGTGTTCTATTGAAAAGTTCGCCTTCCCAACCACGACTACCGCGTCGGGCATCACGCCTTTGTTAAAAGTTGGTATATGTATACGGATATCGCTGTTGAAAACCCGGCACGATTTCTTAGATTGCCGTGCCAATATTCCCAACACCATAACAATCGATGCTTTTATTTCGCTGTGTGGAGGAGTCCCGCCTGCCATAGGTATCAGTTTTCCGTTATCGAATTCATGGTTCACCAATGAGTTTTCTTCCATGGCGAGGTATTCCTCGATGGTATAAAGCCGCTCTTTCGGCTTGTCCTTCTTCGTTGGCAACTTTGGCGAAACAGCCGTCACTCCGTTCATAATCTGAATTTTTGCGCAAGTTAAAACTTTTTCAACAACATCAAACCACTCAAACCTCTCAAACCACTCAAACCACTCAAACTTCTTAAACCCTTTTTCTCACCATCGTCAAAATCGTCGCCACCGCCACCGTCTCGCCCGTTTCGTCGTACACATCCACGAGCCATTTCACGATGCCACGCGGAATGGCCGCCACGCCTTCCTTCGACGGATCGGTCTCCTGATCAATCTTTTCTTTCACCGTCAGTTTTACACCGATCGTCATGCCGGGGTAAACCGGTTTGGTGAACCGGCACTCGTCGAGACCGTAATTGAGCAAAACGGGCCCTTTTTTAGCATCTACGAACAGGCCGGCAGCTTTGGAGAGCACGAAATAGCCGTGCGCCACGCGGCGGGTAAAGGGCGTGCCTTCGAGCGCGGTTTCGTCCATGTGCGCATAAAAATTGTCGCCGCTGACGTTGGCGAAATTGTGAATATCCGCCTCAGAAACAGTGTGTTTGGCGGTAATCAGCGTCTCGCCGACAAACAGATCTTCGAAGTGTTTTTTGAACGGGTGGACGGGCGTTTCGGTCTGCGCCCCGCCAACCTGGTATTGGTTCGTGACCGCCGTGAGGTCGGTCGGGTGGCCCTGAATGGCCGTGCGCTGGAGGTAGTGCAACACGCCGCGCATCCCCCCCATTTCTTCGCCGCCCCCCGCGCGACCGGGGCCGCCGTGTACGAGCAAAGGCATCGGCGAGCCGTGTCCCGTGCTTTCTTTCGCTGAAGTTCGATTCAAAATATGAATCCGCCCGTGAAACGCCGCTGCTTCCAGCACGTATTCGCGCATCGTTTTCGGGTCGATCGTGCAGATGGTGGACACAAGCGAGCCCTTGCCCATGTTCGCCAGTTCGATGGCCTCCTGCATTGATTTATAGGGCATTAAGGTGGAAACCGGTCCGAAACACTCCGTTTCGTGCGTGAGTTTTTTGGAAAATGGCCGATCGTTCAAAAGCAAAACGGGGGGAATGAAAGCGCCTTTCTCCCGCTCCGCACCGACGACCTCGAAGGCTTCCAAATTGCCGGCCACGACGGGGGTTTCTTTCGTGAGCAATGCCAGTTTTTCCCGGACGCGTTCCAGTTGTTGACGGTTGATGAGCGCCCCCATGCGCACGCCTTCCACTGCCGGATCGCCGACAACGGTTTTTGCCAACTCCTTCGAGAGGGCTTTTTGAACTTCCTCCAGCAGGTTTTCAGGCACGATGATGCGTCGGATCGCCGTGCATTTTTGTCCTGCCTTGGTCACGATCTCGCGGCGGCATTCTTTGATAAACAGGTCGAATTCGGGCGTTCCCGGCACGGCGTCTTCAGCCAGAATGGCGGCGTTCAAAGAATCGGCTTCCATAGTGAAGGGCACGCTGTGTTCGATGATGGTCGGGTGCGCCCGCAGTTTGCGACCCGTTTCCGCCGAACCGGTGAACGTCACCACGTCCTGACTTTGAACGGGATCGAGGATGCCGCGCCCCGTGCCGACGACGAGTTGCAGGGCTCCTTCCGGCAAAATGCCCGATGCGATGATGTCGCGCACCATGGCTTCGGTCAGGAACGAGGTTTGCTCGCTGGGCTTCACCACCGCCGGAACGCCCGCCATGAGATTGACGGCGATTTTTTCCAGCATCCCCCAGATCGGAAAATTGAAGGCATTGATATGGACGGCCACGCCGCGTTTCGGCACGAGTATGTGGTGGCCGATAAAGGTGTTTTCTTTGGAAAGCCGCACGGTTTCACCTTCGACATAATAGGTTTCATTAGGGAAGCGCCGCCGCAAACTGCTGTTGGCGAAGAGGTTCCCGATGCCGCCTTCGATGTCCACCCACGAATCCACGCGGGTTGCGCCGGTCATGTGCGATACCTGGTAATATTTTTCTTTCCGATCTAAGAGATAGAGTGCCAATGCTTTGAGCATGCGGCCGCGCTCGTGGAAAGTCATATGGCGCAGGGCCGGGTTGCCGGTTCTGCGGCCGTATTCGAGGATAGCGGCGAAATCCAGTCCTTCGCTGCTGGCGGTGCTGATGAGTTCGCCGCTGATCGCGTGGTATTGAGGCATGCCGTCTCCGGAGCCGGGCATCCATTGACCGAGGATGTAGTTTTGAAGTTGTTGCATGGTGGAGATGGTTAGAGAGCGGTTTTGGGATTGGGCGGGCAAAGGTAGGAAAGATGGAGTGTTTGTTTTACTCAGCCAGTGACCCGGTTCACTCGTAAAAAGGACGTGCTCACACGATGGAGGCGTCGAAATTTAGCGGTATTCCGACCTTTGTCCAAAATTCAAATTTATGCTTTCACGTAGTTCCACGCTGTTCGTTTTTCTGTTTTCATATTCAGTTGCTTACCCGCAGTGGGTCGAGTTGGAGAACCTCCCGAGTTGGGGAATCGAAGCATCGTACAAAATGGGTGATGTGCTGTGGGTCGGCACTTCCAATGGTTTATACTCGTCGGTTGACACGGGGAGAACTTTTAGAATGGAGGAGGCTTTGCCGAGAGGGCTTGATGTAGTAGGGATCAAAGAAATGAATGGAGAATTATTGGTATTAGGCAAGCAATTTTTGGAACAAAAGGCTGATCTACTTTTGTGTAAATTGATCAATGGAGGTAAGCATTGGCAAATCATTCCCACAGGAATTCTACCTCATCGTACCATAAGATTTGAAGTGATAAATGACAGAATTTATATTGGAGTTTGTCCAGTAAACATAGGGACTTGTTTTCTTTATCGCTCAGACGACAATGGTAGCACCTTTAAACAAATTAGCGTTCACCCATTTATCAGTATGATAACTGGTCAAGATTCAATTGTCTTAGCATTGAGTTATAAAGTTCTTTACATTTCGTACAACTATGGCGAGAATTTTAGTAAAATTTATGGAGAGTTGAACATTGACAACAGTCTGCGCCAAGTCTTCATTCGTGATTCCACATTGCTGATGACAACCTATTTTGGAGAGTTCCTAACTTCTGAAAATCTAGGAGAAACTTGGGATACAACAGGAACTCCATTTCTGGGAGTTTGGTGGCTTTATGAAATTCCTGACACTGATTCGATTTACATCTACGAAGATGGGAAACATTATTTTTCTGATGATTTTTATCAAACATGGGAGTTTATTGGGAATGATGAACCTTACAACGTAAATATACCCGGTAGACTTTACAATTTTGGAAATCGCAGGATAAAATCAGAGAGAAGGCTTTACCTTGACCAAGCGGATGGAAATTGGGAACCAATTGATCAAGGCATGTTCAATGGCATTGTCGCCGGCTTGCGTACCGATGGGAAAAGTATAGTTGCATTTATTAATGGTGAAATCTGCAGATCATCTGATCTGGGCTCTTCATGGAACCGCATAAACCCTCCTAATGCCAATAGTAATGGATGGTATGAGTTGGCTTTACATGATAATTGGGTTTATTTATATAACTTCTGGGATATCTATGCAACACCTGATAATGGTATTACTTGGAAAAAGATTTACTTCGATAAGCCAGAATGGTTATGGAACGACGAAAGTACTGTCTACTTTCTGCGAGATACCTCAGCTTTATACCGTGTTGATGGCGAAATGCTAACACTTATTTCCGATGACCTGCCTGGGTATTCTTTTGGTTTTTGCCCTGTCGAAGACGGCTATTGGCATCTTGACAAGGGATATAATCTGTATTTTTTACCTAAAGGAGGCACACAATGGGAATTCAAAACTCAAGTCCGAAATGGTTCAATGTCAAGCCGAGTTCAATTAAAGTGTTATAAGGATTTAATTATATTTACCCAGCACGGGACAATTTTCACCTCTTATGATAATGGCACAACATGGAATGAGTACAACCTCCCAGTCCTCAATCACGTCGCCAGTAAGCCTGGTACGATAAATCGACATAATGGCTCCCTCTACATTGGTGGCCAACATCCTTATGCGGGCGTAATGGTCAGCCACGATAAGGGCGCAACATGGTCTTTCTTTAATGGAAATCTGGAAAACACCTATATCGAAAACATGATCTTGTCAGGTGATAGACTATACGCAAACATGGAAGATTTCGGCGGCCTCTGGTCTCGCTCCCTGAAAGGCACTCTCGTCTCCGGCAAAGTATTCTCCGACGTTAACAGCAATCATATTTTTGACCGTCACGAAAAACCGGTAGCAAACATTCCAGTGATTGCCCGACCCTCAAATAAGGCCACACGGACAGACTCTAATGGCTTCTATTTGCTCGAATTGCCTTTGGGTGATACTTTATCAGTAGTCACAGCATCGGCGTACGATGAAGTTGAGCCGGATTTGGCAGTTGCTTCAAATGGAGCGTTCCGGCAAGATTTTGCAATTCAACCCCAAGACGTTGTTCATGACGCAGGCGTTTTTATCGGGCCCACAAGCGAAATCAATAAACTTACTTCAGTCAAGTTCAAAGTGACTGCGATTAATTCCGGCACGATGCCTCTTGCCAATTCGCAGTTGATATTGCATTTGCCTCGAAACTGGAAGTTTTACAAAGCGAACCCTGCACCCACAAGCGTTGAGACAGATTCCGTCAGATGGGCCTTTGCTGACCTGCCAGCAGGAAAAAGTGTCACAATTCAAATAGAGGCAGTAGCGATTCAAATCGTGCCTGGACAGACTGAGAAGATTTATGCAAGGATAAATGCTGACCAAGCCGACACATATCCTTTCAACAATTCATTTGTCCGGGAATGTATGCTGGGCAATCCGATTCTCCCGCTGAGCAAGGAGGTGTTTCCAACCCCCTATTTACACCCTGATTACTCGGCCTTGAATCAGCGACTGGAGTACTCGATAATTTTTGATTACCCACAAACGAACGGACTCCCCTTCACCATTAGCGACACGCTCAGTCCGTATCTGAATTTGCAAACGTTTGCGCTCACCTATTCGGATGTGCCATGCACCTGGGAAATTTTGGATAACAGGGTAATTCGTTTCACTTTTACGCCCGACGGAATTCCGAAACAGCAGCGGGTCGTTCGTTTTTCTATTGAGCCTGAAAAAGGATTGCCGGTAGGAACTCTCATGACAAACACTGCCATGCTGGAATCCCCACAACACAGCCCCATTGTTTCGCTTCCCGCAGTCGCTGAGATAAATTATCCTTGGCCACAGTGGAAATCTCCGGGTAACCCTGGGCAACTGCAATGTTATCCAAACCCGGCCGGTAATTTTTCGGTGGCCACTTGGTCAAAGCCGTTGTCCAAAGATGGATTAGTAGAAGTATATAATACTCAGGGACAACTGACTAGCTCGCATCAAATCGGGTATGGGTCAAGCCAGTTCTGGCTTCCCACTGATGTTTTCCCATCCGGCCTGTATTTCATCAGAATAGTCGCAGAAGAACAAAAGTATGTTGGGAAGTTGATTGTTGAGTGAGTCAGAAATTTTTCAAGCCTTTATCGTGCAGAAAAACCGCATTATCAGTTTTTTTCGCCCAATTTTCACAAAAAACCTACTTTTCCCCAAAAATACCCATGCTCCGATACATCGAACATACAGGCCCGCCGGACGAAGCCATGCAAGAAGAGGTATTTCATTTGTACCGCACCATATTCCACAGCGAACCGAACGAAGAGGCCCGCGAACGCCTGCTGTACAGCCGCGACCTGCTCATCGTGCTTGCCCTCAACGAGGAAGACGCGGCAATCGGCTTCAAGATCGGCTACCGGCAGGATCCCGATACGTTTTATTCCTGGCTGGGAGGCGTTTTGCCCGAATACCGGCGGCAGGGCGTGGCCACTCAACTGATGCAGCACCAGCACAACTGGGCCCGGGAGCAAGGCTATCGTTTCATCCAGACCAAAACCCTCAACCGCTGGCGTGAGATGCTGGCACTCAATCTTTTACACGGATTCCTCATCACAGGCACTTATGTCGGCAAAGACGGGCGCTTGCGCATTATCCTGGAAAAAGAACTTTGATCAATCGGCCCCCGCAAATCCCTCAAACCGCCGTACCGCCTCTTCGAACGCCACTTGTTCCGCCGCCGTCAATTCTTCAAACTCCAATTGGATGCTTTTTCCACAAAACAGGTAAGAAGGGATCCTGTAAATCATGTCAATTTTGTTGGGACTCCGATGTTGTGAACAACTGCCAATGTCAATCGGCGTCTATCGGAATATCAATGTCAACGCGGGTGCCGCCGCCATCTTTCAGATCGCTGATAACCACCGTCGGTTTTCGGCCAAAACGGCCGGCAAATGCTTCCAGCCTTTTTTGCGTAATGTCCAGTCCGAAAGAACGGTGGCGGATATTCGGGTCGGAAATTTTCAAGGATTCTGCTTTGGCGCGGCCCACTCCATTGTCCTCGATGCAGACGTGCAAGGTATCGCCATTTTGGGCAAAAGATAGGGTCAATTTGCCGCCCGGTTCTGTGCGATTGTTGAGGCCGTGCACAATGGCGTTTTCCACGAAAGGCTGCAGCACAAGCGAGGGAATTTCGAGATTGTCGAGGTCGGGCGCATCGTTCGTGTTTAATACATATTCAAATCGTTCACCGGAGCGCAGTCGTTCGAGTTGAATGTAATTGTCCAACAAATCGATTTCGCTGCGCAGCGGAGCGAGGGTTTCGCGCGAGTTCTCGAGGATAAGCCGGATGAGCCGGGCGAATTTGGAGAGATAGGCTTCGGCGTTGTCCGTGTCGTTGGTCAGCACGAATTTTTTAATGGAAGCGAGCGCATTAAAAATGAAATGCGGATTCATTTGTGCACGCAGAGTGCGGGTTTCAAGTTCCGCCATCTGGCGGGCGAATTGCAGTTTTATCTGTTGTTCGCGGCGGATGCGGCGAATGCGGAGGTATTGCCATACGCCCACTACAAGGGCAAGCGCAATGCCCAAAATGCCGAAAATGCCGTTGAGCAGGGCGGCTGCCTGTTCCTCTTTGGCTTTTATCAGAGCAGCCTGGCGCTCCGTTTCTAATTGTTTTTCCCGGATCACTCCTTCGCTGCGGATCAGTTCGAGCGAGTCTATTTGTTGTTGTTGTTCTAAGGAATCAATGGCGGCGTCCTTTCGCGAAGCCAGTAATGATTGCTGCAGCAATTCGGTGCGTTGTTTTTGCAACTGGAAAGCTTTCAGGTTCCTGTCGTTCGTAATTGCGAGCAGCTGGCGGTCTTTTTCGGCGGTTTCGTATTTGGTCTGGAGTTCGGTCAGGTCTCGATCATAACTACGGCGAAAACGGTTTTCGAGCGCAAAACCGTAGGCCCGAAAATAATAATGCGCCGAATCGGGGCGGCCCAGTGCCGTGAACGCCAGGCTTCGTTCCTGGTAAATGGCAGCCAGCAAGTCGGCAAATTTTTCTTTTTCGGCGATCGGTTGCGCTCGCTGCAATGCTTCGTTGGCTTCGGCTGGCGAACCGGCGGCGTTCAGAAGTATGGCAAGCCTGGTCAAAGTCCGGCACAATCCATCCCGGTGGCCGGTTCGTTCGACCACATCGAGGGCTTTTCGATTGTATTCCAATGCCTTAGCCATATCTCCCAGGCCTTCGGCATACAGGTTGGAGAGGTTGAAGTACGTCACCCATACCTCGCTGTCGCCTTGTCCGGATTGTATGGCAGCGGCTTTTTTGAAACAGTCGACTGCCTTGAGAAGACTGCCTTTTCCCGCGTGGATAACTTTGTTTTTGTATGCTGTGCCGAGTTCGCCGTACAGATAACCTGCATTTTTATTGTCATTGGTGCGCCCGGTGATTTTAAGCCCTTTTTCATAGGATTCAATGGCTTTATCGAACTGTTTGGTTTGGTTATACACTTGTCCGATGCGCAAATAAGCCGTCGCCACGCCCTCTTCATCGTCCGCGCTTTCAAAAAGAGAAAGCGCCTGCAAAGCCTGATCGAGTGCGGTCGAATATTTCGTTTCAGCCATCCCGAACAGCGCCAGTTGTAAGCGGGCGCTGGCTTCATAACGGGGTTGGCGCGCCTTTCGGGCTGCCTCGATGGCTTTATTGCACCACGACCTCGATGTTTCGTGTTCTCCTTTTTCAGCGTAACCCCTGCTCAGTCTTACCAAAGCGACAACACGGCCTTTTTCATAACCGTATTTTTCCGAACTATCGAGTGCCTGCCGACCGTAGGCAATGATACTGTCGGCAGATTGGTTGTAAAATTTATAGGCCCGTTCGTTGAACGTATCCGCCCATGCGATGCCGTCCTGCGCCTGAACGGACAGGTGGAATAGCAGGCAAAAGAAGAGATAAATTCCTGGGCGACACATGGTTCAATGTTGTTTATCATTCATTTCCAACATGGAAAATAATGGTAATGATATGCGCCGTTCCCGGAGGGAGTGGAGGCAGGTTTGCCACGTTTTGAAATGACTCGGCAAAAAAGTGTTCCATATCATTCCATTTTCGACTGTTTTCGCTGCGCAGCAGTTTGCCTTTGCCGGCGAGCACCTCGTCGAGATCGAGCGGCGTTTCGGAGGCAACGAGTTTCAGGGCACAAACGCCTTCGGACACTATAACCCGGAGCGGATAGCTGAATTCGCGGCTTTCACCGGGTTGCAGGTAAAAGTCGCCGGGGCGTTTTTGGCGGTCGGCAGCATCGGGGGATACCATGATGCGGTCGTCCGGCTGGATGTAGAGCAAAACGAAATGCGCCGGGCGGTTACCGTGGTTGACAACATTGACTTCGAAAAAATCATCTTTTTGAAAACGAATGTTGCCGGAGGGATCCGTGCGCCCGGCGAGGGGGTAGCGCGCCTGCTCGATGAGTTTGCCTCCCTGCCGGGTCATCTTTACCGGAACAAGGTCGAACAATATGCGCAGGGAGGGTTCGCTCATGGTCATTTCCCGGAAGAATTGCGCCTGGGCATGCTGGCGAGCATAGTCGGTCAAAGGCCCTGCCAGTGCAATGGATATAGAATCCCGGTACAGGGAAATACCCGTGCGGGTTTGAAGTTCAAGCAGCCCCGGTTCCGGCGCGAACACCTGCAAATCAGTATTTTTTTCCTCAAAATGTACGAAAGGCAAGGTCTGGCACCGGGTGCGAATTTGCTTAGAAAGCGCCTTGTCCGGTATGTTTACGGCGAGGCTGACTTTTAACCCGCCAAAACTGCGGCGGTGAAACCACGCCCGGCTACCTTTTATTTTTTCTTCGGAAAACTTATCATCCAACTGCACATCGGCGGTCAACAAACCAGTGGCGGTCACTATGCCTTTGGCCACCGGTTCAGCCGCCGCCGTATCGGTCGTTCCGGCAGGATAAAATACCATTTCGCTACCGGCCAGCAGCCCTTGCAACAGACCTCCTTGCAATTGTATCTGCCGTTTACGGAGTTCAATTCCCGTTACGGCAAAATGGTGCACCGGTGGCGCCAGTCCTCCCAGTACTTGTGCGTCCCCGTCGCCTTCCAGGCCGGGCGTTTGTGCAGGCGCGCGCGCGCCCATCACGCGGCGGATTTCGTTCATCAGCGCGGGGAATGTGCTGCCCGGCGCGGCTTCGGCAAGGGCTTTGCAAAAGGCGTAGGTGAATGCGCCTACCGGCTTGCCATCGTCGCCTGTGGTTTCACCTGCAAAACCAGTGGTAGCAGCCGATAAAACGGTAACAGGCGCTTCATCAGATGTGTTGCCGGCCGCGACCAATCCGAACGTTTCCCACGCCATGCCGGCTACGGGCGGGTGCAGGCGAACCACAAACTCAGGCTCTGCCATGATCACGTCGGCGCCGCGTCCTTCGTCCCTGCCGCGATTGCCCGGGCCGTTGTAGCTGGCATCCAGCACGATGAGCAGTTTGCCGGTAGGGCCGAGTTTTTGTTTCACGGGTTCCAGCAGGCGGGATAATTGTTCGTCGCGGATGAGTTTTTCGCCCTGGTATTGTCCCGCTTTGAAATTTTTGGGCGAATCGTAAGGCACGATGGCTTCGTCGAGGCCGTCGGGTCGCCGTTGTCGTCCTGCACCTGCTGGCCGTGACCGGAAAAATGCAGCACCAGCGTCCCCCCCGCTGTGGCGTTGGCTAAGAGCATGGTCCGGATAGCGTTTTCAATACCCGCTTTCGTAGCGGCGGCATCTTGCAGTACCCTGATATTGTTGTTATCGAAGCCTTGTTGCACCAGCGAATTGACCACAAGCGGCACGTCGTTGGCGGCATTTGTAGGCGGCCAATTGCTGCCGGGAGCATATTTGCTCAGCGCCACGACAAGTGCCACTTTGCCGGCGGATTGGGCGGCAAGCAGATAAGGCAGGAGCAGAAGAAAAAAGATATTGGTGAGGTATGTTCTCATTGGAATATGTTTTTGAGTAAAGAGAGTAAGGTGTCTCGCAAATCGGTTATTTGTTTGTTTTAAAAAACGCTGATTATGAAGGTATAACGAAATAACCAAACCCATAATTAAACAAATAAACAGACTTATGACAACCTCTTTCTATTTTTAATATAAAATATTTTGTTTTAAAAGCGCTTTGTTTTATTTTCGCGACCACAACCAGCCGTACCCATGCCTACTCGAAAACATCCGCGCAAAAAAGAACAAAAATTACACGATGCGGTATTCAAGACTTTTTTCAGCGATGCGAAAGTCGCCAAAAATTACCTGCTGCATTACACTCCTGAAGGCATTCACCGATACATTGATTTTTCCGTTTTCCGAAAAATCGATACTGCGTTTGTCAGCGGGCGGTTCGGGATATCTTTCAGCGATGTGCTGTACGAAACCCGGCTGACGACCGGACAGATTGCTCGACTTCTTTTTCTGTTCGAGCATAAAAGTTATGTGCCTTCTCTGCCTGTTCATCTGCAATTGCTCGACTATCTGCTTCAAATTTGGGAGGACGATATCAAAAACAAGCGCCCGCTTTCGTTTATCATTCCCATCGTTGTTTACCACGGCAAAAAGGAATGGGAACAAATTCCTTTTTCCGATTTTTTTCGGGGCTTGCCCGAGGGGTGGCAGGCTTTCGTCCCGAACTTTCACTATTTGGTGACAGATCTGAGCCGGATGCCTCCGGGCGCAATTATTGACCGCCCCAAAAGCGAGTTCCTGCGCAATTTGTTTTTGGCTTTAAAAATTTCCCATGACAAGGAATTGAGCGTTGACAACTGGAAAAAAGTCCTTAACTTTGGTTCTCCATCTCATCAGGACGACAGAGACAGGATCCTGTTCCAAACACTTACACTTTGCATTGTAACTATATTTGATATGCCAGCAACTGAAATTAAAGCACTCAGCAAAGAATTGCCAGAACCCGAAAACAGTTGGGTCGATGCTATACCGGAAATTTTTGGACAGAAATGGAAAAAACAGGGATTGAGGGAAGGACGCGCCGAAGGACGTACTGAAACGATACGGGACTTTACGCTTAAAACCATTCAAAAATTTCCAAATTGGACAGATGCCGAAGTGGCAGACTTTGTCGGTACGTCGGAAGAATATGTTCAGCATGTTCGTCAGGAATTGGTTGATGAAAAATAACAAAGTTCGTTGTTGAAAATACGTTTACGAAACCTTCGAAGGTTTAGTAAACGTCGCATAAGGATTATCCTGCGCTCTTCACACTACCAGCGCCCTCCCTGGCCGGCGTAGTCACTCGACAAGTACGAACCCCGCCCACATAACCGGCTGCCCCGGATACTGCTTCCGCATTGCGGCCTGCGCCGACCGGAACGCTTCCGGTATCGCCTTGCCGCCCGTCCACTCGCGGTAGAAAGCCGTCATCAGTTCCTGCGTCTGCTCGTCGGGCACTTTCCAAAGGCTCATCAACAGGTATTTCGCCCCGGCGATCTTGAAGGCGCGTTGCAAGCCATAGACACCTTCGTTGCCCTCAATGTCGCCGAGACCGGTCTCGCAGGCCGAAAGCACCACCAGTTCGGTATTGCGCAGGTTCATCTGGGAGATTTCGTAGGCGGTGAGGATGCCGTCCTCCAGGTCGGCGGGTCTGGGCTGACTGGTCCACGTGGCGTTGCCGCCCGCCAGGATGAGGCCGGAGCGGATCAAAGGGTGGTCGGAAACTTTAAAGGCCGGCTCCTGATTGCGGAATGCGGATTGTTGATTGCGGATTGTATCTTTCGGGTCAGGGAAAAAGAAGCCGTGCGTGGCAATGTGCAGCACTCTTGGAGAGCGCTGGCCGTCGCGCCCGATTTGTTTGAAGGACTCCTCGCTGGCAGCGTAGCCTTTTTTCAGTATCGTGCGGAAGCCTTTCTTTGTCAATAACTTGCCGACTTCGGAGGCTTCCCGCTCGGTGCCGGGCAGGTAGGCCCAGGAGCCGCCGCGAAGGCTGCGGCCTATATAGGAGAAGGACACTTCGCCCGTGCTGCTAACGGAAATGACACTGTCGGGCCGTGCAGTAGCGCTGCGGATGGCCGTGCTGTCCATTTCGTAGCGAACCCCTCCGAAGATAGTGGCAGTAGCAGTAGCAGTAGCAGTAGCAGTGGCAGTAGCAGTGGGGATAACTAATTCGCGGGTGCTGTTGAGTTGGCGAAGCGCATAGCGGTCGGCCAGGGTTTGTCTTTCGCTGACGGGTATGGCGCCCAGGTTGAGCCGATGCAAAAGGCCGGAAGGAGAATAGTACACCGTTTTTACACCATCGAGCAGGGAATCGAGCGGGGCCCAGACGAGATCGTAGAGCGCGGGCGGCTCGTCGTCGCGGACGACGACGGAGGGTTGCGCGGGGGTGTAGAGGCGGTTGAGGTACTCGGTGCGTTGGGTGTTTACGGGGTCGAGCAGGGCGTCGAGTTGTTTTTCTTCGCAGAGGAAGACCCAGCGCGGTGCGTTCCAGCCGGGACGGAGGACGAGGGCAGCGTGGAGCGTTGAATCGGTAGGATCGGGTGTGGAATAGCGGAAGTGAACGAATTCGATGGCCGCTTCGTGGGGTTTGAGTCGGGATTGGACTTCCTGCCAGTTGACCTGACGCAAGGCTTCGCCGAAGCCGGCGACAGTGCGGACGAGTTCTTTCTCGAGGTTGTTGGCTTTTTCTTCGAGGGTGGCGATGAGGGTGCTGTCGCGTTCGGCGATAGAGAGGGCATATTGGGTAGCAAGACGGCGGTGGTAAGATTTGAGCAGGTAGTATTTTTCGGCAGTGACAGAATCAGACAATACCAATTTGTTGAGATGAGAAACGGAGTTTAACAAAAAACCTTTGCGGAAAAGTGCATAGTTGTAACAAAGGGCGTATTCCCCCGCTTTCGTTTGCGTAAAAGAGAACAATTGATTTCCTCCTTCAGTGAGTTTTTGGATATACGCGTTTAATTCCCTTTCAGAGAGATGACGCGAGGCTTTTATTAGCAGGGATTCATCTGATTTTAAAGCACCGGATAAAAAAGATTGGGTGGCGTCAAATTTTTTGATAGTCCAATATAACCACACCAAATTGTGTTGGCTCAGTGCATAGTCAGAGTGTTCTTTGCCCAAGACTTTTTCCAAGATAGCATGGGCTTCGAGAAAAAGCGGCTCGGCTTTTTCATATTTACGCATGCGCCAATACAAAACAGCTATGCTGTTCAGGTTTTGTGCATATTCAGGGTGCTCATTGCCCAATGCTTTTTCACAAGCAGCAATTGCTTCGAGATGAAGCGGCTCGGCTTTCTCATAGTTGCCCATGTCCAAATATAAAATCGCCAAATTGTGCAGGCTCTGTGCATAGTCACGATGCTCTTTGCCTAATGTTTTTTCATAAACGGAAAGGGCTTCACGATAAAGCGGCTCAGCTTTTTCATAATCGCCCATTTTTGAATACAAAACTGCCAAAAATTGCAAGCTACTTGCATATTCAGGGTTTTCTTTACCCAGTATTTTTTCCAGAATGGCAAGGGCTTCGGCACAAAGCGACGCGGCTTTTTTATAGTTGCCCACGCCCGAATATAAAATCGCCAAATTATGCAGGCCTGATGCATAGTCAGGATGCTTTTTGCCCAATGTTTTCTCCCAAACGGCAAGGGCTTCGAGATAAAGCAGCTCGGCTTTTTCATAGTTGCCCATGTCTTCATACAAACCGGCCAAATTGTTCAGACTCTTAGCGTATAAAGGTTGCTCTTTTCCCAAATTTTTTTTCACAATTCCAAGGGCCTCGATGAAAAGCGGCTCGGCTTTCTCATAATTGCCCATATCATAATACAAAATCGCCAGATTATTCAGGCTCTTTGCATAATCGGGATGTTCTTTTCCAAACACTTTTTTTTGTATGGCTAAGGCTTCAAGGAAAAGAGGTTCCACTTTTTCAT
The DNA here is from genome assembly GCA_019187225.1 of Saprospiraceae bacterium. Classification (GTDB taxonomy): domain Bacteria; phylum Bacteroidota; class Bacteroidia; order Chitinophagales; family Saprospiraceae; genus M3007. The sequence goes on from JABAQQ010000013.1 coordinate 122,011, forward strand.
AATAACCCAAATTCAAATACACAACCGCCAAATTGTCCAGGCTATATGCATAGTGAGGATGCTCTTTGCCCAATATTTTCTCCCGAATGGCAAGGGCCTCGAGATGAAGCGGCTCGGCTTTTTCATAGATACCCATGCGAATATACAAATTTGCCAAACCGCTCAGGCTTGTTGCATAGTCAGAATGTTTCTTGCCCAATACTTTTTCCCGAACGGCAAGAGCTTCGACCAAAAGTGGCTTTGCTTTTTCATAATTCCCCATGTCTATGTACAAAATCCCCAAATTGTTCAGGCTAGTTGCATAGTCAGGATGCTCTTTGCCTAATACTTTTTCCCGAATGACTTTAGACTCCACGTACCATTTTTCTGCTTCATAAAAATCTCCTTTTATAGAAAGAACTCTGCCATGATTAATACATACACTGCCATAAGACGCCGATTCCCTACCGAATTTTTCCAAAGCAATTTTTTCGGCAACGGCATTGACTTCGAGGGCTTTGTCAAATTCACGCTTGCCAGTCAATGTTCGAGAAACTTGTATCAAACTATCCACCTCCCGCACCACCGCCAACGAATCCACCACCCCCTGTGCCCGTGCACTCGCAAAAAAGAACAGGAAAAAAGCCGGGAAGAGAAGAAATCTTGCTTTCATTGGATACCAATTGAGAGGTGAAAAAGGAGGGTGAAAAAACGGGGAACCGGCACGGGCGCTCAAAATTATGTTAATTTTTGAGTGCCCTGCCGGTTGACTCCGGTTATTTTTCGGGCTTCCGAAAACCCGCGTGTTTATTGTTTGTTCGCTTCCGCCGACAAATCGCGCACTTCGCGGGTGTCGGCTATTTTTTGCGCTTCGCCGAGGCTGACACGGGCTGCGACGCGGTCGCCTTTGCGCAAAGCCGCCCTCGCGGCGTCCACTTTCTGAGAGTAGGTGTTGATGCTCGTGGTCATGTTTTTGGCTTCAACCCCTTGCGGCACGTATGTTTGCGCGGTCTGCACGGCCTGGAGCGCCTGGGCGGCGTTGCCTTCGTTGAGGCGGGTACGAGCCGTTTTCATATTGGCGACGTAAGCGTCCAGTTTGCGCCGCAGGGCTTCGGATTCGTCGGTCGTGCGGTATTTGACGGCTGCGTTGACGGCGTCGCAGGCGGCATACGCATTACCTGCGGCGAGTTCTGTGCTGGCCTTATCCATGTAAATCTTGTGTTGGAGGTAGTTGTTCGCACGGGTGCGCGCCTCTGTGAGTGCCTGGCTGGAGGCGAACAAACCGGCGAGATCATACCATCTTACCGCGTCGGCATACTTGCCCAATTCAAACGAGGAATTGCCGTAAGCGAAAAGTTTGTCGTGCTGTTTGAACATGCGCGCGTCCACTTCGGCGGTGTTGTCGGTGAGCTGTCTGGCTCTGGCATAATTTTTAGCGGCAGATTCATAATTGCCGGCACTGGCGTTATAATCGCCTGACACAATGCATTTTGTGTAAAGCTGCGTACGGGTGCTGCTGATTTTGCCTTGTATTTCTGCGGTGTTCCGGTGCAAAGAGGCAGTGTAATAGCAGGCCAGAGCGGATTCGAGCTGGCCTTGTGCAGCGAAGTTGTTGCCGTCCTGGAGCGCGATGTTGTAGTTGGCGTCGGTGATGAGTTCGTCCACTTTGGTCGCGCTCACGTCCGTCGGATTCATCTGGGTTTTGGCATAATCGAGGCGGTTGCGGGCATTGCGCGGACTGGTTTTCATGTCGCGTTTGGCATCAGAGATGGCCTTGGTGTAGGCCGCGATGCGTTGTTCGTTGAGGCGTTTCACGTCGGCGGCGTGTTGTTTCATCAAGTGGTCGTCAACGGGTTTGAGCAGGGCGGCCACGCTGCGGCGGTTGATGGCGCGGAATTTCGATTCCGCTTTGTTGTACGCCAGGATGCCGGCTTTGTAGTCGCCGGATTTTTGCAGTTGGAGACATTTGTTCAGCGCCCGGAAATACTTCTTGTGGTATTTCCTGCCCACTTGTTTCAGCGCCCGACACTGTTTTTTCACATCTTTGGAAGCGCCTTTTTGAGCGGTTTTGAAGGCTGATCTGGCTTCGGAAAAATTGCGGGATTTGAGGTGCTCCAAACCTTGACGCAGCACTGCCGGGGCAGCCGGGACAGCAGGGGCGGCTTTTTTCGCCGGGGTTTTGACGGCGGGGGCGGAGCGTTTTTCTTTGGCGCCGGCGCTGGCGGTGGTCTGGTTTTTTTGTGCGTCGAGGGGGTGATACAGGGCGGTCAATGTCAACACAAAGAAGACAGGGGCGAGGCTCCGGATAATGCTGTGGATTTTCATATCGTTTGCTTTTGATTGTTGAAAATGAGTTTTGGGTATTACTGCGTGCGCACCAGCCGCTTTGTCACACGCCGGTCGCCCATCTGCGCCACGAGGAAATAAACTCCGGCGGGCAGGTCGTCGGCCGCGAAGGTGAAGGAGTAGTCGCCCGCTTCCTGGCGCTGCGGTTGCACGGGCGTGGCGATCAGCAGGCCGGTGGCGTTGAAGATGCGGATTTCCACGTTTTCGGGTTCGTCGAGTTGGTAGGCGATGGTAGTGGAGGTGGTGAAGGGGTTGGGGGAGGCAGAAAATTGGATTTCAGTTTTTTCTTTAGTATCAGGCTGGTCGTCTTGAGGTGATTGATGATCGTGTTGCATGGCTGCCATCCATTCTTCCACTTCAGGAGGTATGGCGAGTTGGTATGCGCCGCCGCAACCGTCAATTACTGCATGAAACGTAGACCCTTCATGGGCTTCAAAACCAGGGTTTAACTGCACAAACACTCCTGCATCGTACATCATGTTGTTGTTACCTTGCACCGCAGCAGTTGAAGTAATATGTCCCGGCGTTTCAAAATGAAGGGGACGTTGTACAGAAGGGATAGTAGTACTCAGGTTATAATCTGACGGGCAATTTTTTTCCGGGTACATCCAATTCATACTTATCACATCGCCGATGCTGTATTCCGTTGCATTTCCAAATGCCTGACCGTTGTTCGCTGTAATAGTCGGCTGTCCATTTTTGCTAAATGCATCGGGCTCGTAATGCATGGCAGACTCGAAATCGTACGGTCCGATTTCCGTTCCATCTACAATAATCATTTGAAAGTTGTGTTCTTTTCCCGGTATAATATTGTCCCAATGAATTGTTACAAAATTATTTCTGCCGGGTCGGCACTGCTCATGATAAAAACCCGCAGCATGGGCGATCTCATGTATGATTTGTTTAAAACCGCAGCCGGGGTCATTCAAATTTACGGGTTGTTCGCCCGCAATGACAAGATTGCCAGTCCATGCGCTGCATCCGGGCGAAGGCTGAAACCGGATTCTGTCAAATTCGCCTTCATGTGGTTTGAGTAACAGATTTGTAGAGCCATTAATATAATCAATGGCTTGATGTATGAGGTTGATATATGCCGGAGCAAAGCTCGGGTCAATCGTATAAGGTATAACGCCACTTCCCCAACGGGTCGAATGTTCAAAACCAGGATCTCCAACAGGGTCGTCAATGACAAATCCCCTTTCATCAACTCCTTTGTGCAAATCTTCGATTCTTCCAAGTATCATATCGCCATCCAGAATCGCCAGGCCATCAATGACTTCGACTGTAAGGGTTTGAGGTTGTTTCATTCCCGGAAGGATGGTAGTAATTTGGATAATTGAGTCGGGCGTGTGGTTTTGCGCTCGCGCCTGCGTTGCTGAAATCAGCAAAAACAGAGCAAAATATATCTTTTTCATATCATTTTCCTTTTAAAAATTGAAAGTTGGGTGAAGTGCTGCCCCCGCCGGTTTTTTCGGAGAGGGTGGCGGGAGCAGCAGTGATTGGTTATTGGAGACTATTAGCCGCCGGGTTACCTGGAGTTGGTTTCCAGCGCCTGTACGCGCTGTTGCAGGGTCTCATTTTCTTTTTTCAGGGCGATGAGGTACAGGGTAAGTTCCTCGATTTTTTCCATCATCTTCGTCTGCATTTCGCCGACGCTGATGCCGTTTTCCTGCATTTCAAAGGCCGGGGGGATGTTGGGCAGGTGGCCTTTTTCGGCGATGTGCTGCTCCACTTCTTCGAGGGGTTTGAGTTCGTATTCGGGCGCGAACACGTAGTCGGGCCAGGCACCCTGAAGTTGGACTTTGAGTTCTTCGCAGATGACTTTGCCGCCGACGGAGAGTTTGTAGCCGGCGGGCATCAGGTTGGTGCCGATAGCAACGGCGCCCGTTCCCGGATTGATCCGAAGCTTAGGAGTCCCCCAGTTGCCGTCGGTCGAATTGTATAACTCAAAAACACCGTTGTAGCCGACGTGAAAAAGCCATTTCTGATTGGATTCGTCGCTGTTGAAGCGGAGCGAGGGGCGGTTGCCATTCAGTGTGAGGCCGCCATCGGAGCCGTCCCAGCCTCTATTTACAAAGATCTGAGCCGTGCGAACGTCGCCGGTACCGGGCGCGACACTAAACTTTGCAGGACCCCAGTTGCCATCCGTAGAGTTGAACAACTCGAATGCACCATTGTAATTAGTGCCGACATGAACGAGCCATTTTTGATTGGTTTCGGTGCTGTTGAAGCGCAGCGTTGGACGGTTGCCATTCAGTGTAAGGCCGCCATCGGAGCCGTTAAAGTCTTTATACAGGAACAGTTGGTTCATCCGGGCATCGCCGTTTACGTCGAGTTTTTGTTGGGGAGAAGTGGTGCCGATGCCTACATTGCCGTCTTTAGTAATGGCCATGCGTATGGGGAACGAAATATTAGCATCTGCCGCACCCGCAGCGTTTTGGGTAATACCGAATTCCATCCTGCCAATATTGGGATCAAAGTTTACAATGCTTCCATATCCTGAAGACATTGATTTGGAAGTTCCGTTGAAGTAAGCATTGAAATACACCCCCGGCCAATCGCTTACAAGCGAAATGCCTTTCCCGCTCGATGATTTTCTAAACATAGCCACCGTGTTGCCGATAGCGCCCTGAACATCTAATTTTGCATTGGAAGGATTGGCCGTTCCAATACCGACCACTGCATTAGGAGCATTGTTAAAATTAGTATTGCTGGTAATCGTTTGGGTCGTTGCGTTTTGCAACCACTGGGCCTGTGTGTTTTGAGCGAAACAAACGCCGAGCACGAGTGCGGCGAGGTTGATAAAGTTTGCGTATTTCATGTCTCTTTATTTTTTGAATGTGAGGAAAGATTGTGTTGAATGTCAGTTGACGGTTCAAAAATGGAGACATGGGAGTGCACCGTGCCGGAGCGTTTGGCAGGTGGTCGGGATGGATTGGCAGGCGGTTAAAAAGGTGGAAAGGAGCAGGGTTTCGGACAAACCTTTTCGGATTTGCCGGCAATTCTCAGCCTGGTGGAATACGAACAGGAATTCTGAATGGTTTGCGGCCGTAAACGGCCTTTGCCGGGGCGGCGTGAACGCCGCGCTACCGGCTCACAATCCGCTCATGCGTTTCAAAAAATCATCTTTGCGGCGGCGCGACACGTCTACGCGCGTGCCGTCGAGCAGCAGTACCTGCCCGTCTTCCCTGACGTATTTTTTTACGAAACGAAGGTTGACGATGTGCTTGTCGTGGATGCGGAAGAAGTTGTTTTCCAGGAGGATGTCCTCGTAATGGCGCATCGTTTGAGAGACGATGATCATTTCACCGCCTGCAAGAAATATTTTCGTGTAAGCGCCGTCGGCTTCGCAGCGCGCGATGTCGTCCACTTTGACGAAGATATAACCTTCGAGGGTGGCGAGGGTCAGCGTAGGGGACTGGGCAGGTCTTTGGTGGTTGTCGATCAGTACGCCGATACGATTCGCCGCATGGGCAGTAAGCCGCCGGGCGATGCAGCGTTCCACCGCGGCTTTCAGGTCGAAAGCGTCCACGGGTTTAAGCAGGTAATCAATCGCGGCGTATTTGAATGCTTTGATGGCGTATTCGTTATGAGCGGTCGTGAAGATCACGTCGGGCTGCGCCATGCTTTTTACCTTCTCCAGCAGGTCAAAACCGCTCATGCCCGGCATTTCTATATCCAGAAAAAGCAGGTCGGGCGACTGGTCGAGAATAACTGCCGGGGCGTCGAGCGGGTTGGAAAAGGTGTGCAGCACCTGTACTTCCGGGCAATATCGCCCCAGCATCAGACCGAGCATTTCGATGCAGTTGGGTTCGTCGTCTATGATGATGGTGCGGAGCATGGGCAGGAGGTGGTGTTGTTGGGAGGCAAAAATATGGCGTTTATACCTCACGCCGTCAAAACTTGCGCATTCGCCGGACGAGTAATAAATTGTCCGGCGAATGCGCAAGTTTTGACGGCCATATTTTGATCGCCGCTTTCCGGCCTGAATTTTGCCCGCCGCGACAAGATTGTTTTGCTAAAAACGACACGTTTCGCGTTTTTACTACCCATTGCTAATAATATTTAACCTTTTGGGCGTTATGTTACGTTCACCCTGCAGTTCGTCAGAAACTGCGGCCAGTGCCAGATATCCGATCGTTTCAACCGCCTAATCCGTCATAAAAGCATGATTTTCTGTTACTTGCGTTGCATCCGGTTGTTTCCGGTTTTGCTGACCCCGTTTGTCGCTTTTGCTTTCAACGCTACTCCAATTCCGGCTTCCAATGGCAATGAAAAGGAATCGGTAGGAGGATTGTGCCCCCGCCCCGAGCTCCTTTCCGCCGGACAGATTACCGATTCCACGGCGCTGCTCACCTGGACCGATGTAGGCGATCAGTACGAAATCGAACTTCGCCCGATCGGCCAGCCTTTTACCGGCGTCGCCACGCATTTTGTGACAGGCAGCCCGCCCTTGTCGTTGAGTGGGCTCACACCGGGTCAAAACTACCGTTTTTCCGTGCGCACCGTCTGCCCTGGCGATACCAGCGAATGGGCCGCGCCGCGCGGTTTTGCTACCGACATCAACAATGCACGCCCCTGCCCGCTCGATTTCGATCTGCGCGACACCTCCTGCGCCGGCGGCGGTCAGTTTTTCAGGATACACGTAGACAATGCACCGGGTATGACCTTAGGCGCCGATGTGAACCTGCAAGGCATCCGGCTGATGATCGAACACCCCTGGCGATCTGACCTGCAGGTATGGCTTTGGTCGCCCGACAGCACCCGCGTCCAGATCATCGGCGGTCTCAATGCGGGCGATAAGAACATCGGCGACCCTGCAGGCAGTCCCTGCGCGACATTCGTCGAACTGACCGGACAAGCCGGCGCACTGCCGCTCTCCGCTGCTGCCGAACAGGATAATTTTACGGGTTATTATCTTCCTTTTCAATCGTTTGCGCCGCTTGCCAATGGCCAGAACCCCAACGGCGTGTGGTTGCTCGAAATTTGCGACAGCAAAGCCGGCGACAAAGGAAAACTCCGCGTTGCAGGTCTTGTTTTCGCGCCGGCAGCATGCGCGGCGGTAGAAAACGTGACGGTTTCCAACATCGCCGAATCATCGGCGGAAGTGTCCTGGACCAGCGGAACGGACAGCGTGATCATCGAATACGGTCCGGCGGGATTTTATCCGGGCACGGGAAATACGGCAGGCGACGGCGGCACAGTGATACAACTACAGGAACCGGCAGCGCAACCGTTCCTGCTATCGGGTCTGACAGCCTTAACGGATTACCGGGTATATCTCCGGCGTCTTTGCGCGCCCGGCGTGTGGGGACCGAATTCCGTTGTAGCGGAATTTTTTACCAACTGCCCCCCTACCCTTTTGGAGGGTTTTGACACATTGGCGACCTGTCCGGCGGGTTGCGCCGACCCTTGTCCCCTACCCGGTCTCTGGCAGAACGTGCCCGACGACGATTTTGAATGGAAAGTATGGACCGGGCAGGGACTTACTTACCCGGTGGCCGGCCCTCCGGCTGCCCCGGAAGGCATTGGCAACTACCTGTATTTTAGAAATTCCTGCTCGCCGACGGGCGCCAACGGCAAAAAGGCTATTCTTCGCACGCAATGCATACAGGTCGAAGCTGGCGCGGCACAGCCCTGCCATTTTTCCTTCGATCTGTACATGAATACGAAAACAGGGCAAATGAGCAGCCTGGCCTTTCAAGCCTCTACCGATGGCGGCCAGACCTGGACGACCGTGAAAACCTGGAACGGCAATCAGGGCAAACTATGGCGGCGCGAATACGTCAACCTGGATGCTTACGATGGCCAGGTGACGGTCTTTCAATTCATCGCGACCGGCGTGTTCGGCCCTTACGGCGATGTGGCAATGGACAACCTGACGTTTTACGGTTCCACAATAGCCGGTACGCCCGACTACGAATTTTTCCGCGACGCCGACGGCGACGGTTTCGGCGATCCGGCACAACGGGTCATTCTTTGTAATCCGAACGCGCCGGCCGGTTACGTTTTGGACGACAGCGACTGCGATGATGCAGATCCTGACGTGTACCCCGGCGCAACGGAAATCCTTTGCAACCAAAAAGACGACAACTGCAATGGTATGACCGACGATGCTTTTATCGCTGCGCCCACCGGCAGCGGCGACATGATCTGTAAAGGCGAAACGGCCATGCTTATCGCGAACGGAGCACCGGCAGGTCAGTTTTTTTGGTTTGAAAATGCGGTGGGCGGAGTACCGATCGCCAGCGGCAACATATTGGTAATTAACAATTTACCCCAAACCAAAACTTATTACCTGCAGGATTCACTCATCAGTGGCGGCTGCGCCAGCGCCCGGGTTCCTCTAACTGTTACGGTGAATCCGACACCCGGGCTCTTGACGAGTGCCGGGCCCTTCATCTGCCTGGGTCAAGCAGTCAACCTCGCCACATTGGTGACGGATACGGCTGGCGCAAGTGGTGGCTACACCTGGTATTTTTCCACACCGCTCATCCCTGCGAACCAGCTATCCTCTCCCTTTATCGTGCCGCCCGCAACTACGACCTATCACATCGTGAATAAAACAAGCTCAGGATGTGCGGATACGGCTTCCGTTGCGGTGACGGTGCATCCGTTGCCGAGCGTACAAATTGCCCAGGGCGATTCCATCGCTATATGCCTCGGGAAAAGTACGACGCTGACGGCCAACGGCGCCGGCGCCGCGCCGTTGGCTTATGCCTGGAGCAACGGACTTAATTTTCAAAGTATTCCCGTTCAAGCCGGCGCGACACCCGGCACCACAACGACCTATACGGTGACTCTGACCGACGGCAACGGTTGCCAGTCACTGGACATCATCAAAGTGCATACGCTGAACAACGTAACGCAAACGGCGATCCAGTCGGTGCAAAACCCCAGCGTTTGCGGCGGCACCGACGGCAGTATTACGTTGCAACCCATGAACGGAACGCCACCTTACACCTTCTCCTGGTCGGGACCGACATCGGGGACGCTTTCCGGGATCGCAGGAGCGGGCACTATTGCGGGACTGAAACAAGGAGGCTACCGCATCACTGTCACTGACGCTTCCGGAGGAGGATGTTCGATGGTCATGCCGCAAATCGTGCTCAACGCTCCCGGCCTGTCCGTCGAAGTAGACGCCATTCAGCACATTCTCTGCCCGGGTCAGAATACTGGCAGCATCGCCCTCGATGTGAACGGTACCAACCCCGTCATTCAATGGAGCAACGGCTTGACAACTCCGACCGTAAACGGCCTCGCTGCCGGCATGTATTCGGTGACCATCACCGACGGCGCCTGTGTACAAACGCTTTCCAACCTGGAGATCACGGCTCCGCCTCCGATTGAGATCATTCAGAATGACCTGACGCAGATAGCCTGTTTCGCGGCCAATTCAGGCGCAATTGACCTCGCTGTTTTCGGCGCTACGCCGCCGTACGGTTTCCTGTGGTCGAACAATGCGACAACGGAAGATATCCAGAACCTGCCACCCGGCGACTACTCTGCCACCGTGACAGACGCCAACGGATGCACCTTCGCCTCTGCCGTATTCTCTATTGCGGAACCTCCACAACTGGCTGTATATCAAAGTTTTATTCACCATGTCAGTTGTTTTGGCCAAAACAACGGCGCGCTCACCATTGACATCACGGGTGGCGTCGCTCCTTATCAAATCGCCTGGAACAACGGAGCGGACAAACCTGCGCTGAACAACCTCCCGGCTGGCAATTATTCCGCTACGGCGACCGATGCGAACGGCTGTACAAAAACTTTCGCGGCTGCCATCAACCAGCCTGACCCGTTGCTGTTAGACAGCATTTTTGGAACCAATCCCACCTGTGTGGGCGCCGCCGACGGACGCATTGAAGCCATCGCGACAGGTGGAACTCCGCCATATTTTTTCAACTGGAGCACCGGATTAACAGGTGAAGGGCTGAATATTTTGGAAAACCAAACGACCGGCGCCTTCAGCCTGACCGTAACCGACTCGAACGGCTGTTCTGCCAGCCAAACCGGCATCGTCCTGACCGCGCCGCAACTGCTGACACTGACCGTCAACGATCTCGTGCCGGTCGCTTGTTTCGGCGAGTCGAGCGGACGCATTGCCGTGAGCGTCACCGGTACGGAAGGCAACGTCAGCGTGACCTGGAACGGCCTGACCGGAGGTTTCACACTGGCGGATGTGCCGGCAGGTCAATACATCGTGCAGGTGCAGGACGAACGCGGCTGCGCCATCCGCGATACATTCCAGGTGACACAACCCGAAGGGGCGCTCAATGCTCAATTGTTTTCCCAGCAAAATGTGCTCTGCGCGGGCGAACCGAATGGCAGCATCTCTGTCACTACGGGTGGCGGGACGTGGCCTTATACCTTCGGATGGAGCAACGGCGCGACGACGGAGGACTTGCCCGCCATATTCGCCGGAACCTACACCCTGACCGCAACGGACGCCAATGGCTGCACCGATCTGCTCGGCCCGCTGCAAGTGACCGAACCACCCGCCCTGGTCGTGACGCCGGCGGTGCAGGATATTCCATGCTTCGGCCCGACGACCGGCAGCATAGAACTGACCGTGTCGGGCGGCTTGCCTCCTTACCAATTCAAATGGAATACCGGCGCAACATCACAGAACATTTATTTTCTGGATTCCGGCGCCTATTCGGTCACGGTGCAAGATGCCAGTGGCTGCGCACAGGTGCTGACCGATTTGAATCTGATTGACCGGGGCGAAAGCTTTACCGTCCGGTCCATTGATTATCAATCCGTCTCCTGTTATGGGGCTGCCAACGGAAAAATCGTCGTGCAGGCGCTTAACGGCACAGCGCCCTACCAGTTCGCCTGGTCGCCGCCGGTGGGCCTGCACGCGAACGTACCCGTAGCGACCGACCAGGCGACGGGTCTTTCCGGCGGCATCTATTCGGTGACGGTGACAGACGCCGACGGTTGCGTTGCCGTATCGGAACAAATCGTCATTGAGGAAGCGCCCATCATTTTACTCGGTGTGGCCACCACGACCAACGTGTTATGTAAAGGCGACTCCACCGGAGCCATCGTCATGGCCCTGTCGGGCGGCTTGCCGCCGTTTGAACTCCTCTGGAACAATGGCGCGACAACGCTGGCGCTCGATTCGCTGCCAGCCGGAAACTATACGCTGACCGCGACAGACTTTCTCGGTTGTGTGGTCACTTCCCCGGTCATTCAGATAACACAACCAGCTGTCGGACTTGAGATTGTAACCAATACTGTCCAGCAGGACAAATGCGGTGACGGGGGCGGCGCCATCACCCTCACGGTATTGGGCGGAACACTGCCGAATATGTATCTCTGGAACAGCGGCCAGCAAACACCGTCCATCACCGGCCTGCCGGCGGGGCAATACCAACTCACGGTAACCGACCAGGCCGGCTGCACCAAAGTGTCGCAAGTATATGAGATCCAGGCACTGGCGCCGCCGCTTCAAATCGCTGAAACGGTGACGGATGTGCTTTGCAACGGCGGCAATACGGGCGCGATTTCCGTTGCGGCTTCCGGTGGCACGCCTGCTTACGGCTACTTCTGGAACAATGGCCAATCGGGGCCGAACCTGAGCGGTCTCAGCGCCGGGAATTACCTGTTGACTTTGACGGATGCAGCGGGTTGTTTCAAATTCTCTGCCTACACCGTCGGGCAACCGGCCGCGCTCAGCGCCACCCCGACGGTGGATTCGAGCGCCGGAACCTGGACGGCTGCGCTCGATGTCGCAGGAGGCGTCGCACCGTACGACATTCAATGGGACGCCGCTGCCGGCAACCAGACAGGCCCCGTGGCAACAGGCCTGACCTCCGGTTTTTACGGCGTCACCATCACAGATGCCAATGGATGTCTGCTGGCGCTCGAGGTACAGGTGGGAACGGTGGGAACGCAACAGCCGGAAATCATTTCTTCGCTCCTTCTTTTTCCCAATCCCACAAACGGCCGGGTGACTCTGACGGCGCGGCTGGAGCGTGCTTCAGGGTTGGAAATATTGATCTTCAATCAATTGGGAGAAAATGTGTTTTCCCGGAAAACAACTGGGTTGGCAGCGGATCATGTCGTGCCGATCGAACTGGACGGTTTGGCTGCCGGGGTTTATTTTGTACGGGTGCAGCTGGAGAACGGAAAAGGGAAGGTGGTGCGGTTGGTCGTGACAGAGAGATAATATGACAACCTATCAAACGAAATACTTTTCCCCACCCTCTGTTTGCCCTTTCCACCCTTTTACCGACCTTCGCCCGAAAATCAGTAGACAGTGAGCAGTAGGCAGTAGGCAGTTTGAAGTGAGCAGTGGCGCCCATGTTCAGGGAAGTCTTCTGCCTACTGCAAACTGCTTACAGCCCACTGCCTACTGTAAACTGCTTACAGCCCACTGCCTACTGTAAACTGCTAACTGTGCTCGCTCTCTTTCGCAACAACCAGTTCACCACCGCCATTCCGCTCGCGTTGTACGTCGTGCTGACGCACCTTACAGCGCTGCTCGGACGCGCTCAACCGGTGGGTAACGAAGGCGTTGAAGCCGGCGTATTGTACCGGGCCTGGTTTTTTTGGCTGGAGAAGGAAGTTTTTTGGTCGGCGGCAGGGGCGGCGATTCTGGTGTATGTCCAGGCTTTGTTGGTGAATGCGTTGGCCGACGAGTTCAGGCTCCTGGGCGAACGCAGTTGGTTGCCGGGGCTGTTTTATGCACTTGCGGTGGCTTGTTTGCCCGAATTCTTGTTTTTGTCGCCGCCTTTGGTTGCTGCCACGTTCGTACCGCTGGTTTTGCGGCGTATTTTTAAAGCATACAACCAACCCAAAGCGACTGCGCTGGTCTTCGACGCGGCATTTTGGACTACGGTGGCGGCGCTCTTTTATCCGCCGGCCCTTTATCTCCTGATCGCCGTTTTTTTCGGCCTTGGCATCATGCGTTCTTATACTTTCCGGGAACGCATAGTATCCCTTACAGGCGTCGCAACGGTATTATTCCTTGGATGGCTCTGGTATTTCTGGGCCGACAAGGGCCTGGATTTCTGGCACATCCAGTTCGGTCGCATGGGGGGCATCTACCAGTTCGACAAGGATATGTTTGATCAAAAAACATCGCTGGAATGGATAATACCGGTCTTGCTTTTTTTTACGATCGTGCTGAGTTACGGGACATACATTTTTCGCAAGCTCATACAAACCCAAAAGTGCATCAGTGTTTTGTACTGGTTTTGGTTTGTGGCCGGGTTGTCCTTTTTGTTGCTGGCCCAGGCGTGGCCTGCACATTTTATGTTGATGGCAGCGCCAACCGGTGTTTTTCTGGCGCTGTCGTTTTCCGCTTTCAAAAAGAATTTTTGGGCTGAAATTTTACACCTGGCAGTGCTGGGTCTCGTTTTGTTCATTCATTTTTCCGGATCGGTTGATAAGGGTTTATGAAGGTTGATAGCCCCTGCTATCAACCTTCATAAACCCTCATCAACCTTCATAAACTTTTTTTTCAATGAAATTCGGCGTTATCGTTTTTCCGGGCTCCAATTGTGACGATGATATGGTCCACGTGCTGGGCGATGTTATGGGGCAGGATGTGACCAAGATCTGGCACAAAGACAAAGATTTGCCCGACCTCGACTGCGTGGTATTGCCCGGCGGTTTTTCTTACGGCGACTACGTACGGGCGGGCGCTATTGCCCAGTTTTCTCCCGTTATGCGGGCGGTCAAGGCATTCGCCGGAGACGGCGGTCTTGTGTTCGGCGTCTGCAATGGCTTCCAGATTCTCTGCGAATCGCATTTGTTGCCGGGCGTATTGCTCCGCAATGCCAACCAACAGTTTATCTGCAAAAATGTGTGGCTGCGTCCTGTCACGAACAATTCGCCCATTACCGCGAACCTGGATTTAAAAAAGCCGCTGAAAATACCCATTGCTCACGCGGAAGGCCGCTATTTTGCCGACGAAAAAACGCTCGATGCGTTAGAACGCAATGACCAGGTGCTGTTTCGCTACTGCACCCCCGAAGGCAAGATCGGCGCAGAAGGAAACCCCAACGGCGCGACCCGTCACATCGCTGGTATCTGCAACGAGCGCCGGAATGTGTTCGGCATGATGCCCCACCCGGAGCGCGCCGCAGAAAACGTCCTGGGCAATGAAGACGGCCGCGGCCTGTTCGAATCGCTGGTGGCAAGCGTGCTTGTCGGTTAAGAAACAGGAGGGCCATAACTATCAACCTTTATCAATCCTGATCAACTTTTATCAACCAAATATGCTCCTATGAAAGACATCATTCCTGCCCTTTTCGCTTTCGCCCTTTGCGCATTCACTTCCTGCTGCCCCCCTAAGCAATGCGTGGAAAATCCCCGGCCTGATTGCGTGTGCACCATGCAGTACGACCCCGTCTGCGGTTGCAACAACAAAACATACAGCAACGCCTGCGTCGCTGAATGCGCAGGCATCAAAAAATACAAGAAAGGAGAATGCCCAAAATAATGGGGACACGGAATTTTCCAAAAAAACATAACTTTTCAGCCGTTTTGGAACATGAAATTTTTTAAATTCCGCAAACTTTTCACAATCATTCTGTTACTGGCCATATCTTTGCCCGCTTCCTGGGCACAGGGTAATCGCGATTTTATGCGGGAGACGGGCAAGATCAATGTCGTGGTCGGCGTCATTTTGCTCATCTTTCTCGGCATCGTCTGGTACCTCGTGCGCTTGGATCGTAAACTAACCAGATTAGAGCACCAACTCAACGACGACAAAAATGAGTGGACAAATTAGTTTCTTCAAAAGCGTAGAAAACTACGTAGACAAAGCAGCGGCTTTTACGGATATTCCGAAAGGGCTCGTGGAACAGATCAAAGCCTGCAACCTCGTCCTGCAGATCCGTTTTCCCATCCGGGTCAACGGCGATTACCAGGTCATCGAAGCCTATCGCGTACAGCACTCCCACCACAGGCTGCCGACCAAAGGCGGCATCCGCTATGCCGAATCGGTTGACCAGGACGAAGTCATGGCGCTTGCCGCCCTGATGTCGTACAAATGTGCGCTGGTGGACGTTCCTTTCGGTGGCGCTAAAGGCGGCATCAAGATCAACCCCGCCAAGTTCAGCGTAGAGCAACTGCAGAACATCACCCGGCGCTATACGACCGAACTCGTCAAGAAGAATTTCATCGGGCCGGGCATTGACGTTCCGGCCCCCGACTATGGAACCGGACCGCGCGAAATGGCCTGGATATTAGACACCTATCAGGCATTCCGGCACGGCGAGATTGACTCCATCGGTTGTGTCACCGGCAAACCCGTCACCCAAAACGGCATCCGCGGTCGCGCGGAAGCCACCGGCCGCGGCGTGTTCTATGGCCTGCGCGAAGCAGTATCCCATGCCGACGATATGAAAAGACTCGGCCTGATCAAAGGGATCGCCGGCAAAACGATGGTGGTTCAGGGCCTCGGCAATGTGGGCAGCAATACCGCGATCATCAGCCAGCAGGAAGGCGACGTAAAGATCATCGGCGTGGCCGAACGCGAAGGCTCCATCTATTCCGAAAAAGGAATTGATGTTGAAAAACTGATGGCATTCCGCAAAGAAACCGGCTCCATCATGGGATTCCCCGGCTCCACGGCACTGCCCAACAACCTCGCCGCACTGGAACTTGAATGCGATATCCTCGTGCCCGCCGCCTTAGAGAATCAGATCACACTCGAAAATGCCAGCCGCATCAAGGCGAAGATCATCGCCGAAGCCGCCAACGGCCCCGTCACGGCCGACGCCGATCCCATCCTGCTGAAAAAAGGGATCATGATCCTGCCCGACTTTTTCATCAACGCAGGCGGCGTAACGGTGTCCTATTTCGAATGGCTGAAAAACCTGTCGCACCACCGCTTCGGACGCCTCGAAAACCGATTCCAGCACAACGCCTTCGAAGGCATCCTCAATAAGGTGCAGGAAATGACCGGTAAAACCGTCGGCGAGCGCGAGCGCGATTTCCTCACCCGCGGCGGTACGGAGGTAGAACTCGTCAACTCCGGCCTCGAGGACACGATGATCACTGCCTACCAGCAGATCCGCGAAACGTTCAAACAACACCCGGACATCAGCGACGTGCGCACCGCCGCATTCGTGTGCTCGCTGAAAAAGATCGCCAGCGACTATATCTCGATGGGGATTTTCCCGTAAAAAAGGGTAATTGAAGTAATTGGGGTAATTAACACAATTACCTGAATTCCCCCGATGAACGAAATCACAACCAACGAAAAAGGTTGAAACAGCAGGTTTTGTTTGGCGCTAACACGCCGGCACCTTGCGGTTTCAATCTTTTTCTTTTTTTATTCCTCGCTATGACCTGATTTAACAAATATTTTTTGGCAAAATTGAAAAAACTGTCGTGTTTCAGTCAAAATATTGTAGCCTAAAATGACAAAAACGCTTTGTTAACAAAATTTACAGAGGTTTCCCGGCGTTTTGCTTGCACATAATTTTTTGACGCCCTACCTTTGGGGAAATTTTGAACACCGAAATAATATTTCACAACACGACACGTCATGTCAGAGAAACTGGATAAAATAGACCTGAAAATCCTGAAAATCCTCCAGGAAAACAGCAAGATCACCAACCTCGACCTTTCCAAAAAAATCGGCCTCTCCCCCGCTCCAACGCTGGAACGCGTTAAAAAACTGGAACAAAGCGACATTATCCAAAGTTATCACGCCCAGGTAAATCCCCAACAAATGGGGCTGAACGTAAAAACCTTTGTGCTCGTGTCGCTGGCCTGGAAGAAAGAAAACGCACTGAACAATTTCTTAGAGAAAATCTCGAAGATTGATGAAGTCACGGAATGCTATATTATCACCGGCGAAGCCGATTTCCTGATGAAGATCATCTGCAAAGACATCCCAACCTACGAGCAACTTCTGTTCAAGACCATCAGCCAAATCGAAGAGATCGAGCGCCTTAAAACGCTGATGACACTTTCGACGGTGAAAGACTCCAAGATCCTGCCATACAACTACGACGAAAAGTAGTTGCAGGTGAAAAGAATACATCCTATATTTTTGATTTCAGATTTCCGAATCAACGATCAGGTAATCGGAAATCTGAAATCAATATTCTTGAATCGCCTCCGATTCTAAAACATCCGATCCTTTACCACCGCTATTTGCATTAGCGATCAGCGCACGCGCCACTTTTGCTGCCTGAATGCCCCGATACCGGCGCGGGATGAGCGGGGCGAAAAGATTCGCCAGCGCAATGCCGATATTTTCTCCGGGGCGGAATTCCTTCCGTTCGCCCAGCAGGAATGAAGGTCGCGCGGCGACAAAATGCTCAAATTCAAGTCCCCGTATCTTTTCTTCCAGTTCGCCTTTCGTTTTCAGATAAAAATTGGACATGTTGGCGTTGGCGCCCACTGACGACACAAGCAGGTATTGCCGCGCGCCGTTCTGCCGGGCGATCTTTCCGATCTCGAAGGGGTAAGTACAGTCAATGCGGTATTGTGCCTCTTTCGATCCGGCTTTGGCCAGCGTGGTGCCGAGTGCGCAAAACAGGTCGTCACCTTTGATTTTAGAAGGATCGGGGTGGTCGAAATCAATGATCTCCTGGCGCAATTTGGGATGTTGTTTGTCAAGTGGCCGGCGGGTGAACGCCACGACGGAGGAGTAGTGCGGACTTTCCAGCAATTGTTGCAACAAATGGCCGCCAACAAGGCCTGTGGCACCGAGGAGAAGGGCTGTTTTTTCCATAATAGTAGTTTGAAAATGGTTCGAGTCGTTTGAAATTGTTGCGGTCAGTTATTACAGGCATGGGTATCAAAATCAAGATTGGGGGGCCATGACGCTCTGGTGCAAAATTCAATAAAAATAACTGCTTGGCAAGTGCCGGGTTTCTTCCCGACGAAACGGCTAAATCCTTATCTTTGCCGCCCGGAAAAACAACAACGGACTCCTGGCGGCGATTTGACTCAGTATCTTCGATAAATATTTGACCTATCTCCGCTTTCCCGTCAACCGTCTACCGTCTACCCTCAACCGTCTACCGTCAACCGTCAACCCGCCTTCGCCAAGGCTACGGCGGGTAAACCGTCAAAAAATATGTTTGAAAGTTTAAGTGACCGCTTAGAATCCGCATTTAAAGTCCTGAGCGGTAGCCACAAGATCACCGAACTCAACGTCGCAGAAAGCATCAAGGATATCCGCCGCGCGCTCGTGGCAGCCGACGTCAACTACAAGATAGCCAAAGAATTTACCGACAAAGTGCGCGACAAGGCGCTCGGCACGGAGAACGTGCTCAAAAGCGTCTCGCCCGGCCAGTTGATGGTCAAGATTGTCATGGACGAACTGACCGAACTCATGGGCGGACAATCGGTGGGCATCAACGTGAAAGGTGCGCCGGGCGTCGTGCTCGTGGCCGGCCTGCAAGGCTCCGGAAAAACGACCTTTTCCGGCAAACTCGCCAAATACCTCAAAGAGCAGCGCAAAATGAACCCGCTGCTCGTCGCGTGCGACGTATACCGCCCGGCGGCCATTGACCAGTTGACGGTGTTGGGCGACAGCATCAAGGTGCCGGTTTACAAAGAGGTGGAGAACAAAAATCCCATCGAGATCGCCAAAAACGCCATTGCTTACGCCAAACAGCACCAGCACAACGTCATCATTGTGGACACCGCCGGCCGCCTTGCCGTGGATGAGGTGATGATGGACGAGGTGACCGCCATCAAAGACGTACTGAATCCCACGGAAACGCTGTTCGTGGTAGACTCCATGACCGGTCAGGACGCCGTAAACACCGCCGAAGCCTTCAACACCCGCATCAATTTCGACGGTGTGGTACTGACCAAACTCGACGGCGACACCCGCGGCGGTGCGGCGCTCAGCATCAAGTACATCGTCGGCAAGCCCATCAAGTTCGTGTCGCAGGGCGAAAAATTGGACGCCCTCGACGTGTTCTACCCCGACCGTATGGCCCAACGCATCCTCGGCATGGGCGACATCGTGTCGCTGGTGGAAAAAGCGCAGATGGACTTCGACGAGGAAGAAGCCAAGCGGCTGGAGAAGCGAATGAAGCAAAACAAATTCGACTTCAACGACTTCCTCGGTCAGATGCAGATGATCAAAAAAATGGGCGACCTCAAATCGCTCATCGGTATGATACCGGGCGTAGGCAAGGCCCTGAAAGACGCGCCCATCGACGACAAAGCCCTGCACCGCGTGGAAGCCATTATTCAAAGCATGACGCCCAAAGAGCGCGCCAACCCCGAACTGCTCAACCTCTCGCGTAAAAAGCGCATCGCGCGCGGCTGCGGCCAATCGCTCGAACAGATCAATCTGTTCATCAAAAACTTCGACCAGATGCGCAAGATGATGCACCAGATGGCAAATTCGCCGATGGGTAAAATGGGCATGCCGCCCGGCCCAGGTGTGCCGAAAGGCGGGTTTGGAAAGATGAGGAGGTGATAGGGGCATTTGGGGTATTGGGGTAATTTGAGTTATCGGAAATAATTTTTGGGTTAAACATCGTTTGCCCAACCGATCGCATCTTGTTTGCGGTCTTTGTTGAAAACAAAATTTCCGAAACGATGAAGCAATTTTACCTCCTTACCGCATTCCTGCTCCTTGCTGCCGCGGCATTTTCCCAACAAAATCCGGAGTTGGGATTCGTGATCAAAGCCGGAACTTTCACCTTGCCGGACAATAAAAAATACGGGAACTCCGGCATCGGGAAAAGCATCCAACCCGGAGCCTCCTTTTCATTCGGCGTATTTGCTATGAAACAATGGGGCAAACACTTTGGCGCCTCTGCAGAAATGCTTTATAATTTTTCCGCTTACAAGATGCGTCATCAATACGACTACCGGGGGGCGGATGGTTACCAGTTCAATTCCAATACCGGAAAATACTTTGACGTACAGAGTTTTATGTTCCCGCTGAAGATGCACTTTCGTTTTAAAAAGGACGGAAAGTTCTCTTTGTACACCGGAGCGACGCCCATCTTTCTTGTGGGATCCAATGTGCAGACATATTATGGGGATAATTCGGGTTATACCTACGCTATGAGAGAAAAAGACAGCGTTGTGCGGAAAGACGGCAGCGAGGGGATCCAATTGTTTTTTACGGCAGGTGGGCAATACCGGATACACCCGAATACTTCGATCGGATTGGAATTCACCGGTGGCTTAAAGAGCAATAACATAGAACAAAATTCCTTCTACCTGGATTACGGAGGCTGCCTGGTAGGCGTTGAACCGATGTACACCTATTGGATAAAAAGCTTTGCCATTTCACTGCGACACAATATTTTGCGCTGACATTCCGGTTCAGACAAAACTCAAGCCCGAATTCAGCACCCCGGCGGTGCGGTCGCGCACGCGCGGGTCGGCCGTGTTGGCAACGACGGTCTCGAATACTTCGCGTTCGTTGATCTGTTGAAGCGCGCTCAAGGTGTTGAGCCGGCGTTGAGTGGCCACACGCGACATGGCATCGGCCACAATCCGGCTCATGCCGCCACTGCCCTGATTGATGGCCAGCGCGATCACAATGGTCATGGCCGCCTCCGAAGTCAGGATGTCGCTCAGACGTGGTATACCGATGTTAATACCGCCGACGCTGACGTTGAGTTTGTAATTCAGAGCGGGTTGCACGTAGAGTTCGTTGGCCATGCGCAACTGCTCGCGCACCAGAGAGGGTTCAAAACCCGCCTGAATAAAGGCCCCGTAAAGCGGCACGTTTCGCTGAATGTAGAGCCAGGCATCGTCGCCGCTTCTTTTGTAGCCATTGTCGTCGAGTACTGAGACGACGGCATACTTTCCGGAGCCTTCCGTGTCAATGCCTACCCGTTTGAATATTTGCTGGAATGCCACCGGCGCGTTGGCTTCCATGCTGGCCAAAACGCGGTTGAGGCTTGCCCCCACCGCCGCCGCTCCGGTAAACTGGATAAAACCGTAGGAAAAGATCGCCTTGTCGTAACTGTTGATGGCGTCGAAACTACCTTCGTGCGTCGAGACGTATTGCAGGGCTTTTGCCTGACTCCATGTCAAACCAACGGATTGTATGGTCGCCATATCCAGTTCGATATGCGACTGACCGGCGTACATGATTCCGTGCGGATACACCATGTGAGCGGAATTGGTCAGATTGTCTCGCAGGTTGGCAATCACCTGTCCGCCACCTGGCAATGGTACCGTGAGAAAATAGCGGTTAAAACCAAGCTCTTGCCGCAGCTCCACCCGGAATTGCCGCCGGGCATCCAGATAAGTGCCACCAGTGTAAACGGGTGGCGGCTGAACGGGTGGCGGCTGAACCGGGGCCGGCGTCCCCGAACCCTGTCCGCGCACCTTCAGTATCTGACCGACACTCAGGTTATTGGACGTCAGTCCATTGAACGATTTGATCTCGTCCACCGTCATGCCGAATTTTCTGGCGATGCCGTACAGGGTATCGCCCGCGACCACCCGGTATGTTGCGGAAGAGCCTTGAGCAGAAGGTGTTGGAGTATAGGTGGGAGGCGTATAAGTTCCCGTATCCTTCACCCGGACCTGAAGGGTCTGCCCAATACTCAAATTATTGGAAACCAAACCGTTGAGACTTTTGAGGTCATCAACGGTCATGCCGAATTTTTTGGCAATGCCAAACAGCGTATCGCCTTTGACGACTTTGTAAGCAGAGAGAGCCATTTGATTTCAATTCAAGATTTTCCAAAACAACTCCTTCATCAACTCTTCATCACCCGTATTTGTTGTGTCGGTGTTCACACCTTTTGAGCGGAGGTCGTATTCTTTCAACAGGGAAATGACGCGGATGGTTTGCGCCGGGGTATAATTGTTCGCTGCGACCTTGTATTCCTTTAAAAACCAATCGGACCGCAGGTCGAGCGCCTTTAAAATTTCCGCGTCCGGACTGCCCTTCAGTGAATGCAGCATATACACTTTTGAAAAATAGGCGAACAGGCTGCTGATGGTGACGATGAGCGGGTTTTTTCGGATGTTGGCGGCAAAGTGTTCGCGGATGCGGGCGATTTTGGGCTGGTCGCGCGTGGCGAATGCTTTTTGCAATTCGAATACGTTGTAGTCTTTGCTGATGCCGACGTATTCCTGCACATGGGCGGGCGTCACGGCTGTTCCGGCAGGAAGGTTGAGGATGAGTTTGTCGAGTTCGTTGGCGATTTTGGCGAGGTCGGCGCCGAGGTATTCGGCCAGCAAAGCGGCAGCAGCGGATTCCACCGTCAGCTTTTTCGATTTGCAATACCCCGCGATCCAGTCGGGCACCTGGTTGTCATAGAGTTTTTTACTTTCAAACAACAGGACGTTTTTCCCCTGGAGGGCCTTCCCCAATTTCGTCCGCATATCCACCTTTTTGTGTTTGTGGCACACCACGAACACGGTAGAAAGCATGGGGTTCTCCATATAAGAAGCCAGCTCTGTCAGTCCTTTCATTTCCTGGGCTTCGCGCAGGATGACGACCTGCCGCTCGCTCATCATCGGGTAGCGGCGCAGGTAGTCGAGCAGGGTGAGGTGGTCCACGTCCTTTCCGTAAAGAACGCTTTGGTTGAACCCTTTTTCGGCTTCAGACAGGACGTTGGTCTCAATGGCGGTTTCGATCTGGTCAATAAAATAGGGTTCCTCGCCGTGGAGGAAATAAACCGGCTGGAAGCGTCGGGCATGGATGTCGCGTAGGATTTCGTCGAAGGTCATTGCTTCACTTCTTCTTTCCACTCGATTTCAATGTGGATTTCTTCTCGAACGCTCCCGGTATCTCCTTCTCGATCATCGCCTTCACATCGGCCAGCGAGAGCGCACGCGCCTGATCAGCGGTCATTTTGCCGCCGTCCACCCGAGGCAGGTTGATGATGGCCTTGCCGAACTTGATGAACGGTCCCCAGCGCCCGTTCTCGACGCTGATGTTCTCTTCGGGCCAGTGGTGGATGTAGCGGTTGGCTTCTTTTTCGATTTTCTGATGGATCAGTTCGATGGCCTGTTGCTCAGTGAGATGGTCGAAATTGACCCGTGCCGGCACGTTGACGTACAGATCGGCCCATTTGATGAAAGGCCCGAAGCGTCCTTTGCCTTTGGTGATCGGCTGGCCCTCGAAATAGCCGACGGGTTTGTCGGCCTGCTTTTTGGCCTGCACCAGTTCGACCGCGCGCTCGAACGTGATGTCGAAGGGGTCTTCACCTTTGGGGAGGGAGACAAAAGCGCTGCCGAATTTGACATAGGGGCCAAAACGTCCGGCGTTGACTTCCAGGGCTTCGCCTTCGTATTCGCCGAGTGTACGCGGCAATTGAAAACTTTCGAGCGCCTCAGCGAGTGTTACCGTCTCGATATTTTTTCCGGGACGGAGATTGGCGTAGCGGGGTTTTTCTTTTTTGTCGAGCTCTTCGCCGGTGCCGATCTGAATGACGGGTTTGCCGAGTTTGCTCATGCGCACGAGTACGGTGCGGCCCGTTTCCGGATCGGCGCCGAGGATGCGTTCGCCCTGGGCGCGTTCGGCTTCTTTCAGCGTCTTTTCCACGTCCTGGTGGAAAGGTTTGTAGAAGCGGTCAATCATACGCGGCCATTCGATCTTGCCGTCGGCGATGTCGTCGAACTGCCGCTCCACGCCGGCTGTGAACCCGTAGTCCATGATCTTGTCGAAATGTCCTTCGAGGAAATCGCAGACGATCATACCCATATCGGTCGGATACAACACGTTCTTGGTCGCGCCGCTGATCTCTTTTCCCTTCGATTTGGCTATCTCATTGTTTTTCAGCGTCAGAATCTGAAAAACGCGTTCCTCTCCCTGCCGGCTGTCTTTGACGACATAGCCGCGATTTTCCTCCATGATCTTGGAGATGGTGGGAGCGTAAGTGGAAGGCCGGCCGATACCGAGTTCTTCCAGTTTTTTCACCAGGCCGGCTTCCGTGAAGCGGGCGGGCGGGCGGGTGAAGCGCTCGGTGGCGGTCATGTCGTCCAGATCCAGTTTTTGGCCTTTCGCCAGGGGTGGCAGGATACCTGCCGTTTCTTCGTCTTCTTCGTCCGTGCCTTCTAAGTATACTTTCAAAAAACCGTCGAACTTCAACACTTCTCCTTCCGCCACTAAGTTGGCGCCCGGTTGTGTGCTGATGGCGATATCCACCGTCGTTTTTTCCAGTTCGGCGTCGGCCATTTGCGAGGCCATGGCGCGTTTCCAGATGAGTTCGTAGAGGCGTTGTTCGTCGCGGTTGGGGCTGATGTTCTGGCGCTCCACGTAAGTCGGGCGGATGGCTTCATGGGCTTCCTGGGCCGATTCGTTTTTGGTTTTGTACTGGCGGCGGTGGTGGTAGCGTTGACCAAATTGTTTTACCACTTCGTCGCCGAGTGCTTGCAGGGCCGTTTCCGAAAGATTGGTGGAGTCGGTACGCATATAGGTAATAAAGCCCTGTTCGTAAAGTTTTTGGGCGACCGACATGGTGCGGTTGACTGAAAAGCTGAGTTTGCGGCTGGCTTCCTGTTGCAGGGTCGAGGTCGTGAATGGCGGCGCGGGTTTGCGGCGCGTGGGTTTCACTTCGATATTCCCGACCGTGTAATTCGCGCCGATACATTTTTTCAAAAAAGCCTCAGCGCCCGCAGCGTCGTCGAAGCGGGTGGGGCTTTCGGCTTTGAAGGTCACCAATTTGCCCTGTGCGTTTTTGGCAAAAAACTGGGCAACGATCTTGAAAAAAGGCGTGATTTTGAAATGTTGTATTTCGCGTTCGCGTTCCACGATGAGTTTGACGGCAACCGACTGAACGCGCCCGGCGGAGAGTTGGCCCTTCACTTTTTTCCACAAAAGGCCGCTGAGTTCCCAGCCCACCAGCCGGTCGAGCACCCGGCGGGCCTGCTGGGCGTTCACGACGTTCATGTTCACCGTGCGCGGATTCTGCACCGCTTTTTGAATGGCCGGTTTGGTGATCTCGTGGAAGACGATGCGCTTCGTCTTGCTGGCGTCGAGGCCGAGCACTTCCGCGAGGTGCCAGGAAATAGCTTCCCCTTCGCGGTCTTCGTCAGTCGCAAGCCAGACTTCGGCGGATTTACTCGCCGCTTCCTTCAATTCTTTAACAGTCTTATACTTATCCGTCGGGATCACGTATTTGGGACGGTAGTTGTTTTCTACGTCCACTCCCAGGTCATTGCCTTTTTCCAGGTCGCGGATATGACCGTAGGAAGACTTGACGCTGAAGTCGTCGCCTAAGTATTTTTCGATTGTTTTTGCTTTCGCTGGCGACTCGACGATGAGAAGTTTTTTTGCCATGTTCTGAAGTGTCATTGAGGTCTTTAAAAGTCATTAGGGTCATTAGGGTCATTACTTCAATTACTCTTAATGACTCCAATGACTCTTATTACCCTTCGTTCCCGGCGGCAAAAGTAATCGGATTTTGCACTTTGTCTCAAAATGTGCGGAAACGTCTCTTCCCCAGGGCGGTTCGGACGGCAAGCAAAAACACGGTAAACTGCTCTTAACCGCCTGCAGCGGTCATTGTGTTCACCTTACCTTGTGGCGGCTTACTTATTGCCTTTATTGCCGGTGGTATCCCTTTTCCGCGTTTCTTCCCTGATCACTTTGCCTTGTTTTTTCTCTTCTTCAAATTCCTTTTTGCGCTTTTCGCGATAATATTTGGCTAATTCCCTGATTTCGATGGATTTGCCGTTCAATTTGCGGTGATAAGCGAGAATGAGGAAATCGGCCATGTCGTCGGGAAAAGTGACACCTGCGCTGCGGAGATAATGGGACAGACGCGAGCCACCGTAAAAGCCCCAGTTCAGGATCATCCATTGTCCCAGGCGGCGGTGCAGAGCAAGGCATACGCTGTCCTCCGGTATGACTTTTATCTTTGCCTGTGATTCCGGGGAAATGATCTTATCCAACTGAAGCATGGCGTCATCGAGGTTTTTGGGGATATAGACGTTGTTCAGTTTTTCCTTTTTGATGCGCTCCTGATATTGTTTTTCAAATTCTTTTTCGTCGCTGGGAGGGCCTTCGTGTTGCGCAGCGGAGGGCATAACAAATGTCACGATCAGGAAAAGGGTAAAAACAAAGCCGTTTTTGAGTTTCATTACTGAATAAATTTGTGAGAAGCCGGATATTTGATGAAAATTTGACTGTTGGACTTTGGACGTTGGACTGTTTCACATTGGTTGCCAGACCGCGGACTTTGAAAAACATCTTTGACATCCAAGGTCCAACATCAAGCAGTCCAACGTCCAACAATCCAAAGTCAAATAATCCATGAATCTTCGTTGGTCCTTACTGGAAATTTTTCTGCTGGAAATCGTCGTCTGGCTGGGGATTTGGTTGTTCAATGATTACCTGGCGACGCTCTTAACGCTCATCATTGGCGCTATCGTATTGGCAGTGCTGCTCATAGCACTTATCGCTGAGGCCATTGAACGCTCGAAAGTGCCGAGGAAATACTTTTACATAATGGTTTTGAGCATCGCGGCGCCCATAGTTGCCGCGGCCTTGTACTTATCCATTTTTGGAGGTTTGAATTTTTTGCGTTGACCGCAATTTAAACGGCCGCTTCAATCGCCTCGTTTTCATTGTGCAATTCTTCAAAATTCCCTGTTTGTTTGTTTTTGCGCACATTGTTCCAAAGAAAATAGCGCCCGTTCATCACGACATACACACCCGGCGGCAAGACCTGCACAAAAGCCAATGCGCTGCCTAAGTTAAAAAAGCCGTCTGATGAAGTGCCAAAAGCGTAAGGTATCATGGCGCCGGTGAGCACGATGGTTTTGTTGCTGATGTTGGATTCGGCGAGTAAGCGGGCGGTTTCCACCATTCGGTCGGTGCCATGAGTGAGCAGGATACGTTGAGCGGGTGTTTTGGAGCAGTTGTAAACGATAATGGCGCGGTCTTCATCGCGCATTTCCAGCGAATCCACCATCATCAGGGTTTTGATATCAATGTCCACTTCGCAGCGTCCGCGCTCGAACATTTCCATAAGGTGTGTGTCTTTGAAATAGAGTTCGCCGGTGAGATAATTGTACTCTTTGTCGAATGTGCCTCCGGTGACAAATACCTGGATCATAGTTGGTTAGTGGTTATTAGTTATTGGTTACCGGTTGTTTTGCAGGGCAAAGGAATGAGTTTTTTGAAGAAAAAAACGATGAACGATGAACGAACAACCGGGAACGTCTTTTACCTTCGCCGCATAAAAAACGGACAGCACAATGAATAATAACGAAGAATACGCCGAAAACCGGGGCCGCGACTGGACCATGTTCATTATTAGCCTGATCGGTACGCTCGCCCTGTTGTTTTTTATCCCTGAATGGGTGTGGGTGGCCTTTCCTTTCCTGTTCACTTCCCTGGCCGGGGCGATGGGACGCCTGTAATAAACCTGCCGTCTTAAAATTTGAAAGCAGCCTGTGGTCTTGCACCGCCGGCTGCTTTTTTCGTTTCAAAGGTGTTTGTTAAAAATAGAAATCCCTCGCCGGTGCGACGAGGGACTCTAACCCAAACAAATAAACACAAAAACTACTTGCTGCAAGTTTAAGGCAAGTTTGGGAGTATGGACAAATTTTTTCGGGGAAATTTTAACAAAATTTTCACAGGTTGTTTGCGGGTGACATTTTTAACGAAATATGCCGGGGTATTGAAGCTGTTTTTCCAAAAAAAGATTGGTTCTGTGGAATGAAAAACAAACGGCGGTAGAGAATAGTCGAGCCATTTTCTACCTTCGCCCTGTTCCGAATAAGAGCGCTATTCATCCGTTCTCATGCACATCATTCGATTTTTACTTTCTTTCTTCCTGACCGGAGCGACCATTTGGCTATTGAGTACGCCACAAAAGGCAGGCGACAGCACACTCCCACCATTAGCCACATTTTTCAACCCTTTTTCCGGCTTTTGGAAAAATGCCGAACCCGTCGGAGGCTTCGCTCCGGAAAACCTGAACCTGCCGGGGCTGAAAGGAAAAGTAGAGGTCGTTTACGACGAGCTGCTGATACCGCACATTTTCGCCGGAAGCAAAGAGGATGCCGTGCGGGTACAGGGTTATATCACAGCACAGCACCGCCTCTGGCAAATGGACATCGCTGCGCGAAAAGCATCCGGGCGGCTTTCCGAAGTATTGGGTGAACGCACTCTGAACATAGACCGAATCACCCGTCGAAGAGGCATGGTATTCGCTGCCGAAAACAATGTGCTGGGCTGGGGCAAATCGCCTGAAGGAATGCGGCTGCTGGAAGCATATGCTGCCGGCGTAAACGCCTATATTGCGCAACTTTCGCCCGCCGATTATCCCATCGAATTCAAACTGCTGAATTACGCCCCCGAACCCTGGACGGTACTGAAAACCGCCCTCATCGTGGAAGCCATGGCCGAGACCCTCTGCTCGGGAGAAAATGACCTGGCCTCCACCATCGCATTGACACAATTCGGACGCGATACCTTTAACTATCTATATCCGGAATGGAATCCCCAACAGCAACCCATCATTCCCGACACGGGACAATGGAAGGACTGGAAGGTGGCCTTGCCGCCTTTACCCGCCGTAGGGACAAAGGCGGGCGCTCCAACAAGTGGCTCGCTTTCCGGTGTTTTTGAAAAAAACGGCGATTTTTTTGCGCAGCCTGGCGATGTAGATGACGACTACATCGTGGGCTCCAACAACTGGGCGCTTGCCGGCCCGAACACCGCCTCGGGTCACCCGCTCCTATGCAACGACCCCCATTTGAACCTGACTTTGCCTTCTATCTGGTTCCAGGTTCAGCTGCACACGCCAGAACAAAACTGCTACGGCGTATCGCTCCAGGGCGTCCCCGGCATAGCCATCGGCTTCAACGAAAACATCGCATGGGGGTTGACCAACGTCGGTCAGGACGTGTCCGATTGGTATCGCCTGCAATGGACCAATCCGGAGCGAACCAAATATTCGCTCGATGGCGAGATCCGCGAGGTGCAGAAGCGCGTCGAGGTCATCCATATCAAGGGTAAAGAACCACTGCTCGATACGGTGCGCTATACCGTTTGGGGGCCGGTCGTTTATGACTACGACAAAGAGCACCCGCTGCGCGACTGCGCTTTGCGTTGGATCACGCACGACCAGCCCGCCCCCGACGCACCGAATATTTTTATTTTTCTCAACGCGGGTAAAAATTACGAAGACTACCGGCGCGCACTGGCAGCATACGATTGTCCGGCGCAAAATTTTGTTTTTGCCACCCGCACCGGCGACATCGCCATCACGGTGCAAGGCAGGTTCCCCGTGCGGGCGCCCGAACAAGGCCGTTTTGTGCAGGACGGCAGCCGCTGGTCGAATGCGTGGATTGATTATATACCATCCGACCGCGTCCCGGCCATGAAAAACCCGTCGCGGGGATTTGTTTTTTCCGCCAACCAGCACTCCACACCGCCGAGCTACCCCTACTATTATCTGAGCGGCGACTTCGACGATTTCCG
Source organism: Saprospiraceae bacterium (assembly GCA_019187225.1). Classification (GTDB taxonomy): domain Bacteria; phylum Bacteroidota; class Bacteroidia; order Chitinophagales; family Saprospiraceae; genus M3007. Next base: position 151,700 of record JABAQQ010000013.1, read on the forward strand.
TGGAAGGCATATTTATGATCGCCTGACAGCCATGAAAAACGCAACGGCCGACAGCATGAAAACGATGCAACTGGACAACTTCAGCCAACGCGCCGCCGATGCTTTGCCCGCCATGCTGCGTTTACTCGACCAGAACAAACTCGATGCCGACGGCCGTAAAATGACCGCAGAACTCGCCGCCTGGGATTTCCGCTACGAGGCGGACGCCACGGCAGCGCCGCTCTTCGAGGTGTGGTTCGATTCCTGTTATCAGAAAACCTGGGATGAAATAACCACCTTGCGCCAACAAAAGAAGCAGGTGCTGATGCCCGAGCGTTGGCGCTTCATCGAACTGCTGGGAAAAGATACAGCAAGTATCTTCTTCGACCATCCGGCCACACCGCAGCGCGAAACCGCCCGCGATATTGTGAACGAAACTTTTGCCCTGATGCAGGATTATTTCCGGCAAAATCCCCAAAAACGAACGGGTTGGGGGCAGTTTCGCGGTTTTACGATCAAACACATCGCGCAAATAGACGCCTTCAGCCGCCTCGATGTGATCGTCGGAGGCAACGGTTCGGCGCCCAACGCCATCACCCGGACGCATGGCCCTTCGTGGCGGATGATCGTCGAGCTCGGCGAGCGGGTGCGCGGGCTGGGCGTGTACCCCGGCGGTCAGTCGGGCAATCCCGGCAGCCCCTACTACGACAATATGGTGAATACCTGGGCAAAAGGGGAGTACAACGACCTGCTGTTCCTGGCATCGGCGGACGAAACCTCCAACCGAATACTTGGGAGGCAAACGTTTATGCCAAGGGAATAAATGATCGTTGATCTATAATATCATCACAGCATTAAATGAAAAACGCTCTCTACATCATCTTATTCATTTTGATTCTCGGCAGCCTCAGTCACTTCGGGCTACCCTGGTGGGCGGTCGTTCCCATAGCTGCTGCTGCGGGTTGGTTTTTCCCTCTGGCTGCCGGAAAAATCTTTAGTATCGCTTTTGTTGCCGGGGCTCTGTTGTGGACGACAAATGCGTTCCTGTTGAATGCCGCCAATGAAGGTATCCTTTCGGCAAAGGTCGGCGTGTTATTTCAAGGTTTGAAAGGCTGGCATCTGCTGGGTATCACCGCAATACTGGGCGGGATTCTGGCAGGGTTCGGAGCGATGACCGGCCGCTTGGCCCGCGATGTATTTGTCGGCAGCAAGCCAAAAGTTTAAGAATAAATATTTTTTTCATTGCGTTTGGAAGTTGTGATTTACATTTGTCGCAACATTTCAACCGAACAATATTTGCCCTCACCCGCGGGGATTTTTTAAATACTTTCTCTCGTAATCCACCCAATTTTGAAGTATGGCAAAACCGGCAGCGTTGTGACCCAACCTGCCGGTTTTTGATTTTCTGCCCATTCTACCCAGTGGAAGCGGATAAAAGACGAAGGGCCCGCTTGCTGCGGGCCCCCGTTTTCAGTTTCACATATCTGGTTTTCAATTTCTTAATCCAGCACCAATTCGAACTCCACGCGGCGGTTTTGCTCGCGCCCTGCCCTGGTACTGTTATCGGCGATCGGGCGTTCCGCTCCGAAGCCGGCATAACGCAGGCGTTCGGGTTTGATGCCCCGGAAGATGAGATAATCGTAGCACGTCTTGGCGCGGGACTCCGACAAACGGAAATTTTTCTTTTCGTCGCCGATGTTGTCCGTATGGCCGCTGATGGAGAGCGTGTAATCGGGATATTGGCGCATGATCTCGACGATCTCATCGAGCACGGGGAACGAATGATTTTTAAGGACTGCCTTAGCGGTCTCGAACTGAACGGCTCCGGTAGCGAATTTGAGGCGCTCTTTCACTTCCTGTTTCACTTCGGGGCAGCCGAAATTGGAAGCCGGACCGGCTGTAGTCGGGCATTTGTCGTCTTTGTCTGCCACGCCGTCGCCATCGGCATCTTTCACTTCGGGGCATCCCATATTGGCTGCCGTGCCCGGTTCTCCGGGGCATTTGTCGTCTTTGTCCCCTACGCCGTCGCCATCACTGTCTTTTACTTCGGGGCAACCGTCGTTGGAGGCGGGGCCTTCTTCATTGGGGCATTTGTCGTTTTTGTCTGGAACGCCGTCGAAGTCGGAGTCCGGGCAGCCGTTCCAGCGACCGGCGAGGGTGGGACATTCGTCGTCTTTGTCGGCAAAGCCGTCGCCGTCGGTGTCGGGGCAACCTTTTGTTTCGATCGGGCCGGCATCGCCGGGGCAGTCGTCTTCGTAATCGCCCAGACCGTCCTGGTCTGTGTCGGGGCACCCCAGTGCAGCGGCCGGGCCGGGTTGATCGGGACATTTATCGAGCGCATCGGTAGTGCCGTCTTTATCCCTGTCGGGCGGCAGCACCGGTTTCGGTTCGGCTTTGTGCAGCAGGTAGACGAAGCCGAGTCCGGCCTGCACGTTGTCGCGTTTGTCTACGGTTGCCTTGCGGTATTCGCCCTGAAAATTGATAAAAGCGTATTTGGAAACGCGGATGTTCAATCCGGCACCAAAAGGGAATTGGGCATGTCCGTTGTCGAAATCTTCCAGGAAATAGCCGGCGCCAGCGAATACGTAGGGCGAAATTTTCGCGTCGGTGCGCATATTGCCCAGCTGGAAAACGAGGTCGAGGCTGGTAGTGACAGTGTTTTCGGAAATACCCGGCAATTTGGCGAGGCCGAGTTTAAAGGGTACGCCAACGTTCAAAAACGGCGCAACATTGCGGAAATAACCTACTTCAAATCCCTGGCTCAGGCGCAGGTCTTCGTCGTTCAGGGTACCGTAATCGAAGAAATTGAGTTTGGCGTCAATGGCATTTGGAAATTCGGCGTTTTGGGATTGGATGGTTTGGAGTTGCAGGCACAAGGCCAGCAGGATTAACAGGAAATGTTTTCTCATTGCTATCTCATTGAATGTTTCGCAGGGAGAAAACAAAACCGATGCCAATAACAGGTTTGGGTTAAGCAGTAAGGCAGGAAAACGTCAGGCAGGCGACATAAAATAAAAGTCATTAAAGTCATGCGGGGGCTGCCAAGTGTAATTAGCGTCTTCCTGTAAAAGGCCCCTCCAATGCCAATCGGAATAAAATTCGGTTGAAAGTTTTTTTGTGGTATTCCCCCCGACCGGCCTCGACATAACAAAATGGGCGCAACCCTCCAGGCACCCACTGGGTGCAGTTTGTGGAGTGCCCAACCGAATACATCATTTATGTCTCTGAGTCATCAGGTTGCTTGAACCACCCCGTATTGCTCCTGGATTTTGGCTTGTCGGCCTTTTGCGATTTTGACCGCATTGGCCGTGTAAACTCCGAAAAAAATCTATGTGATTTCGGTTGTTGGGGTTCGGGCGCGGACTTTGTTGCTTGCTTTATATAGCATGCGGATGTGAATTGGCCGAGCTTCAGCGCACGAGCGTCACATCTTTCGCCACCTGAACGGTTTCGCCATTTTTCAACCGAACGCTCAAAACGAGCGTATACACCCCCGCCGACGCGTCCCTACCCTGCCAAGCGCCGTCCCAAATCACAGTTTCAGGAAAAGCGGGCAGGTTCTGTTTCCATACGACAAGGCTGCCCCAGCGGTCGTAAATCGCCGCCGCGACGACTTGCCCGACTTCATTTCCGAAGAAAACAGTCAAAAAATCGTTCTGCCCGTCGCCGTTGGGGCTGAACACATTAGGCACGTAAATCCTACGGCGGTCAACGACCCGTACGCGCACTTCCGCCTCGGCCCGGCAACGCAGGCTGTCTTGCGCAATCAGCAAAAAATCGGTAGTTTGCCATGGGAAAGCCAGCGGGCTTTCGCAAGCCGGGCAGTTCAGTCCTGCCGCGGGCGACCAGTGAAAAGCGAGCGGTTTGTCGTGAGAGACCAAGGGCGACAGTGCGATGGAATCTCCCAGGTTGATTTCCACTTCGGCGGGCAATTGAATTTGCGGGTGGTTGCTCTCTGTGACAAAAATCGAGTCGGTCTGTGTGCCGCAATCGTTCGCAGCGCGCACGATGTAAAGGCCGTAGTCGTCGGCCAGAGCCTCGTTGGTATTTTCCCCGGTGCTCCACAGATAAGTGTCGAAACCCGAAGAAGCGGAAAGCAACAAGGGTTCTTCGAGGCACAATATTGTGTCGTTGTTTGTCGTAAGCCGCAGCTGACGCAAGTCTTTGAAAACGATGGTGTCCGTAAAAATACCGCAGGCATTTTGCACCGTGAGCCAGTAAACGCCCGGTTGTGTGGCTGTGATGGCAGAAACAGTGTCGCCCGTGCTCCAAAGGCAGGCGGGCAGCCCCACCGGGGCTTGAAGCACCCGGCTGAACTGGGCAGTGTCGCACAAGGCCGTGTCCGCGCCCAGCTCGAGCAGCGGAGGTAAATCCACTTGCAGCCAGAAGGAGTCGCGGGCAGTGCCGCAGAGATTTTGCTGACGTATCCACACAAGTCCTTCTTGCCCGATTTCAGTGGTTTTTGTGGTGTCGCCGGTGCTCCACAGCACTTCGGCGCAGCAGTCGGTGGTTTCGAGCGTGAGCGGCAAGGCGGAGTTACACACCGCAAGCGTATCCTCAGAGAATCCGAACGCAGGGGCTGGCGTGTGCTCGATTTGGAAAGTGTCGGTGAAGTAGCAGCCGTCCAGGGCTGCCCGCACCCAGTAAGTGCCTGGGCCTTGCAGCGACACGGCATGGGTGGTGTCGCCCGTGCTCCACAGTATGTCGGCGAGCGAGTCGGGCAAGGCGTATTGATTGACGGAGTCAGGGGTGCAGATGATTTTGTCGCTCACCCACTGGTAGGGGTTGATGGAGGATTTTTCTACGGATACGTCGTCGATGTAGTAATAAGATTGAGGAGAAAACGCGTTTTTTAATGGTAAGTACGTTATTTCACTATTATGCAAATAATTCCCAATGGTAATGAAAGATTCATCTCCTGCTGCTTTGAAATAGCCGCATATCCGCGTCCAGTTGACAGAGTCTGCCAGCACCTCCCCCTTCAAACTGCTGACCTGGGGAATAAAGGGTAAAACATCTACTACAGTTGGTGGCGTGACATTTGATTTTATCAATTCATCAGATAAGTATGCGCCAATAAAATCTGACGCCACAGAAGAATTGTCTTCAGCAAGGCTCACAAAGAATTCTACTTTATAGACAGAATCCTTCAATAGAGGTACAGAAAGTTGTCCTTCAATATACTCGCGGCCGTCGGGCAGCTCATTGTCGCCATATTCATAACAATATATGCCTGCATAAGCGATGCCGCTTCTCGGCTGCTGATAACCCAAAGCGTTCTGTGGAGTACTGTGAGTCCAATTCCAACCGCACGGATAAAAATAATCCGCAGAGCGATGAGGCTGAGTCCAGAATCTCGCTGAATCAATGCTTCCTAAACTCCAGTCTCCTGCATTTGGGCATCCAGTTTTCTCCTCAAAACTCGGGTTCAACACCAAGTTTTGTCCCTGCATTTTCACCAAAACAAAAATGCACCCGATGAGCAAGGTCGTGCTTCTCATGGCTGAAAGATTGAAAGAGCCTCCGCGCCGCTGCGCCAGCGCGGAGGCTCGGTGAGACTTATTGTTTGACAAATTTGCCGGTCACAGGCCCGGCCTCCGTTTCCAACAGGTAAGAGTAGGCCCCTGCGGGCAGGCGGTCAGCCGCGATGGGCTGGCTCAAATCGGGGGAGTCGAGGCGAATCACCGCAGCTCCCACAGCGTTGAAAACCGTCAGTGCCCGCACAGCCGGGAACACGCCCGTTTCATCTGGGAAAAACCGGATGTAGTCAGCCACGGGGTTGGGCGCGAGGCGAATGCCGGAGGGCAAGCCCTGTTGCCCGGCATCGCTTCTCTCGCCGCCGCCGCCGCCCCAGAAGCAATTGCAGTTCACCGTGAATTTGATGTACGAATAATCCGTCGAACTGCCGCAGGCGTTGCCGATGGTGGCCTCCACGCGGTAGCATCGGCAGCATTTGTTGACAAAATAGCCCGTGCTGCCGTTGATTGTCAAGTCGTTCAGGCCGATGGCGGTCAGTTGGCTGGCGCCCGTGACGCTGACCTGCGGGCCGGTATAGACGTTCGAGAGGATGCTGCCGGAGGAGCAATCCACCTCGTCAATTTTCAGGGAATAATAAGTGATGTCCCCCTGGCTGTTGCCCATGTTGAGCGAGGCGGAATAGATGCTGGCCGGGCAAGGCGAAGCGATGTTGTGCGAAGCCGGGCAGGGGATGCCATTGCCGGGGTTGACTTGCAGGTTGATGTTAGCTTGCGCGGGCGGCCCCAGCACCTGGAAATAGCAGAGCATGAAATCGGCGCTGTTGCCGCACTCGTTCGTGGCCGTGACGCGAATGGCAAAAGTCTGGCCCAAATAATTGGCAAAAAGGTCGGGTATGCCGGGCGCGCCGATGGTGCGCAAATCAACCGGCGAGGGGATGTTGCCGGTGCCGGAAGTGGAGTAGTTGAGGTAGGGCGCACCGAACAACTGGTTGCCGGTGGCCGGGTCCACCGAAAAAATGTCAATCGTCCAGGAGGCCGCCTGACCTGTCCATGTGGCCGTCCAGTTGATGGCGTTGCAGTTGTAAAAAGCGGGCGGTGGTGGCGGCACGGCGTCCACCAGAGGCGTGCCGTTGATGTTCATGCCCGTGATGTTCACTGCGGCCACACCGTAGAAGTAGTCGTAGTTCTCGCCGTCAATTTGGTCGGGCAGTTTGTAATAATCCAAGCCCCCTAACCAAGGATTGAAGTTGGAGGAATAGACGACCAAGCCCCCGTATGCCGGCGAAGCCGGGCCGTTGCCCGTGAAACTGCCGAGCACGCCGTTGAAGTTGACCGCGTAGAAGTTGCCGTCTTTGCCTTTTTCAATCAGGGTGCGCGTGTAGTTGGAGGTGCTGCTCACCAAGACTGGGGTGCCTGTCGAAAAACTCGTGTAATGGTAAATGCCGCCCGTGATGCCGCCCTGATTGGTCTCGGTGGACACATAGAAGCCGTCCTCGGCAGCGTTGAACTCGATGCCCCACATGGTGCGCTTGCTCAGTTCAAATATTGTCACTTCGCCTTCAGTAGTACCGATTGCTCTAAAATAGGCACCATCTTTTTCTACCCAAATTAGATTTGAGCCGTCTCTCGAAACCTCCGCCTCAATGGCGTGGAAGGTTTTCCCTTTCGGGTCGAGCGGGTCGTATCCTACGTCCATGTGGTTGAGGCTGATGCCGGAGGAGGTGATGTCGTACTCAAAAACGCCGCCATGACCAGAGACCCAATAGAGTTTGCGGTCTCCGCCCGGTATCGCAGCTGTCGCCACGGCGATAGCGCCCGAGTTCCCCGAGTTTTGCGCCAGCACCTGCGTGTCGGTGCTGACGGAAATAGTGCCGTTGGCGTTGACTACTATGATGGCGTGTTTCAGTGCATTGCCGACGAATACCCGGTTGAGGCAGTAAATGACGTAGAACCGGTTGCAGGTGCCGGGCACGGGAACGATGGCGATTTCGTGAAGGATGCTTGGGTAAGAGTAGCCCGTTACGGAACTCGTGCCGATAGGCAAAGTACCCACGCCTGTTCCATTGGCATCGTACACATTCATGTCCTGGATGTAGAACAGCACCTTGCCGTCGGCGTCGTAGGCGGTGTTTTCCACCGTGTAAGGGTAACCCACGCTCCAGCTGAGCGGCGTGGTTGTACCGGCGTCGAAATCAATTTCGGTCGGATTTAAAATCCACTTATTCATCTGGCCGAAAGAACTAAGGTGAAGGAGAAGGATGAAAAAAGTGACTACGAAATATTTCGTAGGTGGGGGGGGGGATACCCGGCGGAAAAGATTGTTTAGATTCATGATTGAACCGGATTTGGTGAAATGAATAATGTGTTTTGTGTCACTTTTAGATTTCTGCGCAGTCGAAACCTTATTTAGAGACTGCTCAAGTTCATTAAGTTTCAGGCAAAAACGAATGTTAAATTTTTATTTATGATGATAATGGCAAAAATCTGATTTATATGCGACATCTTTTCTCTTACAAAAAGACGCTTGTAATATTCACTGGGTTGCCTTACGGGATTTTACAACCTGCCAACGAGATAGGCAAGGAGGCTCCGACAGTCGGGAGCCAGGTCACAGAACAACCGGAAAGGTATTGTTGAGCACAACTGTCCTAACTCGCCGGACAGAAAGTTGCGGCGATAGACCAAATCGTAGGCATCTACCTCAAAAAGTAACAACTGTATAATTTTATTCTGTACTTCTGGTGGTACAATTTTTTTGTCGTCCCGAATTTATCTCCTTTTCGGTATTTTCGGGGCTTTTTCACCAAAAAAACAAAGCCCAATTTGCTTAAAATGAGCAAATTGGGCTATTACGGGGAGACCCTAAAATACGCCATCGCAGCCACCAATCGGGCTGCAATGGCGTAAAACAAAAGTGAGACAGAAGCCATCACGCCATCTCCTTATCCGATGCGAACACCGCAGAAAGATACTCGCGGTTCATGCGGGCGATGTTTTCCACCGAAATTTCTTTCGGGCATTCGGCTTCGCAGGCCGTCACGTTGGAGCAACGCCCGAATCCTTCTTTGTCCATCTGAGCCACCATGGACAACACGCGCCGCTGGCGTTCTACTTCGCCCTGGGGCAACATTGCGAGGTGCGAGACCTTGGCGGAGGTAAAGAGCATGGCGGAAGCGTTGGGGCAGGCAGCCACACAGGCGCCACAACCAATACAGGCCGCAGCATCGAAGGCGCGGGAAGCGCGTTCTTTTTCGATGGGGATGGCGTTGGCGTCCTGCGCCTGGCCGGTGTTGACGCTGACATAGCCACCCGCCTGGATGATGCGGTCGAAAGCCGAACGGTCCACCACGAGGTCTTTCAGCACCGGGAATGCCCGCGCGCGGAACGGCTCGATGACGATGGTGTCGCCGTCTTTGTAATGGCGCATGTGCACCTGGCAGGTCGTGGTACCCTTCATCGGGCCGTGCGGGCGCCCGTCTATGACAAGCGAGCAGGTGCCGCAAATGCCTTCGCGACAATCGTGCTCGAAGGCAACGGGTTCCTGACGCTGGCTGACGAGTTGTTCGTTGAGCACGTCGAGCATTTCGAGGAACGACATGTCGGGGTTCACATCAGGGAGTTGGTAGGTGACAAATTCACCCTTGTATTGGCCGCCCTGGCGCCAGATTTTGAGTGTAAGTCTCATATTTTGAAAGCAATGTAGTTCAGAAACAGGTATTTTGAAAGAGCAATGATTTTATGGTGAAATTTTGACAAGATCCGAGCAGTTGTCCAACAAAAGATTGCCATCATACGACTCTCCCGATTCGGACACATGGCAAGCTTCGAAGGCCAGCCATTTACAATCCTGCTCGAGTGGTTTCAGAATGAATTTGAATTCTTGCCATTTATTGTTGACCACCAAAAGAGATTCGGCCAACAATTCATGTTTCAGGTTTTCAGCATTGCTGCTCCAGATGCGCAGTTTGAGGGGGTTTTTATAATCAAGATAACGGGTCGGGGCGATCTCTTCTTTAAAATGTTTGCTGTGCGCGAGGTGAACAGAGAATGAGTAAGCCGAATCTTTTTTCAAGACACCCTCCAATTGTTGCGAGATCGTTTGGGTCAGGCCGGCTTTCGACGCCAGAAGGCTTGTAAAGCGATTTTGGTCTGCGGCTTTCATTTTTAGCGGCGCATCATTATTCACGGTGAAAGTGACCTTCCGGCTGGAATTGAGGGTGACATATTCGCCGGCGGGGTGAACGCGATATTTGCTTTTCAGTTGGTCGTCGCTTTCCCACCCTGTCGGCAGGCCGGTGGAACCGGCAAAATCTTCGAAGGACGGATTGAATATCTTAATCACGTCAGCAGAAACGACTTCGTTGTCGCTACTTACGGGCTGAGTGGCAATTGAAACACTCGCCGGTACGAAGGCCGAACAATGGTCGAGCAGCAAATTGCCGTTCGTCGCAACACTGGAATTGCCGAAATACGCTTCCAGCACGATTTGATTGATATCGAATTGCAGCGGTTTTATCTCGAAGTCATATCGAATCCAATCGCGGTGCGCAACGACGGGCGACTCCGCGAGCATTGCTTCCTCATTGATATCCAGGTTGCCGCCCCATATCCGCAATCTGACGGGAGCGGTATAATTGGTTTCCATACCGGTGCGCCTGGAATAGGAGACGTAATTTCCTGAAGTGGACAAACAAATGTTGAACCGGTACAGCGTGTCTTTGAGCAGCGGTTGCGAAAGTTTTTGGCCGACCCTTTCCCAGGTATTGTTATCGCGGGTCACCATACCGACGTAAGATCTCCCATGCACCGGTTTTTTGGAGCAACCGAAAAAGCCGGGTTGCAGATCCGACGCCGTTTCTTTGTCGAAACCGCCGTTGAACCAGTGTTCGGGCAATCTGGAATAGCCGGGGTAACCTTCGAAGGACGGATTTGCGAGTTTGACAATCGCTGCCTGGCCCAACCCGGCGACGGGAAGCGCGAAGATCATTGTCGTGTACAGGAGCGTTCGCACAGGCAGTTCGTTATTTGTTGGCGCCAGTTATTTTAACGATAGATGAACAATTATCAATCAATAAGTTGCCATTTTTTTGTTCAAACCCCGGCGCGTAATACGCCATCAGGTCAATCTCGTCGAAATCGGCTACTGTGGGTCGTAGGGTAAAGGTGTAAAGGGTCCATTGGGAATGGCTCACAGGCGTACTTGTTGCCAGCAATTCTTCCTGCTGCGTCGCCGAATTCACGCCCCATATCTTCAGAATCGTCGGGGCGTTGTACGTCGCTTCCTTTTGTGTCGCTCTCGACATGGAGATAAACGAATTCGAGCGCGCCAGGTACAGGCTGAACGAATACGACGAATCTTTTTGCAAAAAACCGTCGAGCCGTTGCCCCACGCCTTCCCAGGTATTGTTGTCGCGGGTGGCCAGGCCCAGGTACACTTTTCCGTGTTGTGCCGGCAGGTTTACCTCGAACATGCCCGGTTGGATATCCGGCGGTGATTCGCCCGGAGCGCCCATGTCGAGCCAGTCTTCGGGTACGATGCCTGGCGCAGGTTTGTCTTTTTCAAATGACGGATTTTTGAGTATAAAAGCCTCTTGTGCAGCGCCCCGAAGGCTCAGCATTAAGAACAAGGATGCAAAAAAGGCTGTGTGTTTCATCACTCAATCTTGCGAGCGAATTCGTTTTTTCTTTATCAGTTTTCCCTCATTGTATGTGTACCTGATGTATGGCTGACTGTTTTCATACCATATCCAATCGCCGTTGCCATTTTTGAAAGTACCTACCGGCCGGTCGCGCCCCTGTTCGTCTTTGTACTCGATGATCTCGCGCAAACGGCCGTTTTCCCATCTTGCTTTGGATTCAACTTGCCCGGTTTCGTAAAAAGTGGTTAGAATACCGTCCGGTTTCCCCTTGTTATTCATTTGGCAGGTTTGTTTCAACGCACCGGAGGGGTAATAGCCGAAGCATTGTGCCACTTGCTTCCCGTCGTAATAAGCGGCGCGGTATTTAACCTTGCCGTTCGGATAAAAGCGATACGCCGGGCCGTGTTTTTTGGCAAACGGTCCTTTTCCCTTTTGTTGCACCCATTGGTATTCCCCGTTCTTGCTGTAATTCCACCATCGGGTATAAATCCGCTCGCCGTTCACGTAAAAATGCTCCCTGAACAAGCGGTCTTTGCTGGTGAAATCCTGGCAGATCGTCGTATCGCCGCGCTGCACCAATTTGTCGCAGCCTTTGGGTTGTGCTGCCGGGTGTCCTGACGGGTCAAATATCCCCGGCAATGACAGAATCAAAATGAGTGCGGCGTTTTTCATAGATCGGGTTTATTTCAGAATTCTCACTTCCCTTTATATGGCTTCATGAATGGATTCCCACCGGGAGCAATCACTTTGTATAGGCATTTTGAATTAAGTGAATGAATACAACCTCAACGTTGTTATTTATACGAACGCTGCGTCACCTTCACTTCCTCGTATTCCAGCACTTCCTTGTGCAGTTCCGCCTTTTCGCCTTCGCCTTTCCATTCCCAGGCCGCTACGTACATAAAGTTCTCGTCGTCGCGTTTGGCTTCGCCGTCTTCGGTCTGGTATTCTTCGCGAAAGTGGCCGCCGCAGCTTTCGTTGCGGTGCAAGGCGTCCTGACACATCAGTTCGCCCAGTTCCAGGAAGTCGGCCACGCGCCACGCTTTTTCGAGTTCGGGGTTGTATTCTTTGTCGCTGCCCGGCACAAACACATCGCGCCAGAATTCGGCGCGCAGTTCGCGGATCTCGCCGATGGCTTGTTCCAGCCCTTTGGCGTTGCGCGCCATGCCGCATTTGTCCCACATGATCTTGCCGAGCCGGCGGTGAAAACTTTCCACACTTTGTTTGCCGCCGATGCCGCGCAGCCGGTCGAGGCGTTCGCGCACTTCCTTTTCAGCCGCTTCAAATTCAGGCGTATTGGTCGGGATTGCGCCGGTGCGGATCTCTTTGGACAGGTAAGCGCCGATGGTGTACGGCAGCACGAAGTAGCCGTCGGCGAGCCCCTGCATCAGCGCCGAAGCGCCGAGGCGGTTGGCGCCGTGTTCGCTGAAATTGGCTTCGCCGGAGGCGTAAAGTCCCGGCACCGTCGTCATTAATTCATAGTCAACCCACAAGCCGCCCATGGTATAGTGTACGGCGGGATAGATGCGCATTGGCACCTCGTAAGGATTTTCTCCGGTGATCTTTTCGTACATTTCGAACAGGTTGCCGTAAGCGGCTTCCACTGCTGCGCGGCCTTTGCGTTTGATGGCATCGGCGAAGTCGAGGTACACGGCGAGGCCGGATTTGCCTACGCCCAGACCTTCGTCGCAGGCGACTTTGGCGGCGCGGCTGGCGATGTCGCGCGGCACGAGGTTGCCGAAAGCGGGGTATCGGCGTTCGAGGTAGTAGTCGCGGTCTTCTTCGGGTATCTGGCGCGGGTCTTTCAGCCGGTCTTCGGCTTTTTTGGGTACCCAGCAGCGGCCGTCGTTGCGCAGCGACTCGGACATCAGCGTGAGTTTCGACTGGTATTCGCCCGATACGGGGATGCAGGTCGGGTGGATCTGCGTGTAGCAGGGATTGGCAAAAAATGCTCCGCGCCGGTGCGCGCGCCAGGCTGCCGTCGCGTTGCACATCATAGCATTGGTGCTCAGGTAGAATACGTTGCCGTAACCGCCCGTGCACAATACCACAGCGTGCGCCGAATGGCGTTCGAGTTCGCCGGTAAGCAGGTTGCGGGCGATGATGCCCCGGCACTGACCGCCGACGAGCACCACGTCGAGCATTTCGTGGCGGTTGTACATGGTTACCGTACCGAGCGCGATCTGGCGGCTGAGTGCCTGGTATGCACCGATGAGCAATTGCTGGCCGGTTTGTCCACGCGCGTAGAAGGTGCGGGAGACCTGCGTACCGCCGAACGAGCGGTTGTCCAACAGACCACCGTACTCGCGGGCAAAGGGCACACCCTGCGCCACGCATTGGTCAATAATGTTCACGGAGACCTCTGCGAGTCGGTGCACATTGCCTTCGCGGGCGCGGTAGTCGCCGCCTTTGATGGTGTCATAGAAGAGGCGGTACACTGAGTCGCCGTCGTTGCGGTAGTTTTTAGCGGCGTTGATGCCGCCCTGAGCCGCGATGGAGTGCGCCCGGCGTGGGCTGTCATGAAAGGTAAAGCATTTCACATTGTAGCCCAGTTCGCCCAGCGAAGCGGCAGCGGAAGCGCCTGCCAGTCCGGAGCCGACGACGATGACGTCAATGCGGCGTTTGTTGTTGGGCGCTACGAGGGCAACGTGACCTTTGTAGTGTTCCCACTTTTCAGCGACGGGGCCGGACGGGGTCTTGGAATCGAGTATGGGGCTTTGGGCAGTTGATTTTGCCATATATCTTTAATGTGGACAATGTGATCAATGTGGTCAATGTGATCAATGGGGAAATGGGGGTCAATGCGGTCAATTGAAGAAATACATCCAAATTGGGATCAACGCGAAACCCGCCGGGATGCCGATACTGTAAATGTAGCCGAGTCCTTTGATAAGCGGCGTGTAGCGGCGGTGGTTGAGTCCGAGCGTCTGGAACGCCGACCAGAAGCCGTGCCACAGGTGGACAGCGATCACCACCATGCTCAGCACATAAAAGGCTACGTAGAGGGGATTTTTAAACGCTTCGGCTACCGGGAGGTAAAGGTTTTGAACCGGATGCGTATAGGCTTCCACTTCTACCGGCGGCAATTTGCCGAGTTTCATCTGGAGCCAGAACTGGTACATGTGCAACACGATGAATACGAAGATCACAATGCCCAGCCAGGCCATGTTGCGCGAGGGGCGCTCTTCGGGGCGACTGTAACCGACGGCGTAACGGGCCGTGCCGCGGGCGGCCTTGTTGTTCTGCCACAAGCGGATGCCCTGCACGGCGTGCCAAAGGATAAAAGCATACAACGTGTAGGAGATCAGTTTGATCAGCGGATTATGCGTCATAAAAAAAGCGTACGTATTGAACGCTTCGCCGCTGTCGTCCTTCAGCAGTTGCAGGTTGCCCAGCAAATGGACAACCAGGAATAGCATTAAAAAAATGCCGGTCAGCGACATCACGACTTTCTGACCGAGGGAGGAAGAGAGAAATTTAGTAAACCAACTCATTTTCGAATGATGAGTAATGAGGAATGAGCATTGAATTAGGCGTAGAAGATTGATCAATGTTGATAATATCAATTCTCATCAACCTTATCAACCATAAAAATCTGTTCCGGCGCAAAGAAAGGAACTTAGGAAGATTTTTGAACCCTGCCTCCCTCTTTTTCGCGGAACAAAACTAATTGTGTAAACGCGGTTGCCGAATTCTTGTCAGAAAAAGGTGCGAAAAACACATCAATTTAGAAGAGGTAAAAATACAGTTGCGCGCCGCGCCATTTGCTGCCTCTTTAAGTGCGCATTACCGTCAACGCCGCCTTCAGGCGTTCATCCCCATTTTCAGGTAATTTGAAAAAATGCCGGCCTCCGCCTGTCACAAATCCGGAGTTGCGAAATAGAGTAAGCATCAGACCCGGCAAGCCTCGCTTTGGCGATGATAATTTTCCTTTTCACTTACTTATGCCTAAAAAGATGAAACAAATTCCTCTTTTCGTACCTCCGCTGCGACTTTTTTTGCCAGCGTTCTTTTTGTTCTTCTTTAAAACTGTCGCATTGGCCCAACCGGCGGTTCCCATCGAGTCTGTCGCCACGCCCAATCCGTGCGAACGAACGTTTGACCTGGAGTTCCCGGTTTGGTGGAAAAATTACGAAGGCAATGATGATGAAATGGATACGCTTGCCATTTCCGTCATTGTCCCCGGTGTGGGAACCTACGTGGTTTTTACCTCAGCCTTTACAACTAATTCGGTATGGTTTCCCACTCCGCGCCCCTGGCAAACAAGTCAATTCAGTCCATGGGACGATAATGAATATTTCACCCAGAATTTTCCCAGCTTACTGACAGCCGTGACAGTAGGCGGTTTTCCCGGCTCTGTTCCCGGCCTTCATACTACTTCTCCCGGTAGTGCCGAAGCCTGGTGTACCTATAAACTGAGGTTTTCCACCGTGCCGGAATCATGGTACGGTAAAACGGTTACCGTCAGGCTGGTCGGCGCTTACGACGACGGCCCGGATTTCGTTATCAACCAAACGAAAACGATGGACTTCCCTGCCATCCCCGCTCCTACCGGTATTCAGGCCACCACGACCATATGCACTCAGATCAACGTCAGTTGGACCAAACCCAGCCTGCCGTGCACCGATAACCTGCACAAGTACCAGATCCGCTACCGTACCAACCCGGCCAACCCTTTCGGCCCCTGGATTGATGTGCCGGGCAACGGAAGCGCCACCAGCTACAGCCACACCGGCCTGTCCCCCGGCGTCCAGTATGAATATGAATTGCGCACTTTGCTGGTACCTGTCAGCGGCAGTTCCATCAGCGGTAGCTTGTCCGACAAGGTGACGGGAAGTACCAAGGCTTTGCCCACAGCTCCCAGTTCTTTTACCGCTACTTCAGCAAACTGTGATCAAAGCGTGACGCTTACCTGGGACTTTGTATCCGGCCTCACCAGTTATACTATATACCGGAACGGAACGCAGATCGCTACTCCCGGCCCGAATGTCACTACTTATACGGATAACGTCCCGGCCAAAGGCGTGACTTACAATTATACGCTTGTTGCCAATAACTCATGCGGTGCAGGACCATCCGCTGCAACTACCGGATTGGCCGCCCCCGATCCCGACAAACCGGACGATGTAAATGCCACCGTAGTGCCGGGGGTCGGGGTCAGTATCAGTTGGCCGGATGTGGACAATGAAACCGGTTACAAGATCGAACGCAGCCTGCTCGGCGGCGGTGGCTCCAGTTTTTTTCAGGTGAGCGCCAATACCACATCCTATCTGGACAATTCTCTCGTCCAATGCCAGATCTACGAATACCGTGTTTCCGCTTTCAACGCGTGCAAACCACTCGGCATCGTCAGCGACTCCGTAGCGCGGATCCAATTGATTCCCGACTTGTCGAATGCCTTCCACCCCAACACGTCGTTGAACGCCTCGAAAGGGTACTTCTCTAACCGGGTTGAGATCAGCTGGACGCTGCAAAACCCGTCCAATTTCATCAATGCCTACAAAATCTACCGAAAACCGTTGGGATCTCCCGAAGACTCCACCGTGGTGGAAACGCTGAATGCCGGCAGCAATTTCTTTATTGACAACTTCACAGATGCCGGCGTGCTTTATCAGTATTTTATCGTAGCAGAATCGCAATGCGGCAACTCGGTCATTTATTCCAATGTCGCCTCTTCCGTTGGCTTCAGGAGTCCATTTGGCGTCGTCACCGGAAAGGTCAGTTATGGCGGAGGTATTGCCGTGCAAGGCGCACGGATCAGCGCGGAAAGCACGTCGGGTGTATTTGGCAAAAGCCTTTCTTTGAATGGCACGGGCAGTCTGAAGATCAATGACGCTTCTACGCTCGACGCAGCCGGCGGCTTGCTGTTGGAAACCTGGATACGTCCGGCAAGTTATTCGGGCAACTTTACCCTGTTCGAAAAGAACGGCAGTTACAGCCTGAAATACCTGAATGTATCGAACCAGTACGTATTCCAGGTGTATAATGCCGCGGGGGGCTCTACCAGCGTCAGTATGCCGGCCGGCGAGATAACGGTAAATCATTTCAGCCACATTGCCGCCCAGGCGTACAACGACACCTTGCAGATTTTTGTGAACGGTATAAAAAAGGCCAGCCAAAATGCGCCGGCAGGTTTCAATGTTTTAGACAACGCTGCCGACCTGATCATCGGGACGGGGTACAACGGCATGCTCGACGAGATCAGATGCTGGAGCATCGGCAAGCCGGCAGTGCAAATGAAGAACGATTATTCCCGGCTGATGCACGGCGGAGAGGCTGGTCTTGCGGTGTACCTGCGCGCCAATGAAAGCTTGGGGGCGAGTACCTACGACCTTTCCAAATCAGGTACCGTCTTCAACCGAAATCATGCTGCCTTTCAGGGCAACGTCCAGTGGTCCGGCATCATCCCGACCGCTGCGCAACTGGGCGCGGCAACCTACACCGACAATCTGGGGAATTACGTTCTGAACACCCCTTATCACGGCAACGGCGAAGTATTCATATTGACACCGGGTTATTTGTCCCACGAATTCGATCCGACCACGTCCGCCCTGTTCATCGGCGATGGTTCGTCCGTGCATGTCGGCGTCAATTTTATTGACAAATCTTCTTTCACCGTTTCCGGCTCGCTGCTGTATAAAAACACGACCTGCGGCGTGAAAGGCGCTACCCTCAAGATCGACGGGCAGGCAGTGATTGATGATGGCGTGCCGGTAAAAACCAGTGGCGACGGTAGTTTCACGATACAGGTGCCCATCGGCTTGCATTCCATCGAGTTGGAACAAGCCGGTCACGTCTATTCCACAGGGCGTTTTCCGGCAACCGGCAAGTACAATTTCCAGGAGGATCTGGCCGGTATCGGTTTCGTTGATTCGACGCTGGTAAAAGTAGTCGGCCGGGTGGTCGGCGGTCTGCGGGAAGCCAGGAAAGCACCGGGGCTCGGCCAGTCGAAAAACAACATCGGGGTAGCGAGAGTCATATTGAAATCCCAGCAAGGCAACGGCTGTTCCACCGATACGATTTTCACCAACGCCCTTACCGGCGAATATGTGGCGTATATGCCGCCTTTGAAATACATTCCTTCGGTGGTCATTCCCAGCAACCCGGCAATTGATTTCGGGGTCCTGGCATTGGTGGATCTGACCGAAACGCTGACGCTTCATACCGCATACGACACCATTTTCAGCTCCAGTGGCAACATTGTGAATATTGATTCCGCCAGTTTCCACAAACAACTCGATTACATCTATCGGGTCAATCCCGAAATTGCTGTATTCGACCACGACGGTGTATCCCCATTTATCGGAGATTCGGTTTATACCTACGTCAATGTGGTTTCCGGCGATACCCTTGTCCGGAACTTGCGCACCCAGCCCTTCCGGTGGCCGGTTTTCAGCCAACAGGACGATGACTTCGAGTACCGGTGCCTGATCCGGGTGTTCGAGAAATATACCAATGTGACTACCGGCGTTACCGACAGCGTTCCTACTACCGACGGCGCATTGCATTTCAACAACGAATTGTCCCATCTGCCTGATGTCCAGGTCGAATTGAAGGATGTCAATCATCCGGATACGCTGAAAACGCTCATCTATGCTTTCAAACCCGGCTATCCGAATTTCTTGTCTAATACATCTATTCCGGCCTACAGTTATACCCGCAAGTTTGAGATCAACCTGATCACCGGCAATGGCACAGCCATACCCTGGCTGCCGGTAGCGCCTGCCAATATTCCGGTGGGTGGCGACGCCGTGTACAGGGCTTATATGTTGGGAACCCAATCGAACGGCGATCAGTTCGTTACGTTTGGTCCGCAAGTGCCGGAATACGTATTGCGCGACCCGCCCGGCAGCGGCAGTTATGCCACCCGCGATGTGGGCACGACAAAAACGGAGACTGCCGGCTGGGGCTGGAAATTGGGAGGTAACGCGCACACCGAGGACAACATCTATCTGGGCGCCAAATTCAGCATCGGACTGGGCGTTCAAACCGCCACGGAGGTAGAAAACAATACCACTGCAGGGTTCGAAGCCGAAATTTCCGGCGGAAACAGCGGTTCGCAATCGGTAACGACCACCAATACCAAATCGTGGTCAACCCACGATGGAACCGATATCGAACCGGGTTCCAAAAGCGATCTCTACATCGGCAAATCCAAGAACCTGCAGTTCGGCATTTCCGAATCGCTGGCCATCATTCCGAACGACCTGCTCGACATGGTAGAACCCTTGGGCGACCCGGATGCGGCGGGTATCTCGACCGGCTTTTCTTTCGGAAAAAAATACGGCTTGTCCATTATCCCGGGTGGATACCAGACGCAATTCATGTTCACACAATTGGATATCGAGGAACTGATCATCCCTAACCTGATCCAACTCCGGAACACGATGCTGCAGGCCAACCCGAAGTATACCAGTCATCTGCCCCTGTCCGATCCGAATTTCGGCAAAAACAACGATGATCCGGTTTTCGGCAACAACGCTTCTACGGTCACGCCCAATACCGGCGACTTCGAAGACCTGGACGGACCCAGCTACACGTACAATGCGACCAATCTGCAGGACTCCCTGGCCGGAGATTCTGTTCGGGTCATTAATACCCAGATCAGGCAGTGGGAAGACGCGATCCGGCTCAATGAATGGGAAAAAGTGAATATCGGCAGAGAAGATATCATTGACAGCCTGCGGCAAGTGGAATTGGACAAGCTGGAAAACGAATACAAAGAGGTGAAAGAGGCATATTTCACTTTGGTCGGTGCGAATGGGCTGGGGGGCGCCGTGGTGATCTACGGCCTGATCGCCACCCCGGTGCCGGGAACTGCTTTTGCCGGCTATGCCACATTCGCCGTGACCTCGGCTACCAACATCGTTCTTTCCGAACTGGCCGAAGAGTACGAAACGTATCTGGCTAAAAAAGACCGGATCAATCAGAAATTCGACCAGGTAAGCGCACCAGCCAACTACACGCTTTCCGGCGGGAGTGCCTTTTCCCAATCCATCTCTCACAGCTCGGCCGTCAGTCATACCAGTACGATCGAATTTGGGATGAGTGCTGAAATGCTCTTTAATGTAGAAGGAAAGATAAATGGCAACGGCGCCGGGATAGAAAAGGGCATTGAACTGACTTATGAAAGCAGCCGGGACTGGACCACGGAAGAGTCCCAGGATGAGTCGGTGAGTTACACTTTTTCCGACAATGTCGGTGACTTGTTATCTGTAGACGTTTATCCTTCTATGCTGGGCTGGGGCCCTGTTTTCAAAACCAAACCCGGCAGTGCCACCTCGTGTCCGTATGAAGCGGAAACGGTGACCTCTTACTATGAACCCGGCACGGTCATCAGTCCTGCAACCCTGCAGGTGGAAAAGCCGACAATTACCGTCACGCCGGCCATTCAGACCAACATCCCTGCCGATCAAGCCGCCGTTTTCAACCTGACGCTGGGCAATGAATCGGAAGTCGGATATGATCAGACATACGAACTGAAGACGCTCTCTTCGAGCAATCCCTTCGGTGCCATCGTGCGCTTCGACGGGGTTTATTCTCAGTCCGTCGAAGTGCCCGGCAATTCTTCTATCAACAAGGTGATGACGATCACCAAAGGGCCGGGCTCCGTCTATGAATACGACAGCATTCTGGTGGTGCTGACCTCCCAATGCCAGTACAAATCCGGTTCGGATTTCTTCACCGACATTGCGGATTCGATCTACGTTAGCGTTCATTTCCTGCCTACCTGTACGGACGTTTCCTTGTCTTATCCCGAAAATCAGTGGGTACTCAACAACGCTTTTAACGACACCATGCCGGTGTCCATCGTGGATTACAACATTAACCTCTCCGACCTGGAATCACTCCGGGTGGATTACAAGCCATCGGACGAATCCGACTGGATCATCTTACAGAGCTTTTTGAAGGATACTTCCGGACTGAACGATCCGGAAGCAGCGCCCATTCCCACCGGTACGCCCTTCACGCTCTACGACTGGGATGTTTCGCAGTTGCCCGATGGAAACTACGACCTTCGGATCGTGTCGGAATGTGAATTTGCCGAAAAAACCTCGGTGACCCACTCCGGTATCATTGACCGGATCAATCCGCATCCATTCGGTACGCCCTCTCCGGCCGACGGCATCCTGTCGCCCAACGACGAAATCGTCATCCGCTTCAACGAAGCTATTTATCCTGGCGCTATCAATCCGGCAGTCAATTTCGACATCCGGGGCGTCACCAACGGTACGCAGGTGAAACACGGAACCTCCCTGTCGTTCGACGGCGTGAACGATTACGCTGAAGTGACGGGAGGCGTCGCCTTACAGCGCCGCGACTTCACCATCGAATTTTCTGCCAAAAGGAACGGAACCGGTGAAGATGCCATCATCAGCCAGGGCACGGATCCGAACGAGCGCCTGTTCATCGGTTTTGATGCAAACAACCGTTTCGTTTTCCGGATCAACGACCAGCAAGTGAGCTCCAACAACTCCTTCACGGATAATAATTGGCACTATTTTGCCGTCAGCTACGACTACGAAGGCGAAACGGCTCAACTGTTTGTAGCCGATGATAACAATAGCCCCTACCTTGCCAACAACGGGAATACTTCTATTTTCCCCGACTATGTGGGCAACGGAGCACTTCTCATTGGCCGGAATTCGGTGAACGGCAACGACTTCTTTTCCGGCAATCTGCACGAACTCCGCATCTGGAACACCGCCCGCTCCCTGGCGGAATTCTCCCTGCACAAAAGTTCCCTGTTGAGCGGCAGCGAACCCGGCTTGCTGTACAACTGGCGTATGGATGAAGCCGCTGGTATCCTTGCCGAAGAACACGTTCGCCGGCGCGACGCTTCGATCGAAGGCGCTACCTGGCAGATCACTCCCGGCGGTAGCTCGGCTTCATTCGACGGCGCCAACGATCACCTTAAGGTGTTCACCGGCGACGTGAATATTACCAGTGGTATGGATTTTACCCTCGAATTCTGGTTCAACTCTGCACAAGCGGGCCCCGCCACGCTCTTTTCCAACGGCACAGGCACCGGTCTGGCTGCAGACTCGCTGTACTCCTGGAACATAGACAAAGACGCCGCCGGTCTGATCCATGTGAAGCACAATGGAATTGACTTCATTGCAACAGATGAGAATTATTTCGACGGCAACTGGCACCACTTCGCCCTGGTGCTCCAACGGTCGGGAAACCTGTCGGCATACGTGGACGGCAACCTGCAACAGGCAATCCAGGCACCGGTTTTCCGGCAATTAGGCGGCAGCCACATGCATCTTGGCGCACGCGGATTTATGACCGGTTCGGTTGAAACGGTGGAAAACCGTTTCGCCGGTATATTGGACGAATTCAGGTTGTGGAATACCGCCCGCAAGCTTTTTCAGGTCAGGCGCGACCGCCATCACCGCATGAGCGGGAACGAACTGGGACTGAAACTCTGGTTCCCGTTTGAAAACTACACCACAGATCCCACCGGCATTCCGATCCTGACGCCGACATTCAATGAACAGGTCAATGCGGCAAGCCATGCCGTAACCAACAACGGCGGTGTAACACTGGACAACCAGACCCCACCTGTCAAAATCCAGCGACCGGTGCAAGCCATCGCATACACGTATTCCGTCAACAACGACGAGATCATCCTGACGCCCACCACCTCCCAGGAGATCATTGAAAATGTCACGCTGGACATAACAGTGGAAGGGCTGAAAGACATGCACGGAAACGCAATGGAATCGCCGGTTACCTGGATCGCGTACGTGGATAAAAACCAGGTGATCTGGCAGGACAACCTGCTCGGGTTCTCCATGATGCGGGGCGATGCTTTATCGTTCAGCACCAACATCGTCAACCAGGGCGGCTCGGCAAAGGTCTTTGAGATTGCCGACGTTCCCGCCTGGCTCACCGTCACGCCGCAGTCGGGTACCATCAATCCCAACAGCGCCCTGGCCGTCGCTTTCACGGTAGACCCGAACATCAGTGTGGGCGATTATACCAACGACATCAGCCTGATCACAGATTTCAATTTCCCGGAGCAGCTTACCATCGAATTGAAAGTCAGGGCTGAAGAACCGGCCTGGACGGTAAATCCTGCCAATTTTGAAAACTCCATGGGTATCATCGGCAGATTGAAGATCAACAACGTGGTATCAACAGATCCGGAAGACATGATCGTGGCTTTGGTCGGCACACAGGTAAGGGGTGTGGCGCACCTCGAATATGTACCCCAAATGGATGCTTACCTGGCGTTTCTCGACGTGCACAGCAACGCGAGTTCCGGTGAAGCGCTGGAATTCCGCATCTGGGATGCGAGTTCGGGAACGATCTATTCGAGTGTGCTACCCGCCAACCTTACTTTTACCTCCAATAACGTTATCGGATCCGTTGCAAACCCGCAGGTGTTTACCACCGGGGGTGAAATATCGCTCGATATCCCCCTGAACTCAGGGTGGAACTGGCTCGGATTCCCACTTCTGCCGGCAGATCCGTTCAACATCACCAAAATACTGGAAACATTCGAACACACGAACGGCGACCAGATCAAGGGCCAATTCCAATATGCCAATTACAACGGCAATTCCAACCAGTGGAACGGCACTTTGAACAACAACAATGCCGGCATCAACCCGGAACAGTTGTACAAACTGTCTACAGCAAAACCGGGCGTGCTGACCATGAAAGGCACGGTCATCAACCCCACGACCCGCCCCATTGCGCTCGCCAACGGCTGGAACTGGATCGGCTTTATTTCCATCCGGAATCAACCCATCGCGCAGGCGCTCGGCAACCTGAGCCCCTACGCCGGCGATGTCATCAAGGGCAAAACCCAGTTTGCCACGTTTGACCCAACACTGGGATGGATCGGCAGTCTGAAAACGCTGAAGCCCGGACAGGGATTCATGTACCAGTCCAATGGCGCCAACACCTTTACGTACCCGCTCGCGGGTATGTTCAACAACCTTGGCGGCGACCCCGATGACGCGATCGAAAGCAGAGGACCGGAAGTCCACCACGCCTTCAGCACAAATATGACCTTGCTCGGTGCCATAAACACCCATTGCGCCGAAATACTGGAGGATGGCAGCTATGCGATTGGCGTATTCGATAACCGTGGCCATGCCCGGGGATTTGCGCCCATTGAAAAAGTATCGGATCAGCAGATCAGTTATCTCACCATCGGCGGGGAGGACAACGACAGGCTCGGCATGCGCCTGTTAGACTTGCAAACCGGTTCGGAAGTGGACTTGAAATACGCAATCACCTACGAGGCCAATCAGCATTTCGGGTATTTGGACGATCCGTTCCCGATCGAAATTTCCGATGCGGTCTGCGCGCAACTCAGAAAGGAAGAGACAATACCTGCAATCGGATTCAAAGTTTTTCCCAGTGTCTTCACTGATTTCTTCTTCATGGATTATCAGTCGGATAAAAAAGATGAACACGCCCGGATCAATGTAATGAATATATGGGGTCAGGTGGTGTATACCGCTGAAACGGTACTGGAAGAAGGACCGAACAGACAACAGATAGACCTGAGCGGACGCAGCCTGCCCGACGGCCTGTATACCGTCGAATTGTACACCAATGGACGCTTTGAAAGCCTGAAATTGATCAAGGCGAAATAATGGTTTGAACTTAACATTCTTTTTGGAGGGAGGGTGTCTCATGAGGCGCCCTCCTTCAAAGAGATTTAAAAGCAACTTGAAAATCTGAAAAGATGAAACGCTCACACCAAACCACATTGCTCGCAGCCATTATCCTGATCCTGGCTGCTGCCACATTGCCTGCACAACCGAATTGGGTTGTGACGCCGTCCGATTACCAATACACCATGACGGCAACCTGTGTGGCCGTTTTCGATTGCGTGGAAAGCGGCGACACGAACGACATGGTTGCCGCGTTCATCAACGGGGAGCTAAGAGGCGTTCAGCGGCTGGATACCGATTATGAGGGCAGGAAGTTTGCTTTCATGATCGTTTATGACAACGAATTCAGCGGTAATCAAATAACTTTCAAATTGTACGACGCCTCCGCCGATACCGTGTTCGAGGCCCTTGATTCGATCGGATTTGTTGAAAACGGAAACGCAGGCGATGTGGATGCCCCGTTTCGGGTCAGGACGGACGATGCGATTGATACGATACTCCTGAGCCGGGATTCCATTCCCGAATACGCGGTAGCGGGCGATACCGCAGCGACGATCACAGCTTTAGATGAACAGCAAAACACCTTAGTCATGACCTGGGATTTTGTTCAGGATTCGCTGGGGCCCGACAATCATTATTTCTCGATCACCGGCAATGCTTTGGTACTGAACGAAGACGTCGATCCTGCCGCGAAGGGCTATTACCGGATACACTTGCTGGGTACTACCTACGGCGGCTGCACTTCCGATTGGGAATTGCTTCTGCCGGTCGCCGGACCGGGCGTCTCGAATCTCAACGGTCCGGTTAGCGGTGATACCGGGGAAGTGGTCCTCTACCCCAACCCCGCCAGCCATATGCTGCATCTTGCTTGCATAAATCCGGTGGATATGCTGCGCATCTACGATGCCGGCGGGCGTCTCGTGTATACGACCGGCGATTTATCCGTTTCGCATTCTCTCGACGTTTCAGGTTGGACACCGCAGATATATTTTGTTGTCTGCCAAACAGATAAAGCCAACTATTCGCAAAAATTGATTGTCCGGCACTGAGCGGGATAATGCCTGTTGCGCGCTTTGACACAAACAAATAATCAATCTACAAATCCTCCGCCCCGAAAGCCATCGGCAACAGATCGCCGCCTTTTTCAAATACGTAAACAGGACCTTTTTCGCCCTGCAGGATAATGCGGATTGCCTGTCCGTTGCGCTGCTCGGTCTCACAGATCACCTGCCGGCAGCCGCCGCAAGGGGCTGCGGGCTCGTTCAATACTTTGTGCGGGCTTCTGACCGTAACAGCAAGCCCTACTACGGAAATGCCCGGGTAGCGGCTGGCTGCGGAAGATAGTACTGACTGTTCAGCACAAATGCACAGGGGATAGGCAGCATTTTCGTAGTTGCTGCCGCCGAATATTTCGCCGTTGGCCATCCGGACTGCCGCGCCGACTTTGAAATTGGAATAGGGCGAATAGGAATTTTCCAGCGCCAGGCGGGCATGCGTCAGCAATGCGCGGTCTTCCGGGGAAAGTTCGGCTTCCGAATCGTAGATATTGTAGGTGGTGCGGAGGGTTTGTTCTTTCATTTTCAGGCGGTTGCCCGTTTGCCGTGCCCCGGTGATGACCGAAAAACGTTTATCGGGCAAAAAGGTAAGGATGTCGGCATAGATGTCGCGCGGTTTGAACATGGCATGAATCAGATATTTTCGGAATCAGAATCCAAAATTATCGGATATTTTAGGAATTGAAGTCGTTTAATCCCGATTTTCTCATTTTTTTTCTTCTTCGAAGGTGGCCAAGGTATTGAATCAGTGTACCAATACGTTGCGATTCGGACCGATTCGGAACGCGCGGCCGGTAGCCTGGGTTTCCACGGCGGGGTTCCACCAAAGATCGGAGTGGACGACCTGGCTGGCAGCGGTGAGGTTCAGGCCCGTGCCGCCTGCCTCGAGCGACAACAACAATAGCGGCTTTTTTAAAAATTAGCCGTATCTTTGTGAAAATTTTGGCGATGACTCAATCTGATGTCCTTGAAAAATTCCGGCAACAGGGTAGTATCATCCGCGCCGGAAAACTAAAAGAGGCAGGTCTTAATTACCCTGCCATCAAACACCTTATAACAACGGGGCAGGTAGAAAAACTCAACCGGGGATTGTACCGCTGGGCCGGTACCCCTTACGATGAAAAGGCGGAAATAGATAAGCTGATTCCTGGCGGCGTATTTTGTTTGTTCACTGCCTGTCAGCACTACGGACTCTCGACTTTTGTCCCGTCTGAGCTCCATGTGGCTATCCCAAGAAAAGCCAAATACAGGCTGCCCGCTTACCCACCCGTCAAACTGTACTACTGGGACAAGACTTCTTACGAAACCGGTATCACACAAGTACCAGCCGGAGACAACCATAAAATTCGAATGTACGACCTGGAAAAAACAGTGTGCGATGTGATGCGCCTGCGGAATAAAATCGGGCTGGACATTGCCAAAGAAGTGATGAAAAACTACCTGGCGCGCAAAGACCGCGATTTAGTCAAACTCCTGCAATATGCCCGCTTGCTGCGGGTGGAATCAACCGTGAAAACTTACGTTCATATTCTGCTATGAGTGTTTCGATTGCCTCCATACAGCACCGGCTGCGCCAGGTCGCGAGAACGTCGGGCGCTGATTTTCAGTTGGTTTTGATCCGGTTTTTTCAGGAGCGGTTGCTGTTCCGACTGGCTGCTACGCGGTATCGGAATAACTTGTGCCTGAAAGGCGGCGCATTGTTATATGCCCTGGAGCGGGAAAAAAGTCGCCCAACGCTGGATATAGATTTTCTCGCCAGTAAACTCCGCCTGGATAAGGAGTATTTTATGGAGGTGTTTCAAGTGATATGCTGTGTGCCTTATGAAAAAGACGGTGTCACTTTTAACCTCGACAGCCTCGATGTGCAGGAAATAATGGAACGCGACAAATATGCCGGTCTTCGCATAAAAGTAACGGCACAATTGGGCAATATCAATCAGCATCTCCAAATTGACATCGGAATCGGTGATGTAATCACTCCGGCACCTGTCGAAATGGAATATCCAACGTTGCTCGACATGGAAGCACCCTGTATTCAAGCTTATTCACCGGAAACAGTTATTGCGGAAAAATTTGAAGCAATGATCAGCCTGGCAGAAGTAAACAGCCGGATGAAGGATTTTTACGACGTATATCGCTTGCTCCAATACGGGCACTATGATGCACATATATTGCGCGAAGCGATTCATAAGACTTTCCAAAACAGGGGTACAGCATACCTGGCCGAACACCCGCTTTTTACGGAGGCATTTGCCAGCGATCCGGAGCGGCAAAAAATGTGGAAAGCATTTTTGAAGCGTTCGAGGTTGGAGGAAGGGCTGGAGTTTGAAATTGTGATGGACTTAATCAAAGAAGTATTGGAGGATTGGCCTATATGGAAAGATTCGGAATTTTAGCAATAGACGCTACTTGCACTTTATTTCAACAAAACTGCCAGCAAAACTCCTATCCCCAAGGAGAGATTTAACCCGATTAACACTTTTATCCAAAGCCCGTCTTTCCGTTGACGCATTTTCAAAAGATCTACTTGTTGCTGCGTTATTTGCAAAAGTTGGCGGCTTTCTTTGAACTCATCTTTCATTTCTCGTGATAAATCACCCAATCTGTTTTGCAGATTTTGAACGCCAAGGTTGATGGCAGAAATGTTATAGTCAATTTTATCGAGACGCTCGGGAAAGTTAATGGCATCAATTTTAGCAATCAAAGCCGTTGCTGCTTCCACTAAATAACGGTATTCGACAATTTCCGTTTCCACCACCGTTTTCAGGTTTTTCAACGTCTCATTGAGCTCCGTCTCGGCTTTAGTGACAAAATCCGTCAGTGATTTCCGCAGTTGGACAAGGTGTTCCGTACTGTTTTGTTTTACCTCCTCCAACGTGCCACTGGCCTGGTCTCGAATATCCGAAACCGCGCTTTGCGCGGTTGTTGCCGTTTGATTAACCGCATCTTTGCAAACTCCTGCCGTCGTTTTCACTTGCTGGTCCACTTCTTTGACGATTGCAGTCAAATCCTCCTGCACTTTTTTAAGCGACTCGGTAGCCAACTCATTGATTGCCTCGAATTTGGTATTTACCAAAATGGCAATTCCTGTTGCTTTATCCACCACTTCAATAGCAGGGATTAGTTTATCCAGTTCAGTTCTTAGTTCCTGTAAGGTCGTGGTAGTGTTCATGATTGAATTCGTTTAGAAATTGAGCATTAAATTGTTTTAACCACTCCAAATGATATTCAAGCAGCAGATTTTCAAGTAGTTCATCAAAGAAGTACCGCACCTTTCTCTTGCCACTTTGCGGCACATAACGGAGCGTTCGTTTCTTGTAGGCATTGACTTTGGTTTCCACTTCCGCAGCGTCCTCTGCAGTAAGAAAATGAGCAAAGCCTTCGAGGCAGGCTTGCTCTGCCTCCTGAAAAAGGGTGGCATTGTCGTAGGCCAATACGAAGAGCGAGAATGCTTTCAGCAGTTTTAGCGAAGCATTGTTGGTATTGTCTCGCAGCAACCGGGTGGCGGCGCCACGCAGGTGCTTAATATTGTCGTTTTCGCTGCCCGACTTATCCAAGTTCATGACCTCGAGGTATTTAAGTAGGCGTGAAAACGCTAGTTCCTTTCTACTTCGTTCAGTCTCGTCAAGCAAAGAAAAAGCAGGCTTCATTGCCTCATCGCTTAGTTTGGCCTCATACTCAGGCCGTGCGTATTTGGAATTGAAGTATAGAAAAAGCCACTCTTTTGCCGCGAAATTCCCCTTGCCAACTTGGGTGCGTTCCCTCCTCACATATTCTTCGCAGACTTCCACCATATCGCTGATGGCTCGGAGACGTTTGGCAGCGACCTCACGATAGGCGAAGTCAATAAGAAAATCAAGGCTTTCGCGCAGCACGTTTTTTGCCTTTTCCAGTGGGAGCATCAGGTTATCTGAGGTAAAGGGCTGTGTGGCCTCTTTTAATTCAGCCTTGAAATGCGTCAGTACTTCTTCCTGCGCCCGTTGGTCGGCATGGTAGCGCCTCACATAATCATAGAGTGTAACTACATATTCTTCCGGACGCTGCTTGCGGATGGTCAGGTAGTACATTTTGAGGCGATAATCCACCCGAAAATCTTCAACGATGCCCGCGCAAGTGAGGCGGTAAACAGCCTTGTCTGTGTCGGCTTTTAAACGGCGTGTGTAGTAGAGGGTGCGAAATTCATCAAGTTGGTCTTGAGAGAGAGCGTTCAATTTTTCTGCCCACACAGATGTTTGGTTTTCAAAAAGGACAGCCCGGCAAAATCGCCCGAAATCATCAGGTATTTTTTCCAACATTTGTGAAACCCTACCTTCACTGACGCCAGCCATGACATACCTATGTATGAAATCAAAAACTGTTTTAGTGTGCACTTGAGTATTTTCAAATCTGTTAGAGAACCCTACTTCAACTTCAATCTGTTCCCCTTGGGCCATGCCTTTCAGTCGGGCTATAATGCCGGGCTGTGGCTCGGGCTCAATGCGTTTTTCAAATGCAGGTCGGAAAATTTCATGGGACGGCAGAGTCTCAAACTTCTCTTTTATTAATGACAGAACGGCTTCATGGACTGGCGCGGCAGGTCCGATATTATTTATTGATTGCCATTGAGGCAGACTAATTAATCCCATTTTACCCAACTCTGCTTCCTCTATGTATAAGGTTTTGTTGTCATAAGTCGTGCCGTTCCTTTGGACTATCTCCTCTTGGTAGCCTAAGGTTACTTGCAAGCCTGTCTCTTCACTGATTTGTTCTTCCCAATCTCGTTTCTGCAGGTAGGTTTCATAGGTTACTTCCTCCAGCAGTTCCCTTACCATCGCTATTTCTTTCTCTACTCCTTTAAAAGAATTACGATGGAAAAACTCCGGGATGTCGCGGTCAGGGTGCCACGTTTTGATGACCTTCTCTGGTTGTTCTGTGATGTTCAGAAAAGCCAGTAGTGCTTCGAAGTCTGCTTTATCAAACCAGCGATTTTCCAAACTTGTCGGCAAACCATATTTCTTTATCCACTCCTGGCTTAGTCCATAGAGATTTGGGCTGTACAACACGAATGCCAATGCCAACCGCCGGTCGCGCCCTGCACGTCCACATTCTTGTACAAAACCTTCGGGTGAAGAAGGGATATTGAAATGTACGGTAAAGCGGATGTTGGACTTGTCGATGCCCATGCCGAAGGCTTTGGTTGCTACCATAAGTTTCAACCGGTTTTGTAAAAACAAATCCTGGTTGCGAAAACTGTCTGCATCAATGCGTTTGGTGAGTGCTTCTCCTTCTTCCGAGGCACCCATGAAAGTGCCAACGTACTTGGAAAGGTCGTTGTCTCCCTCAAGGTCGTTAAGGTTTTCAGGGATGGCTTCCAGAAAACCTGCGGGCGCGAGTTTATCAGCAATGCCGCGGCGCTGCTCTGGTGCGAGTGACACAGGCTTGCCGGTAGCATCCCGGATTATTTCTCCATTTGGTCCTTTTTGAGGCTTGAACTTCTCCGTCACGCCAAAAACCCACTCACGATGGGGAGCAAATATCAATCCACCGTTTTCTCCAAACATCTTTTGTGGCAGATAGCCCGGGTAGCAAATGCGCTCAATTCCTTCTTTAAGATAGCGTTCCTTTCCGGCAGATTTATTTTGGGTTTCTCCATCGAAAATGTTATCCCAAGTATGCTGCAAGATTCCTTGCACTACTGCCTCTTCATTTTGCCGCTGGTAAATTGCTGGCACTTCTTCTAAAATTTTATTCAACGCGGCCAATTTTGCTTCTGCAATGGCTTCTTTGATGCTCCATTCGTTTGTGACTATCGGTTTTGATTGGAACTGCTGTCCATTGCGGGTGATGGGAATTTCATGCTTAGGAAAAGCGACCTCAACTTCCTGCACTCGGTATTGAATTTCTTCCCTGACATTATATTCGGCCCGCACCACCGCCTCGGCGTCCTGCATATCTAACTCCCGCTCTACATCCGACAGCACATCGAAAGAGGCGGTGGCCGTTAATCCGAATAAAGGAAGCGTTTTGTCAGGTTTGTCTCCGCAATCGCCGTGACGCCGACAATGACGAACCGCATTTTTGCCCAATGCGAGGTAGGCGGTGCGAAAGTCATGGCCCCATTCGGACACGCAATGTGCTTCATCAACCACGCAGTAAGAAAACCCAACGCCTGATTTTGCCATTCGCTTCAGCGGTTCGCGGAATTCATCGAGCAGCAACCGTTCCGGGGAGACCAATGAAAACAGCACCCGGCCTTGTTCAAGGTCGTGCAGTGCTAGTACCTTTTCGAGCTTACTAAGGCTGGAATTGATGAGCTGGCAAGCATCTATGCCAAGGCGCCTTAATCCATCCACCTGGTCTTTCATTAGTGAACGGATTGGGTCAATCACTAGCGTGAGGCCGGGTTGGAGTAGGGCGGCCAATTGATATGTCAATGATTTACCCCCACCGGTAGGCAGCAACCCTATGACGGTTTTACCTTGCAAGGCGCGTTGGAGGATGGGTAGTTGGCCTTCGCGGAAGCCCACCTTGCGAAAAAGATTTTGTAGGAAAAATTCTAGGGCAGGCAAAGTTTCGGGATTGGGCCGCCAAGTGGGGGGCTTGTTTTCCTCTTCCGCTTTGACCTCCTGCCACACGTCGCGGTAAATAATAGACGGTGCGGAAATAATTTTTCGGTCATATTCTGGCCAACGCGCCGAGCGGATAATGGCATAATGGCCCGGGTAGGAAGGTGTATGCTCCAGTCCATAGCGACGCAACACAGAGATATCAATCAATAGGTCGCAAGGAGTTCCATCGTACTCACCTACAGTCACTGGCGTGCCGTTGTGCAGTGCAGCATTCTGAAATTCCGAACTAACACAGATCTTTTTTAATATAAACTCCGGACATTGAGAATGACCGCTCAATTTGAAGAGTTGGCGCATCGTTTCCTGCAAATCAGCCACACCCAAGTGTGCGCAGGGCACATCGCGCTCCACGACCACTATTTCCCATTTCTCTGCATTAAGCGACAGATGCCCGACAAGCATAGCATCTACCAGCACTTTTTGTAGACGAGCGATGGCGAAAGGTGTCAGAGCCAATTGCAGTATATTGAGCCATTTACCTTCGAGCGGCTTGGCAAAATGCCGGGCGGTACGGCTGACAAATTCGTGTTTCGAAATTGTCTGAAAAGCAATCTCAGCTTGAGCAAGATTGCCAGTTCTATGTGTTTCCCATGCGTGGCGGGAAGTATTGACATCGCGGCGCTGGTCGAGGAGAATTTGCGCCAGCGAGCTATGGTATTGTTGGCCATCCACTTCAAGAATGAAGCCACGAAGCCCCTGCTTTTTTTCGTCTGCTTTTTCAAAGTATGGCGTGGCGAAGGCAAAGTCAACCCGTTGGTTGTACAATGAATTAGCCCCCCGCAGGATTTTATCAAACTGAACCTGTGGCTCAAGTAGTTGACGCAAGTATGGGAGCTCGGCTGTTTTATCAAAGAAGACAGCCTTTTCAAATTCACTATCGAACTTATCTATTTGTGGGAAGCCCTCGCGCAGTAGAGCAAGTCGCTTGTCCACGATATGTAACGCAGTTAAGACATCATCAATGAGTGCTTCGCCGTGGGGCGAAAGAAGGAATTCAATGCTTCCGTTCTTTTCTTGCCGGGAAGTAAAGCCCAACGATTGCTGCACTTTTTCTTCTAGAAAAAGACTGGGAAGGGTTGGCAATCCACGTATGAGTAAATTATGGAGAACGGCCAATTCAGATAAGGGCGAACTTGTCCGCTTTTGCGAGAGGTTTGTTTCAACCTGAAACAAGGCAAGCGACCGCAGCAAGGACTCAGTCTTTTCTTTACCGAAATACTTCTCCAGATTCCTTCGAAGTGATGTATTGAAATAACCGGCAATATTATTGGGCATTGGCATCGGGCAGATGAATTTGTAACAAAAGAGGGGTATCTTTCTTACTGTCCTTGTCAATAATTTTGCCAATTCGTTTTAAGGCGTATTCATTCTATTCCCCCAAACTCCACCTTCCAATATACCTCCTCCAGCGGCACCTCGCAATCGCCGATCCTCGCCACGTCGTCTTTTTCATAAAACTCCACGTCAATCCAGCGCTCGCTTTCGCGTTCCAGGATGCGAATGTGCTTTTCTCTGTGGGAAACGAAGACGATCTGGTGAAGGCGGGGGATTTTCTTATAGTACCGGGTTTTGGTCGTTTTGTCCAAATATTCGGTTGAACCGGAAAGAATTTCAATGACGATGGAGGGGTTCAACGTCGCTTTCATGTTTTTGGCGGCTTGATAAAACTCGTGTTGGCCGCAAACGATCAAAAGGTCGGGGTAAAGCACATCATTACAGTCGCGCACGAACAACATCCTATCGCCCGGATATACCTTACAGTCTTTTTCACGCAGGCAATTGCCGAGTATCACATCCAGATTGTGCACTATTGTCGCATGCTCTTCGGAGGTATATGCCATCGCCACGATTTCCCCACCCATGAACTCATGGCGGCGTTCCGCCTGGAACTCGAAATTGAAATAATCGTCAAGTGTGATACCCGCTTTGTCTTCAGGACTTTGCGCGGCCGTTGTCATAGATGGAAATTTTTCAACAAAAGTATGATTTTCCAATGAAAACGGCTTCACAAGCCCAAACAAAAACTCCCCGCCGGCCCAATGCCAGCGGGGAGTTCAATCCGAAATCCGAAATCCGAAATCAAATTATCCTTCCAGCGCCGCTGCGCCGCCCACGATCTCGCCCAGTTCGGTCGTGATCGCTTCCTGGCGCGCTTTGTTGTAGTTGATGCGCAGCGTTTTGAGCAATTCCTCGGCGTTTTCGGTCGCTTTATCCATGGCCGTCATCCGCGCGCCATGTTCCGACGCCTGCGTATCGAGCAGGCACTTGTGAAACTGAAGCTGGAGGATGCTCGGCACGAGTGTTTCCAGCAATTGCTGTTGATCCGGCTCGAAAATGTAGTCGGCCTTTTTTTGTTTGGCGCCGCCACTTGTCACGCTGAAAGCATCTGTTTTCGGCACCGGCAACCACTGCTCCGCTGTCGGGATTTGGGTGGCGGCGTTTTTGAACCGGCCGTACACCACGTCGGCGGCGTCGTATTGACCCGACGAAAATGCGTCCATGAGATGCCGCGCCACCGCGCTCACGGTTTCGTATTCCGGCGTATCGTACACCGGGATGTAGTCGGTGGTAAACTTAATATCGCGATAGCGGCGACGGAAATAATCGTAACCTTTTTTGCCGATGAACAGCACCGTCAGGTTGCCGTCGCGGCGCTGCCGGCCGTATTTCTCGTTGATCAACGCCACCGCTTCCTTGCAGATGTTCGTATTGAACGCGCCGCACAGGCCGCGGTTGGAAGTCATCACGACTACCAGTGCGTGTTTCACCTCACGGGCTTTGCCGAAGCTTGTGGTGCCGCCACCGTCGAGGTTGGAAAGTATGTTGGATAGCATCCGGTTGAGCCGTTCAGCATAGGGACGCATCTGCACGATGGCGCCCTGGGCTTTGCGCAATTTTGCAGCCGACACCATTTTCATGGCCTTCGTGATCTGCTGCGTATTGACAACCGACTTGATCCGTTCGCGTACTTCTTTTAAACCGCCAGCCATATTTTAAAATTGACTTTTGATATTGAGACGTTAGACGTTGGACTTTCGACCCTTGGCCTTATTGACGACCAAATTCAATAGTCAAATGTCCAACGTCAAACAGTCCAGCGTCAAATATTAATTTTTACGATATCCTCCTGCCAGATCCGCCGCCAGTTCGCGTACTTTGGCGAGGCTGGCGTCTTCGAGTTTGCCTTTGCGGAATTCTTCCAGCACGTCGGGCAGTTTGCTCTCCATGCGTTCGAGGAAAAGATGTTCGAATTCCTGCACTTTGTCGAGCGGCACGTCTCGCAGCAGGTTGTTGGTGCCGAGATAGATGATGGCCACCTGTTTTTCCACCGGCACGGGACTGTACTGCGGTTGTTTGAGCACTTCCACGTTGCGGGCGCCTTTCGACAGCACGGCTTGCGTGGCGGCGTCGAGGTCGGAACCGAACTTGGCGAAAGCTTCCAGTTCGCGGTACTGTGCCTGGTCGAGTTTGAGCGTACCGGCGATTTTCTTCATGGACTTGATCTGCGCGTTACCACCCACACGGCTCACGGAGATACCCACGTTGATGGCGGGGCGGATACCGGCGTTGAACAGGTTGGATTCCAGGAAGATCTGGCCGTCGGTGATGGAGATCACGTTGGTCGGGATATAGGCCGACACGTCGCCTGCCTGCGTTTCGATGATGGGCAGAGCGGTCAGAGAACCACCGCCTTTCACCAAGCCCGCTTTCACGAGGCTTTCGGGCAGGTCGTTCATGGCTTTAGCCACTTCTTCGGTCTGGTTGATCTTGGCGGCGCGCTCCAGCAGGCGGCTGTGGAGGTAGAACACGTCGCCGGGATATGCCTCGCGGCCCGGCGGGCGGCGGAGCAGCAGCGATACCTCGCGGTATGCGACGGCTTGTTTGGACAGGTCGTCGTAAATGATCAGTGCCGGACGGCCCGTATCGCGGAAGAATTCGCCGATGGCGGCGCCTGCGAACGGCGCATAGAACTGCAGCGGCGCAGGGTCGGAAGCGGAGGCCGATACGATGATGGTGTAGGGCATCGCGCCGTATTCTTCGAGGGTGCGCGCCACCTGGGCCACAGTGGAAGCCTTCTGGCCGCAAGCGACGTAGATGCAGTACACCG
Source organism: Saprospiraceae bacterium (assembly GCA_019187225.1). GTDB lineage: Bacteria > Bacteroidota > Bacteroidia > Chitinophagales > Saprospiraceae > M3007. Next base: position 188,206 of record JABAQQ010000013.1, read on the forward strand.
GTTCGCCGCGGTCGTAGAATTCCTTCTGGTTGATGATGGTATCTATGGCGATGGCCGATTTGCCCGTCTGGCGGTCGCCGATGATGAGCTCGCGCTGGCCGCGGCCGATCGGGATCATCGCATCAATGGCTTTGATACCGGTTTGCAGCGGTTCGTTCACCGGCTGGCGGTAGATAACGCCGGGGGCTTTGCGCTCCAGCGGCATTTCGTACTTTTTGCCGCTGATGGGGCCTTTGCCGTCAATCGGCTGGCCAAGCGGATTCACCACGCGACCGACGAAACCTTCGCCGACTTCGATGGAAGCGATCTGGCCGGTGCGTTTGACCACCGAGCCCTCGCGGATGCCGTCGGACGAGCCCATGAGCACCACGCCCACGTTGTCTTCCTCGAGGTTGAGCACGATGGCGCGCACGCCGTTTTCAAATTCGACCAGTTCACCGGACTGCGCGCGGTTCAGGCCGTATACACGGGCGATACCGTCGCCCACTTGCAACACAGTGCCCACTTCTTCGAGGTTGGTTTGCGCCCCGAAGCCGGACAGTTGCTGTTTCAATATCGCGGAGATTTCTTCCGGTCTGACGTCTGCCATTATTTGAGTTATGAGTTGTGAGTTATGAGTTGTGAGTTATGAAGGCGCAGAGTTTTAGTTAACAGCACTTGCTTTAAGCACTTATAACTCATAACTCGTCCTTTATAGCTCCTTAAAATTCTCTTACGTACAGGTTTTTCGTGAATTGCGCTTTCAGTTCGTCCAGTTTATGAGCGGCCGAAGCGTCGTATCGTTTGTTGTCGAATTCGAGCACGAAGCCGCCGATCAGTTCGGGATCTACCTTGGTTTGGATATCCAGATTCTCCCAGGTGATGCCGCTGGCGAGCAGTTTTTTCTTCAGGTCGGCCAGTACGGAATCGCTCAAAGGAGCGGCAGAGATCACCGTGACTGTTGTGATCTTTTTCAGCACTTTATATTGAGCGGCAAACTCGGCGGCAATTTCGGGCACGTATTGTTCCCGGCCTTTGTTGACCAAAAGCGTCAGGTACGACAGCGTGAGGCTATCCAGTTTGCCTTTGAAAATAACACCCAGTGCCGCATTTTTTTTGTCGGCATGGATGATGGGGCTTTTCAAAAAGAGGTACAGGTCGCGGTTTTTCACGGCGGTGCCGAGTGTGTTCATGTCGGCGGACACCTGTTCTAATTTGCCCTGCTCTATGGCAAGGTCAATCAGCGACTTGGCGTAGCGGGTGGCAATGCGGGTGACGCTCATTTCTTATGGTTATCGGTTATCGGTTATCGGTTATCAGTTATTGGCAATAATGACCTGAATACCAATAACCAATAACCAATAACCAATAACTAATTAAGTTTAATGCTTTCTGCCAGGTTTTTGGCATACGCTTCCTGGGCGGATTTATCGGCCAGTTCCTTGCGCAGCACTTTTTCGGCAATTTCGACTGCGAGTTGGCCTGCCTGATTTTGCAGGGCGACCATAGCGGCCAGCTTCTGATTTTCAATGTCCTGGAGTGCGCTTTCTACTTTGCGCCTGTACTCCTGATCGGCAAGCGCCTTTTTCTCCGCTCTGTACTCTTCAGCGGCTTCTTTGGCTTCTTTCAACATTTGCGTCCGCTCTTCGCGGGCTTGTTGAAGGAGCTTTTCATTCTCGGCCTGCAGATTGGCCATTTCCTCGCGAACACGCTTGGCCTCGTCGAGCGAGTATTGAATGTCCGACTCGCGTTTTTTCAGGCTTTCGGCAATGGGTTTGAAAGCGAAACGGCTCATCAGGAACCAGAACAGGCCGAAAATAACGGTCGTCCAGATAAGCAACCCTGGATCGGGTTTGATGACGGAGAAATCTGCCAGAAACAACATCAGAAGTGATGAGTTATGAGTTATGAATGAAGTTGAGAGAGGTTTAGAGGATTTAGAAAGGTTCAGACTAAACTTTTTTAAACCCTCAAAATCCCTCTCAACCGGAATTTTCAAAAATCCGGGTCATTGCGTCGCCAACCGCTTCGCGCCGGCCCGGCTTGCATTTTTTACTGACCGGGAGCGGCCACGAAGAACGACAATACCATGGCTACCAGCGCCGCGCCCTCGACGAGAGCGGCGGTCAGGATCATGTTAGCACGGATGTCGCCCATGGCTTCGGGCTGCCGGGCAATGGCTTCTACGGCTTTACCACCGATCGTACCTACGCCGATACCGGCGCCGATAGCGGCCAAACCTGCTCCAATTGCTGCGTACATAATTGTTAAATGATGAATTATGAATGAAAAATGATGAATTATAAATGAGGTTGATAAGGGTTTATAAAGTTGATAAAGGTTGATAAGGGTTTATAAACATTTCTAATCTTTATCAACCTTATAAACTCTTATCAACCTTCATCAACTATAAATCAGTGATGGTCGTGATGGGGTTCTTCCAGCGCCATCCCGAAATACGTCGCCGACAGCATGGTGAAAATGAACGCCTGGAGGAAGGCCACCAGAAGTTCGAGCGCCATCATGAACAGCGAGAGCGGAATAGCCGCCAGCACACCCGTGATAGAGCCGCCGACGCTGGTGCCCGCTTTTCCGAATATAAAGATCAGGCCGACGAAACACAGGATCACAATGTGACCGGCTGTGATGTTGGCAAAAAGACGCAACAGCAGGGTGAAGGGGCGGAGGAACAGGCCGAGTATCTCAACCGGGGTGAGGATGAGGATTTTCAACACCGGCGGAATGCCCGGCATCCAGAGCGTGTGCTCCCAAAAATGTTTGTTGCTGCTGAGCAACATGATCACAAACGTGATGAGCGCCAGCACGATCGTGACCGAAATATTGCCCGTCACGTTGGCGCTGCCCGGAAAGAAGGGGATTTGTCCGATCAGGTTAAGGCCGAGGATAAAAAAGAACACCGACAGGAGAAACGGCATGTATTTTTCATATTTCGGGCCGATGGCCGGTCGCGCCACGTCGTCTCTGATAAAGGTGTAAAAGGGCTCGAGGAAGTTTTGCAGACCTTTCGGCGCCTGTCCTTCGCGCCGCATGGCCGTGGTGGCTGCCACGCGGAACAGGAAGAACAACAACAACGCGGTCAGGATCATCGTGAACACGTTGCGGGTGATGGAATAGTCGTAAAAACTCGTAATGCCGCCTCCCATGATACCGCCGTCGAGGGTGGATTTGGGGTCGAGTTCCTTGCATTCGCCGTTGATGAGGGCGGAGTAAATGGTCTTCGTTTTGCCGTCTTTTTCGATCTCTTTGTGGGTATAACCTTCAATATTGTATTCGCCGGCAGCGAAAGCGGGGTCTTTGATGCGCATCACGTTGCCGTGTACGAGCACGTAACCTTTTTTACTGACCTCGCCGTTGCCGTGGTGGTGCGGATGAAAGGCGGAAGTGGTGGTCAGCGTCCAGCCATGTCCGGGCGCATACAGAATGCAGGGGAGGTGCAGGTAAAGGTTGCCGAAAATATGGACAGCATTCGCGTCGGCGATGTGGTGAATGGCGGTTTCGCCGGCGTTGAATTCGCCTTCTTTTACTTCATCAATCGGGTGACCGCAGTCGCCATGCGCGCCGCCGGCAGCAGCTGCCGTTTGGGCATGGTCGGTTTGGTTCGGCTGTTCGTGTTGGTCGCCAGTTTGTTGCGGATGGTGTTCGTGGTCGTGCTGCGCAAAAGCCGCGAGACTCAAACCGCTGAAAATCAAGGCAATCCAGTATTTGCGAATGGCTGTCATATCCACTTTTGGAAAGGCTTTTTTCAAATCGGCTGCAAAAGTACGACGCGGTTTTCGTTAAAAAAAACTGGAAAAATTATTTTTCCGAAAAAAATAGGGCGGGCGGGGTATTTAAGGGAGAGATTCGGAATTTAATTTGGAACGGCTCTTTTTCAATCCTGTCATTCCTGTCAGAAACAAAAAGCCCCGGCACTTTTGCCGGGGCCGATAACCAAATCAAACTTTCTGTGAAGTTTTTCTTCATTTCGGGGGATAGGGTTGAAAGGCGGATCCGGTACGTCGCGTCGAGACGAAAGGCATCACGCCGGCGCTAAGGACATATACCGAATTCTTTCCGGAGATGGACAGACCGGAGGCCAACCAGACATATAAATACGGATTGCCGGCAGGCGCCGGCTCACAGGCGGGTTTGGTCAGGTTTACAAGGGGGCTGATATTTTTGCCGGCGCCAATCGCTTCGGATTTATTTTGCGGGGACAACTGCGTTTGCGCAAAAGCAGCGCACACCATGCCATATAATAGCAGGAAGGTAGAAAGCAAGCGCATGAGCAGAGGTTTCGTTTTTGTTTCACAGCCGTGTCGTTGCCCCGACCGGCTTGCAGCCCAAAAGACGCCCTAAAATTGGAAACGTTGCACAATAGTCGCCCGGCGACAGACTTTAACAGTTGAAAAGCAGAAATCTACCGTCGAAACGATGGGCAATGAGCGACAGAGGAAGCGCGAAAAGACGTTCGCCCTGCATCGCATCAGCAGCACAGGGCGAACGAATTATGTCGTTTACGAGAGATTTTATTTAATAATGGATACTCGGAGCGTCGATCCTGAAGTGGCTCCTTGCTGAATCAAATGGACAAAATAGGCTCCCGATGGGAGATTAGAAAAATTCAGTTGTTGCGTACCTGACTGCACTTTTTGAGAAAAGCAGGCTCGTCCTGCCACGTCGAAAGTTTCCAACCGAAAGGTCTCAGCCGCATCCGATTCGATTTGCAAAGTGAATACTCCGTCATTTGAAGTCGTCGGCCAAATGTTGGCTTTGATATTTTGCAAAGGCTCGTTCGCAGAGTTCGCAGTGAGGTCGTATTTCCAAAGTTCGCGGCCGGTTGTTTGGGTTTGAGCAAAGAAGAGCAAAGTGTTGCCGACGAGGTAATAATCGGATGGGATGGATTCTTGTGCACCGGGGGCAATATCCGAAAAAAGTTGGGTGCCGGCAGTCGTGCCATCGGTGATCCAAATCTCACGCCCTGAAGCGCCGTCGTTGGCGGTAAAGAGCATTTTATTCTGAAAAACAGTAAAATGCACCGTGCTGAAGTGCAATCCATCTTGTGCGCCGGGGTTGATATTTTTCAACATTTGCGTCCCCGCTTCAGTGCCGTCGGTACTCCAAAGTTCGTTGCCGTTTGTGCCGTCGTTGCCGCGGAAAAATACTTTTCCATCAAGAATGCTCAAAAACCGGATGTTGCTGTTGCCCGCACCGGCGTTGATGTCTTTCAAAAGGACAGTACCCGTCTCCGTTCCATCCGTGAGCCAAAGTTCTTCTCCGGTAGCACCATCGTTGGCTACGAAAAGTAGTTTGCCATCCAACCAAATCGAATTGGTGAGCGGCACATAGTCAGGCGCTCCGTTTCCAAAGCCGGGATTAATGTCCTTTATCAATACGGTACCAGCCGCCGTGCCGTCCGATTTCCAAAGTTCCATGCCGGTATTCCCGTTTTCGTAAGCCCAGAAATACAAATCTTCTTCACCGGCTACCAATTCATTGATATTGGCACTTCCGAAATTAGCGGGGTTGATGTTTTTTACCGGGGTAGTGCCAGCTGCCGTGCCGTCACAAACCCAAAGTTCGTGCCCCAAACCGGCAGAATCAGCGGAAAAGTAGAGTTTATCTTTAAAGACAGTTAAACCGCGAGGATTGCTATCGAAGCTGTTCGGGTTAATGTCTTTAAGCAAGACTGTACCCGCTGTCGTGCCATCTGACACCCATAACTCCTTTCCTGAGAGGCCTCCCATATTGAGATACAACTTGTCTTTGTATACTGCTAAAGGGATATATATAGCGGGCGCTGCGCCACTGCAATCGCCCGGACAAGCATCAATCAGCATCACAGCACCCTCTGGTCCGTCATCGGTGCGCCATACTTCCAAGCCATATTCTTCTGTTTGTCCTACTAAGTATAGCTGACCGTCATAAGAGGTGTAAAAACTGCCCGCTCCGTTCAGGGAAGGGCACTCGCAAATATCCCGCACCAGGACAGTGCCTGCTTCAGTACCGTCGGATTTCCAAAGTTCTTCCCCCGTAGTGCCGTCATCGGCGCTGAAATAAAGCGTGTTGCCAACGAGAGCGGATCTTGCCGCGCCCAGTAAAACACCTGAAGAAAGGCCCGGATTTATGTTTTTCACCAGCACTGGCTGGGCAGTAAGCATTGAAATAAAAGCGGAAAAAATGATTGTGGTTAAAAAGCGCATAAGTTGAAGATTGCAGTATTTATAAATTGGGTTGCGCCTGGAAAAACTCCAGGCAGAACAAAGAAACCACTTTATAACTTTTATTGTCTTGGAAAGCCCGACAAAAAAATTTCCCCTCACCTTTGCCCCATGTTTTCCACCACACAAAAAATCGGCATCCTCGGCGGCGGGCAATTGGGCAAGATGCTGTGCCTCGCGGCAGCCGACTGGGACCTGAAAACCTACGTCCTCGACGCTTCACCCGATTACCCGGCAGGACAGGTCTGTACCGGCTTTACGGCGGGCGACTTCAACAAATACGACGATGTGCTGGCCTTCGGCCTCGACAAAGACATCCTGACCATTGAAATTGAGCACGTCAACACCGAAGCGCTCCGCGAACTGGAGCGCCTGGGCAAAACGGTTCACCCCGCTCCGCGCGCCCTCGACATCATCAAGGACAAGGGTCTGCAAAAAGAATTTTACCTGCAGCACGACATCCCGACGGCGCGGCACGAGTTGTTTGGAAATGAAAAACAACTGAAAAAAGCCATCGAATCGGGAAAGTGGAGCCTTCCGCTCGTGCAAAAACTGTGCACTGCGGGATATGACGGACGCGGCGTGGCCATCCTCCGCACAGCGGAAGATCTGGAGCGCAAATTGATGCCCGGCGTGTGCATCGCTGAAGAACTGGCTCCGATCCGTACTGAACTCGCCGTTGTGGCCGCGCGAAACGCTGCCGGCGACGTATCGGTTTTCCCTCCCGTCGAAATGGATTTTCACCCCGAAGCCAATCTCGTCGAATTCCTGCTTTGCCCCGCCCGCGTGTCGCCGCTCGTAGCGGCCGAAGCCGAGGCGCTGGCTGAAAAAGTCATCCGCACTTTCGATATTTGCGGCCTGCTGGCCGTGGAAATGTTCCTGACCACCGACGGCCAGTTGCTGGTGAATGAAGTCGCCCCGCGACCGCACAACAGCGGTCACCATACCATAGACAGCGCCCCGACGAGCCAGTTTCAGCAGCATCTGCGCGCCATTTGCAACTTCCCGCTCGGCCCCACTGTCCAACAAATGCCCGCCGTCATGATCAACTTACTCGGCGAGCCCGGCCACAAAGGCCCCGTTTATTATGAAGGTGTGGAAGCGTGCCTCGCGCTCGAGGGCGTATATATTCACCTTTACGGAAAGGCTTTAACTTCACCGTTCCGGAAAATGGGCCACGCAACCGTAACGGCAGCGACGGCAGAAGAAGCCATTCAAAAAGCGCAATTCGTAAAAAATACCCTGAAAGTCAAAGCCACCAACAACTAACAACCAAAAACTAACAACCAACATGGTCTCCATCATCATGGGTTCCGACTCCGACCTGCCGGTCATGCAAAAGGCGGCGGACGTGCTCAGCGAGCTCGAAGTGCCTTTTGAAATGACCATCGTTTCGGCCCACCGCACGCCGGAGCGGATGTTTCAATTCGCCAAAAACGCTCACTTGCGCGGCATACGGGTCGTTATCGCCGGGGCCGGAGGCGCAGCACATTTGCCGGGCATGGTAGCGGCCATATCGCCGTTGCCGGTCATCGGTGTCCCGGTGAAATCGTCCAACTCGCTCGACGGCTGGGACAGTATCCTTTCCATTTTGCAAATGCCCGAAGGCGTGCCGGTGGCCACCGTGGCACTCAATGCCGCCCGCAACGCCGGTATTCTGGCCGCGCAAATGCTGGCGACGAGTGATTCGGCATTGTTAGAGCGCATCATCTCTTTTAAAAAGTCGCTGGAAACGAAGGTGCTGGAAAAAGCGAAATTTATGGAAGGTGGACAGTAACTCACCTGATTCCAAAGCAACGATTTCTTTATTCAACAGCGTTTTCACTTATGAAAAAACTTATTTTGCCTGTTTTTCTCCTGCTTGCCTGCGGAAACCGGATCTATGCGCAGGTGGATGTACAAATCAACCCTGTCGGCATTCTGTTCAGCAGCATCAATGTTACCGCCGAACTCGGTGTTTCAGAGGACTTCGGCATCGAAGGCGGGCTCGATTACGATTTTCAGAATTTTGATATCGGCGATTTTGATTACCGCAACAACGCCATTGGTTTTCGCGCTATCGGGAAATATTACTTTCGACCGGAAGATGGCATTGACCGCTGGACCATAGGCGCTTATGCAAGGTATATTACCGGTACTGCTTCGACCAGCGGTGATGCCGGTAACGACAGGGAAGAAGTGAAAAATACCAAATTTGCTTTCGGTTTTTATACCGGCTACAAATGGGTTTCTCAGAAAAACGTCGTTTTCGAACTCGGCCTGGGTATCGGCCGGAATTTTGTGCGCACGTATGAGTACGAAGACGGTTCGGAAGTGGACACCAGCGATATCCCGCTGTTGAACATTGATTTACTGGGCCGCCTCTCCCTCGGCTATCGTTTCGGGGGAAGCAACAAGAAATAATTTTTCTGGTTTACGGGTCATCGGGTTTTATCACTACCCGGGTCTTTATTCCCGTTGACTCGTATGCCGGCGAGCCTTTTGGCGGAAAATGTCTCTCATCATTACACAGGACGGTTCGCACTCCATTTTTTCGGAGCGATACGGCGTTACTTACCACTCCAAATTCGGCGCGGTGACGGAGTCGGCGCATGTTTTCATCGCTGCGGGACTGCGCTATAAAGCGGTGGTACAACGGGAGATATCCATTTTGGAAACGGGTTTCGGTTCAGGACTGAACGCCTTTATGACCTGGCTCGAAGCTGAGCGCCGCAACCTGAAGGTAAGTTACCTGGGTCTCGAGGCCTTTCCCATTGCTATGGCGGAAGCCGGTTCGCTCGATTACCCCTCTGCCCTTGGCCAACCCGAACGCAAGGGCGACTTTATCGCTTTGCACCAATGCGAATGGGAAATAAAACATTCTTTTTCAGAACAATATGTCTTTGAGAAAAAACAAAGCCGCATCGAGACGTTCGTGCAGCCGGAAGCGTTCGACCTGATCTATTTCGATGCCTTCGCTCCGCAGGCACAGCCCGAACTCTGGACGGAAGAAGTGTTCGCACACATGTTTGAATCCCTCAAACCCGAAGGAGTGCTCGTCACCTATTGCGCGCAGGGGCATTTCAAAAGAACCTTGAAAAGGGTAGGATTTACGGTAGAACGGCTCCAGGGGCCGCCAGGAAAACGGGAAATGACACGGGCATTAAAATAATTTGTTTTAACAATATGCCTGCAAAACAATCCCTTGAACAAGTTTGAAAAAAAGTTACGAAAAATTGCGCGTTTTCAAAAGCGCCTTTTTAACTTTGGATTTCCAAAAGACAGGTATTAAGCGTGTGAAATCCAAAAACAGCGTTTCCAACGTATCTTTTTCGTCCACCATTTCAAACTTTTCTGTCAATGAAAAAGATTGTTCACGACCTGTCGCCCTTTGTTGCTTTCCTGTTCACCGCAGCAGTAATGACCCTTATCGCCTATCAGTTGCTCGTTTCCCTGCAAAGAATTTTAGATGCCACGCCCGGACAACAACTGATCCGCAGCGGCTTCTGATTTGCTTTTAAACACACATTCTCTATCGGACATGCGCACACACCCCGGCACGTCGAGTGCGCGGGGGGTGTGCGCATGCCAGTGTCGTCGCGACTGACCGAGGAGCGCCCATTTCAGGCGAGCACTTTGCCGGGGTTCAAAATCCCGCGCGGGTCGAATACGCGTTTGATCTGTCGCATCAGGCGAAGTTCTGTTTTGGAAAAAACAATGTCCAGGTAGGGGCGTTGTACCAGGCCGATACCGTGTTCGCCGGAAATAGTGCCGCCTTTGCTTTTCACGAAAGTGAAAATTTCGCGGATGCCTTTGGGGACTTCGACATTCCAGGTGTGGTCGTCGAGCTGGCCTTTGAGGATATTGACGTGCAGATTGCCGTCGCCGGCATGACCGTAGCAGACCGATTCGAAGTCGTATCGAGCGCCTACCTCCTTCACTTTTTTCAGCAAGAGTGGCAATTCCGCCCGCGGCACAACGGTATCTTCTTCTTTGTACACCGAATTGTGTTTCACAGCATGGGCCACATTGCGGCGCAGTTTCCACAGCGCCGTTTTGGTAGCGTCATTGTCGGCTAAGAATATCTCTCCGCAGTCATAGTTATCCAGTACCCGCGTAATCGTCTCGCAATCGGCAAATAAACCGTCCAGATGAAAGCCGTCCACTTCGATAAGCAGGTGTGCGGCATCCTCTTCCCGGATCGGCACAGGGGTTTCGCCCACATAGCGCACCGCCCAGTCAATCGCGTTGCGTTCCATGAATTCCAGTCCCGACGGCGTCACGCCGGCCTGAAAAATCGCCGCCACCGCCGCACAGGCACTCTCTGCCGAGCGAAAAGGCGCCAGCATGAGCAGGGTCTGCGTGGGATGAGGCTGGAGTTTCAGGACGATTTTTGTGATGATGCCGAGGGTGCCTTCGCTACCGACGAGCAATTGGGTGAGGTTGTAGCCGGTCGAATTTTTCAGCGTATTCGCCCCGGTCCAGATGACGTCGCCGTTGGGCAGTACCACTTCGAGGTTGAGCACATGGTCTTTTACCACTCCATATTTCAAAGCTTTGGGGCCGCCCGCGTTGGTGCTCACATTACCGCCGATAAAACTCCAGCCCCGGCTCGACGGATCGGGCGGATAAAACAATCCCTTTTCTTTCAAAATATTTTGTAAATGCTCCGTGATGACGCCCGGTTCTACCGTCACCTGAAAGTTCTTTTCGTCGAGATCCAGTATCCGGTCGAACCTTTTCATGGAGATCACCAGTCCGCCGGCGACGGGCAATGCGCCGCCGGCCAATCCGGTGCCCGCGCCCCGCACTGTGACAGGGATGCGTTCGCGGTAGCAGATCTTCACCAGGTCGCTGATCTCCGCGGCGGAGCAGGGTTCGGCCACCGCCTCGGGCAGGAAGAGCAGGTCTTCCGTTTCGTCGTGTCCGCAATCGCGGCGGGTCGTTTCGTCCGTGTACAGGTACTGTTCGCTCACTGCGGCGCGCATTTCTGCCAGCGCCGCAGCGGAGATGGGTCGAAAGGCGTTACTTTTGCCGCGTTTGATTTCGGATTGCGGATTTCGGAATTCGGATCGCTGACCCATTACTCCTGTTTTTTATTGTTATGAAGAATTTTTTTTTGCTGATCATGTGCGCGTTGTACGCATCGAATGCTCTGGCACAAGTGATGCCGGAACACCCTGACGATGCGGAGCGCAACAAAGGTAACGCGATTTTGCTGCACCTCACTTTCGGGCTGCACCAGCCATTCGGCGACATGGCCGACCGCTTCGGTGCGGACGGCAATTTCGGCATCGGATTGGAATACCTGACGGCAAACAACATGATCCTTGGCGTCGAAAGCCAATACCTCTTTGGCCCGAAAGTGAAAGAAGACCCGCTCGCCATCCTGCGCACGCCCGAAGGCGACATTATCGGCAACGACCGCATCCTCGCTTCCGTCGCGCTGCGTAAACGCGGCTATTACTTGGGCGGCATGGTGGGCAAACTGTTCACTTTCAACGAAAAACGCTCCGGTATTCGCCTGACGCTGGGAGCGGGCCTGCTGCGCCACTGGATCCGCATCCAGGACGACAACAGCAGCGTGACCGAGCTTACCGGCGATTATAAAAAAGGATACGACCGGCTCACCGGCGGCCTGGCACTCAATCAATTCATCGGCTGGCAACACCTCGCCGCCAACCGGCGCTCCAACTGGCTCATCGGCCTCGAATTCAACGAAGGCTTTACCAATACCCTGCGCGACTGGGATTTTAATGACAAACGCAAACTCGACGACAAGCGGCTCGACCTGCGCATCGGCGTTCGTATCGCCTGGACCTTGCCGTTCTACCAGGGAAAAGCGGAGGAAATTTATTATTAATGTGGTCAATGTGATAAAAATGATAAATAAGGCCAATGCGCTTTTTTTATGAAATAGGTATCCGGGTGATGGTATGGGGTATCCGGCTGGCTGCTGTTTTCCATCCGAAAGCGCGCAAATGGATGGAGGGGAGGCGCAATTGGCGGGAACATTACCGGGCTGTTTTAAACCAACAACCAGCAACCGGCAACCGACGACAAACCCTTTGGCTACACGCCGCCTCGCTCGGCGAGTTCGAACAAGGCCGCCCGGTCGTCGAAGCGTTCAAAGAGCGATTTCCCGGCTGGCGCATCATCCTGACTTTTTTCTCCCCTTCCGGCTACGAGATCCGGAAGGATTACCCGCTCGCCGATGTTGTTTGTTATTTGCCCGCCGACACGCGCCGCAATGCCCGCGATTTTTTGGATATAATCCAGCCCGACGCGGCCATTTTTGTGAAATATGAGTTTTGGGCGAATTACCTGTTCGAATTGAAAAAACGCGGCATCCCTCCCCTGCTCGTATCGGCTCTGTTCCGGGAAAACCAACCGTTTTTCCGGTGGTACGGCGGCTTCTGGCGAAAAATGCTGGGCTGTTTTACGCACTTTTTCGTGCAAAATGCGGCATCGGAAAACCTGCTTCAACGCATTGGTTTTCAAAATATTACCGTTGCGGGCGACACGCGGGTGGACCGGGTGTTGAACATTGCGGAAGGGGCGAAGGAAAATGAGATTGTGGCAGCCTTCCGAAAAAGCCCCGTCGAAGCCGGGTTGTGCGATTTGCTGATCGCGGGCAGTACCTGGCCACAAGACGAGTCGCTGATCGCAGAAGGATTGAGATTGGCGTCACTCGACGATATCAAAGTCGTTTTTGCACCGCACGATCCCTCTCAAAAGTCGGTTTCGCACATTCTTGATCTCTTGCCCCCCGACGAGTTTGGCGCAACGAGCCTATATTCCAGGGCAACAACAAAAAGTGCGGCCGAGGCTTCCAATCTGATCATTGACAACGTTGGCTTGCTCAACAGCATTTACCGCTACGGCAGGGTGGCCTATATCGGCGGCGGTTTCGGCAAAGGAATTCACAATACGCTGGAACCTGCGGCATTCGGCCTGCCTGTCATTTTCGGGCCGAAATACGAAAAATTCGAGGAAGCCCGGCAGTTTGTGGCAAGAGGGGGAGCGTTCCCGGTGCACAATGCAACTGAATTGGAGAAAATATTGAAAAAACTGGAAGAACCTGCATTTTATGAAAAAGCTTCTCAGGCAGTACGGCGATATCTGGAAGAGAACAAAGGAGCGACAGAGAAGATTTTGTCCTTTTTCATGCAAAATCTTCGCAAAAACCCTTAAAAAGTTCTCATTTCCCATCCTACCTTAGCGCCCCCAAAAGAAGAGGGTGAACTCACTGCTCACCACTCACCACTCATTACTCACCACTCACCACTTCAAAAATGCAAGGATCTACCATCTCCATTAAAAAAGGCAAACTGAAAGTGCCCAACGACCCCATCATCCCGTTCATTGAAGGCGACGGCACGGGGCCCGACATCTGGGCGGCTTCCGTGCGCGTGTTCGACGCGGCTGTGGAAAAAGCGTATAAAGGCAAAAAGAAAATCGTATGGCAGGAAGTGCTCGCGGGGGAAAAGGCTTTTAATAAAACCGGCAACTGGCTCCCCGACGAAACGCTCAAAGTCATTGACCAATACAAAGTGGCCATCAAAGGTCCGCTCACAACGCCCGTCGGCGGCGGCATCCGCTCGTTGAACGTAGCGCTGCGCCAGCAACTCGACCTCTACGCCTGCGTGCGCCCGGTCCGCTGGTTCAAGGGCGTACCCTCTCCTGTGAAAGAACCCGGCCTGGTAGACATGGTGATCTTCCGCGAAAACACCGAAGACATATATGCCGGCATCGAATACCTGACCGGCACACCGGAAGCGGACAAAATGATCGCCTTCCTGCAGAACGAAATGGGCGTCAAGAAGATACGCTTCCCGAAAACATCTTCCATCGGCATCAAACCCGTGTCTGTCGAAGGCACGGAACGCCTCGTGCGCGCCGCGCTGGAATACGCCTTCAAGTACAAGCGTAAATCGCTGACGCTCGTACACAAGGGCAATATCATGAAATTCACCGAGGGTAAATTCAAAGACTGGGGCTATGCGCTGGCCGAACGCGAATACGGCAACCGCGTGTTCACCTGGGCGGAATACGACCGCATCAAAGAGGCCAAAGGCGAAGACGCGGCCAACAAAGCCCAGGCCGATGCCCTCGCCACAGGCAAGTTGCTTATTAAAGACAGCATCGCCGACGCTTTCCTGCAGCAGATACTGCTCCGCCCGGCCGAATACGATGTGGTAGCCACGCTCAACCTCAACGGCGACTACCTCTCCGACGCCCTGGCCGCCCAGGTCGGCGGCATCGGCATCGCACCCGGCGCCAATATCAATTATCTCACCGGCCACGCCATCTTCGAGGCCACGCACGGCACCGCGCCCAAATACGCGGGCAAAGACATGGTAAACCCCTCGTCGGTTATCCTCTCCGGCGTGATGATGTTCGAATATCTGGGCTGGGACAAGGCGGCCAAACTGATTGTCAAAGGGCTGGAACGCAGCATCAAAAAGAAGCGCGTCACCTACGACTTCGAGCGCCTGATGAAAGGCGCGACGAAGCTGAAGTGCTCGGAGTTCGGCTCGGAGATCATTGCGAATATGTAGGACGTTGGACTATTGGATGTTGGACTGTTGGACGTTGGACTATTGGACATTGGACGTTGGACTATTGGACTATTGGACGTTGGACTATTGGATGTTGGACGTTGGACTATTGGACTATTGGACGTTGGACTATTGGACATTGGACTATTAAACTACTGGACGTTGGAGAAAACAACGTGAGAAGTTGACATGGGGAGTGGAGACTGTTCAAAAAAGCGTGTCATTTTGTTTTTTAACTGCCGTAAAATCCGACCGCGAAGCGATTGTTCACGCAGTGTTTGGATAAAGTGGAATAACACACTTTTTTGAACACTCCCTTGACATGAAGTACAAAAACATGTTCAACATTATGCCCTTAATAGCCATCCAACACCCAACGTCCAATAGTCCAACGTCAAATGTCCAATAATCCAACGTCCAATAATCCAACGTCAAATGTCCAATAATCCAACGTCCAACAGTCCAATAGTCCAACGTCCAATAATCCAACGTCAAATGTCCAATAATCCAACGTCCAATAAATACAGGCGCTCTTTGCAAAAAGGGTGTTTTATTTTTTCCGCCGTTTTAAAATTGCGAAGAAAACCATTTCACCCATAAATTTTATTTTATGCGAAAAATCAACACTATCAGATCATTCGCTTTTTTAGTGGTTATCGGATTGTTTGCCCGACCGCTGTCATCCCAATCCGTCTACCTGGTAAAAGATTTGTTACCGGGGTCTTTGGACGGCCTCGGCCAACCCGGCTCTTATATCATCGAAACGCTGGACACGCTCGCGGTCATGATCGGTCGGAGCGCCGGCAATCAAAACGTACTGTGGAGTTCGGACGGCACGGAGGCGGGCACGCAAATCATTATTCCCGCCGGAGGGAGTTACCCGTGTTTTACAAAAGCTTACGGAAAATTATGGCTCATGCGGGAAGGTTCTTCCAATTCATTGGAAGTCTGGGAATCGGATGGCACACCCGCAGGAACGGTAAAACGTGTTACCACGATCGGTTCTGCTGAAAAAGTCGTTGCCTTTCAGGGCAACCTATACTACTCCAACGGCAATAAATTGATGAAATACGATACGGCAGCCCATACAGTATCGCTCGTCACTACTTTCAGTCCCTTCGATCCTGTGTACGATCTGGCGGCCTTGCCCGATAAGTTGTTGTTGATCTCTCAAAAAACGGGCGGTCTGAAGCTATTCGTATCGGATGGTACAGATGCCGGCACGGTCGGTATCTACGACCTGAACTGGCTCAACGGAGAAAATTATCACCTGACAGCCGCCGGCGACAAGGCGTATTTCTTCGCGGCGCTGGGAGATGGCACCGAAACGTTTTATATCACCGACGGAACTACCGGTGGAACGCTGCCTCTCGTGGAAGAAGAAGCGCCACACTTTGATTTTAACGCTTTAGGTACCTCGTTGATGTGGAACGACAAATTTCTGTTCCAGGCAGAAGGTCCTGCGGGTAGCGGATCACGCGATTTATATATCACGGATGGTACAGTGCAGGGAACGATTAAATTGCAAAACCTTTTCACAGACCCGGATATTCTGAATCTGACGCCTTACCAGGATAAAGTATATTTTAGTGTGGAGGGCGGCTTTACAGATATTTGGGAGACCGACGGCACGGTGAGCGGCACCAAAAAAACATTCCAGTTTTCCGAGTTTCCTTATTCCGGTTATGGCCTCGCCGTTTTTCAGGATTCGCTGGTTTTTTCGGGTTATGACAGCAATTTTGAAAGCGGGCTTTACATCTCGGCAGGCAATTTCTCTTCCGCGCGCCTGATTTCCGATGCAGTCGGCGGGTTCAACGGCAATTTTGTACCGACCCCTGCTAAAATGTTTTTCATCAATTACGATGCGGAACATGGCAGGGAACTGTGGGCCTACGACCCGTTCAAAGCCACCAGTGGAACAAATGAAGATATTAAACCGGAGCGCCGTCTGATCGTCACGCCCAATCCCGCAAATGATTTTATTCGCATCGGGTATGATGACCAGTGGGGCGTCGCTCAAACGCTCAGCGTACGCAGCATGACAGGCCAGATTGTCCGTTCGTGGCAACTTACAGGCGGGCAATCGAACTTCCCCGTAAGCGGTATCGCACCGGGCATTTATGTAGCAGTTTTAAATACGTCACAGGGAGTGCTGGTGCAGAAACTGGTGATAGACTGACTCCCTACCGGGTTCAGCAGCGAATGTCATACCACACGACGCCAAGTTTTTAGCATGGCGAGAAGCGGGAAATACGTTTACTAAACTTTCGAAAGTTTAGTAAACGTCGCATGGACGCCTTATCAACCATGCACAAACTTGGCGGTATGCGGTATAATTCTGCAAAAATCAGAAGCTCGTTAAAAATTGAAATTTTAAATAACGCAAGTTGCGACGTCGCAACTTGCGTTATTTAAAATTTCAACTTCAAAAAATTCTGCCGCGCCCGTTTCACCCCTTCCATAGGCGTGGTTACGTAGTTCTCCAGTTCGACTATATAATATTTGAGGCCCGCTTTCAGGCTCTGTTTGAAGATCGAAACAAAGTCAATGGAGCCGTCGCCGACCTCGACCGTCTCGCGTTTTTCGGTTTTGGCCATGTCTTTGACGTGGCATAATTCCCAACGGCCGGGGTAGAGTTTAATCCAGTCCAGCGGGTTGTGGTTGGCATAAGCGACCCAATAAATATCCATTTCCAGGGTCATCAGTTTGGGGTCTACCTCGTGCAGCAGCCATTCGATGATGAGGCGGTTGTCGGGGCCGCGTTTTTCAAATTCAAAATTGTGGTTGTGGTAACCGAAGCGGACGCCGGCTTTTTTCGCGTATTCGCCGGCAGCCTGGTACACTTGGACCATGTCGGGCATTTTAAGGCGGTCGTCGTCGGCCATGTAGGGGCAAACAACGTAACGCGTGCCGATGGAGGCAAAATTGTCAATCGCCTTTTTGGCAGCGTCGGTGAGTTCCTTTTTCCCCGCATCAAAATCCTTCGAAGTCACCATGTGATGCACTGAAGGCATCTTGATTCCATTGTCTTTCAATAACCTGGAAAAGTCGGCCAGCGGCATTCCAAACATACTGCCATCCGAATATCCGAAACCTTCCAATTCGCGATAACCCATACCGGCCAGCGCTTTCACCGTACCTGCGGCGTCTTTTTTCATATCCTCCCGCACGCTCCACAGTTGCAGGCCGAGGTGTGCGACCGGGGGAGCAAAAAGTGACGAAGGCAGGCCGTCGGCGGCCATTGCCGTCCCGGTCAGCGCCAGTGAAGTGTTTTTCAGGAAATGACGACGAGAAATGTAATGTTTCATCTTTTGAAAAAATTTTTGGCAAATAAAGTAAAGTTCCGGTTAAGATTCGCTCAGATGTAACATATCAAAAATTTTCCCCCAAAACCATTTGGAAAGGACGAACGCAATGTGTGTATTTTACCCGCGAATTCAGTGGGCAGTTTGCAGTAGCAGTGGCAGTTTGCAGTGGCAGTGGCAGTTTGCAGTGGCAGTGGGCAGTGGCAGTAGCAGTGGCAGTAGCAGTGGCAGTTTGCAGTAGCAGTGGCAGTGGCAGTGGGCAGTAGCAGTGGGCAGTGAAAGTGACGCGTGTCATTTTTACATCTACTGCAAACTGCCACTGCTACTGCAAACTGCCACTGCTACTGCAAACTGCCACTGCAAACTGCCACTGCTACTGCAAACTGCCACTGCAAACTGCCACTGCTACTGCAAACTGCCACTGCAAACTGCCACTGCAAACTGCCACTGCTACTGCAAACTGCCACTGCAAACTGCCACTGCCAACTGCCTTCTGAACTATGATCCAGGTCCTGCATATCTCCGCCGAATGTTATCCCGCTGCTAAAACAGGCGGCCTGGCCGATGTGGTCGGCTCGCTGCCCAAGTATTTTACCAACGCCGGGATGCTTTCTGCAGCTATTATTCCGAAATACGCACTGAAATGGATCCACGGCCGCGAATGGGTAACGGTATACGGCGGCTCGGTTTGGGTCAATTGGCGGCAATGGCGCTTCACGGTGCAACAGGAAGCGGGCAATTCGCTCGGGTATCCTTTGTTTGTGGTGGATATTCCCGGTTTGTTCGACCGCCCGGGCATCTATAACGACGCTTCCGGCGCTCCTTACGGCGATGAGATCGAGCGCTATATCACCTTCCAGCAGGCCGTGCTCGACTGGCTTTTATCGTTCCCCTGGCAGGAGCGCCCGCGGGTGTTGCATTGCCACGATCATCATACAGCCTTGATCCCCTGGATGGTGAAACACTGTCCGGCTTATCAGCAGCTGGCGCCAATCCCCACAGTATTCACGATCCACAACGGCCAATATCAGGGCGCTTTCGGCTGGAACAATGGCAACCTGTTGCCGCCCTATGAAGCGGGCGCCCGCAATTTGCTCGACTGGAACGGCATCATCAACCCCATGGCAGCCGCCGTCAAAACAGCCTGGGCAGTCACAACCGTGTCCGAATCCTATCTGTACGAACTGCACCAGAACAGTCTGGGGTTGGAAACGCTTTTCCACCAGGAATGGCGCAAAGAATACGGCATCATCAACGGCATAGACGTCCATGTGTGGGACCCGGAGACAGACCCTATGATACACCATCGTTTGGAAGACGACCACATTCAGGCTTTTAAATCAAAAAACAAGCGGGTATTGTGCGAGTGGTTCGGCTTTCCGGAGGATGCGCCGCTTATCAGTTTTATCGGCCGGCTTGTCGGCGAAAAAGGCGTAGACCTGCTTCCCGACACCTACCGGCGTTTTATCCACAGCGGCACCCGCGCCTGCTTCCTGGTGCTCGGCACCGGCGAACCCTGGACGCAAAACCAGTTCCGGACCATGGCGCACCAATACCCGGGCCGGTTCAATGCTGTGATTGACTACAACGAAGCGCTCTCCCACCAGATCTACGCCGGATCGGATTTCCTCATCATGCCTTCGCGCGTGGAACCCTGTGGCCTCAACCAGATGTACGCCATGCGCTATGGCGCCATTCCCATCGTGCGCAGTATTGGCGGACTGAAAGATACCGTGCCTGATATCGGCGAGCCGGGCGGCAACGGCCGCGGCATCCGCTTCGACCATTTCAGCGTGGAGGACGCTTCCTCCGCTCTTTACCGTGCCGTTTCGATGTGGCACAACGAGCCCGGTATCGTTGCCTTTTTGCGGCAGCGCATCATGGAAGTTGATTTTTCATGGGAAAAAACAATAGAAAAATACGTGGCGGTGTACCGCCGTGTGGGAGCCACGGTGGAACCGGATAAGGCCCCACCCCCTGAAATAAAAGAAGAAGCACCCGCCAAACCCGTCGCAAAGGCAGCAAAACCGGTAGCGGCAGAAGAACCTGCGAAAAAAGTCGCTGCCGCCTCTCCCAAACCCAAGGTAAAAAAATTGGCGCCCGGCGAAAAACCACCGGCACCCGAAACCGCGGCAAAACCAACAAAACGCATCGAAAAACAATCAGTATCCGAAGAAAAACCGCCTGCCGCAGCGAAGACAAAGCGCAAAGCGACAGCCAAGAAAAAATAACCATCCACATCCCGCCTTCGCCCCGAAGCATCGGGGCTGCGGCGGGCAAGCAATCAACGAACACCTGCCATGATCAAAATGATTTGCCTCATCCTCGGCGGCGGCGCCGGAAGCCGCTTGTTCCCGCTTACCGAAAAACGTTCCAAGCCCGCCGTCCCCATCGGCGGCAAATACCGCCTTATTGATATCCCTATCTCCAATTGCATCAATTCCGGCGTCAAACGAATGTTCGTACTCACCCAGTACAACTCCGCGTCGCTGAATGCCCACATCAAGAACACCTACAATTTTGACATTTTCACAAGGGGTTTTGTGGATATCCTCGCTGCCGAACAGACCCCCAGCAGCAAAGAGTGGTTCCAGGGCACCGCCGACGCCGTGCGCCAGAGCCGCCAACACTACGAACGCCAGGATTTCGATTATATCCTGCTGCTTTCGGGGGATCAATTGTATCAAATGGACTTCGAGTCCATGGTAAAGCATCACATTGAAATGGGCGCTGACATCACAATCGCCTGCCTGCCGGTAGATGCACGCGACGCGACCGGATTCGGCATTATGAAAGTGAATGAGGAAGGCTACATTCCCCGGTTTATTGAAAAACCCAATGCCGACGAGTTGCCCAACTGGGTAAGCGAGGTCAGTCCGCTCAACAAAAAAAGAGGACGCAATTACCTGGCCTCGATGGGCATTTATATTTTTAACCGCAAGGCGATCAGCGACCTGTTCGACCAATACCCCCACGCGACCGATTTTGGAAAAGAAATTATCCCTTCTGCTATCGGCGAAGGACGCAAAGTTGCTGCTTATCAATACGAGGGTTACTGGACCGATATCGGGACAATCCATTCGTTCTTTGAAGCTAACATCGAACTGACCGACCATATCCCCTCCTTCAACCTGTTCGACAGCCAAAGACAGATCTATACGCGCGGTCGTATGTTACCGCCCGCCAAATTCTACGGCGGCACCCAACTCAACCGGGCGCTCATCGCTGAAGGCTCCATCATTCACGCCCGCTTGATCGAAGGCTCCATCATCGGATTGCGTTCCCGCCTCGGTGAAAACACCGTCATCAAGGACTCCATCGTCATGGGCAACGACACCTATCAGACTTTACAGGAAATTGCGCTGCACGCCGACGAGATTCCCCTTGGTGTGGGCCATTATTGTCACATCGAGCACGCTATTCTCGACAAAGATTGCCGCATCGGCAACAATGTGGTCATCAAAGGCGGCGAACATCTGCCCGATATTGATACGGATGAATACTGCGTCCGCGACGGAGTCGTGGTGGTAAAAAAAGGCGCCGTGCTACCGGAAGGGACGAGGATCATGTAAAAGTCACTTCTGCAATCCCTTCCACACCTCAAACCACCCCACCGACACCAGCGCTGTCAGCAAACACCAGCCCACTTCGCTGCCATTCAGCGGGCCGAGCTGGAACATTTCCCGCATGGAAGGCGCCAACATGATAGCGATTGCAATGGCCGTCGAAGCGCCGATGATCCACCACAGCAGGTTGTTGCGGTAGAAAATGGTGCGCGCAATCGTGTACTCAAAGGAGCGGTTGGCCAGCGTCAGGAAGATGTTGGCGGCAAGCATGGTAACAAATACGAACGAGCGGGTGGTATTTTCGTCCTTACCTTGCGCGACAGCGAAGTGGTACATAACAAAAACACCGGCAGTTATGACAAGCCCCTGAACAAGGCTCAGCGACAATTCGCGCCAGGAAAACAGATTGTCGGTATGCGCGCGCGGCGGTTTTTGCAACACATTCGGCTCGGCGGGTTCGTTCTCGAAAGCGATGGCGCAGGTAGGATCCATGATGAGTTCGAGAAAGATGACATGGACGGGCATAAGCATGTGCAAATAAGGCCAGCCGAATAACAACGGCAACAAAACCACGAGCACAATGGGAAGGTGGATGGATATGATATACCGGATGGCCTTGCGAAGGTTCTGGTAAATACGGCGCCCGGTTTTAACCGCCCTGACCATGTGGGCAAGATCGTCGTCGAGCAGCACCATGGAGGCTGCCCCCTTCGCAATTTCGGTACCGCGGCGGCCCATCGCCACACCCACAGGCGCCGCTTTCAGCGCAGGGCCATCGTTGACGCCGTCGCCCGTCATGGCCACCACTTCGCCATTGGATTTGAGCGCATTTACCACGCGCAGTTTGGCATCCGGGAACATCCGGGCAAAGACGGTGGCGCGGCCCGCTGTCACGCGCAACTGACTTTCGCTCATCTGCATCACTTCCTCGCCGGTCACTGCTTCTCCTTCCACGCGGATACCGCTTTCACGCGCAATGTTCATAGCAGTCTCAGGGTAGTCGCCCGTGACCATTTTTACCGCAATACCCGCTTCATAAAATTTGTTCATCACTTTTTTGATGTTCGGTTTGGGCGGATCGTACAGCGCGATCAGACCTTCGAATTGCCACGGAAAATCGTCCTGCTCTTTCGGATAATCGTTTTTAGACCATTCGGCGCTTGCGACTCCCAGTACGCGATAACCCTTGCGGGCCATTTCCTTCGTTTTTTCCAGGATTTCCTTTTGCTGCTCGCCGGAGATATGACAAACCCGGAGGATGCGCTCTACCGCGCCCTTGGTAGCGATCACCCTCCCCCCCTCCGACACCGGGAGGGGAGACGGCGGGTTGACCGGATCGCCCTGCGTTTCCGCTGCATGGGATACCGGGGAAGAGGAAGGGACAGGGTGGTACACATGCGTCATCATCGGTGGCACGCCCGACAGCGCGTATTCGTATACCATTTCGAAATCGGGACGGCGGTCGCGGTCGGCGCTCTCTTCGTAGGCTTCGTGAATGGCTTTTTCCATCGCGTCGAACGGCGTGGGTTCGCTTGCCCACATCGCATATTCGAGAACGCGCCCCCGGCCGAAGAAATCAGTGGTTTCGACAACGCTCATGCGGTTTTCGGTGATGGTGCCCGTTTTGTCGAGACAGATCACGGTGGCGGCGCCGAGGCTTTCCACTGTTTTGGGTTGTTTCACCAATACCTGCTGGCGGGTCATGCGGTAGGCTCCCAAAGCCATAAAAGTGGTGAAAGCCACCGGTATTTCCGCCGGCACGAGGGCCAATGCGAAGGACAGGGAAAACAACAAGGCGGTCAGGATACTCTCTTCGTAAGAGAAATTGATGGCAAAAACGATCAAAAAGGCCAGCAGACCTGCCAGCAACATTTGCCGCACAAAGCGATCGATCTGCTGTTGCAAAGGCGTGGGCTCCGTTTCGATGGACTCGATGGACTTGCCCAATTTACCGAACTCTGTGCGGGCGCCCACAGCCTGCACCCGTGCCACCCCAAGACCGGAGGAGACGATCGTCCCCTGAAAAAGGCGGTTTTCACCTTCTGCAGCGGTTTTGTTCACCGGTAAAGATTCGCCGGTAAGAATGGCTTCATCCACGCTCAGGTCGTTTTGTTGCACCACTATGCCATCGGCGGGGATGCGCTCGCCCTCCGAAAAGGCGATCAAATCGTCCACGACGATCTCTTCCACAGGCACCTCCCGCCGTTTGCCATCGCGGATAACGATGGCGCGGGGTTGGGAAAGCTGCTGCAAGGCTGCAAGCGCAGTTTCACTTCGAAATTCCTGAACAATTTCGATCACTATCACAAAAACCACCGCTCCCACCATCAACCACGCTTCCGCCTGATCGCCTATGGCAAAGTAGAGGGCGCAGGTCAGCAGCAGGAGGAGGAAAATTGGCTCCGCCAATATTTCTCTCAACATGTGCGTCAATGCGCGCCTGGGGCGCACATAAATCCGGTTGCTGCCGTGCAGTGTCCTGCTCTGCGCAACTTGCTCCTCAGAAAGGCCGTGTAACGTGGAGTCGTCTTGGTTCATGTCGAGCGGTCAATAGGGCGTAAACTTACGCCAATTCAAAATCCCCACCTGAGCCGGAGCAGCAAAACATTCCCCCGGTTTTTGAACTTGTCGTCCTGCGGTGCAAAAAACGACTGCGCCACTATGGTGACATCCCAATTGTCGCTGACTGAATAACTCAATACGGGAAATGCGATAAATGCGTCCGCGCCGGGGCAATAGATAAGGCTTAGATTGGCCGTGAAAAGCGGCGTGATTTGTTTGGATACCTGACCCAAAATGGAATATTTAAAGGGCATCAGCATTTTTGCCGAGAGCTGCCGGGTAGCCAGTTCCTCCAGGGCTTCCGCTTCGTTGCTGCCGCCTGAGGTGTACAACACCGCTCCCCCGATATACCAGCCGCCCTCAAAACTGTAGTCGCCGCCCAAAGTCAGGGACAAAACTCCGGTGGTATCCCAGAATGACCGATGCGGCTGAAACCAGGTCGCTTCGCCCTTGAAACCCGCATCGCCGATACTGCCCGCCCATCCCACACCCATCGCCACATCATCCCGGTACCACCCGCCGAGCACCTGAAAATCATAGCCCCTGCGGTTGAAGCGGTAGAGCAACGCGGCGATCGTGGATGCGGAATCCCTGCCCCGGCTGAGCGCCAGGTCGAAACCGGACATACCGCTGGTGTAATAGCGCACCCGGAGCGCGTCGCTGCCCGGCCGTTCTTCGTAGTCGAAATCGAAAAAGTTGTACGCATTGAACAGGTCGTTGGGATTCCAGGCCGTCGTGACACCCCAATTGACCCGCTGCCTTCCGAGTGTAATGTCCCAATGTTGTATGCGCCAATTCAGCGACAGCCGGTCGGCGATGGTGTGCAACACTACTGCCGGTTCGTCCACCGCCACCCACGACAGGTCCATCCAGCCGCTCTCGTAGTCCGCCTGCTCCGCAAAGCCCGGCGTCCAGCGCACCTGCTCACCCCAGAACAGGCGGGTGCGCAATTCCAGCCTTGCTGAAAACGATTCAGAAAAATCGTATTTGAAATTCAAACGGTTGTGCAAAAAATTACCCGTCAGCAACGAACCTTTATCCGGCGTGAAGGCGGCGGTATGAAGGTCCTTCAGGTAACCCTGAAAATGAAACCGCGCCGGTTTTTCTTCCCGCAGAGAATCCGTCGTCTGCCCTTTCACGAAAATGGGACAAACAGAACAAAAAACAAATACGGTTATGTAGAAAAAGTCCTTCATGAGGAGGGGGATTTTGCCGGCAAGTTAAGGGTAAAATGAGGCGGCGGCACAACGGATTGCTGCTTCGTGTAAGATATTCAAACGACACTTGGTTTTTCCACCAACTTGCAGTACCTTTGCCCGCCTTTTCAGAAAAAGGCAAATTATTTTCACCAAATTTTTGATTTTCAACATGTTCGCAATTGTTTCCATTGCCGGTCAACAATTCAAAGTTGAGGAAGGTCAGCAGATCTTCGTCCACCGGCTGGCAGCGCAGGAAGGAGAAAAAGTCTCTTTCGATGCCGTGCACCTCATCGAGAACGACGGCAAAGTCACCATCGGCACGCCCAACATCAAAGGCGCCGGCATCCGCGCCAGCGTGCTCGGCCATGTAAAAGGCGATAAAGTCATCGTTTTTCACAAAAAGCGCCGCAAAGGTTACCGCAAGAAAAACGGCCACCGCCAGTCGTTCACCAAAATTCAGATTGATTCCATTGCAGTCTGATTTGGTTATTAGTTATTGGTTGTCGGTTATTGGAAAACCGGCCCGTTGCCAATACCGTCAAACCTCAGAAACCGCTCATTCACACATTCACTCAATCACTCATTGAATAATGGCACACAAAAAAGGTGTAGGTAGTACCGATAACGGCCGCGACAGTAAAAGCAAACGTCTCGGCGTAAAACTCTTCGGCGGCCAGTATGCGGTTGCCGGCAATATTCTTGTCCGCCAGCGGGGTACCAAATACCACCCCGGTGAAAACGTTTACATGGGGCGCGACCACACGCTGCACGCTGCGATTGACGGTGTAGTGACATTCAAACGCGGCAGAAACGACCGCAGTTTCGTGAGCATCCTACCGTACCGGAAAGACGAACCGGTGACGCCCGTCAAGCCGCCGAAAGTAGCAACCAAAGTAAAGGACCTGCCGAAAGCTACTCCGACGGACAAACCTGCCAAATCAAAAAAAGAAGCAGCCCCTGTTGAAGTGGAAGAAACAGCAGCAGTGGCAGAAGCCGTAGCAGAGCCGGCAGTCGAAAAGAAAGCCGCGGCGCCGAAAAAAGAAAAAGCGCCCAAGCTCGACGATCTGAAGATCATCGAAGGCGTCGGCCCGAAAATCGAAACGCTGCTGAAAGAAGGCGGCATCAGCACCTGGGCTGAACTGGCCGAAGCTTCCGTCGAGCGCATCAAAGAGATTCTCGACGCCGCCGGACCACGCTACCAGATCCACGACCCGAGCAGCTGGCCCGCGCAGGCAAAATTCGCCGCCGAAGGCAAGTGGGAAGAGCTGAAAGAGTACCAGGAAATGCTCATCGGGGGCCGCGACGTGACAGAATAAGTCTATATTATGACAAAAAGAAAATGCCGTCTTGCACAGACGGCATTTTCTTTTTACACTTGCCCCGTGAAATCGCGAAACGCGCTGCATTAAGGCCAGCCACTGCTACAAGGGTTTGGCTTTCAAGGATTCGACCAAAGAAGTTTTTGTTTTCATAGCTTAATTTTTTAGTTGTTGCCCCGGCTGTAATGAGTCGGGGTTTTTTTTTAGCCGCCGAAACATTGGCGAAGGCAGCTTCACCCAAACCCACTGCACCCGTTCTTGCCTTGCTGCACCGTCAAAGTACTTGCGAAGGCGGCCGTATTCTCTCCTCCCTTATTTGATCGCTGCACAGCCGGTGCGTTCCCGCGCAACAAGGGTAAAAAGCCGAGAGGCTGCCACGCTCATTTGCGGGCAGCCTCTCGTTTGTTTTGTAAGTTATACCTCGCGTCGCCAGGTATAATTGGCGATTTACAGTTGCGGCAGAATTACTTTATCAATCGCATGCACCACGCCATTGGATCCTTGCACGTCGGTCACAATGATATTGGAACTGCGACCGGCAGCATCCTGGATTTTTGCGCCACCAGTAAGGTCAATCGTAAATTTCTGGCCCTGGAACGTCGTCACTTCCTGGCCGTCGGTGAGTTGCGTCGAAAGCACATTGGCACCGTTGACGACGTGGTATTGCAACACTTTGTTGAGTACGTCGGCAGGAATATCGGCCAGTTCGTCTACGCCCAATTCGGTCAGCAGCGCCGTAAAAGCGGCATTGGTCGGTGCGAACACGGTGAACGGACCATCGCCGGTCAGAATATCCACATAGTCCACGCCCAGGTCGGAGCGGGTCAGTGCGGCCACCAGCGAACTGAAATTCGGGTTGTTCAACGCCTGGTCTACCACCGTCGGCGGCAGGATTACCTTATTAATAATGTGTACCACCCCGTTGGAAGCAGCCACGTCGGCTGTGGTGACCGTAGCGCCACCGATCTTAACACCGCTGGTAAGGTCCACATAATTGTTCAGGTAGCTGGTCGTGCTGCCGAAGGGAAGCAAAGTCTCTACGTAACCGGTGGTCAGATCGCCCGACCGTACCGCTCCGTTGACGACGTGGTTGAGCAGGATGTTTTTTAGTACATCCACAGGCACATCTTCCAGTTTGGTGAGACCAAGGGCAGCGAGAAGGTCGCTGAAGGCCTGATTCGTCGGTGCAAACACGGTAAGCTGATCCGTTCCGCTGAGCGCGTCCACCAATCCGGCGCGTTGTACGGCTGCGACAAGCGTGCTGAGGTTGGAGTTGCCCTGGGCAACTTCCACAATGTTCTGGGGCTGACCGTTGTCGGTATCTTCACATGCGGCAAACATGAAAGCGGCGCCAAGCGCGATGAAAAAGCCAAAAATGAATTTTTTCATTGTCGAATAGTTGTGTTTGTAATACAGTTTTGATTTTGGAAAAGTGAGCACATATAACGCGGCTGGTTTTACTTTGTTTAACTTTTTATAAAAATAAATTTGTAAAAATTAAACAAAACTACTAAGGTAAGGCCACAAGCAGCCAGGCTACAGACCGCTATCGCCATCACACTCACAGATAAATTCGTATCGAATGCTGCGCAGAAACATGTGTGAAAGAAGCCCCCGTCGCCAAGGCTTTGGCGGCTAAACAAAAAATTTTTAAAAGTGAAAGCATGAATCTACCGAAAACGATTCCGGCTTTTCTACATTTGGCCGTTCTTCATTTCAAATCGAAAAACATCTATCTCTCGCACATGAATAACATCAACCCTTCGCGTCTTTTCAATGCATCCTGTGTGGCATTGACCGTGACTTCCATGACCTTCGCCATACGCGCCGGTATGCTTGGCCCCCTGGGTCAGGAGTTCAATCTCACCGACACTCAACTGGGCTGGATCGCCGGTATGGCCTTTTTCGGTTTTCCGGTAGCCACTACACTCGGTGGCTTTTTTGTTGACCAGATCGGGATGAAGCGCCTTATGTGGGTCGCATTCGCGTCGCACTTGCTCGGTCTGTTGCTGACCATTTTTGCGGGCGGATTCTGGACGCTGTTCATTTCTACTTTCCTGGTCGGTTTTGCCAATGGCATGGTGGAAGCGGTGTGCAATCCCCTTGTGGCGTCCATGTACACCAAGAATAAAACGGTGATGCTCAACAAGTTTCACGTCTGGTTCCCGGGCGGTTTGGTCATAGGGGCATTGCTGGCAGCCGGCATGAAGGCAATGGGATTGGGTTGGCAGATACAGGTCGCTCTGATCCTGATCCCGACACTTATATACGGATGGATGTTCTGGGGTCAGGAATTTCCCCGCACCGAACGGGTGGAATCCGGCGTCTCCACGGCAGAAATGTTCAAGTCGGTTTTGTCGCCGCTATTCCTCTTTATGGCCGTGTGTATGTTTTTTACGGCCAATACCGAATTGAGCACAGGCCAGTGGATTGACAAACTGCTGGGCAACGCGGGGGCGAATGCGCTGCTGATCCTGGCCCTGGTCAATGGCATCATGGCCGTCGGACGCTACTTCGGCGGGCCGCTCATTCACCGGCTCAATCCTACCGGCATTTTGCTGATGTCAGCGATCTTGTCGGTCATAGGCGTCTACTTGCTGCGCACTACGGAGGGGCCTGCGCTGTACGCTGCCGCAGTTATTTTCGCATTGGGCGTTTGCTTTTATTGGCCGACGATGCTGGGTTTCGTCAATGAATACATTCCCAAAAGTG
The DNA here is from genome assembly GCA_019187225.1 of Saprospiraceae bacterium. Classification (GTDB taxonomy): domain Bacteria; phylum Bacteroidota; class Bacteroidia; order Chitinophagales; family Saprospiraceae; genus M3007. The sequence continues at coordinate 217,609 of JABAQQ010000013.1, forward strand.
GAGCGCTTGGCCTGTCGCTCATGGGCGGCGTCGGCATGCTGGGCAACTGGGCTTATCAAACGTTTTTTATCGGCCCCAAACTCGACGCCGAAAAAGCGCGGCTTGCCGCCGAGGGAACTCCCGCCGAATCGGTGGAGCTGCTGGCGGGGCAAAGCGTTCTCAGCAGCATCAATCTGCTCCCGATCTTTCTCGTCCTCGCATTTGCCGCCCTGTGGTTTTATATGCGCGGACGGATGCATCCGGCGTAATGTAAAAATTGAACACCCCCTGAACACCTTTTGAACTTGTCGCTGGGTAATCCGCCGGCGGACTTTTGTCGTATCAATCGAAAACGACCATCCGCCATTTTTGCGCAAGTTGACATGGTTGCTGCGACGGGTCTTCTCGGCCAACCATGAGTGGGCCATGCACAAGGGCCTGGAAAGTCTCGAACTGGAACTGCAACGCCGCCGCGGGGCATCGCACGTGCCGCCGCCGCCGGGGCCAACGTTCCCGCACAACATTCTTGACAAAAAGATTTTTTAAAAATTAATCGCTTTTTAGCCGGATTTTAATTCAGATTTTTTGTCCCGGCGTCTCATCTTTGTCCGGTACTTCATTTTCAAAAAACCAATGTTATGGCAAGTCCCGGCTCCGCCTCCCCTAAGTCCTTCTTTCAATTCCTCGTCGCCCCCTTTTCAGACATCACGGTAGATAAAGCCGGTGGGTTTCTGCGCGGCAATCTTTTGTTCCTCGTCTGGATACTGATCGTCCCCCTGCTGATGTTCGGCGTAAAACAGGGTTGGGAACTGCTCTACGGCCTGTTCGACGACGTGGGGCCCTACCCCGGCTTCCGGGCCGCGGCCATGCTTTTTATCTATTATTTGCTGTCCATGGCGATTTACCTGTTGCCGCTGCCTTTTTTCCGCAAAGTAAATCCAGATACCGTAGCGGGTTTGGCAGAGCTCAACAAATTGCGCCCGGTTACCGCGGGCAATCCGTACCGCGCCCTGTTGGTCAGCGTGCTGCCGATGATCTTTTACAGCGTAGCAATGATCGCGGTGCAGGCCAGGCGTAGTTTCAACGGCTGGTACTTCGCCCTCTCCCTGGCAACGATCGTCGGAGGTATCGGCCTCATGTGGTGGGTTATGGAAAAAAGCAAATTGAAGATTGGCAGGCTGCAATTTTTAATGGTAATGAACGGTCTGTTGGTGTTCGTGCTGATCTGGATCGGCAAAGAAACGCGGACGTTTTTTTGGAACTATTATTTCATCGGGATGGGTATGCTCATCCAGATGGCGTTGACTGGCGGCATCATCAAGCACCTGGAAGCCCGGCTCGACCCGGACAACCCCGGCCTGAACCGGACCCATCGCCGCTACTACCGCTTAGTGTTCTGGACAGTGATCACAGGAACACTCATTCTTTCCCTGATCAACAACCTGAATGTGTTGTCCCCCACCTTTGTGTTGCTGGTCATCATCACCTGCTACGTGTTGCTCAATGACCTGTTGATAGCAGTATACGTGCTGAAGAAGGGAAAATGGCTGAAATACAGCCTCACAACGGTTTTGGTACTGCTTGCCTGGTTCATTTTCGTGCGCCGTTCGGAAATTCACAACATCAATTACGTCCGTTCTGACCTGCGCGCCGAAAATACACGCGCCGATTTCCATACTTATTTTGAAAAATGGTACGGCACCAATATCGCGCCGCACATAGATACCGCGGGCACGGGCTCCATCCCCATTTTCTTAGTGGCCGCTCAAGGCGGCGGCAGCCGCGCAGGATTATGGACGAGCGAATTGCTCAACCGGCTGGAAGTGGAAAGCGACTACAAATTCCACCGCCATTTGTTTGCCGTTACTTCCGCTTCGGGCGGCTCGGTTGGCACGGGAGCGACCCTGTCACTGTGGCGCTATGTGCAGGACAATCCCGGCCTTGATTCGACAACGCGGCGGCATTTGCACCAGCAATTCGCTGCGGCGATGTTCCGCCGTAACTACCTGAGTTCGCAGTTCATGCAACTGTTTGTCAATGAGGTGGGCAAACGATTTTTGTCGCTTTTTAAAAGCGATGTGGGCGACCGGAACCTCGAACACCAGCGGCATGAGGCGCTCGGATTTGCCAACGCCATTCACTATGGGTTCGAGCAGGGCGATAAAAGCGACGACAGCCCATTTGAACGGTTGATGCAGACGTTCGCACAGGGCGGCGCCGATAGCCTGCGCGTCAACAAAGAGCATCCTAAAATCCTCAACTATCCCATGCAGCCGTACCTGTCCTATTGGTACGACAGCAAAAGCCAACCCGACCCGCGGCTGCCGCTTTATTTCCCCATAACGCTCAATATCCAAACCGGGAAATCGGGTTTTTCCAGCCCACTTGCCTGGGATAAAGACCTGTTTGTAGACGCCATAGATATCATCGGCAGCGCGGAAAAGGACAAACCCGGCAAAACGCTCGCCATGACAACGGCCACCAACCTAAGCCAGTTATTCCCGGTGATGAACGCCTATACGTATATTGACAAGACAGGCAATTTTATGGACGGCGGCTTGTTCGAAAACATGGGACTGACCCTTCTGAGCCGCATTCAACTGCGTTTGAAACAGGAAATAGCCAATGCTCCCGGCATTCCGGATTCTGTCAAAAAACGACTGAAGATCAAAATATTGTTCTTTATCAACGACGACATCCAAACACCGGAGGATGCACAGTTCGAGCGCCTGCATCAAACAACGGCTACCCTGAAAGCCGTTGCTTCGTCGTCCATACAAGGCCGGAATACCTGGTGGGTGGATTATTTTAACCACATCCTCCCGCCCGAAGAACGCCCCACCACGCTCCTGCTGCAAGGCCCCGATACACCGGAACCAGACAAACTGCCATTGGGGCGTTGGTTGTCGAGGCGGTCGGTGGATTGGGCGTGCGACAAAGCAAGGCAATTGGAGCTGAAAGAAATTTTAAAAGGACTGGAGTAATATCGCCGGAACCATGTTATACGGTCGTTAAAAAAGTCATTCTGCAGCCCTGAACTACGCCATCTGTCGAAATAATTTTCCACGCCCCCTTCCCCCGCGCAACTTCGACCATGCGCCGTTGTCCTTTGCGTCATTTGTTAAAATTACGCTAAAGTCAGGTTCATTCTTTCCAAGTACGAAATATTTCGTAGTATCTTTCTCCCCCCAACATCCAAAAAACTGCTTCACCTGCGACCAACGCAAGGCCGACCGTAAGGTGCAGGCGATCGCTCACCCATTGAGCCCAATGCAAAACCTCCTCCTTTCACGACAAAAACAATGTACACAAAAGTTATGAAAACAGTCGCTCACCTCCTCGCCGCAGCATTTATCCTGATGCCCTGGTGCGCAGCGCCGCTCTTTTCCCAGCAAAATGCCGCCGATGAAAAGATCATCACCATTACCAAACACACGATAGAAGCCGACGGCTCCCAAACTTCCGAAACCATCATCAAAAAAGGAAATGCCGCTGAAAACTTTGACGTAGATAAATACATCCGGGAGAATAAAGCCGACAATGTCCAGTTGGAAGTACGCGTGGAATCGGGGAGCGCCGACGAAAAATCGCTCATCGTGAAACGTTCGCCCGGTATAAATAAGAGTAATTCAAGTCATTATGGTAATTACCGAAATGACTCTAATGACGACAATGACCGCGCATTCCTCGGCGTGGAAGAAGACTCCGACGAAGATGCGGACGAACCGGGCCTGGTGGTCGAAGTAGTGCGCGGCTCCGCTGCCGACAAAGCAGGTCTGCGCGACAACGACGTGATACTTCAACTGAACGACACCAAAACCGACCGTTGGAGCGACCTTTCCAAATTTGTCAAAAATGCCAAACCGGGCGACAAAGTGAAGATCAGCTACCGCCGCAACGGCAAAGAGGCTACTACCGAGGCTGTGCTCATCACCCGCGACCAATTGGAGAAAAATGACAAAAAAGAGCCGCGAGGGTTCCTCGGCGTATCACCCGACGACGATGACGACGAAGACAAACCCGGCGTAGTGGTTAACATCACGCGCAACTCCGGTGCGGAAAAAGCGGGCCTGCAAAACGGCGACGTGCTTTTCCAACTCGACGATGCGCCTATCACCGATTTTGAGGACGTCAGCGACTTCATGGAATACACCAAACCGGGCGACAAGGTGCGCGTCACCTATGAGCGTAAGGGACAGCGCAACACCGTGGAAGCCACGCTCGGCGAACAAAAAGCGTGGGACTGGGACAACTGGAACATGGGCAACCTGAACCTCGACGACCTGAACATTGACATCCGCGAAAAAGACGCCTGCCTCGGCGTCTATACCGGCGCAGCTACGATCAACGACCAACGGGGCGCAAAAATCTCAGGCTTTACCTCTGAAAGTGCCGCCCGCGATGCGCAGATGCAGACGGGCGACCTCATCACGACCATCAACGGCCAGCGCATACAGGGACACGACGACCTTTGGAACGAAATCGCCAAATTCAAAGTCGGCGATAAAGTGAAAGTTGAATACCTGCGCGACAACCAGCCGCTCCAGGTGGAAGCCACGCTCAAAGCATGCCGCGACCAGAGCCGCGTGGATATTTGGGATACCGATGAAAAGGGCAACAACCAGAGCCGCCGGTTTTTCACCTGGAACTGGGACAAAGACGACCAGCAGCGCCTGCGCGAAAACCGCGTCATTACCATCCGTAAAGCAACGGAAGGCGACGCGCAAAATGCAAACTCCACACCTGACAATCAGCCTGTTGTGCAGGATCGCAACCTCGATCTCGAATCCTTCCGCGTCTATCCCAACCCCACGCAGGGACCCGTGACGATCGAATTCCGCGCCGAGCCGGTGGCGACCCTCGTGACTCTGTACGACATGAGCGGACGGCAACTGTTCCGCGAAGAACTTAACGCCTTCAGCGGCGAATACAACCAGCAATTCGACCTGTCTGAATACGCCAAAGGCAATATCATTGTCCACGTGCAACAGAGTGAGAAAGTGTTTACGGAGCAGATCGTGGTGAACTAGGGCGATTGCGGATTGCGGATTGCGGATTCAGACGATAAAAAACGGCCTTTTCGAAATACCGGAAAGGCCGTTCATTTTTTGTTAAAAAATACTGGCACGAACTTTTCACTGCATTTTTTACATTATTTTCCTGAAATACCTCAAATACATTACCTTTTCCCCATGAATGCGTTCCGTATAATCCTGTACCAACAGCGCGACAATCGCTGGCACTACGTCCGCCTGACCGCCGAATCGGACCGCGAGCTCCGCACCGAAACGGGTATTTGCGGCCTTTTGCCCGACCATACGGAAACGGCACTCCTGCCGGATGGAACGAACGTTGAAACCGCACTGCGCGAAGCCGGCGCCGATTGGCAAAACAAAGGCTGGCGCAAACCCGCTCCCCACGAAGTGCTGGTGCTGACCCTTCATTTCCAAATGCGGCGCTGGCACGGTTACCCCGCCTCCGCACCCTGGCACGATGACCTCACCTCGGGTTATCTCGATCCCATTCAAGCTGCCCTGGAATCTACCTGCAATGGTATCCGGCGCGGCGCCGACCGTTTTTCGGGCAATTATCTGTACCACTATACCATATTTAATTCCGACCTGGCCCTCGAAGCAGTGGAACGCCTGGCCGCGGCTGCTCCCGTCAAATTCCTGCTCGACGTCCATATCGGCCGCCGGGAAAAACAAGTACACATCCCCATTGACCCCAATGTGCCGGAGTATCTGCGTTCGCTTTTCCGGGTAGTGGAAAAATCAGCGCACACCATCGCCAGCGAGTTGCCCGTATTGTTTCCCGGCGATCCCTTGCAACCCGAGCCCGTGCTCAACGGCTCCGCTCCCAAACGCATCCGTGGCGAAGCTGCCGCGCAACTGCGCCATGTTTTGAAAGAAAAATGGAATTTCGATTCCAATTTCTGGAACCCGCTAACCGAAGCATCGCCGTCGCAGGTTGTTTTTCTGAATGGCATTCCGGATGGAAAAACCGACAGCATTGTCCAGTTGATCCACCAACGCCTCGTAGCGCCACTCTACCTGCTCGATTGCGAAGAAGGGCTGTTTGAAATTTCCAGCGATGAAATTTTCAAAGGCGTTTACGAAGGCGTGGTCTTCGACGCCGGTTTGGAATGGATCATCTATTTTTCCCACCATCACACCGTCAGTTTCGGGGGCGAATGGCTCGTGTCCGCAGTGAAGGAATTGTTCAAGGAACAACCGGAAGTGCTCAATGCCTGGTGAGTTTTTGTCACAATGATCTGTCGGCTTTCTTTGAACCCGCCCTGTTCTCCAGCATTGCCGTCAGCAAGCCGTACCCAACGAGCAAAATCCCCGACAGTAGAGTAGAAATACCTGCAGCATGCATGAGTTCATGCCGGGTGCTGAACGTATCGGCAATATCGCGCAGCAATGCCTCGGGACGGGTCACGATGTCCCACGAATTCCAGCGCTGGAAGCGCCCAAGCCACACGCCGAAACCGCATAACCCGATGGTTGAGAGGAGAAGAAAATTAGCCAAAGTCTTTGAAAACCAACGCTTTAAGACAATATGAATTTCATACAAAGAAAGCAATCCGAGTGTCAGTCCCAAACTGGCCGTCGTGAAAAACAACACCAGGTCATACCAGAACGGTACGGGCGGGCGGTGGCGGAAATGAATAAAATCGGTGATGATGTAGGGCGCATTCGGCAAAAAAGCCAGCCACACGAACAACCAGAACCAGACAAAAAAACGCCGCCTGCCGCCTCGCTGTAAATGTTCCACCTTCAATGCGGCGAGATAGGGAATCCAGGCCAAAAACAAATTCCACAGCAGGAAAAAGAAGGTCGGCGCCCGGAACCAGTACAGGTCTTTCAAGGTATTGACGTGTGTGAGGTCATGGCGATTGATGTAGGCGCGGCCCAATACCAGAAGGCCGCAGCAAAATGACGCCAGTGCCAGCATGGCAAACAGGCGGAATTGTTGTTCGTCGCGGAAGCGGGAAAGCACCAGGGATTTCAGTTTCATAGCGCAATCAGGCAGAGATTTCGGGTAAATGTTGCGTTGAAATAGTCGTTTCTTCCGTTTCGTTGTTGTTTCGGCGCACTTTGGAGAGTACCGTTTCGAGCAGTGGAAGGGTTTGGTTCAGTCCTTTCGTTTTGATGATAAAATTCCACACGGGTTCAAACTTCTTCCACCCTCCCGCATAAGCCCAATGCTTCAGACGGTGTTTCAGGGTATCGTGTTGCATGCCGGCTCTGAAGATATTGGACCAACTGTAAAATTGCCGGTAAGCCCGATCATAACCCTGCTTCAATTCTTCATCTGTCAGGTTTTTTGTCTCATACACCACATGGCGGGTATCGTACAAATCCCAGTTGCGGGTTTTTATCCGGCCCTGCTGCTCCATGTCGGCAAACAATTTCGTCCCGGGGTAAGGAGTAAGAATATGGAACGTCGCTGTTGTGATACCATTGTTCACAGCCCATTCAACGGTAGTGTTAAATACTGTTTTGTCGTCGTCGTCGAGGCCGAAGACGAAACTCCCGTTGATCATGATGCCCAGATCGTGCAAGCGTTTGATGGCCTTTCGATAGTCCTTTCCCAGGTTTTGCTTCTTGTTGCTGCTGCGCAAATTCTGCTCACTCAGCGTTTCAAAACCGACAAAGAGGCTCCGCAGCCCCGCTTCGGCTGCCTGTTCGATCAAATTGCCCCGCAGAATCGCATCTACCGTCGAAGCGCCCTGAAACACGCGGTTCATACTGCGCGTGCCGGCGAACAAAGCTTCGGCAAATCTGGCATTACCAAGCAGGTGGTCGTCCAGAAAGTACAAATGGCGACCCGGCAGCCTTTCGATCTCAGCCAGTGCGTCGTCTGCCAATTGGGTGTAAAACGACTTGCCGTTTTGAAAAAACGCGTCTTTGTAGCAAAAATCGCAATGATGCGGGCAACCACGTGATATGACGATCGAATTGGGGACGAGATATAAATGCCGCTTGATGAGGTCGCGGCGAATTTTTGGTATTCCCTCCAACGTGCGTACCAACGACACATACACGGGTTTTGGCTGCCGGAGCCGGAAATCTTCCAGAAATTTTGGAAATGTATCTTCGCCCGGCCCGATAAAAAGGGAATCGGCAAAAGGTCGAGCTTCTTCGGGCAGCGAAGTGACATGCAACCCGCCCAATGCGACAAATATGCCGCGTTTTCTGTATGATTCGGCAATGCGGTAAGCGCGATAGGCATTGGTGATGTACACCTGGATGACTACGAGGTCGGGACTATCGTCCAACCGGAGTTCCTCTACGTGCTCGTCCTGCAAGACGGCTTCATCATCGCTGTTCAGGTAAGCAGCCAGTGTGGCAAGTCCGAGCGGCGGAAAAAGGGAATACTTGATGGGGCGCCAATAGGGACTCCTGGCTTCCGTCAGCGCCGGAAGAATGAATTTTACGCGCATTGCAGCAAAAATTAATTGATAACCAATAAGTTGTATTGATCGGGGCAAAGACCTAAGCCGTCTTTCGTTGCCTGACATTCCTCATTGTTCATTGCTCAGTCGTCATCTCTGCTCCTTTTCACCAATTCCTCCAACGCATCCAGGTGTGCCCTGAACGCCGCTTTCCCCGTTTCCGTCGCCGCATAAGTCGTCTGCGGTTTGCGGCCCACAAACTGCTTGCGCACGACAATGTATTCATGGGCTTCCAGCGGTTTCAGGTGGCTGGCGAGGTTGCCGTCGGTCAGGTTGAGCAGTTCTTTCAGCGTGTTGTACTCCACCCAATCGTTCACCGCCAGCACGGACATTATGCCCAACCGGTTGCGATGGTCGAAAACAGGATTGAGGTGGGTGAGAAGTTCTTTCATTGGTGGACGGTGGACGGTGGACGGTGGACGGTAGACGGTGGACGGTGCAGAGTTGGCAAAATAATACCAAAAAGTATTCAAAAAGGAACCTTTGGAAATTAAAACATTTAAAGTGAAAACTTAGTCAGGGGCAGCGCCCCGAAAAATTTGTAGCAGAAAGACCGATATTATTTCGTGGAGGGGCAGCGCCCCGGAATATTTTTCGGGGCGCTGCCCCTCCACGGTGGATTTTGTGCATAAATCACTACAACTCTTTCGCGTCGCTGCCCCTGTCTAAGTTTCTACCATTTAAAAGCAAAATATAGTAAAGGTTAATTCTAATTTTCTTATCTACCGTCTACCGTCCACCGTCTACCGTTTATCATACTTCCAGTACATCCAAAGGCCGTAAAAAATATGCAGAAAACCAAAGCCCAAGGCCCAGATTTCCAGGCCGAAGCCGGGATAGAATATGCCGAGCAAACCAAGCGCAATCTCTGAAATACCAAGCGTTTCCACGTCGCGAAGCGTAAATTTACCTCCATTGACCAACGCCAGTCCGTAAAAGATCAGGGTACAAGGCGCGAGCAAACTCACATAACCGCGATAGAGGAGCGCTAAGCAAAACACGCCCCCGGCCGCCAGGGGAATCGCCAGGGCGGTGAGCAGCCGCCTCGACGTCGCATCCCATACCCGCTCGCCGCGCAGACGGGCTTTACGGGCGGTGAAAAACCACCCGCCCGCAAGCGCCGCTGCTAACACCAATGTAGCGGTGAGGACGAATACACTTTTGTAATCCATTCCCCACTTATTCGTATGGATCGCTTTGTCAAAATACAAACTGCCTCCCGAGGCTGCGAAAAGCGGCACTTCCAGGAAGGCGTACACTACGGCTACACCCAAAAGTGCGCAAAACCCTGCCCACACGCCCGACAAACCACTCAGGCTTAGAAAGCGGGTGCTGCGCTCCATCAGGGCGCGGATCTCGGCGAGGTGTTCAAGGTGTCGGTTGTTGTTCTGCATAAATTCACTTTGAGATGCAAAGTTATTTGCAAAATCAAAAACTCCAACCCATCTGGAAAAATTATTTTTGCCTCATGGCAGACAGCAACCTGATTTACGGCCACCACCCCGTCGCGGAGGCCATTCGCGCCGGAAAAGCAGTGGAAAAAGTGTATTTCCAGCAAGGCATCCGGGGCGATATGGAAAAAGAATTTCGTCACCTGACAAAGGAATACGGCATTCCGCTCCAAGTGGTGCCGCGCGAAAAACTCAACAAAATGACCAAAGGTGCGCACCAGGGCGTGGTCGCTTACCTGGCTTTGGTGGAATTCCAGTCGCTGGAAGACGTGCTGCCATTCGTGTTCGGGCAAGGCGAAACGCCCCTGCTCGTCCTGCTCGACGGTATCACCGATGTGCGCAATTTCGGCGCCATCTGCCGTTCGGCGGAATGCTCGGGCGCGCACGCCGTGGTAGTGCCGCAGTCCGGTTCGGCGCCCGCCAACGAAGAAGCAATGAAAGCCTCTGCGGGCGCGCTGGCGCGTATCCGGGTGTGCCGGGTGCGCAGTATGTTCAGCACGGTCGAAATGTTGCAGGAATCCGGAGTGCAGGTCGTTGCCACCGCCCTGAGTGAACGCGCCGCGCCGGTTTACGAGGCCGACCTGACTTTACCGACGGCGATTCTCATGGGTTCGGAAGGCGAAGGTGTCCATCCCAAGCTCCTCAAAATGGCCGACGCCGTCGTCAGAATTCCCCAGGCAACCGATTTCGACTCTTTTAACGTCAGTGTCGCCACCGGCATCGTGTTGTATGAGGCGATGCGGCAACGGTTAATGATGAATGATGAATGATGAATTTTTGTCATTTGGGGTAATCAACAAAAAATAATCACGATTTTGACGCAATGACAACTACTGACCAACTCAGCCGAACCGTCACCCTCCTCATTTGGCCGCCGCAGCGCATCGTGTCGGTAGTACCCTCACAAACGGAGTTGTTGGCAGACCTGGGATTGGAAGACGAAGTGGTCGGCATCACAAAATTTTGTGTGCATCCGCGTAAATGGTTCGAGACAAAGCGACGTGTAGGAGGTACCAAAACCCTGAATTTTGAAAAAATCGAGGCATTAAAACCCGACTTGATCATTGGAAACAAGGAGGAAAATGAACGCGTCCAAATAGAAGAACTGGCAAAACGATACCCCGTCTGGATGAGCGATGTGGCAACGTTGAACGACGCTTATGATATGATGCGCCGGGTGGGTGAAATGACCGGTAAGGACACCGAAGCCCGGATACTCATTGAGGCAATTCAAATTTTATTTGCGGAGCGCCTTCAATCGTCAACCGTCAGCCGCCCGTCGCCTGCGGCTTATTTCATTTGGCGAAAGCCCTATATGATCGCAGGCGGCGACACCTTTATCGGCGAAATGCTGCGTGTGGCAGGTTTTAAAAATGTATTTGAGCATAAAAGCCGTTATCCCGAAATTACCCTGGAAGAGTTGGCGGAAGCAGGGCCTGAGGTTATCCTGCTTTCTTCGGAGCCGTATCCATTCGCCGAAAAACATTTCGCGGCCTTTCACGAAGTATGTCCCGGTACAAAGATCCGGCTTGTGGACGGTGAGTTGTTTTCATGGTACGGAAGCAGACTGCTGCATTCGGCTGCGTATTTTGAGGCATTGCAAAAAAATCTGACCTGACCTGATTTTACCAAATTTGACCTTTTTCAACCCAACTTTTTAGCGGTTTCAACCTTTCTTTAAGCGAACAATCACTGATATAAAATTTTCGGTTGCCCTCCGTCCGTCAAACCGGAAAATCCGCTTAATTTCGGGACGGCAAATTGACACAATATGAAATACTGCTTACTCCTCCTTGCCCCGCTCTTTTCGGTCCACTTTTCCGCTGCGCAAATCGCAACGAGAAGCGACTCCCCCGCTGCACCTGAACGCAGGCCCGGCGAACTGCTCGTACAACTCACTGCAAATGCCGATTTGCAAAAAATCCTCGTTTTGCTGAACGAAGCCAGCCGCGGTACCGTGACCCTGAAAAAAGACGTCGCGCCCGACTGGCACATTTACCTGTTGCAATTCGATGAAGACCAGATGGCAGGCGATGCTTTTATCGCCGCAGCGCGCCGGACGGCAGGTATCTGCGCCGCTCAATTCAACCACCGTGCTACCGAACGCGAACTTACGCCCAATGACACGGAATGGTGGCGGCAGGACGATATGACGCTCATCGGCGCTCCCGATGCCTGGGAGTCGTCCACTGGAGGCATCACTGCAACAGGCGATACCATCGTGGTAGCGGTGCTGGAAAAAGGCATCCTGCTGACACACCCTGATATTGCGCCCAACCGCTGGTACAATCGCGTCGAAATACCCAACAACGACATTGACGACGACAACAACGGTTATGTGGACGACTACGGCGGATGGGACGCCCGCAACGGCGGCGACGGCACGGGCGGCAATTTTAACCACGGCACTGCCGTGACTGGCATCATCGGCGCGCGGGGCAACAACGCCCAGGGCGTCACCGGCGTCAACTGGAATGTGAAACTGATGGGACTGTGCAACGTCGAATTTGAAGCGGAGATCATCGCTGCCTATAACTACGCCGCTAAAGCACGCCGCCTGTACAACCAAACCAACGGCGCGAAGGGCGCATTTGTCGTCACCACCAACGCCTCCTTCGGCCTCGACAAACAAAAAGCGGAAAATCATCCCCTGTGGTGCGCCGTTTATGATTCTGTTGGACAGGTCGGTATTGTCAGCGTGGGCGCCACCACCAACCAGAATACCAACGTGGATGTGGAGGGCGATATGCCGACTACCTGCCCCAGCGAATTTTTGATCTCCGTCAATAATACCAATAAACTCGGCAGCAAAATGCCGAGCACGGGCTACGGCGCTGTTTCGATAGACCTCGGCGCCCCGGGCAACGAAACTTACACCACCAACAATGCAGGTTTCGACAACCCGACCTACGGCACCCTGGGTGGCACCTCTTGCGCCACACCGCACGTGACCGGGGCTGTAGCGCTGCTGTACAGCATGCCCTGCAACCTGCTGACGGAAGACGCCCTCACCAACCCTGCCGCATGCGCCCGCCGCGTGCGCGACGTCATCCTCGACCATGTGGAACCCGAAGCCACACTCGACGGGATCACTACGAGCGGCGGCTATCTGCACATCGGAAATTCGGTAGAAGCCGTGCGCGAACTCTGCCAGGGTTTGGTCGGCCCGCTCGACATTTCCAAAGTGGAAACCATCGGCAGAGATTTTTACCGGGTTTATTACCAAACCCCTACTTTCGATCCCTACCAGTTCCGGGTGTTCAATATGCTCGGCCAGCTGATGTATGAAAAAGAATTGACACCGCAACAATTCGGCGTCAATTACGTCGAATACGACGGCAGCGACCTGCCCGCAGGGGTCTATGTAATGAGCATCGGGCGCAACAAAACCGTGACATCGAGAAAATTTCCAAAATTTTAAAATCCGATTTGGTTTTTCATGCGGTCTCGTTCTATCTTTGCAGCCCGAAAAATGGCTCCGTAGCTTAATGGATAGAGCATCTGACTACGGATCAGAAGGTTAGAGGTTCGAGTCCTCTCGGAGTCACCACAGTTGAAGTGTTTGAGTACGTGAGATTTATCTCACGTACTCATTTTTTGAAACCATCAATTAGAACACTCAAATCAAAGTTAAATGTCTAAAGTTTGTGATCTGACGGGTAAAAAGCCGATTACGGGCAACCACGTCTCCCACTCCAACCGCAAAACGAAGCGCCGCTTCTACCCCAACCTGCAAACGAAGAAATTCTTCATGCCGGAAACGGGCGAATGGGTAACGCTGAAAGTGAGCGCTTCCGCTATCCGCACCATCTCCAAACTGGGTTTGTACCAGTACATCAAAAAACTGGAGAAAAAAGGCGATATCGTTTACCACGGCACCGAACCCGGCTGCTGATCAATTTTCAAATTTCCGGTTTTGCGCGGAGCAGTTTTTAAACAGCGACCGTGCAAAACGAAAAAATAACAAACGTCATGGCAAAAAAAGGCAAAGGCAATCGCATTCAGGTGATCCTCGAATGCACCGAGCATAAAAACAGCGGCCTGCCGGGCACTTCGCGCTACATCACGCAGAAGAACCGCAAGAACACGCCCGACCGCATGGAGTTGAAAAAATACAACCCCATTATGCGCAAATACACGGTTCACCGTGAAATAAAATAAGGATTGGAGAGACAAGGCGTGAGGTTTCGTTACCTGGACCATCCTGATCCGTCTCAATCGCCGAAATTTCTCTAAAACTTTCATCAACCAAATATTCAAAGGGTTATGGCAAAGAAAGTATCTAAAAACGCCCGTGTTGCTCAGCGTGCTGCCAATGCAGGCTCCGGCAAAGACCATGTGAAAGTGGTGAAAGCCGTCAAAGACCCGGTAACCGGTAAATACACTTACAAGCAAATGATCGTTCACAAGGACAAAGTGAAGGATTTCTTTGCAGATGTGAAGTAATTGCCTGTTTTTCAGGTTTTTAATTCGAGAGGGCTACGGCAATATGCTGTGGCCCTCTCGTTTTTTCAGGAACAAAAACAGATTCCATCTCAAATATTCAATTTTTTCAACTCTTCGCGCAAATCCCGCAGCGTCATGCTCCGGTATTCCAGTTGCAGTTCGCCCGTTTTTCCGGCTTCCACATCGCGCGAAGCGAACTGCGGCACGCCGTTTTTCAATTTGATGGAGACAACCGACACTTTTTTGCCTTTCGGCAAACCATTGGCGGTGTAAATTCCCTGTCCATTGTCGTAGAGCGACAGGATACTGCTGATATCTTTACAAATCACATACATAGTGGCGGCTTCGTCCTCTTTTACAGCAAGTTGCACCTTTTCCGCAGGGTCTTTGTAGAACTTGTCGCAATTGATCCAGCCTAAGCGGGTGACGTCGGCGACATATGCGCTGAGATCGGCGGCCACTTCTTCGGTCGTCGAGGCATTGCTCATCCGTTTTTCCCGTATCTCCGCTTTCAGGCTGTCGGAAATGGCCGTGATCCCGCTGGATTTCATCAACCGGTCGGTGATACGATAGGTCGTATCGGCGCCACAGCTGACCTTGGCCCTGAGGTGCAGGTCGCTGTAGCCTGCGCTTTGAAGGACTTTGCTTCCGACGTATTTATCATACAAGCCGCTTACCAGTCTTCCACTGCCATAGCCCTTCATCAAAGCCTCCCGCAATTCGGTATTGCGCAATCCGAGGGCGGCATTTTCCACTGCGAGTTCGAGGTTGCTGTAATATTCGTACCGATGGATATTCTTTCCGGCGCGCAGTATCGCTTTTTGCAGGCGAAGAGAGAAATCGTGTACTTCTTGTTCGCGTTCAAAAAGAATGATGCTGCGTATTCGGTTTTGCACTTCTATTTTCCAGTTATGCAGATTGGCATCGTAATTTGCCAGTGCGGACTTGTAATTTTCCAGATTGGTCTGGTAGCGGTTGTAAAGTCTGGCGTAATTGATGGAATCGCGCTCGTAATTGTCCAGGACTTTCTGGTAGTGTTTCCTGGCCTTTTTGAGTTCTTTTTTACTCAATCTATTGGTCGCGGCGCCATAACCGCCGCCGCCGTACATCCGCTGCACGCTTTCCCAGGTCGGTTTTTTCGGCGCGCGCGGTTCGTAGGGCGCTACGGGTTTGCGTGGTTCCGGAGGCAGTTCGCCGGAAAACTTCGGCAGACTGGGTTCCGGGTAAACGGGAACTTTCAAAGCCATGATGCGGGCGCTCAATGCGGGATCAATGTCGAGTAGTACGCGGGGATTTCTGAGCTGTCTGCGAAACGTTTGTTGCGCCGGCTGCCAGTTGATACTGTTGTCGGCATTCATCTGGCCGTAAAACAATTCCATGTCGGGGTCCATTTTTCCGGTGGGCAGGGCGACGGTAAGCGACGCGCCGGCTGCCAGGGCAAGCGGTTTGCCATCGGCTTGTGCGCCGAGGCAGACCATACCGCCGGTTTGCAGCACCCTGCCGTCACTGGTAGTCGTCAGATTGTGCGAAACGAAGTCCGAAGGCGAAAATGCCTCCCGCACAACGAGTTCCACCGGGCCTGCAGGCGACGTACCGTCTTCAAAAACAAAACTGTTGGCCGGCACCACGATGATCGTGCCGTTGGCGGCGGTCACGGTTTGTTCTTCGTCCGCCTGGATGCGTATTGTCTGTTCGAATGGAGCGGTAAGGCGGTTTTGCAAAGCCGCGTAGTCGGAAAAGAAAAACGGCGTAACGGCCACATCCACCCTGCGGTTCTTCCGGCGGTTGTCTTCGGTTGCGTTGTCGTATGCGAGGTTTTGCTCGCCCCAGCTGCGCACGGTTGTTTTTGTCAGCAACAAGCCTTTTTGGGTCAAATACTGCTGCACGGCATCAGCGCGATGGTTGGCCAGTCTTAAATTATATTCCTGTGTTCCCTGGTCGTCTGTCCAGGCTTCGATGGCGACGGCGTAGTCGGGCGCGGCGAGCAATTGCAAGGCCAGCGCGTCGAGCGACTGGCGGGCTTCGGAGGTAAGTTCGTATTGATCTGATTCAAAAAAAACGGAGGTGGTAACGGGGGATTGGGCAGGCAAAAGAGAGGCTGCCATCAAAAAATACGCGGCAAGGAGGATTTTTTGCATACGGAGTGTTAGGTTGGTAAAAAGTTGGTGGAAACTGACATTTACAGCGTATGCTTTGGAGGAATATTGTATTTTGTATTTTTTTAATTGCTGACTCCTCCCGGAAACTTCATCAGAGCGTTGTAGCATCGGTTGAGTATACCCGGAGAATATTGACCCGATTCGTACCATTCGCGGCAGAGGGTTGTTATTTTAATGTGGTCGCCTTTGGAAGTATTTTTTAAAACACAGGAAAAGACCCGAATCCGCTGACAATAAATGGAAGAAAAAATGCACTTTTGCCGTTACAAATAAATATCCGCTCATTAAACGGGAAAACATACAGCACCGATGGCAACAAAAAAAGTCAACAAAGCCACTTTCAACTACGGCGGCATACAGATCAGCCTGACCAAAAGCAAAACCAAGGGCGCCGTGCAATACGGTGTTAAAAAGAAAGCTGCCAAACGCGGCGCAGCAGCCCCGCCTGAGGAACTCGAAGGATTCGAGGTATTCAACGCCAAACGCAACCTCGATCAGAAATTAGATGAAATGCGCGCCCGGCCGGATGTCTCCGTTGGCACCCATGTATGGCACGTGGGCGGCGAAGAAGACGTGCCGTTCATTCCTACGGGCAACCTGTACATCGAGTTCAAACCCGGCACTCCCGATGAAAAGCAGCGTGCACTCATGGACGAGCTCAACCTCAACGTTATCGAGGTAGTGCACGCAGATGCTTACCGCGTCAGCGTCACGCCGGAATCGCCCAATCCGATCAAATGCGTGATGCTGTTGCAGAAAAAGAAAATTGTTCAGATTGCCGAACCGGAATTTCTGACCAAACCGGTACCGGGCGATTTTTCCCAACCTACCGGCCGGTTTATTGCCACGCAATGGCACTTAGAGAACACCGGAACGGCCATTCCCATCGTAGACATCCCGAATGCGGTGTTCGGCACAGCGCATTTCAGACGCGGCGCCGATGCGAAAGTGAAAGAGGCGTGGGCGTATTTGGGTAGTCTTGGTTCCAAAAACATCAAGATTGCCGTGATTGACACGGGTTTTGCCACCGAACATCCGCAGTTGCGCGGCGACGGCACCAAGATCCGCAACGCGTTCAACGCTGCCAACCGCAGCAGCGACGCTTCGCCCTGGTACCAGGCTGCCGACGGGAGTTGGGGTGTGTTCAGCCACGGTACGTCCTGTGCTGCCGTAGCCGCCGGCGCCTGGGATGCCCAGGGCATTCTCGGCGCTGCGCCCAATTCCAAAATCATCCCTATCAAACTCGATATCCTCAGTGATGAGGCGATCAGGAATGCGTTCGAGCACGCATTGCTCAACGGCGCCGACATCATTTCCTGCAGCCTCGGTTTCCCAAAGCCGGTGCCGCTTTCCACTTATGTATCCAACTACCTCACCAAAGTCGCCCGTGAAGGACGGGGTGGTAAAGGATTGCCGATGTTTTTCGCCGCCGGCAACGCCAACCCCGCCTCCAACAACATGCCCCGGCAGATCAGCGACTTTTCCACCCATCCCGAAGCCATCTGCGTCACGGCATCCAACAGCCTCGACGAACATTCGGACTACGCTTTCTACGGCGCCAACGCTTTTATTTGCGCCCCTACCAACGGCAACGACGGCGTAGGTATCACTACCGCCACCGTAGATGTGGATCAAAATGGCCGGATGGTGCTGGGATATACCAGCGGCTTTGGCGGCACATCCAGTTCAACGCCGCTCGCGGCAGGTATTTGCGCTCTCATGCTCACGGCCAACCCAAACCTGACCCTGAGCCAGATTAAAAGCATCTTCCGGCAAACCACCGATAAGATCGGCAGCGGCTACAACGCCAACGGCCACTCGCCCTACCTCGGCTATGGCCGTATCAATGCCTTGAAAGCTGTGAAAATGGCAGCCGGCGGCAGCGTCGCCACACCCTCCACCCCGGCCACCGGCACCCCATCGGTACCGGTACCACCTGCCACAGCCGCCCAACGTGGCAAGGTGATCTCCAAATTTCTCAATGTGCGCTCGGGCCCCGGGACCTCTAATCCCAAGGTAGACGAGTTGAAACAGGGCGAAATTGTGAATCTCTTTGAAAAAAAATCAGGTTGGTGGCGCATCGGCCAGGGACAATTCGTCAGTGCCGACTTTATCCAGGTACTCGCCACCAACAATGCGCCGGTAAGCGCGCGCAAAGGCAAAGTCACGTCTTCTTTCCTTAATGTGCGTTCCGAACCGGGCACGAACAACCCGAAGGTCGGGGAACTGAAAAAAGGCGCCGTCGTCACCATTTACGAGACAAGCAGCAACGGATGGCACCGGATCGGGACGGGGAAATGGGTGATCGGGAGTAATGTGCAGGAGGTCTGAGTAACCGGACATTGGATTTTAGACATTTGACATTAGACTAAATGATCGGTGGTCAGAGCATGGTAGTTGTTTAATATTCAATGTCAATTTCTTTTGCCCGCATACTTAAAGACTCAAAATTCGCAATGCCAGACTACCACACGCTCCTCTCCGGTGGCGACCTCCGATCCATCGGCAATAGTGATCTTGTAGTGGCGAATGTCCGCAACCCGCATGATTTTGACGAGCTTTTTGAATACCTGTTTCAACCCGACCGGCTCATCGTCATGCGCACCGCCGACGCCATCGAAAAGATCACTGTGCACCGCCCGGAATACCTGAAAAAACACCGTCAGTCGAAAGCTTCCCACCCCTCCCCCAACTCCTTTGCCGGGCTCCAGAACAATTTTTCATACTCGACCACCCGGTCATTTTCCACCTTCACCCCTTCATTTTCCAGCAATTCCTGCATCATGGTGGGTGTTGGGAAATGATGCCGCCCGCTCAGTTCGCCCTTGCGGTTGACCACGCGGTGGGCCGGCACGCCGTCGCCGGGTTTGCAATTGTTGAGCGCCCAGCCTGCCATGCGCGAAGCGCCGAGTGCCAGAAAATCAGCGATGGCGCCGTAGTTGGTCACCCGCCCGCGCGGCACTTGCCGGACGACGGCGTACACGAGGTCGAAGTAAGAGGGAATTTCTTTGTTCATAAATAAACCTCTGTGATCCGGGAATATTGGAAGCAAATTGCTTTTTGGCGATGCCGGATTTAATCCTGTAAATGAATTAACGGGAGAGGGTTGTTGAAAAAATTTTTTCTCAAAAAAATTTTTTCAACAACCCTCTCCCGTTAATTCATTCCCCTCAAACCTACTCATACCGCAACGATTCTATCGGATCGAGCCGCGCTGCCTTCATCGCCGGGTAAAAACCCGATACCACGCCCACGATCATACACAGTGCGAAACCGAGAAACATCCATCCCCAGGGAATGAGGAATGAGCCGCCAAGCAGCGGCGTTACGATGTTGCCGACCAGAATACCGAGGAAAATACCGACGAGACCGCCGATCTGGCAGATTACGATGGCCTCGGTCAGGAACTGGGCCAGGATGCTGCGGCGGGTGGCGCCGAGCGCCTTGTAAATGCCAATTTCGCGGGTGCGCTCGGTCACGCTCACGAGCATGATGTTCATCAGGCCGATGGCCGCACCGAGCAGGGTCATCAGACCGATGGCGATGGTGGCTAAGCGCAGGTTGGTCGTGTTTTCCTTCAGGATGGACACCAGGCTGTCGCTGGCGAATATTTCAAAATCTTCGTCTTCGCCGGGACGCAACCCGCGGATCTGGCGGAAAAGGCCGGTGGCTTCCGATTGAGCAGCGTCCATGTCGGTGGCGTTGTTTACCGCAACGATGAGGTCGTAATCGGTCTGATTCGTGCCGTACAACGCCTTTACGCTTACAACAGGCGCATAAACAGCGCGATCCTGCCGGTTGCCCATCGAAGAACCCTTTTCTTTCAGCACGCCGATTACCCGGAAACGGTTGTTGCCGACGATTATGATCTGGTCGAGCGCTCTTTCGGGTTTTTCGTCAAAGAGCTTCTTGGCGATGTCCTGTCCGATAACCGCTTTGGCTTGTCCATCCTCCACTTCCATTTGGGAAAAGCCGCGCCCGAATTCGATATCCATGCCTTTCACGGTAAAATAGTTTTCGTCTACTCCGACGAAGCCTACATTGGGATTCGTTTTTTCGTCCATGTATTTTGCGGAGGCCAGGCTCGTCGCCCAAAAGGAAACCGATACTTTTGCGGGAAAATTGAAGCGCTCCTTGAATTCCATCGCGTCTTTGTAATGGATGGCATCTCCCGCTTTCTGACGACGGCCATGCTGACTGCTCTTCACCTCAGCCCACTTCCGCTGAATGGTGAACGAATTGGCGCCCAGACCCGAAAAGTTGTCGTTGAGCGAAAACGCAATGGCGTCAATAGCCGTGAGGATGCCTACCAGCGCCATGATACCGAACGCAATGATGAGCAACGTAAGCACCGCCCGCAAAATATTGGCGCGAATGCTCTGGAAGGCCATGCTGAGTATTTCCGAAAAAGGCATTTTTCAATTGCGGATTGTTGATTGCGGATTGCGGATTGCGGAATTTGAGTAAAGTTTCCGGAAAGGTGGCAACTTTTTGAACGGCGGATTGCGTAAAATAGAGACAACGTTTTTAATATTCGATAAAAAGCCCGGTTTTCAACGTTAAAAATAGTAAAGCAGGGTTTGAAAATCGTTTGAAATGGTGTGAAATGATTATTCGGGTAGTTGCATTTGTTGTGACGATTTCAAACCATTTCAAACGAAGACTTAACGCCAACCATGTATCGCCAACCATCCATCTTCAGGCGCTTTCCCCGCCTCGTCGCCGCCGAAAGCACCCGGCACGGCGGTGTCAGTCCGGCTCCCTACGATTCGCTTAATCTGGGAAAAAACACCGGCGACGACCCTGCAAACGTTGCTGAAAACCGCCGCCGGTTTTGCGCCGCACTGGGTTTTTCCACCGAACAGATGGCATGGTCCATGCAGGTGCATGCCGACCAGGTACTGCTGGTGACCGAAGCGGGCGGCGCGGAGGGATACGATGCGCTGATCACCGGCCAGCCCGGCATCCTGTTGGCCGTTTCGGTAGCGGACTGTACCCCGGTTTTAATATTCGATTCGAAGAACGAGGCCGTGGGCGCCGTCCATGCCGGATGGCCAGGTACTGCAGCGCGTCTGGTAGAAAAAACCTTGCAACGCATGGCCGAGGCGTTTGGAACGGAAGGACGGGACTGCTACACTTATGTCGGCACCTGCATTGACGAATGTTCATTCGAGGTGGGCGAAGAGGTCGCCTTCAGGTTCGATACCGCCTTCAAGTGGTACGATGCCACCCGCGGCAAGTTCATGGTGGATTTAAAAAAAGCCAATACCGCCCAATTGCAGGCTTTCGGCATTCCTGATGATCAGATCGAAATCTCGCCTTACTCTACCGTCCTGGACAATGTTGATTATTTTTCCCACCGCAAAGAAAAGGGCACGACGGGAAGGATGCTGGCAGTGATTGGATTGCGGATTGCGGATTGAGGATTGCGGATTTCAGCGGCCTTTCCAAAGCAGAAATACGCAACCGAGTGCAGCGACGACCAGCCCCAGAAATTCCCGCGTGAGTTCGATCCAGGGTTGTTCGGCTTTCATGCTTTCGACAATGGAAGGTTCGCCCATACGGATCCAATCTATAAAATCCGGAAAAAGCGTTGCTGCCCATACGACAGCTGCTGCCAGCCAAAGCCATACTGCCGCCCGGTATAACTTGCCTGTGGCTGCCATGCCGAAATGAATTGCCACGCCGCCATAAAGCAATATCCATCGTATCGGGTCGGGGTCGTTGTACTGCACAAGTGCGAAAAGGGCAAAGACGATCGCGAGGATCCAAAAAGTGATTTTCATGTACGCGATTTTACCCGGCAAGGTAGTTAAAAATCGTACCTTTACCGGCTTTTTCAGATATGGCCAAAGAAAAGAAGAAACAAAAAGTCGAAATCGTCAATCGAAAAGCCTCGTACGAATATCACTTCGTGCAGGAATACGATGCGGGCATCATGCTGACGGGTTCGGAGATAAAAAGCATCCGCAACGGCAATGCCAACCTGACGGATGCCTATTGCATTTTTGAAAACGGCGAACTCTGGGTCCGCAACCTCTATATCGCTGAATACGAATACGGTACCGACAGCAACCACTTGCCCCGCCGCAACCGCAAATTGTTGTTGCGCCGTCCCGAACTCCGCAAACTCGAACGCGGCACCAAAGAAAAAGGTGCAACGATCATCCCCTATAAACTCTTTATCAACGACCGGGGCTTCGCCAAGGTGACCATCGTATTGGCACGCGGGAAAAAAGCCTACGACAAACGCGAAACCATCAAAGAACGCGAAGACAAGCGCACGCTCGACCGCATCAACAAAGCATACAAAGTACGGTAAATGAATAAGTCGCTCGCCCGATTGATCTCCTTCCTCTTCCACCCCTTGCTGATGCTAACCTATGCGTTGCTCCTCCTGATCGCATTCAATCCTTATGCGTTCAGCGCGCGCAGCCTTGCCGACAAACAGGCGATGATATTGTTCCTCTCTGTGTTCAGTACGAGTTTCGTATTGCCCGCATTCGGTACGGCCCTGATGAAACCGCTCGGCCTCATCAAAACCCTGCAAATGGAAGACAAACTCGAGCGAACCGGGCCGTACATTCTTTCGGGAGTTTTCTATTTGTGGCTCTATAAAAATCTGGATTCGACCGGGCAGGCGCCGGCGTTGTTCACCACATTTGTGCTGGGGGCTACGATCGGCTTGTTTTTCGCTTTTTTCATCAATATTTTTACGAAGATCAGCGCCCATGCTGTGGGTATGGGCGGGTTGTTCGCCATGCTCTTGCTAACCAACACTGCGTGGGGTGGCGCCGTTCTGAATCTTGGAATAGCGGGCGGCACACTGCAGTTGAGCCTGAATACAGTGTTGGCGATCGTTGCCATCTTGGCTGGCCTCGTCGGAATGGCGCGTTTGGCATTGGGTGCGCATATACCGGCCGACCTGTACCGCGGCTATGCAGCGGGACTCGCAGCGATGCTGCTGGCTGGAATGATCAGAGTGTAAAAAATCTTTATTTTTCGGCAGCCTTCACTCCTTTGGTGTAATTGGAATAAAGATAAACCGGAATGGGAAGCGGATCCAGGTAGTTATAGATCACGGGCTTCACTTCTTCCCAATCAAGTCCACCAACGCCGGTCGCCAGGCGGGGAAGAGCTATACTTTCCAATTTCTCTTCGTTGATGAGTTTGACCAGTTCCCGCAGCGCATGGTTGACGTGAATGATAGAAGCGCGGCCGGGACGGGAGGTGTTCGTCTGTGGTGGTTCCTGCGTGAAAAGATTGATCACGCGCGCCCCTACCCCGCTCCATACCCATGCGGCGCCGGGTTGCGGGTGAAATTGCTGGCAATAGTGCCGGAAATCCTTGTACATGGACGGATACGTTTCACGCAGCGTCAGGGCTAGTCCCCTGTCGAAATGATCGTTTGGCGCCACACCGTGCACAATAGCCTGTGATTGAGACAATAAAATATCGCCGGTAACTTCCTTGATCATGTGTCTTTGTCCTTTTTGGTGAATCAATTTCAATAACGGGTCAAAGTTGCAGGGAGCAGTCACATAAGAAAGATGACAATCGTCACCCCAGGGATTGATGGTAGTGGGTTTTTATAAAAAACGGCATTTTAAAAACTTCCCCCCATCCCCTACTTTTGCACCCGAAAACTTCGCCGCAGAGGTACGGAAATGCAGCGTTTATTAATTTGATAAAAATTTCCCTGCCCCATCCCTGTCTTTGCGGTTAACAAGTCCACTCGATGAAAAAACACAATTTCTCCGCCGGGCCGGCCATCCTGCCCGCACCCGTCCTCAAAGAAGCCTCCAAAGCTGCGCTCAACTACCAGGGGATCGGTCTCAGTCTGCTCGAACTCTCGCACCGCGGCCCTGAGTTCACCGCCATCATTGAAGAAGCCAACGCGCTGATAAAAGAGATCAT
This sequence comes from Saprospiraceae bacterium, assembly GCA_019187225.1. Taxonomy (GTDB): domain Bacteria; phylum Bacteroidota; class Bacteroidia; order Chitinophagales; family Saprospiraceae; genus M3007. Next base: position 242,025 of record JABAQQ010000013.1, read on the forward strand.
CGGTCTCCCCGAAGGGTACCACGTGTTGTGGCTCACCGGCGGCGCCAGCACCCAGTTTTTTATGATCCCGATGAATCTGCTGAACGAGGACGAAACCGCCGCTTACGTCAACACTGGCGTATGGGCCGACAAAGCCATCAAGGAGGCGAAAGCCTTCGGCCATGTGAACGTGATCGCCTCGTCCAAAGAACAGAACTTTACCTTTATTCCCAAAGGCTATAAAATCCCAAAAGACGCCAAATACCTGCATCTCACAAGCAACAACACCATCTACGGCACACAATTGCACCGCTTTCCCAAGTCGCCCGTGCCACTGGTATGCGACATGTCGTCCGATTTCCTGAGCCGTCCGTTCGATCCCAACCCCTTCGGTCTTATCTACGCCGGCGCACAGAAAAACCTCGGCCCGGCAGGCACAACAGTCGTCATCGTTCGGGAAGATATGCTGGGCACGGTCAGGCGCCACCTGCCATCCATGCTCGATTACCGCACTTTCGTCAAGGAAAATTCGCTGTACAACACACCGCCGGTGTTTCCGATTTACGTCTCGATGCTCACCTTGCGCTGGATCAGGAAAAACGGCGGACTCAAGGGTATGCAGCGCCGGAACAAAGCAAAAGCGGCCATTTTGTACAATGAAATAGACCGCAATCCGCTGTTTAAAGGTACGGTAGCCAGGGAAGACCGTTCGCTGATGAACATTTGCTTCGTCATGGAAGACAAATATGCAGCACTCGAAAAGGAGTTTTTGAAAGAAACCGAAGCCAACGGCATGGTCGGCCTCAAAGGCCACCGCTCGGTCGGCGGGTTCCGCGCCAGCACTTACAATGCCCTGCCGAAAGCCAGCGTGCAGGCGTTGGCTGATCTGATGCAGGATTTTGCAAGACGAAAGGGATAATATTTGAAAAAATACACCACCCATATCACGGCCTCCGGCCTCGAGGTGCCCGTCGAGATCACATTCGAGCGGCGGCGCGATACACGTTTCGGTATTACGCCCAAACGGGTGACCTTGCGCATGCCGATGGGAGTGAACCCGGACTACATTCAACGGCAGCTCTTCGAATTACAGCAATGGGTGCATAAGGTGATGTTGGAAAAACCCGCCTTGCGCGAGCCGTTTTTGGGGAAAATCTACCAAACAGGCGACATACTGGAAGTTGGCCGGCGCCGCTACGTGCTGGACGTAACCATTGAAGAGCGCGGTTCGCATGCGGGAAAATTGATCGGCGATACGATTTTCCTTCAATTGAGCAGTCAATCTGCCCCCGCACACCGCACCCGCGCTGCCAAAACCCTGCTCAGCCGGGTGGTAGCGGGGGATTTTTATCCCGAGATCCGCCGCCGGGTGCTGGACTGGAACGACCGCACCTTCAGGCAGCACATCAAAAGCATCAACCTGAAATACAACCACAGCAACTGGGGCAGCTGCTCGGCGCACAACAACATCAACCTCTCTACCCGCCTCCTTTTCGCGCCGGATGAGGTGCAGGATTACGTCATTCTGCATGAATTGGCTCATTTGGTCGAGTTGAACCACTCCGACCGCTTCTGGGCACTCGTGGAAGGGCATATGCCCGACTACCGGGACAAGGAAAAATGGCTGAAAACACACCGTGCCAGGTGCGATTTTTAAATCAGAGGGCGCACTTCCCACCCATCAGGACGAGTAGGGTCGCGAGGAGACCGGCAAGAAGGATCACCCGCCCTGACGAAGGGCGGTTTTTACGCGCATGGTATTCGGGCATGCCGGAGAGCGTTTCTTCTGCATTCAGGCGACGAGAGGCTTCCTCAGCAAGCGCCGGGTCGCGCGACAATTGCCTTTCAAAGGCAACTTCGTCCTCAGGGCTGAGGTTACCGTAGAGATACGGCTCAATCATGTTGCGATAATTCATGGAAAAAGGCAGGAAAAGCGATTATTGGTTTCATTTGCTGAAGTTCAGCACCTTGAACCGTAAAAGAAAAAGCAATGTTGCAAACATCCACACTTTTTTTTGAATATCAACAACAGCAACACGATTAAATTTTTCTTAAAATGACGACGGGAAGGGATTGTCGAGAAGGGCGACTCGAGCTATTCAAAGCCCCAATAGATGTCCCATCAATTCCTGCTTGGTTTTCAAATAGTTGCGACTTTCGTCGTGCGGCTCAATGACGATCGGGATGCGCCCGGCGACCCGAACAGGCGAGCGGCGCAGGGCCTCCACTTTGGCGGGATTGTTCGTGATCAGTTCAACTTCGGAAATACCCAGGTCTTGCAGGATAAAGATCGCCGCGTCGTACTGCCGGGCGTCCACATCGAAGCCCAGGTGGGTATTAGCCTCTGCGGTATTGAGGCCGAGGTCTTGCAGGTTGTAAGCCTTGAGTTTGTTGATGAGGCCAATGCCGCGGCCTTCCTGCCGGAGATAAATGACCACTCCGCCGCTCCGGGCGGCAATATGAAGCGAAGCGTCTAATTGTTCGCCGCAATCGCAGCGCCGGGAGCCGAATACATCGCCGGTCATACATTCCGAATGTATGCGCACCGGTACCGGACGCGAGGGGTCGAATCCTTCGGCGACGAATGCGATGTGTGGCATCCGTTCGGTGGGCTTTTCGGCATAAGCCATCATGGTGAACTGTCCGTAACGGGTAGGGATCGGCGCTGCTGCTTGTCGTTGCATAATCGGGAATACCGGATTGGCAGGGTCAGGGCAAAAGTAAATCGAATTTCGGGCAATTGTGCAATTAAACACCCCAACCCCGTATTCAGTTGTCCTGTGCAAGACAAACATTTTTCAAACAGCGGCACCGACGCGCAATGTCTTGTCGCGCATGACCCTCAATTTTCTGCCAAAATAGATCTGCAAAGGAAGCAACAACAGGGTGGGACCGAACCACTGGGCCCACCAAGGCAAAAAATGAGCGGAATTCACCGTGAAAGCCGTCGTCGAGGCCGTGAAAGCGCCCATCATCGTGCCGGCATGAAGCCGCATCCAGTCGAGCCGGTGCAACAGCCCGGGGTTGGTAAACACGCGCCAGTTGACCCTTGTGTCCATCAGCGACATAAGACCGAACACGCCAAATAAAATGGGAAATGCGATCATGGTTCCCGCACTAAAATGCCATGCGGACATGCCGAGCATCGCAAGACCGTTCAGACCCAGCAAAGCAGTGTAAGCAAAGTCGAAAGGCAACACCCGGCCCCCCTTCATTAAAAAAATGGCGCGCACACCGCGAAAGATGCCAGCCAGCACAAGCATGGAAATGCCGAGCAGAAATTGGAAAAATACCGAATCCGGGTGTTTCAAAAAACCGGAAATGGCCGTGACCGCCACGACGAGCATGGCGTAAAAAAATGTTTTGCCGACGAGGCGATGTTTTTGCGGGTTTTTAAAATTGTAAAAAATGGCAACGGGGCCGGTGAGAAGTGTGGTTACTCCTGCGATGATGTGGGCGTAGAGTGAAATTTTTCCGAAAAATTCAGACATGACATCTTCCTTGTTGAAATATTTGTTGGGACAAAGGAATAGCCGTGGGAAATGCCGTGCCGGAAAGAGGGGCAGAGCGCAGGTTATTGGGACAAACAGCAAGGCGCCGGGGTGAAGTGTGCGATTTTGGGGTGAAATGCAAAAGGGTTAATGAGGATTGACAAAGGTTGATCGAAAGGAGTTTTTCAAGTACCATTTTAGCGCACAAACGGAACATCCACCGTAAGGATCGGATTGATGCCACGCACCCACTCCCAATTCCGGACGAGCCGGATGGCTTCCTGGTCGCAACCGTAACCCACCGAGCGCAGGATGACAAATCCCTGCGGTTCGCCGTTGGCATTGAGGTTGAACTGCAATTGCACCGTGCCGCTGGCGTTGTGGTTGCGGGCTTCGGGGGTGAGGCGGGCATTCTGGCGCAGGTATTCGCTGAAGGCTTCCCATCCGCCTTCGGGTTCGCTTTCTTTTTGTTGATCCTGGTCGCGGGCAGCTTTTTTCTCCGCCTGCATGTCGGGTTTGCGGTCGGTTTCATGCCAGGCAGTATCTGCCGGGCGGCCTGCCTCTTTCGATTTTTTTGCTTTGGCGAATTGTTCCGGGCGGTTGAGAACGGTCTCCGCAGCCCGGTCTTTCGCCGATTCCGATGCCATTTTGTCTGACATTTCACGGGACTGAGCCCGGGCCGGCGCAGCGACAGGGGCTTGCGGCGGCGCTACGGCGGCGTTGCCGGACGGAACGTCATCCGCTTCGATGGATTCGGCTTCTTCGGCTGCGGCAATGTCGGGAGCAGCGCCGGGAGCAGATAAAGTTTGACCTTGCGGAGCAGGCTTGGCAGGGCTTGAAGCAGCGGGGGCAGACCCGGCATCGGGTGATATCCCGGCAATATCCTGACTATCAGGCGATCCGGTTCCAGGCACAGCTTCGGTTGCAGGGATTTGGCCAGGTGATTCAAGGGGAGCCTGGGCAACGGGAGCAGCCTCTTTTACATTCCATTTCGGGAAAAACACAATTGCAGCGATCAGCAGGACCAGTGCAGCGGCGGCGGCCAATATCTGCGGCAAAGCAAGCACGCGTCCGCCCCCCGTACGCCGTTGAAGCCTCAGCCGCAGGGCGGCCAGCTGCTCATCGTGCGCTGCTTCGGGCAGGGACATAAAGCCTTCCATGGCCTCGCGACGAAAGTCGTCGGAAGCAGTCAGGGCGTTCAACTCCTGCTCGTCGGCACGGGTAAAGTCTCCGCTTTGCCAACGCCGGAGCAGTTCAAGAAATCGCGCGTCGTTGTGTTGCACAGAAGGGTCCACGTTGATGGTTTATTGGTTATTGGTTATTGGTTGTTGGTTGTTGGTTGTTGGTTGTTGGTTGTTGGTTGTTGGTTGAAAATATTCATCATTCATCATTCATCATCCCCCTTATCCCGGCTTTTTCGAGGCAGATTTTCAGGTTGCGCCGCCCGTTCTGGATGTAAGAGCGGACTTTTCCCACATCTTCGGCGATGATGTCTGCAATTTCCTTGTACGATTTTTCTTCAAAATAAAACCACTCCACGCTTTTTCGCTGTTGATGTGGCAATTCGTCGAGGCATTTTTCCAAAGGTGTGCCATTTTGAGGCAGTTCATACTCGAAAGACTGCTCTACGGCGTCGTGGCGGCTCATGTCGTCGTGCAGGTCGGTTGGGCGGCGTTGATTTTTGCGCCATTCCATGAGACAGTGGTTGCGTGCCAGCACGTAGAGCCAGCCCCTGAACGATTCGATTTGGTGTTCCCGCACCTTGCGCGTCAGTTCCTCATAGATCGCCATCACCGCGTCTTCGGCTTTGCCTGCATCTTTGAGTATCTTGAGGCAAACGCCATAGACCATCGGCATATACCGCTCGTACAAGCTGCCCAAATACTGCGCATCGCCGCCGGAAAGGTATTTTTCCAGCAACTGTTCGTCGGTCGAGTGTTCGGGCGCACGGGGGCGGAGGAATTTCAGCATGAATAAGCCGGGAGCAAGCGCCGCCAAAAGTACGGATAAGGATGCAAATGGCCGTACCGATTGCATAAATTGAAGGTTGTTCGGCGCAGTTTTACTGCCGTTCAGGGCGCAAACGATTTTCTGTCAGCGATTTAATACGAATCCTTTGACGCGCGATTTGCCGCCGGCGGTTGTCGCACGGAGAAAATAGAGGCCGGAAGTCAGGTGTTCGCCAAGCGACACCTGAAGCGGATTGCTTGCCAGGGAAACAAACTCCTGGCGCTGCACCGTCACTCCATAACCGTTGATGATCTCGATGGTCACCGCTTCATTGGGCGGCGCTTCCAGAGACAGATACAAAACACTGGCAGTAGGATTGGGCCAGATGGCCATATCGCTGGCTGCTTGCAGTGGCGTGATCACGCCGACGGTAAGACTGTCGCCCAGCACCATGACCCAGGGTTCCTGGCCGTGCACGCCATCGTTCATGGAAAAATAAAGGCGGTTTTGATAGAGGTAAGTGTTCTCAACGTTGGGAACCAAATAATTCGACCCGATGGTGAGGTCGGCTACTTTGAAGGTGCCAACTGTCGTACCGTCGGTAGCCCACCAAGCCGTTGTGGCGCCGTCGAAGGCAGTAAAAAGCCAGTGGGCATCGTCGAAGCGCACGAAGTTGTCGGGATTGGAACTGCCGAAAGGGTTGATGTCGCGTAATTCGTAAGTGCCACCGGAGGTACCGTCGCTCGTCCACAATTCCAAATTGTCGGTGGTCATGCCAGCGCCGAAAATGACTTTTTCTCCCAAGCCCACCAACCGGTCCTTTATGCCCAATGGAGTAATGAAATATCCGGTTACCGAGGCGAAATCCTTTAAAAGTTCAAGTTGCCCGTTTTGAAAAGACCAAAGGAAGTATTTGAACGATATACCGTCGTTAAAAGGAGGGCCAAAAATGAACAACCGGTCAACGATGATCTCCAATCCTGAAAACTCGTTGTAGATGTAGCCGGGAAAAGGAATGGACGCGAAATTCCGAACGTGCAAATTGCGCGCAGCGGGGCTAATGCTATAAGTGCTGTAGACGAGGTAACCGTTTATTTCAAGCAAATTGTCCAGGTTTCCATCCGCATTTATTTGACCAAGATTATAACTCCCTCCAATCGTGCCATCAGTAGTCCACAGGTAATAGGGTTGATTTAATCCTGTAAAGGTTTGGACAAAAAATATACTATCGCCTGCCGTTATCAAATCGGTCAGGTTGCTACCGGGCAATGTAAGCAACTCAAAAGTGCCGTCGGTCGTGCCGTCGCTGCGCCAAATCGCGCGGCCATTGTCGACCAGGAAGTAAAAAATGTTATCATTTACCACACTTGCGCTGTATCCGTACAACCCGTCGTATTTAACCGGCAAGGGAATCCGGGTAATCGTATCACCCGAACCGCTCATACTCAAAACCGAATCGCTGAGGAACCAAAATACTTTTTCGGAAGTGGATTTCGGATTGTCTATGCTGTGGTAATAAACCGTTTGGGCAGTATCTATGGGTATCGAACCGAAAGGTGAATCCGTTTCTGTGCGCCAAATCCCATCGCGATCGAATTCATGATTTGCCCGAAAGAATACGCTGCCGCCGGGCCCGGCTGTAAATCCCGAGGGAGAAGCGTCTTCCAGCCAGGAAGCAGGGATTCCATTCGGGAAAAAAGTCCCGGACTCTGTACCGTCGCTGCGAACGATCAAATCCGGCAAGCCCGGGCCGAAAATGGGGTGCCGGAAGCAAACGGCAGAATCGGTGGCAGCCGACGGGATCTGGTAACCGACATAGTACGACTTGCCCAGGTATTTGGCAAGTTGGGTGCCCGTTTCGGTACCATCACTCGACCAAAGTTCGATGTCATCTCCATCGTTGTTGTATTTGTATACGAGAAAAAAGAACCGCAGTTTGGAAGGTGAAAGCGGTACAACAGTAAAGTTGTCCAGGGTTTTGACTTTTATCGTACCTGCTGTCGTGCCATCTGTTTTCCATAATTCAACTAAATTGCCTCCATCTGTCTTGCGATAGAAAAAATAAAACTCATTGTTCAACACCGGGTGCAGGTCGTTTTTAAACAGAACAGGATTGTAAGAATTCGGTACCGTAATGTCGAAAAGGGTTTCAATACCGAGCGTTTCGATATCGAAAGCGATCCATTCGCGGCAGCTAAGAACAGGGTCATATCCCATGTAAATGTATTTGTTGCCCAGAACCGCTACCCTGAAGGTAACAGGACTATCCTCGGCGGGAGGGACATCCGATACTTTTACCGTACCAGCTGTAGTACCATCGCTTTTCCAGATTTCAACCGCATCGGTTTGGGGGTGTAAAAGCATGAAATAGAGTCGGTTGCCGATGCTTTTGAGAGAGCCTGTCATTATCCATTGAACAGGAATATTCGCTTCAAATAAGAGGAATGTTCCGTCCGGGGTGCCATCCGTGCGCCATATCTGTTTTCCGTTCGATCCGGCCCGAAAATACATCAATGAGTCGGCAATTGTAAAATTGAAAGGATAGCTGCCTGCAGGGCCGGGGTTGCAATCTTTGAGCAAGGCGCCGCTTCCGGGCGTTCCGTCGGCAGACCATAATTCCAGTCCGGTCGCCGGTTCAGTTTTACGATAAAAAACCTTTTCGTGTAAAACTGCGATTTCATTGAGTGCCGTAACCGGAGTACTGGTGAAATCGTCAATCAGTCGGCTTATACCGGGCGAACCCTCATATTTCCTTAACCAGTACTTGTCGTTATCATAAGGTTTTATATAAAAAAAGCCATTTTCTGCTTCTTTCAGGTACCAGAACCCGTAACCGCCATCGTCAATCAGGGTGGCAGCATTTCCGTCATAGGACCAAATTCCGCTTTCGTATATGGTTGTGTGACCTTCAAAAATCACATTACCATGCGCATTGGAAATATTGGCGCCCACGTATTCAAAAGGATGCTCTGCCGGCAAATGGATGTCCTGAATCATCTGTGGCACGGGTGTCTGGGCGATTGCGCTGAGTGCATGTCCCAGCAGAAGGAGGGATACGGCGATGTGTTTCATTGTCCTGAAGTTTTAATTTGAATGTGCAAAAGCTAAGATAGGTTTTTTCCGGGAATATAAGAAGCCTCCAAACTCCGGAGTGGATTCACAGTCACGTGGATGCGACCAAAAACCGATAAAATCTGTAATTCGTCGCGCTGTTTGCACACTTATAGGTTCATTCTGCACAGTTATTTCTTTAAACGACCGGGTATGGAAGACACGTTTTATTTTTGGAGGAGGATGTCCCGTTGCAGGCAGCTTCCTCGATGGGTACCGTATCCTGAATATTACTCCTTCGAAGACAATCAACCCAACCGTTCGTATGCACCACCTGAAACTTAACTCCGGCCTTTTTACCCTTCTTTCCCTTTTTTCCACTGCTCTTTTTGCTCAAACGACCGATACTGTCAGTTTGTGCAATCCCAACGGTCAATTGGTAAGCACGGCGCCGAACGGTCTGCTGTACGATTCCGGCGGGCCGTTCGGCAGCTACGGCGACGGCCAGTATTGCACCCTGCTGATTGATCCGGGTTGTGCTACGGCACTGACATTCAACTTGCAGGAATATGTTGTCGAAAATTGCTGCGACGTGCTCCGGGTGTACGACGGGGACAATGAGAACGCGCCATTGCTGCTCGATATGTATGTGCAGCAAGCGCCCCAAACAGTGGTCTCCACATCGGGCAAACTCTTCATTCGCTGGTCGTCGGACGGCTCAGTCATGTATTCCGGCTTCCGGGCCACCTGGTCGGCTACCCTGGTGCCACCTGTGCTTCCGGTGGCGAACTTCGCAGTATCCGATTCTCAGCCGGCACTCCAGGAAAGCGTTCAGTTCACTGCAACCGCCACCAATTATCCCAATGTCTGGAATTGGAATTTCGGCGACAACACGGCTTCGGCGGAACAAAACCCTGTGCACGCCTGGAATGCTCCCGGTACGTATACGGTGCGGTTGATCGTCACCAACTGCCACAACCTGAAAGACACCGTGGAACAAACGGTGCAGGTGCAACAAGCGCCTTTCACGGAGGTGGACCCGGCGTCACTGGATGTAACGGTGGCTTGCGGTGACACAGCTCAGGCTGTCGTAACACTCACCAATACCGGGCAGGGAGATTTGTTGTTCGACCTGTCTGGACAATACGATGCCTCGCAAAAAGTGTTGTTGTTCACCAACGGCGCCTATTATGAATCCGTAACCGGGGTGACCGCTGCGATGGACGACTATCCCGGCAATTACGAACTTTCGTTTTCGGCGGCTGCCGATTCGGCCACATTTGCGGCCGAATTGTCGGACAAAGACGTCCTGATCTTCCCCGACCTGATCTCTTCTGAAGCCGCCTGGACCTTGATGACGCTGCGCGGCGCCATCGAGGATTTTGTGGAAGCAGGCGGCTCGGTCATCGTGTGTGGACACAGTTATTACAATGCCGTCTCGTCGGCCACGGCACTGCTCGATGCCGAAAATGATTACACTTACAATTTCAGCGGTTCCGTCATCACATTCGGCGGGCCGCATCCGCTGACCGAAAACCTGCCGGCTTCATATTACACGCCTTATTTCAGCGGCGGGCACGTTTTTCTGAACCCCGATTATGTCAGCCTCAGCAATATCAATAATTATTCTCTGCTGGGGTACCGCTTTATCGGGCGTTCTAAGATCGTCTATCTGGGTTTCAACTATCAATTGCCCGACGCTGCACTCGCGCAGCTGCTGGCCAATGCTGTGCAATGGTGCGGTTCGCGTTCGCTGGTCCGGGTGGAGCCGGAAGAAGGCATGCTCGCCCCGGGCGCTTCGACCACCCTGAACATACAGTTCCTGACGACCAATCAATTTGCGGGCGACTACACCGGCACAATCACCATCGGTACCAACAACCCGGCACAACCAACGGTAGAGGTTCCTTTTACCTTACACATACAAGGCACAGCGGTATTCGTTCCAACTCCTTCCGCGCTTGATTTTGGCGTACTGATGCAACACCGCGAAAAAAGCCAGGTCGTCCGGATTGTCAATCCCGGCTGCGATATATTGACCATACAAACGATTACATCCTCTCTGGCCGGATATATCGTCGAACCAGTGCAACTAAGCATCCCGCCCTTTTCATCGGACTCCATTACCGCTACTTTTGCGCCGTCGGATACCGGTCTTTATGCCGGCGACCTGGTATTCACCGGCAATATCGGCGTGTTCAGTATTCCCCTGACCGGTTATGCGACGGGGGCGCCCGTAGCCGGAATTTCTCCTCCATCTCTGGAGGCCACCGTTTCCTGCGGCGACTCGGTGCTGCTGGAGGTAACGGTGACCAACACGGGATTGGGCGACCTGGAAATTTCTACCGGCGCAACGGCATCTGCCGGCAACGCGCCATTAAAATTACTGGTCATCTACCGGGGCACGTATGATTACTTCATCTGCAACCAGGTGACGGGGATGTTGCAGCAGCGATTCCCGAATGCCGCGATCACGATTTTTGACACCCAGCCGTTGAGTGAACTGCCGGGGCTACTCGATGAAAATCAGGTGGCTGTCATTCCTTTTGTCGGTTATTTCGACCCGTCTTTTTATTCCGAGATGGGCCAGATCATCCGGCCTTATGCAGAGGAAGGCGGCGGCGTCATTTTTACGGGCACATTCAGCCAGCAAAACCTGAATGCTTACGGCTTGCTCCAGATTTCGACCAACAGCAATGGTTTTTATGCCCCGCCGCTCACCGTACTCGATCCGGATCACCCGCTTATGGCCAACTCGGAGTTTCAGACACCCGTCTTCGACGACGTATTTGGCCACAGTTTTACAAGCCCGGACTTCAAGCCCTTGATCCAGATGTACCAATGGCAGGCTGCAGGAGTACAGCAGGTCGGACAGGGCAAGGTGGCGTATCTGGGTTTCCGCTACGCTTATTACTTTGACAATACCGTGCAGGTGTTGGAAAATGCCGTCCGCTGGTGTTCACGTCCGGAATGGATCGCTACCGATCCGGCCACGTTGACAGTTGCACCGGGCGACTCTGCCACCGTGCAGGTCAAATTCCGTTCGGAAACGCTTGTTGAAGATACTTACATCAGTGCGATCAACTGGACCACCAACGACCCGCTTTCCCCGCAGATTGCCGTCGCCTGCACCCTGCATGTGGAAGGTGAACCATTACTCGAATCTCCACTGACCAACCTGAATTTCGGTATCATCCAGCAATTCTCCGAAAAGGTAATGGAAGTCCCTGTCCGCAATAACGGCTGTGATACATTAAACCTTTCCGCACCGGCGGTGGATAATCCGGTATTCGTTGTAACGGATTATCCCGGCTTCATCCTACCCGGCAAGGAGGGTGTCGTAAAAATCGTGTTCACGCCGCTGCTGCCGGGCGGTCAAAATGCAACATTGACCATAACATCGGATGGCGGTGCGGCAACGGTACTTTTGGCGGGCAATGCCGTGGGCGCACCCGTTGCCACTGCCAGTCCCGCTTCTTTGGAGATCAGTCTGAACTGCGACGAAAGTATCACTGTGCCCGTCACACTGAACAACAGCGGTTTGGGCGGCTACAATTTCCAGACAGGCGGTCTGAATTCCACTCGACGCATTTTGGGACTGACATTCGGCGCAAACAATTACCGCTGGGAGAATTTCCGCAACCATTTATTGCAATACGTGCCAAATGCCACTGTGACGGCGTATGCCGGTGCCAATGCGAATGCCCTGGCCGATTCTCTGGCCAAAAAGGACGTATTGGTGATACCTTCACTGGATTTATTCAGCGACCCGGTGCTGGATACCTATAAACCCATCATTCAGAACTTTTTGACAAATGGCGGGCAAGTACTGGTTTTGGGCGGCAATTATGCGCAACCGCTTATGCAAATGGGATTGTTCGATAATTTTTTCATGGAATCATCCTATTTTCCGAACGTACAGGTGACGAACGCCACCCACCCCCTCGCTTTGGACGCCCCAACCGAATACCAGGTCAATGACTATTGTTTCTTCGGCATTTTCCCGGCCAACAGCGATGTCAGGACGGTCATACAAGGATTCAATGCGAACCAGACATTTCTCGGTTACCGTAAGGCAGGCGCAGGCAACGTCGTATACTGGGGGCAGTCGTTCGAATATTCCGATCCCAACGCCATTCAGTTGGAACAGAACATATTCAGTTGGTTCGCCAACCCGGTTCCGGACGGCGTGAAAATATTGGGTACCGGAGGAAATATCCCCGCCGGTGGCAGTCAAACGATTCAGGTGCAATTTGACGGAACAGGGCTCCCCGGCGGGCAATACCTGGGCTCCATCCGCCTCACGGGCAACGATCCGGTTAACAATCCGCTTGTGATCCCGGTAACGCTGAATATGGGGTATCAGCCTTGCGCGGATTTCGGCTACCAGATCCCGCCTTGTAGCGGCCAGGTTTCATTTTTCGACAATACGGTCAACGCGCTCACTTCCTGGTATTGGGAATTCGGCGACGGTGCCAGTGCTTTTGTACAAAATCCGGTGCATACCTATGCTGCCGGCGGCAACTACCCCGTCACCCTGATCGGCTGCAACAACAGCGGCTGCGATACCATAACCCAATCCGTCGAGATCAGCCCGTTCGAAGGACCCGCGGGCATCAACTGCCAGCCCGAAACCACCGGCTGGTGCTGCGACGCCGGCATTTACCGCGTACAGATCGGCGCCCTCGACCACGTGTCCGGCAACGCCTCGGAAGGCTACCAGGACTTTTCCTGCTCAGAAGGAACCGAACTCATGGCCGGAAGCCAGTATCCTGTTAAAGTGACCACCGGCCCCCAACTGTGGGAGCACGTAAAAGTCTGGATAGACTTCAACAACAACGGTAATTTCGCAACCAACGAATTGGTTTTTAGCGACCAGGCATTCATTCTGCACGAGGGATTTATAACGCTGCCGCTCACTGCCGTCAAAGACGTGCCGCTCCGGATGCGGGTCGTCTCCGAGTCCACCTGGAACAATCCGCCCGCATCGCCTTGCAACAACCTGACCTACGGCCAGGCGGAGGATTATTTCGTCACCCTCAAAACTACGATCGGCACCACCGAGCCGGACAACAGCCAGCAAATCCGTCTGTATCCCAATCCCTCCCCGGGGGACACATGGTTGGAGTTTTCGCTGGCTGCTTCAGAGCCGGTAACGATCCGTATTGCCGACCAAACCGGGCGCCTGGTATGGGAAAACACGCTGGAAAACACTGCTCCGGGCCTGAACAAACTGCGCCTGCCGGAACTTCCGGCGGGGGCATTCGCAGTGACGGTGCAATCGGGCATCTCGGTGTCGGTGCTGAAATTGATCCGGGTGGAACGTCCTTAAAGACAGAGTATCTTACACCACGACATTGATCATTCGCCCCGGCACGAATACGACTTTTTTGGGTGGTTTACCGTCGAGCCATTTTTGCACCTGCTCCAGCGCCAGCGCGGCTTTTTCGGCGTCGGCAGCCGACACGTCAGTGGGCAGGGTGACGGTTGCGCGGAGTTTTCCGTTGATCTGGATCGGGAAATCTTTGGTATCCGATTTCAGATATTCTTCGTTGTGCATGGGCCAGACGGCGTCGCAAACGGTGGTCGGGTGACCCAGGCGGTGCCAGAGTTCTTCCGCGATGTGCGGGCCGAAGGGGGCGAGCATGACGACAAGCGGCTCCAGAACGGCGCGTTTGGAACAGTTCAGCCGGCGCAATTCGTTGGTAACGATCATAAAGTGACTGACACAGGTGTTCATGCTCATCCGCTCGATGTCGTCGGTCACTTTTTTGATGCAGTTGTGCAGGACGCGCAGTTCGTCACGGGTAGGCTCCTCATCGGTCACGCTGAAAGTATCCTGGTCCGGGAAGAACAAGCCCCAGAATTTTTTCAAAAAACCGCTCACCCCGCTGATGCCCTGCGTGTTCCAGGGCTTCGCGTCGGTAATGGGGCCAAGGAACATCTCGAACATTCGGAAGCAGTCGGCGCCGTGCTCGGCCACCATGTCGTCGGGATTGACGACATTGTATTTCGATTTCGACATTTTTTCGACCTCCCAGGAACAGGTGTACTGCCCGTTGGGGTCCGTTTTGAAGTTCGCCTTCCCGAACAAGGGTTGCGTACGGGCTTTTTCAATGTTCAGCACGTCGGATTCCACAAGACCGACGTCCACGTGCAGCTTGGTGAACGCTTCGGGGCTGTATTTATATAAAAGGCTGTGCGACACAAAGAGTTGCTCGCAACGGGGGCGTTCCGTTGCAATAATGAACGGTTCGCGGCTATCCAATGCCTCCCGGATTTTATCAGCAATGAATTCAGGGTTATTGATTTGGTCAATCAACGCTTCGGAATAGAGCACCATCAGGCGTTTGCCATCGCTTTGGGCTGCCTGACGGACGCGCGTGATCTTATCTTCCTGTTTCCAGGACGTGACTTCGATGACCAGGTCGTTGATTTCAAAAGCGAAATCGTACTGAATGGCCTCTTCGAAACCCGGTTCAGCAATTTTCATGGGTCCCATGTCCGATAAAAACGGTTTCAGCACTTTCAGCATGAGGTATTCCTCAAAAAACTGCTCCTTGGCGCGGTAGACGAAATTGGAGCGTCCCTGGATCATGCCCTGGTTTACTAATTTTTTGGCGTATTCACGGTGCGGTACCAGGCCGAGGTCATGCAAAAAGTGGTTCCAGAAGCGGCTGTACAGCAGATGCCCTACGGCGTGCTCGGAACCGCCGAGATAAAAATCCACCTGTTGCCAGTATTGGGCCGCCTCTTTGGAGCAGAATTCCCGGTCGTTGTGGGGGTCCATGTAACGGTAAAAGTACCAGGACGAACCAGCCCAGCCGGGCATGGTGCTCAGTTCGTATTCACAGCCCCGGTAGTTCCATCCTTCAGCGCGCGCCAGGGGCGGTTCACCCGTTTCCGTAGGCAGGTATTTGTCTATATTCGGCAGCACCAGTGGCAAATCCTGTTCGTCAATCAGGTAAGGCACGCTGTCTTTCCAATAGGCGGGTACGGGTTCGCCCCAATAGCGTTGGCGGCTGAACACCGCATTGCGTAATTTGTACTGGGTTTTGCCTTTGCCCAGATCATTCTCTTCCAGCCACCGGATCAAAGCCGGCACGGCCTCCGACCAGGTCATGCCGTTGATGATGCCGGAATTGATGTAGCGGCCCTCCCTGGTTGGGTCGGCAGCTTGGTCCAGGTCTTTCTGGCTGTCGAGGATGGGGACAATGGGCAAATGGAATTGGGTGGCGAAATTCCAGTCGCGCTGGTCGCCGCTGGGAACTGCCATCACAGCGCCCGTGCCATAACCTGCCAGCACGTAATCGGCGATCCAGATCGGCAGGCGCTCACCGTTGAAGGGATTGATGGCGTAGGCGCCGGTGAAAGCGCCGGTCACTTTTTTGGTTTCGGCCATGCGTTCCACCTCGGAGCGGGAAGCCGCCCATCTGACGTAGGCATCAATTTCGGCGCGCTGCGCTTCGGTAGTAAGGCGCTGTACCAATTCGTGTTCGGGCGCCAGCACCGTAAAAGTGGCGCCGTAAATCGTATCCACCCGGGTGGTAAAAACTTCAATTTGAATGCCGTCGTGACCTTCCACTGCAAAGCGCACGGAGGCCCCCACCGAGCGGCCGATCCAGTTGCGTTGTTGTTCTTTGATGGATTCCGGCCAGTCAATCGCATCCAGACCTTCCAGCAGGCGGTCGGCGTAGGCGGTAATGCGCATATTCCACTGTTTCATCAGTTTGCGCTCTACCGGGTGGCCGCCGCGTTCGCTCACGCCGTCTTTTACCTCGTCGTTAGAGAGTACCGAGCCAAGGGCCGGGCACCAGTTCACATACGCTTCGCCGGGATAGGTCAGGCGGTATTTCAGCAGCAGGAGTTGTTGGTCGCGTTCGCTCATGGCGTTCCATTCCGCAGCGCTCACGGTGGGCGTGTCGTCGTCGCAAACGGCATGGACGGCAGCGTTGCCCGATTGGGATATGCGCGCGACCAATTCAGCGATGGGCAGTGCCTTGTCCGCGTCGGTGTCGTAGTAGTGGTTGAACAGTTGCATGAAAATCCACTGCGTCCACTTGTAAAACTTCGGATCACTGGTGCGGACTTCGCGGCTCCAGTCGTAGGAGAAGCCGATGTTTTCCAATTGGCTGCGGAAACTGGCGATATTTTGTTCGGTCGAAATCGCCGGATGAATGCCGGTCTGAATGGCGTATTGCTCGGCCGGCAAGCCGAAGGAGTCGTAGCCCATCGGATGCAGCACATTGAAACCCTTCAAACGCTTGTAGCGCGAAAGGATGTCGCTGGCGATGTAACCCAGCGGATGCCCTACGTGCAGCCCGGCTCCCGAAGGATAAGGGAACATGTCGAGCACGTAATACTTGGGCTTACTGCTCTGATTGTCAACTTTGTAGACCTGGTTCTCTTTCCACCAGTTGCGCCATTTCGGCTCGATGTCGTTGGGTCTGTACTCCATAGTTTTTTCGGTAGACGGTAGACGGTAGACGGTAGATGGTGGACGGTGGACGGTAGATGATGGACGGTTTAGGAAAATAGCCGTCTGTCGGGCGCCGTTCACCGTCGTTTATTTTGCGAAGGCGCGAAAATAGAGATTTTGATAGAATTAAATTTTTTTGAAGTGAACGCCGTTACGGAAACCGAAAGTTTCAACAGCCGATAAAACGCCAAAAAAACGAGGGTTTATTTCTTTTTGCATAGGGAAAGGGGTAGTTTTGGAACTTGTTCCGTCATCAATCCATCCTTTTCCCATGAAAAATATCCCGATTTGTCCAAAGTTCAGGAAGTATATTTGTGTCAAACAAACTGTTCTTTCCTTATGAAAAACATCTGCCTGTTGCTCTGCCTGCCCCTTTATTCTGCGCTGCTCCTGCAATGCGCCGCTTCCCGAAAACTCGATATGGCCCAAAAAAACGAAGAAACCGTGCGTCTTTGGTTCGAGGAAGGCTGGAACAAGGGGCGCAACGAAGAACTCGTCGAGCGGGTTTTTTCGCCCAATTGGGAGGACGGCAACCCGCTCCGCTCCAACCAAACGACTGGTTATGAAGGCATGTACCAGTTCGTTAAATTTTATCAGCAGGCCTTTTCCGAAACGCACTTTACCATCACCCACCTCTTTGCCGACGAAACGCACGCGGCCATCCGCTACGACGTGGCAGCCAAACACGTGGGGCCTGCGTTCGGAATGCCTCCGACGGGCAAACATTTCACTTCTTCCGGCATCGTCATCTATGAGATGGAAAACGGCAGGATCCGGCGCACCTGGCAGGAACTCGACCTGATGGGGATCATCAAACAGCTGAAGCCGGAAGGGGAATGATGGGTTCCTGGTTATTGGTTCCTGGTTATTGGTTCCTGGTTATTGGTTCCTGGTTTTTGGTTATTGGTTCCTGGTGATTGGTGATTGGTGATTCTGGGGGACCGCTCAAAAATATGTTTAAAATGAAGGTGTTCAAAAATCCGTGTTTAAACTTCTTTAAAATATTGATAATCAATATTTTAATATAAGTACACCAAAGGAATTGACACAGAATTTTGAACAACGCCTTTAAAATATATAAAATTAAAACATCAAGTATTTTATAATCATTTCTTTAGATAAATAAACAACGAACAAAAACACAAAATTTTGAACAGTCCCAAATTCTGGTAAAATTCTGGCAACCAATCACCAGGAACCAATCACCAACAACCAATTTAATCATTGAAACGGCTTGTTCACACGCTTTGCGTGCGCGTTCAGTCATTCCCTCAATATGCCTGTTTTTTTTGGGTGAAATTTGTTTTGCAAAAAACAAGTCGTTGAATATTCATTATTCACCCAAATAAAAATAGCATGAAAAAAACGATCTACCTGCTTGCCCTCCTGCTTTTTTTGTTCGCCTGCCAAAAAAGCGAATGGATCACCCGCGAAGAACAGAACGTTCTACCGGATTATGCCGCTGAATTTGAAGCCTGGCTCGACCTGCCTCCCGTTTTTGTTTCCTATCAGCGAACGCTGCCAAAATACCTGCAAGCTGTCGGAATGAGCCCCGCGCCCGTCGCGGATGCGAAAGCGACCCTCGGACGGGTGCTATTTTACGATAAAAACCTCTCTCTCGACCGTTCCACCGCGTGCGCTTCCTGCCACAAACAAAGCAACGCTTTTTCGGACGATGCTGCGCTCAGCACCGGCATCAAAGGACTGCAGGGGACACGCAATGCCATGCCGATTGCCAATGTGGCAAGTTTTTCCGCTCATTACCGTTCCATCAACGGCCTTCATCCCTTGCTTTTGTGGGACAACCGTGCTGCCGATGTGGCAGAACAATCAAAATTAGCCTTCCTCAACGACCATGAAATGGGCATGACAATGGAAGGCATTGCCCAACGCATCAAAGAGCTTTCCTACTATCCCTATTTATGGGAAAAAGTGTACGGCCATTTTAATGTCACCGAAGAGGAGGTGCTCGAATGTTTGGCGGAATTCGTAGGCGCCATCGGAAGCCATCAGTCAAAATTTGACCTTGCTTTGGAAAAAGCCAATGGCGATATCAATTTCACCGGTATGGATACGATTGTGCATCAGATTTATTCCGGCACGACTACAACGATTGTACCAATCGGTTTGCCGGGGTTCAACGTGAGGGAGTTGCGCGGTCGCGACCTATTTGTCGCTCATTGCTCGGGTTGCCACTCGCCTATCCGTCCCTTTCTGGAAGTATTGGAAGCCTGCAACGGCCTCGACATGAGCTACGCTGACCAGGGTATCGGGGCCCTCACCGGTAATCCTGCCGACAACGGCGTGTTCAAAGCGCCGTCTTTGCGCAACATCCAGCTCACAGCGCCTTATATGCACGATGGGCGTTTTAAGACCCTCGAAGAAGTGGTCGAATTCTACAGCACCGGGGTGAAAGATCACCCGAATCTGCACCCCGCCATGCGACGCGACAATGGCACTATCCATTTAAACCTTTCATCGGTGGAAAAAGCCGACCTGATCGCTTTCCTCCAGACACTGACCGATCCGACAACAAGCGGCGACGAGCGTTTTTCCAATCCTTTCCGGCAATAATTTTTGAAAACCTCTCCATCATGATTCGTATCTTGCTTTTTACGACGTTCGCGACGACGACGATCGCGGCTCAATCGGACGTGAATAGCCTGCGCCGCCACGGGATAAAATTTGACCTGACAGGTATTGCTCACCGGCGCGCCGGACTGGCTTATGAGTGGCGGATCAATATGCGTTCCGGTCTGGAAGTTCAGTTGAGCTATACCAATCAAAACCCGATAAGAGGTGCGAAATTTTTTCATGGCAACTTGACCGCGGCGTATGCGGTAAGAGCGATACGGCAGTCAATGCCAGGGCCGTTGCCGGAATACCTCCTGCCGGAATATGCATCCGGCTATTTTGGCAATGGCCGTCCTTTACCTGAGTTGGACCATACAACGGTTCCGCTGTCCACCGTTCAGGGGCGGTTCGGATACAGGATAACATATCCGGAAAATAAGTGGCGGTTCTTTCTTCAACCTTCTGTCAGCGTAGCAAGGCATGTTTACGTTGAGATCAAAGATCAAACGGATATTCAAAAATCGGAATATAGAAGTTGGCAGCTGACACAGGAGAATGACAGAGTGGAGCAAATAACGACCCATTACAGCCAAACCCGCCAAATGCGCCTCCAGCGCCATTGGTATGGAGGTTTGCATTATGAATTGGGCACTGCATTCCCGCTCAAATGGGGCCTGGAAATAGAAGCCCGTTGCGGGCTGGGTTTCAACATTGGTAAATACCCTTACAAAATTCCCCGGATCCCTTACACGCTGAATGAAGTTCACACCCATGCCTCGATCCGGCTTGTTTACTTCTGGACGACGAAAAAACGCGCGTAGGAAAGCAACCCTGATCCGGCGCTTAAGTAGTGATCAGGTAGCGGAAATGAGATCGGACGACATTGAGATATTGCACAATAACTTATTGATTATCAGGTACAATATCTCAATGTCCCGATAACTATCCCCCAACCACTACCTTTCGCACGATCCGTCCTTTGTCCGTCTCTACAACTAAGAAATAAATCCCGGCGGAGCATTCTCCCAGGAAAAGTTCAAACCCGGGCGTCGTAATGTTCCTATCCGACACCATTTTTCCGTAAACATCGAACAACACGGCACGGCGCGGCATCGCCCCCGTCAGCCGGACCGTTGCTATGTCCTGCACCGGATTGGGGACGACAGTCATGTCCACCCGGCTATCCGGCTCTTCTGCGGAGGAACTGCTGAAATCCACCAGCACGCAATAGGTGTCCGTGCAGGTTCCGGCGAAATTGCTGATCTGCAGGCATATCTGATAAATACCCGGCACGGCGTAGGTATGCGTCAACGTATCGAAATTGCCGTGCGTGTTGCCGTCGCCGAAATCGAGGTGCCAGGTTTCGGCATTGTACGAAGAATCCACGAGCATAACCGTCCGGTTGGGCAGCAGCGTCACTTTGAAATACGCTTTGCAATCCGGATTGGGGCAACATACTCCTTTCGTCCACGAAGTGATGCCGTGCGTGAGCGCGAAGCATTCGTTCTGGTACGTCACGTCGTCGCAGCCGCATACGGGGTCGTATATCTCGATGCAGGGCGCCAGTGTATCCACCCAGGCAGGGTTCAGACAGTCATCGGGGCAAATGCCGGGCGTCCAGGACGTGACGCCGTTGTAAAATTGTGCCACACAATCGTTTGGGTAGGTCACGCCGTTGCAGCCGCACACGGGATCGTATACTGCCGGGCAAAACACGGTGGGGTCAATGATGGAGGGATCAATGCAGAGTTGTTCGGCCACATGCACCACCTTGCAAACATTGGCGCCGCACTGCGTACCGTCGGCGGCGGTGCCGGAGACGGTGAGGCAAACCGTATAATCGCCGGGTTCCATAAAATTGAGCGTCGGATGTTGGTCGAAGGAAGTCATGCCGTTGCCGAAATCCCAGTACCAGCTGGTGACGCCCCCCCCGTTGGTGAACACAGAAAGGTCGTTGAACGTCCACACGGTGAGCGAACCTCCCGAATTAAAACCCTCGAAATCAACGAACAGATCATTGCATGCGCTGCCGCAGACGCCCGGCTTCCAGGAGGTGATCCCGGCCCAGTTCTCCGCTTCGCAGGCATTGTTGTAGGTCACGCCGTCGCAGCCGCACACGGGGATAAAAGCCAGCGGACAGGGCACGGAGTCAATTCGGGCCGTGTCCACGCACAACGTTGTCACATCGAACGCTTTGCAGACGGTACAATTAATGGCAACGAAATCGCCCGTAGGATAGGTTGCGCACAACACATGGCGGCCCGTGTCCTGCAACAGGTGAACAAAATCCAGTCCGTTGCCGGTCACGGCGCCGCCGTCGAGCGACCACAGCACGAAAAAGAAAAACGGCGGCGTATCTATGGGCGGGGTAAGTTCCGCATGCAAGGTTGTGCCGTCGAGCGAGTATTGAATGTCATAGAAACAGCCATCGGGGCAGGGAGGGCACATGCCCGGCGTCCAGGAAGTAACGCCGCCGTAATTCGTCGCCACGCAGGAGTTGCTGTACGTCACGCCGTCGCATCCACAGACGGGGTCGTATACCGCCGGGCAGAAGGCGCTGGAGTCAATCAAGGTTGGATCAATACAAGGAGTTTGGGCGTTCGCAATGCCGGAAAATACCAGCAGAAAAAGGGTTATGCGAAAAGGCACCTGGTAAATCGAATTCATGGAAAGATGTTTTAATCGGTGAAAAATCGGCAAAGGGGAAACGCAGAAAAGACAGGCGGCGTGTTTGGAATGGTTGGTAAAATGACAAACGGAGTAGGCGCAATGCTCCCTAAGGAGCGATGTTTTGTATGAAACTGGCGAAATCAGCTGCGGCGATAAGGCGGGCAGGATGGTATATCCGGCTCATGGGTGTTAGTATGTGGACAAAATAAATTGACATTGGACGTTTGACATTTGACATTTGACCCTGACAACCAATCATTTAGTCAAATGTCCAATGTCAAAAATCCAATGCCCCTATGTTTAGAATAAAAAAAGCCGGCCGGGGATATCCCCTGGCCGGCCTGTTATTTTTGTCGAATCCGAATCAGCGGATTCAGGCATTCGCAGATAATTATCGTCCGCGGTTTCCACCAAAACCGCCACCGCCGCCACCGCGGCGATCACCGCCACCACCGCCCCTGCGGTCATCGCGGCCACCGCCGCCTCTGCGGTCGCCACTGCCGCCGCGGCCACCGTCGCGACCGCCGCCACCGCCGCGTTGAGCGCGGGCAGCGTTTTCTTCGTCGGTCGGCATGGTGCCGTCAGGTTTAGGCGTGATGGCCCGGCGGGAAAGCTTCATCTTGCCCGTTTTCGGGTCCACATCGAGTATCTTGATCGTGATCGGGTCGCCCACTTTGAGCACCTCGGCGAGGTTCTCTATACGGCGGTGGTCGTACTCCGACACGTGCATCAGGCCCGTTTTACCTTTGAATTTGATGAAAGCGCCGTAGTCGGCCAGTTCTTCCACCACACCTTCGTACACTGACCCTACTTCGGGCACGAATACGATGTCCATGATCTTGCCATAGGCGGCGTCGAGCGATTGTTTGTCGGGGCCGAAAATGGCAACGATGCCGCCGATCTCATCCTCGTCGATGGAAATGGTGGTACCGGTTTGGCGTTGCATTTCCTGGATAATCTTGCCGCCCGGCCCGATGACCGCGCCGATGTAATCGCGTCCGATACGGAATTCGACGACGCGCGGAGCGTGGGGCTTGAGATCGGAATTCGGTTGGGCAATGGCTTCGGCCATTTTCGAAAGGATGTGCAACCGGCCGTCGCGTGCCTGTCGAAGCGCTTTTTCGAGCAGTTCGTAAGGCATTCCGTCAATTTTGATGTCCATTTGCGTGCCGGTGATGCCCTTTTCGGTACCGGTTACTTTGAAGTCCATATCGCCGAGCGCATCTTCATCGCCGAGGATATCGGTGAGGATAGCGATACGCCCTTTGTCGTCGGCGATGGCGCCCATGGCAATACCGGCGATGGCCGATTTGATGGGAACGCCGCCGTCCATCAGCGCCAGCGAACCGGCGCACACCGTTGCCATGGACGATGAGCCGTTTGATTCCAGGATATCGGACACGATCCGCACGGTGTAAGCGAATTCATCGGGCATCACTTTGCGGATGGAGCGGGCGGCAAGGTTGGCGTGACCTACCTCGCGGCGGCCCGGGCCGCGTTGTGGCCGCGCCTCGCCCACCGAGAACGGCGGGAAGTTGTAGTGAAGGATAAAATCGTCATCGTAGGATTTCAGGGCGTTGTCGATCAGCACCTGGTCTTGTTTGGTGCCCAGTGTGAGCGAGGTGAGCGACTGCGTTTCGCCGCGGTTGAAGATGGACGAGCCGTGTGAGGAAGGCAGGTAGTCCACTTCGCACCAGATGGAGCGCACCTCGTCGCTTCTGCGGCCGTCGAGGCGAAGCCCTTCGCTGAGGATCACATCGCGGATGATGTGTTTTTTGAGTTTTTCAAAATAACGGTCGGCTGTTTGCGCCCATTCATCCCAGAACTCTTCGCCAAACTCGGTCTCGAGGGTTTCCATGGTTTGGTCTTTCAGGTTCTCGATGAAGTCGCGACGGGTGTGTTTGTCGCTGGCGCTGCGGGCGATCTGGTAGATCGGCGCGCTGGCGAGCGATTCGACACGGGCCTTCAGCGGCTCGTTTTCGGGGATTTCCGGCAGCGGGCGTTTCACCAGCGCCTTCTCACCGATCATTTCCGCCAGGCGTTCCTGGGCCGCGATCTGGTCTTTGATGGCTTCGTGGGCAATTTTCAACGCCGCCACGAGGTCGGCTTCGGAACATTCGTCGGCTTCGCCTTCCACCATCGTGATGTCGCGTTTGGTAGCGGCGACGATGAAATCCATGTCGGCGCGCTCCAAAGCGGCACGACCGGGATTGATGACAAACTGGCCGTCAATGCGTGCGACGCGGACTTCGGAGAACAGAGCCTCCACCGGAATATCGCTTGTGGCAACGGCTGCAGAACAGGCGAGGCCCGCCAAAGCGTCGGGCATCACATCCTTGTCGGCGGAGACCAGCGTGATGATGACCTGCGTTTCGTTCATGTACCCGTCGGGGAAGAGCGGGCGCAGGGCGCGGTCAACGAGGCGGCTGATGAGCACCTCGTAATCGGAAAGTTTGCCTTCGCGGCGGAAGAAGTTGCCGGGGATGCGGCCTGCAGCGGCAAACTTTTCCTGGTAGTCCACCGAAAGAGGGAAGAAGGGCTGGCCTTCTTTGGCCTTTTTGGCGCTGACGACGGTGCAAAGCAACATCGTATCGCCCATGCGGACGAGTACGGAGCCGTCGGCCTGTGTGGCCAACTTGCCGGTTTCGAGCGTCACTTCACGTCCGTCCGGAAGGTTGAACGAAGTGCGCAAGGGGATTTGTTTTCCCATGATAAAAAATGAATTTGCGCGCCGTCTGTTGCGGAGAGGAAAGATGCGGAAAATGAAAGCGAAGAACACCGACGGAGCGAAGCGGCCAAAACACACAAAGATGCAGGGAATCAAAAGTCGCCTGTGTCTTTGTGTGGGGGAAAGAGTTTCCCCGCTTTTGCGCTGGATTCCGTCGGGAATTATTTCATCGCGCGAAATTCCTCAGTACCTGTTGCAGACGGAGCAGATGAAAAATAAAATGGTCTGCTGAGGAGTATTGAAGTGAGGCGGGTCTTGGATTTCAGGTTTAAGAAAAATCCGGCTGCCCCGAATAAACAGGGCAACCGGAATGTATTTTTATTTACGGAGACCGAGTTTCTCGATGAGGGCGCGGTACTTGTAAATGTCTTTTTTCGCGTAGTACGAAAGCAGGCTCTTGCGCTGGCCGACCATGGTAAGCAGGGCGCGGCGGGTGGAGTGGTCTTTCGGGTTGGCGCGAAGGTGATTGGAGAGGCTTTCGATGCGGTAGGTCAGCAAAGCCACCTGTGCCTCTGTGTTGCCGGAGTTTTTCTCGTCGCCGCCGTACTCCTTGATGATGGAGGCAACTTTCTCCTTGGAATAGTAAACTGCCATTGAAAATGAGTGAATGAGTGAATGAGTGAATGAGTCACCAATCCCGGATTTCCAAGGGTCAAACGGCAGTTTTTGCCTATCCATCCGGGTTTAGCGGGTGCAAAAGTATAACTAATTAATTAAGGTGCAAGCAATGAAGAAACAAAAGTTTCAAAAAAGGGGGGAAATGTGGGGGAAGTTCCGAATAAAATTCGCCGGAAAAGTCAACGCTTCTTGTAAATGTCTTTTCTGTGATCAATATCTACAACGTGAACGATGAGTATCTTGTCTTGAATTTCGTAAAGAACCCGATAATCTCCAATGCGTATGCGCCAGGCATTATCTTCGCCCACAAGCTTCTTGCATCCTGATGGACGTGGATTTCCCTCTAATTCCAAAAGTTTTTCTTCGATAAGATCGGCAATTCGAGCGGGAAGTTTACGCAGTTGTTTTTATGCGCTTCTTGTCAGAACGACGTTGTAGGGCATTTTTGCGGAGTGCTATTGCTTCACGAAGCGGGATGGTAGGTTCGCCCTTGGCCTTTGCTTCCCGAAACGTTCTTGTATCGTCCAGATCTTCCAGCAATTCCTGATATTTTTCAATAGTCAGAAATACACCAATCACTTCCCCTTTTTCATTTTTGATAAATTGTCCGTCGCCCATAGGTTGATAATGTGATTGCAGTTATAAAAGCAAAAATCGTTGTTTTCTGCTAAAGAGACAAGTAATGTCTTTTAAATATTTTCTGTCTCGATCAAGAGCGGTGATATACACTATCTTCTGTCAACTCTCAGTCAACCGCCCCTTCGCCTCTTCCCACAGCACATCCATCTCCGCCAATGTCATCTCCTTCAGCGGTTTAGGCGCCTGCGCTTCGATGTATTCGAAGCGCGATTTGAACTTGCGGTTCACGCGCTCCAGCGCCGTTTCGGGGTCCACGCCGATGAAGCGGGCGTAGTTGACGAGCGAGAACAGCACGTCGCCGAATTCCTCTTCGATGTCCTTTTGCGATGCACCGTTGCGGACGTTTTCGTGTAATTCGCCGAGTTCTTCTTCCACTTTGGCCCATACCTGTTCGGTATTTTCCCATTCGAACCCCACCTGTTTGGTTTTTTCCTGCATCCGGTAGGCTTTTACCATAGCGGGTAAACTGGCGGGTACGCCGGCAAGCAGTGACTTTTTGCCTTCTTTGAGTTTGAGTTGCTCCCAGTTTTGTTTCACTTCTTCCTCGTCTTTCACTTTTACGTCGCCGTAAATGTGCGGGTGACGGGCGATGAGTTTGTCGCAAATAGCGTGCAATGCGTCGGCGATGTCGAAGGCGCCCTGCTCGGAAGCGATGCGGGCATAAAAAGTCATGTGCAGCATCAGGTCGCCGATCTCTTCCTTGATGCCCGGCAGGTCGCCCGCGAGGATGGCGTCGGCGAGTTCGTAGGTTTCCTCGATGGTAAGGTTGCGCAGCGATTCGAGGGTCTGCTTGCGATCCCAGGGGCACTGCTCGCGGAGTTCGTCCATGATGGTGAGCAGGCGGCCAAAGGCGTCGAGTTTTTGCTGGTATGAATTCATGGTGCAAAGGTAATGGGATTGCGGATTGCGGATTGCGGATTAGTGATTGCGGATTATTGCGGCCACGATCCCTGCCGCTACCGCCGCATTGAGCGATTCGGCGCCGCCGGAAGGATGGCGCGGGATGGTAAGGCGATGGGTGAGCCGGGCTTCCGCAGCCGGGCTGATGCCGCGGCCTTCGCTGCCGATGACGACAAGGCCCTTAGTAGGCAATTCGGCTTGAAAAACATTATTTCCGCCCAACACGGCGCCCAGAACAGGCAAATCCGGCATTATTTCCAGCACATCTTCCAACGGCATTTCCCAAATTTTTACCCTTAAAAAAGCGCCCATGCTCGCCTGCACCACCTTCGGACTGAAGGCATCGGCGCTGTCGGGCGAACAACCCACCGCGGGAATGCCGAACCAATCGGCCACGCGCAGGATGGCGCCGAGGTTGCCGGGGTCCTGAATGCCGTCGAGAAAAAAGCAAAAATCGCGTTGAAAAATGGCGGGATCGAAAGGCTCGTCGGGCAATTCGGCAACGACAAGCACCTTGTTGGGGGTAGTAAGCGCGGATATCTTTTTCAGTTCCGCTTCGCTGACGGGGTTAAATTTTTCCAAATACGGCTGCAACAAAGCGGCGTTATCGGCGGCCCAACGTTCGAGACCAAAAATGGCGGACACCCCCACGCGTTGTTGCGCGAGCAGTTCGGCGGCCATTTTCTCGCCCTCCACTGTGAATTTTCGATACTTTTGCCGGTACTTCTTTACCTGGAGTGCGGTGAGCAATTTGGTTTGGTTGTGCGACAACACGGCTAACAGTTGATGAAGGTTGATAAAAAGTTTATGAAGGTCAATACCATTTTATTTTTAAGCCTTGCGGCCTTTCTGAGCGCCTGCAATGTTACGAAGCATCTCGATGAAGCCAAGGGGGAGCGCTTGTTGGTGAAAAATTCCATCGAAATCAAGTCGGAAAAACGGCTCAAAGCCAACCAGCGCATACCGTTGCTGTACGAACTCAGCGCGCAATACAAGCAAGTGCCCAACCGCCGCCCCCTGGCGTTGTTCCGGGCGCCATTCCGCCTGTGGCTGTACTACCGCTTCCGCAATAAATCTTCCGACTCCGCCCGCTGGATCCTCGACAAGGTAGCGGAACCGCCCGCTATTTACGACGAACGCCTGACTCAAAATACGGCAAAAAATTTCCAAAACCTGCTGCAACAACGCGGCTACTTCGATGCCCGGTGCACCTATGAGAAGAAAGATGTGGGCAAACACAAAGCCCGGGTGAAATACCTGCTCGAACTCGGCCCACTCCATACCATCGAAGGGGTGGAATACGAGAGCCGCGATACCCCGGTGGTCCAGATATTGCGCGAACAAGCCGGCAGATCGCTGCTGAAACGCGGCGAGCCGATGGACGGGCGCGTTTTCGACGCTGAAAAAGCGCGGATCACCAACGAATTGCGCAACCGCGGCTATGCCTACTTCGCTCCCAATTTCGTGTCCTTCACCGGCGACAGCACCGGTACCCGCACCCGCGTGACGACCGAGATCCTCACGCCCGGCGATTCGGTCATGCACCAAACCTACACCATCGGCAACATCGAGGTGCTGTCCAGCGTGCGTCCCGACCTGCAGATGGCGATCCGCCGGGACACCTTAATCAACGGCGTATATTTCCGCTCCGGCACAACGAAGTTTGACGTCAAACCGGGCCGCCTGTACAGGGCCATTTCCATCAAGCCCTTGTGGCCATACCGCGAAGCCGATTTCGACAATACCATCCGGCACCTGAACGAGCTCGGCGTATTCCGTTTCGTGTCGGTAAAGCCCCGGCAGGACACCATAGACCCGCGCAAGATCAACGTGGAGATCGTAACGACGCCCAACAAACGCATCTCGCTGGGCGCCGACGTGGACCTGAACTCTTCCACCAGTTCCAGCGCCCTGGCGCGCAACCTGATCGGGATTGCCACCTCTCTCTCCTTTCGCAACCGCAACCTGTTCCGGGGCGCCGAACACCTGTACAGCAGCGTCCAGTACAACGTGGAATTCGACGTGGCTACCCGCAACCGGCTCATTTTCTCGCAGGAATTCAAATGGCAGAATCAATTGACCTTTCCGCGCTTTTTCGATTATTTCGGCCTCTGGCGGGGAGCATACAGTTGGAAAAAAGACACCCTCAGCATGGAGAGGTCTTTTTACCGCAAGCTGAGAGACAACAGCCAGGCGCGCCTTTCGCTCAACTATAATTACCTGCAGGTCATTGATTTTTACGATTATAACCTCTTCAATGCGGCATTCGGCTACGACCTGCAGGACGGCCACAACCGCTATTCGTTCGACCACTTCGGCGTGGATATCCTCCGGCCGCGCACCCAGCCTGCATTCGATTCCATCTTCGGACAAAACCAGTTTCTGAGAAACAGTTTCGACGACCAACTCTTTACGGGTTTTTTCATGCGCGCCTTCACCTATACCTACACGGGCACGAACAACCGCTTCGGCGAACGCTGGTTTTACCGCTTCAACACCGACCTGTCCGGTCTCGAAGAGCTGGCCCTGAACCGCCTCTGGTCGGCGGCATTCGGCAAACAAAGATGGACGATCTCCGACCTTGAATTCGCCCAATACCTGCGTCTCGATATGGACGGCGTTTACACCCGCGATTTCCGGAAAAATATCACCGCTGCAGTGCGTGTGGGTGCAGGCGTCGTGGTACCGTTCGGCGATACCAAAACCGCGCCCTACATAAAACAATATTTTATAGGCGGCCCCACCAGCATCCGCGCCTGGCGCATTCGCGAAGTAGGGCCAGGCGGCTACGTGCCCCGCGATCCCGATACCGGCGAACCCATGCCACCCACGCAGCAGCCGTTCTACCAGGCCGCCGATTTCCGATTTGAATTCAACGGCGAACTACGGTTCGACATTTTTTCCTGGTTCAAAGGAGCGGTGTTCCTCGATGGCGGCAATGTGTGGACACTCAAACCCGATGCGTCGCGCCCCGGCGCACAACTGCGCCCCGATTCCTATAAAAACATCGCTCTCGGCACGGGATTCGGCATTCGCGGCGATTTCAGTTACCTCATCATCCGCTTCGACGCCGGACTGAGGCTTCGCAATCCCTACGCCGATGCGAATGGCCGCTATTGGGTGCGTAACCTCATTTCGGGCTTCAAATGGGACGATCTGAATCCCAATCTGGCAGTAGGATTGCCTTTCTGAGCGGACAAGCACGAACAGGAACAACTAAAAAACCGGCACTTGTTTTTTTTGACCCTTACTGAACCGATTTCCCCAACAATGGTCATACTTTTGATTTCGGATGCAAGGGATGAGGTATGAAAGCCAATCTTTATCCCCCTTTTTTAAAGGACAAAATAAATTAACATTGGACATTGGATATTTGACCGTGACAACCAATCATTTAGTCAAATGTCCAATGTCATACATCCGATGTCCGCTTCCTTAAACAAAACGACTTTACAAAATGGCAAACTTGCTGGACTCCATCAAAGAATACGTAACCCCCGAACTCATAGGTCAGGCGGCCAACCTGCTGGGTGAAAACGAAGGCGGTATCTCCAAAGCCATCGGCGGCCTCGCTCCCACCATTCTCGCGGGTCTGCTCGACAAAAGCGGCGACTCCAATGCACTGGGCAACATTTTCAGCGCCTTGTCGAAATTCGACTCCGGTATTCTCGGCAAGCTCGGTAGCCTTATCGGCGGCGGCAATCTGGCTCAAGGCGATCCGAAAGATGTATCAGGCCAATTCCTCGGCAGCATTTTCGGCGCCAGGATACCTGCCATTACCAACGCAGTGGCCGCCTTTTCGGGTACCCGATCGTCCAGCGTATCCTCCCTGCTCGGCATGGTCGGACCGCTCGTGATGGGAATTTTGAGCAAAAAGATCAACACAGAAGGGCTCAACGTTTCCGGGTTCGCCAACCTGCTGCTGGGACAAAAAAACAACATCCTCGGCGCCTTGCCCACCGGCCTCGGCTCCATTATCGGACTTGCCGACATCGGCGGGAGTGCCGGAAAAAGCACCGCGACAAACACTACCGGCAATCGCTGGCTCTGGCCGCTGCTGTTGTTGCTCGCCCTGGGTGGCGCCCTGATCGGGTATATGAAATATTGCTCCGTTCAGTCTGAATCGCTCAAGGTGGAGGCCCCTGCTCCCATTGTCACACCGGCGCCCGTGCCCGCCAAACCGGCGCTCAATTTCACCGAAGGCTCCCAGGAAGCGGCCATGCTCGCCTTCGTCAGGGATGCCGGCGCCGCTATTGACAAAAACAAGTGGTTCGATTTCCCGGAGATCATGTTCGATGTGAACAAAGCGACGCTCCGACCCGAATCGGACATCAAACTCGCTGCCGTACTGGCCATCCTGAACGAATACCCGGCGGTGAAACTCCGCATCGGCGGCTACACCGACTCCGATGGCAACGACATAGCCAACCTCAAACTCAGCGGCGAACGCGCCAACGCCTGCAAAAACTGGCTCATCGCCAAAGGCATCACGCCCGAACGCCTCGAAGCCGAAGGGTACGGCGAACAACACCCCGTAGCGCCCAACGACACACCGGAGAACAAAGCGAAGAACCGGCGGATATCGTTCAGTGTGCGGGCAAAGTGAGCAGGCATTTTCTCCATTTTTTTAAAAAAAAGTAACCCCGGGTGTGGATACCAATTCCCGCGATCAGCTACTAATGAAGAACAATTGGACCGATGCCAAACTGCTGGAAGCCCTGCGTGGCGGAGCGAAAACACGCGACCTGGCATTAGAAGAATTCTTTTACACCGATCCCGGCCCATTGATGTGGGTGGTACAATTTGTCGTTCAGCGAGGCGGCTCCCGGGAAGATGCGGAAGAGGTTTTTCAGGATGCCGTGATCGCGTTCGACCAAAACGTGCAACGCCAATCGTTCGAGGGACGCAGCAAGGTAATGTCTTATTTTTATGAGATCGCCAAGCACAACTGGTTCAAACGCTTCAGGTCGCTTCGACCGGAAGCGCCTGTGATGTACCATGAATTCGGCTTGAGCGAGCCTCCTCCTGAAATAGATCAGGGCGAAGAAGGACGCATGCAGATATATGACTACGGCTGGGAAAACCTCAGCGCCCGATGCCGGCAATTGCTGACCGCCAAATACCATGAAGGAATGTCCATGAAAGAAATTGCAAATGAGTACGGTGTATCCAGCGACAAAATGGCGAAGCGATACGTGGACCGTTGCCGCGATTATATGCTGAAACGAATGAAAAAACACCCGCTTTACCCCCGCGTTTTCAAAAGCGACCAATAACATGCAAACAGAGGAAAATAGGCAGGAACTGATCGAAAGATATCTGGATGGTCGGATGACCAGCGAGGAAGCCGTTGCTTTTGAGGCCAATATGAAAGAAGATGAAGTTCTGTCGAAGGCAGTGAGTGCGGAGCAAATGATGAGGGAAGCGATGCAACGCGCGCGGGCCCGCGACCTCCGCCTAAAAACTGCGAAATGGCGTCAAAATCTGCCTGATCCGCCGCCGGCACCAACCACCCCCGTTCCAAAAGGTCCGGGATACCGTTTGTATTTCTGGTTGATCGCTCTGGTATGCTGTTTGCTTTTATTTGCGGTTTACCGGCAGTGTACCCGTTCGCCGGAAGGTGGCCTAAGTAATCCTCCCGATGAGAAACAGAATGAACCGATTCGCGATACTACAGGAAATAATGCCGGGGAACAGCAGGGCCGCCAGTTTACCCCCCCTGAAAAGCCTGCTGAATTAAAGAGCAAGCCGCAGGCTGGAAATGGAACTTCAAAAAAAACGTACAGCGCCAGGCATATTGCAGCTATGCGTAATGTGGCGCATTCGGCTGCCGGATACGTCCGCATACAGCCCTCGGTAATCAAAAACGCGGCATCGCCCGACACCGCAGTGACGGTCATTTCAAAGGCAAAAGCGGCCGATGCCTTGAAAAATAACAAGTGGGAGGCCGCACTTCGATGGCTCCGGCAAGCGGACTCCACCGACATCAACGTACGTCAAATGAAGGCGCACGCCTTGTTTGGCGCCCAACGCTACGACGAAGCGGCCGAAGTCTTTCGCACCCTGGCCGGCAGCAGGTTGTACGGACCCGATGCCCGCAAAAACATCGTCATCTGCTACCTTGCCCAATTCCCCGAGCGACAGGAAGCCTACCGCAGAGAGTTGGAACTTTTAATTACCAGCGGATCACCCGCACTCCGCTTGTGGGCCGAGTCCCTGGAAGCGGAATTGAACAAGTTGCCGGATTGAAGGTAGTATGGCCCGATCGCTTACTGGCTGTCTAAAAAAGCTCTGATGGCCTCCACGGCCGTGACCAGGTCGTCTATTTTTTCTTCCAGAAAATCGAGCACCCAGCCGGGCAATGCGTCCTGAACGGATGGCGACATCAGTGCCCGCTGGCCTATATGCAGTATCTCGTCGGAAAACTCATAGAACAAGGCTTTAAGCGCCTGGCTTTTGGCGATGAGCAACGCGGCTTTGGCTATGCCGATTTTGCCGCCGATGACTTTGAGCAGAATGAAAAATAGTGTGATCATGACTGGAGTACTTTTTTTATTTGTACCCGGCCATGACAATTGGTATCCACCTGTTTACAAAAAAAATAAGCACAGGGACATTTTACCTGAGCACTCCCATTCCTATCATGCCGGCCCAATACCAGGGATGCGCACCTTCAGAAGTGCAGGTATTCAACCAGTGTTGCTTGGCGGCGGAGAGCGATTCGCGCGCCGTTTTTTTGGCGGCCAGGTTTTCGCACAAGGCAGTCACGATAGCGCTCGTAGAAGATTCATTCACAGACCACAACGTTGTGACAATGCCACCCGTCCCGGAATAGGTAAAGGCACGCGCCAGACTGATAAGACCTTCTCCCGTTTGCTGTTGTCCGAGCGCGGTTTCGCAGGCGCTGAAAATGACCAGGTCGGCATGGAGCGGCAGATTATAGACCTCTCCAATCCGCAGCAGGTTGTTTCCCTTCGCCTGGCCGGTATCGGGATAAAATGCGAGGTAACCTTCTTCGCCGGCAAGGCCATGCGTGGAAAACAGCACAATGCGGGCGTCGGGGATACGGCTTACCACAGCGCTTTTAGTGGCCTGATTTCCAATAAGAGTGTCGCCACCCAACAATCGCTGTGCGGCACGCACTTCGCCGGCAGAATAGATCAACGGTGTGAAAAGGTCATCCTTGATGCCTTTCCCTTCCGGTCCGGCATCGGAGAATGGCGCGCAAGCCACCAGCGGCGTGCTAAATTCCTGGTGGCGGAAACCGGCAGCTTCGCGCAGCAGGGTAGCCGAATACGCGTAACTGATCCGGTGCTTCCGCAACAAATAGGGATAATCCTTCAAATCGCCGTGGGCAGGAGGTGCGGCGCTTAACAGCGCTTCGAACGGAACATACCACAACACGCCATCGGGGACGATAATAAGCAGGGAGTCAGCAGGGCGGAGCTTCAAAGGCGCCACGAGCCGGCGGTACAGTTCCTGCGCATTTCGCTCATACGCATCGAGTGTTGACTCCAGCAGTGTATCATCCTGTTTAGGGGCCAGAAAGTAAGCAGTAATGCCCCAACGCAGGGCATCCACTTTTCCCTTGAGATCAAAATCATTGGGGATAACCTGAAATTCATACCGGTCTTTGCTTACGACGGAAACAAAAATCGCGCTGTCGCCTGCGAAATACTGAACCATGACTTCACCGGGGCGCAGGATCTTCTGCTGCACCTCGCGCAGCGAGGCAGTGGAAGTGCCGAACCGGAATTTGTAGTATTTTTCATAGCCGGCGAGTGTCTGTTTCAAAGCCGACATTTTCATGCGGAGTTCGGCCAGATGTGCCCGGGTCTTAAAATAAGCCGGGTCATCGGCAGGCATTTCCTGCAGGAGATTGTCGGCGTGCGCGATCTCATAACTCCAGTTGCGGTAAAGAGAGGTGAGCGAATCGGGTACACCGGAATAACGCACGGCAGCGTCCTCGCGGAATTTAGCATACAGGTTGTACGCGCGGTTTTGTTCCGAGCGGTAAAATGCCCGTTCCGTGTTCTTTCCATAGCGCGCTATCTCTGCCTGGATGGACCACTCGGCCATCGCGCGGGCATCGCTCAACAGCTGTTTTTGTTCGCCGAAAGTCAAACGCACCTCGCGGAGTTTTTGCAGGACCGAATCGGCGAGGGAGAACACCATAAGCGCCGAATCCAGTTGGGCGGTGGATTTGTTGACCCGGTAACGGTCGAAATAGAGTTTGCCCAGGTTGGTCAAACCCGTCACCAGCAATTGGGAGGGACGCGCTTTGGAAAGAGAGTCCTTGCTCAATTCGGCCAATCCGAGCGCCTGAAGTTGTTTCCGGTAGTAATGGTACGCCTGCCGGTGGTCGCCGTTGTTTTGAAAAAAAGTGCCGATAAGGTGATAGTTATTGGCCCTGCGGATGTGTTGCGGAGGAAAATTGGCTTCATCGAGGGCCTCCGCCTTTTTGTACAGTTCGAGTGCTTCCGCTTTGAGGCCGCGTTTTCCGGCGATCAACCCGAGGCCGGTAATGGACGCCGTTTGGTCGGGGTGAAAGCCGAAATTCGTTTCCCAAAATTCAATGGCACTGCGGTAGTGGCGTTCCGCGGCATCGAGCGAGTCTTCCTCGTTGTATATAACAGCCAGATTGTGATGAATCTTCCCGAACTCCAGGTACAGGTTGTCGTAAAATTTTTCTCCCAACCGGAGGGCACTGTACAGGTATTTTTTGGCTTGGCTCCGTTCGTATTCGAGGTTGGCGACGACGCCCAGATTCAGTCTGACCTGAACCAGGTCCGGGCTTTCATTGCCCTTGTTCCACCGCAAATAAAGCGATTCCGACTGCAACAAGTAGTCGCGGGCCGACCCTGTATGGCCGGTTTCTGCCTTCATGCTGCCGAGATTGTTTAACAGCGACGCCAGTTTGTAGCGGGGATCGTCGGGGTATCCGGAGCGTATTTCATACGACCGCAGGTAGAAATGTTCGGCCAATTCATAGTTGCCCCGTGCGGCGTGCACATTCCCCAGGTTGTTGTACAGCGAGCCGGAGAATCCTTCCGCACACCCACCGGGCCTGTTGCTGCAAATACGGTATGCCTCTTCAAACCGCTCCAGCGCCGCCTCCGCGTCGCCAAAAAGGTCGAGCAACAAGGAACCGATATTGGATAAGGCTACGGCGACTTCCGGATGATCGGGGCCGAGATATGCGCGGCGGACGGATAAAGCGCTGTCGAAACGGCTGACTGCATCCATCGCCTGATTGGTATGATAAGCAACGACCCCAAGGGTGGACCATGCTGCCGCTACATAGCTGGGGAGTTTTTTCTGGCGCGCAAACGAAAGCAAATCAAATCCGGTCGCGGCAGCAGAATCAAAGTCGGGTACGCCCAGGAAACGTTCGGCGCGCGCGAGCATCCTTTCGGCCATCACCGTATCAGGCAGCTGGGCGGAAACGAAGAGTGAATTGAAAACGAAGCAAATGGAAAGAACGAGCGGAGCGGGGACTGATTTCATTCGTTGTATGGCTGATTTTTGGGGCGTAAATATAGAACACCTGGCATAGGCGGTGCTATCCGTCTGATTTTTTCTAAAAAAAGGCCAATCCTGAACATTTTTCCAATCGCAAGTCACTGTATTGTTGATGCGACTCTCAACTGTATCAAATTCAATGATGCTTGTTTGCCTCAACGTGTGACCTCTTATATGGTTTCCCACAGATTTTCGCAGAAAAAATCGCTGATAACCGCTGATTTTGATCTCAATCTGCGAAAATCCGCGCGATTTTTTCTGCGAAAATCTGCGGGAAATGGCTCTACGTCGTCTCAAACGATTTCATCCTGATGCGCATGAATTATCCCCTTCAATGCACTTCAAATCCCACGCGGTGCGATCTTCCTTCCGCCTGTATCGTCAGCCAGTAGAGGCCCGCCTGCGGCGAAGGCAGGTGGAGCGGCAGGGTGTTGACGCCTGGTATCAGTTCAACCTCATTTGTGAGCAACAACTGGCCCAGGGCATTGAAAATATGGATATTGCCTTTCAGAAGCCGGGGCGACTCCAACTGCAGCCTGAAGTGGCCGTCGTTCGGGTTGGGCATCAGCAATACCGACCGCAGCCCCTCCGTCACTTCGCCGGCGTTCAGTGGGATACAATCCACAACAAAGTCAGAAGACACGGCTTTTGCCGGTTGGGTGCAGGGCGGGAGCGTCGCTGGGGTAGATTCGCAATATACTTTATCGCCATTGGC
Organism: Saprospiraceae bacterium; assembly: GCA_019187225.1. GTDB lineage: Bacteria > Bacteroidota > Bacteroidia > Chitinophagales > Saprospiraceae > M3007. The sequence continues at coordinate 279,341 of JABAQQ010000013.1, forward strand.
AGCGGAAAACAAGGTGTAAGTGGGCCCGCTCCAAACTGCCGTGCCATTGTGATACCAAAGAATGTTGGATATCGCGCCGCCATTCACTACGCTGGCGCTGAACGTGAGACCGGGGCCGGGGCATCCCTCGACGGTAACGTGCACCGAATGGGTATCAACAGCCGATACCTGCAGGGGAATGGCCTGAGGAGCAGCACTGCAACCGCCGGTAGTACCCGTGACCGTATAAACATGCGTGCCGGGAGTCGGTGGCGTCGCCGTAACCGAATTGCCGGTCATGGACGACAATCCGTTGCCGCTCCACTGATAGCTCGCCGCGCCGGAAGCCGTAAGGATGACCGGTTCGCCCAAACAAACGCTGGGGGCCGATGCGGATACATTGACCGCAGGTATGCTGTTGAATTGAACGTTGACGGATTGCGGCGCGCTGTTGCAGCCATTGGCAGCACCCACTACCTGGTAAGCATAGCTGCCCGCCACGGCTGGTTGGGCAGTCACCGTGCTGCCGGTGTTGCTGCTCAGGCCCACACCCGACCAGGTATACGTCGAGGCGCCGGAGGCCGTTAGGGTGACAGATTCGCCCAGGCAAGCGCTGGCAACAGAGGCAGATACATTGACCGCAGGTATGCTGTTGAATTGAACGTTGACGGCTTGCGGTGCGCTGTTGCAGCCGTTGGCCGTGCCCACCACCTGGTAAGCGTAGCTGCCCGGCAAGGTCGGCTGTGCAGTCACCGTATTGCCAGTGTTGCTGCTCAGACCCACACCCGACCAGGTATACGTCGAGGCGCCGGAGGCCGTTAGGGTGACGGCCTGGCCCAGACAGGCGCTGCCGGTCGATGCAGATACATTGACGGCGGGTATGCTGTTGAATTGTACCGTGACCGGTTGCGGCGCGCTGTTGCAACCATTGGCCGTGCCTACTACCTGGTAAGTATAGCTGCCCGGTACAGCCGGTTGGGCGGTAACCGCGCTGCCGGTGTTGCTGCTCAAACCCACCCCCGTCCACGTATAGGTGGAAGCTCCGGTGGCCGTCAAGCTGACGATCTCGCCCGTACAAGCCGCATTCGACGAGGCCGTTACATTCACTGCCGGTATGGGTTGGAACGTAAGACTGATATTGACCGGATTGGCCGCACAGTTGTTCGTGCTTCCCGTTACGGTGTAGGTGTACATCCCGGCGGTAGCGGGCTGAGCCGACACCGAGGCGCCGGTGGTGGAATTTAATCCCGAACCAGACCACGTGTACTGCGAGGCGCCGCTGGCTTGCAGCAACACCGCAGATCCGATGCAGGCTTCATTGCCGGGCGAAGCGCTGATGCTCACCGGCGCCACCACCGTAATAAAAGCGGTCTTTTCTTCCACATCCGTACCGCCGGCATTGGACGCCGAAAGGGTCACTGTATAAATCCCCGGTTGCGTGAAAGTGGCACCGGGATTTTGTTGCGTGGAAGTCTGGCCGTTGCCGAAATTCCAGGACCAGGCGGTGGGGCTGTTGGTGGACATATCTGAAAAACTGACCGTGAGCGGCGCCTGACCGCAGGTTGCGGAAACGCTGAAATTGGCCACCGGCGCCTGTGCGCCATCCGAAATTTGAACGGTGTAATCTTCCACCTCGCGGTAATCGTTGATCTGGCAGGGTGCGGCGTACGAACCCAGGTTCATGCTCACGCGCATGCGCGTCGCACCTGTGCCGACCGTTGTCGGAATGGCGACCGTCCCGTTGACGGGAGCGCTGTTGGCGCCGCTCGCCTGGAAAACCTGCTCGCCCGTATCGTTGAAATCATTGTCCTTGTTGAAATCTATCCACACCCGCCAGTAGACGGTTTCGGCGTTGTCGTCGGTCGCCGGCGTAAGTGTGATGTTGTACGAATTTCCTTTCTGCACGTTGGCAGTGAGATTGGTGTAACTTCCGTATCCGTAGTTTTTGCCCGAATTGTTGTTCAAATTGCTGAAAGAAACGCCCGCGATCCAGTCGTCCCAGGTGAGGCCGTAGGAGTAGCAGTAGGGATCCCCGGCGCCGCCGGTGGTAACGAAAACCGGGGCCGACCAATCGCTGAATGTATTGGCCGCGCATTGGGCGCGCACCTGGAACTCGTATTGGGAATTGGGTACCAGATTGCCCCAATACACACCGGGCGAAGTAAAGACATTGCCATCCACCCATGCACCGCCGGACACGCGCTGCCGCGTTTGATAGCCTGTGGCGCCATTCGATTCATCCCATATCAGGTGGACGTAGGCATAGCCGCTGGCATCAGCCGCCAGGCCGGTTGGAACAGGACAGCCGCTGCCGCAACTGACAGTCAGTTGATAATTACCCGAATAATCCGAAAATCCGGTCACATAAATAAAATACGTCTGACCTGCAGCGGCGTCGAACTGGACGGTGCTGGCGCGGTTGTAAACACCGCAGTTATCGTCGTCATCGTCGCCGCCCACGCAAACCAGGTTGGCGCAGGAGCCGGAGAACACCCCGACTTTTGTGTCGTAACCGGTGCCGGGATTACAGGTCGTAACGGTCACCGGCCCGCTTTGAGCGGCAGTGAACCGGTACCAGCGTCCGGGAGCAGTGTTGAGAGCTGTGACGCAATCCGGGACAGTTTGAGCCCCGCCCGAAGTACTGCCGCTCACCGTCATGCCGCAGGAAATATCCGTAGCCTGGTTGCACGTATTGGCCGGACCGGTGCTGCAGGTATAATTGGCGCTCCAGCCGTCGTATGTAAAAGAAAAGTCGGTTTCAAATTCGATGTACATCTCGCCGCTGCTGGCCGTCAGCGCAGGAGGCAGCGCATCGCCGCTGAACTCGCCCAGCAGATCGCCGGAAGCATCAGGGCCATCGTATACCCGCACGAAATCATAATTATCCTCCGTCTCGAACGCCGTGAACGTCAGGGTGACGGACGAGGCGCCCGGAGGCGCGATGGTCCAGCTGCAGTTCAGGTCGTTGGCGTAATCCGAAGCGCCGCTGCCGTCGCTCACCGTACCGCTGCAGGAAGTCAGCGCCGTGTTGCCGCTGCAGGCGCCGCCGCCCGTATTTTCCTCATCCGCGCTGAAAATGAGCGAAAAAGCCTGCGAACCGCCATTCAGGGTACCCTTGTGCGATACCGTAAAAGTGTACGTACCGGCGGTGGGATTGGCAATGTAAATTTGTTCGACATTGTCGCGGTTGTTGTCTTGAGTATTGCTTGCCGGAGCCCCGGGCGAAGCGGGATTGAGGGTGTAAGGATAAAAGGTAGTCCCGGCACTGGTCGCTCTCAAATCCAGATCGTTGACGAGTTTGCGCTGCGTGGAATTCAACACGTTGCCGTTCGCCGTGCCGGGCACGTCGGTCCAGACGATGGTGGCGCGCAAAGGCTTGGTGCCGTCGGAGGTGATATCCAGGCTCAAAGAGCCATTGTTGTTCAGAACATCTTCGAAGATGCCGGCTTCGCCGGCATTGGCAGCGGTAGTGATGAGATCAGCCGCTTTTCGCGTATTCAGTACACCCCATCCGTGCCGGTAATCGGGCCCCGGATCGTCGCCCGCTTCGTCGGCAGTGTGGATGGCCAGCGCTTTCAGGGTGGCGGCGCGCAAGAATCCGCCGAATGTATTGTAACAATGTTCCTGCAAAAGCAGCAGGGAACCGGCCACGTTGGGCGTTGCCATGGAGGTGCCGGAAAGAGAACCGTATTCGTCCGGTCCGCCGTTGACGCTGGAATACAGGCCCACGCCGTTTCCGACCAGGTCCGGTTTGATGCGGCCGTCGTCGGTAGGCCCCCAGCCGCTGAAGGTGGACATTTCCACATCATCCGGCGATCCGTATCCACCGGGGATGTCTTCGATGGCGCCCACTGTGAGGATGTTTTTGGCCGTGCTGTAGGTAGAAATGCAGTCGTAGCCATCGGCGCCGCCGTCCGGGTCGCGGTAGGCGGAACTGAAAACCCACTGGTTATTCTGCATCACGTTGTGTCCGCCGGAATGGTCGTCGTTGCGGTCGTTGCCTGCCGATTTGACGGGCAGGTAATACGGCGCGTTGAACGCCACCTCGTCCCATTGCCTGGCCTGCGAATTGTAAAGACCAAATTTGAAGTCCTCGACGGTGCTGACACTGGTGTTGCCATACCAGTACCATTCGTCGTCGTTGCTGTTGAAGTACCAGCCCGTCAAAGTGCTGTACGAGTGGTTGGACAGCAGCATTCCGTCGGCGGCTTCGCTGGCCATTTCTGCGAGGTCGTTGCTGGAATCGAAAGCGAGCACGGCGGCTTCGTTCGCCATACCGCGCGCGGCTTCGTCCACGCCTTCGGCGATCAGCGTTCCGCACACGTGCGTGGCATGCTCCGACACGGTGGACGATTGTCCGGACGCGATGAAAACGCGGCCGGCGAGTTCCTGGTGATTCGCCAGGGGGATACCGCCGGCCTCCCACAGGCCGAGCCCCAATCCCGCTCCGCTCAGCGACAACCCGGCGGCGCCTCCGTCCCATACCGCATCGGTGGAGGTGGTGGCGGCGGCATCGAGGTTGTCGGTAACGGTATATTCCAGCTGCCCGCTGTCGTCCAGACCGCTGAGCACGAATATTTTGCCGTTTTTATCCATGAACCAAAGCGGCAGGCTGTCGCGCCGGGCGATTTCCAGCGCCCTTTGCATCTCGGCCTTGTGTTCTTCATCGTACTGTTGCGCCAGCACTTTCAGGCGCCCGATGTTGGTATTTTCGCGCACTTTCTGATGCGCCCCGGCTTTGTCGCCGCTTTGCAAGGGTCGCATTTGTTGCGCGACAAGCGCGTCAAACGAAGCCGTTGTTGCGATTAAAAAGAGCAATACACGCAGGAGAATGTTTTTCATAATGGTAGATGATGTTGATAAAAGTGAGGAATGTAAGTAAGTGAACAAAATAAATTGACATTGGACGTTTGACATTTGACCCTGACAACCAATCATTTAGTCCAATGTCCAATGTCAAAAATCCAATGTCCGCTTGCTTATTTTAAAATAAGTTCCATTTTGTCCTGGCCGGTACCCATCCTGCGGCTATTTTTTTCCGAAAATTTTCCGCTGCTGTTGGCGAGGAAGCACAACAGCCGCATAAGGCTCTCGTGCATCGTTTTTACAGTGTTACAAAATTCGGGGTGAATCATGCGAATCAGGGGCTAAAATTCACTATTGATTTTCAGGCGCTTACGTTTACGAAACTTAAAAAGTTTCGTAAACGTAACATCTAACGCCTTGATAGTCAGCAACTATTTGCATTTAACCCCTGATTCGCATGAATCACGTTCCGATTAAGCCTGGCGCGATAACAATGGGAACGCGAATAACGCGGATTGGGCGGATTTTCACGGATTTTCACCTCCTCGCAATCCGTTTTCATCCGCCTGATCCGCGTCTTCCGCGCTCCCATTGTTCCTGCGGTGGGTAGGTCGCAATCTGCGTTCAACAGATACGGAGTGGTCGTTTTATCCCTGACTCGCATGATCCATGTATTTACCGGGATTTTTTCGCAAACCATTTTACGCCGGGCAGATGCGTCAAAAATGACGGCACATCCTACCTTTGCCCGGCTTTCTGAAAATCCGCAGCCGCCCGATCATCATTTTAAAACCATCTGTTCCTTCGACTGCCTGCCGGCAGGCATAAATCCACCTGATATGTTTACCAACGTAAAACCTGCTCTTCAGGGCGAAATCCAAAGCATCCGCGACGCCGGACTGTACAAAGAAGAGCGCATCATCACATCGCCGCAAGGCCCGGTCATTGATACCACCGCCCAGCACGAAGTGCTCAATTTCTGCGCGAACAACTACCTCGGTCTCAGCAGCCACCCGGCGGTGATCGAAGCCGCCATCGAAGCCATCCGCACGCACGGCTACGGCCTGTCGTCGGTGCGCTTTATCTGTGGCACCCAGGACATTCACAAGGAACTCGAACGCCGCATCGCCGATTTCCTCGGGATGGAGGACACGATCCTCTACGCCGCCGCTTTCGACGCTAACGGCGGTCTGTTCGAACCCCTGCTCGGCGAGGAGGACGCCGTCATCAGCGACGAACTCAACCACGCCTCCATCATAGACGGCATCCGCCTGTGCAAAGCGAAGCGTTTTCGGTACAAACACAACGATATGAACGCGTTGGAGGACTGCCTGAAAGAAGCCAACGCCGCCGGCGCCCGCCGCAAACTCATCTTCACCGACGGCGCTTTTTCGATGGACGGCACCATCGCGCAATTGGACAAGATCTGCGACCTGGCCGAGCGCTACGAAGCGATGGTAGGCATCGACGAGTGCCACGCCACCGGCTTTCTCGGCAAAACAGGACGCGGTACCCACGAATACCGCAACGTCATGAACCGCATAGACATCATCACCGGTACCCTCGGCAAGGCGCTCGGCGGCGCATCGGGCGGCTTCACCTCGGCCAAAAAAGAGATCGTGGAAATGCTGCGCCAGCGCTCGCGGCCTTACCTGTTCTCCAACACGGTGGCGCCCTCCATCGTGGGCGGCAGCATCAAAGTGATGGAACTGCTGAGCGGCTCGACGGCGCTGCGCGACAAGCTCGAGGCCAACACAAAGTGGTTCCGCCAGGCCATGACCGCAGCGGGCTTCGACATCGTGCCGGGCGAACACCCCATCACGCCCGTGATGCTCTACGAAGCACCGCTGGCGCAACAGTTTGCCCGCCAGTTGCTCGACGAAGGCATCTACGTCATCGGATTTTTCTACCCGGTGGTGCCGCAGGGCAAAGCCCGCATCCGCGTACAACTTTCCGCCGCCCACGAACAGGCGCATCTGGAAAAAGCGGTGGCGGCGTTTGAGAAGGTGGGAAGGCGCTTGGGGGTGGTGAAGTAACAGTGGCAGTGGCAGTAGCAGTAGCAGTGGCAGTGGCAGTGGCAGTAGCAGTGGCAGTGGCAGTGGCAGTAGCAGTGGCAGTAGCAGTGGCAGTGGCAGTGGCAGTGGAAGTAGCAGTAGCAGTGGCAGTGGCAGTAGCAGTAGCAGTGGCAGTGGCAGTAGCAGTGGCAGTAGCAGTGGCAGTGGCAGTGGCAGTGGCGGTGGCAGTGGCGGTGGCAGTGGCGGTGGCAGTAGCAGTGGCAGGTTTACCCGCCGAAGCCTTGGCGAAGGCGGGGAGAGGCCATTTGCTGTTTAGGGGGTGGAATCTTGGATTCAGACGTTTATCAGGTACATTGGTCGAACAGCCGGCGACCCGGATGCATCCCGGCGGATGTATCCGGGTCTTTTCGTTTTAGACCTTGTGCCGCCAAAACGTGCACATTCGGGGTTGTGACAAAAGCCATTGGTGACAACCGATCATTTAGTCTAATGTCCAACGTCCAAAAGTCCAACGTCCAGCAATCCAACGTCCAGCAATCCAACGTCCAACAATCCAACGTCCAACAATCCAACGTCCAACAATCCAACGCCCATTGCTCTAATCGCAACCATTTTTTCCAACTTCAAGCTTTTTGACTATGAACAACCAATTGCGCTGCATCATCGTGGAAGACGAGCCCCTGGCCGCCGAGATCCTTTCCGAATACATCGCCCAGACGCCCTTTCTGAACCTCACACACATCTGCAACGACGCCATCGAAGCCCTCGACGTGGTGCGCACCCATCCGGTGGATGTGGTATTTCTCGACATCAATCTGCCCAAACTCAGCGGCTTAGAATTTTTGAAAACGCTGCTGCACCCGCCGAAGGTCATTGTCACTTCGGCTTACCACGAATTTGCCGTGCAGGGCTTCGACCTCCAGGTGGTGGATTACCTGTTGAAACCCATCGAATTCAGCCGCTTCACGAAGGCTGTGAACAAACTGCTGCAACCGCACCGCGCCCCCGCCGATTTACAGGTGAATACCAAAGCGGCCCAACCCGTGCGCCCCTACTATTTCTTCACGGTGAACAAACGCTCGGTGAAGATCTACCTCGACGAGATACTCTTCATCGAAAGCCTGAAAGATTCGGTGAGCATCGTGACCAAATCGAAGGCGTACAACACCCACTACCAGTTGGGCGAACTGGAAGAATTGATGCGCTCCGACAATTTCCTGCGCATCCACCGCTCGTTCTTAGTAGCGGTTGACAAAATAGAATCCTTCTCCGCCGCCGAAGTGGAGATCGCGGGGCGGGTGCTGCCCATCGGGCGGAGCCATAAGGAATACGTGATGGAAAAGTTGGGACGGGGGGCATAGCATGTTGGGGGCTGCCGGAGTCAAAAACGCATGCTCTTAACCGCCCTGGATGGCCCTTACAATTTGAGCGAGACCTTCGTTGAAATGTTCTTCCCTCAGATCCACCGTCAGGACGTCTTTCAATTTCCGGATGACTTTGGGCAGGTTGCTTTTCAGGTCAACCAATTGAGCCACATCGCTTTGCAGGTCGCGCGGGTCGCCGCCTATTTCTTCCAGTTCCTTGATGGTTTTCCGCAGGGATTCCACCTGCTCGTTGATGGCGCGCACTGCAGTGAGCTGGAATTCCGGCTTGAAGAACTCGTCGTCGAGGCGGGCGGGCAAAAAGTATTTTTCATCGAGCCATTCGGCATATGAGGCTGCCAGGCTTTCCTTGCTGACCCACCCCGATGTCAGGCTGTTGGCGGAAACGACCGACAGCACAAAATGACTCTGCCGGATGCTTTGTTCGATAAATTGCTGAATGGATTGTCCGGCCTTCATGACTTCGCGGTCAATAACGACCTCTATGCCGTTCTCTTTCAGGTGTTTGGCGATCCTGTCCACCACTCCTTTGTCTTTATGACTGTAGGAAATGAATACCGTTGCCTTACCGCTCCCGGCATGGTGGGGAGTGCTGCCTCCGTGGCCCGGGGCCGCCGCACCGTGGGAGGCGGAAGCGCCGGAATGAACCGTCGGTTTGCCCGCCATCTCCAGCGCCGCGAAATTGACCCGCGCCTGGATGCGTTGCCATTCACTGAAATCTATCAGTCCGAGGTTGAATTGTTTTTCGCCGTTGTTGTACTGCGCCTGCAAGAGCAAGGCGTCGCCGTTCATTTGAACGAGCAGGCCGAGGGCGTCTTTGGTTTGCCCGGCGGCAATCAATTGTTGGATTTGCTCTTTCATTCCGGTCGTTGTGCGGTCTTTATGGTTTGAAATTGTTTTTCCCCGCGCCAAAGGTAGCGAAACGTCCGCGCTTTTTCCAAAACACTGTTTTTTCGGGCGTTTCGGGATTTTTTTCCGCCCGCTTGTTTTTTTGCAGCCGGGCGTTGTACCTTTGCGTCCCCGAAGCGAAAGAGCGGCAGGGAAATTGACATTGCGGGCCATAGCTCAGTTGGTTAGAGCGCCACGTTGACATCGTGGAGGTCACAGGTTCGAATCCCGTTGGTCCGACATTTTGAATGAAAAACCCGCCTTCGTTAAAACTTCGGCGGGGAATTTTGGCCTATGACCCGCCTTCGCCAAGGCTACGGCGGGTAAATGGGTGATTAGCTCAGTTGGTTTAGAGCGCACGCTTCACACGCGTGAGGTCACAGGTTCGAATCCTGTATTACCCACCTCAAAAATGAAATACCCGCCTACGCAAAAGCTATGGCGGGTAAACGGGATGTAGCTCAGCCCGGTAGAGTACACGTCTGGGGGGCGTGTGGTCGCAGGTTCGAATCCTGTCATCCCGACTTCAACATTAAGGCATTCAGTCATTTACACATGATTGACTGCCTTTTTTTATTGCCTGAAACCTACTACCGGATGCTTTACCTTGTACAAAACCTTGCAAATTTTTGAGCAGGTATTTTGAGTAAGGTGTTGCCATAACTCTTTGATTCAATGGCAACTATCAAAATCATCGTTGATTCCAGAAGTGTATATTCCGGAACGTTTGGTTCTTCGTCAATTTTGGTGATGGTCAGTTTGGCCGAAATGATATTTGTCTGTAAATCCCAGTAAATAGATCATTATTAATGCTTTTCATTCCTGCCGACCGGAAATCCAAAAAAGGTATCACCAAAATTGACGAAGAACCAAGATGCCGGAATCTTCACACCACAGTAGAAATTGTTGATCCGATGCGTTTCAGAAGCGCAGGGTATGTGCAAAAACCTGACATCGTGCTACACCCTCGCAGCATGTGATAACACATGCGGGGGTGAAAAAATCAATTTACCCAGCCATTAAAAAGCGACCGCCCCTTCGATTTCCAAAGCCTATAAGGCTCTTTGCTACTTTTCATCAACACTGTTCATGCTTACCTCGCCATCTTTCCAACGTGCATACCGATGTGTACGATGCAAAGGAAGTTCCCACCATGCTGACTACGCACTCATCAGTAGTTACCAGAGGGAAACACAGCTCTTCTCAGGAGGAAGCGGTAATGAGGAAGGTAACTACATAGAATCTGCAAATAATCCCACTCTGCTTTTCCGCCCTTTTTGATTAGGTGCCGCTGCGGCGAATTCGATGGCTGCGAACTTACTTTTTTACATCAAATATTTAATACTGATATTCTGAATCTGGCACAGATTTTTTTCCTTTTACCTATAAATACCCGGTTCAACCAAAGGATGCCATCTATCGGCGGAATAAAATCATCCTAATTTTGTAATATATCTAAAAATTAAATTTTTCCACCATGTTTGACAAAAAAAAACTTCAGCAGAAAATCTTCAAAATTCAAGATCAGATTACCGATCTCAGACTGGAGATTCAAAATTTACAAAAGGAAAAGAAAGACTATGTTAAAAAAATTGAAGAGATTGATAAAAGGATTGCCACTCTTTCGAAGCAACTTTTTGAATTGGAGCGAAAAAAATAATATGCGACAAAAAGGCCTTGGCGGAAACCGGGTTTCCGCCAAGGCAAAATCATTTCGCAGAAATTCCCCAACATACTCTCTTAACCTATGCCATTGTTAACTCTTTGAGGCAGTATTTGATAGATTCGGAGAGCAAGTCCCGAAAACCTTGGGGGCGGCTTTTAAATATTTCATTTTTTTCCAACTTCTTGAACGCCATGATGGTTTGCTCTCGCGGCATGCCCTTACCAATTTTTGAAAGCGACCCTCTTGACAATTCTTTTTGTTCATAAGCGATCAAGATCTTTTCCAAAACTTCGAAGGCCATAAATAACCTTTGGCTGAAAAAGTCAATGTCGTCCTCCTCCTCACCTTCCATAATCTGTTTCGCAATGTCGTGAGCAAGTTTTTCCTTGTATGAATAAAACCAAAACACATCCTCTGCAAAAGGATGTTCGAGCAAGAGTTGTTCAAAAACAGAACGAGCCTCTCCTTCCAGAGTGGCCAATTTGTTAAGGGCAGTTGATATAGATGCATCCCTATCGGATACATTAGACCTTAACAAAGCGGATTGTTCATTGAGTGCGAGTAATTCCATGATGTAATTATGTTTAGACCTTAAAATTGCCTGTGCACCCGCTGTTTTTGTTCTTTTCGCTATTAACTTATCCCTTGCTACCAGGAAGGCTTTAAAAGGTGAGCCATGCTTGGCAAGATGGGCGTAAAAGGCGTCGTAAAAACCAATCACAAACTTGGCAGAGGGAGATTTAGTAAATCCTATCGAATAGTCTGCCAGCAGTTTTAACTGATCAACCAATTTGTCTGAATTACAACTCCCCAGAAGCACACACTCCAGATTGAAGTTATCTTTAAGACTGTTTTCCAATAAATAACTTTTGAGAGGCTGAATTTGCCCCTCTTCTGTTTTCAATTGTATATCGCCATTCTCATCCCCGTGGCCGCAATAATGTATATAGGCCGGGCATTCTCCAATCTTTTCCAGTACTTCATCACCCGTAGGCTGATCCCATTTTTGAAGAGTAAAATAAGATTTTGCCTTATGGGTGCTCAGGTGTTTATCTATAACTTTATACAAATCGTTGCAACGAGCAGGTTTGGCTTTGCGCGGATTGAGTTCGGATGCGAGATAAAGGATCGTTTTCATCGGTACATGCTTTTTAAGATTTGAAAATGACCCTGACTTCTTCACCATCATTGATCTCTGCCTGTAGTTCCCTTACGATAGCAGTATCGCTTTTCCCCTCGTACAAGATTTTCTTTTCCTGTCCATTGCCATATTTGATCAAAATGTGGGGCGCAGGTGATACGAACTCATAGGCTTTTTTTAAGGCAAAAGGCAGGGTTGTACCGATGGATAAGACTAATTTAATTTCGTCCTGATGCTCAATGACAAACTGCACCGCATCCTGCATTACGGATAGCCCCTCCTTTTTTGATTTCACGATACTGGCATCGAGTTCTTTCGTAACCCCTTGCTGATCCAAATACTTTGTCAGTTCCTGAGCGCTGAAGTCGTCAGAAACCAGTTGAATGGTAACCATAAAATAACTAATTAAGGGTGGAAGAATGCGCCCTTAATTCTTCCTTCAAAGAACTAAAGGCAAAAGTATTACCGATTAATAAATAAACAAAATGTTTTTAAAAATTTTACAAAAAATAAAATTTCTGTTTTAAAACGGGCTCACCATATCCACCTTCGGATGCTCTACTGCTCCCGGCAAGCCCCGAACAATATCCACCGTCTCTACACTCAGACGGATGACAGAGAGCAGCAAATCCAGAATGTAGCGCGGATTGCCTAACTCATCAGCCCAGTCGTTCGGGTCGTTGCGGATGCCGGATTCTTTGTGTGTTGTGATTTGGTAGCGTTCCATGACCCATTCGATAGCTGATTTACCATTCACCTGATATTCATAAGCAACGGCGGGTATGTTCTCAATGGAGATTTGACTGTTGTAGATGATGGCACTTTTGTCGTCTTTGCCGGGGAAGCGCATCTTCTCCACGCGGAAATGCCCGCTCTCAGCGCCACGCACAGTGACCCCAATGACATCAGCAGTGGGTGCGACGGAGAAGTTATCGTAGTGGAGGTGCAAATCGGCGAGCAGACGACCTGCTTTGCTGAACGCCCAAAAATCCTTCGGTGACTCTACCAGAGGCAGACGCGGCAGCATCTTTTTCAGGTCGGAGGAGAAACGGGTGCGGTAGTCGGGACTGTGCAGGAAACCATAGACGTAGTAGAAGATGTCCTCTTTCGTGACCCGCTCGCCGTAGCGCGACCGTGCCTGTGCGAGGATGAAATCCGACACTCCATCGCGGCGAATGTATTCCTGCTCGTTAGCCGTATCGAATAGCGACGGTGCGGCTTTTGCCCGTTCTTCGTAGTAGTAGAGGGGAAAACATTGGCTTTTGCCGACCACTTCCAAATCCGGGATGATGTCGGTCATCAGGCAAGAAAACTCCTTTGTCACGCCTATGCCGGAGACGCAAATGACACGGTTTTCAGTGGTGGGGGTAGGAAAGAGTTTTCGAGTTTGATAAAGCATCGCGTTGAAATCTTTATCAAAATACAGGTTGCTTTTACAAAAAGGGCGATAATGACCAACGACAATTCCCTCTTTTTTAAACGAATGAACTTTGTATCGTCCAATGTCTTGTTTGAGATTCCTGTTCCAACTTAGTTTATATGGGTCAGTATCAATGAAATCATCCACTTCAATTTTTGGATTGGACTCTCTTGACTTTCTAAAGGCGTTTGATTGTTCGTTGAAGAAGCTTATCGCTCGTTTGACGGTAGTTTCAAGTCCTGACTTTGAAAAATTGTAAACCCATGCGTCCCTCCCGGAAGCCAGTCCAAGTGAATTGACTAAAAAGAAGCTCTGCGATTTGGCATCAAATTTATCCTCCGCAGCCAACGGCAAAAACACCCCAAAAACATCGTCGCGTTGGTTCAGCCAATCCCCATGCTGGTTGGGGTTCAGGATTTGCCATTGGCTTTCCATGTTTTCCACCGAGCCGAATTTTTGAACAATGTCGAGCTTATCTTCCCTGCTGAGATAGTCGCCGATGTCGTGGTAGTAAATCGTTGCCGGGGAAGAAGGGGCATCTGGTTTTTTCACTAAAAAAGTAATGGCAATGGGTGTACGGGAGCCGGAGCCGAAAACATTACCCTTCTCTTTTTGCCTCAATTCGCCCTGTGTCCGAGCATTGCCTCGCAAATTGAAAACGTAAATCGAGGAAAATTCCCGTTCCAGACATTTTCGGAAGCCATCCATGCCGTTGCCGTCGAGCCATGCGCCATTACTAACAAAGGCAATGATGCCGCCGTTTTGGGGGTCAAGCCGGTCGGTTGACCAACGAAAGGCTTTAATGTAGGCATCGTAAAGTGCTTTTACCGAAGTGGCTTGGCTCCCGGCAGCGTAGGTTTTGGCAATGCGATTGTCCAACTTCGGGTATTCCTGATTTTGGGCATTGTCATTAGCGGATTTCTGTCCGACAGAATAGGGAGGGTTCCCAATGATGACACGGAGCGGTGCGTTTTTCTGTGCCAGCACCCGTTCGCTGTTTTGAGGGAACATGGCGGAAAAGAGTTTTTCGCTCTCGTCGCTTTCACCCAACTGGAAAGTATCGGTCAATACAATGCCTTCAAAGGGAGTGTATTTGTCTTTGCCTATGCCGTCGTCAGGGTCGGGCGTGGCATCGTGGTAGGCGTTTTCGATGTTGATGGCGGCAATGTAGTAGGCCAGCAACACGATTTCGTTGGCGTGGAGTTCATGGGTATATTTACGGGGCAGGTCATCGGAACGGATGAGACCACTTTGCAGCAGCCGGGTCATAAAAGTACCCGTGCCAGTGAATGGGTCGAGGATGTGGATGTTTTCGTCGCTGAGCGAGCGTCCAAATTCCTTGCGCAGCAGAGCATCAGCAGAACGGATGATGAAATCCACGACTTCGACAGGGGTGTAAACGATGCCGAGTTTCTCGACCATTTTGGGGAAAGCAGTCTTGAAAAACTTGTCGTAGAGTTCGACGATGATGCGCTGTTTCCCGGCAGCGTTGTCAATCCCGGCAGCGCGGGCGCGGACGGATTCGTAGAATTTATGGAGCGTTTCAGTGTCTTTTTCCAATGCCTGTTCTTCCAACAGGTCGAGCATGGTTTGCATGGACACCGAAATCGGGTTGTTTTTCACAAAGGAATAACCCTCGAACAATGCCTCGAACACAGGTTTGGTGATGAGGTGCTGTGCGAGCATTTCTACCGATTCGGCTTCCGTGATGGCAGGGTTGATGTTCTTCTGCAAACCAGCGAGGAAGTCTGCAAAAGCGCGTTGGTGTTCGTTGCCGTCCCGGATGAGGCGGTTGATGCGCTCGATGTGTCGCTCGGCGATTTCAGCCACGTCCTTCGCCCATTGTTCCCAGTAGCGACGGTCGCCGACTTTTTGCACCATGCGGGCAAAGAGGACGCTTTGCAGTTGCTCGAACTGGATGACGAATTGTGGGAGAGGGTATGGTTTCTTAGGCTCAGAAACACCATCACCCTTTTTACCGTATTCCACATCGTCGCCTGTTCGGTTGTCGGGTCTGCCCACGAGGATTTGTTCGGGACGGCGTTTGTTGAGTTCTATTTTGTTGACGGTGGCGTTGAAGCGGTCATCGTGGGCACGGAGTGCATTGAGTACCGTCCAAACCACTTTGTAACGTTCGTTGTCGTCGAGCGCACGGTCGGGTTCGACATCCACCGGAACAACGACGGGAATGATGATGTAGCCGTATTTTTTACCCGGAGCGCGGCGCATGACACGTCCGACGGATTGCACTACATCCACCTGTGAATTTCGGGCTGAAAGGAACAACACAGCATCGAGCGAAGGTACATCCACACCTTCCGAAAGGCAACGGACGTTAGTGAGCAGACGACATTCGCGGGCATCGTCGGATGCGGATTTGAGCCACGACAGTTTTTCGTCGCGGGTGGGTGTGTTCATGCTCCCGTCAATGTGCTGGGCGTGTACGCTGACCAAATCCTCACGCGCTTCAGTGGGCAGACTCTCGAAATAGATGTTTTTGGTTTCGTTGAAGGTACGGGTGGTTTTTTCCGAGATTTTGATGTTTTGGCAAAAAGCGACGGCACGACGCATGGGTTCCGGGTCAGTGTGTTTGAGGATACCTTCGTCGCCGAGAATCTTTTTGCTGAGCGCATTGATGCAACCGATAAGTTTGGAGGCATCGTCGGCGTTGATTTCGTTCTGGCTATCGGCGACCATTTTTTGCACAGGTACGGTCATGTCGTCCTCGCTGACTGTGAGAATCAGTACTTTGTAATCGGAAAGCAACCCTTCCTCGACGGCTTTGCCGAAGCCAATGCGATAGATTTCTTCACCGTATATGTCAGGGTCATCCATCGAGCAAAGCACGGCATCGGCTTGTGCTGCTTTCGATTTGCTGTCGTCGCTGAACAGTCGCGGCGTAGCAGTCATGTAAAGCCGTTTTTTCGCTCGCAGAAAGTCGTTGTTGTGGACTTTGACAAAAGCCGATTCGTCGTCGTCAGCCAGTGTGACCCCGGTGGTGCGGTGGGCTTCGTCGCAGATAATCAGGTCGAAAGAACCAAAGGGATTTGCAGTGCCGGTTTGTTTTTCGAGCAATGCCTTTTGTGCTGCTGCAATGACTTCAATGGATTGGTAGGTGGAAAAAACAACCGTCAAAGGATGGCTCCCGGTGTTCTGGATGAGGTCAAACTGTTTCAGAATGCCCTTCACATCCGTCGAGGCTGGCAACGCTAAATCCACAACGGAGTAACCGTCGCTGTCCTCGTTTTGCGAGCGTTTTTTGCTCACACCGCTATCCGAGCAGATGCAGATGGCATTGAACGAGTTTTCTGCATCGGCAGTCCATTCGCGCAAAGTCTGTCCCAGCAATGCAATGGATGGCACGAGAAAAAGAACGATGCCTTTCCCGTCGGTTTCTTTTTCAGCGATTTTGAGCGAAGTGAACGTTTTGCCCGTACCGCAAGCCATGATGAGTTTGCCACGCTCGGATGTTTTGAAATGTTCGTGTGCGGCAGCGATGGCAGTGATTTGGTGCTGCATCGGCGTTTTTCTCGCAGCACGGGATGCTTCACCGGACAATCCCTCAGCCAGTTTTCCCCAATCCACAGGTGCATATTCCAGATCATGGAGGCTGAGTCGGGTGACGGGTGGGTGTTGGTTGCGGATGGTCGTTTCAGCATTTTCGCCCCAATGATTTGTCGTCGAAATCCACAGCCGATGCGCGAAACCGATTGTTCGGAGTTGGTCGTCTTTGAAATGTTTGCTCGAAGTGGAGAGAAAGGAATCAACGGCGGGTTTGTCAATCGTGGCGCTTTCCTGAAAACATTTGCACTGGATAGCCCAGTAATCGCCGGAAGTGGTGCGAGCCACCAAGTCAATACCAGTGTCTTTACCGCCGAAATCGCGGCGAGCCGGAAAATCGTTCCAGAGCCAGACATTGGTGAAAAGGTCAGCGTAGCGCGGGTCAGTTTGCAGATAACCCTGCATCAATCGCTCGAACTTGTCGCCTTTGTCGCGTTCGGAGAGCGCGTATTTTCTGAAATGAGCGAGGATGGATTGAAACTGGCTTTGGCTCATATTTTCAGGATGAAGTGGAACAGGTTGGGCAAAGGTATAAAAGCGGTTGGTCGGTTGAAGTGACGAAAAACATACCAAATGCGGCGGAACCGGAAAAATCCGGGTGTTGTGTGGCCCATTTCCCGGAAATTCTACTTAATACGCTGTAATACAGCGCGAGAGATGATTTAGAAAAGATACCTTTGTCAAAAATTCGGCCCTATGGCAAATGCGGAACATCTTGAAATATTGAAATCGGGGGTGGAGAATTGGAATGAGTGGCGAAAGGAAAACAGAAAAATACACCCCGACTTATCTAATGACGACCTATCTAATATCAAGCTATCGCAAGCTAACTTGTCCAACGCTGACTTGGCAGAAACGGACTTATCAAATGCTAACCTATCAAATGCCGACCTATTCAATGCCGACCTATCCTATACTAATCTGTCCAGTGCCAAACTTACCAATGCGAGATTGATGTATGCTAACCTAATTGAAGCCGAATTGCCCAATGCAGATTTGCTAAATGCTGACCTAACCGATGCCAATCTGACCTTTACTAATCTTGATAACGTTAACTTTAAAGGCTGCCTTCTAAGTCGAACCATATTCGGTTTGACAAATTTGAGCACTTGTTTGGGCTTAGACACAGTTCGGGTAAATTTCCCATCCATTATTGATTTTCAAACTCTGCGAACATCAAAAAACCTTCCCAAGTCGTTTCTGCTGAAAATCGGCTTGCCGGAATTGTTCATTGACTATCTTCCAGAATTTTATGGCGATACTCTGAATTTTTACCCGGTTTTCCTTTCTCATTCATGGGAAAACAAGCACTTCGCTCGAAAACTGTACGAAGCCTTGATTGCTAAAGGCGTGAATGTCTTTTTTGACGAAAAGAAAATGAAACCCGGCGACGACATTTATGAGAGCATTTCCAAAGGAATAACTTGGTATGACAAAATGATTTTGGTCTGCTCGAAAGAATCGCTGTCGGAAAGCTGGTGGGTGGACAGGGAGTTAGACCGGGTGCTGAAAAAGGAAAGGGATTTGTTCAAAGAGCGAGGCAAGCGAATCAACCTGCTCATTCCGATAGCGATTGATGACTATGTTTTCAAGTGGGATGGCGCAAAGGCGGAAGAAGTCCGTCGGTACGTCATCGGAGACTTTAAGGACTGGCAGGACGACGCGAAATTTGAAAAGGCGCTCAATGATTTGGTTCATGCTTTGAACGCGGATAGGCCGGATGTGAAGCCGAAGTCGCTGCTGTAAATTGTTATATCCCAATCTCCAAAATTTCCTCCCAGCACGTCGTAAATCGCCGCGAAAGGCGTTCCTGTCTCAACCTCCAAGTGTATTCGCTGTTCCTTGCGTTCCGACTGAAATAGAGCCGTGTCCGTAACGGCTGCGCAGCGTGTCCATTGAGGTGGCTCAATGTACTGCAGAGTATTCTTGCCAAGGCGTTCCGGAGGGAGTTGGTGCCGCAGGACCCGGAGGATGAACCGGCGGGGGTGTTGTTGGAGCGGGTGCGGGCGGAGCGGGATATGGTGTCAAAATCCAAGCGGAAACGGTAGGATGGCGATCCGGTTTATTACTAACCACGGCGCACGGAACATGCATGATCTTGATTTCCGGAGGAAAATTGCCTGCCGGGAGCTTGAATTTAAAAATACCCCGTATTTTTGTAAAAAAACGGCCATGACCGAATTATCAAACCGCTTTACCAAAGCGCAATTAGAGCTCCTGAAAATGTTTTCCCGCGACATACCGGAAGAGCAATGGGTGGAGTTGCGTCGTCTGATCTTTCAGTACTTTATGCAAAAAGCCGTTGAATCAGCCGATAAAGCTACGGAAGGTTGGACGCAGAAAGATTTCGACCGGCTGTTGCATACCCACTACCGCACACCGTACAATCCCGCAAACTGATGCTACGTGTAGTGCTCGATACCAATGTCTTGTTAGTTTCCATTTCCCCGAATGCGCCGAATCACTGGATCATCCGGCATTTTCTGAATGAGGGCTTTATGCTGTGTGTAACGACCGATATTCTGCTGGAATACGAAGAGGTCATCACACGGCACATGGGCGCGCTGACGGCGACCAATTTCATGGAAGCATTAGACAACGCCCCGCATGTTGAACTGATTACCCGGTATTTCAAATGGGGCCTTATTGAAGCTGATCCCGACGACAATAAATTCATTGATTGTGTTATTGCCGGAAATGCGCAGTTCATTGTCACCGAAGACAAACATTTTCGGATACTAAGCCAAGTCGAATATCCTAAAGTTCGTAACCGGGGGCGGGGGCAGTATTCTACAAGTGCCCCTACCCCATTCACATCTCGCGAACCATTTTTCCCGCCGCAGCATGTGTTGTCGCACGATTCAACGTACAGCACAGTGCCGGGTTCTTCCTTTAACCATTCAAAGATATTGACTATCAAATACCCGGGACGCAGGAGTATGCCATCCCGTTTTATCGCAGGATCGAAGCCGTTGACCACGCTACCGCCGCTTTCATCTCCCCCGCTTCCTGCTCCACCAATTGGCCAAAAGCGAGCCGGTAATATTCATCATCGGGCCGAAGATGGCGGCTGCCACGCCCATGGTGGCGAACTTTCCTAATTTCAGGGCGATCCCGGAGGCGATGCCGGCATTTTGCAAACCGACTTCGATGGACACGGTCCGGCAGCTTTGTTCGTCCAGTCCGGCTAAGCGGGCGCCCCAATAGCCCAGCAGGTAGCCCAGGCTGTTGTGCAGCAGCAATACCAGGATCAGCAATGCACCGATGCGGAGCAGCGATTCCCGGCCGGCAGCCGTCACCACGGCGATGATGACCACGATGCCCGCCATGGAAACGAGCGGCAACAGGCGTTTGAGCCATCCGCCGCGTTCGCCGAGCAATGTGTTGACGATCAATCCCAGCGCGACCGGCAGGATGACCATCTGCACGATGTCGAACATCATGGTCAGGAACTCGATCTCGACAAATTCGCCGGCCAGCAATTTCATCAGCGCCGGCGTCATCACCGGCGACATCAGCGTGGCCAAGGAAGTGATCGTGATGGACAGCGCCACGTTGGCCCCGGCGATATAAGACATCACGTTGGAAGCCAGGCCGCTGGGCGAACAACCGATCAGGATGATGCCCGCGGCTATTTCCGGCGGGAACACGAACACATTCGCCAACCCGAACCCGATCAGCGGCATGATGCTAAACTGGCACACCAGACCGACCACCACGGCTTTCGGCATTTTCACCACATGCACGAAATCCTGCCAGCTCATGGTGGCGCCCATGCCGAACATAATAGCCTGCAACAGCGGCACAATGAGTCTTTTTAACGGATACCCATTGATCTCGGTAAAATATTGGGGAAAGGCCATGGCCGCGATCACTGAAATGACCACGGCAATGGTGAAGCGGTAATTTTTCATGCAGGCGGAAGGTTTGTCGCGGCAAAGGTATACAGGAGCAGCAAGGGCAGAGCAGCTCTCACACTCCTGCCTCCCCGATACCCGTTGCAACGGTCTTTAATCGTTCCGGGTAAAACCGGTTCAACTCCTGCGCCCGTAAAAATTGAAAAACGACCTACCTTCACATAAAAAACGCACACATATTTAAGAACAAATATATCTTTGATCTAAAAGCACTTTATGTATTGACCAATTGAGGAACTAAAATCTTGTCAACATGACAACAAAGGCTTTCCGTTTGTTTGTTTCTTCTACCTTTAATGACTTTATAGAAGAACGCGAAATTCTTCAGAAAACTATTTTCCCGGAAATCGAGCAATACTGTTTGGAGAAAGGTTACACCTTTCAGGGGGTTGATCTGCGCTGGGGCATCCAAGAAGAAGCCCAGCTCGACCAGAAGACGATGGACATATGTCAGGAAGAAATCCGGATCTGCAAAAGTTATCCACATCCGAATTTTTTGATAATGGTCGGCGAACGCTATGGCTGGGTTCCATTGCCGTACCGAATCGAGCAGATAGAATTCGAAGGAATCGCCCGAGCCGCTTCCTTAACCGAACGAGATGCGCTTTCGAAGTGGTATGAGCTGGATAACAACCAAGTGCCACCTTCCTATATTTTATGCGAGCGAATGCCACCTTACGATACGCCAGAAAATTGGGAAAACGAAGAAGCCGTTTTGAGAGAAATATTCCAATCGGCGGTGCAAAAAATTGATCTGTCTGCCAGTGAAAAAGAAAAATACTTTCAATCGGCGACCGAACAGGAAGCCGTTGAAGGCATGGGGTCGTTTTCAGT
The DNA here is from genome assembly GCA_019187225.1 of Saprospiraceae bacterium. Lineage (GTDB taxonomy): Bacteria > Bacteroidota > Bacteroidia > Chitinophagales > Saprospiraceae > M3007. The sequence continues at coordinate 300,950 of JABAQQ010000013.1, forward strand.
TCAGTTATTCGTTGGCTCTGAATCAGACGAAACGATTTACAACAGATCTGATTTGGACCCGGATAACGTAATCGCGTTTTTTAAAGAATCGGATGACAAGAACAAAAGGCTGCCCGAAGCCTTAATTCGTTTTAGCGAAAAACTAAAAGCAGCGTTGAATACACGAAATATTGTTCATATTAAAAGCAATGACAGGTATTTAATAAATTTCGAGACGAAAATTATTAAATTATTAAAAACCCAAATCGCCCGGGAAATTACCGTCCGTCAGGACATCACGCCGCTCGAAGAAGAAAAGCGATTACATGAAGCGTTTCGCGGGGAAAAAGTAAAGCATTTTACTGGTCGGGAAGAACCCCTAAAGCAGATTCAACAGTACCTCAATCTGAAAACCGAGGCCGAACCATTGATTATCTACTCAGCATCGGGCATGGGTAAATCAACCCTTATTGCCAAAGCTATCGAACAAACGAATGTCAGAACCATTTTTCGCTTCGTCGGTATCAGCCCAAATTCAAGGAATAGCCAGCAATTGCTTGTTTCGATCATAAAAGAGCTAGATACCAGGGCAATGGTGCCAGATGAAATAGACACTTCCGGTTTTTTTGCCAAGCAAAGAGGCGACGCATTGGTCAATTTTTCCTACCAGGTTTTTCCTATCCTTTATGGCGGAATTGAAAAACCCGTCGTAATTTTTATAGATGGCCTGGACCAACTGGAGAACTACGACGAAATACTATGGTTACCTAAAAAACTTCCGGCCCATGTCAAAATAATTTTGACCGCGCTTTCCGACAGAAACTACCCGCAAGCCAGCCAGTATTTTGAAACGCTGCGCCGAAAAAAGTTTACGAATCTGCTTCGTTTGCCGGATTACCAAAAAGATGAAGCGCAAATAATGCTGTCGCGCGTCTGCGCCGGTTACGACCGCACCTTGCAGCCCTGGCAAACGGATTACGTGTTGTCGCAGTTTGCAAAAACGGCATCCCCTTTGTGCTTAAAAATAGCGGCAGAACTTGCCAAAAACTGGAAAAGTACCGCGGATATGGCGCAATGTCGTTTGGCAGACGATCTAAAAAGCCTGATCCGCCAGTACTTCGAAGCTTTGCACACGGATCACCACCATCACCGTGAGTTGGTCAGACGTGTCGCCGGTTATCTGGTCGCCTCTGTAGACGGACTGTCGGAAGCGGAACTGCTGGAACTCCTCGCCGCCGACGAAGCATTTTTGGATGAGGTGGCTCCGAATACCTATCACAATCGCAATTTTCAGAAACTGCCGTATTCTATCTGGATCCGGCTTTTCATGCAATTAAACCCCTTCCTCAGCATCAGGAGGGTGGATGACTCTAATTTATACCAGTTCTTCCACCGCGAATTCGATGCCTCGATTCGCGAGCAGTATGGAACGCAAACGCTGATGCGCGAATTAATAAGAAGGGTGCAGACACTGCTTCAAAAGTATAAGAGCCAACCTTTTGACAGAACTCGATACGGAAAATTATATCTGAAAATTATAGCACACTATAAAATCCAGTTCGCCGAAGAAGTCGATTTTTTTAAACAATCGGCGGAGTTCCCGGCTAAGCTGGACAAATCTTGGCAAGATGCTTATCGAGGTTATGGCATACACTTTCAACTTGAGCTGAACTTTGAAGACCGCGGAACCTTGGCCATTGCATGCGGAGAGGCCATATATCTTTTAATGAAGAAACTTTCGGCGTTTGCCCCTGAAAAGGGGTACTTCGATTATATTCCCCTGCTCGCTAATATGGCGAATGCTTATCGTGCGAACAACGAAGCCGATAAAGCCATCGAATTCGATGAGGAAAAATTAAGGATCGCCAAATCGTTATTCGAACAGGATAAACCGGCTTATCTGGAAGTGTATGTTACCAGTCTGCAAGCGTTGGCCAGTTCGTATTTAGAGAAAAACAGGGCGGCAGAAGCGTTGAGACTCGATGAAGAAGCCTTGAACACGCTCCGACCTTTTTATCAGGCTGAACCGGAGCGTTGGGAATGGTTGTACACCATGAACATCAATAGTCTTGCCACCTCATACAAATCGCAAAACCGGCTGCTCGACGCGGTTAAAATCGAGGAAGAGGCCCTGTTGTTACATAAAAAACGCTTTGACCAGTCGCAAGACCCGGATACAGGTTATCTTGATTGTCTGGACAACCTGGCCCAATCGTACCGGGCGATGGGCCGAATGGATGAAGCCATTCGACATAGCGAAGAAGTTGTCAAGGTTGTACGCAGTCAGCACATCGTCAACCCCAAGCCCTGGGCTGACCAATATGTAAGGAGCCTGAATCAACTATCGGTTTCTTATAGTATTCAGCACCGCACCCAAGAGGCGATCGAATTGGGGAAAGAAGCTTTGCATATTTTAAAGCCGATGTTTGTCCAGGAGCCAATGCGCTGGGTATCGAGGTACGTTGCCAATCTCATCAACCTCGGGATGGTTTATAGTACCGCCGGTAATTTCGCCAAAGCGATTGAATTAAATGAAACAGCCTTACAAATAACCGCCGGAGAATACCGGAGAAATCCCGATCAGTGGGCTCATGAATATACATTGATCCTGAATAATCTGCTGGCCTGTTATATTAATACGGATAGCCGGAAGGCGCTTGATCATGGAGAAAATGCGCTGGCCATCCTGCGTGCCCTGTTCGACCGCGATCCGAATCAATGGGTGTTCGAATACGTCCGCCTTATGCTTAACGTCGGCTATGTTTACACACTGGAAAAATTGGCGGACCAATCAATCGCCATTTTGCAGCAGGCTTTGGAAATACTTGAGCCACTGCACCGACAGAACCCGATGCAGTGGGTCGAACTTCTGAACGGCTGCCTATTCAACCTCGCCGCATCCTATTTTAGGTACGGAGATGTGGAGTCCGCCATCAGTTACAGCCAACATGCGTTGGATATACTTGAACCGCATTACCGACAAAATCCGCAGCGATGGAGCGATACATATGATCAATTAAATGGAAATCTGACCGAGTTCAAAAAAGCGCGCAACCGACCGGGTTTCATAAATCCTGTTCACACGAGAGAATCTAACCTCAATCGAAAAGCGAGCCCGCAAAACGCCCCAACAAGGGACAAGCATGTGCAACATTTTCACAACGCCAAAGACTTCTTTAAAAAGAAATGGACGGATAGAGCGCTCAGGGAATATGAAGATTTTATAGATGCGTTCAACAATCTAAGTCAGCAAAAACAACAGGATGACCTCGACTGGTACGTTGAGGCTCTTCTGGACATAGGGATTATTTACCACCACCGAAGCAGCGCCAGTAATATTCCTGCGCACGATTTTTTGAACAAAGCCTATAACATGCTCTGCGAATTGCTCAAATATGATACAGGGTCTGGTCAATTGCTTTGGAAAGCCACTTACTACTATGTTGCCGAATTGTCCAAAAGTCTGCCTGTATCATTTTTTGGCTGGAGGAACCCGAAAAATAAAGTCATTGTCGAAATAAAAGAGGTTTACGGGAATTCAAAACAACTTTATGATTCTATTCAGCGTCTTAATACATCAGATGAATGGATGGTAAAAACCTCGCAGTTGTTAAAAGATAAGAACCTCAACACCTGATTTTGGAATATCCGTTTATTAAGGCTGTTACACTGAAAGCAATTTTTTTAAATATAAACGGTAAGGGAAACCCTACCGCACCACCGTCACATCCCCCTCAAACACCTCCTTTTCCCCGTCAATAAACCGCACCGCCGCGTAGAAAACGTATACCCCGGGCGCAGCGACCTCTCCCCTGTAGGTGCCGTCCCAGCCCTGGCCCGGGTCGTTGGGCTGAAAATGGTCGGCGGCGAACACCTGTTCTCCCCAGCGGTCGTATATTTCAAACGATTCCACCTCTTCCACGTCCTGCCCACCGTACACCATCAGCACGCCGTTCAGCGCACTGCCCGGCTGAATGATGTTGGGAATAAACACCTTGCGGGAACGGTCAATCACCACCAGCACGCTGCTGCCGGCCGCGCATCCGCTGGTATCCACCAACAGGAGGCTCACCCGGTTGCTTTTCAGGGGTCGGAAATGCTGTATCAGGGTATCGGCATGCAAACTATCCCACACGGGGCTCCAGCTTACGGATTGAATGGCCGGAAACGGCAGGTTGGTCAGGGCATTCAGGCGCACCGAATCGCCCAGATTCGCCTCCACGGTCGGGCCCAGGTCTACCAGCAACTGCGGCGGTTCGCTTATCACCAGCGCGCCCGTCGTCCATTCGCAACCATTGGCGTCCTGCAGCGTCACGGTGTAAGTGCCCGGCGCTAAGGGCGAAAACACGGATTGCTGCGAAAACGGCCCGCCGTCGAGTGAAAACAATACCGGGAAATGGCTGCTCACCACCGAATCGAGCGCAATGAGCCCGTCTCCCTCGCCAAAGCACGTTATGGGTTGTACCGTGATCCGGTGCGCGACGGGTGCCGTATTGTCAACGGTTACTGTCACCGCGTCGCTGGCGGTACAACCGAAGGCATTCGTCACGAGGAGGGTGTACACCCCGCCGTTACTGGTATTCAATTGCGCCGAAGTGCCGGCGGGAGCCCCCTGTTGTGTCCAGTTATACGTACCGGCGCTGGTACCCGGGCCGCCCAGCGTCACCGAGGTCTGGGTGCAGGTAATGGTCTTGTCAGGGCCGGCATCCGCCACCGGCAAGGCGTGCAGGGTCACCGTGACGGTGGCGCTTTGATCCGGGCAAGGCGCTGCGGCCGGCACGGTGTACCGGAAAGTATAGGTTCCCGGCGCCTGACCGCCCGTTTGAAAAGTGCCGGCAGCCGCCTGAAAGGCGCCGGGAAGGGATGGAACCGGGGAAGTTTCTGTCCATTGCCCGCCCGGGTCGGCGCCGTCGAGCAAGGCGGTCAATTGCACCAACTGGGCCGTGCCCGCGCAGTATTCCACCGGAGCGACGGCCGTGCCGGCGTTTACCGGCGTATTGACCGTCACGGTTACCGCTCCGCTGAGGGCCTGGGAACAGGCCGGGGTGGTGCCGTCCGTTACCGAAACGAGGGTGTATGTCGTCGTTGCGGCAGGGTTCACTGGCAGATCAACGGCCTGGGGTCCGGGTATGGACAGCGTTGCCGGTGCGCCCGATCCGTCCAGATAACTTACGGTCAGGGGATAACTGCCGACGCCGGAAAACTGAAGTTCGGCGCCGCCGCCCTGGCAAATGGTCGCATCGCCTGTCAGGGTTGCGGTGGGCAGGGGTTTCCATTGCACCGGGGCGCCGGGAGCAACGTCGAGGCAGGGGTCGTTCATATCCACCTGCCCGGCAAGGCCGTTGCCGGCGATGGCCGAAATGTAATAGGTAACGCCGGTTTGCAGTCCCGCGCCAAACGAAAAGACCGGCTGGTTGCCGGTAGCATAAATAACGCCGGCCTGGTTGTGCAGGATAAATCGCAGGCTGTCGTCGGCATCGAGGGTGGCATTGGCATTCCAAACGGCCGTTGCGGGCTGATCGGCGCAAAAAATCGCCGGTGCGGTGGCCATGGTGCCGGCATAGGTCGTGCAGGGGCAAAAATGATCGCCATCGATCGCCGGCGCCGCGCAGCCGTTGGCATCGGTGACAACTAAATTATAAGCACCGTTATTGGGCAACTCTGCGGAGGTAAATACATTGCCCGTAAAGGCGCCGGATACACCGGACACCGCATACGGCGGCGTGCCGCCATTGACGATACAACCGAGCACAAAACCCGTATTGGTTCCGTTGCAGGTTTCCGTTATCCCGGAAATGACGGGGACGTCGAAAAAATCAATCGCCACGTCGGCCGATGCGGAACAAATACCGTTGGTTTCCGTCCAGCGAAACGTGTACGAACCCGGAACGCTGACGGTCACGGCACTGCCGGGGTTGTTCAGGGCGGCGAAACTGGCCGTACCCGGGCCGGCCACCTGCGACCAGGTACCGGAAAAGCCGTTGTTGGCTGCCGCCAGCGCAGTGTTGAGGCCGCAAACGGCGGCATCCGCTCCGGCATCGGGCGCCGGATTTTCATAAAAAACAACGGGTTGTCCCTGGGTTACCGAAAAACAGGGGTCGGTCGGGTCGGGCATTCCGTTCAGGTTGTTCCCGGCCACCACCGACAGGTAGTACGTCGTTCCAAAGTTCAGGAGGGGCTGGTACGTAAATATCCCGCTTTGGTTTTGCGCCAGAATGGTACCCAGCGACGTACCGGAACCGGTGTGCAGCACATAGGCCAATGTATCGTTGGCATCGAGGTTAGGGCCGACCAGGATAGCCGGGCTCACCGTATCGCCTTCACAGGCCGGAATGGGGGTCAGGTCCACCTGGCCGGCGCTGGTCGCGCAGTTGCAATTGAACGATCCCGCGATTTCCTGCGAGGCGCAGCCGTTGGCATCGGTGATGATAAAACTGTATGCTGCGCCGCTGGCCACCGGGGCCGACATAAAATTGGCGCCGGCCACGGGCGCGCCGTTTACCTGGTAAGGGGCAGCACCGCCGCTGACCGGAAAAGCGACCGTATAAAACTGGTTCGTCCCGTCGCATACCTGGAGGATGGCGCCCGCGGAGGGAGAATCCTGAAACGTCACTTGCACCGTATCCGATCCGGTACAGCCGTTGCTGCTAACCGTGTAGGTCAGGGTGTAAGCGCCAAACAGCGTAGCCGTCAGGGTCGTGGACGCATCGAGCGGATTGGCCAGCGTGGCCGTGCCGCCGGGCGGCAGGCCCGTGAGTGTCCAGACGCCGGCGCCCGGATTGCCGTTGACCGGCAGAACCAATCCGCAACCGGCTGTATCCGCGCCCGCATCCGCTGCCGGGTTATCGAAAAAAACAACGGGCTGCCCGGCAGCAACGGCCAGACAGGGATCGGTCAGATCGGGCAGGCCGTTCACATTGTTACCAACCACATAAGAGATGTAGTAGGTTATGCCGTAGCTCATGCCCGCGCCAAAACCAAAAGTACCGGTGGTGTTTTCTGCCAAAATGACGCCGAGGATTGTCCCTGCATTCGTGTGCAAAACATACGCGCCGGTATCGTCGCCATCGAGGACGCCGCCCTGGTGCTGTGCGGTCACGCTGTCGCCGGGACACGCCGTCAACAATTGAGCGTTCATTTGACCGGCATCCGAGGTGCAATTGCATTTGACCAGTCCGTTGACCGGCGCCGAAACGCAGCCGTTGGCATCGGTGACCACAAAGGAATAGGGCTGTCCGGCCGCTATGGGGGCGGAGAAAAACGTGTCATTTACGACGGCGCCACCCGGTACGGTGTAGGGCGCCGTGCCGCCGCTGATGGGGAGGGTAATGGTATAATTTTGATTACTTGCATCGCAGGCCGATAAAACGGGGCCGGTTTGCGGAGAAGCATTGAAGCGGACGAGTAGCGTATCGGCGTCCGAACAAATACCGTTGGATTCGGTCCATAAAAAGGTATAAAGGCCGTATGGGTTCACGGAAACCGGCGTAACTGTCGAATCAGCATTGGAGAAATCAGCCGTTCCGGGGCCGGCAATCAGGGTCCAGACACCCGTGCTCCCGGCCACGCTGGCAGTGGCGCTGAGCGTCATTGCCGTATCGCATACGGCGCTGTCGGCGCCGGCATTGGCCACCGGCATCTCCAATACCGTTACCGGAAAACAGTCCTGCGGCCCGGCGCCGCAGCCGTTGGTGGCAACCGCACATACGGCGCCGCCCGGAGCGCCGGCCCACGACACCGTCAGGACAGTGGAATCCTGACCGGAAAGCACCGAGGCGCCCGGCGGCGCCGTCCAGGCATAACCCGTGGCATTGGGCTGTGCCTGGATCGTGTACGTTCCGGTAGCCCCGGCGCACAGCGTACTGTCCCCGGCAATATCGGGCATGGCCGGCGCCGAGTTGACCTGCACCGGCAAACAACTGTTCAGGCTGGTGTCGCAGGTGTTGATCGCGACAACACACAGCGTGTATGCGCCTGCACTTCCCCACCCTACTGTCACATTGGGAGTGCCCTGGCCCGCAAGGATCGCAGCCGGCGCCGGCACGGTCCAGAGATACGACGTGGCGCCGGCCACCGGCGGAATGCTGTAGGTCGCGGTGTCGCCAGAGCAGGCGGTCCCGGGGCCCTGGGGCAGAGTGGGATTGGCGAGTGTCGTCACGGAAACGGTTTGGCAGACGGGCGTGCTGGCGCCGCAGGCATTCACAGCAGCCACGCAAACGGCGCCGCCGGCGTTGTTCCAGGTTACGGTGACAACGGAACTGTCCTGGCCGGTATGAATGGTCACGCCCGCTGGCACGGTCCACGCGTACGAACTGGCGCCCGGGACGGGAACGACCGAAAACGAAGTCGTCTGGCCGGGGCACAGCACCGTGTCGCCGCTGATGCCGGCAGGAGTATTGGGCAGGGTTTGACTACCGGTTATGGTCACGCTGGCGGTATCGCAGCAGGTGACGGCGCCGACAGTTCTGCACACGACGAGCTGGTAGGTTCCCGCTGCGATAACGGTTGCATTGATGCCGTTGGTCGGCCCGGAAATAGCGCCGCCATTGCCGGCTGTCCAGGAGTAGGTAACGCCGGGGCCGACGCTGGAACCGGCAACGGTCAGTTGCGCGGTGGGTTGCTGGCAACTCAATTGGGGCGGCGGGTCGGGACTAATGTTCGCCACCACGTTCATGTTGACGAGGTTGAGGGTTACAATGCTGTCGCAACCGGCCGCATTAACAAAGGTTTCCACGTATTGGCCGGCGCCGCAAGCGCCGCCAAAACCCGGCGTGGTGGAGCAACCGCCGGGACAGATCGTTTCAATGATCGTTTTATAGGTCGGTTGATTGACCGTCAGGTACAGGGTAGCGGTGTACGGGCAGCCGTTTTGCATCAGGGTCTGGGTATAAGTGCCTGTCTGGCAATAATCCACATCGTGAAACGAATAACAGTTGGGAGCACAAATCGTCTGCGTTTCCTCCTCGTCGGGAGGAAGCACTTTGATGGTGACATTCACACAGTTCGCAGTGATCTTGCCGCAAAATGGCGGTGTGCTCGAATTGAGTTGTGTGGACAACTGATTGACCGTCAGCACGCCATTTGGGGCAGGAATACTTCCGGCTGTGGCCAGCAGATACGACATCCCGCAAACGGTATAGTTTCCGGCAGGGTATCCGCTCAGGTCGGCTTCGGGGTCGTAACCCTGGATGACACCGCCTGCGCCGCCGATCACATACGTGTAGCCGTATTCGGAAACGGGAGGCGCCATATTGGGCGGCACATAGGTCGGCGGCAGGTCCAGATCGAGCGAGGGGTCGCCCTGGCAGGCGATCACATCAGCCTGGAGCAGGTTGCCGGCGTTGGGAGCGCAGGAGTAACAATTGATACCGGTAGGGTCGCAAAAAATGATTTCATAGTCAATCAGGTTGCCCACGTCGTTGGCTTGGCCATCCACGACGGTAAGCGTCCAGGTGCCGTTGACAGGGCCTGTGAAGTTTTGCAGGCAACCGACATACGGAAAATAACTTCCGGAGTAAGCGTTATTGGCGCCCCAGGGCTGGTTGTTGTTCCAGGTGGCCGAAAAACCGGGGTCCGGATTCACTGCAGGGTCATTGCAGGGCAAAAACGTCACATCCCAGGTAGTACCGTTGTTGCTGTTGGTCGAGCAGAACTGCCCGATCGGCCCGATCAGCGTGACCGTCTGGCCCGATGGCGACGTCAGGGTCATGGAAAGGTCGCAAAGGGCGGTATGGTCGAAATGGATCACTACCCCGCACACCCCCTGGCCGTTCTGGCCCAGGGTGGGGTTGGCCGCGTTTTGTACGTTGATATAAAAAGGCCCTGTGAAAAGATCGGGCATATACTGCGGGCAGTTGGTGCACTCACAACCGCCACCCTGTGCCCGGAGCGTGCCCGCAGCGGCAAAAAACAAACAGATGATGAGACCAGCAGCCGCGTTTTTAAGGGAGGGGACGGGTAGAAAAACTGTCATTTTAATAGTGTTATTTGAATGGCTCAAAGGCGGATTGGGCATATTCGGGGTTGAAGGAAAGGATTTTCCGGAAAAAATCCCGGAATTTTGTCGTTATGTGGGTTAGCTTCCTTCGGCTTGGGCCAGGCCCTCTCAAATTTTAGTCGGTGTTACTAAATTTCCGCCACGCCAGATGTTTTCTATACGAGATGTGACCTCACATCGGTAGCACGGCCTTCAGGCTGTTGTGGCCGAGGCCATTTATGGCCGAAAACACGCGACGGTCGCCATAAATGGCTCTATTTCGGACGGCCTGAAGGCCGTGCTACCGACATTCCGTACAGATATTTTGAAGCGGCGGGAAAACACCGGGCGGAGCGAAAGAATGCGGGAGGGAATCCCCTTTGACCGTGGGGATTTTGTCATATTTTGCATTGTTTCAACTTATGTTTGCGTCTTCATATCCAACCCTCCGCCACATGCCCACCCCCACCCGCTTCCTCCACATCCACCCCGCCGACAACGTCCTCGTCGCCCTCGCCGATTTAGCCGCCGGCGAAAGCATAGGATTCAACGGCCGTGCCTTTGCGCTGCCCCAACCCGTGGCGGCCAAACACAAATTCACCCTCGGCGCGCTGGCGCCCGGCGATCCGGTGACGATGTACGGGGTGCTGGTGGGCCGCGCCACCCAGCCCGTCCCGCAGGGCGGCTGGTTGCATACGGACAACCTGCGCAACGACAATACCGCACCGGCCCTCTCCGGCAAACGCCCCCAATGGACACCGCCCGACATCAGCCGATGGAAAGAGCGGATGTTCAGGGGTTATCATCGCTCCGACGGCAGCGTGGGTACGGCGAATTACTGGCTGGTTGTACCGCTCGTTTTTTGCGAAAACCGCAACCTCGAACTCATGCGCGAGGCGCTGCTCGGCGAACTCGGCTACGCCGCACCGCAGCCTTATACCGCACTGGTGCAGCGGTTGAAAAATGCCTGGCGCGACGGCGCCTCGCCCGAAGCGTTGCGGGCGATGGAGTTCTCGGCAGAACTGAAAACTGGCCTTCCGGCAGCCGCCAGCCGCCAGTTCCCCAACGTGGACGGCGTCAAATTCCTCGCCCACGACGGCGGCTGCGGCTGTAACCGGCAGGATTCCGACGCCCTTTGCGGCTTGCTCGCCGGCTATATCACGCATCCCAACGTGGCGGGCGCGACGATCCTGAGCCTCGGTTGCCAGCACGCGCAGTTCGATGTGTTGCAGCGGGAAATCGAACGGCGTAGCCCCGGATTCGACCGCCCCTTGTATTTTTTCGAGCAACAAAAACTTGGCCTGGGTGAGAACCTGCTGACGGAGGCGATCAAGGCGACGTTTGCCGGACTGGCCGAAGCCGACCGCTGCCGCCGTGAGCCGGCGCCGCTCAGCAAATTGTGCCTCGGCCTGGAATGCGGCGGCTCCGACGGCTTTTCGGGCATCAGCGCCAATCCCGCCCTCGGTCACGCCTCCGACCTCGTGGCAGCGCTCGGCGGCTCGGTCATCCTGTCCGAATTCCCCGAACTGCTCGGCGTGGAACAGGAACTCTGCGACCGCTGTGTGGACGACGATACCGCTGCGCGTTTTCTCCAGCTCATGCGCGACTACAACGCCCGCGCCCATGCGGCGGGGTCGGGTTTCGACATGAACCCCTCGCCGGGCAACATCCGCGACGGCCTCATCACCGATGCCATCAAAAGCGCCGGCGCCGCCAAAAAAGGCGGGACCTCGCCCGTCACCGGCGTGCTCGACTATCCCGAAAAAGTCACGCGGCCCGGCCTCAACCTGCTCTGCACCCCCGGCAACGACGTGGAAAGCACCACCGCCGAAGTGGCTGCCGGCGCCAACGTCGTGCTGTTCACCACCGGACTGGGCACTCCGACGGGTAATCCCATCGCGCCGGTTATCAAAATCGCCACCAATACGCCGCTGTTCCAAAAGATGCCCGACATTCTCGACCTCGATACCGGCGGTATTATTGCCGGGGAAGAAAGCATCGAACAGGCCGGAGAACGCATCCTCGATTTCACGGTACGGGTAGCATCGGGAGAGGTGTTGCCCAAGGCCGTGTTGCTGGGGCAGGATGATTTTATTGTCTGGAAGCGGGGGGTGAGTCTTTGAATCCCTCAGATGCCCAAAACAATTTTGGCAAAGTTTCTAAAAAACTCAGCAGCTGCAAGAGCATGCAGGACATCTGCTTCGGTCGGATCGCCGGCAGGGTCTGGATAACGGATCCCGATTGCGTAGATTTTTACTTTTATGGCCTCATGAAAATGCGAATCATCAATAGTTGGTTCGACGGGCAGTAACAGATCAAGCAATTCTTCCAGGTCATGTGTTTTGCGAAGTGGAAGTTTGTAGTGAACAACCAAGGCTTTCAAATATTTCTCTGCCGCCTGCTGGCAGTGATAGCAAATCAGGTCGGAAGATTCCGGTGCATGGATTTGCGCAATTTGCGCCAGATTGAGATCGCGTTCTGCTTTAAGAAGCCAGTCGTTCGGGTCGTTTGGATTCATACAGTACCTTCCCGGTCAAAACAATTTCATGGATAAGAGAATATTGGTTGTCACGATACATTTCGATTTCTTCCGGGGTGTACACTATGATGTCCATAGGAAAAAGCCAGCGCCGCCGACCTTCTCGAAGTGCTTTCAGAAATTCAATAGAACGTTGATATTTGGGCAAATCTGTTTTTTTCACAATCGCCAAATCCAAGTCGCTTTCCTCATTGGCAGTACCCTGCGCATAGGAACCGAACAGGATGATTTTTTCCGGATTGCAGCGAGTGGAAAGGATGTGAACAATTTCAGCAATTTGTTCAGGCGTGACCATTTTGAGTAATGTCTTTGAAACCCTGAAAATTTAAACAGGGCCTTGTTGTCTGCAAAATTATATTCTTTATGGAAATAAAAATCAGCTTTTTCAATATTTGCGAGTCACGTAATAGGTTTGACCTCTCAAAGAACTGACAAATCATTTACATCCAGTATGTTCCACCTGCACAACAAAACCGCCGCCATCACCGGCGCCGCCAGCGGCATCGGCAAAGCCATCGCCGAATTGTTCGCCCGCCGGGGCGCCGCCGTTCACCTGCTCGACCGCGACGCGGAGACGGCTGAAAAAATCGCCGCCGCGCTCCGGACGGAAGGGTTATCCGCACAGGCCCATGCCTGCGACGTGTCCGATTTTTCGGACGTGCAGACCGTTTTTGAAAAAATCGGCCCGCTCCACATCCTCGTCAACAACGCCGGCGTGGCGCACATCGGCACCGCCGAAAACACCGCTCCCGAAGATTTCGAGCGCGTGTTTTCGGTCAACGTACGCGGCGTGTACCATTGCCTGCACGCTGCCATTCCGAAGCTGCGCGCAGCGGGCGGCGGCGTCATTCTCAACCTGGCTTCCATCGTGGCGTGGGTAGGCATCCCCGACCGCTTCGCCTACACCATGAGCAAAGGCGCGGTGGCGGCCATGACCCTCTCGGTGGCCAAAGATTTTTTGAAAGACAACATCCGCTGCAACAGTATATCGCCGGCGCGGGTGCACACGCCTTTTGTAGACGGCTATCTGGCCAAAAACTACCCCGGTCATGAAGCCGAAATGTTCGAAAAACTCTCCAAAACCCAGCCCATCGGCCGCATGGGCACGGTGGACGAAGTGGCGGCCCTGGCGTTGTACCTTTGCTCCGATGAAGCCTCCTTCATTACGGGTTGCGACTATCCGCTCGACGGCGGGTTTATTAAGTTGAACAATTGAATTCAGGGGATATTGGATTTTTTGACATTGGACATTGGACGTTAGACATTGGACGCTGGACGTTGGATATTAGACGTTTGACGTTTGACATAATGCCGCTGTTGAGCGTCCTCGCCAACAGCAGATTTCCACCACCGCCAGGAGAAAAAGAGCGGAATATCGCCTGGCTGATGTGGTGAATTGTCGTTGGCGGGGACGCACAACGACGGCACAGAGTACCTTTTCAAGGCAACATCGTGAAAAACGGATTGTAGTTGTATTGTTATAAAATTCGGGTGACTCATGTAACGGTCAAAAAATAAGTTCTCAATTTCTTAACCACCGTGTCATTTCATCCAAATGCTGATTTTATGAAACTAATACGTTTTGGCGAGTTGGGAAAGGAACGCCCCGGCATCCTCGATGCCGCGGGCGAGCGCCGCAGTATCGCCCGTTTTTTCAAGGATTTTGATGAATCGTTTTTTGAAAACGACGGCATCGCGCGATTGCGCGAAGTGCTGGAGAAAAACCCCGATCTGCCGAAAGTGCCGAAAAAGGCGCGCTGGGCATCGCCCGTCGCCCGCCCCTCCAAAATCGTCTGCGCGGGGCTGAATTACGCCGATCACGCCCGCGAAACGGGCGCTCCCATTCCGGCAGAACCGGTTTTATTTTTGAAAAGCACCACCGCCCTTTGCGGACCGTTCGACCCGGTGATCATCCCGCCCGGAAGTGTCAAAACCGATTGGGAAGTGGAAATCGCCGTCGTAATCGGAAGTGTCATGCGCCATGTGCCGGAGGAAAAGGCGGCAGCCTGCATTGCGGGCTATTGCCTCCACAACGACCTCAGCGAGCGCGAATACCAGCTCGAACGCGGCGGCCAATGGGACAAAGGCAAGGGCTGCGATACCTTCGCGCCGCTCGGCCCCTGGCTCTCCACGCCCGGCGAGATCGCCGATCCCGACAACATCCGTCTCTGGCTTTCGGTCAACGGCCAGATGCGGCAGGACAGCAACACGCGACAGTTCGTGTTCAAAATTCCTTTTCTACTCAGCTACATCAGCCGTTTTATGACCCTCTTGCCGGGTGATGTGGTTTCCACCGGCACGCCGCCGGGCGTGGGATTGGGCATGAATCCACCCGTTTATCTGCGGCCGGGCGACGTGATGGAACTGGGAGCCGATGGTCTGGGAGTGTCGAGGCAGGTGTGCGTGGCAGCATAGTTTGCGGGGAACCGATTCAAGAATTTCCCGCAGATGTCCGCAGATTTATCCCGCAGATTACCGCAGAAAAACGCCGTAGATTTCGCAGAATGAAATCAAAATCTGCGCTTATCTGCGTGCTTTTTCTGCGAAAATCTGCGGGAGATGATTCTAAATCACGTATTATGATACGACCGCAGCAGAAAAGAAAACAAGCTCGAAAAATATCTCGTTGTTAAAATGGAAAACAAAGTCTTGCTTCTTGGAGCAGTTCTCCTGGTAATTATTTCCTGCAAAAACACCCCCACACCGAAGGAAAGCCCCGCTCCTGCCCTACCCACCAAAGGCACGTTCGCCTACGACCTCGACTTTCTGAAAAAACACACCGAAACGCTGTTGCTGCAATCGCCCGACACGGAAGGGGCGCAAATCGCCGTCGCGCCCGCCTACCAGGGGCGCGTGATGACCAGCACGGCCGGCGGTGGGGCTGGCAACAGTTACGGTTGGCTCAATTATGCGCTCATCAGCGGCGAAAAAGGCTATCAATCCCATATCAACGCCTGGGGAGGCGAGGACCGTTTCTGGATAGCACCGGAGGGCGGGCAGTTTTCCGTGTTTTTCCCGAAAGGTGCGGCTTTCGACTTCGGGCACTGGCAAACGCCGGGGTTGATTGATACGGCGCGCTTTGAAGTGGTAGACGACGATGCAACGCACGTTATTTTCAACAAAAAAGCATCCATAGAGAATTATTCCGGGACGAAGTTCGATCTCGACATCACGCGGAAAGTGTCGGTGTTGGGGAGAAACGATATCACCAAATTTTTGAATGTCAGCGATTTAACTGGACTGAAATACGTCGCCTTTGAGACTTTTAATATGCTGATCAACGTCGGATCTGACTGGGATAAAAAGCGGGGCACACTCGGCATCTGGATCCTCGGCATGTTCAATCCTTCGGATAAAACGACTGTGGTGGCGCCGTTTTCCTTTGCCCGGTCGCCCCAACTGCTGCTCACCAACGACTATTTTGGCGAGGTGCCTCAAGATCGCTGGGCCGTCCGCGACTCGACGGTATTTTTCCGGGGCGACGGCAAATGGCGGAGCAAGATCGGCATTGCGCCGGCCTCGGCCAAACCTGTTGCGGGTAGTTACGACGCCGAAAAAGGCATCCTGACCATCATCCAGTTCGACCTCGACCCCGTGGGCGATTACCTGAAATCTACCTGGCAACACCACGCCGATCCCTACGGCGGCGACGCTTTCAACTCGTACAACGACGGGCCGGTAGCAGGCAGCGGGCAACTGGGACCCTTCTACGAACTGGAATCCACCTCGCCGGCTCCTGCGTTGAAACAGGGAGAAAAATTGGTGCACCACCACCGGACGTTCCATTTCGAGGGCGACCGGGAAGCATTGGACAGGCTGGCGAAGGCCGTTTTGGGAGTGGGTTTGGTAGAAATTGAACAAGCGCTGAAATAAATTTATTTTCCCATTGCCGGATATTTTGACATTGGACATTGGACTGTTGGACGTTGGACTATTGGACTATTGGATGTTGGACTATCAAACCTGGCCATGTATAAAATAACGTAAAAACTTAGGCAGGGGCAGCGCCCCGAAAGATTTGTAGTGATTGATAAACAAAATCCACTGTGGAGGGGCAGCGCCCCGAAACATATTCCGGGGCGCTGCCCCTCCACGAAATAATATCGGTCTTTCTGCTACAAATTTTTCGGGGCGCTGCCCCTGCCTAAGTTTTTACAAAATAACAAAGTACCTAATAAAGTCCAACGTCCAACAGTCCAACGTCCAATAGTCCAACGTCCAATGTCCAACAGTCCAATAGTCCAACGTCCAACGTCCAACAGTCCAACGTCCAACAGTCCAACGTCCAACAGTCCAACGTCCAATAGTCCAACAGTCCAACGTCCAACAGTCCAACGTCCAATAGTCCAATAGTCCAACGTCCAACAGTCCAACGTCCGGTTTTTACCTCACCCACAATCTCTCATTCAACACTTTCAACTTTTCCGCGGGCATTTTGATCACCTTGCGGTCGTAGGTCATCAGGCCGTTGACCTCGATCTCTACGTCCGACACCTGGGTGTAAATTGCGCCGGAAAGCCCTTTCGGGATAAATCCTTCGATCGTGTTCACGAATTTGCTGTACTCCTCCAGCAATGCCCCGGCATTTTCAAAACTCTGGTAGCCCCAGTTGGCTTTTGCTTGCCAGGTATGGCCATCGAGCGGCAACCCCAGTCCGCCGAATTCGCCCAGCACCACAGCCCTCTTTTGCCCGAAAATATCTGTCCGGTGCAGGATGGGCGGCGGGTAATTGTGGTAGTCGTGGATGTGACCCGCCAGAAAAAAATTGCCGCCGCTGGCACAGTTGACTAAGCGGCTTTTGTCTTCATTCATAAGCCAGCCGGTGATCTCTTCCGTTTTGAACTGTCCCCACGCCTCGTTGAAAGGCACCCAGGCTACAATGCAGGGAAAAAACCGGCAGGCGCCCACCATTTCCTTTAATTCGCTTTTGAAAATCGCTTCGGATTCGGGCGTGCGGATTTTATCCACGGGCTCCAATGCCGGATTGGTCACCCAGCGGTCGCCCTCCGCCATGTCGCCGCTGGGCATGTCCTGCCATACGAGCATCCCGATACGGTCGCAATGGTAATACCAGCGCGCAGGCTCCACTTTGACGTGTTTGCGCAACAGATTGAAACCCATTTGTTTGCATTGCGCGATATCGAAGCGGAGCGCTTCGTCGGTGGGGGCGGTGTACAAACCATCGGGCCACCAGCCCTGGTCGAGCAGGCCGTACTGGAACAAAAATTCGTTGTTGAGCATGAGGCGCTGCACGCCGTTCTTGTCGGGCGTCAGGGAGATTTTGCGCATGGCGGCATAGCTGTTCACCTCGTCGAGCACCTTGCCTTTGCGCAGGAGTTGGATGTTCAGATCGTACAAAAACGGCTGCGCAGGCGACCAGTATTTTGGATTGCCGATGGTCAAAACGGCATTGGAACCGGCGGGCGTGGTTTGTTCCGCCACCGTTTTGCCGGCGTCGCTGAGCCTGATTATCAGAACATCGTCTTTTGCAAAATCCTTCACTCCGATTTCGACGGTGAGGGTATTGTTGTCGATGTTTGCCGTGGGGAGCACATCCCGGATATACGTCGCCGGGACACTTTCGAGCCAGACGGTCTGCCAGATGCCGGTCACCGCTGTGTACCAGATACCGCCGGGTTTTTTCACTTGTTTGCCGCGCGGCTGGGGACCGTCGTCGGTAGGGTCCCAAACGCGTACAACCAATTCCTGCGCACCTTTTTTTAAAAATGGCGTGATATCGAGAGAAAAAGGTGTGTACCCGCCCTGATGGCCCCCCGCTTCCCGCCCGTTGAGCCAGACGGTGCAACGCCAGTCCACTGCTCCAAAATGCAGCAACAATCGGTTGTCTTTCAGGTCTTTGGGCGCCTCAAATGTTCTTTTATACCACAAGTGATGTTCTTTTCCGACCGCTCTGCCCACGCCGGACAGCGCGGACTCGACAGCGAAAGGCACCAGTATTTTCCCGTCAAAAACAGCCGGTTCAGCATCGCTGACCGGTCGAATGGCATAATCCCACAAGCCGTTCAGGTTGATCCAGTGGCCGCGTTGCATTTGCGGTCGCGGGTATTCGGGCAAGGGTTGAGCGGGATTGACGGCAGAAGCCCAGGGGGTGAGTATTTTGTCGCCGGCGGGTTTCCAGGGGGATTGGGTGAAAACCTGTTGACGGCAAGTGAATAAGAGAAGTAATAAGGCGAAGGATGTTTGTATTTTCATCTTTCTTCAGACTTGATATTTTTCACAGTACAATCAAAAGAATGATTCCCAATCGCACCAGCACATTCCAGTAATATCCGGTTTTTTCCCCTCTTCTTCTGGCCCTGATCAAAAAGATCAGCGTGGTGATCGCAGCAATTATGCTTAATAAATAGCCTGTGATCAGCATCTCCCGGCCACCGGCCCATGATTCAATGGTGAATATGGAGCCCAAAAACAACAATGAAAGTGAAAAACCTACGCCGACGGCGCCTAAAATCTGTTTCCAACCCCTGGCGCCGGTTATTAAGAAAGCAAGCAGGAGGTAGAATGCTGCCAGCATGGTAAAGGACAAAATGAGCATTTCGCTGCCACCTTCCCAGGATTCGAATTTGAAAAGTAGTGCGATGCCGCCGATCAGCCATAGACCAATTTCAAGCGCGATGGCGATGCGGCGAAGCCATTTGTAAACGGATTTGTCTTCGGACTGCCTTTGTGCCGGTGCGTCGAGAATGTTGTCAGACTGTGCCATTGCGTCAAAAAATATGGATAAAGAAAGTCCGCTAAAGATAGAGTTTTTGATGTTATTCGACCCACACCTCATCTACAAACACCCACGATTTCCCGCCGGCGCCCGGGTGCCAGGCTGGGCAAACGCCCTGATTTCTTGCTGTGATGCGAACATAGCGGCATGTCACTTTGGTCGTAAACCGGAACTCCTTTATCTCGTTTTGATCCCTCTCCGTGGCCGGGGGCACGGGGTTTTCAATGATCCTGAGAAAACGCTTGCCGTCATCGGATATCGAAACTTCGACGCTGTCCGGCAAAAATATCCAGGATGGGATCACCCTCAGGAAGGAAGCGCCTACCGAATGTATGCGCTTCACTTTACCCAGATCGAACGTTGCCACGAAGTCATTGCCTTCAAAGCCGAGCCATTGTCCGTCGGTGAATTGCAGGCTGCCGCGTTGGCCGTCGATCAAGGTCCTCGCGCCGGAGGCGCCGTATTTTTCAGAAAAAGCCGTTTCCACCTGTACGCCGTATTTCGCGCGGACAAATTCCATAGTGGCGGTTTCGCTGCTCATTTTTCCCGGCGCCCGGGCGATCGCTTTGACGGTAGCGGATGCGGACAGCGGGAATGGTTGAGTATATGTTTTGGATTCCGCGTTCGGCTCGCTGCCATCGGTGGTGTAATAAATCGTTGCGCCGGGTTCGGCGTTCAGGTGTATTTCTGTTTTTCCGGTGAAGACAAACGCTTTTTTCCGGGTGTTTTCCGGGGCTCCGGAAGGTGCGTTGGCGGCAGTAATCACCGGCGGTTCCGATACATTGGCCGGTACGCCCCGGAGTTTAAATACCCAAATCGGCTGAACATCGGTTTTCAATTTTCCGGGAATGTCGATGACCACGCCGTCGAGCGTTTGCATCCACGAAAAGGGTTGGTTTTCACCCAAAATCTGGATAACCGAGCGGGGTTGTGGGGTAATTTTTCTTAGCACTAATTTGCCGGCGGTCAGCCCGCGTACGAACGCATACACCTCCCCCTTTTTGCCGGCAACATAACGGACATTATCCCCCTCCTGCCAATGCTTCCAGGCTTTCGTACCGTAAATCGCTTCGGCATTCCGGCGGGTCCATTCGCCTATAGTCCGCAGGCGCTCAATACATTCCGGCGGAAATGTGCCTTCGGCGGTGGGACCGATGTTGAGCAGATAGTTGCCGCCTTTGGCCGTAATATCAGCGAGGTTCCAGATGAGGTCGGCGGCGGATTTGAAATTTTTGTCGTGGCGGTTGTAGCCCCAGTGATCGTTCATGGTCATGCAACTTTCCCAGGGAAGGCCACTTTTTTCCCCCAGTATTTCCTGTTCCGGCGTGCCGAAATCACCGGCGGCATCGTCGTTGGTGTTCATGCCCTGCATCCCGTTGCGTCCCTTGCCGACGCGGTTGTTGACGATGATATCGGGCTGAAGGCTGCGAACGAACCGGTAGAGGTCTTTGCCCTGCGGTTCCGTCCATTCATCGATCCATTCGCCGTCGAACCACAGTACGCCGATGTCGCCGTACTGGGTGAGCAATTCGCGGAGCTGGGGTTTCAGGTATTCCTCACGGTATTTCGGGAAGTTGGCGCCGGCAGCATCGGGGTGGTGCCAGTCCATGATAGAATGGTAAAAGCAGAGTTTCAGGCCTGCTTTTTTGCAGGCGTCGGCGAGTTCGCGCATGGGATCGCGGCGGAAAAGTGTGCGGTCAACGATGTCGTAATCGCTCACCTTCGAATCGAACATGGAAAAGCCGTCGTGGTGTTTGGAAGTGATGACGATGTACTTCATACCCGCGTCTTTGGCCATGCGCACCCAGGCTTCGGCGTCAAATTGCACGGGATTGAACTGCGGCGCAAATTTTTCGTACTCCGGCTTCGGGATTTTCGCTTCGTACATGATCCATTCGCCGTAGTTCTTTTGTCCCCCGTATTCGCCGGCAGGCACGGCATAAAGCCCCCAATGGATAAAGAGACCGAAACGGGCATCGAGCCACCAGTCCATGCGGGTGTCGGGTTGAGCCGGAAGGTGTAAGCCTGAAAGCAGCAAGAGTAAAACGAGGGTTGAAAGTTGTCGCATCGTAGAATCGTACAATAGATTTTTGATCATTCACCATTCCTGCGCATCCGCGCCCTCCCCGATCACCGGAAATGCGCTCACCCGCAGCCGGGCCGCGCCCATGGGGATCAGTTCGACCGACTCGACGGGCGCGTCCGAACGCACAGGACTGTCTTTCAGCGGGCTGCACAAGCCGTGTTCGTCCAGTTTCCAGGCGGCGATCTTTCTGGCCCTGGCTTTCAACACCACTGGCGCTGCCGATTGTGTGAAAGGGAAACTGTCTGCCGGCCAGGGTCGTTTTTCGACCGTAAAACCTTTTTCCGGGGCGTTTTTATCCAAAATCAAACCGTAGTTCCAGGCCGTCGTCGGGTGAATTTCATAAGCGGGCCAAGCCGCCATGTCCGCGCCTTTTTGCCATTTGGAGTCCCAGATCGCCGCTTTGTCGGGCGCTTTCCGGCGGTATTCCTCACCGATTTTGAGCGAAAAAGTCAAAGGCCCGTAGTTCACACTCGCGCTGTGATGGTTGCGCTCCCAAATTTTGACAGATACCTGCATCGGCAGGCGGAGCGTCACGCGGTCACCGTCGGACCACTTGCGGGTGAGTTTCAGGTATTTCCCGGCAATAGGCTTTACGGAAACGGGCTTGCCGTTGATCAGCACCTGCGCCGCTTCGCACCAACCCGGGATGCGCAGATAAAACGGGAAACGGCTGTCAGACCGCCGCCCGGTATCGCCCACGTGAAAAACGAAATGGATTTCTTCGTCGAAGGGGTAGTTGGTGACTTCCTCGATGCGGATGCGTTCGCCTTTGCCCACTTTCATCGTCACTTCGCTGGCCGCAAAAAGCACCGCCGCTGTGCCGTTGTCGGGCGTGGCCATCCACAGGTTTTCGGAAAAATACGGCCAGCCCTGAGTGTGGTTGTGCTGACAGCAGCGCGAACTGAAGGGGTTCATCATCAGGAACGGCCCTTTGTTCTGGATGCCCGGCGCGTGGTTTTGGTCGTCGCACAAAACCATGTTCGGGCTGGTCAGGTAGCGCAGGGCTCTGAAATCGGGCATGACAGCGGCGGGGTACGAATTGAACGCCACCTCTTCCGCGTGATCGGCCCAGAACAGGTCACCGGTGATGCGCAGGAGGTATTCGTCGGAATTCATTTGTTCGACCATGCCACAGGTTTCCACGGCCTGGCGGGGGTCGTCGTAGCCGGGGCGGGCGTCCTCGTCGGCGCCGAACATGCCGCCCGGCACCTGTCCGAAAAAGTCGCGGATGCTGCGAAACGCCCGGTAAGTGCCTTCTAAATGGCGTTTCTCCCGGCTCAATTGGTAAAAGGTCGCCGGCTCCCGGAAGGACTGGGCGATGTTCACGTTGTGCCAGTCGGGCAGCGTATCCCACCAAAGGGGACGGTTTTTGGCGATCAGAGCGGATTTATCCCTGGGGCGTTCGCCACTCCAGTCGGCTGTTTTGCGGTGGATCTTCCGGGCCAGGTCGAGCAGCCAGGCCTCGCCGGTGAGGTTGTAGAGCCAGAGCACGCTGTGAAGGTTGTCGCCGCCGCGTTTGTTTTGCCAGTACTGGTCGAGGAATTTTTCCTCCGGATAGGCCATTTGATAGCGAAAAAAGCGGGTCATCAGGTCGGGCACACGTTGGTCGCCCGTGTGTTCGTACCACGATTGCAGGCAATACAGCATGATCATTTTCGGCCAAAAGTCCTCCACCCCCCGGTCGTCGGTGAATACCGGCCCGAAATTACCATCGGCGCGCTGGCTTTTAAAAACGGCTTCTATCCAGACGCGGGTTTCGGCTTCCATGGCGGTGTCTTTCAGGATATAACCCAGATTGCCGTAGCCTTTCAGCCAATAGGGCACTTCCTCCCAACCCCAGTCGCCCTTGCCCTCCGCTGAAAGCCAGGCGTTGTTCTCTTTTTGCAGCCAGGCGGAAATACGACCAAGTTGACCGGTGAGGCCGGCGCGCTGCCGGCGCAGGTATTCGTTCAGCCAGCCCCGGGGTTCGATGCTGCCGACGGGCAATTTGAGCAGAGGCGCAGGCAGCAGGGGCGCCCGGTTGCCGGTATAAAAATCATTTTTCCGGGACATGTCGGGCAACGCGACCACTTCGGCGACCGGCGGAGTGTTTTCAATATGGAAAGCCATGATAAACAGTGCAATTACCAGAGTACCGAAAAAGAGAATGCGGGACATATGCCGGGTATTTTTGGGTGTAAACTTACGCAGAAACGCATCCGGCAAACAGCGGGATGGCGTAATTATGCGGCGACAAATAAATATTTCGACGATGACACTCGACGCCCATCAACACTTCTGGAAATTCGACCCTGTACGAGACGCCTGGATATCCGAAAATATGTCCGTTCTCCGCCGCGATTTTTTGCCTGCCGATCTTGCGCCTATGTTGCGCCAAAACGGCATGGATGGCTGTGTGGCCGTCCAGGCCGATCAGTCGGAAACCGAAACGCGGTTTTTACTCGACCTCGCCGCCCAAAACGACTTCGTCCGGGCGGTCGTCGGCTGGACCGAGCTCCGGGCCGGTGATGTGGAAACCCGGCTGGAATATTGGTCGCAATTCCCGCAACTCCGCGGGTTCAGGCATATTTTGCAGGGAGAAAAACCGGAATTTATGCTCGATCCGGCTTTTTTACGCGGCGTCGGCGCTTTGGGCAAAAAGGGGTTTACTTACGATATCCTCGTTTTCCCCCGGCACCTGCGCGCCGTGCGTATATTTTTACAAAAATTTGAGAACCAGAAGTTTATCCTCGATCACATCGCCAAACCCTACATTCGCCGGGGTTTGATCGCACAATGGAAAAAAGACGTCGGAGCACTGGCCCGGCACCCGAATCTTTGGTGCAAAGTTTCCGGCCTGGTTACTGAAGCCGACTGGAAGGGATGGAGGCAGCGTGATTTCAAACCCTATCTCGACGCAGTTTTTGAAGCCTTCGGGAGCGAACGCGTGGTGTACGGTTCCGACTGGCCGGTGTGTCTGCTGGCGGCGAGTTATGCGGAGCAAAAATCAATTCTGGATGCGTACCTGAATACATATTCACCGGCAGAGAAAGCCGGTTTTTGGGGAAACAACGGAGCGGCATTTTACCGGACGGAATGATCCGGACAGAATTCAATATGACCCTTCAAATAAACGGATAACCAAATCAACAGATCAACAACATGAATTTACAACTCCACGACAAGATCATCCTCGTGTCAGGCGGCGCCAAAGGCATCGGCCTGGGTATTTGCCGGGCTTTGGCAGCCGAAGGCGCCATACCGGTGATCGTCGGCCGCAGGGAATCCGACAACCTGACGGCTGTCGAATCCATCCGGCGCGATGGCGGGCAGGCGCACGCTTTTGCGGCGGAATTGTCCGATCCGGAGGCTTGCCGCCGCGTCGTTGCGGAAATACTGGCGCAATTCGGCAGGCTCGACGGATTGGTCAACAATGCCGGCGCCAACGACGGCGTAGGCCTGGAAAACGGCAGTTACGATCGCTTCGTAGCCTCCCTGCATCAGAATCTCATCCATTATTATCTGCTGGCGCATTATGCCTTGCCGGCCCTGAAGCAGAGCCGCGGAGCGATCGTCAACATCGGTTCAAAGACTGCGGAAACCGGCCAGGGCGGCACCTCGGCCTACGCCGCCGCGAACGGCGGGCGCAATGCGCTCACCCGCGAATGGGCAGTGGAGTTGTTGTCCAGCGGCATCCGCGTCAATGCCGTCATTGTAGCCGAATGCTGGACGCCGTTGTACGAGCGCTGGGTACAAACCCTGCCCAACCCTGAGGAAAAACGCAGACAGATAGAAAGCCGCATCCCGCTGGGCCAGCGCATGACGACCCCGGAAGAGATCGGCGCAGCAGTGGCATTTTTACTGTCGGAAAGATCGAGCCACACCACCGGCCAGCTGATCCATGTGGACGGCGGCTATGTTCACCTCGACCGGGCGATCTGAGGCGAAACGATCGGCTCTTCGGCCCGGCAAGAGAAAATCGAATCCCCCGACTCTGATTTTACGCATACATTAGCCGCCCGTTTTCCAACCTAATCAAGGCTAAAAACAATTTTTCATGTCTGTAAAAGATTTCTCAAACGACTCGCTCGAACTACACCGCAAGCACAAGGGCAAAATCAGCGTACGCTCCAAAATCCCCGTAAACACCAAAGATGACCTTTCCACAGTTTATTCGCCCGGCGTGGCGGCTCCATGTGAAGCCATCGCCGCGAATCCCGAAGACGTTTATACTTATACCATTAAAGGCAACACAGTGGCAGTGGTGAGCGATGGTTCAGCCGTACTGGGATTGGGCAATATCGGAGCGCTGGCGGCCATTCCCGTGATGGAAGGCAAAGCCATGTTGTTCAAAAAATTCGCCGGCATTGACGCCTTCCCGATTTGCCTTGTTTCGCAGGAGGCGGAGGAGATCATCCGCACCGTTCGCAATATCGCTCCCGTGTTTGGCGGCATCAACCTGGAGGACATTGCAGCGCCGCATTGCTTTATCGTGGAAGAGCAACTCCAGGACCTGGGCATTCCGGTTTTTCACGACGACCAGCACGGAACGGCGGTCGTGGTATTGGCTGCTCTTATCAACGCTGCCAGGGTGCTGAACAAAAATCTGAATGATATGAAAGTGGTCATCAACGGCGCCGGTGCAGCAGGCATATCCATCGCCCGGCTTCTGAAAGGTGACGGTCTTAAACGAGCCAGGATCAAAATCCGCAACGTCGTCCTGTGCGACCGGCACGGCATCGTTTCTTCCCGGCGCGACGACCTGAATGAATTCAAACGCGCCGCCCTCCGATATACCAACAACGACAATCAGAGTGGAACGGTGTTCGACGCTTTGCGCGGCGCCGATGTATTCGTAGGCGTGAGTCAGGCCGACCTGCTGAAAGCCGCCGACATCCGTACCATGGCAAAAGACGCCATTGTACTCGCTTTGGCCAACCCCAACCCGGAGATCATGCCCGAAGAAGCTTATAAAGGCGGTGCAGCGATCGTTGGCACCGGGCGAAGCGACCTACCCAACCAGGTGAACAATGTACTCGGTTTTCCCGGTATATTTCGCGGCGCCCTGGATGCCCGCGCCCCGCGCATCACCATGGAAATGCAACTGGCCGCGGCCATTGCCATTGCCTCCTGTGTGAAACAGCCCCACCGGGAATACGTCATCCCGTCGGCGTTCGATAAATCGGTGGCCAGAAAAGTGGCGAAAGCCGTCTTCAAAGCCGCGAAAAAGAGGCACTGACCGGCGACGTGCGACCTGCCACCTGCGATTTCCGTCTAAGGATATCGCAAGTCGGCATTACATTTACCCGCCTATTTTCATTTCAAAAAACACTTCCTCATGCAAGTAGAATGGACCGGCGTATATCCTGCCGTCACTACCAAATTCACTACCGACGACGCACTCGACCTTCAAACGTTTGGCCTGAACCTCGACGCCCAACTGGTTGCCGGCGTGACCGGTATCATACTGGGCGGCACATTAGGCGAAGCCAGCACGCTGACGGACAACGAAAAAGACCGGTTGCTGGAATTTGCGCTGGAAAAATCAGCCGGACGCGTTCCGGTAATTCTCAACATCGCGGAAGGATCCACCCGTGCAGCCGTTGCCGCCGCCCAACGCGCCGCAGCCCTTGGCGCCAATGGCCTGATGGTACTCCCACCCATGCGCTACAAAACCGACCACCGCGAAACGGTCGCCTGGTTCCGCGCCATCGCCGATGCCTCGCCGCTGCCCATCATGGTGTACAACAACCCGGTGGATTATAAGACCGAAGTGACATTGCCGATGTTCGAAGCATTGCTCGAACATCCGCATATTCAGGCAGTAAAAGAATCTACCCGCGACATATCCAATGTGACGCGGCTGCGCAATGCTTTCGGTGAACGCCTGAAAATCCTTTGCGGCGTGGATACCCTGGCTATGGAGGCATTGCTTATGGGTGCCGACGGCTGGGTGGCCGGCCTGGTCTGCGCCTTTCCGGCAGAGACCGTGGCTATTTACAACCTTGTAAAAGCGGATTGGATGGAAGAGGCGCTGGCGATTTACCGCTGGTTTTTACCTCTTTTAGAATTGGACATCCACCCGAAACTCGTGCAATACATCAAACTGGCAGAACAAATGACGGGCATCGGAACCGAACACGTACGGGCGCCGCGCCTGCCTTTGGCCGGAGAAGAACGCGAACATATTTTCCGCATCATTGAAGAGGGCATTCGCACAAAACCAGATTTGCCAACTTTGGTTATTTGATTTCAACTATCCTCCCACCTCCAAACCGATTGACAATGGGATCACCGACGCAAGATTTCTTTCAATATCCGATCTACAACTTGTACGAATTGGTCCGCAACGATCCGCGCTATTTCCGGCAACTGGCGTATGACGATCTGCTGATGACCGAATTCACCTGTCCGCTCGAAAACCGGATACAGGCCCTGTGGGCGCAGCACAATTATTTCGTGTACGTAATGGATGGCAAAAAAGTGTGGCACACACAGGATGGGGCATTCGAATTGACGCAAGGTTCGTGTGTCTTCGTCCGAAAAGGAGCCAATTTGGTGGAGCAGTTTTTCGATCCGCAATTCTGTGTCCTGATGTTTTTCATGCCGGATGAATTTATTGGCGAAACCCTCCGTCCCCGCACTTTCAGCACAGTAAGATCCGGTGATCAACACCCGCCCGTGATCCGGGTACAAACCGACCAGGCACTTGCTGCTTATATGCAGTCCATGATTCCCTATTTTTCCCGCAATCCGAAACCGGACAAAGCCTTGCTGGAACTGAAATTCCGCGAATTATTGCTGAATATTGCCGACAATCCCAAAAATCAGGAAGCCCTGGCCTATTTTAATTCGCTGCTGCACGAACCCGCTGCAGTATCCCTGCGGAAGATCATGGAAGACAATTTTAGTTATAACCTGAAACTGGAAGAATACGCCCAGCTCTGCAACCGCAGCCTATCCGCATTCAAACGCGATTTTCAAAAAATATACGGCACTACACCCGGCAAATGGCTGCTCGAACGCCGCCTGGCCCACGCCAAACTATTGCTGATGAATCCCAATATGGCCGTCAGCGAAGTCGCCTATGACAGCGGCTTCGAAAACCTTTCTCATTTCAGCCGGGCATTCCGCGGACAGTACGGAGCGCCTCCGGCAGCTTTCCGCCAAAGGACGGTGGACGGTGGACGGTAGACGGAGAGTGTTCAAAAAAGTATGTCATTTTGTTTTTTAACCGCCGTAAATCCGACCTTACCACCGTCTACCGTCCACCGTTTTTGACCTTCACAGCAAAAAACCTGGCCTTTTAAGAAAAACGGCTGCCATTGCAGTATCTGCACCTTTGCGTCATCATTCAAAAAAAATTTAAACCATATGACGACGCAACCAGTAGTCCCGATCGCCTTCTCCGGAAGCATTCCTCCGAATTACGACAGCTATCTCGGCCCATTATTTTTCGAACCTTTTGCGCTTGATATCGCCCAGCGCCTTCGTTATCTCCAGCCGAAGGCACTGCTCGAAGTCGCGGCGGGTACCGGTCGCGTGACCAGGCACCTGCCCGGGGCGTTACCCGACGGCGCACTTATCGTGGCAACCGATGTAAATCCCGCTATGGTGGATTTTTCCAGGGTTCATCTCAAAGAACACGCTTCCATCCAATGGGAGGTGGCCGACGCTGTCTCCCTTTCTTATCCAA
The DNA here is from genome assembly GCA_019187225.1 of Saprospiraceae bacterium. GTDB lineage: Bacteria > Bacteroidota > Bacteroidia > Chitinophagales > Saprospiraceae > M3007. The sequence goes on from JABAQQ010000013.1 coordinate 329,941, forward strand.
ATGAACAATTCGATTGCGTGGTGAGCCAATTCGGCGTGATGTTCTACAGCGATCGCCGCAAGGCCTACGCAGAAGCATATCGCGTGCTGCGCTCCGGTGGCGTGTTCCTGTTCAACGCCTGGGATCACCTCAACCGCAACCCTGCTGCCCGGCTGGCCGACGATATTCTCGCTCACTTTTTCCCGACGGATACGCCGGCTTTTTACAAGGTTCCCTTTTCATACCACGATGCCAATGAAATCCGGGAAGACGTCGAATCGGCAGGCTTCGAGATCGCTTCGATGCAGATCCTTCACCTGGCCGGTTACGCTGCCACTGCGGAAGATGCAGCCCGCGGCTTGCTCGAAGGCACACCCGCCTACACAGCCATTACAGAGCGCGATGCAACACTGTTGCCTGCCATGAAAAAAGCCCTGGCGGAAGATATGGCGACTATGTTCGGCGAAGAGGATCTGCAGGTTCCGCTGCAGGCGCGGGTGGTCATGGCCGTGAAAAAATGATGCGCAAGAAGCCGGGTAAAAGTTAAATTTTAGCAAAATTTGCTGGAAATCAAATTTTTGTAAAAACACACCATATCTTTGCGCCGGCGCATTGCCACATCACCATTTTTTTTTCAATTTTTTTTCAATGAATACTGGAACAGTAAAGTTCTTCAATGAGTCCAAAGGTTTTGGCTTCATCGTTGACAACTCCTCTAAAGAGGAAATTTTCGTGCACGCAACTGGTTTGATCGACAACATCCGCGAAGGAGACGTTGTCAACTACAACACCGCGCGCGGCAAAAAAGGCATGAACGCAGTAGACGTCAAGATCGCTTAATCGCGTCCGACGCTAAGATTCATACTATGCAAACCTCCGGCAGACGGCTGCCGGGGGTTTTTTATTGCCGCCGGCTTGCTACCTTTGCGCCTTCATAACAACCTCTCACATCTCTCACACCTCTCACGTCTCTCTCACACATGGACGTCACCGTCGAAACCGCCAAAAGCCTCGGCCTCACCCCGGAAGAATTTGAAAATATCAAAGCAATATTGGGGCGGATGCCCAATTTCACCGAACTCAGCGTCTATTCGGTGATGTGGAGCGAGCATTGCTCCTACAAAAATTCCATCCTCCAACTCAAAACCCTGCCCCGCAGCGGCAAGCGCCTGCTGGTGGGTGCGGGCGAAGAGAATGCAGGTCTTGTGGACATCGGCGATGGCCTTGGTTGCGCCTTCAAGATCGAAAGCCACAACCACCCCTCCGCCATCGAGCCATACCAGGGCGCCGCGACCGGTGTCGGTGGCATTCACCGAGATATTTTTACCATGGGCGCCAGGCCAATTGCTTCGCTGAACAGCCTGCGCTTCGGCCCTCCCGACAATCCACGCATGCGCCGTCTCATCGCCGGAGTAGTGAAAGGCATCGGCGACTACGGCAACTGCTTCGGCGTACCGACGGTGGGCGGAGAAGTATATTTTATGCCCTGTTACCACCACGATATCCTGGTGAATGCCATGTCGGCCGGTATCGTCAAGGCAGGCGAAACCGTGAGCGCCACAGCAGGAGGCCCCGGCAACCCGGTGTTCATCGTGGGCTCGGCAACGGGCAAGGACGGCATTCACGGCGCTACATTTGCCAGCGCCGATCTGTCGGAAGATTCCCATGAAGACCTGCCCGCCGTGCAAGTGGGCGACCCGTTCCAGGAAAAACTCCTGCTCGAAGCCTCGCTCGAAGCCATCCAAACCGGCGCCATCGTCGGTATGCAGGACATGGGCGCGGCAGGCATCACGTGTTCCACTTCCGAAATGAGCGCCAAAGCCGGCTGTGGCATGCGCATTGACCTCTCCAAAGTCCCCACCCGCCAGGCAAATATGAAAGATTGGGAAATCCTGCTTTCCGAAAGTCAGGAACGGATGCTCATTGTGTGCAAACCGGGTCAGGAAGACAAAATCAAAGCAGTGTTCGACAAATGGGACTTGCCCTGCGAGCGGATCGGCGAAACCACTGCCGGGGGTCGCCTTGAATATTTTTACCACGGGGAAAAAGTGGCCGACGTGCCTGCAGAATCGCTGGTACTGGGCGGCGGGGCCCCGGTATACGTCCGGGAGCAAAAAGCGCCGGCTTATCTGAAGAAAATCGCGTCTTTTCAGGAAGACAATATAAAACAACCTGCCGATTACAAAGCAGCTGCCAAAAAACTCTGGAATTCGCCCAACCTGGCTTCCAAAAACTGGATCACGCAGCAGTACGACAGCATGGTGCGAACCGGCACCATGACTACCAACCGCCCTTCCGATGCAGCCATTGTTTACGTGAAAGGCACCCGCAAAGCCCTCGCGCTTACCACCGACTGCAACCCGGCCTACGTTTTTGCCGATCCGTACAAAGGCGGCATGATCGCCGTCGCCGAAGCGGCGCGCAACATCGTTTGCGCGGGCGGTGAGCCGGTGGCCATCACCAACTGCCTGAATTTCGGCAACCCCTACAACCCTGAAGTGTACTACCAGTTTGCACAAGCCATCCGGGGCATGGGCGACGCCTGCCGGAGGTTTGAAACGCCGGTCACGGGCGGCAACGTGAGTTTTTACAACCAATACTCCCACAAAGGCAAAACCATTCCGGTATACCCCACCCCGACCATCGGAATGCTGGGCATCCTCGACGACTACGACCGGGTAATGACCCTGGATTTTAAAAACGAAGGCGACAAGATTTATCTCGTCGGCACCAGCCGCAGCGACCTCGGCAGCAGCGAATACCTGCGTGGGGTGCTGAAAAAGGAATTCAGCCCCTGCCCCTATTTCGACCTGGAAGAAGAACACAGCATTCAGGAGGTCGTCAAAAAGGTCATAAAAAATCGCCTGGTGGAATCTGCGCACGACGTGTCGGACGGCGGCCTCATCACGGCATTGCTGGAAAGCGCCATGCCGCGCGGACTGGGATTTGAAGTCCGCTCGAATCCGAAAGTCCGCAAGGATGCCTGGTTGTTCGGCGAAGCGCAAAGTCGCGTAATTGTCACGGTGCGGACAGAACAAGTCGCCGCATTCGAGCGTTTTTTAGAGTCTGGAAAAACGCCGTTCGAAGCGCTGGGCACAGTCGCCGGTCGAAAAGTGTCGGTAGACGGCGAAGACTGGGGCAACGTTTCGGCGTGGAAACGTACCTATGACACGGTTTTGGAGAAAATGATGGCTCACGATTGAATCTGCCGTCCTCAAACACCTTATTTTTGTCCAAATTTTGAACTATGGATTATTTGGAGCGCATTACCATAGACCCGGAAATCTGTCACGGCAAGCCTTGTATTCGGGGCATGCGTTGGCCAGTGGAAGTTATTCTGGACATGGTTGGTTCAGAAATGACGTTTGAAGAAATTTTGGAAGATCACCCGGAACTGGAGCGGGAAGACATAATTGCATCCTTGAATTATGCCAAATTGCTCGTTTCAGGCAAATCCTTTAAGCAAGCCGCCTGATGCAAGTTCTTTGCGATGTCCACACCTCTTATAAAATCGTCCGATTTTTTGAACAGAATGGCATCAAGGCCGTCCACATCAATAATATTTTACAAAGCTGGCATACCGCAGATAAAGACATCTGTACTTATGCTGATCACAATGATTATGTTGTCGTCACAAAGGATACTGATTTTCAAGCCAGCCATTTTTTAAAAAAAACACCTCAGAAGTTGTTAAAAATGGCGCTTGGTAATTTATCTACACAAAAGACCATTTCAATTCTTGCTGCACATCTTCCTTTACTTCAATCTGCTTTTGTAAAAAAAATCTGTTACGCTGAGATCGGACAGAACTATATCCACATTATTGACTGACTTTTTTTAAAATGAAAAAAATAAAATCTCTGCTGCTCTTCGTGCTTCCTGCTCTTGCTGTCTTCTACGCTTGCAACGGCCAGGGCGGCCACGCCATCAAAGGCACCATTACCGGCTCCGGCAATCTCCAGGTTTTGCTCGAGCAGGCGCACTTCGACCGTTCCAACATCGCTTTGGGTAAAGCCACTTGCGACGCCAGCGGCAATTTTGAGATCAAATCTGAAAAGCCTTGGGAACAGGGCCTGTACCGCATGACCATCGGGGCCAAACGCCTGTTTTTCGTACTCGATGGCAAGGAAAAAACGGTGGAGATCAAAGGCGACCTCAACACACTCGACCGGATGGAGGTGGAAGTGAAAGGTTCCGAAGCTTTCGCCTGCTACGCCAATGTGGTGAAAGATGCGTTCAAAAACCAGTTCAAAACCCCCGACGACGCCAAAGCCGCCATCAACAAAGGCTGCAACCCCTTCATCAAGGCCATTCTCACTTCTTCTTTCCTCGGCAACAGTGCAGCGGCTTACGTAGATGATTTCAAATCCGCTTCAGCAGTTTTGAACGAATACATGCCGGGATCGAAATATGCCACCGATTACGCCAACATGGTCAACTCCCTGCAAACGCAAATGGCCCAGCAGCAAGCCGGCGAACTCATTAAGGTAGGCCAACCGGCTCCCGAGATCAGCCTTCCCGGCCCCGACGGCAAAGTCCGATCGCTTTCCTCCATGAAAGGCAAGATCGTACTGCTCGACTTTTGGGCTTCCTGGTGCGGTCCGTGCCGCCGCGCCAATCCGCACGTGGTGGAAGTGTATAAAAAATACAAAGACAAAGGGTTCGACGTGTTCAGTGTATCGCTCGACAAGCAGGATGGAAAAGAAAAGTGGATCCAGGCCATAAAACAGGATGGCCTGGTTTGGGACAATCACGTGAGCGACCTGCAATACTGGAACAGCGCTCCTGCGGCAACTTACGGCGTACGGGGCATCCCCAAAACGTTTCTCATCGGGCGCGATGGAAAAATTGTGGCCATCAACCCCAGAGATAATCTCGAACAGGAGTTGTTGAAAGTTCTGTAAGCCACCGACTTGCGCCAACCAACAAAAATCCTTTATTTTTGCCCGGCTTTTATTAAACTTTCTGATTCATGCTCCAACATTGGTTGAAAGACCTGGTCGAGCGACATGCTTTTGGCGTATGTCAGTATCTGGGTGAAAAAATGCGCGTCGCGCCGGGCGAAGTGCGCAAATACTTCATTTATACTTCCTTTATCGGAATGGGTTCGCCGCTCATCATCTACCTGTTCATCGCCTTTTGGGTCAATTTGCGGCGCTATATCAGAAGAGGGAAGAGTGTGATCTGGGAATGAGGACATACGACTTACGACCTGAACTCCCCGTTGCATTTGATGGCAACGGGGAGTTTTTTTAGGCGCCACCCTTTCTATTTGTATCCATTCCAAAACTCCCGCTATGCGGGATATTGACTACTTTGGCGCGGTGAACTTTCTTCAGCACCCGATGCGACGCTTCCTTCCCGATCTGACCTTATTGGCACTCCTGACGGTGCTCAGCATTTTCTTTTACCACAAAACCATCGTTTTCTGGCCTTCGCACATCCACGCCTGGACGCAGGGCGACCGCTACGCGCTGGCCATCCAATTTGCCGACGCGGGGCTGAATTTGTTCAAACCTCGTACGTTCAACCTCCAGACGAAAGACGGTATCACGGCTGTAGACCTGCCCGTACACGATTACGCAGTGGGTGTGGCAATGAAATTGACCGGAAGCAGGGAGCCTGTGATCTTTCGTTTGTACACATTGATCTTCAGTATATTGGGCTGTTGGTTCCTGTTCAGGTTGGCAAGAGATGCAAGCGGCTCGGCCACAAAGGGAATAGCCGTCGCCGTTTTCGTTTTTACCTGCCCTGTCATTGTTTATTACCAGGACGGTTTTATCCCATCGGCGACCAGTTTTTCGGCAGCGCTGATGGGATATTTTTTTTACTTCAGGTATAAAAACAGCCTGAAGACCGGTGATTTTTATTGGGCTGTCGTATTGTTAGCCCTGGCGGCATTGTCCCGTTCACCTTTCAATATTTTCCTTTTTGCCACTCTGTTACAGCAAGGGTTAGCGTGGTTTCAAAAACGAAATATTGTCAGGAAAGAGATTATCGCCTATGCCATCGCCTATTCGGTTATTATTGCAGCCAACCTGTACAAGATCTGGCTGGCGCAGGTGTACGGGTCGCAGTTTCTGGGCAAATTGCTACCAGCTCCTAATCTGGAAGTCTTCGGACAAATCCTGCAGTCGGTGGCGGAAAGATGGACTTTCCAGTTGTTCGGAATCGGTCATTACGCATTGCTGGCATTTGCGGTTTTCTTTCTGGGTTACAGGCTGATACAGGGAAAAACAACCGATTCTGTCTGCCCGCTCGTGTTGCAAAGCGGTCTGGCTCTTGCAGGCGGCGCCTTCTACTTCGTGTTGATGGCCCGGCAATTCGTGGACCACGAGTATTATTTCATGGACAGCCTGTATCCTGGAGCGATGCTTTTGCTGACAGCAGGTTTAGCTTGTATTCCTTTCGATACGGTGGGCCAACGGCGTTTTGGGAGCATCGTTATGGCGGTTTGCCTTGCAGCAGGCATCGTGGAATCAAAAAAAGTGCAGGAAACAAAGTATTCGGACGCCCTGTCGAAAGCGAGCGAAACGACGCGGAAAAACTTCATCGGTTCCGGGGCACTCCTCGATTCGCTCGGTGTGGCCCGCGAAGCCAGCATGCTGGTGATTGACGCCTGGTCGTCCAACATCCCGCTGATCATGATGAACCGGATAGGGTATACCCTGCTTTCCACCACCCGCCCGAATCTGATAAGTGCCCTGGACCTGGATTGCGACTATGTGGTCGTTCAAAATCTGTATTTCCCCTCTGACGTCGTGTCCAATTATCCGGAGATACTCGCGCGTCTTCAGCGCGTCGGCGGCAACGGACGGATCACTGTTTTCAGAAAAATCCCTTCACAGGGGACATTGACCCTGACGGAGGCGCTCGGCATAGAAAAAATATGGCGCGTGGATTCGCTCGATTTCGACGACTCGACGGCTACTTCCCCCTGGAGCAATACCCACCGGAGCGCAGAACGGTTCATTTCTCCATCGCATGCAGGACTTATCAAAAAAGGCGCGGAATTCGGGCCAACGCTGGTCTTGACGGCAGGCAAAAACGCAGGGCGGCGCGATTTCGGCAAAGTTCTGTTCGAAGGCAGGTATTTCGCATCTGAATCCGGCGGCAAGATCCATGCGATCACCGCGCTGGAAAGCAACGGCCATACCGATTTCTACGAAGGGCACGCGTTCCGTATAGATTCGGCGGGGCAATGGCGCTCCTTCCACGCCTTATTTTTCCTGCCGGATACCAGCCGGAACGATCAGCAATTGAAGTGCTACCTTTGGAATCCCGAAGGGTTGGAGTTGTATTTGGACGACTTCAAAGTAACTTTGTACTGAGTAATGCAGCGGGGGTTCGCCTGCCGTTTATTACTGTCGCCGTTCATATTGGCAGCATCCGTGCAGTTTGGCATACACTGCGTCGTCGGCCCGTTCTTTGTCGGTATCATGCCCTACTGCTGCCACCGCTTTGTGCACCTGTCCGGGTTTCACTTTTGCCGGGTCGAAAGTCACCGTCAGTATTTTGGTATCTACATCCCAGTCGGCAAGGGTCACCCCTTCGAGCCTGGCCGCCGTTTCGATGCGGTTTTCGCACATGCCGCAATTGCCGTACACTTTGAACTTGGTGGTCATGCTGTTCGACGCGCTATCGGTCGTTTGTGCCTGACCGGCACCGGCATTCAGGAGAAAGAATAAGATGAAAAGAAATCCGTATTTCATGTTGTTAAGCTGTTGAAAGTGAATCGAAAATGAGGTTGAGAAGGGTCTTGGTAATGGTTGGAACGGGAATGTTCAGCAAAGTGTGGCATCCAACCTTATCCAAACGCTGCGTGACCGACCGCGAAGCGGTCAAATTTAAGTAAGCGCCGTGTGGATTCTCAACCCTTCTCAACTAATTACAGTCCTGCCGGCGCGAAGCGCAATCCCAGGTAAGCCACTTGCCCCATCAATGGCGCCCATATCTGGGAGCCATTGAAATAAGGGCTGTCGGGTTTGTCGGCTGCAATGATGGCTTCGTGTTGCTGGTAACCGTTGAGATTTTCCCCACCTAAATATAGTTCGAATTTTTTCCCGAAACGCCGCGTGACCTGGGCGTTCCAGACGGCAAATGTCGGGCTGGTTTCGGGGAAATCATGGATATACTCGTGCGGCACCTGCGAATTGTCGGGCAGGCGCTGCGGGCCGATGATCTGGACGCGGGTATTGAACATCCAGTTTTTGTCGGGTGTGGTATAGTCCAGCGTCACAAGGCCCCGGTGTTTGGCAACAAGCGGCAAAGTGCGCAACACCCCGTCGGCATACGTTGCCCGCACGTCGTTCCATTTGTAGGCCAGTTTGACATCGAAACCGGGGAACGGATTATACTGAAAGGTGGTCAGGAGGCTATTGCTGAAGGATTTCCCGTCCACTGTGTAAAAGAACACTTCCGTCGGCGACTGGTCCACATCCACCAAAACCTGTTGTATGAAATCGGTGCGATACAGGTCAATGCTAAAACTGGAGGTACGGCGGGCGATTTTGAAGTTTTGGGTAAAGTTCAGGCCATAATTCCATGCTTCTTCCAGGCCCGGGTTGCTTCCTGCCCCCCCAACCGGAGGGGAGAAAACGAGGCTGCGGTTGCTGGCCAGGAGGCTGATGTTTTCAGCCATGAGGTGCGGAGAGCGAAAGCCGCGTCCTGCAGAAAGACGCGCTACGGCGTCGGCGGTGAAATTGTATTTGGCGCTCACCCGCGGTGCGAACAACAATTGGTCGAAGCGGCTGTTCCAGTCGGCCCGCGCACCGACCACCACGACGAGGTCCGGAATTTCCATCTTCAGATTGGGGCGGCTGTAGGTATACTCCAGCATAGCGCCCGGTACGGCTTCGCGGCGGTCGAGTTTGCCTTCATTCACACTTTCCTGAATATCATCGTATTGGAACGAAGGCGCCGCCACGATTTTATGGTCGGTGGTTCCAATGATGGTTTGGTACAGCGACTGCCAGTAGAACGACCGCTGCTCGGCGGCGTAGATGTTGGGCCCGAACAGCGAATTGGTACGGTGCCAGGAAGTGGACACCATATTGCCCACCTGGTTATACGGTTTACCGCCCACGCCTTCGTAACCTATCTTGCCCCATACTTCCACGCGGTCGTTGTTCTGGTCAATGGCGAACAAACCCGGCACGCCCTCGATGGGGTTGATCTGGCCGCCTTGCCGCCGGTCGGTAAGCGCCTGCACATTGAACTGGGCGCACATTTTCGGGCTTTCGTAAAACAAGCGGTACAAACCGTTCAATTGCTGGCGGCTGGGAGAATCGTAAAAATTGTCGTCGTTCATGTCCCAGCGGTTCTCCACAAAACTGCCGTGCAACAACACTCCGTTCGACACGCGGCCTTTGCCTTTATTATTAAGATGTACGTTCAACTCGCCGCGCCCCTCCGTCGAGGTAAAAGCGTTGACAAAAAGGGGCTTGTCCAGATGCGGTTTTACCAGTTCGGCATTGATCTGACCTGCAATGCCTGCGTTGCCATTTTTCACCGTGCTGGCGCCTTTTGCCAACTGAATGCCATCGAGCCAGGTACCGGGTAAGTACTCGAATGCGAACGGCGTGGCGATACCGCCGAGGGACGGGCGGTTTTCCACCATAAACTGACTGTAGACCCCGCGCAGGCCAAGCATTTGTATTTCTTTTACGCCGGTGAGCGCATTCGCATAAGCGACATCCACGGCGCCATTGGTCTCGAAACTTTCGGACAGGTTGCAACAAGGCGCTTTCCGCAGCTCTTTGCTGCTGATACTTTCTATGTTGCGGGTTTCGAGGGTGGATACCTTGTTGTCGAAACCGTGCTCCGTTACCGTCACTTCCTGCAACTGCGCGATACCGCTTATTTCGATCCAAAGATTGTTTTCAGTAGGCAGTACCCGTATTTCGGCAGGTGAATGCCCTGTGTACTGGACGGCCAGGGTAGCTTCGACTTCGCGGGCGGGCAGGCTGAAACGCCCTGCGGTGTCGGTCACCGTACCCACTTTTGTATCCTTCCAAAAAACGGTAGCGCCGGCGAGCAGTTCTTCGTGTTCATTGGTGACGATGCCGGTCAGGCGCGGAACGTTTTTTTGTTGGGAAAATAATGCCTGAACGAACAGGAAAAGTCCTGCGAGGAGGACGTATATCTTTTTCATTGCTGAACGATTGTAGCGCGGACCCGATGGTCCGCAAATGAAAAAATGAAACCTCGAAATGATCTGAAATCAAAACGGCATTCATTCGCGGGCCAGGAGTCCCGCGCTACAATACTAACAACGAAAAGTCTGGTGGCGCAGACAGATGTCGCGCCCTGAAAGGGGAGGCGGCAGTGATGTGCCGGAAATATTTGCCTCGCAGACGACGGGGCGGAAATAGCGCCGGAAGATCGGCATTTTTTCGATCCAAAGCGGGCAATCGAACGTCTTTTCAAACGGCTTGTCCACCAAAAATTCGGTTTTCATCTGGAAAACCCTGGTGGATTTTTCCATACAACCGTCGTGTTCGCCGGAGCAGCTTTCGTCTTCCTTTCCGCAGCAGGATTGGGCTTCCGGAGCGGGCGTCGGTTGGCAGCATTCGGGCGCACCTGACCGTTCTTCGGCGACGCAGGCGTCATGGGCCCCGAAAATGGAGACAGTGGCTTCACCCATGCAGTAGCAGTAGATTTGCTGCACGCTCACCCCGACCGTCGCTGTCAGCAGGGCAGTCATCCAAATCCAGGCAAACGATTTTTTTGTGCGGGACGACATGGGTAAAATTAATTCGGGTAATGAGGGGTAATTGAAGTAATTGGGAGTAATTGAGTTTTATTGACAGGTATTTGTCAGGAAACCACCTTGTGCAAGATATTCCGGACAAAAAACGTGCTGCAAAAATAAAGTCGAATTTTTAAAAAGACAAAGCGGGTGCAACGGTTTAAAAGACATTTGCAAATAATCGGGAAAATATAGGGAGGGCAATGCTAAAAACAGCACATTATTAAAAAGTGGTTTGACTTGTCATCAAGGCGCGTCATTACGCTGTTTGGCGTTAAATTTACTTCAATATTTGCATCAAAATGGCAATTTCAAAGCAAAAATTGCCCCAAAACGAACAAAACAAAATGAATTTCTAAAAGCATTTGTTGGAAATTGTAAACCTCACACTATTTTTACCGCCACGAAAAAACCTCCTTTGAGCAGGAAAACGATTTTTCCACCTCCGGCAATATTTTTTTGTTGGCCGCACACCATTTTTTCCGGTGTTTGCATCTATGCAGACGAACGGGTTCAAAACAAGACGATGAAGTTCGGCGCCGGGTGGAAAAATGCGTTGTTCTGCGAGGAGTTACAGTCAAACTAAATTCATTCATTAATTTAAACTTAAACGCAGCATGACAGCAGCAAAACCCACTCAAGCGAAACAACAGCAAGGCGGCGGCTTCTCGGCCATTTTTCCGTTTATCATTATCCCGCTATTGTACGTGGTTGCCTTTCTTATCTGGAAGTATGTATTCGGTGCATCGGGCAACTTCGTGGATGGCGACAACACAAAAGACCCGCTTCCGGGCAACTACGCGGGTACGATTTACAAAGGCGGATTCGTGGTACCCATGCTTTTGACCCTGTTCTTTACGGTGATCGTGTTCGTGATCGAGCGTTTCATCACACTCCGCCAGGCACGGGGCGCCGGCAACATTGACGCATTCGTGCGTAGCATCAAAGGTTTCCTCGATCGGGGCGACATCAACGGCGCGATGGCCGCTTGCGACAAACAAAAAGGAGCAGTAGCCAACGTGGTGCGCGCAGGCCTTGCCAAGTACGATGAAATGACAAAAATGACAGGTATGGAAAAAGACGAAAAAGTGATCGCCATTCAAAAAGAGGTGGAAGAAGCGACAACGCTCGAATTGCCGATGCTGGAAAAAAACCTCAACATTCTGGCAACGATCGCATCTATCGCCACGCTGTTGGGTCTGTTCGGTACGGTATTGGGGATGATCCGTTCCTTCGCCGCTCTGGCTACTGCCGGCGCGCCGGACTCCACCGCGCTCGCAACCGGTATCTCTGAGGCTCTTATCAATACCGCTCTCGGTATCGGTACATCTGCGCTGGCTATCATTTTTTACAACTACTTCACAAGCCGTATCGACGCCATGACGTACCGGATTGACGAAGCGGGGTACAGCCTCACGCAAACGTTCGCGGCAAAAGGACACTGATTTTGAAATGATGAACGAAGAATGATGAACGGTGTGAATCCTCTGTGATTCATCACTCCAAAAGCATTCGTAATTCATAATTCATCACGCATAATTGAAAAGATATGCCAAAGCATAAACCCAAACGGGGCTCTCCGTTGATTGACATGACCGCCATGACCGACGTGGCGTTCCTGCTGCTCACCTTCTTCATGCTTACCGCAAAAATGAAGCCGCAGGAAAATCTTGTCATAGACACGCCCTCGTCCATCTCCGAGACAAAGCTGCCGGAATCGGGCACTTTGTCCATCCTGATAGGTAAAGACGGCAGGATATTTCTCGACATGACCGGTCAACACACCCGCATGGATTTGATCAACAGCATGAACGAGCAATACCAGATGGGCTTGACCGAGCAGGAAAAAATCCTGTTTACCAACGTCGGCAGTTTCGGGGTGCCGCGCAGCCAACTCAAAAAGTATCTGAACACGATACCGACGGAGCGCACCAAGTTTCCTGCCCCCGGCATACCCGTCGATACCGCTGACGTCAACAAGAGCGAACTCGCCAACTGGATCCACAACGCCCGCCTCGCCCAATTCAGAATGAAGCAGGAAGGCAAAGTGAAGGAGGAGTACGTCATGGTGGTGAAGGCCGACAAAGACACGCCTTACCCGGCTGTCCAGAAGGTCATCAACACACTCGTGGACATCAACGTCAACAAATTCAACCTCATCACCGGCCTGGAAGCCGATCCGAATAAATTGGAAGCGGTGAATAAACAGGAAGGGGGGAAATGATTGCGGATTGCGGATTGCGGATTGAAGGCATTTCGAGATTAGTTATCTGGCAATCAACAACAATTTTATTTCATCACTAAAAAAGCAACAGCGATATGGCTGAAATAGCACAAGAAGGTGGTGGTGGTCATAAGAAAGGTGGCAAGGTTCGCTCGAAAAAAATGTCCACGCGCATCGACTTCACGCCGATGGTGGACCTGGGCTTCCTGCTCATTACGTTCTTTATGCTCACAACGACCCTGGCCAAACCGCAGGTGATGGCCCTGGTGATGCCTGAAAAAGATATCAAAAAAGAAGATATCGAGCCGGTCAAAGAATCGAAAGTGCTCACGCTCCTGCTGGGCGCCAACGACAAGGTTTACTGGTACGAAGGCATTACGGATGCAAAACTTGATTCGACGGACTACTCCGCCGAGGGCTTGCGCAAAGTCATTTTGAACAAAATGGAAAAAGTGAAAGGCCAGTTCGGTTTGGAGGATTATGAAGACTTTAAGACGAAAGAACCCCGGAAAGGCTCTTTTATCAACGTCATCATAAAACCTACTGCAGAGTCGCGGTACAAAAATCTCGTGGACGCACTTGACGAAATGGCCATATGCAAAGTGCGCTACTACGTGATCCTCGACGTGTCGGATCTCGAAAAAGAATTCATCAAGAATCCTGCTGGCGGTCTGAAATTCAACGTGGAAGAGCAAATTCAGGCTGCTACACAATAATTCGGACCTTTGATTGCCTGACGTTAGACGGGGATGCCGCCAAAACATCAAATGTCGAATGTCAAAAAATCGAACGTCCAGAAAAACACCATTCAAGAACTTAAATTCATCAACAAATGGCAGAAGAAAAAGGCTCAGTCGTGTATCGGGATATGCTGGATATCATCTTCTCCAACCGCAACAAAAGTTATGGGGCCTATCAGCTCCGCCGCGATTATACCAAGTATTTAATGCGCGCTTTTGTCATCGGTCTGGCGTTGATAGCTCTCGCTTTTGCGCTACCATCTATCCTGAGTGCCGTCAAGGGTTTGGTTCCCGAAGAAAGGCCCATTGATGTTGTGGCCGAACTCGGCCCGCCACCGGATATTGACCCGAACCAACCACCGCCACCTCCACCGCCGCCGCCGCCCACTCCTCCGCCGCCGACCCGCTCGACGGTGAAGTTTGTGCCGCCGGTAGTCAAAAAGGACGAAGAGGTACAGGAGGAAAAACCGCCGGCCGTGGAAGAACTCATCGAGAAAAAGGAGGACATCGGTACCGAAACAAAAAAGGGTACGGATGAAGCCCCACCTGCGATTGATGAAAATCCGTCGGAACTTCAGATCGTGGAGGAGCCGAAGGTCGTAGAGGAGAAAACGTATGAGATGTTCGATATTCAGAAACCGCCCAGCTTTCCGGGCGGTGAGAAGGAATTGCTCAAGTTCCTGAGCGAGAACATCAAATACCCACCCTTGGCGCGCGAAAACAACATCCAGGGCACGGTTGCGCTCACTTTCGTAGTCGGCAAAAACGGCTCGGTAACAGATGTGCAGATCGTAAAAGACATCGGCGGCGGTTGCGGCAAGGAAGCCGTACGCGTGGTGCAGTCTATGCCGAAATGGAATCCCGGCGAGGCCAATGGCAACCCGGTGAAGGTGCGTTTCACCTTGCCGGTGCGTTTCCGTCTGGAATAGCAGTTCACCGAACAATATTTCGCATATAAGGAAGCGGCATCGCCTTTCAGGGCGGCGCCGCTTTTCTTTTGCTCCCCCACGGTATTCTCAGCAAAGGGGTAAAAAAATCAAAAAAACACACTTACACACCCACCAAAATCCTCACAGCCAGCATCTTACATCCAAAGGGCTCTTCGAAGGCTTTTGCTCCTCAAATACATTTTTTCACACTTAAACTTTTTCGTCATGGCCACCTACGAATTCGTGTCCCCCCGGGACGCGCTGGACATCGTATTCGCGCACCGCAACCGCGCTTACGGCGCCTACCAACTGCGCCGGGCATATCCCCGTTACCTAAGCCGGGCATTCGCTATCGGTTTGCTGCTCATCTGTTTCGGCTTCGCCTTGCCGCAGATCCTGCACGCACTGGACGGCGATTTGGCCGAATCCGTTTACGTTGATATGGAGCGGGAACTCGGCCCTCCGCCCGATATTGATCCGGACCTTCCACCACCACCGCCGCCGCCGCCATCCACTCCGCCGCCGCCTGTACGCGCTACTGTGCGCTTTGTACCGCCCACTCCCACACCGGACGAACTGGTACAGGAAGAACAACCGCCATCCCAGGAGGAAATACTGAACACAGATGCAGAGGTGGACACAAAAGACCGCGCCTCCGAAGATGACGCTCCGCCTGCCCTCGATGAAGTTTCAGATTTTCCGCGGGCGGTGGAAACAGCGGCACACGCATCCGATGAAGGCGAATACGATATGGTGACGGTACAAAAGCCACCGACGTTCCCCGGTGGAGAGCACGCCTTGCTGAAATTCCTGGCCGACAACATACAATACCCACCCCTTGCCCGGGAAAACAACATTCAGGGCATCGTAGCGCTCTCCTTTGTCGTCAGCAAAGACGGCCGGGTCACGGATGTGAGCGTTCTGAAAGACATTGGGGGAGGATGCGGCAAGGAGGCTGTGCGGGTGGTGCAATCCATGCCGAAGTGGAGCCCGGGAGAAGCCAACGGTCATGCCGTCAAGGTGCGGTTCACGCTGCCGGTAAAGTTTCAGCTGCTGAACTGACAAGCTAAAAAAGGATCGAAGAGCAGTTTCGGGTCTTCTTGAGTAAGAATATGAGTCATGCGAACCGGGGCAAGAACGCATGACTCATGTGAGTTTTGAAATTGCGTTGGAAAAAATGAAAACTATACCGATCCGCGTTTCACGATCCAGATGACCAGGCAAACGATCGCCAGAAAGGCTATGAGACCACCCAGGCCGACATTAAAAAAGGACAAGACGATGGCGATGCCCAAACCGAAAAGGCCGAACCAAAGCCACTGGTCCACCGGGTCGCTGAAATCCACCTGCATGCCGGATTTTTCTGCTTTGCGTTCCAAACGTTTGGCGAGGCGGTTCAGGCGTTTTTCCGTTTTTTTATTGGTTATTTTAGAAAAGTCTTCCGGGGTGATCCGCATTTTTTCCGCCACACCCGCGCGCATTTGTTCTTTGGAAACGGCAACGGAGGCGATGACACGCGTGGGAGTTGTGCTGGCAAGCAGCAGGCAGGCGAAAATAAAGATTACATGTTTTTTCATACGAAATGAGGAGGTATCGGTGAATGTTGAAAAGGCAAAAATAGGTGCATGGCCAACAAACGGCGACGCCCGGCAGAAAATTTTCTACCGGGCGTCGCTACTGTAAATTGTTTGGGTCAGGCAAAATCTTCTTCGGAGAGTTCGGACACCTCCTGGTGTTCCTTTTTCCGGTTGCTCCACCACCAGTAACCTATGCCCGCCACGAGGAGGTAAGGCATGACCAGCATGTATAAAATGCCCGCATTCAGCCCGCGCGGGTCACCACCGCCCGTTTTAAGGTTGGCTTCCGAAGAAGCTTTGCACATGGCGCATTGTGCGGCTGCAGGTTCGGCGATCAAGGCCGTAATTACCATTACAACCAACGCCAGGACTACGGATCTTACTACAAAATTTTTCATAGCCGTTTGTTTTATATCATTGATAATAAGGCCGCAGCATAAGATAGCAAATCGGCCCGCTCACAGCAACATACAACCAAAGCGGAAACACCCAGCGCGCCATTTTTTTATGGCGCTCGAACTGGTGGGTGTAAGCCCGTGTAAAGGTAAGGAGAATAAACGGAAGAATGACGGCAGCCAACACAACGTGTGTGATGAGGAAAAAGAAATAAACCGCCCTCATCGCGCCCTCACCCCCATAACGCGTTTCCGGTGTGGTGAAATGGTACAACACATAAGAAACGAGGAACAAAGCCGAGCACGCCATCGCCGCATAAATTGCCCGGCGGTGGTTTTCCACTTGTTTGTTTTTGATAAAATAAAATGCGAAAAGCAAAATAACCGCACACAAGGCGTTCAGCGAGGCATGAATGGGCGGTAAAAAACTGAAATCTATGCCGAGATCAATCTTGACCCTGCGCATCAGTCCAACGAGCAACAGCACGACGACCGATACGATATATGCGACCACGTTCAGTCGTTTCTCCAGGGCGATGTTCGGTTGAAGCGTTGACGACATATTTATCAAAAGATTTATTGTGCCGGAGGAAGTAAGATGGCGATGTGCTGAACCATGCGATCCACCTGATCCTGGTCCAAAGCGTTGTAGAAACGGCGGATCGTTCCGGAAGTATCAGCCAGGGCAAAATACTCCGGGTCCGGTTTCACATTTTCTGCCAGACAAAAGGACTCGTAACCATTATGAAGGATGGCCCGCCAATTGCCGACGCCGCCCGACCATACCCAGGTGGCGTAATCCACGCTGGGCATTTTTTGAAAATACGACTTGAAATCCGCCGTTCCGCCGGAGGCGATCATCGCCAACCTGAAATCGTGGTTTTGCCCGAATTGGTTGAACAATTTTTCAGCGGTATCGAGAATCTGACGGTTCCCGTCAGTAAGGTCCGGGTTTTCACCGAAGAGATGCACCACCACGACTTTTCCTTTGAGTTGATCCTCCCATGTTCCGTCGGGCCAGATAATGGTCGCCTTACCGATCTTTCCGTAGTCGGCCAGTTCGGCAACCGCTTCTTTGCGCCAGTTAAGACCATTGCGCAGGTAAATCCACGAAATGGCCGGCAAGCCGACGAGAATGAGGAACAGGGCCGCCGCAATGTAGATCTTACGCCCTAATGAGGATTTTTTTTCAACGTTTTCCATATGCTAATACTCTGACCATCAACAAAAAAGGCGAGGTTTTGTTCCCCGCCGTTTTTGGTCGAATTGGTTGAAATCAGGTAGATTTGATCAGAATTGGTCTCCGCCTTCTTCCGGCAATTCAACCCCATAACAATATTATCCTTTCATTGTGCCGGGCAGTATATAACCTTGCGGCTTGCCGGCAGGTGCAGGATTGACGACTTCTTCGTTTTTCTCCTGAATTTGTTCCCGGCGGGCGCCCCAGGAACTGCCTTCCTGGAAGAAAGCGATGATCGCCCAGATCAGGAGCGCAGTGGGCAGCAGTACGCTCAATACCAGGCTGCGCACTTCGTATGCCATGTGCATGAAGTAAAAAATGATGAAATAGGCTTTGAAAAGCGAAAAGCCAATCATCAGCAGCATATACAAATAGTGCCCGAATCCTTCCGTGAACTTAATACTGGGCACGATGTGGCCTTTTGCAAAAAGCGCGATGATGACTTCCACGATGGTCACGACGCCAAGAATCATCAGCCCGCGAAATACGAGGGCTTTTTGTTCTTCATATGTTTGATGTCCAGCCATGAGCGAGAGTATGTGAATGGTGAAAATGTGAGAGAATGAGGGGTTACAGCAGGTAGAACACAAGGAACACAAATACCCAAACCAAGTCAACGAAGTGCCAGTACAGGCCGATCTTCTCCACCATTTCATAACCGTTACGGCGCGCGGCATACAGACCGCTCATCGCATTGATCATGATAATGGTGAGGAACACCACGCCTGAAAACACGTGAAAACCGTGAAAACCTGTAATGAAGAAGAACAAGGCTCCGAATGCCTTCGGCCCCAACTCCTGGATGCCGGTCTGGCCGGCATAGGCGCCGGTCGTATATTTGAGTTTGCGCTGGATGAATTCATCTTTCGTCGAACCGTCTTCCTGAGTCACCGGGTGCATGTGCAGCAGGTAAGATTGACCTTTGTGGAAAGTGTCGGGCGTGCCGTCGGGTTTTTTCGCCTCCGTGCCGTCGTCGTTCAGATAAACGCCGTCGGCAATATGACGTCCGAATGGGTTTTGCTGAACCGTCATGTTTTCCTTGACAATCAGGGTTGTCCATTCATAAGCCTGGCTACCCAAGAAGGTGGCCCCGCCCAAAATGGTGAGGAACATCCAAAACACAACGCCGCGCTGGTTTTCGCGATGCCCTTCCTGTACCGCACGCACCATGGTAACGGAACTGAAAATAAGAACGAACGTCATGAACGTTACGAAAACCAGAGGCCAGTGCGCCTTCACAAAGGGAAATGACGCGAACACAAAATCAGGTTCCGGCCAGGTGGGCATGCTGAAGCGCAATGCGCCGTAAGCGATGAGGAATCCGGCAAAGGTGAATGCGTCGGACACCAGAAAATACCACATCATCAGCTTGCCATAACTGGCTTTCATCGGCTCCCTGCCGCCTTCCCAAAGTTCGGGGCCCTCGCCGTGTCCGTGCGTTTCGTGTGCGTGTGAAACAGATGTTTCTGCCATGATAATCAGTCAGTTATTATAGATCTTAGTTGGTTGATGAAGGTTGATGAGGGTTGATGAAGGTTGATATGGGTTGATAAGATAAACTTTCAGAAACCTTTATCAACCTTATCAATATATTCAGGATTGAGTCAAAAAGAATCCGATCAGGTATATCCACAGCACATCCACAAAATGCCAGTATTGGCACACGAGTTCGAAGCGCTGTCTGCGGCGCGCAGTGGGCCTGAACGGCAACACAAAAGCGTGCACCATCGCCACGATCAGGGCGGCAATTCCGCCCAGAACATGCGCGGCGTGTATGCCGGAGATCACGTAAATGAACGAACTGGAAGGATTGACCGTAAAAGTCGCTCCGATATCCGTCATCGCCTGCCACCCTTTATACTGCAACACCACGAACAGAATCCCCAATAAAAACGTCGCGATCAACAAACCTTTGTACCATTTCTCCTTTCCTTTTTTGAAGGAAGTGTAGGCATAATGAAGCGTCACGCTGCTCATCACGATCACCACGGTATTCAAAAAGAAGATGTCGGGCAATTTGAACTCCAGCCAGTTGCCCGCCGACCTCCGCACCACATACGCGCTCGTGAAGGCGGCAAACATCATCACCATGCTGCCGATGCCCACCCACAGCGCTAACTTCTGGGGGAGTATTTTACTTTGGTTGTATTCAGGAGATGGAATAGCTCCCATATTTAATATAGTTTGAGGCAGTTTGAGGTCTTTACAATTTATCTATCAAAAGCACGATCAGCGATACCGGCAAATGCAGGAACGACATGAACATCTGTTTGCGGGCGGCTTCGCGCGAACAATCTTTATACAATCGCCAGCAAAGCCAGGCCCAATACGCATTCAATGCCACCAATATTCCCGTCGCCCATATTCCGACGTAACCCAGCACCCAGGCCAGAACGGCATTGCCTATCATCAACAGGCAAAAAATGAAAGACAAATAACCGGTCGCCGCGTCTTTTTGCCCGTTTTTTGAAGGCAAAAGATAAAATCCGGCTTTTTTATAGTCTTCGTCTGCCAGCCAGGCCACCGCCCAGAAGTGTGGGAACTGCCACAAAAACTGGAGCGAAAACAACATCATCGCCACCGGCGAAATAGTGCCTTCCTGTACCACACAGCCTATGACCAGCGGCAAAGCTCCCGGTATCGCTCCCACTACTACGGACAAAGGCGTCGTGCGTTTGAGCGGGGTGTACACAAAGGCGTAACTGATCAGCGACAACATTCCCAAAAATCCGGCAATCGGATGAAGAAACGACAAAACCGTGATACCTCCCATCGCTAAAAGCCCTGCCCACAACACCGCCGTCGAAACGCTCATGCGCCCGGTAGCAACGGGCCGATTGGCTGTACGCGTCATCAGCTTGTCATAATCGCGTTCGAGCACCTGGTTCAGCGCATTGGCGGCCCCGGTCACCATAAACCCACCAAATGCCAATAGTGCCATTGTTCCCCAGTCTACCTTTCCGTCGCTTACAATCGCGTAAGACATTACTGCTGAAAAAAGTACCAATAAAGTCAACTTGAACTTGACCAATAGTCCCAAATCGGTCACTGCTTGTATCAGGCCGTCCCAAACTAATATCCGGTTTGCCGCGTTGCGCTCCATTTTATTTGTTTATGAAGGTTGATAAGGGTTTATAAAAGTTGATTATTCGATGTCCATCATTAAAACTTTTATAAACACTTATCAACCTTTATCTACCTGATTAATGCCCGTGATCGTGTTCCCCTTCTTTCAGCGGAACAAACTGTGGGATAAACTCTTCTCCGCCTTTTCCATAGTCATAAGACCAGCGTTGTACCGTCGGAATATTGCCCGGCCAGTTGCCGTGACCCGGCTGGATGGGAGTGGTCCATTCCAGCGTATTCGAGCCCCATGGATTCTTAACGGTCAGTTTGCGGCCGCTGAAAATGGAGTAAAAGAAGTTGATAATGAACAAAATCTGCAGGAAAAATACGACGATGGCCGCCACCGTGATGAACTTGTTCAAGTCCACAAAGTGTTTGAACGAGTCAAAGTTTTCGATGCTGTAATAACGACGCGGCACACCGGCCATGCCTGTGTAGTGCATGGGCCAGAAAATGGCGTAAGCGCCGATCAGCGTACCCCAGAAGTGAATTTTGCCGAGCGTTTCGTTCATAAACCGGCTGAACATCTTGGGGAACCAGTGGTATATACCGGCAAACATCCCGAAGAAGGCCGCAATACCCATCACAATGTGGAAGTGCGCCACTACGAAGTAGGTATCGTGCATCTGAATATCAATCGCAGAGTTGCCGAGGAAGATACCCGTCAGACCACCGGAAATAAACATGGACACAAAACCGACCGCAAACAAACTGGCGGCATTGAACCGGAAGTTGGATCCGTATATCGTTGAAATCCAGTTAAACACCTTAATCGCTGAAGGCACTGCTATGATCAGCGTGAATACGACGAAGAAATTGCTGATGAATGGATTGACTCCCGCCATGAACATATGGTGCGCCCACACGATAAACGAGAGGAAACCGATGGCCAGGATCGAATAGATCATCGCGCGATAGCCGAAGATCGGCTTGCGGGCATGTACCGACAGCACTTCGGACACAATACCCATCGAAGGCAGGATGATGATGTACACTTCGGGGTGACCGAGGAACCAGAACAGGTGTTGGAAAAGAACCGGGCTACCGCCGATACGGTCAAGTATCTGGCCACCTACCACGATTTCACTCAGGTAGAACGAAGTGCCCATACTGCGGTCAAACATGAGCAGCAATACACCCGAGAGCAGTACCGGGAACGACAACACGCCGAGTATGGCCGTAACGAGGATGGCCCAAATCGTGAGCGGCATGCGCCACATATTCATACCTTTCGTGCGCAGGTTCAGAATGGTCGTAATGTAGTTGATACCGCCCAACAATGACGACACTATGAACAACGCCATACCTACAATCCACATGGTCATGCCCGCTTTAGACCCATCGGAGGCCTGAGGCAGCGCGCTCAAGGGCGGATAGGCCGTCCATCCACCCGAAAATGGCCCGGTGCTGAGGAACAGCGACAAAAACATCACCACACCGGCCAGGAAGAAGAACCAGTAGGAGAAGGCATTGAGCAGAGGCGAGGCCATATCGCGGGCACCGATCTGCAACGGAATGAGCAAGTTGGCAAAAGTGCCGCTCAGGCCCGCCGTCAGCACGAAGAACACGAGGATGGTACCGTGCATGGTCACCAGCGAGTAGTAAAATTCCGGATCGAGTTTGCCGATACCCGCATCATTTACTGTGATCCATTTGCCTAAAATTGGTTTCAGCCAAGCCATGTCCGCCTCCGGGAAACCGAGTTGCAGGCGGAAAACAATGGACATCGCGGCACCGACGAATGCCCAGAATATCCCTGTGATCAGGAACTGGCGCGCGATTATTTTGTGGTCGGTGCTGAAAATATAGGTCGTCAGGAAGTTCGACTGAAACTTATCGCCGTGATGATGCTCATGAAAATGGTCATCATACCCCAATTCCTGGGTGAGTTTTTCTTCCAACGTATCTGCGGCGGTAACTGCGTGAGCCATAGCCAATGAATTTTTTTTTTGTGAGACCTTTTGTCGGGTTCGGTGTCGGTTTTTAGTTATTGGTTCCTGGTTGTTGGTTATTGGTTGTTGGTTCCTGGTTGTTGGTTATTGGTTGTTGGTTGTTGGTTGTGGTAATATGATTTGGGATCAACTATTCCTAACGCTTGAAACCAAGAACTAAGAACTAATAACCAGGAACCAAGAACTAATAACCAGGAACCAGGAACTAAAAACCAACTCAAATATTCGGGGTCAGTATGGTAAATTCTGTCCGGCGATTCTTCGCGCGGTTTTCATCCGAGTCATTGGGAGCGAGCGGTTTGGTATCGCCGTAACCCCGCGCCTGCAACCGGCTCTCGGATATACCGCGATCGGTGAGGTATTTCACTACCGAAGCCGCTCGAGCCTGCGAAAGGGTCATATTCGACGCCGGGTCGCCAACATTGTCCGTATGGCCTGCCACTTCGATCATCATATTCGGATAAGCATTCATTCCGGTCACGAGGTTGTCCAGTTCATAGCGGCTGTCTGCCGTAAGGTTGGCCGAACCCGTTTCAAAATTGACATATTTGAGGGCCAATGTTTTGTCCGAAGCATGTGCCGACTCGAGCGCTCTTTTCACACTTTCACTGAATTCTTTGGCGCGTTGGCGCACTTCGACGTCAAGCACTTTGCCTTTGTTCGGATCGTCGTCTTTATTGCGGATTTGCGTCATATAGAACGACTCCTGTTTTCTGTACCACGCGTCATACTCTTCCTGCGTCACCACTTTGAAAATCCGTTTCATCGAATAGTGGCCTTTACCGCAGAGTTCGGCGCACGCCAGCTCATATTCGAACTTTTCCCAGCGCTTGGGTCCCGTCGGGTCGGCGGGGTCGGCAGGCACATTGAAATCATCGTATTTGCGCAGTTCGTTGCGGTATTCAGCCGTCGTTTTAATGGGTGTAAACACAAAGTAAGTAGGCATACCCGGCACCGCATCCATTTTAACACGGAAATGAGGCAGGTAGAAATTATGCAATACGTCTTTTGCAATGATGCGCACGCGTACTTTTTTACCTACCGGCAGATAAAGTTCCTGACCCGGCAATACGTCGTCCCATGTTTTGGGATCGGTGAAATCCATGCCCAACTGGTTGTTGGCGGTCGTCAGTTTGAAGTTGCGCGTGCCAAGTTTGCCGTCAGGGCCGGGATAACGAATGATCCAGTTGAACTGCTGGCCTGTCGCTTCGATTTCCATATAATCTTCATCGGGCTTCACATCGGCCATCACCGTATTCCAGGCATTGAGGCCGCGTACCACGAGGATGGTCATCACCACTGCCGGTACGGCAGTCCAGATCAACTCGAGTCGGTTGTCATGGGCAATGAATTGAGCTTTACGGCCTTCCTGCCAGCGATATTTGTAGGCGAACCAAAAAAGCGCGATGTGGGTGATCACAAACACAATTCCCGTCAGCACAAGGGTGATGTTGAACATGTCGTCCAACATACTGCCATGCGCCGACGCTGATTCGTGCGGACCGTAACCCATCATTTCATTTTTGTATCCCCACGCGGAAACAAACACACCGACGAGGAAGAAAACTAAAAAGCCAACGGACAGCCAGCCATTCCATTTGCTGTTGTCACGAAACACTTCGCGCTCACCCTTGATTTGCGCGGTGAGTTCAGTGACTTTCCCGATTTGTACCAATACGATGGAGATCAGAAAGACGCAGAGTAATATGATTAGCGCAGTCATTGAAAATTTTTTTTGCTTTAACCCAAAGGTAGAAAAGGTTGTTCGGTGTCTGGTCGAATGCCGCTTTTAATTAGAACGGATTTAAATTTTATCAATGGTGGCCGCCGCCTTCCACTTGTTCGCTTTCGATGAGGGCCCCCGTTTCGTGGTGCAGGCTTTCTTCGAGGAACGGGTCTTTCCACGGAATGAGCGACACGCGTTCGAGTTGGCCGAAGAGGAAGAAAAGGAACAGACTGAGGAAGCCGATCATTACGCCAATCTCCTCCAATCCCGGAACGGTGAAGCCCAGGCGGAAACTGTTGGGTTCCGCCGCTTCAGCATGGCTGCCACCGTGTGCATCGCCGCCATGTCCGCCCTCGTCGCCATGACCGGCGGCTGCAGTTGCTGCTTCTGCTGCCGGTGTGCCATGATCGGCAGCGGATTCCGTTTGTGCTGCGGCTTCTTCGCTGTGAGCGGTATCCGCATCGCTGTGGGCTGCGGCGGGGTCTTCTGAATGCGTCTCAGCGGGCTGTTCGGCGGTTGTTGCAGTTTCTTCGTGTTGGGCACCCGAAATGGGCGCTGCGCTGTGCGAGGTTTCGTGACCTCCTTCCGCCAATTCTTTCGCTTCAAAAGCTGCGATGCGTGCACCCGGTTTGATCATATAGAAAAAGTCCCACCAGTGGCCGAAGAAAACGATGAGCGCCACGAAAAACATCGTCCCGAATTTGCGTTTGGTATCGTTGCGCATGAGGATCAGGAAAGGCGCCACGAAGTTCATCAGGAGATTGCCCCAGAAGAGCACCGGGTAATGGTTCATCCGCTCTTTGAAGTAAATCGTCTCTTCGCCGTTGTTGGCATACCAGATGAGCATGAACTGGTCGAACCAAAGGTAAGTCCAGAAAACGCTGATGCCGAACAAATATTTACCCACGTCGTGCAGGTGATCGTGCGTAACATATTCGAGGTAACCCTTCGATTTCAGATAGATGATGATCAAAACGGTAAATGAAATGGAACCCAGCCACATGGATGCGGTGGAATACCAGGCAAACATGGTGCTGTACCAATGGGGGTCGAGCGACATTACGGCCTGCCACAACAACACCGGGCTGAGGAATCCTGCAATCGGAAGGAAAGAGGCCGACCACCTGCGGATCTTTTTGTAGTAGTCGAAGGAGGCGGTTTCTTCGGTATCCTGCGCAATGGAGAGTTTGCGGACATTGCGGGCCCAGAAATACCACAGGGCCAGAAAGCCTACCGTTGCGATGGTGAAAAAGACCGGGTTCAAAAAACCTTTCTTGCCGGCAATGATGCGGTCGTAATGCGGCGCAGCCGGATCGGTGACATTGACGTTCGGGTCGTTCCAGTGATACAAATGGTGAAAATGCAACCACACTCCCGCCGCAATGATACCCATGAGGATAATACCGACCCACATAAATTGGCTGGTCCCCTCCAAAATGCGGCGGATAACTGTATTCCAGCCGGCAAACGCAGTGATCTGCGCCGCCATAAAGAACATCGCCATCAACGCAATGCCGGTGAAATACACCGAGTTGTGCAGGAAATTGGTCCAGAAACGGGTGTGGTATTCGTCGTCGTTGAGGAACGACAGGACGAGGCACAACACACCCAGCGCCATGCCGCCGTAGAGGATGCGCTTGGTTTTGCCTTCAAATACAAATTGCGTATTGGTCAGATTCATATCGCAAAATCGGGTCGCCCCGACGATTTGATGTTTAGTTATGCAGGTTTCAGCGTATTAAGGTTATTGCACAGGCGGTGGAGCCGGAGCGACACGCGCCGGGCCGGTGGCCTCGCCTTTTGCCGGTTTTTCAATATTGCTCAGCGTATTGGCCGTTTCGTTGTATTCGAGGTTTTTCGCTTTCGCTTGCAGGGAGCGGATGTAATGGATCACCTGCCAACGCTCTTCAAACGAAAGTTTGTCAGAGTAACCGCCCATCACGTTTCTGCCGTACATAATGCCAAAGTAGAAACGGCCATTGCCGGCAGCGATCATGTCGTCGCCGATCAGGTTTTTCGGCTGCGCCGGGTATTTACTGTCAGGCATCGCCACGAGCCAGCCCTGTCCGTCGCCTTTTTCACCGTGGCAGATGCCGCAGTTGACGTTGTACAGCAGCTTGGCTTGTTCAAGACCGGCTTTGGTAATCGGAAAGGGATTATTCACCATCTCTTGTTCGCAACGGAGACGCTCTTCTTCCGTGTTTTGATAATAAAAAGGCGCCTGCCCGTTCACCGGAGCCGCAATGGCATTGGAAGCGTTTTTGCCGCGTACCACGTCCAGCGCGGAAGCGTCGCCATAATAGACCGCCGTATAACCGCGGGGAATGGTGCCTTCCACCTTGCCATGCGGTTGGGAAAGCTGCGCCTTGGAGAAGGTATTTTTGTCGTCGTCCCAGTGGTTCCAATAATAATCATTGAAATGATTGGCTTCGTAGCCGACTGAGTGGAACATATCGGGCATGTATTCATGACCGGGTTTGTTGATGCCCGCCGGCGAACAGAGCGAAAAGAACCAGGCAAATAATGCAACTCCGAGAATCGCGCCAATTGCGTATTTCATAATTTTTTAGACTTTTGATTTTTGGACGTTGGACGTTGGACTTGCACGCGCGGATTTCCAACGTCGAGTTGTCCAGTGTCCAATGTCAAATTTTACATCATTTTCACATTCACCTCCGCTGCGCCGGTTTTGGTAAAAAATCCCTGGAGGTTTTTCACATCACCTTCCGGCGCATCGCTTACGTCGAAGGCGATGCAGAATTTGTCGTCTGTGATGCGGTTGTCCAACGTCTTGGCTTTCACACCCGGCCACATGCCGCAGACGGTGTAAAAAGTAATGGTCATGCCCCAGGCGGAATACAACACAGTGTTTTCGAAAACGATGGGAATAAACGCCGGCACCGACCAATAGGGTTTGCCCCCGAATACGATCGGCCAGTCGCTGGTAAATATCCAGGTCATCGCCAGGAATGCGAACAAAGCGCCAATTGCGCCGTAAACGAAGCCCATGATGTGCAGGCGGCTTTCTTTTAAACCCAGGATCGGGTCCAGACCGTGCACCGGAAACGGCGTGAACACATCCATGATGTCCAGATGTTGCGCATTGGCCGTTTTGATGGCGCTTTTCAATTCTTCTTCGTCGTTGTACAGTCCGTAGAGGACTTTTTTGCTTTGAGCAGCCATTTATCGTAGAATGATGAATGTTGAATGATCAATGATGAATGGGGTTTAGAGGGTTTAGAGAGGGTTGATGAGGGTGGTTTATCAACTTTTATAAACCTTCATCAACCTTGCTTCATCCTTCCTCTTCTGCCTTTTTAGTCGCCGGCTCGCTGTGCGCGTGACCATGTGCTTTCTTTGCTTTAGGGCCAATGTATTGATCCCCTGCTACTTTCAGAATGGCTTTCACTTCGGCAACGGCAACAACCGGCGCGACGCGGGTGAACACCAGGTAACAGAAGAAAAACACGCCGATCGTTCCGAGGAACATCGAAATTTCCACCCACGTGGGACTGTACAAACTCCAGGAAGAAGGCAGAAAGTCGCGCGCCAGCGTTGTGGGAATGATAACGAAACGTTCGAACCACATGCCGATGTTGATGAGGATGGACATGAAGAAGGTCCACCACACGCTGCGGCGGATCGAACGGGACCAGAACAACTGCGGGCTGACGACGTTGCAGAACATCATGCCGAAATAAGACCACCAGTAGGGGCCAAATACGCGGTTGTAAAAGGCGAACTGTTCATATATATAGCCGGAATACCACGCTACAAACAACTCGGTCAGGTACGCCACACCCACGATCGTACCCGTCAGCACGATCACCTTGTTCATGGATTCGATGTGGTTGATGGTGATATATTCCTTCAGATTCAGTACTTTCCGGGTAATGACCATCAGCGTTTGTACCATGGCGAAGCCGGAGAACACGGCTCCGGCCACAAAGTATGGCGGGAAAATCGTAGTGTGCCAACCCGGGATGACCGATGTGGCGAAGTCGAACGACACGATGGTGTGCACCGAAAGCACAAGTGGTGTGGAAAGACCTGCCAATACCAGCGACAACGACTCGTGGCGTTGCCAGTGTTTGGCGCTGCCTGTCCATCCGAAGGAGAAAAGATCGTACATTTTTCTCCGGAAGCCGCTGGCGCGGTCGCGGATGGTAGCCAGGTCGGGCACAAGCCCCGTATACCAGAACAGCACAGAAACCGAGAAATAAGTCGAGATAGCGAAAATATCCCAGAGCAAGGGGCTGTTAAAGTTGGTCCAGAGCGGTCCGCGTGTGTTGGGGAAAGGAATGGTGAACATGGCCATCCAGACCCGGCCCATGTGAAAAATGGGGAACTGACCGGCGCAAATCACCGCGAAGATGGTCATGGCCTCTGCGGCGCGGTTCACCCCGGTGCGCCAGCGCTGGCGGAACAGGAGCAAAATGGCCGAAATGAGTGTGCCGGCGTGACCGATACCGATCCACCATACAAAGTTGGTGATATCCCAACCCCAGTTGATGGTACGGTTCAGGTTCCAGGTGCCGATGCCTTTCCACACCGTCCAGACGATTGCAAAAACATACAGGCCGACAAATGCGGTCGCCAAAGCAAAAACGACGATCCACTCCCGCGAGGGCGCTTTCTCAGTGGGTGAACACAAATCCTCCGTAATCTGGTGGTAGGATTTGTTGCCTTCAATCAAAACGTGCCGTACCGGCGCAACTGGTTGAGACATAATTTATTTGACGTTGGACTTTTGGACTTCGGACATTAGACATCCGACGCAGTTCTGTCGAATGTCCAATGTCTATTGATCCAATGTCTATTTAAGAATAAAGTTCTTCGTTGCTGTTATTGACTTTCGCCGAGTAGCTGACTCCCGGACGAACGTTGATTTCTTCCAATACTTTGTATGCGATAGGCGCATTTGCCTTCGTCAGTTTGCTCACTTCGCTGTCGGGGTTGTTGAGGTTGCCGAACACGATGGCGCCGGTGGGGCAAGCCGTCTGACAAGCCGTGCGCACGTCATTGTCCATGATGGCGCGCCCTTCGCGTTTGGCCGTGAGTTTGCCCTCCTGGATGCGCTGAATGCAGAATGTGCATTTTTCGATGACACCGCGCGTACGAACAGTGACATCGGGATTGAGCACCATACGAACGAGATTGTCGGCGAGGAAGGGTTTGTCGTCGCCTTCGAGGCGGAACACTTTCTCTTCGTTGGCGGGCCAGACGTCGGCAGTCGTATAATCGAGCCAGTTGAAACGGCGCACTTTGTAGGGGCAGTTATTGGCGCAGTAACGCGTACCGATACAGCGGTTGTATGCCATTTGATTGATGCCTTCCATCGAGTGGTTGGTGGCATTCACCGGGCACACATTTTCGCACGGAGCGTTGTCGCAGTGCTGGCACATCATCGGCTGATACACCACTTTCGGGTTTTCAAAATCGCCGTAGAAATAGCGGTCAATGCGAAGCCACGTCATTTCATGGTGGCGGTGTACTTCTTTCTTACCTACGACCGGCACGTTGTTTTCGCTCACGCAGGCTACCTGGCAGGCGCCGCATCCGACGCACGCATTCATGTCCACATACATCCCCCATTTCACCCCCGTCCCGAAAAAGTCGGTGCGGTCGGGGTACAGTGTCTGGACGTTGAGGTGTTCGGCTTCTTCGTGGAAAGCCTCCATTTTTTCCGCGAACTTGGGCAGTTCGTTGACATGCGTATGGAAAATGATGGAGCGGTCGGTCAAAGCGCCCTGGAAACCTTTCCAGCCGAGGGTTTTTTCGTCCACATTGATGACTTTGCCCTCGTCCTTGCCCATCGCCTGGACGCCCATGGTGTGGTGGAACTGGACGCTGGGGAAGTGTTTGTCGGCGCCCACTTTGTCCGACACTTTTACATTGCCGGCAAAATACTGGATCAGACCGCCTTCCACCGGCAGCACAGGATTCACATACACGCCGTAACCGACACCGCAGCCGCCGGATTCGCGGCCTCCGCCGAGGGCGATGGCCACCGTGCCGGCAGGCTGACCGAAAGTGCGGACGACCGTGCAGGCCAGCTTTTGGCCGTTGATCTCTACTTCCACGTTGTCGCCGTCGTTGAGACCTTTCCAGCCATTGATCTCGTTCACGCCATCCCATTCAACCGGAATGCTGAGATAGTTGCCCCATACGGTACGGGTCACCGGGTCGGGCATTTCCTGCAGCCAGGGATTGTGGGCGTACTGACCGCCGCCGATGTTGACGGTTTCGTAGAAAGAAATTTCGAGTTCGCTGCCGGAGGGTTTCGTTACGGCATCGGGATTGAGCGACACCTCATTCATCACGGCGCCGACTTCGGTAGCGGGGAACTCCAGCACACCATCGTGAAGGCTCATGTCCCAAAACGCGGCAGCTGTGCTGTACTTCGTCTGGCGGCTGAACAGGTCACTTGTCCAATGCGATTTAAGATATTGATAATAAGGCTGTTCGTCCTGGCGGTTGAGGTTGGGGCTGTCGGCCCATTCGAGCAGCGTGTGCTCGGCCTGGCGGGTTTTGAACAACGGCGCGATGGTCGGTTGGATGAGGCTGAGGTGACCGGCTTTCGGCTCGGCATCGCCCCATGACTCGAGGATATGGTGCGCCGGAGCGGAATGGGTGCATTCGGCGGTCGTTTCATCTATGATGCCGTTGAATGAGATGCGCGTACCGACTTTGGCGAATGCTTCTTTGAATTTGGCGGCATTGGGCAGATCCCAAGCGGGATTGGCACCCCATACAATGGCGACCGAAACCTGTCCGGCGTTCATTTCATCTATCAGGCGCATCATTTCGCGTTCGTCGCCCTGGCGCTGATACGAAACGGCGTTGAAATCAATCGTCGTGTTCAGGTTGCCGAGCATACGGTTGATCTCATTGACATAGAGTTGCTCCATGACGTTGTTGGAGCCGCTCACCACCAGCGATTTGCCTTTGTGGTTGGCGAGGTCCTGCGCCATTTTTTTGATGGCGGCAGCGGATTTTTCATTGCTGAGTTTGGGCCCGCCGCTGTTGCCGGTCAGTTCGTTGTACAGCGCAACGATGGCTGCGCCTGTTTCGCTCGGCTTGATGAGAATGCGATTGTCGGCATTCGAGCCGGTGAGCGACATGTGGCTTTCCACCTGGTAATGGCGCGACATTTTAGCGCCTTTTGCGCCGCGGATCTTGCGATTTTTCGCGTATTCACGGGCGTATTCCACCGGGCTGATCCAGGTGCCGAGGAAATCGGCGCCAAAAGAAACGATGACATCCGCTTCGCCGAATTTGAAATTCGGGATCACCCGTGCGCCGAACGATTGTTCGTTGGCAGCGAGCAGGGCCGCACTGGAAACGGGGTCGTATGTGACCACGCGAGCGGTCGGGTATTTGGTCGTAAATTCCGCAAGCGCTTTTTTCGCCGTCGGGCTGATGATGGTCTGCGTGATCAGGCGGATGTTGCCCCCCGCAGATAGTTTCGATTTTACCTCGCGGTCGAGTGCATTCCACTCCATTTTGTTCACATTGCCCTCCTTCACGGCCCCCGGATGCTGGATGCGGCGCGTATCGTACAGGCTCAAAACGGAAGCCTGGGCGCGGGCGCTGGTACCGCCTTTAGTGACGCTGCTCAGGGTGTTGCCTTCGATCTTGATAGGGCGGCCTTCGCGCGTTTTTACCAGAACGGCGCAATAATCGCCGCCATTGACAAAAGACGATGCGAAATAATTGGCCACGCCCGGCACGATTTCGTCGGGCTTGGAGACATAAGGAATGGCTTTTTTGACCGGGATTTCGCAGGAAGCGGCAACCGTCGCCGCACCGAGACCGAAACCGAGCAGTTTCAAAAAATCGCGACGGTTGGTTTCCCATTTACCGTCGGTTTGGTCCAAGTTCTCGACCGAAAATTCCTTTTCGGCCGCCTGCAGGAACGACTCGTCCCGCATCAAATCTTCGGTGCTGACCCAAATACCGTTATCGTGGTGCATATAATTGAATGATGAATGATGAATGATGAATGATGAATGTCAATGCGACACGACTCACCCCTTCACCTTTCTAATTGGATTCCTTTTTTGCAAATGATGACTACGAATGACAATGATGCTCCAGAGTTATTCATCATACTAATAATGGCATTTTTGGCATTCCAGTCCGCCGATATCTTCGACGGTGACCTTTTCACGGGTGCCGTCTTTGAGTTCATTGTGATAGCGCTCGTACTGGTCGTAGTAAGGGTTGTCTTTGAATTTCACTTCGGTCTCCCGGTGACAATTGATGCACCAGCCCATACCGAGTGTGGAATATTGGTATACCACCTCCATTTGTTCGACCGGGCCGTGGCATTTCTGGCAAGCCACCTGACCGACGGCAACGTGCTGGGAATGGTTGAAGTAGGCGTGGTCGGGCAGGTTATGGATACGTACCCATTCGATGGGTCCCTGTATCTTGCCGTTGGAGTCGTTTTTCAAAGCCTTTACGATGCCTTCCCATTGATTGGCAACGGTCATGCGGCCGTTTTCATCCATCGAAGTCAGGTTATTGGCCGCCATGTATTCCTGGCCGATCCATTTTTTATAAAGGTCTTCGATTTGTTTTTCGCTCCAGTATTCGTAGTCAGCAATGTATTTGCTCTGAATAGGGTCGAAACCGATGGACGCAAATATTTTAGTGATCTCGGAGGTGCCGGTGATCGTCCCTTTTTTCACTGCCGCGTGGCAATTCATACAGGTATTCGTGCCGGGAATGGACGAGTGTTTGGAGCGGCGGGCCGAGTCGTGACAATACTGGCAATCAATTTTATTGACCCCCGCGTGGATTTTATGGCTGAACGCTATGGGTTGGTCAGGTTGATAGTTCTGCTGACGTCCCATATTGGTGGCGTTGTCCACCGTTTTGTATCCAAAGATCAGCGTAAGGGCAAAAACAAGAAAAGCGATGGCGCCTTTGCTGGTGAGTGTTTGCACCAGTGTTTTCTGTACGGGCGCCTGCCCTGCCTGCACGCGGGTGATGTTAGCCAGGTTGTTGATGATGCGCATCAGAGCGAATGCGAGGAGCCCCAGAATGACGGCGAGACCGACAAAAAGCCAGGGGGTTCCTGATTTTTTTTCGGTCGTTGCAACATCGGTCGGAGTTGTGCCGCCAGCGCCTCCGGGTTTCTTATTGTATTCCTGGTTGACATACAATATGATCCCTTCGATCTGATCGTCGGTCAGGCCCGTGAAGTTGTTCATCAGCACCGGTTTCCACTTGCCCCACAATTCATTGGCGTAGGGATGGCCGGTAGCGATGAGCGCCTGCGAATTGCGGATCCATGCATAAAGGTCTTTGCGCGGATAGGCCGACCAGCGTTCCTCCATGCCTCCGAGTGCGGGGCCGGTGAGGTTGTCCTTCATGTTTTTGTTGTGGCAGGCGGCGCAGTTGGCGATAAAAAGGTTTTTACCTTCCTCGACGTTGGGCGCTGCAGTGAGCGAGATCGTGGCAGTGATGGCGAGCACGATGACCCAACAAATGCGTTTCAGCAACATATCGTGTGTAGTTGTTTTTCTCAAATCAGGGCAAAAAGTTTGTTTTTCGTTGTTTTTCGGAGTAAGACCAATGTCAGCGTTTTGTCAGCGCAAAGGTAAAAACGCTCTTTTTTCCACCAAACGAAGTGTTAAGAAACACGCCTATTTAGATGCGCTATAAATCGCGGTATTCGCCGGGCGGTTAACAAAGCGTTAAAACAAAGTGGCGCAAAGGTAGAAAAGGTGCGCTCGTTTGCAAGCGAAGGGAAAATAATTTGCTTTTATTCCCAATCTGCCATCACCCGTTCGATAATTCCGCAGCAGTCTTCCATCTGTTCCCGTGTCATGACAAGCGGCGGCGCGAAGCGAATGATGTTGCCATGCGTCGGTTTGGCGAGCAATCCGTTGTCGGCAAGGGCTAAACAAATGTTCCAGGCGGTTTTGCTTTCTTCCGAGTCATTGATAACAATGGCATTCAGCAGGCCTTTGCCGCGTACCAATTGAATAAGATCAGGGCGCCGGTTTTTCAGAGCTTCCATCCGGGTGCGAAAAATTTTACCCAGAACCTCGGCGTTTTCGGCCAGTTTTTCTTCCTCCACCACCTTGAGCGCCTCCATGGCCACGGCGCAGGCAAGCGGGTTGCCGCCAAAGGTGGAGCCGTGTTCGCCGGGTTTGATGGTGAGCATGACTTCGTCGCTGCTGAGCACTGCGCTGACGGGCAATACACCGCCTGAAAGGGCTTTTCCGAGGATCAGAATGTCGGGTTTGAATCCATAATGATCGCAGCAAAGGCGTTTGCCCGTTCTGGCAATACCGGTCTGTACTTCATCGGCAATAAAAAGCACATGGCGCTGCCGGCACATTTCAAATGCTTTTGGCAAATAGTCTTCGTCCGGTACGTTCACGCCGGCTTCACCCTGGATCGGCTCGACGAGAAAACCAGCCACTGAAGGGTCTTTCAGGGCTGTCTCCAGCGCCGTAAGGTCGTTGTAAGGGATGACTACATAACCCGGCATATAGGGACCAAATCCCTTACGGCTGTCCGGATCGGTACTGGCCGAAATCGCCCCCAATGTCCGCCCATGAAAATTGCCTTCAACAAAAATGATCTTCGCCTGATCATCGGCCACGCCTTTAATATTATATGCCCAGCGGCGTGCAAGTTTGATGGCAGTCTCCACGCCTTCCACTCCCGTATTCATCGGCAGGACGCGGTCATGGTCGAAGTAATGCGTAATGAACTCGGCATACTCACCCAACAGGTTGTTGTAGAAAGCCCTCGATGTAAGGGTTAATTTTTGCGCCTGCTCTGTCAGCGCCCCGATGATTCGCGGATGGCAATGGCCCTGATTCACAGCGCTGTAAGCCGAGAGAAAATCATAATAGCGCTTACCTTCCACGTCCCAGACATGGACGCCGCGACCGCGTTCCAATACCACCGGGATGGGGTGGTAGTTGTGCGCATTGTAACGGTCTTCGAGTTCCATCAGTTCGGCGGAGGACAAGGTGGTGGTGTTGGTCAGGACTTCCATGTGTGAGAGACGTGAGTGACGTGAGAGACGTGAGAAAACGAGAGGGAGAATCTTGGATTTCCGGAGCAAAACTAACAGTTTTCAGCGGAACAACTGAAAGATAAAACAAAACCGGCGGCTCCGGGACAAACCCGAAACCGCCGGTGGGAACGTTGAATTGTCAAACGTCCAATATCCAACAGTCCAATATCCAAAGTCTATCGCTCATAATTCTCCCTGTAATCCCGTTTCTTGTGATAGCGCCCCCAGGAAAAGCCGAATTTGAGGGTGGCCCTGCCAAATGCGCCGGAAAGGTCTCCGTCGCTCAGACTTACGTAGTCCACATCGCGAACAAAACGGTAGCCGCCTTCCAGCCCGAGGCGGAACCAACGGAATACGTTGATCTCCACACCCGCTGATGGCTGTATCGTAAGTGTTTTGTCTCTTCCTTCCTGGCTGTGCTGCGCTCTGCCCTGCCCTATTTCAAGATTAAGGGTGGGATGGATCGCTTTATAAGGCATAAAAGCATAGCCGATGAAACCACCGTTGTAATTGAAGTCAAATCGCTGCGGTTCGCCGGGGACCAGGGCGATATCGTCGATCAGGCGGAAGTGCGACCAGCCGACATGGAGCGACCTGCCGAATTCGAAGCCGAAGAATCCCCTGCGGTTGAAGGCTTCGACACTGTTGTATGGTGTATAGTCCCATGAAACGCCGCCCCAGAGACCGGAAAATCCCCAGCCCCGTTCACCAAGCACGGTTTCTTCCCGTTGGCTGAAAACGGACAGTGAAGTCAGCAGAAATGCAATGGCCAGTAAGCAAGATTTGGTACGCATGACATAATGGTTGATTCGATGAATGGTTGATTTGTTGATGATCGGTCTCAGGGGGGAATTCGGGTAATTGGGTAATTGGGGTAATTTTTAATTAAGTAGCCGGACATTGGATTTTAGACATTGGACATCAGACTAAATGATTGGTTTCCAAGGTCTAATAGTCCAACGTCCAATGTCAAACTATTTTGTCCGCATACTTACATTTAATTACCCCAACTCTTCCTCGACGCACGAACTGACAGCAAGGTTACAGGCCGGGTTGCAGCATGGCAAATAAAAAAGGCAAATGCGGGCGACATTCACCTTTTTCTAACGGGTTTTAACCGGTTTTAACTAAAAATAATGTTCTTCAGAACGGCAACCGGAACACACAGGTAGTATCCCGGAACGGCGTTCGGGGACGCTATTTCCGCCGCAACACAAGCGACGACACGAGCGATACCAGCAATCCCATGGGGAAAGGCTCCAGGAATGTGATGGCCACGCGGAACAACGGATTTTGATACATCGTTTTGTATTGCTCCATTTGAGCGGCTTGCTGTTGTATCTGTTCCTCCGTAGCACCCGAAGATTTCATTTGCGCCAGCGAATTCTCGATAAATTTATCCATAAAATCGGGCATCAAAGTGTGGTAAATGATGAGCCAGGCGACCACATAAAAAACGCAGGAGATCACCGTTATCAAAATAGCCACTTTGAACGCTTCTCCAAAACTCAGGGTTCCGGAAGCGGTGTTGTCGCGGTAAGCCTTCGTGCCGAAATAGACAAGCAGCATACTCAGCAATATACCCGCATAGCCGATGATCTCGCCGTTGTCGAACTCCATCGAGTTTTTATAGTACAGGGCGGTGCCGAGCATGAGAAGGGATGAGATCGCGCCGGAGATAAGGCCGTAGGTAAGAATGGTCTTTTTCATATTGCAAAAATATTGGTGAAAACTGCTGCAAATGAATAGACTCAGCCGTCGGATATGCATCATCCGTTCGGGTGATTCGGCAAAAATCACACTTTCGGGTGAACAAAGAAAAAGGGGCGCGCTGCTACCTTATTTATTCGGATAGACATACAACTGAACATCCGCTTCATTCACGGTCTGGTCGCAAAGGATGAACAAGCGTTCGATGACGTTGGCCAGTTCGCGGATATTGCCCGTCCAGTTGTATTCCTGGAGGGATTTGATGGCGCCGGGTGTGAATGTTTTGGGCGGATGGCCGTAATCGTCGGCGATGCGGCGGTTGAAGTGTTCGACGAGGAGCGGAATATCGTCGCGGCGTTCGTTGAGCGAAGGCACTTTCACGACAATGACAGCGAGGCGGTGGTAAAGGTCTTCGCGGAAACGGCCTGCGGCGATTTCGGCGCGGAGGTCTTTGTTGGTGGCCGCCAGCACGCGCACGTCTACTTTGATCTCTTTCGAGTCGCCCACGCGGACGATCTTGCTTTCCTGAAGGGCACGCAGCACCTTGGCTTGCGCGTCGAGGCTCATGTCGCCGATCTCGTCGAGGAACAAGGTGCCGCCATTGGCCGCTTCGAACTTACCCGGACGGTCGGCAATGGCGCCTGTGAATGAGCCTTTTTTGTGGCCGAAGAGCTCGCTCTCGATCAGTTCGGCGGGTATGGCTGCGCAGTTGACCTCGACCATAGGCCCGTCGGCGCGGTTGCTTTTTTCGTGGATCCAACGCGCCACGAGTTCTTTGCCCGTTCCGTTCTGCCCGGTGATAAGCACCCGGCTGTCGGTGGGTGCCACTTTTTCGAGCATTTTTTTAATTTCCAGGATCGGCGCGCTTTCTCCGATCATGTTGACGCCTTTACTGCTTTTCACCTGCTTGCGCAAAACCTGCGTGGTATTGACCAGGTCAGCGCGTTCGATGGCATTGCGTACGGTGATGAGCATCCGGTTCAGATCCGGCGGCTTGGAAATGAAGTCGAACGCTCCCTTTTTCACCGCTTCCACGGCGGTATCAATCGTACCGTGACCGCTGACCATGATCACCGGCGTTTCGGGCGAAAGGATTTGCAGGCGTTCGAGCGCTTCGATACCGTCCATTTTTGGCATTTTGATGTCGGTGATCACCACATCATATTTTTCTTTCTGCACTTTCGATACACATTCCAACCCATCGGTCGCCTCGTCCACGTCGTAACCTTCAAATTCGAGGATATCGCGCAGGGTGCGGCGAATGGGCATTTCATCATCCACAATCAGGATCTTGGCCATAAAAAAGAAGAGTCATTAAAGATATTAAAGGTCATTGCATCGTCAGTCATTGCGCCTTCGGATGTCGCACCTTACCGGAATACGACTGTGCGCATCGTGTTTCGCATTCAGGGGGAGAAAGGGCACAAAGAAAAATTCTTTCGCCCACTTCGCCTGCATAATGAACTGTTATTTTTCTCTGTTTTTTTTACTTTTGAAATTTACCTTTGTTATGATAACTATTTCCCACATCACTACAAATCTTATACTTATGCAATTCAAAACGATTCTCCCACTCCTGATACTGTTGACCAGCGCCTTTATTTCAGAGGCGCAGCGCAACGTCAGAGAAACTGAAAGAATGATGTCTTTCGGAAGCCGCCCGGGGTTCAGGCTCGAATTTCCAGGCGCTACCACGTCCGTGGTGGAAGATCAATGGAAAGACTGGACAAAAAAACATTACAGCGCCAAACTCAAAAAGAAAAAGAACGAATGGTCGGCCAGCGAGCTGAAATCGAGCATGCTTGGGCCCGATCCGTTCTCGCTCTACTCTGTCATTGAAAAAACTGCCGACGGCGCTGCGTTGACCGTATGGTATGACATGGGATCCTCCTTTCTCAACAGCCGCGACAATCCACTGAGCGCCAGAGAGACCTCCAGCGCACTGCAACAGTTTTACTACGATGTCCGCCGTGCCACCTATGATATGCAGGCAAAAAACGAAGAGAAAAAACTGAAGGATCTGGAGGACAACAACAAAGCGATGGAGAAAAAATCGAAGGAATTGCAAAAAAGCATTGAGGATTACAGAAACAAGATCAAAAAAGCCGAAGAAGAAATCCTCCAACTGGCAAAAAACCAGGAAGTGGGTCTGATCAACATCGAAAATCAGAAAAAAGTGATCGAAGACGTCAAACAACGAAAATTAAACGTTGAAAGCGAAGGAAATTAAGAGCCTGTAACCAATTTTTTGTTTTGAAAAGCCTGCTCCCCCGATTGGGAGCAGGCTTTTTTTGTGCGTCTTTGTATGCCCTACAAAAAGAAACGGCAGATTACATGAGAAAACGGCAATATATTATTATAATTTAAAAACTCAAATAGTTTTATATCGCCGAAAGGGCGTTTTTGTTTTTTAAAACAGAAATTTTTAATTTTGTCGGCGAAAACCGCACAAAAAAAATTTTTGCACTGTGGATAATTTACATTCTCTTAACCAAAAGTACATCCGGGGAAAAAACCGGAATACGTTCGTTTGTCCGGCGGCGAAATTCTAATCCGCTGCTTTTTATAGTGTTAAGACATTTGCGTTTCCATCAACCGAAGAGCATAATACCGTGCCGGAAAATGTGAAAAACCCCAAACCAATGTGGATAACTCAGCGAATATGGGCTGTTATCCACACTCTCCGGCGGGGTTTTCCACAGATTCACAGCGATACGGATTGTTTGGAAATCGCAATGGCCCGAATTTCAAAGTACGTTTGTCACCCGGCTTTACGGCTCAAAGCACGGGCAAAAAGCAACCATTAAATAAATGCAGGCCCATCCATGAACGACGCGAACAAAGACGAGCAAGGCAAGCAATCCCAACGCCGCGCGCACCAGCGCCAGGCGAATAACCAGGACGGCCTTTCCAATTATGTGTTCGGCAAGATACAGCCTCAGGCGATCCCCCTGGAAGAAGCGGTGCTCGGCGCGCTCATGCTCGACCGCGAAGCGCTGCCGATGGTCATGGACATCCTGCGGCCGGAGAGTTTTTATCTCGAAGCGCACCAGCTCATTTACCGGGCCATTATCCGGCTGTTCGAGCGCTCCAACCCCGTTGACCTGCTGACAGTGACGGAAGAGATGCGTAAAAGCGGCGACCTCGACAAAGTAGGCGGCGGCTACTACCTCGTGGAACTCAGCCATCGCGTCGCCTCGGCAGCCAACATCGAATACCACGCCCGCATCATCGCCCAAAAACACATCCAGCGCGAACTCATCAGCGTCAGCACCCGCACCATCCGCGACGCCTATGAAGACACAACCGACGTGTTCACCCTGCTCGACGAGGCGGAAAAAGGACTGTTTGGCATCACCCAAAACAACCTCAGCCGCAGCTACGAAAGCATGGGCACGCTCAGCAGCCGCGTGCTGAAACAGATCGAAGAACTCGCAGGAAAAACCGACGGGCTTACCGGAGTGCCGACGGGATTTACCGACCTCGACAGGATCACGTCGGGGTGGCAACCGTCTGATTTGGTCATCATAGCGGCGCGGCCGGGCATGGGGAAGTGCCTGGGTAGAGGTACCCGCGTCCTGATGTTCGACGGCTCGCTGAAAAACGTGGAAGAAATCACACCTGGCGATGCGCTTATGGGCGACGATTCTACGCCGCGCAATGTATTGTCCGTCACTTCCGGGCGCGAAAAAATGTATTGGATCAGGCAGAACAAAGGAATTGACTACCGGGTGAACGAAAGCCACATCCTTTCCCTCAAACGCAGCCGAACGGAATGGCAGCACCACAACAGAGACGTGCTCAACATCAGCGTCAGGGAATACCTCTCTAGATCGCCTAAATTCAAAAGCAATTATAAAGGCTACAAAGTAGCGGTGGAATTTCCCGAACGGCCGCTTCCGCTTCACCCCTACTTTCTCGGACTCTGGCTTGGCGACGGCACTTCTACGAACAGCAACATCGCTGCAACAGACGCCGAAATCGTCGGTTTTCTGGAAACTTATGCCTCCGGGCTGGGATTGAAATTGAAAAAACAGAACAATGACCCAAAAAAATGTCCGGTTTACCGCTTGTCCAATGACCGGCATGAAGCCCTGGGGTTTTCTATGCAGGGAATTCTGCGGCAAATAAACCTGCTCGGCAATAAACACATCCCCCGCGATTTTTTGATCAATTCAACGCAAAAGCGTCTCGAACTGCTCGCCGGATTGATCGACAGCGATGGACACTACCTTGTTGAGTCCAACGGTCTCGAAATCACGCAGAAAAATGAAACGCTGGCCCGGCAAATCAAATTCTTGTGCGACACCCTGGGGTTCCGCACCTCGTTTACGGCCAAAAAAGCACCCATCAAAAAAATCAATTTTGAGACAACTGTCTGGCGAATAAGAGTTTATGGAGATATTCACCGGATACCATTGAAAGTAAAACGAAAAATACCGAAACCCTGGAACAGCCCCGTCAACTGGCAGGTCACAGGTATAAGCGTTGAGGAGGATATTATAGACGATTATTATGGATTTGAATTGGACGGGAACGGACTTTTCCTGCTCGAAGACATGACCGTGACGCACAACACCTCCCTCGTGC
Source organism: Saprospiraceae bacterium (assembly GCA_019187225.1). GTDB lineage: Bacteria > Bacteroidota > Bacteroidia > Chitinophagales > Saprospiraceae > M3007. The sequence continues at coordinate 371,926 of JABAQQ010000013.1, forward strand.
TCGCCATTATGCTCAATGCTGCCAAAGACTTCGGCAAACCCGTCGCCATGTTTTCCCTCGAAATGGCCAGCACCCAACTCGTGCAGCGCCTCATCTCGATGGAAGCCGAAATCCCCGGCTCCAAAATGCGCAGCGGCAAACTCGAAGACTACGAATGGCAGCAACTCCAGACCACCGTCGAACGACTCAACACCGTGCCGATCTTTATTGACGACACACCGGCCATCAACATCTTCGAACTGCGCGCCAAATGCCGCCGCCTGAAAATGCAGCACGATATTCAGTTGGTTATCATTGACTATCTGCAATTGATGACCGGCGCTTCGGAAAACAACCGCAACGCCAACCGGGAACAGGAGATCGCAGGCATTTCGCGGGCACTGAAATCATTGGCCAAGGAACTGAGCATCCCGGTTATAGCCCTGGCGCAGCTCAGCCGGGCGGTGGAAGTGCGGGGAGGAAGCAAAAGGCCGCAGCTGAGCGACTTGCGTGAAAGTGGCAGTATCGAGCAAGATGCTGATATTGTGTCATTTATATATAGGCCGGAATACTATCAGATTCTCGAAGACGAGAATGGCCAAAGCCTCAAAGGCATCGCGGAGATCATCATCGCCAAACACCGCCACGGTGCATTGGACACCGTGCGGCTCAAATTCACCGATACCTTCGCGAAATTCGGCAACCTCGATGATCCGGCGTTCGCGGGACTCAGCGACCCGCTTTCCGGGCCATTCTCACCCAGCGGCATCACCATGCCTTCGCGCATGAACGAAGAGGATATACCTTTCTGACTGTTCTGCACAGGTACATAATCCATGCGAATCAGTGGTGAAGGACACTCAACCTGGCGTTTGCAACGTGGAGTCATTTCCCGCAGATTTTCGCAGAAAAAAAATGACGCGGATTTCCGCAGATTGAGGTCAAAATCTGCGGAAATCTGCGTATTTTTTCTGCGAAAATCTGCGGGAAATGACTCTACGCCATCTACAACGGGTTTTCGTGATCCTGTGTAAATCTGCGGGAAACCCGCAAACTCGTATAAACGAAAAAAAGCGAACCCTGTCCCGCAAAATAACAGGACAGGGTTCGCCGGACGGTAAACCTGAAATCTTTAAATCGCGAAACCGGAGACTACAAAATTATTTCTCTATGTTTTTTTTCTCCGCCTCGCGCATGCCCTGGCGGATTTCGTCTTCCACCGAATTTTTAGCGCTGTTGAATTCGCGGATGCCGCGCCCCAGACCGCGCATGAGTTCGGGTATTTTTTGACCGCCGAACAGCAGCAATACCACGAGGAAAATGAGTACAAATTCCGTAGCGCCGAGGTTGCCGAGGAATAAAAGCGTCGAAGTCATAATCGTAGAATGTTGAAAAGTGTAGGTAAATACGGCTTTTGGGCGCCGATTATTGTCCTGTCCCTTTGAACGGAAGCGACGGACAAAGTTACATCGCCCACCGGTCAAATATTTACCGTTTGATGTAAATTAACCTTATGCAGGCAATTCTGACTTTAAAACGACAAAACTCCGGCGTTTCCCGGTTGTTTAGAAATTTGCCGTTTTAAAAAGTGCAGATATGACGAAAATCAAAGAGATCCTTACCGCGCTCGAATCGGTCGCCCCCCCATTTTTGCAGGAATCCTACGACAATGCCGGCCTTATTGTCGGCGATCCGGAAGCGACGGTGACCGGAGTGCTGTTCTGCCTCGACTCTACTGAAGCCGTCGTGGAGGAAGCCGTTGCAAAAGGTTGTAACCTCGTTGTGGCGCACCATCCCATCGTGTTCCGGGGGCTGAAACGCTTCAACGGCTCGACTTATGTGGAGCGCACGGTCATGCAGGCCATCCGCCAACGTGTGGCGATTTATGCCATTCATACCAACCTCGACAATGTTTACCATCAGGGGGTAAATGCCAAAATTGCCGAAAAGATCGGACTTGTCAACACCCGCATCCTGGCGCCTAAAGCCGGCATAGATACCAACACCGGCGCAGGAATGCTGGGAGAGTTAACCTCCCCCATGTCCGAAACAGACTTTTTACAGCATGTGAAAAAATCACTGCACGCCGGGTGTGTGCGTCATACCCTGCTGCGCGGAAAGCCTGTGCGAACCGTCGCAGTATGCGGCGGCAGCGGCAGTTTTCTCCTGCCTGAAGCACTAAAAGCCGGCGCCGATGCGTTTGTGACCGCCGACTTTAAATACCACGAATTTTTCGATGCCGAAGGCAAACTCGTTGTCGCAGACGTCGGTCATTACGAAAGCGAACAATTTACCATCGAACTTTTATACGAAATTGTCAGGGAAAAATTCCATACTTTTGCGCTCCATTTGACGGAGACCAATACCAACCCCGTCTTTTATGCCTGAAAACCACGCGAATACTCATGACTCACCACTCATAACTCATCTACTTTTTATAAAGAATGGCTGTAGAAGCATCTGTTGCAGAAAAACTCCGTGCGCTGTGGAATTTGCAGCAAATAGATTCCCAACTGGATGAAATCCAGATCCTCAAGGGCGAACTGCCGATGGAAGTCTCCGACCTGGAAGACGAAATCGCAGGTCTCGATACCCGTGTGAAAAAACTGAAGGCGATCCTGAAAGAAAGCGAGCAGGAAATCGCCAAGATGCAGACGACGGCTAAAGAGGCCGACGCCAACATCAAGAAATACATGAAGCAGCTCGACGAAGTGCGCAACGACCGCGAGTACGAGGCGCTTCAAAAAGAAATCGAACTCGCCAAACTCGACATTCAATTAGCCGAAAAGAAAGTGCGCGAGGCCAAAGCGGGGTTGGATTCCAAAAAAGACAACCTCTCCGTAGCGGAAGCAAAGATGGAAGCCAAACAAAAGGAACTCGAGGCAAAAAAGGTTGAATTGCAGGGAATTATTGAAAAAACGGAAGAAGAGGAAAGACTCCTTCGCGCGCGCAGTGAAAAAGCACGTCAAGGCATCGAAGAACGCCTCCTGAACGCTTATGACAAAACCCGCCGTACCTACCGGAATGGGCTTTCGGTGGTGACGGTGGAACGCAACTCCTGCGGCGGCTGCTTCAACAGCGTACCGCCACAAGTGCAACTCGAAATCGGACTGCACAAAAAAATCATCGCCTGCGAACACTGCGGACGCATCCTGGTGGATCAGTCCATCGCCCACCCTGAAGCGGTGGAAACGATGTAGCCCCATTCATCCAACACTTTATTTCCGCAAAAATCTCTTTGGATTATGCCCTCCAAAGGGATTTTTTCTTTTAAAAAATGGTATTTTCAGTTTTTTCGTCGGAAAAATTGTTAAAATCGCTGGATATTTCGGGACTTATTCGTTCCTTGCAATCGTTTTTTTAATAATCTGTTTTTCAACGTGCCTATGTACCCGTATCGGTCCTCTCGTCTTATCGTACTCTTGCTCTGTTTGCTGGCTTTTTCCAAAGCCCAGGCGCAGGAGTTCGCTGTCTACGACAGCCTTCCTCAACTCATCTCCCGCATACAACAAGCCGGCAATTCCACCTTGGTGCTCAATTTCTGGGCTACCTGGTGCAAACCCTGTGTGGAAGAATTGCCCTGCTTCGAGGAATTGCGCAAACAATATGCCGAAAAGAATGTGCAGGTGTTATTGGTGAGCCTCGATTTCAAAAGCCAGTTGGAGAAAAAATTCATTCCCTTCCTCAAAGCGCAGCAGCTCAAATCAGATGTGGTTCTATTCGCCGACCAGGATGCCAATACCTGGATCCCATATATCCATGAGGAATGGGATGGCGCGATTCCGGTGACATTGATCATTAAAGGCAAGGTAAAGGCCATTTCCCATGGCAAATTTGAAGAATACGCGGACCTGGAAAAATTCGTGCTGCCCTTTATAGCCGACAATTCAAATATTTCCCTAAAGAATTTAGTTAATTGCAACAGCGGCAAGTAATCGCCCGCGCGCTTTGTGCGCCGGGGAATGATGCTGTCTTTTCGGTTATTACACGCGATCATTTATCCCATTCATCGTTCATTTTTTCTTTTATTCATGAAAAGTCTCGTCTTCGCGGCTTTTGCACTGGCAGGCACTCTGATGCTTTTCAGCGCCACCGCCCCCTCCGGTTACGTAGTCGGTGACAAAGCCGACGATTTTTCCCTCTTAAATGTGGACGGGAACATGGTGTCCCTTTCAGACTATAAAGACGTGAAAGGCTACATTGTCATTTTCACCTGCAACCACTGTCCCTACGCCCAAATGTATGAAGAGCGCATCATCGCGCTGCACAACAAATACAAACCCAAGGGCTTCCCGGTCATCGCCATCAACCCCAACAGCCCCCTCATCGTGCCGGAAGACAGCTATGAGGAAATGAAAAAACGCGCCCGGGACATGAAATACCCTTTCCCCTACCTCTTCGATGAAGCGCAAACTGTGTATCCAAAGTTTGGCGCCACCCGCACTCCACACGTATTTATTATGGATACCAATCGCGTGGTGCGCTACATCGGCGCCATCGACGACAATCCCGAATTGCCCTCCATGGCAAAAAACCACTGGGTGGAAAATGCCCTCGAATCTCTCTTGCGCGGCGAATCCCCCAAGCCCGAAGTCACGCTTGCCATTGGCTGTACGGTGAAAAAAAAACCGAAATGATCAGGAAATTCTTTCAAAGAGACTCAGTCACTTCCCGCCATTAGATTGATATTCAAAGAGTAATACTCACACTCCAGCCGGCTCTTTTGCAAAAGAGCCGGCTTTTTTTATTGTATTGCAGCCGCCTTAAAATACCCGTGCGCAATGACGCAATGCCCCCCAATGAATGACCCTTAATTACCCCTCATTTCCCCAACTTCCCTTTCCACTCTTCAATGGCACGTTGAATTTCGGCCTGGCGGTTTTCGGGGTCGGGGTGGGTGCTCTGAAATTCGGGGACGCGGTTGGGACCGGAAGCCTGCTTGAGTACTTCCATCACCTGAATCAGATATTCGGGATTGTAGCCTGCCTCGAGCATGAAGCGTACACCGAGGTTGTCACTCTCCAATTCCTGGTCGCGGCCGTATTTCATCGTGATCATATTGGCTACCGATTGGGCGATGTAAGCAGTATTGGGATTCGACGGATCGTAGGTTGCCATGGTGACAGCCCCCGTAAGCCCCTGCGCCAGTTCCATTTGCGCCATGCGCTCGGCGCTGTGGCGGGCGACGACGTGACCGACTTCGTGGCCCAACACCCCGGCGAGCATGTTCTCATTGAGCGAGCGGCCATCGGAAGTGAGACGCATAAGCAGACCTTCGGTGATAAATATCTGGCCGCCGGGCAACGCGAACGCATTGATGGTTTGGGGGTCAGCGAGCAGGTGAAAGTCGTATTGATAGGGGGATTGCCGGGCTGCCGAGTTTTGCACGACTTTTTGGCCGACCTGCTTGACGATGGCGGTCGCTTCCCGGTTGCTGCTCAGGCCGCCCATTTCCTGCGCCATTTGCGGCGCGCTTTGCAGCCCCAGGGCGATTTCCTGCTCAGTCGTAATAGCAATGTGCTGCTTTTCGCCCGTGATCTCGTTGAAAGAGGTGTTGCTGTAATATTTGCACAAAGCAAAACCCGCCAGGACGACGGCGATGAGTATTTTAATAGGAATACCGCTGCGCTGATTTTGACCGAACATCGTTTTTCTCGTTTTGTGATGAACATAAAAAAGGCGAAAGGTGCCGCCTTTCGCCCGCTAAGATAGTTTTTTTTGAAAACCTGAAATTGGAATTTAGTTGAACAAATCCCGCATATCCCTTTCATCATCATCCTTCAGATTCCCCGTCAGGAAATCCCTGAAAACCCATTTGGTCTGTATGAATTCTTTGCTCAGCACTTCGAACTCGGCGAGGCCGTGCAGGATGAGTTCCATAAATGTGTACATCTCCAGTTCGTCCGCTTTGGCCGTTTCGGCCACTTTTTTGAGGCCCGCAACCTGGTCGAGTTCCTGGAAAAACTTTTTGGCGGGCAGATCGGTGAACAAATCCACTGTATTTCCCGCTGCAAACCAGGCTTTCACAACGCCGTAGGGATCGCGTTCCTGGCCGCGTTTTAATTTCGTGGGGTCGGGAAAATATTGGAGAAACAATTTTTTAATGGCACGGCCGATGAGGTGGAGGGCTACCGCGTAAGGCCCTTCCTGTTCGCCTTCATACACCATTTCCACCTTGCCCGTAATGGCGGGGATGACGCCCCAGAAGTCGGTGATGCGGGCGGTGGTTTTGTCTTCGCTATTGCGCAGCAGGCGGCGTTCGGCGGTGGAATACAGGTTTTCGTAAGCCGAGATGGTGAGGCGCGCACTCACGCCGCTTTTTTTGTCCACGAATTCGCTCTCGCGGGCAGCGAAAGCGATCTCTTCGATCAGGTCTTTCAGCACTTCGGGAATCCTTATCTTATTGCGTTGTTCGGCAGTGATGCGTGATTCCTGTTCGGTGATACGGCGACCGATCTCGATAGCGGTCGGATAGTGGGTCGTGATCTGGCTTTCGATGCGGTCTTTGAGTGGGGTGATGATGCTGCCGCGATTGGTGTAGTCTTCGGGATTGGCCGTAAAAATAAACTCCACATCGAGCGGCAGGCGAAGTTTGAAGCCCCGGATTTGCATGTCTCCTTCCTGAAGCACGTTGAACAGGGACACCTGAATGCGTGCCTGCAGGTCGGGCAATTCGTTGATAACGAACAAACAACGGTGGGCGCGCGGGATCAGGCCGAAGTGGATCACCCGTTCGTCGGAATAGGGCAGGCGCAGATTGGCGGCCTTGATGGGGTCCACATCGCCCACAAGATCGGCGATGCTCACGTCGGGCGTGGCCAGTTTTTCCACATAACGTTCGTCGCGGTGCAACCACCCGATGGGCGTGTCATCGCCTTTTTCAGCAATGATGTCTTTGGCGTAGCGGCTGATGGGCGCCAGCGGGTCGTCGTTGAGTTCGCTGCCCGCCACCACCGGGACGTACTCGTCCAGCAGGCTGACGAGCATCCGCGCGATGCGGGTTTTGGCCTGGCCGCGCAGGCCGAGCAGCAGGATGTTGTGCCGGCTCAGCACGGCGCGTTCCACATCGGGCAACACCGTATCATCGAAGCCGAAGATGCCGGGAAAAATGGTCTCTTTTTTAAGGATTTTTTCGATGAGGTTGGCGCGAAGTTCTTCTTTGACCGAGCGGGGCTGATAGCCACTCTTTTTCAACTCGCCGAGCGTGCGAATCCGGTGGATGTCTTTCATGGGGGGCAAAACAAGGGCAGAGCGGTTTTGTTTGCAAAAATACAGACGATGCTGAACAAACGCCGTCCCATCCCCAACGTCGTACAGTTTGTTACCTACGAACCCCGGCAATTGCTGGAGGTAGTGCTCAACCTCGTTTTGGCTCAATCACACACAACCATCCATGCGATGAGTGCCAACGGCGCCGGTGATGGAAGGCCCTCATTTTGAGGGACTCCGCTCCGGTTTTTCCGTTTGCTTTTCACGCCCCCGGTCTCTCAACACCGCAATCCCCGCGTTCAATTCAAAGCCGAGGAGCAGGATCATGCAGTTCAACTGGATCCACAGCATCAGCACGATGAGTGTGCCGATGGAGCCGTAGAGCGCGTTGTAATTGCCAAAATTGTCCACATAAAATGAAAATCCCCAGGAAGTCAGGATCGAAAGCGGCGTAGCGATGACGGCGCCGGAATTGAAAAACGGGATCTTCCGCCGTGTGGACGAGCCGTAGCGGTAAATCATGGAAAACAACGTATAGAACAACAGCACGACCACTACCCAGCGCAGGGAGAAAAAAGCGAATTTCGTCAGAATATCTACTTTAACGTATTGAAAGACGAAGTGAAGAATGGTGTTACCCAGAATGACCAAAATGACCGATGCTACCAGAACGACACCGACCAGGAAGGTCAGTTGAATAGCGATCATGCGTTTTTCAAAATCCGTGCGGCGTTTGAACGTGGTTTTGTAGTTTTTTTCTAATCCCCGCATCATGGAGAGCATGCCGTTGGAGGCAAACCAAATAGCGAGAAAAAAACCGAACGACAACAGTCCGCTCTGGGGTTTGGTCGCAATTTCCCTGATGGTGTTGAACAACATATTGCCCGCTTCGCCCGGCATGATCTCTTTGATATTGCTGCGCAGCAAATCCTCGAATTGTTGAGGCTGCCCGTCCACTTCCACTTTCATTTCATACAAAGGAGTATAAGGCAGCAAAGTGATCAACACGATAATGGAAGGGAATATCGCCATGAACAGGCTGAACGCCATCGAATTGGCGCGGGTGGTGATGGCGTCGTCGCGGGTTTCCCTGTCAATAAAAATAACGAGGTTGTACAACGGGATCCGCTGCAATCCCGGCAGGGTGTGCGTTTTGGACCACTCCACCGTCCGCACCCACAAGGGATGCCGGATGAAATAGCGATAAGCATGGTCCACCAGATCGGAAATCTTATCCCCCAACCCGGTAACGAATTGAACGGTCTTTCTGAAAATGCGGACGATGGAGTCGGATTTTTTCATTGCAAAGGTGGAGGGTGGAGGGTAGAGGGTAGAAGGTGGAGGGAAGAGGGTCAGATCAACCTTCTACCCTCCACCTTCTACCCTCTACCGTCCACCGTAAAATACGGCCTCAACTTTTCCAGCAAATATTCGGGCGCGGGCACCACTTTTTTTAGTTTTGAATCGAAAAAACACAGCCGCACCCGGCCTGCATTGACGAGTTTTTTCTTTTCGTTGAGCACTTCTACGTGGAAAATAATGTATTCGCCGGGCAATTCACGGAGCGTGGAACGCACGGTCAGCAGGTCGTCGTAGTATGCCGGGCGCACGAAGCGCATATCAAGACTCACCACCGGCAGCCAGATGCCATGCACTTCTTCCAACTCTTTGTAGGTCAAACCTAAGGAGCGAATGGTCTCCACCCGGCCCACTTCGTAATATTGGGCGTAATTGCCGTAGTAGAGGTAGCCCATCTGGTCGGTTTCTCCGTAGCGGACGCGGATCTGGACTTCGTGCGTGTACATAGTTTGACTTTGGACTGTTTGACATTGGACTTTGGACTGTTTGACATTGGACTTTGGACAGAGCACGTGATAAGTCAAACGTCTAATGTCAAAAAATCCAAAGTCCGGATTCAAATCTCCTCCCTTTCAATCGGACATGTCATACAATGGCTTCCGCCCCTTGCCCGCGACAGTTCGTTCGACGGGATGGTGATGATCGTGTTTTCCACTTTATCCGGCGTGATCTTGCCGTTGTCAATATCGCGAAGGAGTTTTTCGGCGCCCACCACCTTGTAGCCAAACTCTTTGAATGCCTTTTCCGTCACCGGGTTGCGGTCGTAGGTGATGGCTACGCCGGGTTTGAGTGCCACGAGGTTGCAGCCGTCGGTCCATTGCTCGCGCTCCTGGTAGGGGCTTTCGCCGCGGCCGGCCCAGATGAATTCCATTTGGGGGTTTACTTCGGCCAGCAGGAAATCGCGCAGGCTGGGGTATTCGACGGTTTCGCCGTTGGAGCGATGCACGTCCACGTAAGAGCCGAGGCCTTCCTTCACGATGGGGAAGTAGCCGACCATGTGGTTGTGGTTGATCTGGGTGAACACCGTATCTATGTGCATATAGGTCCGTTCGGCGGGAATGTTTACCTGCACCACATTTTTGATGATGCCCCGGTCGAAGAGGTAATTTTTTATCATTTGGAAAGCGTACTCGTTGGTACGTTCGGAGCAGCCGATGAGCAGATAGTCCTTGTTGAGCACCATCACGTCGCCACCTTCGATGCTGATGGTTTCGCCTTTTTTGTTGGGCGGGAATTTGTCCACGCGGTTGAGGTTAATGGTTCTGCCGTCGGCTTTGAGGCGGCGAAACACGGGGTGGCTGCTGAAGATCAGCCGGGTGAGGAAGTTCTCCCGAAATCGGGCCGTCTTGTTGGCTTTCGTGATGATGACATGCCCTTTCACCGTCACGGCAATGTCGCGGGTGAAGATGAGGTTGGGGATGGGGTCGAAAAGGATGCGGTCTTCGGGTTCGAGGTAGCCGGTAATGAGTGTGTCGGCCAATTGTTCGGGGGAAAGTCCTGCCAGGCGCGGTATGAACGAGTACGGAAGTTCCTCGAAATCCGTGATCTTGTTGATGACCTCGTATTTGCTTTCTTCGTCGCGGGTACTTTCGGCGAGCAGGTCGCGCACTTCGAGCACGTTCTCTTTGCCTACGAATGCCTTGAGCACGTTGATGAATATGTCGTGCTCGTCCTGCATGTTGGGCAGGTGCACGATGTCGTCGAACAGGAGTTCGCCGGCGCGTTTGGGGGTGATGCGGGCAATGCCCTCGTCGGGGCGGTGCACGATGACTTTTTTGAGACGTCCGATTTCGGAATCAACGTAGATGCGGCTGTTCGCGTCCATAAAACGGGTTTGATAATAGATTGGGTTGGGCGTGACCCGCCTTCGTTGAAACTACGGCGGGTAAAAACGCGGGCGAAGGTAGGAGGAAAAATCGGGGTGGTGAAAACTTGGAATGCGACGATTTTAGGACTGAAATGCTGCAAATCTGTTTTTGGCTTTTGTCGCAGCGCACAAAATCTAAAGAAATTCTAACTTTTTCCCTTTGCGGCATCCCCTTCCTTTGCCGGAATGATTCGCAAAATACTTTTTTATGCCGGCATAGGAGGACTGATCCTATTTGAATTCGCCAATGTGTATTTCATCATGCCCATGCCCGGCAGCCAGCGCATGGAAAGTCTCGATGCCGCCTACTTTTTGTACCAATGGAGGTGGGTATTTCGCACTGCTTTCGGGGTGCTTCTGTTGATTGGATTGTTGCCCGCTTTTCGCACGAACAAGTGGGCAACCTGCGCCTCGATCGCTGTCTGGGCCGTCGCCGTTTACATGTTCAACTTTCAAATGGCAGCGGAAAAGATGTTTTATCAGCCGACGGTGTTGCTGATGATCGATTCGACCGACAACAAAGTGAACCCGGACAAACTGGTGCTGGGCATCGAACGGAACGGGCAGGCAAAAGCCTACCCCATTCAGTTCCTGGGTTACCACCACCAGGTGCGCGACACGGTGGGCGGCGAGCCGGTGATGGTGACTTATTGCACGGTGTGTCGCACCGGGCGCGTATATTCCCCAAAGGTGGAGGGAAAAAACGAGACTTTTCGGCTGGTGGGTATGGATCATTTCAACGCCATGTTCGAGGATGTCACCACAAAAACCTGGTGGCGGCAGGTGACGGGCGAAGCGGTGGCCGGCCCGTTGAAAGGTGCACAACTACCTGAAATACATGCGACGCAAACCGCCCTGCGCGAATGGCTCAGATTGTATCCCAACAGTCTTATCATGCAGGCAGACAGCACGTTTTCAGAGGAGTACGCCGATATGGACAGTTACGACATCGGTCTGAATCGGGGTAAACTGACCACGACCGACACCCTGTCGTGGAAAGACAAATCCTGGGTGATCGGCATAGAAGTAAACGACAAGGCTTCAAAGGCTTTCGACTGGAATCGCCTGGAGCAGGAACGCGTCATCAACGATAAAGTGGGCGGGCAACCTGTTGTGATAGCGCTTGCCGGAGACGGAAAGAGCTTTTTCGCTTTCGAGCGACCTGACCCGGAGACGACTTTTTCGATCCGGAACGACACCTTATTCAGTGGCGAAAGATCCTGGAATCTTCTGGGCATGGCTATTGACTCTCCCCGACAGGATTTGAAAAAGATCACAGCCTACCAGGAATTCTGGCACAGTTGGAGCACCTTTCATCCCCATACGACGCGATATTGACATGCAGACAAGCCTTTTTTACAATTACCGCCTGTTTGTGCTCTGCTTCCTGAGCGTAGCCCTGGGCGCCATGGATTCCGTGTTATCCTCGGCTTATTTGCCCGACATCGTGCGCGACCTGACCGGGCAAACAGGCGATGCGGTCATAGGCAAGGTCGGGTCATGGGTGAATTTTGCTTTTTTGGCCGGCGGCGCCCTCGGCGGAATCGTATTGGGTTTTCTCACCGACCGCATCGGGCGGCGGGTCGTGCTCATGCTGGCGCTTTTGTGTTATGGAACTGGAAGTGGTTTGGGAGCATTATCTGAGAGTTGGGAAATGCTGACTGCCACCCGTTTGTTGGTCGGCGCAGGGGTCGGCGCCGCTTTGGTCGTGTCGGCAGTTATCCTGTCGGAAACTTGGGAAGCGCGCACCCGGGCAGTAGCCCTCGGCATCCTGTCGGTTGCCTATCAGGTGGGAGTTATCGCCTCTGGGATCATCACCTCGACGGTAAAAGACTGGCGCATCGCTTTCTTCGCGGGCGCGTCGGCTTTACTGCTGCTATGGCCGGTCCGCCGATCGTTGCAGGAGTCGCAGGCATGGTCGGAAAGTAAAAACGCCCTGGCAACGCCGGCATTGAGCCGTCATAAAGCCGAACTTGTCGCCGGTATTCTGATCTACGGGGCGATGTTGATAGGATTGTGGGCCACCTTTTCCTGGTTGCCGACCTGGGTGCAAAGCCTGCTTGGCGACAATGCGCCGGAAGGTCAGTCACAACGCGGGCTTTCGGTGGCATTGCTGGGTATGGGCGGTCTGGCAGGAGGGATTGTCTCCGGTTTTTTGGCCAACCGATACGGCGGAAAAGCAGTGCAGGCGGTCTGTTTCGCCGTTTGTTTTTTGTTGTCGTATTTTTTATTTCAGGTAAACACGGCTTACTCGATTCGGGTAACAACGGGTATCGCGCTTTTGGGCCTTTGTTTCGGCGTCAGCCAGGGCACGCTGAACACTTACATTCCGGAGTTATTCCCGGTAGCATTGCGTTCGGCGGCGACGGGCCTTTGTTTTCATGTGGGGCGCATTTTTACCGCCGTTGGGGTTTTTTTTGTGGGTGCGCTGGTGGTGTGGTTTGGCGGCTACGGCAATGCTATTTTTGCATTTTCAATGATCTATATCGCCGGTCTGCTCGCGCTTGTTTTTGTAAAAAAATCGAATACGAATGCCTCACAATACAACTCTACTCCTCCTTCCGGCTCCTGACCCTGAAATTTCGCAACCTTGAAACCTTGCAACCTTCGTTTTATGCCACATATTTCCCTTCGCTCCGACCTCTACGGCATCACCAGTCTGCTGGATTTTCGCCCTCAAACCGCTGCGCCGCTCTGCGAATTGACGCATTTGTTGCTGCGTGGCCCTTCCACCCTGACCGAAGCCGAACGCGAACTCATCGCTACTTACACGTCTTATCTGAACGATTGCATGTTCTGCCAAACCGCGCACGGTGCGGCGACCTGCCAATTACCCGGTGGAAGCCACGAACAATTGGAAGCGGTAAAAAAAGACCTCGCCACCGCACCGCTCAGCGATAAATTGAGGATGTTGCTGCACATTGCCGGTAAAGTACAAAAAAGCGGCCGCGCCGTCACCGCCGGTGACGTAGAGGCCGCCCGCCATGCCGGCGCTACCGATATGGAAATCCACGACACGGTATTGATCGCCGCATTGTTTTGCCTCTACAACCGGTATGTGGACGGCCTGGCCACTGCCACGCCTGCCGACCCGGCATTCTACGAGGCGCTGGGCAAACGTATTTCTGTGCGCGGCTACACCATGCCATCAAATGGCTATCATCCACTGGTCATTGAAAAAGTTTAAGAGGTTTAGAGGGTTTAGAAAATCCTTCATATCCATAAATCATGCGAATCAAGGGTAAAAATTCGTCGTTGATTTCCAAGGGTTTACGTTTACGAAACTTTGAAAGTTTCGTAAACGTGCTACCTAAGTAATTGAAGTCCAATGCGCATGAGTGTTTTGCTCCTGATTCGCATAAATCATATTATCGTTCATCTCTCATAACTCATTTCTCAAAAAATGCCTTACATCCAAACACCCGACAATATTCCCGGTATACGCGGCCTGATGAATTTCCGCCCCGATGCGGCGCTCGCTCTGAATGCACTGGCACAGGCACTATTGGTGGAAGATTCGCCACTCCCACGCAGCGAGCGCGAACTCATTGCTTCCTATGTTTCCAGTAGGAATGAATGTAAATTCTGCATGACTTCGCACGGCGCGATTGCCGCTCACCTGCCCGGTTGCGATGATGACCTGGTGAAAGCCGTTTGGGATGATTACCAAAAAGCCGACATCAGCGATAAAATGAAATCTCTTTTGAACATTGCCGGAAAAGTGCAGCAAGGCGGAAAGTTCGTAACGGAAACCGATATCGCCGCCGCCCGCGAACAAGGGGCGAATGATTTGGAAATCCACGACACGGTATTGATCGCGGCGGCATTCTGTATGTTCAACCGCTATGTGGACGGCCTGGGCGCCACCACACCCGACGACCCGGCATTTTACGACATCGTAGGCCGGCAACGCGCCGCCGAAGGGTATATGACGAAGTCGGTGCTGATGACATAAATGAACTGCTATTAGTTGATCTACACCGCGTTCCAATTGCCAAACGGTGTGGTGGCCGACGCACCGGGCAACAATGCCACCTACACTTCGCCGGGTGGCCACAGTTATGACGTGCGCAACCCGAATTTCTCGCCATTATATTCGGTACGATTCAAAGAGCAAGGCAGCAACGGCATCGCCAACGGACAAATGGACATCTTTGAATACACGCTGCCGGCACAGGCCAATCCGAACTACATCCACGTTGTTTCCCGCACAGGATCGTCTGGCTATCACGAGGCCTATCTCAATGTGTTCAACTGCACGGTGGGCACACAAACTTTCGGCGACCTGCGCGGCGAGGATCGCCAGAATGCTTCAATTTCACTGGAAAACAATGAATTGCATGTATTTCCGAATCCGACCAGCGGTATCATGTTCGCCGATTTATCTCCCTGGGCAGACGAACAGGTTCAAATCCGCGCGTTCAACGCGCAGGGTCAGGTGGTACTGAATTATACAGTGAAAGGACTTGAAATGGAACAGATCGAATTCCCGGAAAACCTGACGAACGGCCTGTATTTCCTGGAATTTTCTTCCGCAAACGGTGAAAAACAAGTGAAACGAATGGTGTTGAAGCGTTGAAACGTTTGCACGAGTGGTGGCACGATTTCAAGTCGTGCCACCACTTTACCCCGAAAACCCGAAGGATATGTATTTCTAAGCCTATTCTAATCTTCTGCCTTTTCCAAAGCATATACGTTTGCAATCAGTTTTTTGAACAAAAATCCATTCGTATATGCGCAAACTTTTACTCGCAGCCGTACTGCTCACGGCTGTTTTTCAAATTGCATCCGCCCAAATGCCCAACGACGGGCTGATGATGGGGAATCGGCAATGGTGCACTCTCCTCCAGTATACCCACACCAGTTGGGACGAATACTGGGAAGGAACGAACAAACGTTCCAACCTCAATCTTGGCACTTTTACAGGCCAAAACGTAATGCTGATGACCAACTTCGGCATCACCGACAACCTCAACGTCATGGCCGGCGTGCCTTACGTCTGGACCGACAGCGATAGTTACCTCGACGGACAAAGCGGCCTGCAAGACCTTTCGGTGTTCCTTAAATACCAGCCGTTCAAAACCGCCATGGGAGGCGGCGATTTCAAGGTGCAGGTAACCGGCGGCGCTTCCATTCCGGTGACTGATTATGTACCCGACTTTTTACCGCTCAGCATTGGTCTGCAAAGCAAAACCGCTTCTTTGCGTGGAATCCTCAACTTCACACACGGCTCCGGCTTTTACGTCACTGCCCAGGCCGGCCACACTTGGCGCAGCAACATCACCATTGACCGCGAAGCCTATTTGTACGACAATGAGTTGTACTACACCGATGAAATGCCGGTGCCGAATGTGTTCGACGCAACGGGTCGCCTCGGTTTTATCAACAACAGGATCCAGGCCGAAGTCATGCTCGACTACTTCACCGGTCTTTCGGGCGACGACATCCGCTACAACGAAATGCCTTTGCCCTGCAACAAAATGCAGGCAACGACAGCGGGCGTTTTTGCAAAATACTTCATCTGGCAGGGATTGGCTGTACAAGCCAGTTACGGACAGGTATTATCTGGCCGCAACTTCGGCCAGGGCACCACGATCTCAGGAGGGGTTACCTATTTTTTCACTTTAGGCGGACAAAGTCAAAGCACTGAATAACCCTCTACCCTCTACCTTCCATACATCTGATCTTCCATGAAAAAAATACACTTTACATATCGCCTTGCCATTTGCACCGTCCTCATCTTCGCATTCAACCAGTGCGACAAAACTGTCGAGGACACATATTTCGAGCCTTATCCAGAAACCAGCCTCGATGCCGACGCAGGCAATTGGAAAACCTACATCCTTGCCAACGGCTCCGAGATTCCGGTGCCGGCTCCCGAAGATGCCTCTTCTACGGCTTATCAAAGCGAATTGGCCGACCTGAAAGCGAAAATGGCCGCTGCCACTGCCGAGCAGCAGGAACTGGCCAGGCGATGGGGCGCCAACGGCGTGTCGCGCTGGCACGAGATCGCCCGCGAACTGGCCGCTCAATACAATGTGCCGCCGAACTACAACGCCGACGGCACCTATCCCGCCCCCGATCCGATGAACCCGACGGCCTACCCCCGTTTCCCATTTGCCAATCCGCCTTATGCTTCACGCGCCTTCGCGTTGCTTGCCGTAGCGCAATACGATGCGTTGGTAACGGCCTGGCACGCCAAGTTTCAGTACAACCGCCTCGCACCGTACAAAAACGATGCTTCCATTCAACCGCTCATTCCGGCAAACGACCTGCCCTCCTACCCTTCCGAGGACGCCGTGGTTGCCGCCGCGTCGCGGGAATTGCTGAAATTCCTTTTTCCCGGTGAGAAAGAACTGGTGACAGCCCTGGCAGAAGAACACAAAAACAGCCGACTCTGGGCGGGCTCCAACGTGCAAAGCGACCTGTCGGCCGGCGACTCGCTCGGCGCTGCCGTCGCAGCACGTATCATCGCTTACGCAAAAACCGACAAAATGGGGCAGGCCAACAACCAAGCCGCTTTCCCGAACCTGCGTGCCGATGCCGAAGCCCGCGGCATCACCCAACAGTGGCACAGTCTCGATATTCCGGTGCGCGCGCCGATGTTGCCTTTTTACGGCAATGTAAAAACCTGGAATTTCGACCAGGCTACGCTGGTGGCCATCCGCCCGCCGGCGCCACCGGCAATCGGCAGCGCCGAATTTGAAACGGCGCTGAACGAACTGCGCACTATGTCTCAAAACCGCACCCGCGAACAATTCCGCATCACCACCTTCTGGGCTGATGGCGTGGGTACTTATACCCCGCCGGGGCACTGGAGCCGCCGCGCTTCCGAGTTGATCGCCGAAAAACAACTCAACGAGATCCGCGCCGCCCGCGTCATGGCGCTTCTGACTACCGCCATGCAGGACGCAGGAATCGCTTGCTGGGAAGCCAAATTTTACTACATGTTTCCCCGCCCCACTGAAGTTGACCCTGCTGTCACCACCGCCACCGGTATCCCCAATTTCCCGGCTTATGCTTCGGGGCACAGCACTTTCTCCGCAGCGGCAGCTGAAGTGTTGTCTTACCTGTTCCCCGACCATGAAAGCGATTTGAGGGCATGGGCACAAGAAGCCGCCGATTCCCGGGTCTACGGCTGTATCCACTACCGCTTCGACAGCGAAAACGGCCTGGATCACGGCAAAAAAATAGGAGAATACGCCGTGCAGCGCGGGCAGACGGATGGGTCTGAATAAGAAAAAGAGTTTGGTTAAAGTATAATTACGAGGCCGTCTCTCCATTTGGTGAGACGGCTTTTTATTGTTTGCCGGACGCTATGCGCAACGACCGCGTTTCTTCCCGCCAATTCACCGATTTGTTGGTTGTGGAAACAGCACCCTCAAAAGCAATTTTTATAAAACTGTTGATACGTACCTCCTCTTTCGAGGCGTTAATAACCAGTTGTTCGCCTTTGAATTTCGGCTGATTATACAGCGTTACCACCCAACCTTTCGGCACAATGAGCGAGCCGATAAAATTCAGGCAATCGCCGTCTTCTTTGCATTCCCTGCGGTCTGTAGCAAAACGCTCAACTTTCCCCTGAAAATTGGTTTTGCTGAACATTGCGATGCCTTGCTGTGCCCGGAAGATATAGTCCGACAGGTCTTTGGCGCGTTTGAACGATTTGATTTCGTCCGCACCGGCATTTACCTGGAACTGCCCTTCCAATGCCTCGACGAGCTCCTTTCGCTTCTTTTTGTTCTTGATTTTGAAGGAAGGCTCTACGTTTTTTTCTCCAAAAATCTGTTCCGTTTTGATGCGCACGCCTTCCCGGATGGTAGCGCTGTCGAGTTGGCGCAGCAGGGTAAAAGGCCGGTTCTCAGTCTCTTGTGTATTGTTTACTTGAGCCGAAACGGAATTAATTACGATAAAAAAAAGCAAAATTGTCCTCATTTTGAGCAGACTTTTGGTGCGAAAATAGAGGATTGGAACGGAAAGCGCCTGTTTCATTCCAGCCTGATGCGGACCGGGAGCAAAATGCTTTCAGCCTTTTTTCTTCTTTTTCTCATCCCCTTCCAATCTGAACCGGACAGGCAAGGTGAATCTCACTTTCACCGGCTGTCCGTCCGCTTCGCCGGGAATCCAGGCCGGCATAAATGACAACACGCGAAGCACCTCCAGACCACACCCGCCGCCAATATCTTTGATGATAACCGCATCCGACACGCTGCCGTCCCTGTTGACAATAAAAGTAGCGGCTACAGTCCCCTGGATGTTGTTTGCGCGCGCCAGTTCGGGGTATTGTATGGTGGTTGCCAAAAACTGGAGCAACCCGGCTTCACCTCCCGGGAAGGAAGGCGGGCGATCCAAACTCTCATTAAACATTTCAAAAGGAACGTCTGCACCGCCCAGCGCCAAAGAATCAGCCTGGGCTGGAAGGTCCAAAGAAAAAAAACAGGAAAGCAGCAGGAAAAAACAATTGGTTTTCATGGCATTTGATTTTTTGAATGAAAATTAGACTGCCGAACTGCTTGTTTTGCGTCAAAGTTCCGCGAAAGGAAGGCTCACAAAAATGCAAGCACAGACCTTACATTACAAATCTCTGTAAATGAGAACGTTGTGCCGGAGGTTAAAAAATTTTTCTCAAAAAATTTTTTAACCTCCGGCACAACGTTCTCATTCCCCTAATCCTTGTAAGGATCATACATATCCGGCGCAGCCATCGCCACGCCGATGGGCTTGAGACGGTGGCAAACCTCAATGGTGCCTTCGTGAAAAGCCAACACCTGGTAGAGTTTTTTATAACACTCCGGGGCTTCGTCGGCCCCACCGCCGCGCAGGACGATGCCTTTCTTTTTCATCTCTTTTTTCACTTTCGGCCAGTCCACCACTCCTTTGCTGAGGTATTCCACGCGACCATTTTTCCATCGCTTTTTACCGGCAGCCTGGTTACGGCTCATGGTACGACCCGCGCCATGCACGGTGGAGTACAATCCCTGGCGGCTCGTTTCAGAGTCCACCCCTTTTACAATGACCGACATATCAGCCATATTCGCACCGATAAAACCATACTGGCCCGGGAATGCCGGCGTTGCGCCTTTTCGCACGACGTAGTATTTTTCCCCGAAATGCTCCTCTTTCCACAGGAAGTTATGGTGGTTGTGGACTTCAAAAACGGACTCCGCACCGAGTATCTCCAATACTTTCGAAACCACGACATCACGGCCCGCATAAGCGTATTCGCCTGCGAGACGCACGGCAGCGAGGTAGTCCTGGCCGAGTTCCGAACCGGCGTCGAACAGGATGGGCGGCGCATCCATGCCTCCTTCATTCACGTGGTCGTCGAAGGTCTTGCCTTGGGACAAAGCGATGAAGCCCGTGGTCGTTTTGTGGCCGAAACCGCGCGAACCGAAGTGCACCCCGATCCAAACCCAGCCTTCTTCATCCTCGAACAAATCCACGAAATGATTGCCGGAGCCGACCGTACCGAGTTGGTTCATGGCCAGTTGCATCATTTTTTGCTGCGGTTTGAATTCGGCTTTGGCGATGTGGTCGAACACCGGATGGTCAATCGGTTTAGGATTCGGGCGTCCGATACCGAAACCGATCTGTTTAAAAATCTCATCCATCACCTTTTCTATATCCAGGTCGGAAGCGCGGATATTGGTTTGGCATGCCTTGTTACCGCAGGCGATGTCAAAACCCACGCCCGACAGGCTGATCTTGTCCCTGTAGGCCATCACCCCACCAATCGGGTGGCCGTAACCATAATGCGCGTCGGCGGTAAGTGTGCCCAAGTCCTCCGCCGAAGCCGCGCAGCGGCGGATTTGCCCGATGGCTTTTTCGTCAATGATGGGCTCGCCGAAAATGTGTAATTTCATGGGATAGGGGAATGAGATTGTTGGGCGGAGAGGGAAATAAAATTTTTTCAAAATTTTATTTCCCTCTCCGCCCAACAATCTCATTTACAATTTTTTAGGAGGCAAAAAAAGAATGTTTTACGACAGTAAACGCATTTTCAAACAATAATGATCGCTTGCCCGCCTTAAAATCCACGCCGAAACACGAAGTTCTGCTCCCAAAGTTCCAATGCCCAAAAATGCAGGCTGTAGCAGGCGCATGTCGCATGTCCTATGTCGTAAGTCATCATTCCCCGCCACTTTCCTGCCGTTCGCGCTCCCAATCGGTGCGCGCCAGCACGATGATGACAAAACCTGCGATGACCATGATGACCTTGGTCACGAAAGCGAACAAACGCCCCGGTATTTCGAGAAAGGAGAGGAAGGCCCATTGTGTGCCGATCATTTGCAGGATGACAGCAGTGAGGCCGACAATGATAAGCGACAAGCCAAGGATGGTCCAGAGACTTTTCTTTGTCATAAATATTCAATCAGGATTTACACGATGAACAAAGATTTTGAAGGATTGCAGCGTTGTCTTTCGGAACCAAGCAATTTTTGGAATGTTGTAGTCGCGCGAACGCATAACTTTGGCCTGCCAAATTTGTTCTGCCTGACCAATTAAAATCACCGCCACCTTGCCGAAATCCGAAATCCGAAATCCGAAATCCGAAGTCAAGATCGTCGAATGCCCGCGTGACGCGATGCAGGGCCTGACCGATTTTATTGAAACCGATGTGAAAGCCGCATACATCAACCAATTGTTGCGCGTCGGTTTCGATACGATTGACTTTGGGTCGTTTGTCAGTCCGAAAGCCATTCCGCAGATGCGCGATACCGCCGAAGTACTGGCAAAGTTAGACCTTTCCGGCACGACGACGAAATTGCTTGCCATAGTTGCCAACGAACGCGGCGCACAAGACGCCTGTCAATTTCCTGAAATTCAATATCTTGGCTACCCTTTCAGCATCAGCGAAACTTTCCAGTTGCGCAACACCAACGCCACAATTGCCGAGAGTGTGGAGCGCACGAAGGCGATCCAGGAATTGTGCGAGCGGCACGGCAAGCAGTTGGTGCTTTATATCTCGATGGGCTTCGGTAATCCCTACGGCGATCCCTGGAATGTGGACATCGTGCAGCGCTGGGTGAACGAAATGGCGCCGCTCGGCATCCGCATCTTTTCTCTGTCCGACACCATCGGCTGCTCCAATCAGAATAACATTTCCTACCTGTTCGGCAATCTGATCCCGGCTTATCCCGATATCGAATTCGGCGCACACCTGCACACACAACCGCACAACTGGCGCGAAAAAATAGACGCCGCCTGGCGCAATGGCTGCCGCCGCTACGACGGCGCCATGCGCGGCTTCGGCGGCTGCCCGATGGCGAAGGACGAACTCACGGGTAATATGGCAACGGAAAATCTGGTATCGTTTTTCGACGACGTGCAGGCGGATTTAAGGATGGATCGCGCGGCGTTTGGAGAGAGTCTGAGGATGGCAGGGGAGGTGTTTCCGCATTAGAGGAGTTTGAATCAGAATTCCCTCGATGCCTAAGCATTTGGCAGGACGTATACTTCACATGCCGCCTCATGCTGCCGTCCGAACAATAGGCACTGGCTGGCGCAAGTCTCCGGCTGGTGCGAGTCTCCGGCTCGTGCCTACTATTCCGACGTCTCCGACGTGATCGCAGGAGACCGGCATTTGATCAGCAAAAAGAAATGTGGTTGCGTCGGAGATGCGAAGATATCTGGCACGAGTCGGAGACTCGCGCCAGCCGTGCGACAAGTCACCATGCGGGTTGACCGGCCATTGAAAAAGGCAGCCAGATTTCCCACCATTAACCACGCAATCTGAAAGATAAAATTAGCGTTTCCCAATTCCTACTCCCCATTCCTCAATTATCTACTTTTGCCCCCGTTTTTCAACCGGCCGGATAAATTTGGCCGTTGCGTCACGTGTTCCACTTCGACCTCGACAAAATTCTCGACCAGTTCGCCTACCACCCGGAGTCGCCGCTGATCTTCAGCAGCGGCCTTTTTTTGTTTTTGTTCCTGGGTTTTCTGCTGGTTTACAAATTGTTGCAACCGCATGAGCGGTTGCGCATCCTGTGGTGCACGATTTTTTCGGTGTATTTCTACTACAAAAGCAGCGGCATTTTTTTCCTGTTGCTGGTGGCGAGCGTCGTCGTGGACTTCAACCTGGCGAAATGGATCGAGCAGGCGAAAACGAAACGGTCGAAAACGTGGCTGCTGGTGTTGAGTCTTGTAGCCAATCTCGGCATGTTGGTATATTTCAAATACACCAACTACTTCGCCGAGCTCTGGAACGGCGCGACAGGCATGGGCATCGGTCCCTTCGACATTTTCCTGCCGGTGGGCATTTCATTTTTTACCTTCCAGTCGCTGAGCTATACGATCGATGTGTACCGGGGGCAGTTGAAGGCGCTCGACGACATTTGGGATTACGCCTTTTTCGTCACATTTTTCCCCCAGATGGTCGCGGGACCGATCGTGCGGGCAGCGGATTTTTTGCCGCAGATACACCGGCCCTTGTGGGTATCGAAAGAAGATTTCGGGCGGGGGATATTCCTGTTCTGCATTGGTTTGTTCAAAAAAGCCGTCATTTCGGATTATATCAGCGTCAATTTTGTCGAGCGCGTGTTCGAGTCACCGCAGCAGTACACCGGACTGGAAAACCTGATGGGCGTGTACGGTTACGCCCTGCAGATTTACTGCGATTTCAGCGGCTATACCGATATGGCCATCGGTATCGGGCTGCTGCTGGGTTTTCATTTTCCCATCAATTTTGATTCGCCCTACCAATCATTGAGCATTACCGAATTCTGGCGGCGCTGGCATATTTCGCTCTCGACCTGGCTGCGCGACTATTTGTATATTCCGCTCGGCGGCAGCCGGGGGAGCAGTCTCGGCACCTGGTTGTTCCCGGGTATGTTTTTGGCCATTTCATTCGGAGCAGCGGTTATGGCCGGCGTGAGCATGGACGAATGGGTGTGGCTGGGTTTGTGGTCGGTGGTGACGGTTATCATGGTTCTGCCGCCTTTGTTGCAGCGCGACCGGCAGGCGCTGGCGACCAATTTCAACCTGTTCGCAACGATGTTGCTGGGGGGGCTTTGGCACGGCGCAGCCACGCGGTTTATCATCTGGGGCGCTTTGCACGGACTGGCCCTGTCGGCAGAAAGGTGGGTGAAAGCGATGATCCCCGGCAAACACGGGGGTTGGCGCCGGACCTTGGGCGGTTTGTGGACTTTTCACTTTGTTTGTTTTTGCTGGATATTTTTCCGGGCTGAAAACCTCGATATCGCAAACGCCATGCTCCGTCAGATCGCTTTCGACTTCAGGCCGGAGATTTTTCCGGATTTTCTGGAGGGTTACGCGCCGGTGGTGTTCTGGATGGCGCTGGGTTTCGGGCTGCATCTGTTGCCAAAGTCATTGGAATTGAGAGCGCAGGATGCCGTCACGGCGCTGCCGCTCGCAGGCAAGGCTGTTTTACTCACCCTGTTCATTGCCCTCGTGATGCAGGTAAAATCATCGGACGTGCAGCCGTTTATTTATTTCCAGTTTTAGAAGTTGCGAGTTCGCCGCATTTTTCGAGCAACCATTCTTTTTCAATCACATGGGCGGCGGCAATTTCTGTGCGCAAAGCGTCCAGTTTGCCGTTGATGTCCGCATTTTTCAGCCTTTTTTTCATTTTTAGTTTAAAAATCTCCCTCGCGTATTTGGCAAAATGCAAGTGCGCTTCCCGGTCATGTGGTTTCATGGTCGTGTCTTCTTTGATGCGTTTGGTGGTGGCACGCACCATGTTGATGCCTTGTTCATCTTCCAGCGTGTCCAATTCGTAGCAGATTTTCACATTGACCAGCATGGCTATGGCGTACATTTGGAAGTCGCCAAAGTCACCGTACACATAGTAATGCGGCAGCGTTTGCGCTGCCTCGGCATATCGCTTTTGCGCCAGGCGTACCATTGCCCACCAAAGCGCCCGGCAAATATCCGGTTGATTGGTACCTGTAATCCGGTGTTCGTATTCGAGCAGTATTTGTTCTGCTTTTTCAAGTTTCAAGAGTTTTAGGGAGGTTAAAACAATATTGAGCAGATGGCTGGCAGGGATAAATTCATGGGGTTTCATGTTTTGGAGTTGGTCAGTTTGCAAGTTGAAGATACGCTCTACAAAACGCAGGTCACGTGTTTGACGATAACGTCGGGCCCAATGGGCTCTGAGCATAATCTTAAAATCACTGACGCGGGAAGCAGTTATTGAATGGCCGTATTCACGCAGTAAGATGTCAAAAAGATCGGCAGCCTGATCGGCTAATGATGAATCATCGAGGGTTAAAAAATGCAATAGGGCGCTGTACATTTGGATACCAGGAGTTAGCATGTAGTTTTTTTGGTTCAGGAAATCAAGCAACAAGAGCGTGATTTCCCGGTTGTAATTGAGTCGCTGGTACTCTTGTGAATCCGGCGGATAAGGAAGGGCCAATTTTTCCTGATGGGACAGGCGGCTCATCATATCCAATTTTGTCAAAAGGTAAAACTTATCAAGTTCTTCAATTGCTACCAGCAGGTTGTCATCACCTGCACGCTTATCAGAAAGACTATCGAACAAGGCTTTTTCCTGCTCGAGCAAAAAACGAAAGTAAAGAATATCGTTAAAATCATATTCGTCGTATTGACTAAAATTACTTTGTCTGGCCAGCGCCTCTTTCAGTTTCCGGTATTGGTTCAGAAAAAAATTTTCAACATGGCGCGGTGTTTTTCCTTTTTCAGTTTTGGTATCCGTCTTTTCCTGGGCAATATTATATGTGGCGTTGGGGTGCTGATGTAACCGTTCGCTGTAAAACCGCATCAACGCCAATTGCTGCCGGGCAAAGCTGGTCAGATCGCCCGTTGATTCTTCTTCACGTACATCGGAAGATGATGTAAGACTCCCCTTTACTGCAAAATATTGGAAATGAATAAACTGACGAACAATGCGCATCAGTTGCGACATGGCTTTTTCCAATTCCAGCACGCTGTTTTTTCGTTCACCAAAGAGTTTTTGAGCGACAATCTCTTTTTTAAGTACTTCAGTGTCAAATTCGGGATAATGGGGTTTCAGGTACTCGAACAGGTTTTTTTTGTCGTGAAAGCGGTTGGCTTCGTTGAAAATGGGAGAGTCAACAAACAGGTGCAGGCGTTCGATCTCGGCCTGAGTAAATAAACGCAGGGTTTGGAGCAGGGTGCTGTTTTGCATAAAGGCGGGGGATGAGCGAACGTATTGTTGTGGAAGTAATCGGGATTTTTGTGCAAATTTAATTCGCTACTGCCAACTACTTTTGTTCAAAAATCTGTACATCATGAAATTTGATCGAATTTTCCCCTATCTGATCGCACTGTTTCTGGGCTTTGCCATCGGTTATCAGGTCGCCCTACAAATGGAACCCTCAGCCGATTGCCCGGCTCCCGACAGCTTGGCAGAGGTTATGGACACAGAAGCCTCTGTCACCGTTTCCTGGAATCAGGTCCAGGACGCAAGATACTACACCGTCATCGCCCGCGACTCTGCCGCGCTGACGGATGTGGCCAGCAGCATCGTGGTGGAAGGCACTTCGGCCGTTATTCCCGATCTGAAACCCCAAACCGGATACGCCGTTGACGTATTCACCATCTGTGAAAAAGACGGCAAGTTTTACATCAGCGAAACGCCGACCACGATTGGGGTGTCAACCGGTTGGATCGTAACGGATGATGTAGTGCTGCTCCAGGGTCAACCCTGTCCGTTCAGTATATGCACCACCAATGTCGCCGCCCCGAACAACTGTTTTGACTGGGGTGCCGGCACACAATATTACCAGGTCGAGATCGTGCACAATGCGAGCACCACGGTGGTAGCGCGGACTTATCTGGAAAAATCGGTCACGGGAGCCGGTATTCGGATCAACAACTACAACACAGCCACTTGTGGAGGGCTTCCTGTACTGGAGGCGCCTGTTGAGTGCCCTACATTTAGTTTCTGTGGTGATTTCACACAACCCGGCACATCCACCACGGTGAATTACAAACTCACAGCAAGTCTGACGCAATGCTGCCTCGATCTGCCCGCCGCCGACTACACGCTGCGGGTGCGCTCCTGCAACATTGATGAGTAATGCCGGAAATGCTATGGAAGTATGTGCTGAAACCGTGTTTGTTTTTACTTTCAGGAGGATGGCATCTTTGTCCTGTCAACACGATCGAAGCAAATGATCTTCCCAAAAAGACCGGCCCCAAAAAACCGAATTTTATCAACCGCCTTATTTATCTTCCGTAATCACCTACCCTACCAATGAACGCTGTTTTAATCGAAGTCCAATGCACCCTCGGCAACGACGCGCAGCAATGGAGCGGCATCCGCAGCATCGCGCTCGAAATCGGTTACCCCGGCCTGAAAGGCCAAACCCTGTGGAAGAACATCGGCTGGTTGCGGGAACGCACGGCTCCGGCAACCAGCACTTCCGCCCACTCCATGTGGGACCGCGCCATGCCGGAGCACATTCTGGTGTTCGACTTTCACCCGTTTTTGCTGCCCGGCCATGCCGAACCTGAAAAATCGTATTGCATCCGGCGGATCATCACCCACGAGGATGGCCGCCGCAAAGTATCGAGACCCATTACCGTGCGGGAAGGGAAGTACAGCGATGCGTTTTTTTCCTGTACGCCGACGTATCCCGAACCGTAAGTGAAAGTTGAAAAGAACAATTTTTACCGGAGTGCAAAAAAACGCTGTGGAAGTAACCGCCGATTTCGTGTTTGATTTTGGCGAACTACCTGTTGACCTTTGTACCGTTAATCCCAAGAAACCATCCATCATCAAAAAGAACCACTTCAATACAACCGACGGCTAATATCCCAAAGGTAGTTTCCTGATCCAAATTGAAAACTAAAATCCTGATTGACCAAACCCCATGACCAGCCCTTTTAAACCGCCCCAATGACCCCATTAACCTTTTTTTGAAACATCCACACCCTAATGCCGGCGGGCGCTCCCAAACGCTCGCCGGCAGAACTGACTCCAAATCCCTGTTTTACCTCAGTCCAGATGAGCAATCGCCCGTTTCTTTACCCAAGGAAGCGGGCATTTTATTTGGCTTTGGCCAGTTCGCGGATCTTTTCTTCGAGCCATTCCCAATCCACCGTCGGGTTCGAGTCCAGCATTTCCTGAATTTCATTCAAATCCTTCGAGATATCTGCGTTGCGGCGGGTTTCTTTTTTGGTTTTCAGATGGAACAATTTGCGGGCGGTCCGGAAAAACCGCAGGCGTTCGTCGCGGCGCTCCTTCGGCAGATCGCGGTTGCGCTCGATGCGCGCCATACAATTGCGGATGAGGTTGTCGTCCAGGGCGTTCAGTTCGTATTGTATCTTCACGTCGGTAGCGGCAGCCACGGCGAAGAAATAAACATCGTCCATATCGCTGTACCTGGCGTAGTCGGGCATCGTATCGGCGGCTTTCCGGTATTCTTCTTCAGCAAAATACAACATGGCCCACCAGATGCGCACGGCGTATTTGGGATGGGGGCGGCCGCGGGGCGTTTTGGCGCCCGGCTCTTCGTTCAAAGCGCCGGCGTATTCGCGCAGGAATTGAACTGCCCAGGCGATCTTGTGCAGTTTAAGCGCTGTGTTGAGCATGTTGGTCACCTGGATCATCGGCAGGTTTTTATGGGCGGGCAGGCGCTGGAGTTGCTCGCGGTGCATCCCGTGCAGGCGTCCGATGAACACGGGGTCTTTGGTGTGGCGATAGCGGCGGTTCCAGTAGCTGCGCAGCAGCACGTTGAAGTCGTCGAGCCGGTTTTTGGGCAGGGCATCTATGTGCCGGGCGAGCATATCGGCGAAGCGGTCGGAGGCTTTGTCGGCGGCCTCGTTGTTTTCGGGTAAAAATTCGAGCAGCGTCGTATACAAAGCAATGCCAGGGGTATCCTGCCAGTATTGGTGTTGGCGCATCAGCCCGACCATTTCCAGAGTAATGTCGCGGTTGGCGATGAGGCGTTGGTATTTTTTGGGGTCATCGGCAAACATCTGTGCAATGTTCTGGTAATGAACCAGGCGGCTCATCAATTCCAGTTTGGAATACAGGTAGAAACGGTCGAGTTCTTCTAAGGCAGCCAGCATATTCAGGTCGGCCTCGATCTCTTCCCGGTGATGGTCGTACAGTGCTTTTTCCTGTTCCACCAAGTATCGCAAAATGAGGTAGTCGCTGAATTCGTAATCTTCGAAGTGGTCGAACTTCCCTTGTCCGGTCATCAGTTCGCGCAATTCGGTATAGAGGTTCTGGAAATAATTTTCGGTGCGTTTCACCTTTTGTCCCTTGCCGGAAGCCGCAGTTTTCGCATTGGCGATGCCGCCCTTTTGATGGAGTCGCTCGCTGTAAAAGCGAAGCAAGGCCAGTTGCTGACGGGTATAATTGAGCAGCAACAGGGGTTTTTCGGAAAACTCTTTTTTAGAACTGCGGCGGACGGTTTTCCCGCCTTTTACGGCCGAATAACGGAAATTGATGAATTGTTTGAGGATGTGCATCAATTCCGACATGGCTTTTTCCACCTCGCCGGCGGCGTTTTTCCTTTCCGGAAAAAGGATCTTTCCTGCCTCCTCTTTTGTCAGTTTTTCACTTTCAAAGTCGGGATAATACAGACGAATGTGTTCGAACAATCGCACGGTATCGTGATAGCGCGCCGCTTCATTGAATATCGGCGATGCCACGAAAAGGTAAAATTGCTCGAATTCTTCGGGATCGAGCAATTGCAAAGAGCGGATGAGCGGACTGTCAAGCATTTTTTTACGGCAGGTGAGGGGTAGTCTTGTTGGAACTTATGGCATTCGGTGTGCCGCGTATTTTGGAAAGGACAGGGACTAAAACCGCACAAAAGTCTTTAAAACGGGCAAACCGGCCAATTTTTCGCAAAAAAAGATGAAACCCGGTTTTGGAAGTAAACGCAAAATGCATGTTTGCTTTCCCTGCCCTGCTGCCCCCACCTTTGTTTTGTCAACGATGATGAACGAGGTTGACAACCGTCAGAAATAGAATGTGAAAGCCCAACGGCCCTGAAAGCCGGAAAACAACTGAAAACCCTATCCACCTCAAACCGCCAGGCTTATGCGGGAAGCCCTCTGAAACCACCTGGCCATTACAACCTGACCGGCGCCACTCCAACTCCAAAAAACGTGTGCGAAAGATGAAAAGCGGGGGCGCCGGCAGGGGTCGGGGAGTTTAGATTGCAGATTGCGGATTGGAGTTGCTTCGCTCCAACATTTTTTCACCCCACAATAAAAGTTATGCTTCATGACACCATTGGTAATCGAGGTTCGCTGCAACCTCACACCCGAAAGTCCGCTTTGGCAGGACATCAACAGTCTGACGCTTGAGATCGGTTATCCCGGTCGCGGCGGTCAGATGCTCTGGAAACATATTGGCTGGCTGCGCGATCACGTAGTGCCCGCCGGAAAAAGCATCGCCCACGCTTTGTGGAATCAAACATCCGCCGGTCTGGTGCTCATCTTCGACTTCCTCCCGGTGATGCTGCCCAATAGTTCAGGCGTCAACAAAACATATCGCATCCGCAAAAAAATAAAAGCCGCCAACGGGCGGTCGCGCATATCAAGATCAGGTGTCCTGCAAGGGGAATATATGGACGAGCATTTTACCCTTTCGCCTAAGTACCCGGAAGATAGACATTGAGATATTGAGATATTGAGATATTGAGATATTGAGATATTGAGATATTGAGATATTGAGATATTGAGATATTGAGATATTGAGATATTGAGATATTGAGATATTGAGATATTGAGATATTGAGATATTGAGATATTG
>JABAQQ010000013.1:402075-424058 GCA_019187225.1 Saprospiraceae bacterium
GATATTGAGATATTGAGATATTGAGATATTGAGATATTGAGATATTGAGATATTGAGATATTGAGATATTGAGATATTGAGATATTGAGATATTGAGATATTGAGATATTGAGATATTGAGATATTGTCTCGAATCCACTGAAAATCAATACTTAAAAACATTCCAATATCCCAATACCATACCATGAGATTATAAGCTTTGCCTCCTTGACCTCCCAAACCCGGAAAGCCGCCAAACCACATGAAAGCGCGACCCTGAGAAACCAATATAACCATGAAAGCGGCCCCGAAAAACCGGCCCCAATGCCATCCCAATGCACCATTGCCCATTTTAATCCCCATCCGACCGATTCCCAATAATCGATTCAGACATACCCGTCCGGCGCAAGAGCCGGACAAGGGGTCATCCGAGCCTGTATGACTTCCGTCCAAATGAACAAAAAGACTCGCAGCCGTGCTTTTGGTTGCGGGTTTTTTTGTGTTTAAAATGTCCGCAACCCCCGCCGCCGGTTTTTTTAATGTTGAAAATAAATCATGCTTTTTGAAGCGAATCGCTACTTTCGCACGAGATTTTATTTCAAAACAAACTTACAGCCAATTATGACAGACTTTCGCAAATACCTCCCTCTTATCCTGCTTGGCCTTGGTGCTTTGCTGGTGTTCGGAATGTGCGGTTCCTACAATACTGCCGTCACGAAAGACGAAAATGTGAAAAGGGCTTGGTCGCAGGTGGAAAACCAATACCAGCGCCGTGCCGACCTGATTCCCAATCTTGTCAATACCGTAAAAGGATACGCCAACTTCGAGCAACAAACACTTCAACAGGTTGTGGAAGCGCGGGCATCCGCTACGCAGGTAAAAATTGACGCCAACAACCTCACGCCCGAAGCCATCCAACGCTTCGAACAGGCACAACAGGGCTTGTCCGGCGCATTGGGCCGCCTTTTGGCAGTTGCCGAAAACTACCCGGACCTGAAGGCCAATCAAAACTTCCTCGATTTGCAGAAACAACTGGAGGGGACGGAAAACCGCATTTCAGTAGAACGCAAAAATTTCAACGAAACGGTTCAGGACTACAATTCCTACGTCCGCCGATTCCCGACCAACCTCATCGCCGGCATGTTCGGCTTTTCCCAAAAAGGTTATTTCCAGGCTGCACCGGGTTCGGAGAAAGCGCCACAAGTTCAGTTCTAAGTTCTTGGTTGTTGGTTCTTGGTTGTTGGTTCTTGGTTGTAAGTCAGAGGCGTTTTCAACATTTTTGATCCAAACAATTTACCCTGCAACCGACAACCAAGAACCAACAACCAAGAACCAATAACCAACAACCAATAACCAACCTATGATTTTCACCAAAGACGAAGAAACCCGCATCGTGCAGACCATCCGGGCGGCTGAACGCCGCACTTCGGGTGAGATCCGCGTGTTTGTGGAGGATTTTTGCGACCGCGACCACCCGGTGGAGCGGGCGGCGGAGATCTTTCACTTGTACGGTATGTTCAACACCCAGGCGAAGAACGGCGTACTGATCTACCTGGCCGAAAAATCACACCAGTTCGCCATATGGGGCGATGCAGGTATCCACGAGCGCGTGGGTTTCCAGTTTTGGGATGCCGAAAAACGCCTGATGCGCGAATACCTCCAGCGCGATGAAGGCGCAACGGGTATTTGTCTTGCGATCGAAAAAATCGGGGAAAAACTCCGCGAACATTTCCCCGCTGCCGAAAGCGACAAAAACGTAAATGAACTTCCCGATGAAATTATATACGGTTGACGGTAGACGGTGGACGGCAGACGGTGGGCTACGGCCTTGGTGGGCAAGCTTCCTATTGTTGCTGCTATTACCACTTTTTTCCGTTGCACAGTCGGACAAAGACCTTTTTCCTCCGAAGCCGGAGCCTGCCGTTTATGTACACGACTATGCAGGGTGGCTCACGCCGCATGAAAAAACGGTGCTCGAAGAAAAACTTGTCCGTTACCACGACTCTACTACCACCCAGATCGTCGTGATGATCCGCCCCGACATCGGCGATTACGACAAAGCGTCTTACGCTTTCGAATTGGGCAACCGCTGGGGGATTGGCCGGAAAGATAAAAACAACGGCGTCGTATTGCTCGTCAAAACCGAACAGCCGGGCCGGGGCGCCTTTATCGCCACCGGCTACGGCACAGAAGGCGCATTGCCCGATATCACGGCCGGACGTATCATCCGCAATACGATGATCCCTTATTTTCAGCGCGAACAATATGCACAAGGTATCGAGGCGGGCGTTGACGAAATCATACGGGCATTGTCGGGTGAGTTCAAAAATGAAGGCGAACAAGGAGCGCCTATACCCTGGTGGGTACCGGTGCTTATCGTACTGTTGATATTCCTTTTTGTTTTTTTTATGGCGAAAATGGCGAAAAAACACGGTACCTGGTACACGCACAGCGGCACCGGCATACCGCGCCGCTCCAGGCGCCGGCGCGACGACGACTGGGGCGGTGGCTGGTGGATGGGCGGTGGCGGAGGTGGAGGTGGATGGGGCAGCGGCGGTGGCGGTTGGGGTGGCGGCGGAGGCTCCTTCGGAGGCGGCTCTTTCGGCGGAGGCGGAGCGGGAGGGGACTGGTAGGCAGTGGCAGTGGGCAGTGGCAGTGGCAGTGGCAGTGGGCAGTGGCAGTGGCAGTGGGCAGTGACATTTAATAACTAAGAACCAACAACCAACACGTGAGCATACAGCAAGGACCTATTTTCACAGCACGATCTGAAGTACACGGTCAGGGTGTGTTTGCCGCCCGCGACATTGAGGAAGGCGAAGTGATAGAAGTTTGTCCCATCATTTTATTCCCCAAATCGCAGTTGGAGTACGTGCGGAAAACTGTACTGGACGACTATTATTTCGATTGGGGCGAAGAAGGCGAATGGTTCGCCTTTTGTCTCGGCTATGGCTCACTGTACAATCATTCGTATGAACCGAATGCCGAATACGGTATGGACTTCGAAGCGCAAACGATTGATTTTTATTGCATTAAACCTATCATGGCCGGCGAAGAGATATTTATCAACTACAACGGCGATGTGGACAATCAAACAAAAGTGTGGTTTGAAAAAGACGTTGATGAAGGTTGAAATCTTTTTCAACCTCATCGGCCCCGAGACAGCCTTTTTTGACATGAAACAACAACCGGAGCAGCCTACCTACGAATCGGCATTCGCCGAACTTCAGCAGATCGTCCGCGACTTACAGGACGAAGCCGCCGGCATTGACGAATTGACGGTCAAAATTGCCCGCGCTGCCGAGTTGATCCGGTTTTGC
Source organism: Saprospiraceae bacterium (assembly GCA_019187225.1). Classification (GTDB taxonomy): domain Bacteria; phylum Bacteroidota; class Bacteroidia; order Chitinophagales; family Saprospiraceae; genus M3007. The sequence continues at coordinate 405,372 of JABAQQ010000013.1, forward strand.
AGGGAAAGGCTGAGAATGACGGAAGAAGAAATCGGGAAATTGACGGGTTAGAAGTCTATTTCTTTTTCTTGCTTTTATTCTTCCCGCCGAACTTATCCCAAACGGCCCAATCCGACACCTTTTTGCGCTCGCGTTTGGCAAATATATAACGCACCGATACGGAACCGCCCGTCCATTCGAAGGGATGTACCTGGTCGCCGGCAAGATGCAATTCGGGTTTCCAGTCGAAGGCAAGATTGATGCGTCCCAAAGTGAGTTCCGCACCGCCGATAAAGGAAAGGCCGAATACATTGTCGCGCACTTCCTCGGTTTCGGAACGGTTGGCGGCGCTTTGCCAGTAATAGTGCGCCCCACCGCCGGCATACAGGTTGACGCCGCGGAACAGTATCTTCTGGTGTTTTTCAGCCAGCAACGTGAGGCCCAGTTCGTCGGACCGGAGCGGCGTATGCAGAATGCCTTCCGCCGTCCAGCCGTTGACGATGTGTTGCTGCACAGTGAAATTGACGCCGTTGTCGAGGCGGATACCGGCAGCGGTTTTGTAAGATTGACCGAAGGCGAGGTGGTTCAGCAGGGCGAACAGCGGGATGAAGAACAAGCGTGTATTTTTCATAAAGCAGAAAGTATGGTACATCGTTGTTGTTTGTGATGTGAAAAAAACGGGGCGTTCCGGCGGCTATTTCAGCATAAAATCAGCCTTAAATTTTTTTTAACCGGAAGGGCGCTATTTTCGCCCGATACTAAAAGGATACGTTAACAAAACGCCCCGTTCAGCTATTGTCTTGGCCTCTTCACCAATGGTTGGGTAGGCAAGCGGCCATTGAACGGACAACAAAATCACCTTGCAAGCTCTTTTTTTTCAATTCCGGCAGTTTTTGCGGTTTTACTGGAATGCAGTTACGAAATACCAGCTGCATTCACCGTTCGTATTCGACCTGGTGAGTTCCGTGCTGGAAGACCGGCGCTGGTTTTATGCATTCCGCGATGTGGAGATGATACGCAACCGGATGTTGGAGAGCGATGTCCGCCTGGAAATAAAAGACTTCGGGGCAACCCCTGCCGTTGCAGAAAACATTACGGGAACAAAACACTATGCCACCGTCCGGCTCGTGGCACGGCGTGCCGGAAGTTCCCCCCGGCAAGGACGCATGTTATTTCGCCTGGCGCATTGGGCGGCGCCCAAAACGATGCTCGAACTCGGCACATCGCTCGGCATCGGCGCCATGTACCTGGCCTCGGGAATGCGAAGCGCCCGGCTTATTTCGCTGGAAGGTTGTGCAGACATTGCTCATGTCGCCCGAACCAACCTCGAAATTTTGCATTTGAAAAATGCCGAAGTCGTGGAGGGCAAATTTGAAAAAACGCTGCCAAAAGCACTGGAACGATTACAAAGTCTCGATTTTGTGTTTTTTGACGGCAATCACCGGCTGGAACCGACCCTTCATTATTTTGAAGCCTGTTTGCCGTTTGCGCACAACAAAACGGTTTTCGTCTTCGACGACGCATATTGGTCGCCCGACATGGCGCATGCCTGGGAACAGATCAAACAACACCCGCGCATCACGCTTACGGTTGATCTTTTTGACCTCTCATTGGCTTTTATTAACCCCGATTTTCGGGAAAAGCAACATTTCCGGATCGTGCCGGCAGTCTGGAAGCCCTGGAAAATATTTTAGGTCGCAAACCCTTTTTTATGCAACTCGACCTCACCTACCGCCACATCTGGAGGATCTCCGCGCCCATTATGCTGGGTTCGGCGGCGCAGAATGTCATTGCCCTGAGCGATGCGGTGCTGTTGTATCACTTGGGCGAGGTAGAGTTCGGCGCCATCGGGTTCGTGGGGGTATTTTACATCACGATTGCAGCGATCGGATACTCGTTTTCGCGGGGCGGTCAAATGATAATCGCCCGGCGCATGGGCGAGGGGAGGCCGGGCGCCGTGGGGCATGTGTTCCACACGATGCTTTTGTTTGAAATGGCGCTGGCGTTGTTGATGTGGGCATTCATGCATTTCGCCACGCCCTGGTTTTTCCAACTTTTTCTCGACCACTCGCCTGATATCTACCAAAAGTCGCTCGAATACATCCATTACCGCTCGTTCGGTATTTTTTTTAGTTACGGCGGCATTGCACTGATCTCGCTGTATAGCGGCATCGCCCGGCCGGGGATCATTCTGTTCACAACGGTCGTACTGGCCATCGTGAACCTGGCGCTCAATTACGGGCTGATTTTCGGCAAATTTGGCCTTCCGGCAATGGGCATCGGCGGGTCGGGTCTGGCGAGCAGCATCGCTGAAGGTGTGGCTTTCGTCGTATTCGGAACCTATATGATCTTCGACAAGGAAATCCGCCGGCTGAAGATATTTTCCATGCCCGAACCCGACTGGCCCTTGACCAAACAACAACTCAATCTCGCGCTGCCGGTGGTGGCGAATGCCGCCGTCGGGCAGGGAAGTTGGGTCTTTTTTTTCGGGATGGTGGAAAATCTGGGGCCGCGCGCGCTGGCGATTTCCAACCTCGCCCGTACCGTCTATTTGCTTTTATCCATTCCAATGTGGGGCTTCTCTTCAGGTGCTAATACACTGATCAGCAACCTGATAGGACAAAAACGCCACCACGATGTGCTGCCTGCCGCCTGGAAAACGGGCAAGTTCTGTTGGGCGGTTTCAATGGTCATCGCCATTCCGATTCTAATGTTTCCCGGTCAATTGTTATACCCATTGCTGGGAAAATCCGACATGAGTCTCATCGGGGAAACGCAGCCGGTTTTTTACCTGTTGCTGGTCATTCTTTCCATGGCGACGCTTGGAGTTGTATTTATCAATGCTTTGGCAGGAACGGGCGCCACCTGGTTCGGGCTGAAATTGCAGGCGCTTACCGTAGCCATTTATCTTGGGTACCTGTTCGTTATCACCAACTTCACGCAGCTCGGACTGCTGTGGGTATGGGCGGCGGAGATCATTTACTGGGTGGTGATGATCGCCCTCGTGGTGTGGTATTTGAGGACGGAACAATGGCACAAGATGGAGTTTTGACGGTGGACGGTGGAATTGTTTTTTGAAATAAAATAGCCCAATGTTACGCCCGTAATTTTTCCTGCCAAATCCGTGTCCGACATTTGCTCCGTATTTCTCACATTGACCACATTGACCACATTCATCACATTGACCACATTCACTCATTCTCCATGCGGCATTGGCTCACAAAATGGACGGTTTGGGAATACCTCCCCTGGTGGATAGCCAACGTACCGATGTACGGCTTTTGGCTATGGTTTGCGGCGCGGGCGCGGCACCTGGCTTTTTTCTCCAACGTCAACCCGGCCATACCGCTCGGTGGAGCGATGGGCGAATCGAAACACGACATCCTGCAACTGCTGCCGCCGGAGATATTGCCCAAAACGCTCCTGGTGCGCGGCGGCGAATCATTTGAAAATGTGGCAGTCGCACTCGAAAAGGCCGGTATCGGTTACCCATTGATCGCCAAGCCCGACGTGGGCGAGCGCGGTTTCCTGGTCAAAAAAATAACGGCGCCGGAGGAATTGCGTAGCCACCTCGAACGCTTCCCGGTCCCTTTTATCATACAGGAATTTCTCACCCTGCCCGTCGAAATGACCGTCCTGTTCCACCGTTTCCCGGCGGAAGGCAAATTCGGCATTACCTCCGTTTGCGTCAAAGAATTTCTGTCGGTGCAAGGCGATGGTGTTTCCACCGTGCGGCAGTTGATGCGGCAAAATCCACGAGCCGTTTTTCAACTGGAGCGGTTTGACAAGGAATTTCCGGATGTGCTGGATCATATCCCCGGAGCCGGCCAAACCCTGTTGCTCGAACCCATCGGCAACCACTGCCGCGGCACGAAGTTTCTAAATGGCAATCACCTGATAGACAAGGACCTGCTGGACGCGTTTGAACAAATATGCTCCCGCATACCGGGTATCCTTTACGGCCGTTTCGATCTGAAATGTGCGGGCGAAGAAGCGCTCCGGCGCGGCAAATTCAAGGTCATGGAACTCAACGGCGTATTCGGCGAACCGGCGCACGTGTACGACCCTTCTTTCGGCATGTGGAGGGCCTACCGCGATTTTTACCGCCACTGGCGCTTGCTGTTCGACCTGCACGATGCGCAACGCCGGCAGGGCATTCACCCTACCCCGCACGGAGAAGCCTGGCAGATCATCCGCAATTATTTCCGCTACAAAAGGGAACTGGAAGCGCGGTGAGGGTGATGTCAAATGATATTGTGATATTGGGATATTACATTTGATAATCAGTTTGTTATAGCATAATTTCCCAATATCCCAATATCATAAAAAGTTTACATCAACCCGAAAATCTTGGCGTATTTCAGCATTTCGCCGGGATTGCTGATCTTCAGTTTGCCGGTCATCATCGCCATCATGGGATTGAGTTCGCCTTTGAGCAATTTCTCAAAGGACTCGGCCGAAGTGCTCACTTTGCACGACGGCTCGCCCTCGAGACCTTCGGCGGTTTCCAGTTTGCCATCGGCGACTTTTACCGTGTATTGGCCGGCGCCGGCTATGTCGAAGTGAAACAATGCGTTCTGGCCTTCCAATACTTCGGGTTTGGCTTTTGCGGGCAGGGAAAAAATAAATTCTTTGACGTCCATAGTTATTGGTAACTTGTCAGGTTCGCAATTTAACCTTCAATTAAAATTGCTCCCGTAGTTTCGCCCAAAGGTAAAACCGCAACTTGAAAATGACAGGGCAAAAACTTTTCCGCCGCAGGGGGCAACTCCTCCAATCGCTGTTCCTTTGGCTTATGTTCGCCGCAGTTTCATCTTTCTTTTCCTGCAAAACCTCTAAAGCACCCGCCACGCCGCCAGCCGGCTTCGATTGGCAGGGCCACCGCGGCTGCCGGGGTATTATGCCGGAAAATACTGTTCCCGCTTTTCTCAAAGCCCTCGACTACCCCGAAGTGACGACGCTGGAGCTCGACCTGGCGGTATCGAAAGACCATCAACTGATCGTCAGCCACGAACCCTGGTTCAATCCTGTGATCTGCCGCCTGCCGGGCGGTGACTCCATTTCCAGGCGCGACGCGGAGAAATACCTGATCTATCAATTGACGGCGGAAGAAATACGCGGCTTCGATTGCGGCTCATGGGGCAACCCGCGTTTTCCCGAACAACAAAAAATGAAAACGTATAAGCCCGCACTGCGCGAGGTAGTGGAAGCCGTACGCGCTCGTCGCCCCGACATCCGTTGGAACATCGAGATCAAAAGTCTGCCGGAATGGGACGGCCTTCGCCACCCGCCGGTGGAGGAGTTTGCCCGTCTGGTAATAGCCGAGCTCAAAACTCTGCGTATCGAAAAAAAAGCCATCGTCCAGTCGTTCGACGTGCGGGCGCTCCAGGCGATGCACCGCCAGGCGCCGGACATTCAACTGGCTTTTTTGATCGAAAACGTGCGGGGATTCGACTTTAATATGAACAAACTGGGATTTACACCCGCGGTTTACAGTCCATACTACCAATTGGTTTCCAAAAAATTAGTGCGAAAATGCCGCACATCCGGTATCAAACTCATCCCCTGGACGGTCAATGAAGTTTCCGCAATGCGCGGATTGATCCACCTGGGCGTGGATGGCATCATTACCGATTATCCGAACCGGATCGGAGCGGTGGGGAAATGAAATCGGCAAATTACTTCAACTTCACCTCCGTTGCCACCGACACCTTTTTGCTTTGCTGCTCTTCGTCGAACGGTTTGAGCGTGATGGTCATCGTATGGTTGTTGTCGCTCAGTTCGGCCAGTGCGTTGCTCGATTTCTTGATCTCGCGGTCGGGGAAGTGGTAGATCTGCTTGTAGCTCATGTCGGCGAACATCATTTTCATCATGTCCATCGCTTCTTCACCGCCTTCTTCGCCCTCGCTTTCGGAGAGGGCTTTTTTGATCTCTTCACCCATATCGCCCGCGCTGAGGCGTTCGAAACTTTTACCGGTGAATTTGAAGACTTCTTCCACCTTGCTGTCGTACTTATCTTTGTTGACGACTTTGAGCGCGCGGTTGAGCGCTGCAACGTCGGCAAAATCAAAGGAATAGCCGAATTTGAAGGCAGCCGTGTCGTTCAGTTCCACCACATTGGTGATGCCTTGTATGCCTTTGAGCGTGGAGGCCACTCCGCTGATCTCCTGGCCCATTTGCGCCATCGAATTATCCTGGCCGGCGGGCATTTCGCCGCCGGCACTGTCAGGCGACATGGTTTGCAGCATATCCATCATGCCCTTTACCTCGCTCATATCGAGGGTTAGCGCATAGTTTCCTGTGCCTTTATCCTTGAAAGTGACTTCCTCGATGATGTGCAGACAGCCGGTGAGTGCCATGCTGCCCACGGCGAGGACAGCCAAAAACTGGTTTTTAAAATTTTTCATTGAAAGAAACTTGAATGATGTAGAATTGAGACGTTGGAAAACGGACGTTAGACGTTGGATATTGGACTCGGCCACAATTGTTGGTGGAGACTGCTATTCGCATGTCATTCAATGACAAACTCCCGTGATGACGACTGTCCGTCTTTTTCCAGCGTAAAGGTATAAACCCCTTTGCGCAGGTGGAACTTTCCCGTGTCGGCTTTTTCAATTTCGACCGGTTTCTTCGGGTCCTTTTGAACGGATTGCAGGATTTCCTTGTATTTTTTCAACGCCGTTTCCTGAACATCGAGGTTGTAAATCAGTTTGTTGAGGCCTTTCACACCATCCGCTGCACCGGAGTGGAGTATTTGGCCACCTTCTTTGGTCTTGACCGTCCAGGTCGCTTTTCCGGGCGCATTGGCATACCACCAGACCGGCAATTCCGGGTCTTTCGCTGCGTCGTAAGCCGGCTTTTTACCCCAGTTTCTGCTGAACTTCCTTTTTTCGATCTCAAACAATTGCAGCGTCGAGGCCAGCACTTCGGAGTTCAGCAGTTGTACATTGGAAATATCCACCTTAAACATAGAGCGGCCGTGTGTGCCGATGACCAGGTCTTTCGCTTTAGCCTGAACGGCGAGGTCGTGCACGGGGCAATCGGGGAATTCCGGGCTCAGGGTGTGAAACGTATTCCCACGGTCGAGTGAGATGTATACATTGTGGTCGGTGCCGACGTAAAGGATGTCGGGATTCGCAGGGTCTTCGCGCACGACATTGACGGGTTCGGCAGGCAAATCGAGGCCAATACGCTCCCAGTTGTGCCCATAATCGTTTGAAACATAAAGATATGCGGTGAAATCATCCCAGCGGTAACCGTTCAGACTGACATAGACGCGGCTGCGTTCGTGGCCGGAGGCTTGCACCCGCGAGACCCACAGTTTTTGAGGCAGATTGTCTGATATCCGCATCCAGTTCTCGCCGCCGTCGCGGGTGACGTGCAGCAGGCCGTCGTCGGAGCCGGCATAGAGCAGACCGAATTTGAGCGGGCTCTCGTGAATCGAGGTCAGCGTTCCGTAAGGCACATTACCTGCCCGGCCGCCGCCGGTCAGATCGCCGGAAATGGCCTCCCAATCGTCGCCCCGGTTGAAGGAGCGGTACACTTTGTTGGCGCCGAAATACAGCACATCCTGCTGGTGACGGCTGAGGTGAATAGGCGTTTGCCAGTTGAAGCGCAGGGGGCGTTCACCCAGTTCGTGTTTGGGGGTAATGGGTTTGGATTGTCCGGTGGTTTTGTTGAACCGGAAATAAAAACCGAACTGAAATCCGGTGTAAACGGTGTTGTTATCGCGGAAATCCACCTGCACCTGCATGCCGTCGCCACTGATGAGTTCCTTGTATGGGTAGTGACCGCTTTGATGCCAGTTGGTCGAGGCCTTGTATGTGGAGGGACCATACCACACGCCGTTGTCCTGGGCGCCACCGTAGACGTTGTAGGGTTCGGCTTCGTCGGTTGTTATGGCGTAGAATTGGCCGACGGGCGGGTTGTTGCAGAGCATCCACGAGGCGCCGTTGTCCCAACTGATGTTGAGGCCGCCGTCGTTTCCGTTGACGAGATGTCCCGGACGGACAGGATTGAGCCACAAGGCATGATGGTCTACGTGGACGTTGTCGCCGTTGATGTTTTTCCAGGTTTTGCCACCGTCGTCACTGCGGATGATGAAAAAACCGATGAGGTACACTCTATCGGCGGCGTCGGGTTGGCAACGGATGTTGCTGAAATAATAGCCGTAGGTAAAGTGCATTTGTTCGAGCGGGTCGTTGTGCGTGCGTTTCCAGGTGGCGCCGCCGTCGTCGCTGCGATACACTTCCGCGCCAATGAAGTCAGTCTCGAAAAGGCTGGCGTTTGCATCTTCCAAATATTCCACCAAAGCGATGGGTTTCAGTTTGTCTTTTTCGACCAGGTCTTTGACTTTCTTTGCGTTGTATTTTTCGGGAAAACCGTTTTGTTTCAAAAAATCGCCGATTTTTTCATCGGGGAGTTTCAAAAAGTCGGCCTTCGAGATCACGCGCAACTGGTCTTTGGTCAACACATCCTCGGCAGGTTTTTCTTTTTTGGGTTTGGGGTTTTGATTGTCGAGGCATGCATAGAGTACCGTTTTGCCGTCTTTTCGCCCGGTAGTCAGGCCGATACGGCCAATTTTATCGCCCACAGGGAAATTGCTCCCGTTGGTGCCAATCTTTACCCAGTTCTCGCCGCCGTCGCTGCTTTTCCAGACACCCGAACCTGCGCCTGCGCCGTCGAAATCCCAGGCGTGGCGGCGGCGTTCCCAGGTGGCAGCGTATAGAATGTCGGAGTCATTGGGGTCAATGACGAGATCAATGGCCCCGGTGTTGTCGTTGACGAACAACGCCTTGGTCCAGGTAAGACCGCCGTCCATCGTTTTGAACACCCCGCGCTCTGCATTCGGAGAGTACAAATGGCCGAGCACAGCGACCCACAGGGTATTCGGGTCGGTCGGATGCAGCACGATGCGGCCGATGTGATGGCTTTCTGGGAGGCCGCGCCACTCCCATGTTTTTCCGCCGTCGGCGCTGCGGTATATGCCCGTGCCGGCATAGGACGAGCGGCTGCTGTTCACTTCGCCCGTGCCGACCCATATGATGTTGTTGCGCCAATCCACAGCGATGTCGCCGATGGTCATGCTCGCTTCGTGGTCGAATACCGGTTTGAAAACGGTGCCGTTGCTCTCGGTATACCACAGTCCGCCGGAGGCGTAGGCGACATACATTTCTGAAGGATCGGAAGGGTTGACGTCCACGTCGGTGACGCGGCAGGAGAAAACCGAAGGGCCGATGCTTTCGGGTTGAAGGGCTGCGAGCAGGGAGTTTCGCTCCAGGTTTTTTCTTTGTTCAAAACCCTGCAGGCGCGCGTCGGCAGGCATAGGAGCAGGTTGTGAAACAAGGAGGAGGGGAGAAAAGAGTACTACAAACGCAGCAAGACCGGTGATTGTAATGGGGCGTCTGGAATTTGGCGTTGGGCCAACAGTGGGGGGTAATTGTTTCCGCATGAGTGAAAATTTGCGGAAAATGTACGGCAGTTTTCCATAAATGCAGAAAGAAGCGATATCGCATGGAAAGGAATGAAGCCTCAGGCGTTCAGCGATCCGATTTCCCGTCGAATATTTTCCCTGGCCCGCTGTTCGAGTTTTTCCCGGAAAACAGGGGTATGAAAGATAAAAGGACGCTGAAGAAAATGCTCCAAAGCCTTGCGGCGGCCGGGGCGGTACAACACGTCCGGGTAAATGGCATACTCTCGCCGGATCTGCTGCGAATATGCTTCAAATACCTCCCGGGGAGCGCCGAGAGTAGCCAGATCGAAATCGAGCAGAAAGGCAATATCCGGATGTGTGTTTTCGGGAAGCAAATGATTTTTTGTGGCCAATATGAAATCCCGCACAAGCGCCGTCTTTTCCGCGGAGAAGCCTGCTTCCGACAATTTTTTTTCGGCAAAAATAGCGCTGGCTTCTTCGTTGTCTTTGCGCGTCGCCTTATACACTACATCGTGAAAAAAGATGGCAAGCGCCACAATGTCAGGATTTTGCAAATGCGCCTTGTACTCGTCGAACAACCTGAACATGGCTGCCAGGTGGTCGAGGTTGTGGTAATACCGGCCTTTTTCAGAATAGCGTTTTTTCAAATCGGCGAACAGATTCGCAGCCAATTCCTCAGTGCCGGGGAATGGGATGGATCGCCACTTTTCATACAAATATTCGCCTGTCATTGCTTCGGCAGCGTGGGTTGGGAAAATTGTATCTCGATGATGCGCAGGCGGTGTTTTTGGTCGAGTTTGAGCGTTCGTTTGGTATTGAGGTAAAATCCGATGCCAGCCGCCCCGACCGAAGTGGCGTACAAAGCGCCATAGTTGGTACCCTTGTCTTTATACAAGGCGGCGATGGTGGTGGCGAAAGCGAGCGACGCGCCGAATGTGAATAAAGTGCCGCCCGCGATGCGCCAAATACCTTTGCGCCGCACCTTCAGTTGGCTGATGTCGTCGAGCGGGACGGCAAAATTGTCGAGCAGCAGGGTATTTTTTTCCGGCAACATGTCGGTAATGGTGCGGTCGTACCAGTAGTCCTCTTGTCCTTTCAGGCGGTAGTGAAGGTTGTCGCCAATGTACATTTTGGTCGGTTTGGCGTTGTTGGCGCGTTCGAGCAGGAGCATTTTTTGGCCGCAAAGGGGAAAAGAACCGATGGCCAGAAGAAGGGTAAAGAATAAGCGCATAGGAGAAATTTCGGAAGTAAACGATAAGCGAAGGAGTTTCGCGGCGACACATCATTCAAGCCATTTCTTCCGGTCGGCCAGCCGGCCCAATTGTTCCCAGGTGAGCGTGATCTCCGTCGGCCCTACCGCCCAAGCTGCGACTTCGTAAGGGTTGTACAAAAAACGAACGCCTTCGGGTACGATACAGAAATTGGCAGATACCGGGAGTTGTTTGATTTCGGGGAACAGCAGGTCGGAGAGTTTTATCGTATCGGACGGGTTTTCCTTCTTCGCTGCCAGGAAGCCTTTTTCCAGCATAGGTCGCAGGGCGGTGGTATCATTCACGACATTGGACAACCCAACGGATTTGCCAGTAGAGAGATCGTAGGTAGATAGCACGGCGCTGTATGAGGGATGTGCGCCGCCTGTATACCCGCTGGCGCTCATTTCGAAGGAGACCAGTTTGGATGTATTGAGCAATGTATTGGTTTTCACTTCTTTAAAAAACCCTCCCGTCCATTCGGGCGCCATTATCAAATGTTCCCGCAGCAAAGCGTACAGACCCGTTTGGACGGAATCGAAAGCCTGCTCTGCCGACCACGCCGGATCCGCTTCAAGCCCCGCCAATGCCATCAATCGCAGGGAATCGTTGATGGCGTTCACGGCGGAGGTGATATCCCCGCCGGTGAGGATGGGGTATTGCAGCTTCACCTCGGCGCAGACGGAGTCCAGGATGCACTTGCGGGAATTTTTATCAATCATGTTCACCGTGACGAAGGGCGAGACCTGCCGGACAGGTTTTTTTTCTTCACAAGCGGTGAAAACAAACGTTGCAAGCAGGCAAACACATGGAAATATAAATTCGCGCATGGGGAGGGTGTTGGTTTTTGAAAAAATCAGGCGGTCAACCAGTCAAAATTATCGGCAATCAGCAGTTCGTTTTTTTCAAGATGGTGGGTCGTTTTCATGGGTATGGTTCGGTATGGAAGCTTGTTTTTATTCGCTAAATGTCGGATTTCAGGCGTATCGTCATACGTCATCAGAAATCTTCCTGAAAGTTGTTTTACTAATTGAAAAAGCCGGGCATGGTCAATGTCATAAAGGGTATATAGCCGTTTTCCCGCTACGGAATAAGGAGGATCAATAAAAAAGTAAGCATTGTCATTTTTCTGGTTTGCTGTTATGATCTCAAAGGCATCACCGTTAACAAATTGAATTTTGTGTCTGATCAATTTTATTGCTAAAATCCTGTCTCTCAATGTTTTCGGGTACCAACGCGAGTGAATGCCTTTGCCGCCTTCACCATTTTTGATCATTCCCGAACCTTTTGCAAGAATGCCGCCATGAAAAATCCGGTTTTTTAAAATTGTACAGAATGCCACATCTTCCTGCCTTTTGTCATTCTTCTCAATCTCTGCTTGTACATTTTCTATAGTTAATTCAAAATCGAAAATTCTCTGGGCAAGCCATTCATTTTTCCCATTTAAAATTACCTCCCAGACTGCTGCCACTTCGGGATCAAGTTCAACCATTAGAATCTGTTCTGCCAAATTTTCAAATGCCGCTGTAAGACTTACTATCCCACCGCCTGCAAAAGGTTCAATCAGCAGATGTGGAGTCAATTCACTTTGTCGAAGCCATTTTCGGACAGTCGGAATCAACCAAGTCTTCCCACCAGGATATCGAAATGGGCTACGTTGTGGTACAGAAGCGACATTTACTACCTGACTCATCTGTTTCACAGGCTTATCCAGATCAAAAATGCTAAGTTGTCCGTTCATTTTCAGGCATTTAAAATATCTGATAAAGCAGGTGCATCAGGGGGATTACTGTCCAGTTGTTCATCCAACTTTTGCTGCAAAAAACCGATAAAGTCTGAAACATCGCCAGGCTGCGGCGTGGTTATTTTTAACAAAGCCGGTTCAAATTCGGTATATACAACATCAACCAAAGTAAGGACATTTTGATTTGAGTTTTTATCCAAGATTAAATCATAGAGAAACCAGGCAATATCGGCGTTTGATTCAGAAGTCGTCGGCAATTCAGGTAAGGTGTCAAAAAATGACTTTTGCAAAGCCACAGCTTGCTTTTTATTCCACGACTTGAAAATTCCACCTTTATATAACATCTGAGGAACAAGCCGCTTACGGGAAGATGATAAATAATCTGGCTTTGGATAATTGAACCCTCCTTTCCAATTGAAATTCGGATGAGGGTTTGCTATAAAAGTTTCGAAGGGATTGCGAAGATTACCGGATATATAAACTCCCTGCACTTCGAGCGAGGCAAAATCGGTCAACTTACCTTGCAAATCATAAGCAACCAGCACAAAATCAATGTTTCCTGCAGATTGGCCATTGTTATCTAAGAGTTTTATTTCAGTCAGGGATGTCCATTTTTGCTTTGCAGGGAAGAAAAACCTGGCGGCATTCTCGACGATTATCCAGTCTTCCCTGAAACGAACAGGGCAGGTAATGACAGCATTTTCATTGTGGTGAATGCTACATACGCCTAAAGGGTTGTTGGCCTTATCCTTCGTACAATTTGGCACCTTGTTATTGAACGGACAGAGTTTTTGCTGACGGTAACGCTGGGCTTTCACTGTCTCATTAGAAACAGGGAACCCGAATACCTCGGCCAATGGGTTTTGAAAATTTTCCTCTGGATTCATGGCCGAAAGTTCAAGAAAAAAAACGAATATTATACCTCTACAGCCACTCTCGCCGGCAAAATCGCCTTCAATTTCTCCAGCACAAAATCCACTTCTTCCTTCGTGTTGTAATGTGAAAACGAAAAGCGGATGCTTTTTCGCGCCGGGTCGGCGCCGATGGCTTCGAGCACGTGACTGCCTTTTTCCGCTCCACTCGAACAGGCGCTTCCGCCGGATGCGCTCACGCCGGCAATGTCGAGGCTCAGCAACAGGAGTTCGTTTTTGGGAGAAGGCGGGAAGGAGACGCTCAATACCGTGTACAGGCAGTTGCCATCGTGGTCGCCGTTGAACTGGATGTCCTCGAACGACTCCAGCAGCCGTTCTTTCATATAATCGCGCACTTCCCGGATATGGGCGCTGCGCGCTTCCATGTCAGTGGTGGCGAGTTCGAGGGCTTTGGCGAGGCCGACGATGCCGTATACGTTCTCCGTGCCGCCGCGCATGTTGCGCTCCTGGGCGCCGCCGTCGATGAAAGGTTTGATCTGCGATTCGGGATTGATATAAATAAAACCTACGCCTTTGGGTCCGTGAAACTTGTGCGCAGCGCCGGCAAGAAAATTAACCGGCGTTTTTTGTACGTTGATGGGAAAATGGCCTACGGTCTGCACGGTGTCGGTGTGGAATAAAGCGCCGTATTGCCGGCACAGCGCCGATACCCGGTCGAGGTCGAGCATGGTACCGATCTCGTTGTTGGCATGCATGAGCGAGACGAGGGTTTTGACACCCGCGCTTTCCTGCAGAGCCTGTTCGAGGGCGTTCAGGTCAACGCGCCCGCGGCCGTCTACCGGCAACCAGACGACTGCCACGCCGTCGGTTTTTTGTTCCGTTTCAATGGCGTGCAGGCCGCAATGATGTTCGGTCGGACTGCTGATGATGCGCCGCACACCGAGGTCGCGCACGGCGCATTTGATGGCCATGTTGTTGCTCTCGGTGCCACCGGAGGTAAAAAAGATCTCCGCCGTGCTCGCGCCGATGCATTGAGCGACGGTCTTGCGGGCGCTTTCGATGATGGCGCGCACGCTGCGTCCTTCGGCGTGAATGGACGAAGGGTTTCCGTATTGTCCGCGCAATACGGGCAACATGGCCTCGATGACTTCTTCGGCGATGGGGGTGGTGGCAGCGTTGTCGAAATAAACTCTTTGCATTTTATCGTGGTGGAGGGTAGAAGGTGGAGGGTGGAGGGTAGAAGGTAGAAGGTGGAGGGTGGAGGGTAGGGGGAAACCTTCTACCCTACCTTCTACCCTCTACCTTCTACCTTAGTTGTTGTATATCCTGAATGATTTTTTTGGCCAGGTTTTCTGCGACAACGATCGAATTGCTCTCCGAATAGACCCGGATGATGGGTTCGGTATTCGAGGGACGGAGGTGCACCCAGCCCTGCTCGAAGTCAATTTTGAGTCCGTCTTCGGTATTGATCTGTTCCCTTTGATATTTCTCTTTTAATGCGGTGAAAATCTTTTCCAGGTCAATGTCCGGCGTGCGTTCGATTTTCGTTTTGGCCATTTGGTAGTCGGGGTAGGTTTTTCGAAGTGTCGAAATTTGTCTTCCGCTTTTTGCCAGGTGTGTGAGAAACAACGCGATCCCGACCAATGCATCTCTTCCATAGTGGAGTTCCGGCAAGATCACGCCCCCATTCCCTTCACCGCCGATAACGGCTTTTACCGCTTTCATTTTTTCCACCACGTGTACCTCGCCGACCGCTGATGCAAAATATTCGCCTCCGTGTTTGAGGGTGACGTCGCGAAGGGCGCGCGAGCTGGAAAGATTCGATACCGTGTTTCCTTTTTTCTTCGATAAAACGTAATCTGCTACCGCCACAAGCGTATATTCTTCACCGAACAATTCGCCGTCTTCGCACATGAATACCAGCCGGTCCACGTCGGGGTCTACCGCAATGCCCATATTCGCCTTTTGGAGGCGCACTTCCGTAGAGAGTTGTCCAAGGTGTTCTTTCAACGGTTCAGGATTGTGGTTGAAGTGGCCGTTCACTTCTCCGTTCAGCAGGATCGCCTGGCATCCCAATGCCTCCAGGAGCGGCGGCACAGCCAATGCGCCAGTGGAATTGATGGCGTCTACTACGATTTTATAACCCTTGGCGCGCACCGCTTCTACATCCACCAGGGGCAGGGCGAGAATTTTTTCGATGTGTTTCCGGAGGTAGGTATCGTCCTGCCGGTATTCGCCGAGTTTATCTACCGTAGCATATTTGACGTTTTGCTGCGCTACGAGGTCGAGCACTGCCGCTCCATCTTTGCCGCTGATAAATTCGCCTTTGTGGTTGAGCAATTTCAGGGCGTTCCATTCTTTCGGGTTGTGGCTGGCTGTGAGGATGATGCCTCCGCCCGCTTTTTCCATGGGTACGGCGATCTCCACCGTTGGGGTGGTGCTGAGACCGAGGTCAACGACCGAAATCCCCATCGCACGCAAGGTATTGATGACCAGGGCGCTGACTATGTCGCCCGAAATGCGCCCGTCGCGGCCTACAACGATGCAGGGTTTGCCAACGGTGGTCAGCACCCACTGACCAAAAGCAGCAGTACACTCCACAATGTCTTGGGGGGTCAGATTGTCGCCCGGGCGGCCGCCGATGGTGCCGCGAAAGCCGGAAATGGATTTAATGAGTGGCAATTTTCAAAAGGAATTTGAACGTGAATAATGTGTTTGTCCGAGCGGGAGGCGGTACAAAGATACACAGAATTTTATTTCGGGAGAATACACTATGCTTCCTCCCTGAACGGATGCCGTGGCTGCCACTCTTCCACTGGCTTCAGATATTCAAGTATAGTGCCGGTGAACCGGTTGGCGATGCTGTTCTGGTGACGCAGGTAGCAGTACAAGTCGTGTGCAACCGCGCCTACGGAACTCTTGATTTCCAGAGCGGTACGGGCAAAAACGATGCTGTGGCATTTGTTTTCCAATCCCAACCGGACGATATCGTAAAGAATGTTGAGGTACAACTGCCGGTCGTGGTTGTGGGCTTTATCGTATCCGAGAAAATGCGCTTCGAGTTCGTCGCCGTTTTGAATAACAGTGTAAAACGCCAGCATTTTATCCGCTTCATAGTATGCGAACATCCGGAAGTGTTCCGGAAGATCGCGTTTTAAAGCGAACAGGTAGTGCTCGTTCAAATCCACCATATTGAACCCCGCGTTTTTCGCCACTTCCTTATACAATGCGTAAATGCGCGGCAATTCGCGCTGGATTTCCACGAGTGTCAATTCGCGTTTTTCCACTCCGCCGTCTAATTTTTTGAAAGCCCTTTTGGCGCGCGTGCGGTATTTGGTAGACATGGCGGCGAGGTACCCGTCGAAGTCCGGGAACGGCAGGTGCAGCACCATGTTCGGCTGGATATCAAATTCAACGAAACCCTTTTTCACCAGTTCGCGACCTTGATCGTGGTGCTCCGGGGCGAGGTCTTTGACGAGGATAACCGGCATTTTCACGCCTTCACGACCCATAATCTCCACTACCTCGTCAAGGGCTTTTTCCAGCATTTCTACCGCCGCAAGTGGTTCGACTCTCTGATAATCAAAATAATACCCATGTTCGCCAGTCAGCAGCATATTGCCGCAAATGAGGATATCCGCCGCCGCTTTGCCCGCTACCCAGCGTTTGAACCACTTGGCCAGCCCGTTGAAAAAACAGGGGTCCTTGGCAGGCACATCGAGGTCGGCGATGTTGTCGTCGCCTTTAAAATATTTGATCTGGCAAAGCGCTACGCCCACCGGTTCTTGACCCCAATAAAATACAAGGTATCCGAAACGCATGCCGAGCGGCGGATTTGCCTCCACAACAGACAAATATTTTCGCTGTAAAAAAAAGTCGCTTGCCGGTGCGGCAAGGTCCCAATCGCGACCTGCCGCTTCAATGGAGCGAAAGAAACTATACCGGAGATGCTGGCCGCTGTGAACGGCAGCCGGACGGGCAACATAAACGGAAGTAGCAGATGCGCACATGCGGGTTGGCGATGGAACAATTTGTTGCAGCAAAGAAAACGCCAGCTTGCCGAAATGGTTGTTTGTTTTCGACAGGATTAACAGGATTAACGAGATTTACAGGGATTATAGCATTTACAGGATTTACGAGACATGGAAGTGCTCATTGCGTTTACCGGATTTTGGCTTCGGTATCCTGACAATCTTGTCAATCCTGTCGCCATTTTTTAACTTCTTCCATAGCCGCGTTCTCGTCTCCCCAGCCCATCAGGGTCATGGTTCCGAGGCCGTCGTAGTACGTAAAGAACAGTTCGATGATATGCCGGGCGGCGCTGTATTCCATCTGAAATTCGCGCCAGTTCGTTGCTCGAATGATGCGTTGGGCAGGGTCGGCGGGTATGGCCAGTACCTTGTTGTCCCATTCACCCAGGTCTTTCAGCATCAGCAAACCGATGGGGAGCACTTCCACGACCGTACCGGTAGGGAGGTATTCGGCCAGCACCAACACATCGAGCGGATCGCCGTCGCCTCCGCGCACTTTCACCATTTTGGTGGAGGGGATGAAGCCGTAGTTGAGCGGGTACGACAAAAAATCCACGCGCCTGGCACGACCCTCACGCATGTCGGGTTTGAATTCGAGCCGCTGTTTGTCGTATTCGTATTTGGTATTGGTCCCGGCAGGAATTTCGATGACGGCGTTCAGGTAGCCATGGGGGGTGAAGGAAGGAAGAGCAAGGTGGTTCATGAATTGGTGATTGGTTATTATTGGTTGTTGGTTGTTGGTTATTGGTTGTTGGTTGTTGGTAGTTATTGAAATGTCCTGACCGGAACATTTGTTCTTGTTGGGGTTAAAAATCCATTCTTCCGGAGGGTGTTCAAATAACTGTGTCAAAAAATCATATCTCGGTTGTAATCCACTTTCGTCCGAGCGAACGGGAGTTTACGGAGGCGAGCCGGACGAAAGTGGATTACAACCGAGGCGCCAGCGGCAAGCCGTTTACAAATAGGGAGTGATTCGTTCATTGAAATGTAGTTTTAGTTGAGTGAAAATGGTTTTCCAGGCATAAATCGGGGTATTCCATTTGCTCAGAATCCGGTCTAATGTGACATACAAGAGTTTTTTGAGGGCGTCTTCGGAGGTAAATGCCCCTTTTGTTTTGGTGGCTTTTCGTAACTGCCGATGCAGGCCTTCTACCGTATTGGTCGTATAGATCAAGCGCCGGATTTCGGGGCCGTATTGGAACATGGGGATCAGGCGGGGCCAGTCTCGCCGCCAGTTTTCAAGGGCTGGGCCGTATTTTTTTCCCCAGGTTGCTTCCATGTGCTCCAGGGCCAGCAGCGCCTGTTGTTCATCCGCCGCCTGATAGATCGTCTTGAGTCCCGCAGCAAAGACCCGGTAGTCTTTATAGGGGATGTACTT
>JABAQQ010000023.1 GCA_019187225.1 Saprospiraceae bacterium
CTTCGGCGCATGGAAGGGGGGATTTATGCGTGAGAAACACAAATTTCCCCTCCATTTTTCTTTTCCGACATTTCAAAGAACTAAGACCGGTTTTTTCCCGGAAAAATGTGTACCCTTTCTAATTTCTATTTACAAATATATCAGAACAGGAGATAGTCAAATATTTTTTTTTTGTTAAATGTGTGAGCGGCGCTTTTTTTAGGATAAGCGGCACATTTTAGCCAATAAACATTAATAATTTCCTTGTCAAAAAACAAAACCGGCCAAACGGACTCCCTCCGCCTGGCCGGTTCATTTCATCAAAGAAAACTTTCTCAATCCTTCGTCTCCCGCCGCTTCAATTCATCCCGGATCTTCGCCGCCGACTCGTAATCCTCCGCCTCGAGCACTTCCGACAGGCGGCGTTTCAGGGCTTCCATGGAGTAGGTCTCCAGGGCGTCGCTGTCGAGGTTGGCGGGCATCTTGGAAGTGCCGACCACGCCGGTGCTGGCACCTTCTTCGGTTTCTTCCAGCACCACGCCGGCGGCTTCGAGGATAAAATCGTAGGTAAAGATCGGGCATTCGAAGCGCACGGCCATCGCGATGGCATCGGAGGTGCGGGAGTCAATTTCGAAGAGTTCGCCGTTTTTCATACACACCAGCCGGGCGTAAAAAATACCGTCGAGCAGGTTGTTGATTACCACTTCTTTTAATTGGATGCCGAAGGTATCGAGGGTGCTTTTAAAAAGATCGTGGGTGAGCGGGCGGTTGGGAACCATGCGCTCCATCGCAACGGCTATCGCCTGCGCTTCAAAACTCCCAATGACGATGGGGAGCCTGCGCTGGCCGCGTCGTTCGCCGAGTACAACGGCGTAGTTGTGCGATTGGGTCATGCTGTGCGACAGCGCCACGATGTCCAGTTCAATGCGTTTCATTGCAGATAATTTAAAGGTGTTGATTGGGACAGCAAATGTAAAAAAGAGCGCACGTTGTTTTTCAAAAACTACCTGCAAAAATACGTCTCGTTTTGCAGCTTCAATGCGCCGCTTTGAACTTCTTCAATGCGGCATTCAAACGCGGCACCACTTCGAACAGGTCGCCCACCACCCCGTAATCGGCCGCTTTGAAGAACGGCGCTTCGGAGTCTTTGTTGATGACCACGATCACTTTGGAGTTGTTCACGCCTGCTAAGTGCTGGATGGCGCCGCTGATACCAATGGCAATATACAAATTCGGGCGAATGGCAATACCCGTCTGACCTACGTGTTCATTGTGGGGTCGCCAGTGGCTGTCGGCCACCGGGCGCGAGCAGGCGGTGGTGGCGCCGAGCGTTTCCGCCAGTTCTTCCACGATGCCCCAGTTGGAGGGGTCCTTCATGCCGCGGCCCGCCGACACGACGATCTCCGCTTCGGGCAAGGGCACACGGCCCTCCTGGGTTTTTACTTCTTTGACCCGGATGCGGCCGGCGCCGGCATTTGCCGAAACCGCTTCGACCGACACCGGATCGCCCGATACTTCGGGTTTCACGGCGTTGCCCATGAGCGAAACTACTTTCACCGGGCTGGTAATCTCGTATTCGGCGACGGCTTTGCCGGAAAAAACCGACTTTTTCACGCGCAGGTTGCCGCCATTCACTTCCGGCAGGCTGTTGACACCCGACACCAGTCCGGCGCCGAGGCGCACGGCCAGTCGTCCGGCTACCGATTTACCGCTGGACGTGTGGCTGGTTATAATTACCGTCGCGCCGTTGCTTTTAGCGACGTCGGCGATGGCACCGGCGTACGTCTGGCTATCAAAGTTATTGAATGCGGGATCGGCTGCGTTGAGTACGCGTCCGGCGCCGTAGCGACCGAGTTCGCCGGCGTCTTTGACGGCGCCGAGCGTGAGGGCGATACAAGAGGTACCGAGCAGGTCGGCTACTTTTTTTCCGTAAGTCACGGCTTCGAAGGCCGCTTTTTTGAGGTTACCGCGTGGGCTTTCAGCGAATATGAGTACCATTATGTGAGAGACGTGAGAGTGTGAGAGGCGTGAAGATTGGGTAGGGAGGTTTGGTAAAAACAACCTTGAAACCTTATATTATTTTGGCTTCCTCGTGCAGCAGCCTGACGAGTTCGTCCATGTTTTCCGGGTCAACGAGTTTTACGCCGGCTTTGGCGGGCGGCAGGGTAAATTGTGCCGCCTCGACGGATTCGTCGAACGCGACGGGCTGCACTTCCTTAAGCGGCTTGGTGCGGGCGGTCATGATGCCCCGCATGTTGGGGATGCGCTGCTCGGCCATGCCTTTGGCAGCGCTGACCACGAAAGGTGTGTCCACTTCGAGCACCTCTACCCCACCCTCGATGTCGCGCTCGAGTGTGGCGGTATTGCCGTCGAGGTCGAGTTTGGAAGCGTAGGAAACATAGGGCAGATCGAGGTATTCGGCCACCATGGCGCCTACTTCCGAGCCGTTGTAGTCAATCGTTTCTTTGCCCAGAAAAATGATGTCAAAATTTTCGTTGCGGGCATATTCGGCGATTTGTTTGGCCGTGAAAGCCGCACTTTTCGGGTCGGCGTTGATGCGCACGGCTTCGTCGGCGCCGATGGCGAGGGCTTTTCTGATGGTCGTTTCGTTGGCGGCCGGGCCGACGTTGAGCGCTACGACCGTGCCGCCAAGCGCTTCACGCAGTTCGCAGGCGCGGACGAGGGCATACCATTCGTCGTAGGGATTCATGATGAATTGCACACCGGCAGCATTGTACTCCGTACCATCGGCGTTGAAGGAGACTTTGGCGGTGGTGTCCGGCGTTTGGCTGATGCAGACTAAAAATTTCATGCTGAGAAGGCTTGATGGTTTGGATAGTTGGATAGTTGGATGGTTTGATGGTTGGAATAAGGTTTACTTTTGCGGCGCGCAAAGGTAGGAAGCGGGTTTTGCTCGAAAAAACTTCGCGCGAACTTTCGCTTCCAAAAAACAACCGAAGTGCCCAAGCGTTCACAAATACCTGAAAATGAGCAAACGCCTCCCTTACCTGTTGCAATTACTGGAGTCGTCGCCCACAGATTCGTTCGTTCTTTTTGCCGTCGCGAAAGAATACGAAGGCGCGGGCGACACGGGCAAAGCCCTGGAATATTACCAAAAACTCCGCGCCATCGACCCCGGTTACGTTGGGTTGTATTATCATCTGGGCAAGCTGTTCGAACAACAATTGGATCTGGAAAATGCCATCGTCGCCTACAAACAAGGCATCGAAATCGCGCGAAAGGCTTCTGATTTTCATGCGCTGAGCGAATTGCAGGGGGCATTGTTAAATCTGGAAGACCCGGAAGAATTATGAAAAGGTCATTGAAGTCATTAGAGTCATTTTTTACTGCAGGGTCGGTTATGGGAAATATGGGCCGTATTTTGTTCATCGCATCGCTTTTGTGTTGTCTTTCTGCCAAAGAGTCCGGCTGCAAACGAAAAGGCCCCAGCGGCCCTGCCCTGCCCGCCACCGAAGTGCGTTCCGCCGGTTTTTTGGTGGAAAAACTGAAAATCCGCGACGTTTCCGGTATCAAAACCCTGACGGCGCGCGCGGAAATATTTGCGGAAGGTGAAGGTCAGTCGGTGGCGGCAAACGCGAATATTATCTGGATACGGGATAGTGTGTTGTGGGTGAATGTCAAAAAACTGGGCGTAGAAGCTGCGCGGGCATTGGTGACAAAAGATTCCGTCTGTTTGATCAACCGGCTGGATAAGACATATTCCATCAAAGGACTGGAGTCGCTGCAAAAACAGTACAGTTTGCCGGCGGGTTTTGCCTTGTTGCAGGACGCCGTGTTGGCTTCGGCATGGTTTTTTCCTGATATTGATCTGCAATCGGACATCAAGGAAGACCTGCATCGCTTGAGCGGTTCAAACGGCCTTTCGAGTGCGGAGTACCGGCTGGAGGAAGGCTCGTATCTGTTGCGTCGCGAAACTTTTTTGCAGCAACGGGATGCGCGGGTGGTGACACTCGGCTTCGATCAATACAAAAAGTTGGATGGCGCCGGCGTTTTTCCGTATCTTCGCAGTATCGAAGCGTATAGTCCCGAGACCGGCGTGCTGCGACTCGAGCTCGAACTACACGACGTAGAAGTCAATGTTCCCAAAAATTATCGCTTTGAAATTCCTGATCATTATGAGCGGATTGAATGACAGACGATTTACGACTTACGATTTACGACTTACGACTTACGACTTACAGCCTGTGAGTTGTCGTTTAGCCGCCATCGCTATGGCCCTCGTATTCATCTTTCTTCCGATCGCCGCATTTTCCCAGAGCAAAAAAGAACTTGAAGATAAGCGCAAAAAACTCCTCCGCGACATCGAGACAACGGGCAACCTGCTG
This sequence comes from Saprospiraceae bacterium, assembly GCA_019187225.1. Classification (GTDB taxonomy): domain Bacteria; phylum Bacteroidota; class Bacteroidia; order Chitinophagales; family Saprospiraceae; genus M3007. The sequence goes on from JABAQQ010000023.1 coordinate 4,326, forward strand.
AAAAAAACGACCAAAACGAAAGAGGCGACTTATGATCGCTACGTGGCCCTGCAAAGCCAGATCGAACGCCGGGAAAAATTGATCCGGAACATCGAAGAGGAAGTGGCTGCTGCCGAAAAAGGCATTGACCGCAATGCAGCCGTAATCAATTCACTGAACGGCGATATTGTAAAGATGCAGGCCGAATACGGTCGCATGGTGCGCAGCGCTTTTCGCAGGAAAAAACTCAGCAATCCGCTGGTGTATATCCTCTCGGCGGAGAGCCTGAACCAAGCCTTCCGTCGCTGGTTGTTTATTCGCAAATACGACGATTTCAGGAAGAAACAAGCCGATGCCATCGCGGATACGAAGAAAATGTTGTCGAACAAAGTGACTTCGCTGGAAGATACAAGGCGTGAAAAAGAAACGCTTCTGATGTCTTTACGCGGTCAAAAAACGATCCTGACAACGGAAATGGCCGATAAAAACAACCTGCTGCAAACGCTGGCACAGGACGAATCACGCCTGAAAGGCGATCTGAAAAAGAAACAAGCGGCACACGAAGCGCTCAATCAAGCCATCGAACGCATCATCCAGGAAGAGATCACAAGAAGAACCGCCGAAGCCCGTCGCACCCGGCCTTCTGTGCCCGACCGGCCAAGATCCAGTTCCTCCCCCGCTGCAGCCAACAGCGCTGCTGCGGCCGCGCCAGAGATTGAAGACAATACTTCTATCTCTTTTCAGCAAAAACGGGGACAACTTCCCTGGCCCGTAGAAGATGGTTTTATCGCGCGGGCTTTCGGAAGACAAAAGCACCCTACGCTGAAAAATATCGAGATCACCAACAACGGCGTAGACATCCGCACCGATGAAGCCGCTGCCGTGCGCGCCGTTTATGAAGGACGCGTGGCAGGCGTTCAGTTTATTCCGGGCCACGATTACACGGTCATCCTGCAACACGGCAATTATTACACCGTATACTCTAACCTCGCCGAGACGAGCGTTGCCAAGGGCGAGCAGGTGCGCGCCCGGCAAATGATTGGCCGCGTGAGCACCAATACCGTCACCGGCGCGTCGGAACTCCACTTCGAGTTGTGGCATCAAAAAGATCGTATGAACCCGGAATGGTGGATACGAAAGTGATCCGGCGTCCTTCAACACACGATTTATACCCCAAAAAGAGTATCCTATATTTATCTCCGGTTTAAATATTTTCGACCTTAACTAAATGTGGCATGATTCTGGCTCGAAAATCTCCGTCCTTTATAATCTCATGGAGTTCTTCTTTGTAATCATTTTCTATAGCTGCATAAAAAGGCTCTCCGCAAAAAGCGGGGGGCCTTTTTTCTTGGAATATCCCCGTTCGATTTTCGATATTCTCTACCTTCCGCCCGACAAATCTGATTACACGTGAAAGCCCTCGTTCTCAATGCACTACACCAGCCTCTCGACTTTACCGAGGTAGCGGACCCCTCCCCCCGCCCGGGCGAGGTGGTCGTTGCGCTGCGGGCTGCCGCACTCAACCGCCGCGACCTTTTTATCACGCAAGGCTTGTATTCGGGGATTCGGTTCCCCTGCATTTTCGGTTCGGACGGCGCCGGAGTATACCGGGGCCGCCGGGTTGTCCTCTACCCGGCCCTCGAATGGGGCGACAACCCCGATTTCCAGGGAAAAAATTTCCGGGTACTGGGAATGCCCGACGATGGCACTTTAGCCGAACGGATCCGGCTGCCCCGCGCCAATATTTTCCCTATGCCCGGCCATTTAAACTGGGAACAGGCCGCGGCGCTTCCATTGGCCGGTTTGACGGCATGGCGAACGCTTTTTTCGCGATGCAGGTTGAAAAAAGGTGAGAAAGTTCTCATCACAGGCATAGGAGGAGGCGTTGCGCTCACGGCTTTGCAGCTGGCGGCGGCCGCCGGCGCCGACGTCTTCGTCACATCCTCCTCCGCTGAAAAAATCGAAAAGGCAGTTGAGATGGGTGCAAAAGGTGGAGCGAATTACCGGGAAGAAGGCTGGGACAAACGTCTGAAAGCAGAAACCGGCGGTTTCGACATCATCGTTGACTCGGCGGCAGGCGACGGTTTTGCGCTTTTTCCGGCGCTGTGCAACCCGGGCGCGCGCATCGGAATTTACGGCGGCACTTTGGGGAAGGTGAATGGACTGAGCATGCAGCCGGTCTTCTGGAAACAGATCAGTATATTGGGTTCCACTATGGGCACGTTGCGTGAGTTCAGGGCGATGCTCCATTTTGTGGCCCGGCACGAAATAGTCCCCATCATGGATTCGGTATTTTCCCTTTCGGAGGGCAACGCGGCTTTAAAAAAAATGGAGGAAGGAAGTCAATTCGGGAAAATAGTGTTGCGTATTTAGGTTGTGTCTGAATCCTCGTTCAACTTCCAACCGCAATACTTGCAAAAAACGGCATCGTCGTCGTGCCCATCTAAGGAACAATGACGGCACGCCTGCGTCGTGATCTGCCGCCTGTGAGCAGCGGCCATTTCGGCCGACACAATACCCGTCGGGACGGCAATGATGCCGTAGCCCATGATCATTACGAGCGAGGCCAAAAATTGTCCGAGCGGCGTTTGAGGCGTGATATCGCCGAAGCCCACTGTCGTCAGGGTGACGACTGCCCAGTAAATGCTCTGAGGTATGCTCGAAAACCCCGGATTGCCCGGCCCTTCCACAAAATACATCACCGCTCCTATGACGATCACCAATTGCGTTACGAAGAACATAAAAACGGCGATCTTATGCCTGCTTGCCTGGAGCGCCTTCGAAATAACCTGTCCCGCCCAAAGAAAACGCCCCATTCGGAGTATCCGGAAAATCCGCAACAGGCGGAGGATGCGCACCACAAGCAAGGCTTGTGAGCCTGCAACAAAAATGCTGAGATAGGTAGGCAGAATGGAGATCAGGTCAATCAGACCGAACGGACTTCTTGCATATTTAACAGGCGACTGCACGGAATAGAGCCGCATTACGTATTCAACTGTAAAAATGACGGTGAAAAACCACTCGACTGCGTAAAACCATTCAAAATAACGTTCATGCAGCGCTGGTATGGTCTCCAGCATTACCACAACAACACTCAGCAGGATCAATCCCAAAAGGACGAGATCGAACAGTTTGCCCGCTTTGGTATCGGCTTCAAAGATGATTTCGTGCAGCCGTTCTTTTAAGGAATTGTTTTTACGCATCGGGTAAGGGTTTGTGCGGTGGCAAAGTTACCGAACCGCCCGGATGAATCGCGCTATCCCTACCAAACAAAGCGCCGGCAAGCCGATCCATACCGCTTCGCTCGCCAGCACCGTTATCCCCCATTCACTGATAAAACCGCCTACGCTCATCGGCGATACCTGGATCGGGCGGAACGGAAAAAAAATACGCTCCGTACTGAACGGCCACCACAGCGCGCAGCCGCGTCCGCCGTTGGTCAGCATATCGAGCAAGGGATGGGAAAGCGTACTCATAATGAGCCAGGCTGCTTTCGCAACGGCAGATTTATCTGTCGAAAGCGGATTGTCTGGCCGACTGAAGCAACCGGTGCCGAACCACGCCAATAATCCTCCGAATATCATGGCGAAAAAAATTGAATGTGTCCATCCCCGATGCCCCCATTCACTGCCATAGGGGATTCCAAAATGAAAACCCATCACATCCAAGTCGGGGGCAAAGGCGCAAAAGCCGGCTAGCAGGAGTGTGGCGGGCCGGGTCTGTTTCGGGAAAAAAGCATAACCCAATGCAGTAGAAGCGGCAATGTGACCGAAAAGAGAAGCCATTTATCAATTCAGAAGACCACCATCTTTATTACCCTACAGCAGTGATCGGCATTTCTACAAAAAAGTCTGTCCCTTCGTTTTCGCGGGTTTCGAAGCGTATCGTGCCATCGTGGGCTTCGATGATCTTTTTACAAATGGCAAGGCCGAGCCCGCTGCCGGAAGTTTTAGTCGTAAAATTCGGTTCGAACACCCGTTCGCGGATCTCCGGCGGAATCCCGCCGCCATTGTCGCTGATCTTGACCGTCGCATGGCCGTTCTGACGAGCCAGTGAAACACGGATCTGACCTTCCCGGTCGGATGGGATCGCCTGAATGGCGTTGATGACCAGGTTGTTGAACACCCGGATGAGGTGATTCTTATCACCCAGAATATGGAATCGCTCCGGCGGTATCTTGAGGTCGAGCGAGACATTCCGCTGCTCGCTGAACAGGTCGTATACGCTTTCCACCACGTCGTTCAGCACCACATCGGATTTCTGGCGAATGTCGAGGTTGGCGAACATGGAGAACTCTGAGGCGATCTGTGCCAGCGAATCAATCTGCTCGATCAGACGGGTGATCGCCTTGCGCAGGTAGGCGGCAGCTTGTTCCGGATTCGACGATACCCGCTCTAATTGCTGCATGGAAAGTTTCATTGTGGTCAGGGGATTTTTGATGTCGTGGGCCACCTGCCGTGCCATTTCACGCCAGGCGCCTTCGCGTTCGAGGCGTACGAGTTGTTGCTTGGAGGCCTCCAGTTTATCCACCATGCGATTGTATTCACCGATGAGTTCACTCACCTCATCCTCTTCATCTCCCTGATAATCAAGCGTTTGATTCTTATCCTCGCTGAGTTTGACCGAGCGGATCTTGTCGGATACGAGGCTCAGAGGGCGGATAATAGAACGCGCCAGCAGATATGTAACGACAAATGCAACGAGCAACAGGAATACATACAAGCTTGCCAGCATCCCGATAAAATCCGACACTTCGGAACCAATCTTGCGGTCGTCGAGCAGGTAGGGCACGCCAAGAAAACCAAGCAACTCGTTTTGTCCGGTGCGCAAGGGCAGATATTTGGTGAAATAATCCAAACCGGCGGAGCGCTCCGCCTCGATCATCTCCGGCTGATTGTTGTTTTTCAAAATGTGTTGAGCGACGGGATTCATTTTACCAGGCAGAATACCCAGTCCGCTCAGGTCCTCCTGCGTGGTAAATTCAAGATTTCCCGCCGGAGAATACAGATTGGCATCCATCGAAAGGCTGCCCGCAATGTCTGCAAGTGTCTGGGGCAGCAAGCGGCGCAGGCTATCTGCCGAAAGGGCGGAGCCAACCAGACGGGTTTTCAGGCTGGTCAGTACCGCTTCGGCGCGATAATCCAGATTGGCGCGTTGCGCGTTTTTCGACGCATCGCTGAAGTGCTGATAGGTGATCCAGCCCAGCACCAGAAATGCGATTCCCACGAGCGTTACCGTCCAGTATTGGATGCGTTTGGCCAGCGAACCGCGCGCGCTGACTTGAAAACGGTATTTTTCAGGAAGGAAATGCAGCCAGGTATTGGCTAATGCCAGTAAGAAAAGCAGAAGCGAGGCCAGGGTGAATAATATGGAGAACAAATAAACCTGTTTGTGCCATCCGCCGCGCAATCGGCCTACCGATGCAACCGATTGGCCGTCAGCACTTTTAAATACGGCGTCCACCCGTCGCGGACCGGAAGTTTCGATGTCGCGGCTTTCGCCGTTGTTCAGCGGAGTATTTAATGCGAGCCCATTCCCCTGGCCTTGTTCCACGATCAATTTTCCGTTTTTCAGTACCGCAAAGTCATAGCGCGCAAGCCGTTGCAGGTTCTTATAAGGCAATTGGTTGAACAACTGCACATAAACACGCGCGGGCGCCGGATAGTCATGATCGAGGAAGCAGTAAACCTTGGCAGGTTGAGAAGGGTCGTTCATGCGTTGCGCATGAAGTTCCATCATGTACCTGAATTTGCCGTCTTCATCGGTGCGAAAGCGGATACCGGGCGCGCCGGGCAAAGGCTTACCCCGGCTCCAGTTGTCCATCACGTACTCGTACCCAAGGGGTTGTTCCAGTAAAATGGGTTCGACACCGCGGTCGAAAGCGAATACGTTCAGGCGGTAATGCTGGAAGAGATAGTGATTTGTAAAAATAAAGGTATTGAAATGATCGCGCAGATCGCCGGCATTGGGTTTGAATGGCCAGGGTTTGAGCAGTGTATTAAGCCGCTGCGAATCCCGCTGGAAAGATGCCAGCAGTTCCGGCAAACCCTGCTCCACTGCCTCCATATCGCGGTCATCGGTCAACGCCTGAGCATAGGCAATGCGAATATCCCTGTCCTTCAATAAGTTGTAATGATACAGCAACAGTGAAGCGAACATAGAAAAAATCAGCAGCCAACACGCCATCCACCCGAATCCAGGGGCTTCCCAATGCACAAAAACATCAAACAACGCAGCATACACCACCGATAACCCAACAATGATCATCGACCCAACCAAGAGGTCGTTGCCCATCATTGCGCAAATGGCGTACATAACGACAGCGCCAACCCCCAGTGCAATGCCCCTTTGCGAAGTTGGCAGTCCGGCTCTTTTTACCGACATCATCATCCGGTGGCTGAAAAGGAAAAGCCCTCCCATCAGCAATATAACGCCGCCAATAGCCAGCAGGGCCGACCAGTCGGACTGGAAAATATTGTCGAAATCAAATTCGATACCCGAGTAAAATACCAGACGGCGCAATACTTCCACCCCTGCAAGTATACACAACATTGCAGCGACATAAAATGCTGCGCACAACGCAAAGCGAACAGGTACGGAAAAATACGCCAGCGTTCCCATCCGGAAATGCCTGTGAAAATAAACGATAAGCCACGACAACAGCCCGATGTTGATGAGCCAATCACCCAGCGATTTACCGATAAGCGACGGAATATCAAAGGATTGTGAAAACAGCGAGATGCCTCCGAATTGTTGTCCCGTGAAATTAAAATGGTTGTTGAGCCAGTAGCAGCCCCCTGCAACCACCACTAAAAGCACCGCTCCCGCAACAGGAAAAAAGCGTTCGGCCAACCGCACGGCAAGCTGATTGATGAGACTGAACAAGACAATGAAAAACAGCCCGAAAAAAACAAACTTCATCCATTGCAACCAGGTGGAATGCACTGGCCCGGCAGCCTCCAGATAACACAGGTCGTTGCCCGCAACCTGAACAGGATAATCGGTAACAGAGGCCGTGACCTGAATCTGAGACGGAATATTCCTGTCGGCGGGAAAGTTCATTTGTTCCGAATCCTCCGCCACACCGACAGCATAACGAATGGGTATCAAAACCAGCGATGCAGACGAACCTGAAGATTCGCGGCAGGCAGCAAACCAACCTGACGGCAATCGCAGCAGCGAACGGCTTTTGGAAGAAGTGAGACTTTTGAGTTGTGCCGTCGTCGGAATTACCCTGTTGTTGGTCCAGGCGAGAATGGAATCGGCTTGATATACGATAATCGTATAATCTTTTTCAATTTGGCTTTCAATAATCTCAGACCAGTTACCCGGAACCTTTCCGGAAGCGGCAGCTTCCAGGGCGACACGGTTTTCTTTTATCCAGGCAAGCGCCTCCGATTCCTGCTCTTCCAGAAAAGCAGAAATTTGATCGGCGTGCTCTTGCAGCAGCGTCGTATCTTTGTCCCACTGAGCGGCACTGACGGCAACTGCCAACAGGACAGCCAGTGCGACCAGATAAAGGAGCAGACGTTTCAACATAAGGGAAACTTTACAGGGAAAATGCCGGTTGCGGCGGCGAATCTTTTAAAACACGCCCGCCGGTGATGGATTAAAATTCCTCGAAAGCGCGGGCAAAAGTACCTAAACAAAGTTTACGCCAAGAAACATGAGACCTCAATTTTCAATGAATTCAATTAACATGACTACAGACCGCTCTGCCGCCTCACGGGGAGGAAAGTCCGGACAACACAGAGCGCCGCACCGCCTAACCGGCGGAGTCTTTTTCCGGTTCGCCGGGAAAAGGCATAGATAGTGTCACAGAAAATAACGGCCCGCCGTCGCCTCCGGCTATGGCGGGTAAAGGTGAAAACGTGCGGTAAGAGCGCACGATTTCCCGAAGCAATTCGGGAGAGGGATAAACCTTGCGGGTTGAAATGCCACGCACACCTTGTTCTATGTGTTGCTCGCACATTGTTCCCGAGCGATCGGGGCTGCAAGGGGGGTAGGCAGCGCAAATGCTCCGGGAGACCGAAGCATCAGATAAATGGCAGAGATTCCGGGCAACCGGAATACAGAATCCGGCTTACAGGTCTGTAGTTTTTTTTGTTGATAAGGGTTGATGAAGACCTATCCATTATATCAACCACCCTTTTTGCTGACCATTCTTTCAAAACATGAGACGTTTTTTTGCTCTTTTTGCCTTTTTCATTGTCCCTTTCCTGTTTGCCTTTCAAAAAATGAATAAACCTGTGCGGGTCATCTTTTTCGGCGACAGTATCACGGAAGCCGGTGTGGAGCCCGGGGGGTATATCTCTCAAATGCGCGAAATGGTCGCAGCCGAAGGTAAGAACGACGTTTATGAACTGATCGGCTCGGGTATCGGCGGCAATAAAATTTACGACCTCTATCTCCGCTTCGAAAGAGATGTGCTGCCGCAAAAACCGGATATCGTCGTTATTTACGTGGGTGTGAACGACGTGTGGCACAAACGGACACACGGAACCGGCACCGACCCGGATAAATTCCGGAATTTTTACGAAGCCCTGATCGGCAAATTACAGACGCAGGGTATCCGGCTCGTGCTCTGCACCCCCGCCTGCATCGGCGAAAAAAGCGATTGCACCAATCCGCAGGATGGCGAATTGAACCAGTACGCGCAAATGATACGGGACCTGGCTGCGCAGTATAAGTGTGGCCTGTGCGACCTGCGTACGGCATTTCTGAACCATGAAGCGGAAAATAACTCCGCCAATAAGGACAAGGGAATCCTTACCACCGACGGCGTCCACCTGAACGACGCGGGCAACAAAATGGTGGCCACGATGCTGCTGGGAAAAATACGCTCGAATTAATTCGCCTTTCTAAAGGTATATGTTTCCCCTTTGCGGAAAAGCAACAGTTGCAGATCGTCTAATTTGAGAATTTCAAAATCAGCAAAGGCCTGACCATCGGAGTCCTTCAGGATCAGGCGGTTATTCACCACTTGCCAAAGGGTACCGGATGGGAAAAAGCCGTCAATACAAGTGCTTTCCAGCGTTTGGTCGGGCTTGAACAACAGGTAGCCGTCGCAATTCATTTCGTAAGTGGTGGAAGCATCCAGATTGCCTGATTTGCTGTGGCACTGCCATTTGCCTTGCAATTGGCCGGCAGCATGACGGAAGGAACTCAGGGATAAAAACAGGAGCGCAAAAATGGCTCCGCGAACCGGAATGTGTAAGTAGGCGGGCATGGATTAAGTTGTTTTTATTGGGGGCTAAGGTAGGGAATACCCAAATATTTGTACCAGGGAAATGTGTTAAAGTTTTTATGTGAATGCAAAACAGACAGAAAAAACTTCAACACAACCCGGCGAAGGAGGTATTCCCGCAAAGTCTACGCCCGCCGCAATTTGATGATCCTGATGCCGTGCATCAGACGCAACACCGGGTACATCGGGTCAAATTCCCATTTTTTCACAGCAAAATTGGGGCTGTTGGGATGTTTGTGGTGATTGTTTTGAAACAACTCACCCAACAGAAGCAGGTCGAACGGAAGTGTGTTCTTCGAATGGTCACCGTTGTCGTAATTTTTATAGCCGTATTTGTGCCCGCACCAGTTCACCACCGCGCCATGTACAGGCCCCATGAGAAAATGCACCGGCAGGAGCAGGTACATCCACCATTCGGTGGCAAAAAAAACGTAAAAAACGATGTACCCGCTGCCCCAAACCAAACGGGACGTCCAGGAATTACCCAATTTGTCCAGCCAGTTCCAGGTGGGGTAATTGCCCAGAAAATTCGGTGCTACTTTGAGGCGGTTGTGAACAAGGCCATTAAAAATCCTGGCCGTATGCACCATCATGGAAAAAACATCTTTAAAAAAATTGGGTGAGTGCGGGTCCTGTTCGGTATCAGAAAAAGCATGGTGCATCCGGTGCATGATGGCGTATGCTCGTGGCACCAGGTAGGAAGGACCTTGCGCTACATATGTCAGGAAATGAAAAATCCGTTCCCAAAACCGGTTCATCGTAAACATTTTGTGCGAGGCATAACGGTGATGGAAAAATGTCTGGAGAAAAATGGCGCTGAACCAATGCGCCGTGAAAAAACTGAAAACAGCCATGTTTGAATATTTTGTGCCCGCAATGATAGAACAATTTTGCGGGCGCTCTTCCCGGCAGCAGGCGTGACGCACCGCCTTGCAGGAACGGTACGAGCTACTGTTTTTCAGGATTGCCAATTTTCGATCCTGATTTCGCTGCACCAACAAATTTTACTCCGTCTAAACCCTTTTGCGACGCCGTTTGATTTCGTTTCGGCAAGCCGTTTTTTTTAAAAATTTTACAAAAAAATAATTCGTTTGAAATTCCTTCTCTTTTTCCCCGTTTGCCTGCTGCTGGCCTGCTCCCCCGGAAAAAAATTCACCGGCAGGAACAATCCGCTGCCTTCGATCCTCGATGGTCTCAGGAAAGACGCCATCACCGGTAAAGTACTAAAGAACAGCGCCACTTTCGAGGTGCAGATCATCTATACCCGGATTGACCGCGACCCGGCGGGAAAACCATTGTTCACTTCTTTCGGATACAACGTGGACAGCGCCAGGTATTTCTACCCCGCCAGTGTGGTAAAAATGCCACTCGCCCTGCTGGCATTGGAGAAGATCAATCATTTGCGCCGGAGCGGCTACCCGCGCCTGAACCGTAACACTCCCTATCGCCTGGATTCGCTTCGCGCTTTTCAGCAGCGATACGATACCGACAGCACAGCCCCTGGCGGCAGACCGAGCATTGCACACGACATCCGTCAGATATTTGTCGTGAGCGACAACCTGGCCTACAATCACCTGTTCGAATTTCTCGGCATGGATTATATCAATCGCCGGCTTCAGGAAAAAGGCTACACGCGTACCGGCATCGTTCACCGGTTCAACTTTCCCGGGCGCGACAACAGGTTCGCCAGTCCGATCACTTTCTACGAACCCAATGGCATTATATTCAGGGAAAAAGAGAAGTTCGACGAGCAAATCCGGAAAAATCCGCAGCGCCATGTAAAAAAAGGAAAGGCTTGGTACAACACCGCCGATAATCTGGTACAAGAACCTTTTGACATGACCAGCAAAAACTGGTTTGCCCTCACCGATATGGAAAAAATGTTGCGCACCGTTGTTTTCCCCGAATCCGTCCCGGAACAAAACCGATTTTTCCTCACAGCCAGCGATTATAAGTTCCTATGGCATTACATGGGCATTTTCCCCAGGGAATGCGATCATCCTGAGTACGATCCGGCAATTTACTACGACGGATATGCCAAGTTCTTTCTGTTCGGCGACAGCAAAGAAAGAAGAGACAGTACATTGCGGGTGTTCAACAAGGTCGGCGAAGCCTACGGTACCCTGACAGATGTCGCCTATATCGTTGATTTTGAAAAGAATGTGGAATTTATACTCGCCGCTACCATCCTCTGTAATACAAACGGCATTTTCAACGACGATACCTACGATTACGACACCATCGGGTTCCCCTTTCTGGCAAAATTGGGGCGCGCCGTATACGAGTACGAGATGCAACGTCCGCGCACAGGAAAACCCGATCTGAAAAAATACCGGGAAGCATTGCATTAAAATGGTTCAGGTGCAGGGCCTTGTGCGCACATTCACGGAAGTGGTAAAAGTGCAGCCGCCTTTGGTTTTCACCGTAACTTCGTATATACCGGCTTTGTTCACTCTGATGGTGCGTCCCATTTCACCCGTGCTCCAGGAATAGCTCTCAAATTCACCTTCCACTTTCAGCGCTGTTTCGGAGCCTTCGCATATCTCGGTAGCGCCGGATATTTCCACGCCGGAAAAGCGTTTTGCAGGCGCCGGTGTTTCTTCAACACCTGTCTGGATCTCCTGCGCGAAGGAAACAGCGGGTAGCCCGCATGCGAAAAGTGTCGCACCTAAAATACCGGAGAATAATATGCGCTTGATCATAGACTGGGATCGTTGATGAAAGGTGTGAATACCCGGATTTGTGTGTTCTGCGGGATAGCCAGGATTGATCATCCTGATTTTCAATGATATCGAAGCGCAAGTTTTCACAAACCACTTTTCATTGGGTATAAATATCGGGGGAAAACGGCATCAGGCCAAATTTTTCATCGGGAAGTACTTCCATCCTTCCGGCCTGTCTTTTCTTTAAATGCGATCAGGAATGCCAGTAGTATAACTGCCGCAATTCCCGCAGGCACCAGCCAAAGACCCGGCCAGTTGCGCACTTCTCCATCCGTGAACATTTTTGCCACCGCACCGCCCAAATACGAACCGAAGGTCATGCCCAGGCCGTAGGTAGCTATCGTAAATAAACCCTGCGCCGAACTTTTTATTTGTTCGCCCGCCTTCCGATCGGAATAAATGTAACCTGTGACAAAGAAAAAATCGTAGCAAATGCCGTGCAGCAAAACGGCCAGGTACAAGGGCCAATGTACATCCGCGCCTCCAAAACTCAACAACAGATAACGCGCAACCCAAGCCAGCATAGCGACGAGCAAAATGTTCCGCACGCCGAGCTGCATAAGAAAAAAAGGCATCAGCAGCATGAACAAAACCTCGGAGCCCTGTCCCAGCAAACCCATCACCGAAGTTACATTTTCCACGCCGGAAGCCGTGAGATAATCGCCTGTGAAAGCGTAATAGAATGAAAGCGGGATGCAGAGCAATACAGCGCCGGCAAAAAATGTGGCATAGGACCGATCCTTGAACAAAGAAAGCGCATCCAGACCGAGTGTTTCCCGGATGCTGCCACCCGCAGTGCGTCCTTTGGGGGGCGTATCGGGCAGAAAAAAACTAAAAATACCCAATGCTACCGACAAGATGGCCGGTAAAACAAAAATAAAATCGGTATTCGAGCGACTGTTCACAGCCACGCCTGCGATGATCCAGCCGACTGTGCCCAATACGCGCAGTAAGGGAAAGTCCCGCTCCTGATTGTCCGACTGCCCCATCGCCACCGAATTGGTCAAGGCCACCGTCGGCATGTATACGCATGAATAGACCAGCAAAACCCACGGAAAAACAGCCATGTCCTGAATTTGCGCCAGATACCACAACAACGCAGCACCAACTAAATGCAACACGCCGAGTACTTTCTGTGCGGAAAAATACCGGTCAGCGATCATGCCGATAAAAAAGGGGGAGACCATCGCCCCAAACCAGGCATTCCCGTAGGCAAGACCGACCTGTGCCCCATCGGCTTTCAACACGGCAGGCAGGTATATCCCCATCGCGACGAACCACGCGCCCCAGATAAAATATTCGAGCAGCATCATGATGGATAACTGAAGTCGGGTAACAAGTTGCATAACTGAATCCGGTTTAGAAAGAATGATGCGGCAATATTATTCATTGAAAATTAAGTTTTCGCATCGAAGGCTGAGATTTAGCCTTGTTTCCCCCAACTTTGCAGCGCAAAAACGCTCCCCTCATGAAATGCTATGTTTCCGTCATCGTTTGTGTCTACAACGAGGAAAAAAATATCGCTCCCTTGGTCGGTCAGATTGAAAATGCTTTGTCCGCGCTGGACTACGAAATAGTGTACGTAGACGACGGTTCGCGCGACGGCACCTTGTCTGAACTGAAAAAGATCCGCAACCCACGACTGCGCATCGTCGAATTCCGCCGCAATTACGGTCAAAGTGCCGCCCTTGCCGCCGGCATCGAATACGCCGAAGGCGAATGGCTGGTCACGATGGACGGCGACCTGCAGAACGACCCCGCCGACATCCCGGCCATGCTGGAAAAAGCCGAACGCGAACGTCTCGACCTGCTCGCAGGTATCCGCCAGAAACGACAGGATGGCATGTTGCTCCGCAAGGTGCCCAGCCGCATCGCCAACTGGTTGATCCGACGCGCTTCGGGCGTTTATCTCCACGATTATGGCTGCACTTTAAAAGTTTTCAGGGCCGACCTTGCAAAAAGCCTCGGTATTTACGGCGAACTCCACCGTTTCATTCCGGTACTCGCCGACCTGGAGGGCGCGCGTATGGATGAAATGCCTGTGCGCCACCACTCCCGCCAGCACGGACAATCGAAATATGGCATCAACCGCACCATCCGGGTGCTGAGCGATCTGCAACTGATTTTGTTCCTGAAGCGTTTCCGCCACAAACCGATGCACCTGTTCGGCGGTTGGGGCGTGTTGTCACTGGGCATCGGTTCGCTGATTTTGTTCTGGCTGTTGGCCCAAAAAATCCTGGGACACGAGATCGGCGGACGACCGCTCCTCACGCTTGGTTTTATTCTTTTTATGGCCGGTCTTCAACTCATTGCACTGGGGATCCTCTCGGAAATGATGGTACGCACCTATTATGAGTCACAGGACAAAAAACCGTATAAGGTTCGGAAAGTACACGAACAGCGAACGGTCGCAGCATAAGGGATGAACTGGAAAACTGCGCTCAAGATTGTCCTGTCCGTTGTCATCGTCTGGCTCGTGTTGCGCGGCATTGACGAGCGGCAATTGCTGGGCACACTCCGCCAGGCACACCCCGGATGGTTGCTGTGGGCGACCATTTGGTTCATTCTCTCCAAGATCATCAGTGCCATCCGTTTCAATATGCTTTTGGGAACAGAACAAATTCACCTCAGCAATGCGCAAAACCTCCGCCTCTATTGGCTCGGCATGTATTACAACCTGCTCTTGCCCGGTGGTATCAGCGGCGATGGCTACAAGATCAAACTGCTCATGGATGCATTCCAGGCGCCCTTCAAAAGGCTTTTTGCCGTCACGTTGCTGGACAGAGTGGGAGGAGCGCTGGCATTGGGGCAGCTCTGTCTGATCCTTGCGCCCGGTATACCGGTATTGCAGCCATTTTGGTGGGTCAGCGTAATGGGACTGGTTATTAGCATCCCGTTTTCGTTATGGGTGTACCTGAAATCGGGTGGGGCATTGCGCAGGGTCTGGGGAAAAACCTCCTTGCTTTCCATGGCGGTACAAACAGCACAACTGATCGCTACTTTCGGCATTGTGCTGTCCCTGGGAGAAAGTGAACAATGGCTGGAATACTCTGTCATATTCCTCCTCTCTTCGGTCGTGGCCATGTTGCCGCTGACCATCGGCGGAACCGGCGCACGTGAACTGACCTTCCTGTGGGGAGCCGGATTTCTAAACATTAATACGGAAAAAGCAGTTGCGGTCGCCTTCCTGTTCTACCTGATCTCTACCGCAGTCTCCTTCGCAGGTATTGTGTTCAGTTTTGATTCAAATGGAGGCTTGGTAAAAGTTGATAAGAGTTGATGACTGCATTTAACGCGCCTTATTTCACCCTCCTGTCAACATCGCTCAACCCTCCTCAACATCTTTCGGAATGACCATTTTAGTCACCGGCGGAGCCGGATTCATAGGTTCCCATTTGTGCGAACATCTTTTGGCAAACGGCTTACGGGTTATTTGTCTCGACAATTTCGACGATTTTTATGATCCGGCCATCAAGGAGCGGAATGTTGCGCCATTGCTGCAAAACAGCAATTACCTGCTGGTGCGGGGCGACATCCGCGATGCCAGCCTGGTACATCGTGTTTTTGAGCACAATTCGGTGGATTGTGTGATCCACCTGGCAGCCAAAGCGGGCGTCCGGCCGTCCATACTTCAGCCGGCGCTGTATATGGATGTGAATGTAAACGGCACAGCTACCCTGCTCGAAGCTATGCGCCGGAGCGGCGTTAAGCGTTTCATATTCGGTTCATCCTCTTCGATTTATGGCAATCAGGAAAAACAGCCTTTTTCAGAAACCGACGATGTGAGTTGCCCGATCTCACCCTACGCCGCCTCGAAGCGGAGTGGGGAATTGCTTTCCTACACCTACCACCATCTCTATGGTATGGATGTAGCCTGCCTGCGCTTTTTTACCGTATATGGCCCGCGGCAAAGGCCGGACCTGGCTATTCACAAATTTACTCAGCTCGCGCTCGCAGGTCAGCCTGTACCGCTTTACGGCGACGGCGGCACACGCCGCGATTATACGTTTGTTGCAGACATCGTACAGGGCATCTTAAAATTGATGGACAATCCCAACTGGCATTATGAAATATTCAACCTCGGTTGCGGCAATCCAGTCACGCTCCTGGAAATGGTGCACGCCATAGAGAATGCGCTCGATCAGCCATTGAAGATCAACTTTTTGGACAAACAGCCCGGCGATGTGGAACAAACGCATGCCGACATCCGGAAAGCCCGGGCGTACTTCGGTTACGCTCCGGAAGTAGGTTTGCAGGATGGTGTCCGGCAATTCGTGGAGTGGTACGGGAAAGGGGATAAAGAGTAATTGGGGCAATTGAAATAATTTCAATTTGGGATACCGATTACCGGCAAAAAACAGTCCCTGATAATGCCCCCTAATAACCTTTAATAACCCCTGTTTCAATCCCGGACAAACAACAACAGAGTTCTCGATGTGTAATCGGTTCGCAATGTGTCCACACATTTTCCTTCAAAATCCGGGAATTGTTGCATGTTGACCAGGTAAAGCGCATTGGGTATGTCGTTCCGGTCGGTGCGTTCCACGATGTAGCCAAGCCTTTGTGTGGCATAGAACATACCCGGTTCACGGATTTCCGAATCCGCCCATACGAACCAACGGCGGTCGACATATTTATCGGCCATTCGGATGACATCACGGCGAGCAATGGATGTATCGTTTTCGTGATGGCGCGACGGTAGAATTATGAGATCGAAACCGATCCTGATGAGGAGCAGCCCGGCAATGAACCACCACAAAAACCGCTCTTTATCAATGAAATACATCGCAGCAATTGTTGCCAGTGCCAGTGTCAGCACAACTGAAACAGGCCATATCCCGGACACAAAGTTCACTTGTGGAACAAAAGGCATGGCCATGGTCACGACCGGGCTGAGCGCCAGCAAGCTTCCGAGCATCCAGAAAAAGGCCTTGAAACGCCATGTTTGGGGTTCCCGGTTGAGTTGTAGTAAATACATCCCAACGACATTGAACAAAGGAATAAACATCAGCAGGTAACGCGGCATCACCTGGGAGGAGGTCCAATACACCGGCAGATTGACAGCCAGCATCAGAAAATTAAAAAAAACAAATTCGTCCCTGCGGATATGCGACCAAAACCGCCGGTCGAACCAAAAAATCAGCAGCAGGGAATACGGTAAAAAGTGATAAACGGAGTCAAAAGGGAATTTGGCGATGTGATAAAATGTACTGGCAAAGGTATGCTGGACCACCGTGCGTTTTACCGATTCCTGCATCAGGTTGGGGATGAGCACATCCAACGGCCGGTATTGCGCATATATTCCAAGCCACAATCCCACCATGCCCGCTGCGAGTGCGATACCAGCAAAATGTTGCCGGGAAAAGAGGAGTTTCAGTTTCCCAAAATAATACAAACCCGCGAGCAGCGACAAACCCTGAAAGACGACAGCCGGAAAAGCTTTAAGTAAAAATCCGACGGCCATCAGGAAATAAGAAGCGAGAAACAGCCGGAGCCATTGCTCCCGTTTGCCGAAATACCATATGCTCATGAAAAGCAGGTACATGACCCAAGTGAAGGTTGTGTCAATCAGCCCCAGCATGGAATCGTAGAAAAGGAAGCGTCCGCTCGTGACGGTCATCATGGCGGCGAGGAAAGCATATTCGGGTGTAAACCGTTGGCGTACAGTGCGGTACACTGTGTACCCGAATATACAAAGGAAAAAGACCGTAATGAGCCGGGAGGGCAACTCGTCGAATCCGCCCATCAATTTGGTGACGGCAAGGATCATCCAGTTGAACAGCGGCGGTTTGTTGATATAGGGTGCGCCGTTCATAGTGGTGGCAATATAATTGCCCGATAAATCCATTTCCAGCGCCACCAATGCACGAATGGCTTCGTCGCCAATGAAAGCGCCCAGGTCAAGATGAATCAGGTGGGCCGGGAGGAACAGGATGAGGATGAAGTAGAGAAGATAACGGTCGGGCAGCGCACGAAGGCGGCTCAGGATTGTTTGCATAGCGGGTGGGTAATTGTTCGCGCAAAAATACGCAGTAAATCCAACCCCGCCGAACAGCCGTTAAATGTCATATTTTCTTAACAAATCTACATCACTTGCAAATAATTTTCAAAATGTGCATCCTGACCGGTGACTTTCCTGCGCAT
The DNA here is from genome assembly GCA_019187225.1 of Saprospiraceae bacterium. GTDB lineage: Bacteria > Bacteroidota > Bacteroidia > Chitinophagales > Saprospiraceae > M3007. Next base: position 22,419 of record JABAQQ010000023.1, read on the forward strand.
TGCCGTTTATAGTATCATACCGTCGGAAATGACTGTAACAAAAACCTTCCCAGACCGATTAACTGTTACGTCCCGACTCCGAAGCCTTAATCCCGCAAGTCCAACTCCCTGCAACCGATTTTTACCTCCCAATCCGATCATGCGAGGAGCCTTGTCACCCGACAGGGCTTTTTTCGTTTTTGCCCTCAGGGCAGACAAAGTTTGCGCAATGCTGCACTGTCGCCGTTGAACACATTGAAATCCACCCGTTCGTTGATGCCATTTACGTTGCCCCGGTCGCTGTGTTGCCAGAAATGCCATTTTTCATCACCGGGCATATCAAAATCCGTCACGTAATAGTGGGCGATCCAGAAGCGGTAACCCTTAAAATCTTCGTGACCGGCGAAATGGCGTTTGTAAAAATCCCTGTTCGTATACAGGATCGGCCGCACTTTGTAATGCTTTTCAAGCAGGTTCAAAAATTCTTTGGTGTATCTCTGAATCTGGGCTTTGGTCATGCCGCGCGTTTCTTCCACATCCACCACAGGCGGCAAATCGCCCGAACGCAGGCGCACGGTTTTTACAAACTTGTTTGCCTGGTCTCTCGGACTGATATGAGGCAGGAAATAGTGGTATGCACCTCGAATGATCCCCGCCGATTGTGCATTCGCCCAGTTGTTCTCGAATTCCGGATCTTTCAGCCAACTGCCCTCGGTCGCCTTGATAAAGGCAAACATGATGCGTATATTCCCAACCTGCATTTTTTTCACCCGCTTCCAATCCACCCGTTGCTGGTAACGGCTCACATCAATGCCATGTACCTTGTAACCGTGCGGAATACGGATCCCGAAGTGTTTATATTCCTTGTAATGAAAGGGGTACTCGAGCAGCGACAACAACTCGTAGCGCAACCAGGGGCTGAAGATAAGGGCGACGGCTAAAGACAACAACAATACGATCCAGGCGCGCTTGTTTTGGCCCTTGCGTTCGGCATAACCGGGTGGAAAAATGAGGAATTTGTTGAGTCGGGACATATGTCTAACGCCCTTCAAAAACAGGTTTTCTTTTCTCCAAAAATGCTGTCACACCTTCCCGGTAATCTCGGGTGGCGCCGGCAGCGGTCTGCAGTGTGTCTTCGAGCGCAAGTTGGGTGGCAAAATCGTTGGAGAACGACCGGTTGAGCGCCTGTTTGGTGAAAGCCAGCCCTTTAGTAGGCATTTGAGCGAGTGTTTCAGCCAATTGCACGCTGTCGCCAATAAAAGTCTCGTCGGGAAAAGTTTTCCAGATCATACCCATCGCCGCGGCATCGGCAGCCGGAATTTTATCAGACAACATCATCAGCGCGGCAGCCCGTTGCATCCCCACCAGACGCGGCAACGTCCAGGTGCCGCCGGAATCAGGGATCAGTCCTATTTTAGAAAATGCCTGCGTGAACGAAGCAGACACAGCCGCCACCGTAATATCGCAGGCAAGGGCGATATTGGCCCCCGCTCCGGCCGCCACACCGTTCACTGCCGCCACCACAGGTTTTTCCAGGCTCCTGATCTTCAGCACTATAGGATTGTAACCCGTAGAGATGATCTCCGTCAGCGACGGCCCGTTCGGATCTACCACTTCCTGCAGATCTTCACCTGCACAAAAGGCTTTACCAGAGCCTGTGATCAAAACGGCGCGAATTTCAGGGTCTCTTTCGCATAATGCCAAAGCCTCCAGTACCTCCTGCCGCATCGGTTGATGCATCGAATTGAAAACCTGCGGGCGATTGAAAGTGATGCGTGCGACGGCATTCTCAACGGAAAATTGAATGTGGATCATAATTGTCTGTCATTGAGGGTCAATGAGGGCATTGGGGGGCATTAGGGTCATTTTCGGGCGGCAAAGATAGCGGCAAAACCCTGAAAACCCTGACACCCTGAAATCATGTGACCCTGAATTCTAACCCAGCAACTTTTTAACGGCCATGACCAACTTGTCCAGTTCGTCCGTCGTGGTATATACATTCGGCGTCACACGCACGCCGTTGATCTTTTCCCATTCGATGGCCACGGTGTGGATTTTCCATTTGTTGTACAACTCGGTGGTAATTTCTATGGCTTTTTTCCCTTCAAAACCGAAATTACCAATGGCGCAACTCCATTCGGGTTTGGGGGAGGTAAAAAACCGGATACCCGGCAGGTCGCGCACCTGTTCCATCCAATAGTTTTTCAGAAAATGCAGGCGCTGTTGTTTGCGGGCGGAGCCAATAAAGTTATGCAGATCGAGCGAATAGCCGATCGCCATTTCAATCGGAAAGCTCCGCGTACCCAGCGACTCGAATTTGCGGATGTTATCGCTCGCCGGTTCGTTGTGCGAAAGCAGGGGCCAAATTCCGGCAATTTTCTCTTTTTTCACCCACATCATACCGCTCCCGAACGGTCCGCAGAGAAACTTATGCAGACTGGTTCCCCAATAGTCGCATCCCAGATCGGGAATTTTATAATCCAATACGGCAAAAGAATGCGCCGCATCCACCAATACTTCGATGCCCCTCGAATGCGCGTGGTCGGCGATCCTCCGCACCGGGATGATCTGTCCGTTCCAGTTGATGATGTGCGTCAGGTGAACGAGCCGCGTTTTCGCTGAAAATTTGGAAACATAAGCTTCCGTGAGGTAATCTTCATCTTCCGAAGGCAGTTCGGGATCCACCCAGATCAACTTGATGCCATCGCGTTTTTCGCGTTGTTTCCAGGCGTTGATCATGTTTGGATAATCATATTTGGAGAGCACCACTTCGTCGCCGGCCTTCAGGTTCAAACCGAAAATAATGGTATTGAGCGATTCCGTCGCGTTGCGGTTGATCGCGATCTCTTCGGAACTGACCCCTGCCAGGTCGGCCAGGTTGTAACGCAATGGCTCGCGGTCGTCTTCGAGGATGCGCCACATGTAAAACGAGGGCGCTTCGTTGCACATCCGGTTGTAGTAATCCAATGCGTCCATGGTGGCGCGGGGAGCCGGGCAAACCCCTCCGTTGTTCAGATTGATGATGTTCGGACTGGCGGCAAATGCCTGACGGACCTGACGCCAAAAATCATCGTCCGACTGCGGATTCGGGATTGCAGATCCCGGATTAGGGATGGGGAAAGCGGAAGCGAAATTCTGATGCAGGGCAATTCCGCCGAGCAAAGCGGCAGTTTGACGGATAAAACTGCGACGGTCTGATGCTTTCATGTTGATTGTCAATTATTTAATTCTGATTGCTCACGCTGTGATCGAATGCCAAAGAACGTCATTTTTCAACAATCTTTATCCAACAATCTTTATTCGACAATCCGGGATCAACAATCGCGGGTGACTTTTACTCGTTACAGCGTTTAAAATCCGATTTTATCACCAAAACTTCTTTTCATGAAAAAAACATTTGTCCTGACGTTTGTCTTCGCTCTGATCGCTATCGCGAAGTCGTGGTCACAAACTGAACCCGCCCCTACTACCAAACCCGTTCCCGTCCAGAAGGACAAAACGGAACAAATAAAAAAGGCTGAAGACAAATCAGGCGGTGCTGCCTACAGCGGAAAAGGCAAAGGCGGCAACAAGGACATGGTAGAAAAAGAGAAAAGCAAAAAAGCGAAGAAAAAAGCGAAGAAGAACAAGTCCTACAGAAAAGGCCAGGCTCCTAAAAAAGAAAAGGACGCAGAAAATGTAAAAGACGGGGATAAACCCGAACCTGCCAAGCCGGAAATCACGCCGATCCCGAAACCCAAAAAAGAAGAACCGGCTAAAAAACCCGCCGGCGTGACGCCGAAAGCGAAAGAAGGCACGAGCGGCAACTAAGAAGCAACACATCAACCGAGCATACCATGAGAACAATACCCCGCTCCCGATTCGTCGGGATGCGGGGTTTGTTTTTTATAGGGATATTGGAGGATTAAGGTTTTGTTAAGATTGGTCAGCTGAGGTTCCTTTTTTCCGGGCGCCTGCACTAATGGAAAAATTCATGTTCATCAAAACATTTTTTCCATGAAGAAGCATCTTGTTCTGACTTTCCTCTTCACGCTCGCTGCCGTAACCGCGGCTTTGGCACAAGCACAAACTTTCGCCCTTGCCTCGAGCCCATCGAATGTTGTTCAAAAAATCCGCGAGACTGCGGAGCAATCCCTCGGTATTTCCAATACCCGCAATGGGGAAAAAGACCGGGATCACGGCGATTGCGACAAATGCCATAAACGCAAAAAGGGCAAAAAGCACAACGAGTGCAAACAAAGGGGGCATCACTATGGCAAGCATAAAAATCGCCATGACTGCCATTCCTGTTCATGCGACCATCGCGGCGATGGCCACGACAGAAGGAAGCGAGACTGCGACGACGACCGCCGCTGCGACCGGAATTCGCGCGATTGGGAGTACGACGATCGCGGCCACGGTCGGAACCGCGGCGACCGGGATGATGACCAGCGTTATGGATCGAACGACCGCGGCCGGGACGAGGAATACCGGCAACAACCCCGCACCACTCAGCGCACTCCCTCCGCCAAAGTGAAAACACGCCCGGGGCCCTCTGCCAAACCGGCACCTTCACGCCCCGTGGCCCAAAAGAAAACGGTTGCACGACCGGTAGGTTCCAGAAACTAAAAATGTGCCACGTCAGTTGGTGGATTGGTTAACTGGTGGATTGGTGGATTGAAGACGCAGTTGCTACTAAAAAAAGCAGGTAAAAACTTAGGCAGGGGCAGCGCCCCGAAAGATTTGTAGTGATTTATGCACAAAATCACCGTGGAGGGGCAGCGCCCCGGAATATGTTACGGGGCGCTGCCCCTCCACGAAATAATATCGGTCTTTCTGCTACAAATTTTTCGGGGCGCTGCCCCTGCCTAAGTTTTTACAAAAGCAGCGAAATCGGGACTGTTCAAAATATTGCGTTTCTATTCGTTGTTTTTTTATTTAAAGCAATGAATATAAGATGCTTGAATATTCTAATTTTTAATTTTTAAACTGATTTTTAACAATCCCGTCAATCCCACCAATCCACCAGCCAACCAGATTTATTACACCCCTACCTCTCAGTCGGCCAATTCCATCTCGATCTGCCGTTTCTGCAAATCCACCGAAACAATCCGGACGCGCACCCGGTCACCAATCTTAAACTGGCGTTTGTAGCGGCGGCCCACCGCGCGGAGATTGCCTTCCTCCACTGTATAAGAATCGTCGAGGTATTTGAATTCGACCAGTCCTTCGGCTTTGGAATCGTGCAGTGCCACAAAAAAGCCCCGTTCAATCATGCCGCTGATGATGCCTTCAAACTCTCCGCCAATATGACGGCGCAACAATTCAGCCTGCTTGTATTTCGCGCTTTCGCGCTCGGCATCAGCGGCTTTCTTCTCCTGGTTGCTGACGTGTTTGCATTGTTCTTCCAACTTGTTTTTATCCACACGGTTGGTTTTCCCATCCAGATTTCTTTCGAGTATCCTGTGTGCCAACACGTCGGAATAGCGCCGGATGGGTGAAGTAAAATGGCTGTAGTGGGTGAATCCCAGTCCATAATGGCCGATGTTGTTGGTGCTGTAAACGGCCTTTGCCATGGTACGGATGGCGATCGGTTCCAGTATCTTGAGGCGTTCGTCCTTACGGGCAGCCTTCATCAGACCGTTGAAGGAAACGGCAATTTGTTTGGGGGTGTCTACTTTCATCTTGTAGCCCAATTCAGCGGCAAAACGGGCGAATTCGGACACTTTAGACATGTCGGGCAGGTCGTGAACGCGGTAGATGAAAGGTACTTCCTGCTGTGCCGCTCCTTTTTTATCAATGTAATACGCCACTTCCTTATTGGCCAGCAGCATAAAATCCTCGATCAGCAGATGCGCGTCCTTGCGGTCTTTCACATAAGCCTCTATGGGCGAACCGTCCTCTGCAAGGCGGAAACGCACTTCTTCCGTTTCAAAGCCGATGGCGCCGTTTCGCTCGCGATCCCTGCGCATTTGTTTGGCAAGGCGATCCAGGTGTTTGAGCGCCCGTTCGAGATCGGGGTAAATGGTGAGTTGCATTAGTCCTTCAGCGGGTTTGCCTTCCAACACCGTTTGGGCTTCCTCATAAGCGAAACGGTGCGCCGAGTGGATGACCGTTTTACCAAACCAACGCGAAACGATTTTCCCTTTTTGATCGAAAACGAATACGGTGGAAAATGTCAGCCTGTCCTGAAAAGGCACCAGTGAACAGAGATTGTTGGATAGTTTTTCGGGCAACATGGGACTAACCCGGTCAACAAGATACACAGATGTACTGCGCTGAAAAGCCTCCCTGTCCAGGTGCGAATCGGGCTTCAAATAATGCGTTACGTCGGCAATGTGCACGCCAATCTCAATATTACCGTTTTCCAATTCCCGGAAGCTCAAGGCGTCATCGAAGTCTCTGGCATCTTCGGGGTCAATGGTGAATGTCAGAATTTCCCGAAAATCGCGGCGCCGGGCAATTTCCTGGGGCGATATTTTCTCCGGAATTCGTTCGGCTTCTGCCACGGCTTCTTCGGTGTGGGTCAATTCAAAACCCTGGTTGATGAGGATTTTTTTCATCTCAAAGTCATTGCCGCCAACTTCTCCCAGCGTTTGGGTCACTTTCCCGATGGGTACGCGGCCTTTTCCTTCCTGCCAGTCGGTCACACGTACCACCACCTTATCGCCGTCGCGGGCATCGCCGCAGGCTTCGAGTGGCACGTAGATATCCACCGGCATATTCGGGTTGTCGGGCAAAAAGAGCGCGTACTTGCGGCTCTTGCGCAAGGTGCCGATAAAAAATTCATTGGCGCGTTTGAGCACCGCCACGATCTCGCCTTCGGGTTTTCGGATCGGCGCCCCTCCTTTCCGGCGCGGCGGCGCAGGAAACATCAATACCCGCACGGTGTCGCCGTGCAGGGCGCCATTGAGGTATTTGGGCGGTACGTAAACATCCGTATCGAGCAGTTCGCTCACGATATAGGCCGCGCCCGTGCGGGTCATATCCACCCGCCCTTCAATAAATTTTCGGGAGGATGAACGGGAGGAAAGGGATGGTTGACGGTCGCCTTCCGGGTTATAACGCGGAGGGCGCTCCTGCTCGACAGCAGACGAAAGGCTTTTTTCTTTTGCTTTCGGCGGTTTGCCGCTTTTTTCCGCTGCAGAACGCCCGTCGTCGCGCGTCAGGCGCTCCAATGCAATGCCAAATTTATTGTCGGAATATTCGGTCACGGAGCCGGCCCCAACCAGTTGGCGCAGTGCGTGTTCGGCAGAATCCTTGTTGTTTTCAACACGGATTTGATCTGTGATCTGGCGGGGTGAAAATTGCTTTTTGGGATGGGCGAGCAGGAATTTGAGTATCTCGATTTGCAGGTTTTGAGCGGACAACCTTTTGCCGCTGCTTTTTTTCTTTTTGGTCATGTCTGTACGGGTGTGAAAACTTGTTTTTCAACAAAAAAACTCGAAGTTTCACGGAGTAATGGCTGGATAATGAATTATTCGGATAAAAATCTGAAGTCGTGTTTCCGAATTATGAGTATAAAACCGCAATATTCGGGAAAAGGTTGCCGGCCTGTTTTGCTAAACTTTAACCATGCCGCCCACAACTCCCTTCCCTGATCCGCCGTTTCTTTGCACAAAAAATCAGGACAAACGATGAAAAAATTATTGACGGCCTTGCTAACCCTGTTTTCGCTGAACGCGCTTTTCGCTCAAGCCGCAAAAGCGCCCGTCCCTGCGCCCCGTGCGGAAACGAATGATCCGGAGGCCAAAAAAATCCTCGACAAAATCCGGAAAAAATACGAAGCGTACAAATCGCTGGAAGCAGCTTTTACACTGACGATTGAGGTGCCCGGACAAAAACAGGAAGTACAAAAAGGTTCGGTTGCACAGGAAGGCGATAAATTCCGCCTCGAAATGGACCAGCAAGTCATCGTCAGCGACGGTAAAACGACGTGGGTCTATTTGAAAAAGAACAACGAAGTGCAGATCAATGATGCCGACCCCAAGGATACGGAAAATGGCTTTTTGACACCCAAAGACTTGCTTAAACGCTACCAGAAAGGTGATTACCTCTATGCCCTGACCGATAAAACGACCGAAAATGGCAAATTGGTCACCCATATCGAATTCAAGCCGAAAGACAAAAAGTCAGAGTATTCCAAACTGCGCGTCAGCGTGGATGAAAAAGCGGGCGCCATACAAAGCGTTAAAGCGTTCGGAAAAGACAGCGCACGGTATACCTTTTCCATCAATAAAATGACTCCCAACAAACAGTTCGCTGCCGATTATTTCACTTTTGACGCAAAAAAATATCCGGGAGTGAAAGTGGAAGATCTGCGGATGTGAGGCAGTGGCAGTGGCAGTGGGCAGTGGCAGTGGGCAGTGGCAGTGGGCAGTGGCAGTGGCAGTGGCAGTGGGCAGTGGCAGTGGGCAGTGGCAGTGGCAGTGGCAGTGGGCAGCAGGAGAAATCTGGTACGCTGCGGCCACTGCAAACTTCCTACTTACGTATCGCTTCCACCGGATCCATCCGGCTGGCTTGGGAGGCGGGAATAAGACCCGACAACACGCCGACAGCTATGGAAGTGAGCACGCCGATGAGCATATTGGACAAGGAGAGGTGAATATCAAAATCAATCACAGCGGTGATGATCTCGGTTGTGATCCAGATAAAAATGAGGCCGAGCGCGCCACCGACGACGCAAAGCACCACCGCCTCGAAAAGGATCTCCAGCAGGATAAACCAGCGCTTGGCGCCGAGGGCCATTTTAATACCGATTACATTGGTGCGCTCTTTCACCGAGACGAACATGATGTTCGCTACCGAAAACATCCCCACCATCAATGCAAAAACTCCGATGATAAAGCCCGCCGTGTTGATGACGCCGAACAAACTGTCAAACAAGCCACTCAAAATGGTAAGGGTATTAAGGGCGAAATTGGACTCCTCGCGTGGTTTGAGGCGGCGTTCGGAACGCAAAACGCCCGTGATCTCGTCCTTCACGCTTTCCATATCAACACCCGCTTTCGCTTGAACCCCCATACTCGTATTTCCTGCCCACATGCCACGAGCGCGCACGTTGAATCCGCGCCGTGCGAGGGTATGACTGATCATCACAGTATTGTCGAAGTTCATCACCTTCAGGATGTCTTTACCCGATTTGGTGACCACCCCGATAATTTTGAGTTTGCGCCCGCCAATGCTGACTTCTTTGTTGATGGGGTCCACTCCTTCGCCGAACAGGCTTTCGGCAACGACCGAACCCAAAATACACACTTCACTGCCGTTTTTGTACTCAGCTTGTGAAAAAAAGCGGCCTTCTCCTTCAAATTCGAGCCGGAATATATCGGCGCAATCCTCCGTCATACTGAAAAAAACGGCGTTTTCAACGCTGGAAGAGCGCCACTTGACGGTTTTATTGCCGATAAATTGCCAGAAGCCCACCTTCGACGCGGTTGTGAGCCGGTCTTTCAGGGTCTCATATTCAGAAAAAGTAAAACTGGGCCGGCGCATCCACTTCCAGAAGTTCTGGCCGGGGTCTTCCGACCAGGAAAATTTATCGAGGTAAATGACATCGTTGCCCAGTTTGGCAAGACTTCCCCGGATGTTGTCTTCCAGGGAATTGACCGCACTTTTTACTCCGATAATGCAAAAAATGCCGATGGTGATGCCCAGCAACGACAAAAAAGAGCGCAATTTATTGGCCATTAATTGCTGCCAGGCCTGAGCGGCGCCTTCGTAAAGTATGCGGAGAATCTGCCTCATGGGCGGGAGCGATGAACAAGTGAGAGTTGTAAGTCTAAAGAATGTGTTTCTCACTCAAAGGTAAAGCGCGGCCTGTGCCCGCGTAGCGGGATTCGATAAAAAGCGGTAGTTTTTCTACTGAAATTCAGGTTCCGCAGGATGCCCTGTGTCTGAAGCGGGTCAAAAAGCGCTACCTGCCAACTGCACAAGCATCCAGCTGCTGACGGCCAACAGGATGAATCCTGCCACCCGGACGATTTTTTCGGGAATGCCCGGATTCAGCCGTTTGCCAATCTTATGGGCGAGCAATACTTTGACCAGATCGGTCAGCAAAACGACCGCAAGCGTGGCGACGAGAAATATTTCAGCGTAACGACCACCTTCCGGCATTGCCTCTGCCTGCACGACCGTAGCAAGGCTGAGCCAGAATAGCCAGTTGGAAGGATTCGACATGTTGATGAAAAAACCTTTCAAAAAAGAATAGCGGCGTTTATACAGCGTCCCTTCCTGAACAATAGACATGGACTGGCGTTTGCGCGGCCATACTGCCGACAACCCGAATCCGAACAAAACGAGGCCGCTTACCAGGCCGAATCCCGATTGAAAAACCTCCTGCCGTGCAAATGCCGAAAGCCGCGCCGCACTCCACCAACTGCCCGCCACGAGCGTTGCATCGCTGGCAAAAGCGCCTCCCACGAGCGCTACGCCGTTGCGCCATCCCTGGCTCAGCGTTACTTTCAGACTTATAAAAAAGAGCGGCCCCAACAACAACCCATAGGCAAGACCCGCTAAAATTCCTTTGATAACTGGCTCCATGCTGTATTTTTAAGGGACAAAAGTAGGCAACAGGCGAGGGGGCGAGGGAGGAAATTTTTAACGGGAGGTTAACCCGCCTTCCCCCAACCCCAGCGAGGAGGCCTGTAGTCTTCAAAGGAAAGTTCACTTTCCAAATTTTGTTCTAATGAAAAAGACCCTTTTCATCTCATTGACACTTTTGGCGGCGTTCGCGACCGCATGCTCCAAATCAGACAATGGTAATTCCACCGCTTGTGGCGGCGTCACAGAATTTTCACTCGGCGAGCCGTTCCTGCTTTGTTATGGAGTCAACGCCCATCTTGAAGGCAATGACAACTTAATCGTCAGTTTTCACACCCTTTACGGCGACAGCCGGTGCCCGATGGATTCACTGGCTCTTTGTGTGTGGCAGGGCCGGGCCGATGCAGGATTCACGATTTCGATGGGCCAGATCGGGAAATCGGATACCCTTTCGATCGGCGGCCTGAGCGCCGACCCCGTTTCGGATTCGACCTCGTTTTTGGATTACAAGATAAAACTGCTGGCCATCGAACCATATCCCACTGCAGTCAACAGTCCCATTCCGCAGGAGGATTATAAACTCAAACTGCTGGTTACGCAATAGCACTCAGTGGGAAAAACAACGGGTCGCTCCGTACATGCTGGAGCGACCCGCTTTTTCAATTCCTTCAAAAAAGCCTATCGGTACAACATCACATCCCCTTTGTAGAGGATGGTTTCCCCGTCGATGAATTCAATCTCCGTATAATAAACGAAGATGGCAGGATTCGCCTTTTCGCCGCGTACATTGCCATCCCATCCTGCGTTCAGGTCATTGGGCTGGAAGTTGTAATTTTCGAAGACCATTGCTCCCCAGCGGTCGAATATCTGGAACGACTTGATATTCACGATTTGCGACTCCCTGCCAAATATGGTGAAGATGGCATTTTCGCTCGGTGAATCCGGCTTGAAGATGTTCGGAATATAGACATAACGCGTCTTATCTACTATGACGAGGCGGTCGTCCGTTGCTTTACATCCATTGGAGTCAATTACCGTCACCCGGTAACGGAACGAATAAAGCGGAAGGAATTCATCGCAGGTGTCGCACAAGATAGAATCCGTTATACCCGGAGGAGATACGATCGTCTGCACTACCCTGTCCGGGTAGTTCACGATATTGTCGAGCGACAAGGAAAGGCTCTGACCAAACTGAACCGTCGTGTCGGCGCCAAGCGTGACAGTAAGCTCCTCTGGTTCGAGCAATTCAAAAGTAGTTTCAAACTCGCAGCCATTGACATCCTGGATCAACAACGTGTGAATACCCGGAGGCAGGGAGGTGAACAATGTTCCCGTCGTAAATGCGAGGTCGTCGAGTGAATAAACGAAAGGAGGTGTACCGCCCGCTACGGAATCAATTACTACGGACCCGTCCGTGTAGCCATAGCAGGATACATCTTTTTCCAGCAATGCCACACCCGAAGGCGTCGCAGGATTCACTTCCACTTCCACATTTTCCGCCGTGGTGCAACCGTTGGAATTATTGGTCACCACTACGGTGTAAATTCCAGCCTGGCTGACCTGCGGATTTTGCGTATTGGCGCCGGACAGGATATTGCCGGTTTGAGTACTCCACTGGAACAGGTAACTGCCGGGTGTGGGTACGGAAGCTTGCAAGGCGACCTGTGTCGTCGTGCAATTCAATTCATCCGGTGTGCCGACATTGACCACCGGCCCGTCGGTATCGTCTTCCACAGTGCCGCCTGTGGAAGAAGAACAACCGTTGGGCGCAGTAGCGATTACGGTGTAGTTGCCTGGAATGGTCGCGGTCGGGTTTTGCTCAATCGAGTTGAAATTGCCCGGACCCGACCACTGCCAGGTCGCATTCGGTACGTTCGATGAAGAGGCTGTCAGTTGAATGCTCGGTACAGCGCAGGTAATGGTGCCTGTGGTGATGCTGATCTGCGGAATACTCTGATCGGGCACCACTTCTACCGAAATGGTAGAGGTACAACCGTTGGAACCGGTCGTAGTAAGCATATAAGTACCTGTCTGCGTGACAGTTGGATTAGGATTGTTCGAAGTGAAACCTCCCGGTCCGCTCCAGGCGAAGGATACACCTGCGGTTGGCGAACCGCCAGTTAACGTTCCTGTGGGAACAGTGCAGGTAAGGGTGTCGCCTTGTGCTGTGGCGCCCGGAGGAATGATGTTCTGCAATACATTGTACGTGAATGATGAAGTACATCCGCTCGTTGCGGTGGCGATTACTGTGTAATTGCCGGGAACACTCACTGCCGGGTCTTCCACCGTTGATGTGAAACCGTTCGGACCGTTCCACTGGAAGGTAACGTTCGGCGTCGCGGTAGTGGCTTGCAAAGTCACTGATTGAACGGTACAAGTCAGTGAATCGGCCACGACAACGATATCCGGTACCGTTGGATCTAAGGTGACTTCGGTCGTCGCACCGGTCGTACATCCGTTGGTCGGGTCGGTCACCACCAGCGTGTAAGTACCTGGATTGGTAACAGCCGGATTTTGCTGGGTCGAGGCAAATCCACCCGGCCCCGTCCAGTTGTAGTTGACGCCGGAGGTGGAAGAACCTCCCTGCAACGTGATGGTCGGGAAGGTACAGTTGAGCAAACCACCCACCGCCGTTACCCCTTGGGGCGCTTCAATATCCTGTGGAATGGTAGACGTGGGCGCAGAAATACAACCGTTCAGGGCGGTTACGGTATAGGTATAAATCCCCGGAACCGAAACGGTAATGTCGTTTTGCGTGGAAGTGAACCCGTTCGGGCCCGACCACACGCCGGTTGCCCCTGCGGTAGAAATGCTGCTGGTAATGGTCACATCGGTTACGGCGCAGGTTAGCGTACCACCTCCGCCAAGATCTACCACTGGAGAATCGGTATTTTCCGCAACATTAGCAGTTGAAGTGGAAGTACAGCCGTTCAGGCCGGTCACCGTGAGCGTATATGCGCCCGGTACGGTAGTCGTCGGGTTTTGCTCGGTCGAACTGAAATTGTTGGGGCCGGACCAGAGCCAGGAAACGCCTGTTGTGGGCGAGTTACCCGTCAGGGTAGCCTGCCCCGATATACAATCCGTCGTGTCTCCTGCAGAGGAAGCGCCGGGCGCTGTAATATCCTGTGTAACAATAACATCAGATACGGAAGTGCAACCATTCGGACCGGTTGTGGTCACCGTATAAGTACCCGGTTCCGATGTTGTGGTCGCGGCAGTGTTGGCTGTGAAGCCGCCCGGACCTGTCCAGGCAAATGTAGCGCCGTTGGTCGGAGAAGTGCCGGTGAGATTGGTTGTCAATTCATCGCAATCCAGATTGTTGGAAGATACAGCCACCGCACCCGGTTCCACTACATCGAGATTGACCGTCGCAGTGGAGGTGGAAGTACAACCGTTCGGGCCGGTCACGGTCAATGTATAGACGCCGTCAACCGATACGGATGGATCCTGGTCGCTCGAGGAGAAACCATTGGGTCCGGCCCATTCGAAAGAAGCACCATTTGTTGAAGAACTTCCGTCCAGGTTGATTGCAGTCGTCGTACACGTCAACGTTCCACCTTGCGCCGCCACATCAGGTGTCGTAATATCCTGACTGACTGTTGCTTGTATGCTCGAGGTGCATCCGTTTGCCAGTGTCGCCGTCAGCGTATAAATACCCGGCGCTGTCACAGCAGGATCTTCATCGGTAGAAGAAAATCCGCCGGGGCCGCTCCATGAAATACCTTGTAAAGTCGAGCCGGAAGGATTCACGGTTGCCTGAATATTAACAGTGGTGGCATCACAAGTCAGAATGTCGGGTGCGGAAGCCTGCAACGCCGCCGTCACTGTATCTATCTGCACAAGCGCCGTGCTGGTGCTGACGCATCCGTTGGCGGGATTGGTGACCGTAACCGTATAGTTGCCATTCAGCGTAACGTTCGGGTTTTGTTGGTTGGAAGTGAATCCGCCAGGGCCACTCCAGGCATAGGTAACGCCTGCAGTTTGAGAAGTGGCCGAAACCGCAACCTGAGGATTGGAGCAATCAATAGTATTACCGGTGGATGCGGCGCCGGGAGCGGCGATATCCTGGCCAACGGTCACTGTGACAGCGTCAGTGCAACCATTGCCCGTGCTGGTAACAGTCAGCGTATAATCGCCCGGGGTGCTCACTGTCGGGTTTTGCGCCGTGGAGTTAAAACCACCGGGGCCGCTCCATGCAAAAGTACCGGCCTGATTGGAAGAACCGTTCAGCACCAATGAGGTAACCGCACAGGTGAGCGTACCGGTAGTGGACGATGCGACCGGCGCATTCTGGTCGGCGGCGACATCTGCGGAAGCCGTTGAGGTACAGCCATTTACAGGATTCGTTACCGTCAGGGTGTAAACGCCGTCATCGGTAACATCGGGATTTTGCTGTGAAGAAGTAAAGCCATTCGGACCTGACCAAGACCAGGAAACGCCGTTGGTTGGCGAACTTCCATTTAAAGTAAAGGAAGGCGCGGAACAGGTCAGGGTCCCGCCGGTTGCGGATGCACCCGGCGCATCGGTATCCAGATTAACAATTGCGGTCGCTTGCGCGGTACAGCCGTTGGAAGGATCGAGTACGGTCAGGGTATAAGTGCCATCTACTGTTACTGCGGGATCCTCTTCAGTCGAATTGAAACCACCGGGCCCGGTCCAGGAAAGGGTAACACCCGGTGTGACAGATCCGCCGTTCAGTGTGATCGAAGGATCGGCACAAGTGATTACACCACCTGCCGCCGATGCATCCGGAACATTGGCATCCGGCGAAACGGTAGCTGTCGCCGTGGAGGTACAGCCGTTCGCAGGGTTGGTAACGGTCAACGTATAGGTACCTGTGGAGGATACGGTCGGATTTTGCTGGTTCGAAGTGAAGCCACCGGGACCGGTCCAGGCGAATGTTGCGCCCGAAGTAGCCGAATTACCCGAAATGGTGGTACTGCTGGCAGCACAGGTAATGATGCCGCCCGTCGCGGAGGCATCGGGCGCCGCGAAATCGCCTGCAACAGTAGCCGTTGCAGTTGAAGTACAACTGTTTGAGGGGTTTGTTACAACGAGCGTATAGGTACCCACCGTATTGGCGGTTGGGTTTTGTTGATTCGAGGTAAAGCCACCCGGACCCGTCCAGGAATAAGTAACGCCGCCGGTAGCGGAGCCACCGGTCAGAGAAATGGAGGGAACGCCGCAAGTCAAAGTGCCGCCGGAAGCAGTTGCGCCGGGCGGTGTGGTGTTGCCCGTCACGTTCACGTTGGCCGTAGCGGTACATCCATTCGAATTATTGGTCACGGTCACTGTATAGGCGCCGGCCAGATCAGCGGTGGGGTTCTGTATCGTTGAAGAGAAACCGTTGGGGCCGCCCCAGTTGTAGGTCACTCCGGATCCGGGCGTCGCGTTCAGGGTAACCGTCGGAGTGGGGCATGAAATCGGCCCGCTTACTGTAGCTCCCGGTGTCGGAGGTGTGTTGTTCAGGTTTACTGTAGCGGTTGCCGTCGCCGTGCAATTGTTGGAGTTATTGGTGACGGTCACGGTGTAGGTTCCGGCAGCATTTGTCGTTGGATTTTGGATGGTTGAGTTAAAATTATTCGGTCCCGACCAAAGGTAGGTTACGCCGTTCGCCGGTGTTGCATTGAGCGTTACAGAAGTGATGGCACAGGTGAGTGTGCCGCCGGTTGCCGTTGGAGAAGGAGGCGTGGTATTTCCGGTGACAGTAGCGGTGGCTGTATTGGTACATCCGTTGCTTTGACTCGTAACAGTAACAATATAACTACCTGGTTGTGTGACAGTTGGAGAAGCGGACTGAGAAGTGAAACCTCCCGGTCCCGACCACGAATAGGTGGGGTTCAAGGCATTGGTGTTGACGGTCAGTTGCACGGAGTTAGCAACGCCGCAGCCTAAAACGCCTCCTGTTGCCGACACGGTAGGCGGAGTGGTATTTCCATTGATGGTGATCGTATCCGTAGAAAGACACGTGTTTCCACCGGCAGAGGCCGACACCTGCAGGACATACGTACCCGGTTGGGTCACGATATAGGTATTACCCGTCCCTACGATCTGCCCGGTCGGCAGTTTTTTCCAGAATTTGGCGCCGGGTGAAGGAGCCGAGTTCAGGAGAATGGAGTCGGTCACACATGAAAGGTCTCCCCCTCCGATAATATCTGCAGTTGGGCTGAGCAGCAAAATCGAGAAGTTTATAAGGCTGTCGCAGCCCTGGTACGATTCGCATATTCTCTGGAAATTGCCGCCATCGCAATATTCTTCCCCGCAGATCGTCAGGCAAGTGCCCGCACAAATCGTTTGGGGCTGGAGATTTCTGATGATGGGCGCTTTGATCGTCACTATTTTTTTTACGACACTGTCGCACCCCTGGTAGGAAGTATAGGTGTGCGAATAGTTGAAGGTACCGGGGGTGCCGGCCAAGTCGCCCCAGGGAAGTTCGTAGGGAGCATCTTCAGCACACACCGTCACCGGAGGCAGCTGCGTATCCGGGATTTTTTCGATCTGAATGGTTTTGCAAACGAAAGGATTGTCCTCGTCGCAAGAGTTGATGGGTTGCACGCATACTTGTATAGAGGTGGGTGGCGGGGCATTCGGCGGCGCTGTGATCTGTACGATGTTACCGCCCGGTGCCAGGGTCTGAACCGGCGACCCTTCGCCGTTAATGAGTGCGCCGCCGGTGGCAGTCCAGTTGTAGCCGCCGGCGCCGTTAACCGGAGGGATTGAGACGTTGATTATACCGCCGGGACAAACTTTGTTGGGCCCTTGTATGGCGCCGGCATTGGCCAAAGAGGGCGCTTGCGCAGCATTGGGAGGCGTGACGGTAACGGTAAAATCGCATTGGTCGCCGGCATAGCCGTCAATCAATAGAAAATAGTTCACGCCGGGGGTCAAATTGACTGTAATAGAAACGGGATTGTTTCCGCCACCGGCCGAACCGCCGTTGCAACCGTTCTGTACAGGGTTTCCCTGGCATGACTGATACAGGGCAATTTGTACGCCATTGCCGATCTGGCAATTGGTAGGCGTTGCGGTGAATGTAGCCGCTGCTGCACCGGCGATGAAACCAAGCCATTGCTCGTTCTCGATCGTACCACAGAACCCCTGTGGCGTTTGGCCGCTGTAACCTGTAGTGGTACCACTATAACCATTGAAGTTACAATAAATGCAGGTTTGTTCACAAAAGTCGGAAGCCGGTTCATCATTAGAGGGACAAGGGTCGGGGACTTGCGCCATCAATGAAACGGCCGATTGGAGTAAAACACACAGTAAGAGTAGTTTTTTTACCATGAAACCGGTAGTTTTAAAAGTTTGAATATGAATTCATATCCGGGAGCGATACAGTTTTCGCTACCGGTGGTCAGAGCCACGATTATTGTGTTTAAAAGATTGATTCGCAATGCTTTTCCTCTTAAAGCAGGATGTCAATAACAACTCGGTCGGGATGTTATCTTTAGCAATGGGGATCGGAACGGAGGAAGGCAGCGTGCTGGAAATTCAATTAAAAGCGACACGCAAAGAAAGGAAAAATTTTATTTTGAGATCACCTTTCGTTGCCGTTTTAACTATTTGTTCCCAATTAAAACTGCCATCTCTTTTGACAAACAATGTTTGAAAATTTTATCGGCATTTACCCAATTGAATTTTGCAAAACAAAAAACCGCAAGATTTAACATCCACGCTTTCAGCGGAAAACAGTCACATCACCCGTAAGAATTTCCTCCTGTCCGTCAATAAACCGCACCACTGCATAATAGACATAAACCCCTGGCATAGCATCCTTGCCTCTTTGCTTCCCGTTCCAACCCTGTGTCGGATCATTCGGTTGAAAATCAAGCGCTTCAAACACCTGTTCGCCCCAGCGGTCATAAATCCTGAATATTTTCACCGCTGCCACATCCTGTCCGCCGTACACCTGGAATACACCGTTCTGGGCACTCTGTGGATCAAAAATATTCGGTATGTATACGTGGCGTGTCCTGTCTACCCTCACTAAAATCTCATCGCGCGCCTCGCAGCCGTTCGTATCGGTTACCATCACGTTCACTTTCCAGGATTGCAGCGGTAAAAAGCGCTGGTATTCCTTCCCGCGCGCAGCCGAATCCAGCAACGGGCTCCACAAAACGGTATCGAGCGCCGCCACCGGCACTGAGCTTAACACACTAAGATACACTGAATCTCCTAACGCTGCCTCGACATCTGCACCAAGTTCAATTATTAATTCTGGAGGTTCATTGATGGTAATGGGAGGTGTGGCAGATTCGCAACCGTTGGCGTCCTGCATGGTAACGATATATACATCCGGTTGCAGCCCCGTAAAGACCGGATTGGAAACAAAAGCGCCGCCGTTTAGGGAATAAAGCAAAGGCGGATGGTTCGTCGAAAAAGAATCTATCGAGATTACTCCGTTTGCCTCTCCGTAACAACGCACGTTTCTAACCGAGATCAATTCTGCCTGCGGAGTTTCATTGTCCAGGTCAACTATTGCTTCATCGGAGTCCGAGCAACCGGCTGCGTTGCTGACAATCAGGGTGTAAGTGCCCGCCGTGCTGACAAATATCTGCTCTGTTGCGCCAATGGTGTCGCCATTCGCAAGCCATTGATAAAAGATTCCCGGTCCGGTGGTGGTATTCGCCCCACCGAGCAGCACCGCTGCCTGGGTGCAATTGATGACCTGGTCTTCGCCGGCATCAGCCAACGGCAATTCCAGCAGCTTCACCGTTACGGTTTCTTCGTCGCCCAAACACGGAGGCGCGGCGGTAAGCGTATATTTAAACGTATATATCCCTGCCGGCTGTCCCGCTGTTTCGAAAGTGCCGGTTTGCGCATTAAAAGCGCCGGGCAGGGAAGGCTGTGCAGAGGTTTCCGTCCATTGACCTCCCGGATCGGCGCCGGTCAGGAAGTTGATCAGTTGCAGGGGCAGCGAGGTGCCTGCGCACAATTCCACCGGTTCATTGGCGATACCGGCGGTCACGGGTTGCTGGAGGGTGACCGTCGCAATCTGGTCGAGTTGAGCGCTGCAAACCGGGGCAGTGCCGTCGCTGACGGAGATCAGCGAATAGACCGTTGTCACTGCCGGCGATACATCGAGCAATACCGGCTGCGGACTATTGATCGTTACAGAGTTCTGTCCCGCTCCATCCGAATATATCACCGTCAAGGGAAAGACACCGTCGCCGGTAAATGTCAGGGTCGCACTTCCTCCGCTGCAAATGGAGGCATCTCCCGTGAGGGTAGCGATTGGCAGCGGCTTCCACTGCACCGGTGCTCCGGGGGTTACGGACAGGCATGGATCGTTCAGGTCCACCGAACCGCCTGCATTGTTGCCGGCAATGGCAGAAATATAATAGGTGACGCCGGTTTGCAGGTTTGCAGCAAAGGGAAATGTCGGCTGTGCATTGGTGGCCAGAATATTCCCGACCACAGTGCCCGATTGATCGTGCAGGATAAACAGGACGATGTCGTCCGCATCTAATGAGGCGTCGTTGTTCCAGGTTGCCGTTGCCGGATCACCCGCGCAAAAGAAGGAAGGTGAACTTTGCATGGAGCCGGCATCCGTTGCGCAATTGCAGTTTTTAGACCCGGAAATGGAAGGGCTTTCACATCCGTTGGCGTCGGTCACAATAAAAGTATAAGCCGAGTTGTTCGCCAAAGGCGCCGAGTTGAAAGTGTTGCCGGTGAAGGAACCGTTCAGACCGGTCACCGAATAGGGCGCGGCTCCACCGCTGGCCGAAAACGTCACCGTGTATTGTGTGTTCGCACCGTTGCATATCTCATCCAGGGCGCTCACCGCAGGAGATTCGTTGAAAGTGATGCTCAGCGTATCGGCGCCGGAACAAATCCCGTTCGTTTCTGTCCATTCAAAAATATAAGCGCCAAAATCCGGAGCATCTACGGTGGCAGTCGGGTCGTTGATATCGGAAAGAACGGCCAAAACAGGACCTGATATCTGCGACCAGGAACCGGGAAAACCGCTTGTTGTAGCCTGCAGGTCAATTGTTTGTCCACAAATGGCTGCATCCTGCCCGGCAATCGGCGCGGGATTTTTCAGAAATACAACAGGTTGCCCTGCTGCAACCGAGAAACAGGGATCAGCCGGATCGGGAAAACCGTTGAGGTTGTTGCCGGCCACCAGCGATATGTAATAGACCTGGCCAAAATTCATCCCGGTCTGAAAGTCGAACACGCCCGTATTATTTTGAGAAAATATCTGTCCCAGCGCGGGTCCCGAACCGTCGTGCAGCACATAGCCTGTTGCGTCGTTCCCATCCAGTACCGGCGCGCTGATATTGGCCGAAACTGTCACCGCAGTTCCTTCACAGGCGCGCAACGTATCGGTCTGCATCGTACCCGACTGGGTCGCGCAATTACAGCTGTAGGAACCCGTCAGATCCGTCATGGTACAGCCGTTAGCGTCGGTCACTGTAAAAATATAAGACTGGCCGTTGGGAAATGGTTGGGAGACGTAGGTATTACCGTTTGCAGGGCTGCCATTTACGCTGTAAGGCGGCGTACCACCGGAAAGCACGAGGGTGACGGTGTAGTTTTCATTGGCTGCGTCGCAGGTACGCACCAGATCATCCAGCACCGGCGAATCATTGAACTGAATTTCGACATCGTCGCTTCCCGAACAACCATCCTCCGAAATGGTCCAGGTGAGCACGTATAAGCCGGGAGCAGTGGCCGTGATCGTGGCAGCCGAGTCGTTCGGATTGCTGAAACCAAGCATGCCGCCCACCGGAACGGAACTTACCGACCATTCCCCGGTCCCGTTGCCGGCTCCGGCGAGCAACTGCCAGCTCAGGCCGCAGGTATCGGCATCCAAACCCGCGAAGGATACCGGATTCAGGAAAAAGGTGACGGGTTGGCCTTGTGCCACCGAGAGGCACGGATCAGCAGGGTCGGGAAAACCGTTCAAATTATTACCTGCCACAAATGAAACGTAATACGTTGTGCCATAAGACATTCCGTTTTGAAAAGTGAATACGCCACTCGTATTTTGGGAGAATATTTGCCCCAGGGAAGACCCTGAATTATTGTGCAACACATAAACTGCCACGTCGTTCGGGTCGAGATTTTCACCGCCGGCATGTTGAGCGGTGATGGTATCGCCTTCACACGCCGTGAGCGGCGTCAGATCCATTTGGCCGGCGTTGGTGGCGCAATTACAATTGACAGTACCTGTGATATTTGGAGACAGGCAATTGTTGGCATCCACGATAAAGTAAGCATAAGACTGTCCGCTCGGCACCGGATTGGAGGTGAAAATGTTGTTCGTAACCGTGCCGCCGGAGATCGTGAATGGCGCCGTGCCGCTCGTTATGGGGAAGGAGACGGTATAATTCTGGTTGGTGGCATCGCAGTCGGTGGTGATCAAACCGGCCGCCGGAATTTCGTTAAAAGTGATCGCAACAGAGTCACTGTCCGAACAATTGCTCTTTGATTCGGTCCATTGAAATATATATGTCCCTGTCACTGTTGCGGTTACGGTAGTTGCATATGCATTCTGATTGGAAAAAGAAACTGAGCCAGGGCCTGAAATCGTCGTCCAACTCCCCGTACCGCCGGAGACGCTGGTAATGGCCTGCAGGTTGGCGGTAGTACCGCATTCGGCATCGTCGGCGCCTGCATTGGCTATGGGCATTTCGTTGACGGTTACGGCGAAACAATCCTGTGGGCCGTCGCCGCAGCTGTTGTTCGCCGTAACACAGACATTCCCTCCCGGCGTATCGGTCCAGTTGACCGCAATGGAAGGGGTGTTTTGTCCTGAAACAATAGTAGCGCCGGGCGGGACCGTCCAGGAGTATCCGGTGGCGCCCGCGACCGGGTTGATAGAGTAAGTGCCTGCCGAACCTTCGCACAAGGTCATATCGCCCGCGATATCGGGAGCCGCCGGCACATTGTTGATCTGAACCGGCAGGCAACTATCCTGGCTTGTTCCGCAAGCACTGGTGATATTGACGCAAACATTACCGGTGGGAGCATTGCCCCAATTCACCACAATAGACGGAGTGCCCTGACCGGATGCGATCGTTGCAGGAGCTGTTACTGTCCAGTTGTAGGCAGTCGCGCCGTTGACCGGTGGAATGCTGTAACCTTCCGTATTTCCGGCACATACGGTTGTAAGTCCCTGGGGGGCTGCCGGCGACGGTGTTGGTGCAATGCTGACCGGAAGGCATGTAGCAGCGCTTACGCCGCAGGCATTGCCCGCTGTAACACAGACATTACCTCCGGAATTACTGTTCCAGGTGACGTTCAGTGTGGCGGTGCCCTGGCCGGCATTGATGGTCACCCCGGGCGGTACCGTCCAGTTGTAGGTCGTGGCGCCGTTGACAGGGGCGATGGAAAAAGTGACTGTTTGTCCGGGGCAAAGCTGGCTGGGACCGCTAACGGCTGCAGGCGCCGCAGGCAAGCTTTGGTCGCCGGTGACGTTCGCGCTGGTACTGTCGCAGCAGGTGGTTCCGTTGAGGGTTCGGCACACGCGCAATTGGTAATCGCCCGGAGCGTTTACGCTGACATTGATCCCAGTGGGCGCCCCCACAATATTGCCACCGTTGCTTGCCGTCCACAGGTAAGTGGTGCCGGGGCCCGTCGTGGAACCCGTCCCCTGAAGCGTCACAGGCGACTGGTTGCAGGGGATTTGCGGCGTTGGCTGGACGATATTGGCCACCACAGACATGACATTCACGTTGAGTGTCACGATGCTGTCGCAGCCTGCTTCGTTGATAAAAGTTTCCTGATAGTTCCCCTGGCTGCATACGTATTCAAAACCCGGCGTTTGCGAGCACCCGTCGGTGCAAATGGTTTCATTGATCGTTTTAAACGTAGGTTGTAGAACTGTCAGGTATAAGGTTGCGGTGTAAGGGCAGCCGTTTTGAACGAGGTTCCGGACGTAGGTGCCGGTTTGGCAATAGGACTGATTGAAAAAGACATAGCACTGCGGCGCGCAGATCGTTTGAAACTCCTCGATGTCTTCGGGATTGGGCTTAATAGTTACGTTGACGCAATTGGATGTTATTTTTCCACAGAAAGGCGGTTGGTTGGAATTGAGTTGAGTAGACAATTGGGTGATGGTCAGGGCCCCGTTCGGCGGTGGGATTTCGCCTTCCTGAGCCGTCAGGTACGACATGCCGCAAACGGTATAGGTGCCCGCGGGATACGCGGTCAGATCGGGCCCCGGTTCATACGCCTGAATGACGCCGCCGGGGCCGCCGATCACATAAGTATAGGAATATTCGGGAGTGGGGGGAGGTGCATTGGGCGGAGTGTAACCTGGCGGCAAATTGAGATTGAGTACAGGGTCTCCTTCGCACGCCATTACATCGGCCTGAAGCAGATTGCCGGCATTGGCAGCGCAGGAAAAACAGTTGATGCCCGAAGGGTCGCAAAAAATGATCTCGTAATCGTAAAAATTGCCCACGTCAACCCCTTGCAGGTCGGATACCGTCAGCGTCCACTGACCGTTCACGGGTCCGGCGTTGAAGTTTTCCAGACAGCCGCCGGCCGGATAATAAGAGCCGTTGTAATTGCCGAACATGCCCCAGGGCTGGTTGTTGTTCCATTGCTCCGTAAATCCGGGGTCGGGGCTCACCGCGTCGCCGCACGGCAAAAACAACACATCCCAGGTAGTGAAATCGGTCGGGCCAAAAAAGCCGACCGGACCGACAAGGGTGACCGACTGCCCCGCCGGCGAAGTCAGTACGATCTGCAGGTCGCCCAGGTATTCATGGTCGAAGTGAAGTCTGACCCCGCAAACCCCCTGACCATTCTGCCCCAGCGTCGGATTCGCGGCATTTTCAATCTGAATATAAAAATTGCCCGTGAATCCGTCGGGCATGAATTGTGGACAGTTGGTACAGACGCAATCGCCCTGCGCCCTGATAAATGAGAAGGATAGGACCGTAAAAAAAACAGTCGTCAGGATGTAAACAGGCCTCCGGAGGGGAGCCGCAAAACACTTGAAAAGATTAAGCATCAATCAATAATTTGGCAAACAAAAAGTTCACTTTTTATAAATTCCAGATCAATGAAAATTTTGGCTTTATTCCAATTATCATTCGGTTAACGAGCGCTGAAAAATTTTCCGGAAGGTAAAAAGAAGTGAGCAATCTTTGCCAGAATTGTGCTTGTTAAAAGGTTTGTCAACCGGAGAATGGAAGAGTATTTATATTTGCTTTAACAATTGGTGTTTTTTTCCATCGCAAATCCTTCTGGTAGAAAAGTCCCGAAAAATGACCAGGGTGTATGGCCAAAACTGGCAAAACAGCTATGCCGATACGATGTTATCCTCCCGATAAATTCTTGTTATTAGATGAACCTTGAACGCTATTCGCTGCTTTTGCTCGCAATATTTCTGGGGTATATTCCTTGCGCGGCGCAGCAACAATCATTTGCTGCCGGACAGTTGCTGGTCAGTTTAGAGCCGGGAAAATCACCGGCATCGCTCATCCGGCAAATGAAAGTTGCCTTTTTCACAGAAGACATCAGCGCAGGAAAAGTCTCCGACTTATTGAATATCTGGCAATTAAATATTATACCGGGAGAAGAGTCAAAAGCGCTCGAATGGATTCAAATGCAACCGGGCGTTCATTTGGCGCAATATAATTTTTTGCTGGAGGACAGGGGGACTTACGACATATACCCCGATGATCCTTACTTTTTCCAACAATGGCAATACGTCAACACCGGCGCTAATAACGGCGTGCCCGACGCCGATCTCGACGCCGATCTCGCATGGGACATTTCTACCGGTGGCCTCAGCCCTGCAGGGGATACGATCGTCGTAGCCGTCATTGATGGCGGTGTAGACAAAGACCTGAGCGATCTGGCGCCTAACCTCTGGAAAAATTGGGGCGAAATTCCGGATGACGGTATTGACAACGACAACAATGGCTATGTGGACGACTTTCACGGATGGAATGTCTGGTACAACAATGATAATCTCAGCGGCGTCACCGGCCACGGCACTCCGGTGAGCGCCATCGTCGGTGCGCGCGGCAACGACGGCAATGGCGTAGCGGGCGTCAACTGGAATGTAAAGATCATGTTCGTGGCTGGAGGCGGCACACAAGCCAATATCCTCGCAGCTTACGATTATGTGCTGAAGGCGCGACAGCGGTACAATATTTCCAACGGTCAGTCGGGCGCGTTCGTGGTCGCCGTCAACTGTTCCTGGGGCACCAATTACGGCCAACCGGCCAATGCCCCCCTGTGGTGTGCGGCATTCGATTCGCTTGGCCAGGCCGGTATCCTGAGCGTCGCCGCTACCGCCAATATCCCCGTCAATGTGGACGAGGTGGGCGACTTGCCCACTGCTTGCCCCAGCGATTACCTGGTCTCCGTCACCAGCCTCAACAACACTGACCTGAAGGCGCCCAACGCCGCCTGGGGCGCCACCCATGTGGACCTCGGCGCCTACGGGCAGGGGGTATTTACGGCCGGCGCCAACAACAGCTACGGCGTCTATACCGGCACCTCTTTCGCTGCGCCCCATGTGAGCGGCGCGATCGGGCTGCTCTATTCCGCCCCTTGTCCCAACCTGATCGCTGTGGCTAAAAGCGATCCGGCTGCCGCCGCTTTGTGGGCGAAAAATTTGCTGCTCGGCAGCGCGACACCCAATACCGCTCTGCAAAATATCACCGTCACCGGCGGGCGGCTCAATCTATATTCGCTTTTATCGGACTACGAAGACCAGTGCAGTCCATGCCTTCCGCCCTTCGCACTCCATACGGTAAACATTACTTCCGGCTCCGCTTTGTTAAAATGGTCGCAGATCGCCGGCTATCAAACGGTGCATCTGCGTTGGCGCGCCGCCGGGGCGCCTGCCTGGAATGTTGTGAACGGCGTTTCAAATTCCTTCTTATTGGAAAATCTGAGCCCCTGCACCGAATATGAATGTGCTTTAATGGCCGTTTGCAACGACGGCGCCATGAGCGACTGGTCGGCGCCGGCTGGCTTCCGCACTGACGGATGCTGCGAACCGCCGGCGGCCGTTTGGGCGACCCAGATCAACGCTTCGGAAGCGGCGCTCGTCTGGAATGACGTCACTGCCGCCAACGCCTACCGCCTGCGCATCCGCGCCACCGGAGGGGGCAATTGGGAATCCTATCAGACCGGCGACACTTCGCTCACCGTTTTCGATCTGTTGCCCTGCACCGAATACGAGGCACAGGTGCAAACCCTCTGCGATACGGGTGCGACCGCCTTTTCCACTTCCGTTGTTTTTAAAACTACCGGTTGCGGATCCTGCACCGACGCGCCTTATTGTACGGCTGAGGCGGAGGATTCCGGCGAAGAATGGATCGCGACAGTATTATTGGACAATTGGCTGCACGACTCCGGCAGCGGCGGATATGGATACCAGGATTATACCGGCAATCCGTTCGTTCCCGTGCTGATGCCGCAAGTGCCGGTGGATGTGACGATCATACCGGGATTTCAAAGCTTTCCCTACAAAGAGTTCTTCCGTATTTTTATTGATTTCAATATGGACGGCGATTTCAACGACGACGGCGAGCTCGCTTTCGACCCCGGTTGGGCCTCCGACGACGCGGTAACCGGACTCATCACCCCACCTGATTTCTCCAATCCGGGTCTTACACGAATGCGGGTGATGATGAAATACAAAGGCTCCGGAGGAACGCCGCCGGAGCCTTGCGAAACGTTCGAGTTCGGACAGGTGGAAGACTACTGCGTGGAATTATCCACCGTTCCTTTGCCAGCGGATGCGGTGCGTGACGAAGGCGCTGCTTTGCGCATTTTTCCGCAACCGGCCGGGGAAACGGTGTGGCTGGAAATACCCGGCGCGGGCAATGAAGGATGGACAATGGCGGTATGGAATTTAGCGGGAGAAAAAATAAGCGGCGAAACGGCAAGAATGCATAACGACCTTGCGCCGCTGCAAATGTCCGGCTGGCCCACAGGAATGTATATTGTCCGGCTGGAAAGAGGACACAACGCATTCATCGGGCGTGTTTTGAAACAATAGATCCGGGATACCTTGGCGGCAAGCAGCACTGCGGCGTTTCCCGCAGATCATCGCAGATAAAATGATGCAGATTTTCGCAGATTTTGATCTTGATCTGCGGCGATCTGCGGATTTTATCTGCGCTGATCTGCGGGAAAAATCTTCTACAACCGCTCAAAATCCTTAAACAACGAATACCGCACCGCCTCCGCTTTTGCCCGGTACTCCTTCCATTGCGTTTCAAAAAGCACGTTCACCTGGCCGATGATCGCTTCCGCTTCGCGTTTGGCTTCGGCAATGGCAATTTGGGCGGTCGCATTGGGTGCGCCCTGACCGCCGTTGATGTATCCGAGGGCTTTGTAAAACTGCGCGTTCAGGACGTCCGGATTGCGCTGGATGCCTTTTACTTCCTTGTGTGTAAAGAACTTGTCTTTCAGCACATTGATAGAATCTTTCAGCGCGCCGCCGAGTTTGTTCACGTCTTTTTTCAGGCTGTCGGGCACATTGGCAAACTGGCTTTCCACCAGACCTATGGTTTTTTCGGCCTCTTTCAGCCGTTCGTAAGCTTTTGTCACCCTTTCGACGGTTTTGTACAGATCGCGGACCGCGGCAGTCCGGGCATTGCGTTCGGCAGCGGAGATATTGAGGCGCGGGTCGTCCATAACTTTCACTTTTATGGAATCCCGGTAGCCCATAAAGTCGGCTTTTATCCAGTATTCGCCCGGGCCCACCTGCGGACCGCCGCCGGGTTCAAGTTGGTCGGCAGGCGGTTCGTTTTTGGATGGGAATCGCACACCGCGGGTGTCCATGTTCCAATAAATGGAGCGGGTAAATGCCGAGTCGAGTTCCGTTTTAAACCGGCGCAGGGTGTCGCCTTCCATGGACAAGACTGTGACGGTGGCTTTTTCCTTTTTACCCGCCGAAGGCTTGCCGGAGGCGGGTTTATCCTTATCTTCTTTTTTCACCTCCGTTTTTGCCTTATTTCCATCTTCTTTATCGGTTTTTTTCTCTTTTTCCTCTTTTTTGAGGCCCGGTTTCACCCAAACGGGAATGCGCACCGCTGTTCCTTTGTTCTCGCCTTCGTAAGTGGCGTCTACTGCAAATCGCGGCCCGTCGAAAGAGCGGTATTCGGCTAAAATGCCCGGTTGGGCCGCGAAAAGTTTGAAGGGTTGTTCGATGGTTTTGCCGCCGGAACGGGCGAGTTCGCGCAGGCGGAAAAGGTTGTCGAGTATCCAGATGCCGCGCCCGAAGGTGCCGATGACCAAATCGCCGTCGCGCTGCTGGATTTTCATGTCGAAAACAGGTACCGCCGGGAAGGATTCGCCCGGCCACAAAGTCCAGTTGGCGCCGTGGTCTATGGATACGTATAAACCCTGGTCGGTGCCGAGAAAAATCAGGTTGGACACTTCCGTATCTTGAACGACCGACAAACAGTAATTGCCAGTTTGACTTAAAAGGCCGCCGGGCAGATTTTTCGGGCTGGCGATTCGTTTCCAGGTTTTTCCGAAATCCGTCGTCTGGTACAGGTAGGGTTGCCAGTCGTTCTGTCGGTAATTGTTGAGCACGACGAATGCTTCGCCGGCGTTGACGGGCGACGCTTCGATGGCGGGGATCCAGGCATTTTTGGGTGCGGCGGGTAATTTATCCGCGAAATTTGTCCAGGTTTTGCCCTGGTCGGTGGTCAGTTGCACGTTGCCGTCGTCGGTGCCGACCCAGACCACGCCGCGCTGCACCGGTGAGGGCGCGATGGCGATGACGGTGCAGTGGTTTTCGGCGTTGGTAGCGTCGAAAGTGAGGCCGCCCGACACGTCCTGGTGCATTTTAGAGGTGTCGTTGGTGGTCAGATCGGGGCTGATGATCTGCCAGTTTTGCCCCAGATCGCTCGAATAATGTACGAATTGCGAACCGAAATAAATGCCATGCGGAAGGTGCGGGTCTTGGGCCAGCGCTGCGTTCCAATTGAATCGCAGTTTGGTCTTCCCATCGGGATGAAGCGGTTTCAGGTAGCGGGTGTCGCCGGTTTTGCGATCTATGAGGCCGAGTTCGCCGCCCTGCGACATGGCGAACACGTAGCGTGGGTCGTCTTTGCGCGGCATGGTCTCGAAGCCGTCACCGAAATACACCTCCTGCCAGTCGGAGTTGCGAATACCGCCCGATTTCCACACTGCCGAGGGGCCTACCCAGGAACCGTTGTCCTGCAGGCCGCCGTACACATTGTAAGGCCATTCGTTGTCGGTCTCGACGTGGTAAAACTGGCCGACGGGGATGTTCTCGGCGTAGCGCCACGATTTGCCGCCGTCGAGCGTGATGTTGAGGCCGCCGTCGTTGCCGTTGATGATGTAATCGGGGTTGTCGGGGCTGATCCAGAAAGCGTGGTGGTCGGGGTGGATGTGCCAGCCCGCCCAGGTCTCGAAGGTCTTGCCGCCGTCTTCGCTGCGCGAAATAAAAGTGTATATCGAGTACACCCGGTTCTCATTTTTGGGGTCCACATAGATTTCGGAATAGTAGAAGGGCCGGTCGCCCATACCTTTGTCGGCCATTTTGCGCCAGTTGCGGCCGCCGTCGGTGCTCTTGTACAGTGCATTTTCTTTGGCTTCCACCAGCGCGTACACCACATCGGGGTTGCTTTTGGCGACAGCCAGGCCGATGCGGCCGAGTTCGCCTTCGGGCAGGCCGTCTTTGTCGGTTCTTTTTTCCCAGGTCTCGCCCGCGTCGTAACTGACGTAGAGGCCGGAGCCTTTGCCGCCGCTTTTGAAGAACCAGGGCCAGCGGCGGTATTCCCACATGGCCGCAAAGAGTTTGTTGGGGTTCTGCGGGTCGGCGACGAGGTCGGCGCAGCCGGTCAGATCGCTGACGTACAGGATTTTTTTCCAGGTTTTGCCGCCGTCGGCGCTTTTAAAAACGCCCCTGTCTTCGGTGGGGCCGTAAGCGGAGCCGAGCGATGCGGCAAAAATGACATCGGGGTTGTCGCGGTGCAACACCACGCGGTGGATGGTGCGGGTATTTTGCAGGCCCATGCACACCCAGTCTTTGCCGCCGTTGATGGTTTTAAAAATACCGGCGCCGAAATTCTGCGAGTTGCGCGGATTGCCTTCGCCGGTGCCGACCCATATTTCGTCGGGGTTGCGGGGACTGACGGCGATGGAACCCACGCTTTGCGTCGGCGCTTTGTCGAAAATGGGTTCCCAACGGGTGCCGCCGCTTTTGCTGCGCCACACGCCGCCCGATGCCGCACCGGCGTAAATGACTTCGGGGTGGGTCGGATCGACTGAGATGGCTGTGATACGGCCCGACATGGCGCCGGGACCGATGTTGCGGGGGCGGATGGATTTTAATATTTCAGGGTCGGGGCTTTGGGAAAAAAGAAGAAGGGGGAAAAGGAAGTGAATGATGAATGATGAATTGCGGATGATACATTTCAGGGAGAGCAGATGCGGGGAGTAAGTTGATTTTTTCATTCAAAAGTTGATTTAGCCGTCGCAAAACTGCAAAATCGCGAACGAACTCCGGCAATTTTCGATAAAAAGCCCTGACAAACGAATCAAGAACCGTTCATTTGTATTTGATGACAGCTGATTCCAAAAAGGTCTTGTTATGAAAAAACGGTTTCATTTATATAGCTGGGAATTATGGATATACAAATGCATTCGCGCGGCGCTGAAGACTGCTCCGGGGAGAGTCATTCAAAACAAGATACTCCGCAATCCAGACCTGCGCATTCCTTTTCAGGCGATCCCGTTGTGGATAGCATCCGTTTTGACGGGTTTGGTTGCGGTTGCTTACGAAAAGCTGTTCGTCCTGTTCGAACACTTTGGCAAAGCCATCGCCGGCGTTTCCGCCTGGACTGTGTTTCTGACTACTCCGCTGTTTTTTGCCATTGCCTGGTATGTTACCGTCCGTTTGTCGCCCAACGCCAGAGGAAGCGGTATCCCGCAATTATTGGCGGCAGTAGATTTAGCCGGCACCTCGAAGCAGATCGGGGTACAAAGACTGCTCAATGCGCGCATTGGACTGGTAAAAATAGGCAGCTCGCTTTTACTGCTGCTGGGAGGCGGGGCAATCGGCCGGGAAGGGCCGACGCTGCAGGTAGCGGGTTCCGTATTTGAAACGGTATACCGCTCCATACCTGCCGGCTGGGCAAAAGTATCGCACCGCGTTATGCTGATAACGGGTGGCGCATCGGGGTTGGCGGCGGCATTCAATACACCTTTGGGCGGTATTGTTTATGCCCTGGAAGAATTGACCAAAAGCCATATTACGCGGTTTCGCACCGCGGTATTCAGCGCAGTTATTATTGCAGGCATGACGGCCCAGGTATTCCTGGGATCGTACCTGTACCTCGGATATCCGAAACTGATTGCGCTGCCGCTTCAAATGATCTGGATCATCATCATCTTCGCTTTTTTGTCGGGATACCTGGGTGCTGTTTTTACACAAATGTTGTTGTGGATGGGGAAATTACGCGACCAATACCCGCAGCGAAAACAGCAACTGGCGTTTGTCCTGTTGTTGGGGTTATTTTTTGCCGCAATTGTTTTTTTATCCGGAGAAAAAGCCATTGGATCGGGAAAACCATTGATCAATCAGATATTGTTCGAAGGCGCAGAGACATCGCATTGGTATGACTTCCCGGTTCGATTGGCAGGCAGCGTCCTATCCTTCAGTGTAGGAGCCGCAGGCGGCATATTCGCGACATCCTTATCCTCCGGCGCAGCCTTGGGAGCATTGCTACTGCAATACGCCGGAATACCGCAAGAACACCACAATTTAGCAATATTGGTATGCATGATCGGGTTTCTGACGGGCGTCACGCGCACGCCCTTTACAGCAGCCATTCTGGTGCTGGAAATGACGGATCGGCATTCCGCCATTTTTTATTTTTTGCTTGCAGGCATGATCTCGCATCTCGGGGCAGGTCAAGTAATGACGCGTTCGTTTTATGAAATTCAAAAGGAGGCTTTTTTGCATCCTTTGCGTTGAAGGTGTTCACACTGCCCGTTTTTCCCGATTGAACTCACACATATTGCCGCTTCACTCCGGTCTTTTTTAAAAATACCGTCACACCGTAGCATCCTTGTGTCGAAAAAAGGGTCGTTTACTTTATCCGGCAACTTATTTTCCGGAAAAAAGCATCGCTTTGGCAAAATACTTGCCCTTCCAAAGCGCGCCTTCCCTTAATTTCGCCACACCATTTTTAAACATTGCAATTACGCAATCATATTATGTTGAAAATGTTCCTGCGATCCGTGTTTGTGCCGGTCGCATTTTTCAGTTCGCAACTGATATTTGCCCAAAGCGACCGCATCCAACAGTTGGAGGCTGAAGTGCGCGGCGCTTCGGGCGCTGCGCGGGTGGAAAAGCTCATCGAACTCTCGAATGCTTACGTCCACGCGGGCAATTACGAGAAAGCCGAGGACACAGCCAATGAAGCCGCCGACTTCGCCAGGAAAATCGGACAGTCTATGCTGCGCGCCGTGGCGCTCAACTCCGAGGGCAAAGCCATGGTATTGAGCGGCAAGCGCAAAGCCGCCGGAAAATTCGAGCAAAGCCTCGATATCCTGCGCGACAGCCGCAGCAACAACAAGAGCCTCATGCTCGACAACCTCGAAAACCTGCGCCAAATCGCCATCCGCGCCGGAAAAAAAGAAAAAGAGATCGCCGGGATCGAAGCCCGTATCGCGCGCCTCAACGAGATCGCAGCCCCGCCGGCGACGCCCCTCCCTCCCCCCCCCGGCCTCACCCGCCAGGAATTGCGGGAAGAGATACAGGCGCTCCAGCAGGAAATCGCCAAACAACAAGTCCGCACCACCGGAAAACCCGTCAGCACCGTTGATTTTGAAAAACAAACCCAGGAATTGCAAGCGCAATTAGCCGCC
This sequence comes from Saprospiraceae bacterium, assembly GCA_019187225.1. Taxonomy (GTDB): domain Bacteria; phylum Bacteroidota; class Bacteroidia; order Chitinophagales; family Saprospiraceae; genus M3007. The sequence continues at coordinate 55,755 of JABAQQ010000023.1, forward strand.
CGCGAAGCCCAGATTGACCAGATGACCGAAGAGCAGATGAAAACGTCCATGCTGCTCATGCAACAGCGCTATATGCTCGATTCGGTCGTGTTCCGCAACAGCCTCGACTCGCTGGCCGTGGAAAACGTCAACCTCGCCCTGCGCGAAGCCGAAAGCAACCGGAAGTTTTACGTAGCGGCCATCCTCGGATTGCTGCTCCTGGCGGGCGGCTCCATGTTCAGTTTTATCCGCGCCCGCCAGCACAACAAGGTGATGGAAGAAAAAAACAAGACCATCCGCGAAGAACAGGAGCGCTCCGAAAACCTGCTGCTCAACATCCTGCCCGCACTGGTGGCCGACGAACTCAAGAAAAACGGACAGACCAAAGCTCAATACTTCGACGACGTGAGCGTCCTGTTCGCCGACTTTGTCGGCTTCAGTAAAATCGCCGAACAACTCCAGCCGCAACAATTGGTGACCGAACTCGACACCGCCTTCAAAGCTTTCGACGAGATCATCGCCAAATACGGCTTAGAAAAGATCAAAACCATCGGCGATGCCTACATGTGCGCCGGCGGCCTGGCGCCGGGCGCCAGAGAAAGCAGCCAGATCCGCGACATGGTGAGCGCCGCCCGCGACATGCAAAACTGGCTCACCGCCTGGAACGCCGAACGCGAAGCCCAAGGACTGCCCCGCTTCGACGCCCGCATCGGTATCCACCGCGGACCCGTGGTGGCCGGCGTGGTGGGCTCCAGAAAATTCGCCTTCGACATCTGGGGCGACACAGTGAACATCGCCGCCCGCGTGGAACAAGCCAGCGAAGGCGGCAAGATCAACATCTCCGGCGAAGCCTACGAGATCGTCAAAACCTTCAGCCCCTGCCAGTACCGGGGAAAAATCTCGGTGAAGAACAAAGGGGAGATCGATATGTATTTTGTGGAGAATTGAGGGGGGGGTGCGTTGTACTATTTGGTTGAAGGGCGATCAGGACTTAGTCTTCCTCGGCAAATGCGACACCGGCTTCACTACCGGCCGGTCGGCATTCAACGCGTGAATGAGGTCGTCGAGGGCCTTTTCAAAGGCAGCGTCATCTTGCCAGTTGCGGAAATCGCCGATAACGCGTTGTTTGATGGTCATGCGCTTGCCGTTGGTCCAGGTGTCGATATGGTCGTCAATCCGGATCGGAATCAAAAGTCCGATTTTTTCGCCGGCTTCTTTTTGCAGGTTTCGCTCCTTCTCGAAGACCAGTTCCAGTTCCTGATCGACCCACCAACTGTTGAGGGAATCTTCGGAGCAGACCAAGATGGTTTTGTCGTAGAGTTCGATGCCGCGGCTGAGGCCGGTGAAAATATCATCGCCGGGCTTCATTTTCTTTTCATCGAAAAAGACGTTGACGCCGCGGGCGATGAGGGCTTCGTAGAGTTTGCGGGCGAAGGGTTTGTTGGCGTGGGAGTGGGAGAGGAATGCTGGATAAAGGCGGATGCCTTCGGGTTGGAAAAAATCGGGGAGGTAGTCGAGGTAGAGTTCGGGGAGGCCGATTTTGAGGAGGAAGGATTTGGGGAGGTTGCGGGATGCGCGGAGGGTTTGGAAGTCGATGGAGCAGGGCTGCTCTACTTGTACTGTTTCAAGACCTCTGCAGGTGCTTAGGTTGGTCAAACTGAAAACAGTGCCTCCAATTTTGGCATCGGTTAAATCAGAGTCATCTAGGTCAGCACGTAACAGGTTGGCGATGTTCAAGTCTGCGGCTTTAAGATTGGCATTGGAAAGGTCTGCGTAAGTCATGTTGGCACCTGATAGTTTGGTTCGTGAAAGGTTGGCATTATTTAAGTCGGTGTTGGATAAGTTGGTGCGTGCCAGATTAGCGCGTGATAGGTTGGTACCGGTCAGGTTAACAAAGTTCATTCCCGCGCCAGACAAGTCGGCGCCGAACAAGTTGGCGTAGGATAAGTTGGCGCCAATCAGCCTGGGGATGGAGTCGATCCTGCCAACTGTACACAATTCAACGCTGGTCAGGTTCGCGTTGGATAGATCGGGTGAAATATTACTATTGTCCTCCCTCCACTTATTCCATACGTCCACTCCTCCTTTTAAAATTGCAAGATGTTCAGCATTTGCCATATTGATTCGTTTTCAAGTTGTTACAAAAGCGACTTCGGCTTCACATCCGGTCTATCCGCGTTCAACGCATGAACCAAATCGTTCAGGGATTTTTCAAACGCCCCGTCATCCTGCCAGTTGCGGAAATCGCCGATGAAGCGTTGCCTGATAGCCATGCGCTTGCCATCCTTCCAGTTGTATATGTGGTCATCAATGGTTATCGGGATCAATAGTCCAATTTTTTCGCCGATTTCTTTTTTCAGGGCACGTTCCTTTTCCATGACCATTTCCAGTTCCTGATCGACCCACCAACTATTGAGGGATTCCTCGGAGCAGACCAGTATGGTTTTGTCGTAGAGTTCGATGCCGCGACTGAGGCTGGTAAAGATATCGTCGCCGGGTTTGAGTTTCTTTTCGTCAAAGAAAACATTTACACCTTTTGCAATCAGAGATTCATAAAGCTTTCGAGCAAAATCCTTATTTGCCCAAGAGTGGGAAAGAAAAACAGGATATAAAGGAAGCTCTGATGAGGCTGCGTCTTTTAGATAATGGTCTATAATTGAGATAGGAGTGCCAATTTTTTTTAAAAATTCTCTCGATAGGTTTTTTGTAATTTTTAATGTTCTAAAGTCAAGGGTACACTCAGAATCAACATTAATGAACTCAAGGCCAATACATTCTGATAGATCTGTATTTGCAAATATGGTGTTACTCAATATACAATGACTGAAATTAGTATTCTTAATCTTTCCTCCACGGATAGTAGCTCCACTTAAGTTAGATTCTTTTAATATTGCGTTAGTCATATTCGAATCGAATATTAAAGCTCCTGTAAGATCAGTCTGACTTAAATTGGCATTGACCATTTCCGTGCTCTTTAAATACGATCCGATAAAAGTTGCACCAGTAATATTCGCATCATTAAGATTAGTGTAAGTTAAAAAGGCCCCAGACAGACATGCCTCCTTCAATTGAGTCCGCTCTAATGTGCTTTCCGTAAGATCAGCATCAGTTAGATTGGCTTTAAATAAATTTGCTTCATTAAGGTTAGAACGAGCCAAATTAGCAGCTGTTAGATCTGCTTTGTTCAAGTTAGCGTTTGAAAGATCCTTACCTTGCAATTGAGCTTTGCTTAAATTTGGGATGATTTGTGGATTCCGTTCCCGCCATTTGTTCCAAACTTCAACACCCCTATTAAGAACAGGGATATGCGACCTTGTAATCGAACTAATAGCTTCAACTATATCTATGAGTTTTGAATTCCAATGACTGTTACTAAGTTCGTACCCCTTGTATTTTATCAGTTTCTGAATACTCTTAGGTATTTCATTTGATGAAGGAAATTGCGCGCCACCAACAATTAATGGAATAATTGGAACTTGATTTTCAATTGCGAGTTCTACTTCCAATCTTACGATATCATCCGGGTCGAAAAGCCTCATTCTACCCTTTGGTTTCCTTGCCCAACTGTTTCCTATTAATGCTAAAAATACTGCGCAATCTGGCACTACTCGTCGGACCCAATCAATTAGTTCTTCAGCAGTACCGGCAACTTCTTCATCAAAAAGGACATATTCCTTTCCAAAAGTCTTCACTAAATTGTCGTAAAGCCTACCTGCGTACCCTGCAGTGTCTTGTCTTCGGTAGCTAATGAATATTTCGTACGCCATTATAAGTTATGAGTTTAACTTAGAGTTTACTTTTTATTCCGTATCTCCTGCACCTTCCGCTCCGCCGGATCAATTACCCCAATCGAAAGATTTTCAATCAAATGGGCCTCTCCATCATATTCAAACACAGACAACACCCAGGGATAACGCGGCCAATGCTCAAACATACTGTATTCCTGTTGTCCTTTCAAGATGAGCGGGATGACCGGCAGACTAGGCATGTTGGGAACGATGTGACTGAGTTCCTGTGGAATACTTTTCGCGTCTGTCAAGTCGGCGATGACGAACCGCGACAACTTCGCCAAAATGGAAACGGTCTCCGTCAGGTCACGGGTAGCCGGTTTTTCAAAGTCAAAAAGAATGGGTAGAAAATTGCGGCTGCGTAGTTCGTCGCGGATGGCGTCGAGTATCTTTTTTCGCTCTTCGGTGAAGCGACCGAGTATTAAAACGGCTTTAGAGGTGACGGCTTCGATGACGTCGCGGAATTTTTGATTGTTGAGGAGGAGGTAGATGAATTGGGCAATTTCAAGATCATCAATGGTGATTGCTTCAAAACTGGTATATGGTGCAATTATCAAGTCTTGTTGTTTGAGCCCGTCTTTTTTGATATCCCAAACATTAATTCCATAGATGTTAGAATCTATGATGGTCGCATTTTCAAGATTGGTTCCCACCAAGTTAGCATTACGTAAGTCGGCTTTGCTTAAGTCAGCACCGCGCAAGTCGGCAGCAAACAGATTCGCTCGATCGAGGTAGGCACCGTATAGGTCTGCCTTAACTAGGCAAGTATAGTATAACAAGGCCTCGCTCAAAGAAGCACCACCCAGATTAGCTCTATGTAAATTGGCCCAACTCAAGTCCGCTTTTGTCAGGTTTGCACCACTTAAATTGGCCCCGTCCAAATTAGTCTTGGTAAGATTGGCCATGCTTAAATTAACCCGGAACAGATTGGCGCCAGTAAGATCGGCCTCGCTCAGGTCAGGCACCAAAGATTCATTTTCCCTTCTCCACCTATTCCATGCCTCCACCCCTTCCTTCAATTTCGCCAAATGCTCCGGATTTGCCATAACTTCAAAGTTTTAAAATGTGAAATTATTTATTTCTCTTCCAACTCCCCCAACAACTCCCGAAAACTCGCCAGCCCTGCCTCCAGATTCTCCACGATCTCTAAAGCCAGCACATCCGGGTCGGGCAGGTTGTCGAGATCGGCGAGGGACTTGTCTTTTATCCAGAAGATGTCGAGGCTGGTTTTGTCGCGGGCGAGGATGTCGTCGTAGGAGAATTTGCGCCAGCGGCCGTCGGGGTTGTCGGGCGACCAGGTTTCGGTGCGCACGTGGCGGTTTTCGGGGTTGTAGCACCGGATGAAATCTTGAAGGTCTTCGAAGCGGAGCGGGTTTTTCTTTTGGGTGAAGTGGATGTTGGTACGGAAGTCGTAAATCCAGACCGCTTTCGTCCAGGGGTCTTTTTGAGCGGGCTTGTTGTCGAAGAAAAGGACGTTGGCCTTGACGCCACCCGCGTAGAACAGGCCGGTGGGCAGGCGCAGGATGGTGTGCAGGTCGGTATTTTGCATCAACTTCTTGCGCACCGTCTCGCCGGCGCCGCCCTCGAACAGGACGTTGTCGGGCACTACGACCGCGGCTTCGCCGTTGATTTTGAGGATGGTGCGGATGTGCTGGACGAAGTTCAGTTGTTTATTGGACGTGGAAGCCCAGAAATCCTGCCGGTTGTAACTGAGTTCTTCTTTTACCTCTTCCCCTTCATTGTTGGTGCTGGTCATCGAGGATTTTTTGCCGAAAGGCGGATTGGCCAGCACATAGTCGAAGCGTTTGCCGGGATCGGCGATGAGGGCGTCGTTGCGGTGGATGTCGGGTTCGTGGTCGAGGTCACCGATGTTGTGCAGGAAGAGGTTCATGAGGCACAAGCGGTGCGTGCCGGCCACGATCTCCCAGCCGTGGAAAGTCTCGTATTTGAGGAAGTGCTTCTGGTCCCGGTCGAGTTGGTAGTTTTGGGTGAGGAAGTCGTACGCCGCAAGAAAAAAGCCTCCGGTGCCCGCGCTTGGGTCGGCGATGGTTTTCCCGGGTTCGGGGCGCACACATTCCACCATAGCTCGGATAAGTGCGCGGGGCGTGAAATACTGCCCGGCGCCGCTTTTGGTGTCCTCGGCGTTCTTTTCCAGCAGTCCTTCGTAGATGTCGCCCTTGACGTCGGCGCCCATCATCACCCAACTTTCCTCGTCGATCATCTGGATGACCTTGTACAGTTTGGCGGGGTCCTGGATTTTGTTCTGGGCCTTGAAGAATATCTCGCCCAGCATGCCGCCCTGCTTGCCGAGTTCGCGCAGCAGGGTCACGTAGTGGGTTTCCAGTTCGGCGCCGCGGCGGCTGCGCAGGCTCTCCCAGTTGTACTCCGCCGGTATTTTGATGTCGCGGTTGTACGGTGGTTTGGCGTACTCGTCGGCCATTTTGAGAAAGAGCAGAAAAGTCAGTTGCTCCAGGTAATCGCCATAACTCACCCCGTCGTCGCGGAGGACGTTGCAGAAGGACCAGACGCGGGAGATGATGGAGGAGGTGTTGGACATGGGTGCGGTTTTTTCAGCAAAAGTAATGGGTTTGTTAAGGTATTGTTTTATCGTGTTGCGCAGGTGAGCGTCGATCATATTTGTAGAAAATGTGCATCATTGGAGGGGCAGCGCCCCGACAATATTTGTAGTAGCAACGAACACAAAGCCGTAGTGGAGGGGCAGCCCCCCGACATATTTGTAGCAACGAACACAAAGCCGTAGTGGAGGGGCAGCCCCCCGACATATTTGTAGCAACGAACACAAAGCCGTGGTGGAGGGGCAGCCCCCCGACATATTTGTAGCAACGAACACAAACCCGTGATGCAGGGGCAGCCCCCCGACATATTTGTAGCAACGAACACAAAGCCGTGATGCAGGGGCAGCGCCCCGACAATATTTGTAGCAACGAACACAAACCCGTGATGCAGGGGCAGCGCCCCGACAATATTTGTAGCAACGAACACAAACCCGTGATGCAGGGGCAGCGCCCCGACAATATTTGTAGATCGACGTCCCATCGTATCGTAAAGGGGCAGCGCCCCGACAACATTTATAGAATTGTGCGCCCGTGTATCGCAGAGGGGCAGCGCCCCGGTAATATTTGTAGATCGACGCCCCATCGTATCGTAAAGGGGCAGCGCCCCGACAACATTTGTAGAATTGTGCGCCCGTGTATCGCAGAGGGGCAGCGCCCCGACAACATTTGTAGAATTGTGCGCCCGTGTATCGCAAAGGGGCAGCGCCCCGACAATATATTCCGGGGCGCTGCCCCTCCGTGACATATTGACACACGATCCTACAAATATTACCGGGGCGCTGCCCCTATTTCACCAATTTCCCCTCAAACGCCCGCTTCAAAATACTCTGCCGCAACGCTTCGGATTGCTGCAAGGCTTGCGTGATGGTTTCTTCGAGTTTGTCGCAGACGGACAAGCGGGATTCGATTTCCTGGACGATGCGGTGTTGTTCCTCCAGAGACGGTATGAAAATTGGAATGCTGCTAACAATTTTCAAATTCAAATTTGTCATCGTCGTTCCCCCTGCATTTAGTTCAAGATATTTTTTACAATGGTCACTTCTTAATTGGTAGTACAGAAACGTGGAATCAACTCTTTGTCGTGGTCTAACGAATAGGCTTCCGGTACCGCAAAACCAGCCATTTTCTTTTTCTGTAACAAGGCCACATCTACCCATTTCTCCTCTTCTTCCCATTATTACATCACCTGCTTTCAATATGTAATTGGGCAAGCTGTCTCTTTTCGAAATTGAAATTGAATATTTGAAATCGGGTAAAATCTCACCGTCTTTTAAGTGCATTGGGTTTATTAAAGGGATACCATTTTCAATATAATCTTCCTGATGCAATTGGCTGCCAAATGGGCCTATTTGAATTTTTTCTGAAACATCTTTCAATAAATTCGTTTCATCCTCATTCCCCTCAAACGCCCACTTCAGCACCGCTTGCCGGTACACCTTGAGTTGTGCCTGGGCGGTTTTCAGTTGCGCGATGCCATTGTCCAACTGGCTGAACAAGGCTTCGATTTTGGCGACGATGCGGTGTTGCTCGGGGAGGGGTGGTATTGGGATGTCAAGATTTTTCAAAATACCCTGACTAATATTAGGCTGTGCTCCCCCAATACCTTGTTTAACCAGATCCGCTTTGCTGAAAAACAGAAATTGATACAAGTATTTTGGGTCAATTTTTTCGCTTTCAAATATGCCACAAACGGCTTGATTAGTTGCTGCATCTATACCGAGGAATGCAAGTTTTCCAATTGTAGCTCCGTAAAGTGCTATCAGCAAAGTGCCTTTTGGGAATATTTTCGCGCTTGAGTTTTTAATAGCCGCTTCTGTGATTTTTTCTTCGGTATCTGTTATCAATCCCTTATCCAATTCCCCTGACTTAACCCAAGGGATATGCCCATTATAAAAGTTAGGGTCTTTTCTACTCGGTGTTCCGCCACTTGTCGTTTCACATACTTCTCCCAACTTCTTTATTTCCCACCCTTTCGGCAATTCATTTTTCTCCATCATAATCAAGCAACCAATTCTTTATTTAATTCATTGATAACCAAAGTTGTTTGCCCCTCGAACAACTGCCACATTTTTCCCCTTCCACCCTTCGCATCGAACGGCGCGAAATCCAGGTCGTCTTCCGAGATGGACACCGACGCGGCGATGTGGTCGCGGATCATACGCAGCCAGTCCATTTGTTCTTCCGTGAACTTCAGGGCGCCGGCCTGTTTGCGGAAAGCCCAGTCCTGAAAGTTGCGGCGGACTTTTTCGTCCCAGGGGTCGAGCCGGGCGTCGAGGCCCAGTTCGCGCCGCAAGATCGCAACCAGGGCGATCAATTCCGATTTGGGCTGGTCTTTGGGTATATTGTCTAATTCGGCGTAGGCTTCGTAGATGCGGAAGGGCGCCAGTTGGGGCCGGTGGCGTTTGAGGTGATCGAGTATTTCCTTCACCATTTGATAAGTCCAGTGGCGCTGCTGGTAAGGCTGCTCGTAAAAGATGCGAAAAGCCGCGACTTCGTCCTTGTAGGTTTCGATGTATTCCCGGAATCCCTCGATCAGGCCGGCGCCGCGCTCGCCGCTGGAAGTGTCCCAGCCGGCGTGCCGGAGTTCGTCGAGGTTGAGGTGATCCAGCAGTTGTTCGTGCACCCGGCGCAGGTTTTCGATGTACTCGTTCAGCGGCCCGGAAAATACACGTCCGGCGGCTTCGATCAGCGCCTCCTGCGCTTCGGCGAGTTGCGGCGCTTCGGGTTGTCGGTCGGCAGGAAGAGTGTGCATTTCCCGCGCTTTTTCTTCGATCCTGTCGGGGTCGTAGGCGGCCAGCAGGGCGGCAGCGATGTGCGAGGCGGTTTTGCCGCCGGCTTCCTGCCGGAATTCGCTGCGCTCCTGTTCGTCGAGTTGGCGGTCGAGGCGGATCAGGCGGTTGGCAAGCGAGGTGTACAGGTCCTCGTCGCGCGCGCCCATGAGCACGGCCCCCAGCAGGTCTTTGAGCGACGCGGAGGGCCGGCGCTCCAGCGGCCGGGAATCGGTTTTGAGGGTTTTGGTCACGCCCACGGCATCCACGATGACGAAATGCGTCTTGCCGCTCGCGGCGGAGGGCGTCACCTTGCGCAGATCGTCTTCACCCAGCGTGCGGGTGCCACGGCCTTTCATCTGTTCGAAATAGTTGCGGCTCTTCACGTCGCGCATAAACAGCAGGCATTCGAGCGGCTTCACATCGGTGCCGGTGGCGATCATGTCCACCGTGACGGCGATGCGCGGGTTGTATTCGTTGCGGAACTGCGCGAGCACCGATTTGGGCACTTCCTTCGACTGGTAGGTGATCTTTTTGCAAAACTCATTGCCTTCGCCAAATTCTTCCCGCACCATACGGATGATGTCTTCGGCGTGGGAATCGGTCTTGGCAAAAATGAGCGTTTTGGGTACTTCCCGGCGATGGGGAAAAATCTCGGGCAGTTTGTCGCGGAAGGTGCGGATGATCCAGCGGATCTGGCTGGGATTGACGACATCGCGGTCCAGCGCGGTGGCGGAATACGACTCGTCTTCGTCGAGCATTGCCCAGCGTTTGCGTCGCGACATTTTTTCCCGGCGTTCGATGTACTCACCGGCATTCACCGTGGCGCCTTCTTTGGTTATTTTGGTCTCAATGAGGTACACGTCGTAGCCGACATTGACGCCGTCGATGACCGCCTGTTCGTGGGTGTATTCGGAGACGACGTTTTCCTGAAAAAAACCGAACGTGCGGGCGTCGGGCGTGGCGGTGAGGCCGACGAGGAAAGCGTCGAAGTAATCGAGCACCTGTTTCCAGAGGTTGTAAATGCTCCGGTGGCACTCGTCTATGACGATAAAATCGAAAAACTCGGGCGGTATTTTTTCATTGTACACCACCGGAAGAGGTTCTTTGGGTAGCCAGCGCTCGTTGGGATTTTCCTGCTCCGCCTGCTCGTCGAGGTCTTCGTCCTTGAGGATGGAGTACAGGCGCTGGATGGTGGAAATGCACACATGGCTGCCCGGCGAGATGTACGGCGAATTGAGCCGCTGGACGGTGTAGAGTTCGGTGAATTTGCGCTTGTCGTCGGTCGGCTCGAAAGCCATGAATTCTTGTTCGGCCTGCTCGCCTAGGTTTTTGGTGTCTACGAGGAACAGGATGCGTTTGGCGTCGGCGAATTTCAGCAGGCGGTAAATAAAAGTGATGGCCGTGAAGGTTTTGCCCGATCCGGTGGCCATCTGTATCAGGGCGCGCGGCCGCGCTGATTTAAACGACGTTTCGAGGTTATGGATGGCCTTGATCTGGCAATCGCGCAGTCCGGTGGTATCCAGCGGCGGGAGTTCCTGCAAGCGGGCGCGCAGCGACTTCGGTTGCTTCAGCCATTCGCGGAAAGTTTCCGGGCGGTGGAAGGAGAACTCCCGCCGGCTTCGTGGTTTGGGGTCGAGGTGGTCGGTGAACCAGGTCACTTCACCGTTGGACTCGTAGGCAAAAGGCAGCGGAGCGTTGTCGAGGTATTGCAATTTGGCGCTGCGGTAGCCTTGCGACTGGTCTTCCACTGTAGCCAGCGACTCGCCTTTTTCTTCGCGTTTGGCCTCGATGACGCCCACCGGCTTACGATCCACGAACAGGATATAATCCGCAGGACCTTCGGAGGTGGGGTATTCCCGCACGGCAATGCCGGCGCTTGCCGACCAATTTATCCCATTGCGGTCCTGCACAGCCCAGCCGGATTGTTGCAGGAGCATGTCAATGCGATCACGAGCGTGTTGTTCAGGCGATTTGTTGTTCATGTGAGTTTTCCAGATGGCGCTCCTGTGTGCAAATGTAAGCCTCGGCGTGATAATAGTAACACACCTTGCAGGATTTATGCCATAAATCCGGGATGACGGTGAAACGGGAAAAGGCGTCATATTTGTGAACCCACTCCGGTAAGGAACCGGAACAATGCAAAAATGGGAAACCCATCCCTCCCCCCGACGTTAAAAGGTAGTTAATCAAAAAATTGGCAAATCCCTTCGTTTTACTTTTGAGCGTTCATTCTCGCACACATTTTTCAAAATCAAATTTTGGCAATGAAAAAAACACTCTTTGTGCTGGCCGCCTGTTTCCTCGCCGCAGCGGCATTCGCTCAAAACAAAACCCTTCCACCTGCTAATGTCAAAACCCTCGAAGGCCAGTCCATGAACGTGCAGGAACTCGGCAAGAGCGGCAAGATCACGGTCATCTCCTTCTGGGCCACCTGGTGCTCGCCCTGCAAAAAAGAACTCGACGCCATCAAGGACTACTACGCCGACTGGCAAAAAGACTACAACATGGAACTTGTGGCCGTGAGCGTGGACGATACCCGCACCGCCGCCAAAATCCCTGCGATGGTGAAGGAAAAAGGATGGGAATACCGCATCCTGCACGACAACAACAAGGAATTTCAGCAAACGGCCAATGTCGCTTCCGTGCCGCATACGCTCCTGCTCGATGCGGCAGGCAACATCGTATACGAACACGTAGGCTATACACCGGGCGACGAACTGGAATTGGAAGAGCGGATCAAGGAGTTGAAAAAGTAGGGAGTGGTTTGAGGTGGTTTGATGTGGGACTGTCTACTGTGCAAGCTCTGGGGGGCTCATGATTAACGCGGGTTGTGGCCTGCACACCGTAGGAACAATGGGAACGCGGATGACACGGATAGGGCGGATAAAAGCGGATTTTGAACCTCACAATATCCGCGAAAATCTGCCTGATCCGTGTCATCCGCGTTCCCATTGTTCCTACGGTGGGTCAGTAAGGTCGGTGCTCAACTTCGAGCCACCCCTGCCAGGAAATCACTAAAACACCAAAGTCGCGATCGAATGCGGTAAACTCACCGTCTCGACCGCCTGGTCTCCGTTGTAGAGCCGGTAAGCGATGGTTTCGGCGGTCGGGTTCATCACCACCACTGCGATCTTGCCGTCGGGATTGACGAAGGCGGTGGTCAGCAATTGCGCGCGGTTGGAAGAACTGACGATGCGCTTCGCTCCCGGGCGGATGAATTTGGAGAAATGCCCGATGTAGTAGTAGGAATTCATGTAGTGCAGCGTGCCTTCCTGCGTTTTGGCGTGCACCGGCGCGAAACAGAAATTGCTGACGTGGTTGGGGCCGCCGGTCTCGTCGAGCAGGATGTTCCAGTCCGTCCACGCGACCGCGCCGTTGTTGAAGTCGTGTATCATGTTCTCGCCGTATTGCTCGCCCCAGTGCCACTCGTCGAAGGTTTGCCAGCTGAACGGATAGTTGCAGGCTTCTGTCAGCAACAGGTTTTTGCCGGGAAACGCCTCGGCCACCCGTTTCACGTTTTCGTACTGCCGCCCGCCGTTCCATATCTCGTACCAGTGGAATCCGATGCCCCAGATATATTGAGCGGCAGCGGGGTCGCTGAGCAGCGTGGAAGCGCGCTGGTAGAGCAGGTCGCGGTTGTGATCCCAGGCGATGAGTTTTTTATCGCCGAGGTTGTTCTTTTTTAAGACAGGACCGAGGTGATCCCTGATAAAACCGGTCTCTTCCTGCGCCGTGTACAGGCAGGATTCCCAGGTTTGTTTGGCCATCGGTTCGTTTTGCACGGAAAGTCCCCACACCGGCACGCCGCGTTTTTCGTATTCCCGGATAAAACGGACGTAATAGTTCGCCCAGGCGTCGTAAAATTCGGGTTTGAGTTTGCCGCCCTGGAGCATGTTGTTGTTGTCCTTCATCCAGGCCGGCGGGCTCCAGGGGCTGACGAAGAGATCGAGCCGGCCGCCTGCCGCAGCCATTGCTTTTTTGATGAAAGGAATTTTGAATTTTTCGTCGTGCGCCACATTGAATGTCTTCAATTCCCTGTCGTCTTCCTTTACATACGTGTACATATCGCTCGAAAAATCGCAGCTGTTGATGTTGGTGCGTCCCAGCGTGTAGCCGATGCCTTTTTCCCGGTCGAAATAGGCTTGCAGCAACTCGGTTTGTTTTGCTGCGGGCAGTTTGGCGAAGGTTTCCGCCGCAGCGTCGGTGAGGGCGCCGCCGATGCCGGCGAAGGTTTGAAACGTGTGCGCCGGGTCCACAAAAACGCAGGCCTGGTTCTCGAACGGCTGGCCGAAAGGCGCGAAAGTGAGGGTTCCGGTCGCCGCGAGGCGATGCGCCGTATTTTGGGCGGTGGTGTAAACGGTTGCGGTTCGCCCCTGGCCGGGGCTGGTACTTACCTGACCTGCTGCAGGATGCGCAAATAAAATTCCCCCCAGTAAAGTGGACATAAGAGGCAAAGAATGTTGCATAAAACGATGATGGTTTAATTAAGCGGACAAAATAAATCGACATTGGACATTGGACGTTTGACCCTGACAACCAATCATTTGGTCAAATGTCCAATGTCAAAAATCCATTGTCCATGTGCTTAAAGCGGTAAAACTACAAGAAAACCGCATCGCATAGAAAGTACGGCTGGTAAACTTTAACGCTTTTCCCCTGCTGTGCGCCGATTTACAAAAGTTCTCTCTGCACAAAGCGGGCGGCTTTTACATTTGCCGTGAAAACAATTTGCGAAACCAATCATGGGCGTTTTCCTCGGCATCATCTTTCACTTCATCGGAGGCTTCGCTTCCGGCAGTTTTTACATCCCCTTCAAAAAGGTCAGGGACTGGGCCTGGGAAAGTTACTGGATCGTCGGCGGCTTGTTCTCCTGGCTCATCGTGCCGCCGCTGGCGGCATGGCTCACCGTGCCGGGATTTGCCGCCATCATCGGCCAAACGGACGCCGCCACCCTCGGCTGGACCTACCTCATGGGCGTGTTTTGGGGTATCGGCGGACTCACTTACGGGTTGGGCATCAGATATTTGGGGATGTCCTTGGGCAATTCCGTCATCCTCGGATATTGTTCCGCTTTCGGGGCACTGGTACCGTCCATCTATTACAACTTTTTCCCTGCCGAAGGTAAGATCACTTTTTCCGGCATGCTCGGCAGCGATGGCGGACGGCTGGTCTTATTGGGTGTGGCGGTGTGCCTGGCGGGCATCGCCATCTGCGGGCGCGCCGGCATGATGAAGGAAAAAGACCTGCCGGAAGCGCAGAAAAAAGAGAGCGTGAAAGAGTTCAGCCTCGTGAAAGGTCTGATCGTGGCGACCGTTTCGGGTATTCTCAGCGCCTGTTTCAATTTCGGCATCGAAGCCGGCAAGCCGATGGCCGCCGAGGCCGTCGCGCAGGGTTTTAACCCGCTTTTTCAAAACAACGTGACCTACGTCGTGCTGCTTTGGGGCGGACTGACGACCAATTTTATCTGGTGCATGGCGCTGAACGCGCGGAACAAAACCTTCGGCGATTATACGAACAAGGCCACACCCCTGCTCCACAACTACACCTTTTCCGCTTTCGCCGGCACGACCTGGTTCCTCCAGTTTTTCTTTTACGGCATGGGCGAATCGAAACTCGGCAACGGCGCGAGTTCGTGGATCCTGCACATGGCGTTTATCATTCTCGTGTCGAACGGATGGGGTATCTGGCTGAAAGAATGGCGGGGCGTACAACGCAGGACGCTGGTAACGATCGCAACAGGGATTTTAACGATATTGGCGTCGGTAGTGATCGTCGGCGTGGGCAATGCGTTGCCGAAATGATGCGCTTTACATGCTTTTCCTGAAAATCTCACCGACTGGTATGACAAAATCGGGAATACGATTTTTGCAAAGTTAATTTTTATCAACGAAGAAAGCAAAATGGCTACCCAAACCTTCCGCCACGTCTCTTACCTCTGGGACGAAACCCGTGCCGCCGAACTCGCCGGCGACGAAGTCGGCCTGCTCGTCTACCGCTCCAACCTGCTCGGCGCCGACCTGCGGCTGACCAATTACGGCGGCGGCAATACGTCCTGCAAGGCATGGGCAAAAGACCCGCTGACCGGCCAGGCGGTGGAAGTCATGTGGGTCAAAGGCTCGGGCGGCGACCTCGGCACCATGAAGCGCAACGGACTGGCGGCCTTGTACTTAGAGCGGCTTCGCAGCCTGAAAAACGTCTACCGCGGTCTCGAACACGAAGACGAAATGGTCGAACTGTTCAACCACTGCATCTTTGACCTGAATTCCAAAGCACCTTCGATAGACACGCCGCTGCACGGCTTCCTGCCTTTCAAACACATAGACCACCTGCACCCCGACGCGGCCATCGCCATTGCGGCGGCTAAGGATGGCGCATCCATTACCCGCGAGCTTTTCGGCGGCGCGGTCGGCTGGGTCGGCTGGCAGCGCCCCGGCTTCGATCTGGGTCTGAAACTACTCGCCTGTCTGGAAGAAAACGCCGCCAAAGGCATCGCGCTGCGGGGCATTATGCTCGGCTCGCACGGCCTGTTCACCTGGGGCGATTCGGCTTACGGGAGTTATGTCAATACCCTCGAAGTTGTCGAGACCTGCGCTGAATTTCTGGAAAAAAATGAAGGAAAACGCCGTGCGGTATTTGGCGGCGCGAACGCCCGGCTTGTCAAACCTCCGGAAAGTGCGCGCAGGCAAAAAGCCGCGGCGCTTGCCCCGGTTCTGCGGGGTTTTTGCTCCAGCCAAAACCGGATGGTCGGCCATTTTTCGGATGATGAAAAAGTGCTTCAATTCATCAATTCCAACGACCTGGAAAAACTCGCCCCGATGGGAACGAGTTGCCCCGACCATTTTTTGCGGACCAAAATCGCTCCGCTGGTGTTGGATTTGAAACCGGACGAAGATTTGACCGATGTGCCGAAAATCAGGGAACATTTATTGCCGGCATTTGATACCTATCGCAAAATGTACGCGGAATACTACGCCGCCTGCAAGCATCCCAACAGCCCGCCCATGCGCGACCCCAATCCCGTGGTGATCCTGTGGCCCGGCGTGGGTATGTTCACTTTCGCCAGGGACAAACAAACCGCCCGCGTCGCCGCCGAATTTTATACCAACGCCATCAACGTAATGCGCGGCGCGGAAGCCGTTTCGGAGTACACTTCGCTGCCCCGGCAGGAGGCGTTCAACATCGAATACTGGCTGCTGGAAGAAGCCAAACTGCAACGGATGCCCAAACCCAAACCCCTCAGCGGGCGCGTGGCGCTGGTGACCGGCTCCAGCGGCGGCATCGGCAAGGCCATCGCCCAAAAATTCGCGGAAGAGGGCGCCTGCGTGGTGTTGAACGACGTAAATGAAGCGCGCCTGGCGGAGGTGAGGGAAGAATTCAGGAATACCTTCGGAAAGGACAATGTCGCGGCAGTGTCGCTCGATGTCGCTGACAGCCAATCCGTTGCAAGCGCTTTCCAAGCCGCCTGCCTCGCCTTCGGCGGCGTGGACATCGTGGTGAACAACGCAGGCATCAGCATCTCGAAACCTCTGACCGAACACACGGAAGCCGATTGGGACAGGCAGTTCGACATCCTGGTGAAAGGCCAGTTCCTGGTCTCCCAAAAAGGCGTGGAAGTCATGCGCCAACAGGGATTCGGCGGTGACATCATCAACATTGTCTCGAAAAATGCCCTCGTCGCAGGGCCGAACAACGCCGCTTACGGCTCCGCCAAGGCCGCCCAGTTGCACCTCACGCGCCTGCTTGCCGCCGAACTCGGTCCCGACAAGATCCGCGTCAATGCCGTGAATCCCGACGCCGTCATCGCCGGCTCCAACATCTGGGCGGGCGGCTGGGCCGAGGGCCGCGCCAAAGCCTACGGCGTGACGGTGGAAGATCTGCCCGCTTTTTACGCCAAACGAACCCTGCTCGGCGAGATCATTTTGCCCGAAGACATCGCCAACGCCTGTTTCGCCTTCGCCGGCGGATTGTTGAAAAAGTCCACGGGCAATGTGCTGAACGTGGATGGGGGCGTGGCGACGGCGTTTGTGCGGTAAATTCGCATTTTTCCCCACCGATTTATCGGTGGGGAAAATGACATCGGCAATCCCACCGATAAATCGGTGGGCTGAATCACAAAGTCCGGAGGACTTTTTCATCTCAACCCACCGATTTATCGGGGGGGGAAAAATGGGATATTGAAAAAATTTTTTAACTTCATTCTTATTGACCATACCACTATGCGACGACACTTGTTAGTCTTGATTCTGGCTTCGGTTTGCAACTGCCTCCTCGCGCAGTTACCGACCTTCGAAGCCGAGATACACGCCTTCGAACGGCTCGATTCCATAGAAAAACCCGGCAAAGGCCCGATCCTGCTCTACGGCAGTTCGACCATGCGGCTCTGGAAAACGTATCAACAGGACCTGGCGGGTTACCGGGTCGTCAACCGGGGTTTTGGCGGCTCGCAAATGTCGGACGCCGTCTATTATTTCGACCGTGTGGTGCTGCCGCTTGCCCCCTCGTGGATTTTACTTTATGAGGGCGACAACGACATCAGCAACGGCAAAAAACCGCCGGAGCAAGTACTCCGGGACTTCGAAACTTTTATGCAGTTGGTGCAGCAAAAACTGCCCGGTACCAAAGTCGCCGTGTACAGCCTGCGCCCCAGCATCGCGCGCGAACAGCTGATGCCGCAGCAACGCCAGGTCAATAAATTTTTCAAAAAATACTGCCGGAAACACCGGAAAAAAACCTTTTTTATTGATGTTTACGACCAGTTGCTTGCGCCCAATGGAAAACCCAACCCCAACTATTTAGACCCCGACAAACTCCATCTTAATGCCAAAGGCTATGAATTGTGGGCAAAAGCGACACTCGATTTTTTGAAAAAACAAGGACTTTGATACGCTGCGCATCGCCTTTAAAATGAAACTCCATGCCGTGCAGCAAGGGGCGATACGCTTGAAAAAAGAAATGAGTTGGAAAGAATTCGCCCATTGTATTTCTTAAAAAAGATAAATACATTGGCCGGTCACATCATCACCCGGGACTGCAGAGAGGAAATACGAATAGAGGGTAAAATAATTCATGTTCAACCTGCCTGGGATTTTTTCAGACAGGAACTGCCGCACTAATTATGCCACGCATCGCCTTCAAAATGAAGCTCCACCCCGGGCAACAGGACGAGTACAAACGCCGCCACGACGCGCTTTGGCCGGAACTTGAAAACCTGTTGAAAGAAACCGGCATCTCCGCTTATTCCATTTTTCTGGATGAAAAAACACTCGATCTGTTCGGCGTTTTGAACATCGAAGACCCGGAGCGCCTCGACGACCTGCCCCGCCACCCGGTCATGCAACGCTGGTGGGCTTACATGGCCGATATCATGGAAACGAACCCGGACAACTCGCCGGTGAGTGTGCCGCTGCGGGAAGTTTTTTATTTGCCGTAGCATATTTTCACCGCAAAATCGAGTCGCTTGACTACACGTTTACTAAACCTGACAGCTATACGAGGGTGTCTCATAAGTAAATTTGAAATTTAGAACACCGAATTTTTATGAAACACATAGGCACATAGCGCACATAGATTTTATTATATGTCCTATATGTCTGTGTGTTGAAATTAAATTCTGTCACGTTTTTCAATATCTGACTTATGAGACAGCCTCGTGTAGCACACTTTCCCCTTCGCCAATAATACATTGATAACCATGAAAATAACATCTTTTCTCCTGCTTTTTTGCCTTGCCTTGTTCCACCTTTCCGCCCAGAATTTTACTGTCGGAAATCTCACCTGCGAACACCGCCTCAACCCCATCGGCCTGGATGCGAAACATCCGCGTTTCAGTTGGAAGATCCGGACCGAACAACGCGCCTGGCGGCAAAGCGCCTTCCAGATCCAGGTCGCGACCGACGCTGGTTTTTCCGAAAAAAGCATCGTCTGGGATTCCGGGAAAGTTGAATCCGGCGCTTCCGTTTTGCAAGCCTACAAAGGCGCTGCGCTGCATTCGGGCACGCGTTACCATTGGAGGGTCAAAGTATGGGACGAAAAAGGTCAGGAATCCGCGTGGAGCGCGACCGCTTTCTGGGACACGGCCCTGCTTTCGCACGCGGATTGGAAAGCGTCCTGGATTGAGCCGGAGCGGGAAGCGGCGCCGCCGCGTTACTCGCCCGCGTGGATGCTGCGCAAAGAGTTTGTGACGACCAAAGACGTCGCTTTCGCCCATGCCTATGTTACGGCGCACGGTCTTTACGAACTCTACATCAACGGTCAGAAAGTAGGCGACGAGGTGCTCACACCCGGTTGGACGACTTACTACAAACGACTTCAATACCAGACTTATGATGTGACAAAACTGCTGTGGGAAGGCCCCAACGCAGTGGGCGCCATGCTCGGCGAAGGCTGGTATCGAAGCGGCTTGGGCTGGGAAAAAAACTGGGCGTTTTACGGTAAAAAATTGGCCTTTCTCTGTCAGATACACATCCGTTATACCGACGGCACGGAGAAATGGGTGGTCACCGACGGCTCCTGGAAATGCTCCAACGAAGGGCCGGTGCGCAAAAACGAAATTTATTACGGCGAAGACTACGAGGCGTGTCGGGTGGGCGGCTGGCATCGCGCCGGATACGACGACAGCCAGTGGAAATACGCTGAAAGGGCCAATTATCCCAAATCGGATCTGATCGCAGCCTCCAGTGTGCCCGTGCGTAAAATACAGGAGATCAAACCCGTGCGAATTTTCAAAACACCGAAAGGCGAACTCGTGGCCGACATGGGACAGAATATGGTGGGCTGGATCCGGCTCAAGGTCAAAGGCAAAAGAGGCCGCACCGTCACGCTCCGCCACGCCGAAGTGCTCGATAAAAACGGCAATTTTTACACCGACAACCTGCGTTCCGCCAAACAGCAGCTCCGCTATACGTTGTGTGGCGTCAAACAGGGCGAAATCTATGAGCCGCATTTCACTTTTATGGGATTCCGTTATGTGGCTGTCGAAGGCTACCCCGGCAAATTGACACCCGATGCGCTAACGGGCATCGTTGTGCATTCCGACATGACGCCCACGGGTACCTTCGAGTGCTCGCATCCCTTGGTCAATCAATTGCAGCACAACATTTTATGGGGTCAAAAAGGCAACTTTGTGGACATTCCGACCGACTGCCCGCAACGCGACGAGCGCATGGGCTGGACGGGCGACGCCCAGGCCTTTGCCCGCGCCGCGGCGTTCAACATGGACGTGGCGGCGTTTTTTACCAAATGGCTGCAAGACCTGGCCGCCGAACAACGGCCCGGCGGCGCGGTGCCCTTCGTCATTCCCGACGTACTGGACCGGCCCGATTCCATGAACGTGGGCGTTTCCGCCGGCTGGGGCGATGCGGCGGTTATTATTCCCTGGACGATGTACGAAGTGTACGGCGACCGGCAACTGCTCGAACGCCAGTACGCCAGCATGAAGGCTTACGTGGATTACATCCACAAAAAATCGGGCGATTCGCTCATCTGGAAGGGCGGCAGTGTCTTCGGCGACTGGTTGTTCTACCACCCTTCGCCCGACCACCTGGACTACCACGTGCAGCCCGACGCACACACGAACCACGATTTTATCTCGACCGCATTTTTCGCGCACGGCGCCGACCTGGTGAGCCGTGCCGCGACCGTTTTGGGGAAAACAGAAGACGCTGATTTTTACAAAGACCTTTATGAAAAGATCAAAAAAACGTTTGTCCACGAGTTCATTACGCCGTCAGGTCGCACGATTTCTTCCGCTTCGCAAACATCGTACGTACTCGCTTTGCATTTCGGCCTGATGCCCGAACACCTGCGGCCTGCCGCCGTGATTTTTTTGAAACAGGATATTTTGCGCAAGAAAAAACACCTCTCGACGGGTTTTCTCGGCACGCCGTATCTCTGCCACGTTCTTTCCGAAAACGGCGAGTCCGACCTCGCCTACGACCTTTTGTTGCAGGAAACCTACCCCTCGTGGCTCTACCCGGTGAAAATGGGCGCCACCACGATCTGGGAACGCTGGGACGGCCAAAAACCGGATTCGACATTCCAGACGCCGGGCATGAACTCCTTCAATCACTACGCCTACGGCGCCATCGGCGACTGGATGTACCAGGCTGTTGCGGGGTTGCGACAGGGCGAACCAGGCTATAAACACATCGTCATCGAGCCGCATCTTACGGATAAACTGACGTATGCAAAAGCCTCGTATCAAAGCAGTTACGGCGAAATCGCTTCGGGCTGGGAGCGCACGGGCGACAAAGTAGCGCTGCGCGTGACCATCCCTCCGAACACAACCGCCACCATTCGGTTGCCCCGCGCCGATACCAAAGAAGTGCGCGAAAGCGGTGCGCCGCTGAGCGCCACATCGGGTATCAAAGCCGCTTCCGTCGCGGAAAAATGGATCGAACTGGAAGTTGGATCGGGTAAATATTCATTTGAATGGACTTTGAAACCTGAAAAAGGCAGATGAAATAAAACAAAGTTGCAATTTCCCTGTATTTTTTGGGTCGAAAGGTGTATAATTATTGAAATTTATTACTTTTGCCGACAGGCGCAGGTATTACTGCCGCCATACATCGAACTCCCGGATATTTGATCCGATCACGGAGTTTAAAAAGCCGTCAGTTATGCCGGCTATCAGGTGCTGCAACCGGCCAACCCTTCAGCAGGGGCGAAAAAAAATTGGAGTTGGCCATCCTTTCGCCGGCACCGACCTGTTGCAAAGTTCTGACATTTCTCCCGCCCCTGCGTCAAAGAGGTGATCCCTGTATTTTACCTGTTATCAGGCTTGTGAGTGTTTTGATACACTACGGGCACAGGGTTTATTTACTCATTTTCAAAGGCCAGAATAGGGCCTTTTTTCCCCTTAACAGTATTACGTTGACCATTCGGCACAAGCCGATACGATACACTGCATCTTTAAAAATACCATTTGGATGAAAAATTTGATAAAAATAATGCTTGCCTGGTTGCTCATTGCCCGCCCCGGTGCGACGGCCAGGGAACTTGCCGCGCCGGTTTTTGAAAATATGGGGGAGCAGGTGACAGAGTCAGGGTATGTCAAACTTATCTGGCGCTGGGAATTGCCCGGAAGTGGTCCGGAAGGATACGAGTTTGAATTGCAACAATCTGAAAATGAGACTTTCAGTGAAACGAGAACCATTTATACAGGCCCGGATTACGCGACATTTTTGTCCGGCCTGAAAAACGGAAATTACTATCACCGGGTGCGGGTTATCAGCGAGAAAGACCAGACAAAAAGTGAGTGGTCCGACCCGGTTTTGGTACGGGTAGCGCATCATTCCCTGCATCTTGCCCTGGCATTGTTTGGCGTGGGCGCCATTGTTTTTCTTTCAACCATTTTACTAGTGATGCAGGGCAATCGCAATGCAAACCGCAACCAATCGTGACCTATGGAACATCAATCTGAAATTTTATCTCCCACAACAGGTTGGCTGCTGATGGCGATATTAAGCGCCCTTTGGATCTTGTTGGGCTTGTATTGGGGGCGGAAAGCCCAAAATATGGACGGATTCATGCTTGCAGGTCGCAACGTGGGGCTGGCATTCGGGACTGCGACAGCCATGGCTACCTGGATCACATCCAACACGACCATGCTGGCGCCTCAATTCGCCCTGCAACTCGGTATTTGGGGTATGATCGCTTATTCCACCGCTGCTTTTGGCTTGTTCCTTTTTGCGCCGTTGGCGAAAAGAATCAAACAATTAATGCCGGCAGGGTACACCAGCGGTGAATTTATCCGCTTGCGTTATGGGAATGCTACCTGGTACATTTTTCTTGTAATTTCTATTTTTTATGGATTTACGTGGCTTATCAGCATGGGAATGGCCGGCGGAATTCTGATGAATGCGCTGGCTGGCATCCGGTACGAAGCCGGCATGACAGTCATTCTATTCGTATGCGTCGTTTATACCGTGTTTGGTGGTCTCTATGCTGTGATCGGGACTGATTATATTCAATCGCTGATTATCATCATCGGCATTGTTGTGGTAGGCATAGCTGTGATGTCTTCAATTGATCTGAAGCAGGTTTATGTGGATTTAGAACGTGAAAAACCGATGCTGATCAACGCGCTTCTACCGGCCTCCATCATGGCGATCTTCAACAACCTGCTTTTCGGTATTGGCGAAGTATTTCACAGCAATGTTTGGTGGAGCCGCGCCTTTTCGATGCGGGAGGGAATCGGACAGAAAGCTTTTACCATGGCCGGTTTCTTTTGGCTTCCCGTCCCCATCGCGGCGGGATTTATTGCCCTGACGAGCAATTCGCTGGGCGTGAACAACACCGCCCCTGACATGGTAGGACCGCTCATGGCAGGTCGCATTTTGGGACAGACCGGCGCCGTCATTGTGTTCATTGTATTTTTTTGCTCCCTGGCATCGAGCATTGACAGTTTGCTGGCAGCCACTTCCGACCTTATCACCGAAGATATTTATAAGAAACTGATCAACCCGAGGGTTACGGAAAAACAGCTTCGCAAAGTGTCGGTATCGATCATTTTGGGGTTGGGGCTACTGGCCTGGTTGGTGTGCCTGCCTCGTATCGGCACCCTGGCGACGGTTTTGTTTTTTGCCGGCCCCATGGTAGCGAGCACGATTTATCCTATTGTGATGGGTTTGTTTTGGAAAACGGCAAGCGCCAAAGGCGCCATCTGGGCGATGGCGCTCGGCACCGCTGTCGGATTGACGGCTTATTTTCAATTGGGCTGGTACACGGCATCCCTTATCGGTGCGACGGTTTCGATCCTCGTCACCACCGCTTTTGCCCGATGGCAGCCCGGCAACTTTGACTGGAAAAATCTGGACGAATCTAAACTCCCCGGCAAACCGCTTCAGCGATGAACTTTTCAGAATCTTTTTTCAAAATCCTTATTCTGTTTTCCCTCTTGTTCATGAGCATTGGGGCCATCGCATTGATCGCGATGCTGATCAAGGATATTAAAAACAAGAAATTATGGTAACTTCTAAATTACAATTTGAAAAAAATCATCTCGAGGAAAACCCACTGACCTCCGAGGGATTGTATCCGGACCCGGAAAAATTGCTGGAGAACGATTCTATCCGGTTGGACATTCTCAAAAAACTGGTGGGCCAGTCTATCGTTTCCGTAGACCAATTCGACCGCGAATTGGTGCTGGAAACGTGCAAATTTGCCGCATTGCTGGAAGCGACAGAAATCGCCTCCTGTCATCCCCTGGACGGCAAAATCGTCATAACCGCTTTTTTTGAAGCGAGCACACGCACCCGCCTTTCCTTTGAAAGCGCCGTTCTTCGCCTGGATGGAAAAATCATCAGCATTCCCACCGGAATGGTCACCGGCATCGCCAAAGGAGAATCCCTTTCTGACATTGGCGAGATGTTCAATGCCTATGGCGATCTTGTCGTTGTCAGGCATACGGAAACTGGATCAGTGCAGGAAATCATGCAGAACCTTCGCCTGCCGCTCATCAACGCCGGCAACGGGTCGGGGGAACATCCCACACAAGCCCTGGCCGATTGGTTTGCCATTTTAAAATGGAAACCGAAACTAAAGGGAAACACAGTGCCTCCCAAATACCAGATCCACCTCGGTATCCTCGGCACACCCGGAAGCATGCGGGCTGTCAACAGTTTTTTGCGCATGTCGCTGTTGTTCAAACCCGGCATTCGCAAGATTTCCATCGTCTCTGAAATGGCGGATCCGCTCGGGCCGGAATTAGAAGAACTACTGATCAATTCGGGCATCAAATATCAGCTGACGAACGACATCAACGACGTGTTGTCCGACCTGGATGTGATTTATATGAACTCTATCGCATTTCTCGGCGATAGTTATAAAACCCTCGATTCGCGTTACAAACTCGATGCCGACAGCAATTTGAAACCGGACGCCGTCGTACTGCACCCACTCGCGCGGTTGGACGAACTCGATCCCACTTTAGACCACACCCATCACAACCTGTACTTCACCCAAGCGCATGGAGCAGTATTCGTGCGACAAGCCCTGATGATCGCTATCCTGAACCGCTTCGACCGGTTGCCGAAAAATGACATCCCTTTGAGTAATTAAATCTGATATAATTTATGTGTGGAATCACCGGGTTTTGGAGCCAACGACCGCTCCGAACGGACGACAATTTGCAACTGGCCAAAATGACGGAACGCCTCCATCACCGGGGGCCCGACGGCTATGGTTATCACCTGGATCGCGAAAACGGTCTGGCTATGGGGCACGCGCGCCTTTCTATCATTGACCTTCAAACAGGCGATCAGCCGCTTTTCAGCCCTGATGCGAACCTGGTACTGACCGTCAATGGCGAGTTTTACGACTACAAACGCATTCGAACTTCCCTGCGATTGGAAGGCTTTCCCTTCAAAACCAGATCGGACAGCGAAATTGCACTGCCGCTATATCAAAAACACGGGCTCGATTTCGTTCACCATTTGCGCGGCGAATTTGCATTCGTATTGTTCGACCAAAAGGAACAACGCCTGATCCTTGTGCGCGACCGGTTCGGTATCAAGCCCCTTTATTATTATTTCGGTACCGATGTTGTATACTATGGTTCTGAAATAAAGGCCATTTTTGCCCACCACGACGTGCCACGCCGGTTTTCAAAAGAGGGCATCCTGCATCAACTGATGCACACGATGGTGCCGGGTACCACCGCATTTGAAAACATTTATGCTTTGAAGCCCGGACACATGCTCATCATTGAGAAAGGGAAATACGGTTTCGAGGCGAAGGAGCGGCAGTATTGGGACATGGACTTCCCACAAGACAAGGAAAGAGATGATTCCAGATCGCCGGAATATCACATCAGTCAAGTCCAGGATCAGCTCATGGAAGCTGTTGCGCTGCGTCTCGAGGCCGATGTGCCGGTGGGTTGCTACCTTTCCGGAGGCATTGACAGTTGCTCTATGCTGGGGCTGGCCTCGTCCCTGCAACAATCGCCGGTGAAGGCTTTTACGATCAGCTTCGACCACGACGCTTACGACGAATCGGCTATCGCCCGGCAAATGGCGCAAACCACCGGCGCCGACCAGGAAGAAATCCGCTTGTCCGCTGCAGATCTGTACGGTTTTAATTATTTCAAAACCATGTACCACGCAGAGCGCACTTTTTACAACACGCTTGGCGTGGCCAAATGGTGCATGAGTAAAAGAGTCAACAAGTGCGGTTACCGGGTAGTCGTCACCGGTGAAGGATCGGACGAGTTGTTCGGCGGTTATCCGGCATTCAAACGCGACTATTTGAAATATACCTTTGAAAATGAACCGGATCGTTTGCATCAAATGGATGCTTCCAACGCATTATTCAAAGGCGCTATATTGGCTGATGCGCCGGTGACGCATCCGGCATTGGAAGCCCTTTGCGGGTTCACTCCTTCGTGGATACAATCGTGGATACAAACCCTCGCCATTGCACGGCCGCTCCTGCACGATGATCTGCTGTCGGAAATAAAACACTACGACCCTGTGGAAGCCATCGCAGATTCGTTCGACAAAACGCAGCTGAACGGCAGGCACGTGCTCGACCAAGCACAATATACGTGGATAAAAACCATGCTCGAATGCCAAATCCTCAATTGGGGCGGCGACCGCGTCGACATGGCGCACTCGATGGAAAGTCGCCCCGCTTTTCTCGACCACTACGTGGCGGAAATGGCCAGAAACATCCCCCCACACCTGCGCATTCACGGCAATACCGAAAAATGGGTCTTGCGCGAAGCCATGAAAAACATCCTGCCCGATGTGCTCTACAAGCGGGAAAAATTTGCCTTTATGGCGCCACCGGCACATACTTCCGACTATAATAAGCAAGCGCTGCAGAAGTTGGTTGACCGTTTTTTGAGCATGGAAAAAATCAAAGAAACGGGCATCTTCGACCTCTACCGGCTTAAACATTTTCTATCGGAGTATGAGCATGACACGGATCCCGTGTCCCTGGTACGAAAAGACGCTTTATTGAATCACATCCTGGGATTACACATCCTGCACGAACAGTTTATTGAGGCCAAGGTACTTGCAGAGACATGAAGTTTATAAGCGGAATGATATTCCGCGTGATTCGGCGTTTTGGAATTGCATTCCGGAATACATTTGCGGAAACCATTGCTTCCGGACAATTTTTATGCGCATTGAACCATACCAACTCGCCGAACACAACGCATCCCACCTCTCAGCCCACCGGCGCCGCTTCGATTTTCTCGCGGCGGAAATTCCCGCCGTGGAGGAAATTCTGCAAAAACTGATTGATTTTCAAATTGCCATTCCTTCATGGGCACTCGGCACCGGCGGCACCCGCTTCGGGCGTTTTCCCGGCGGCGGCGAACCGCGCAGCCTGGAAGAAAAAATGGAAGACGTGGCGCTGCTCCATGCGCTCAACCGCTCCAGCGACGCCATTTCACTGCACATCCCCTGGGATATTCCGAAATATCCGGCAGCCATCCGCACCCTGGCGACCCAACTCGGCCTGCGTTTCGACGCGGTGAACTCCAATACGTTCCAGGACCAGCCCGGACAGGCGCTCTCCTACAAATTCGGTTCGATGCAACACGTGGACAAAGCCGTGCGGCAGCAGGCGGTGGAACACAACATGGAGGTCATTCGCCACGGCGTGGAACTCGGCTCGAAAAGCATCACCGTATGGCTGTCCGACGGTTCCTGTTTTCCGGGGCAGTTGAATTTCCGCCGGGCCTTTCAGAACACGCTCGAAAGTCTGCGGGATGTGTACGCAGCCCTGCCGGAGGACTGGAAAATGTACGTCGAATACAAGGCCTGCGAGCCCAATTTTTACAGCATGACCGTCGGCGATTGGGGACAATCGCTGCTCTACGCCAACAAATTGGGCGAAAAAGCCTTCACGCTCGTCGATCTCGGCCACCACCTCCCCAACGCCAACATCGAACAAATTGTCGCCCTTCTTTTAATGGAAGGCAAACTCGGCGGCTTCCATTTCAACGACTCCAAATACGGCGACGATGACCTCACGGTAGGCAGCATCAAGCCCTATCAGTTGTTCCTCATCTTCAACGAATTGGTGGAAGGCATGGACGCGCGCGGCATGAAACACGCGACGGACCTGGCCTGGATGATTGACGCATCGCATAACGTTAAAGATCCGCTCGAAGACCTGCTGCAATCCGTGGAAGCCATCAAGATCGCCTACGCACAAGCTTTGCTGGTAGACAAAAAAGCCCTGACCGGGGCGCAGTTGGAGAACGACACCGCCCGTTGTCAGGAAATATTGCAGTCCGCTTTCCGCACCGACGTGCGTCCGCTCGTAGCGGAGGCGCGATTGCGGGCAGGCGGGGCGATGGAACCGGTGGCGTTTTTCAGAGATTTAAACATCAGGGAAATATTGATCCGGGAACGCGGAGCAAAAACGGTAGCAACGGGTTTGTAAACGAATACCTTGATCATGATACTGGTCTTCGACATCGGCAAAACCAACAAAAAATGCTTCGTCTTCGACGCGGACTACCGCATCGTGTTTGAAAAATCGGCGCAGTTGCCCGAAACGACCGATGAGGACGGCGACCCTTGCGAAGATGTCAACCTGCTGACAAAGTGGGTGCTGGATTCGTTCCGGGAAATTATGGAGAACCGGCAATTCTCGATTTCGGCGGTCAATTGTACGACCTATGGGGCCAGTTTTGTCTGTATTGGGGGGGATGGGAGGCCCGTCCTGCCGCTCTACAACTATCTCAAGCCTTTTCCCGAAAAACTGCGATCGCAGTTTTTCGACACCTATGGCGGCGAGGAAAAGATATCGCTCGAAACGGCGTCGCCCGTGCTCGGCAGTCTCAACTCCGGCTTGCAATTGTACCGTTTGAAACACCATAAACCCGATGATTTTCAAAAGGTTAAGTATGCCCTGCACCTGCCGCAATACGTGGCTTCCCTGGTCTCGGGTCAATATTTTTCCGACATCACGAGCATCGGTTGCCATACCATGTTGTGGGATTTTCAAAAGAACGACTACCACGATTGGGTGAAAAAAGAAGGTGTTTCAGAAAAACTCGCTCCGGTCATTCCATCCAATGCTGCGGTCGAACATCCGAAATCCGAAATCCGAAATCCGAAATTAAAAACAGGCGTCGGTTTGCACGACAGCAGCGCAGCGCTGATCCCTTATCTTGCTTGTTTTCACGAACCCTTCGCACTGATCTCTACCGGCACCTGGAATATTTCGCTGAACCCTTACAACAACCGGCCACTGACGGCCGAAGAACTGGCACAGGATTGCCTTTGCTACCTGACTTTCCAGGGGAAACCGGTGAAGGCTTCGCGGCTTTTTGCAGGATATGAACATGAACAGGAAGTAAAAAGAATCGCGGCGCAGTTTGGCGTAGCCGAAGATTTCTATCAAAAAACAAGCTTCGGAACGGTCAATCCCGCCGGGAAAGCCTACCTGGATATGATGCGCCAATTGATTGAAGAACAGGCAGTTTCAACAAAATTGGTGTTGCATGGCACTTCCGTTCGACGCATTTTTATAGACGGCGGCTTTTCCAAAAATGAAATTTTTATGGCGCTGTTGGCGCAGGCATTTCCCGAAATGGAAATCTTTGCTTCGGAAGTCGCACAAGCGACAGCGCTTGGCGCGGCCTTGGCGATCCACCGACATTGGAATCAGAAACCTTTGCCTCAAAACCTGATCTACCTGAAAAAATACTGATCCGTCCACCATCTACCGTCCACCGTCTACCGTCCGTTATGTACAATCCGAACTACCCTTCCATTGAAGACCTCCGAGAACGCGCGCGGCGGCGTATCCCGCGTTTTGCCTTCGAATACCTCGACGGCGGCTGCAACGAAGACGTGAACCTGCACAAAAATACCGCCGAACTCCGGGTGATCGAGTTGAAACCTTTTTACCTGAGCCGGCACACGGCTTCCGACACGAAAACCGAACTGTTCGGCCATGTGTACGACGCGCCCTTCGGTATAGCGCCCGTGGGTTTGCAGGGATTGATGTGGCCCGGCGCGCCGGAGATATTGGCGAAGGCCGCTCTCGAACACAATATTCCCTTTGTGCTCAGCACGGTGACGACAGCAAGCATCGAACGCATCGGCACCCTGACCGAAGGCAGATTCTGGTATCAATTGTATCATCCCGCCGACAATGCCCTGCGCGACGACCTCCTCGACCGCGCCGAAGCCGCCGGTTGCCGGGTACTGGTGCTCCTGTGCGACGTGCCAACCTTTGGCTACCGTCCGCGCGATATCCGCAACGGCCTGGCCATGCCGCCCAAAATGACCCTGCGCAATATTTTGCAGATCATGGGAAAGCCCAATTGGGCAATCCGAACGCTGCTGCACGGTCAGCCGGATTTTGCCACCATGAAAAAATACATGCCCAAAGGGCTGGATATCAAACAGTTGGGCTTGTATATGAATCAGACTTTTTCCGGCAGGCTCAACGAAGAAAAAATCGCCCCCATCCGCGAGCGCTGGAAAGGAAAACTCGTCCTGAAGGGTGTGGCCAGCGAACAGGACACCGAAATGGCGATCCGTTTGGGGCTGGACGGCATTATCATTTCCAATCACGGCGGCAGACAACTGGATGCCGGTCAATCTACAATAAGATCGCTGGCAGATATTGCCCCTAAGTATGCGGGACAAATAAAGATCATGATGGACAGCGGTATCCGTTCGGGCCCCGATATTGCGCGGACGCTGGCCCGCGGTGCGGAGTTCGCTTTTCTGGGCAGGTCGTTCATGTATGGCGTGGCAGCTTTGGGCAAGGAAGGCGCTCAGCACACGATCTCTATTTTAAAAGTCCAACTGAAGCAGGTAATGGAACAGATCTGTTGCGCCAAAGTGGAAGATTTGCCAAAACACCTGATTTGAACCGTTGCCAAAAATATCTCAATATCTCAATATCCAATGCAAATACAACTCGCCCGCACCGACGCCGACATTCAGAAATGCTGGCCTGTCATGCAACTCCTTCGTCCGCATTTAGCTGAAGCCGGCTTTGTCCCTTTGGTCAAAGAAATGATGGCGGAAGGTTACCACCTGGCCTTTATTGAAGAAAACGGCGTAGCGGCAGCGGCCATCGGTTTCCGTTACCAGCAAAAACTCTTCGACGGCAAACAAATATACGTGGACGATCTAACCACGCTGGAGGTGCACCGCGGCAAAGGTTACGGCGGTAAACTGCTCGATTTCGTATTCGACCTGGCCAAACAACGCGGCTACGCCTGCGTCACGCTCGACTCCGGCCCCACCCGTCA
The DNA here is from genome assembly GCA_019187225.1 of Saprospiraceae bacterium. Lineage (GTDB taxonomy): Bacteria > Bacteroidota > Bacteroidia > Chitinophagales > Saprospiraceae > M3007. Next base: position 87,103 of record JABAQQ010000023.1, read on the forward strand.
CGACGCGCACCGCTTGTATCTGAACAAAGGTTTTCTTATCAGCAGTATGCACTTCCACAAAAAATTGTAGGAATCACCTGCGTTAAGTATGTGGACAAAATACAATGGACATTGGACATTGGGACGTTGGACGTTGGGACGTTGGACGTTGGACGTTGGACGTTGGACGTTGGGACGTTGGACGTTGGGACGTTGGACGTTGGACATTGGGACATTGGACGTTGGACGTTGGGACATTGGACGTTGGACGTTGGGACGTTGGACGTTGGGACGTTGGACGTTGGGACGTTGGACGTTGACAACCAATCATTTAGTCAAATGTCTAATGTCAAAAATCCAACGTCCGCATGCTTAGTTAACGCAAGTTGTGACCAGCCCCAGAGGGGCGAAATATTTGTAGGAAAGTGATTTAAAATAGTTCGGAGCCCCTTTAGGGGCGGTTATATTTCGCCCCTAAAGGGGCTTTTGATGCGGTTTTAACCTGATCCGCTACAAATATTTCGCCCCTCTGGGGCTGGTCACAACTTGCGTTAGTTACTCCAAATCACCTCCAAAATCCGCTGCATTTCCTGCTTCCAGGGCCGATTGCTTCCCACAAAATTGTTGTGCATAAAACTGAAGATCAGTGTTTTGCCGCGTTCGGTAACGACATAACCGCTCAGGCAGTGCACGCCGCTCATGCCGCCGGTTTTGGCAAAAACATATGGTTTGCCGTTTTTTCCCCTGTACCAATCCGACACGGTGCCATTCACACCGCCTGCCGGAAAAAGCGACAACAAACGATCGCGCGGTTGTTCCCGCCAGAGTTTCACCAACACCTGTGCGAGGTCGCGCGGACTGATGAGGTTGTAGCGCGAAAGGCCGGAACCGTCTACCCAGCGCGGGCGCTGTGGCAATGAAGTGAGTACGCTGTCGAGCATCCATTTTATCATTGTGTCCTGTTGCAGGATGTCGAATTTTTGCCCCGCGCATACCAGCAGCATTTGTTCGGCAATAAAATTGTCACTTTGGTACATCATGCGGCGGAGGACGGTGTCGAAGGGGGCGGAGTAAAGAGTATTCCATTCTGAATTCAAAAACGGCCCCTCCCAGGGCATCCTGAATATTACCGTTTTGCCCAGGGTATCCTCAAGATACGGAGTAGCATACGTAAGCGTGGGAGATACCAAACTGTCGGTCAGCGTATCCACTCGGAAGGACCAACCATTATCACATTCACCGCGGCTGATCCTTGGAGCGCCCGCATCGTTCAATGGAAGGCAATATTCCGTAAAATAGGAGGGATAGACGCTGTAACGATTGTTATTACCTTTTTTTATGGTCACTGTATTCCCATAAGTTGGCATTTGGCTTCTCTCTGCCTGGTAATACTCGTTGTAATCGTCCCACGCCCAACCCGGGCCGAATCGCGGTATAGGCAAGTCCCTCAATATATAAAACAGCGTGTCTTTGCCGCTTCGAAGCAATGAAATGGCTGATTGCCAGTTTTGAAATTTTGCGTGGAGAAAAGTCGGGTCGCCGGTCCCCCGAAAATATATAAAGCCATCGTGTATTTGATATTCCACACCCGGCACCGAATCCCCCAGCACCTCCAGACAAGTCGCCAACGTCAGGATTTTTGTGTTCGAGGCGGGGGTAAAATATTTGTCGCCGTTCACATCGGCAAGCGTCCTACCGGTTTCCGGATCGAGCAAAGTAAAACCGGTAAAAGCCCGGCTGAAAACAGGCGAGTTTTTGACCTCCTTCTGAATTTTTCTGGAAAAACGGCGTTCGGCGTGGCGGGAGGTGGTGCAGGAAGCGAGGAGGAGAGCACCCGCAGTTGCCAGGGTTATGGAGGGTAAAAAAGAGAGACGCATCGTTCGTTTTTGAGGCGAAAGATAGGGGACATCTTTGTGGCGCGACTTCGAGCAGTAGCAGCCATGAAACGAGAGTAACGAAAAGGTGGAAACAAATACCTTTGAGCCGGTTCAGTCATTTTGTTTTAAATCACAACCAGGAATGCCATTGAAACATGTGCCACTTGCCTAAAATACGACTCGCCGCACTCCTTTTTTTTGCACTTAAAATCCAAAGTCTTGCTGCCCAGCACTCCGTCGCGCGCGAATGGAGCGAAGCTCTGCTTCAAACAATGCGGGAGGACCTTGCGCGGCCTGCTGTGCAGGCTCGCAATATTTATCATTTTTCATTGGCTTTGTATGATGCCTGGGCGGCTTACGACGATGAAGCCCGTACCTACCTGCTCGGCAAAACCGCAGAGGGATTCGATTGTCCGTGCAGCGGCGTGCCTCTGCCTGGCGATAAAGAGGCAGCCCGAAAGGAAGCCATGAGTTTTGCCGCCTACCGGCTGCTGACCACCCGTTTTACGCATTCTCCGGAAGGCACCGGTGCCGTGTACCGGTTTCGGGAACTCATGCAAAAACACGGGTATGATTTCCGCAACCATTCCTATGACTATTCCTCCGGCTCGCCGGCTGCTCTCGGCAACTATATTGCGCATTGTATCCTGAAAATGGGGCAGTTGGATGGGGCAAACGAAGCGAACAACTATTTGGGTCAAGACTACCCACCCATGAACCCGCCCTTAGAGGTGATCGCACCTGGTCCGGGAAAATTACAGGACCCCAACCACTGGCAGCCCCTTCAATTGAATTATCCAATTGACCTCGACGGGTATCCCATGACAGATTGCAAATGCGGAGGGCGACCGCTTTCAACCCTGATTGGCTCCGTTGACGGACGCGGTCGCAAGATCACAAATATCCAAACCTTGCAAGTCCCTACGTGGGGGCAGGTGAAACCATTTGCCCTGAAGATGCACGATCTGAAAGTCTATCGCCTCGAAGGGCGCGAATACCGGCTCTATTACGACCCTGGCAACGATTATTTCCCGCGCCTCGATACGGCCAAAGGCGGTGGCACTTCGCAGGACTATATGTGGAATTTTGCCTTAGTAGCCGCCTGGTCGGCCTTTCTTGACCCCAACGACGGCACACTGTGGGAAGTATCCCCACGAAGTATGGGTAATGTGCAACGCTATCCCCGCAACCTGGCGGAACTACGTGATTTTTACGACCTTAAAACCGGTCGTGACCCCGGTGCCGGACACGAGATCAATCCGCGTACCAGCCAGCCATACGCACCACAAACGGTGCCGCGCGGCGATTTTATCCGCGTGGTGGTGCAATATTGGGCCGAAGGCCCGGCCAAAGAAACACCGCCCGGGCATTGGTTGACCCTGTTGAACTACGTCAGCGACCAACCCGGTCTGGTTAAAAAATTCAACGGCAAAGGCCGTGTTATGAGCGACCTGGAGTGGGATGTCAAAGCGTATTTCCTGCTCGGTGGCGCCCTGCACGATGCGGCTATTGCAGCGTGGGGGATCAAAGGTTTGTACGACGGGGTGCGCCCCATCACGGCTCTGCGATACATGGCCACCCTCGGCCAAAGCACCGACCCCAAACAGCCGTCGTACCACCCGGCGGGCATTCCGCTCCTCCCTGGCCGCATTGAATTGGTGAAAAAGGGCGACCCTTTAGCCGGCGCTAAAAACGAACACCTCGGCAAGATCAGGTTGTACGCCTGGAAAGGCCCTTTCGCAGTGAAGGATTCGACGGCCGATATAGCGGGCGTGGGCTGGACATTGGCTGAAAACTGGTACCCTTACCAGCCTAAATCTTTCATCACCCCGCCGTATCCCGGCTTCGTTTCCGGACACGCCGCTTTTTCCCATTCGGCAGCGGAGGCGCTGACTTTGCTAACCGGAGATGCGTATTTCCCCGGCGGGCTGGGTGAGTTTACGGTAAAAGCCAACAGCCGTTTACTGCGCTTCGAAAAAGGCCCCGGCATGGATGTTACTTTGCAATGGGCCACTTACCGCGATGCCGCCGACCAGGCGAGCCTTTCCCGCGTCTGGGGCGGCTCGAATGCTCCTTTCGACGATATACCTGGCCGGATGATTGGCGCCAGGGTAGGCGCGGAGGCTTTCCATTTGGCCAAAAGTTACTTTTACAAAGACAGCGATGGGGACGGCTACCTGAGCAACGAAGATTGCGACGACAACAACCCCGCTATGTATCCCGGCGCAGAGGAACGCTGCGATGGGGTGGATAATGACTGCAACGGGAAAGCAGATGATGCGGCGCCGTGCGGTGGGGCGAGGCAGTGATTTTATTTGTTCAGGTTGTCTTCCTTGATGCGAGAGACGGGCTTTGTACCAGGTCTGGAGGTCGCGATAAATCTTTATCGCTGAAAAAGCGACTCCACAAATGCTCTTTTATTGAAGATCTGCAATTTATCAATGCTCTCCCCCACCCCGATGTATTTGATGGGAATTTTGAACTGGTCGCTGATGCTGATGGCCACGCCGCCTTTGGCTGTGCCGTCGAGCTTGGTGAGGGCCAGGCAGGTGATGGGCGCCACTTCGGTGAATTGTTTGGCTTGTTCCTGTGCGTTCTGGCCGGTGGAAGCATCGAGCACGAGCAACACGTCGTGCGGCGCGCCGGGCAGTTTTTTCTCGATGGAGCGGTGTATTTTGCCCAATTCCTGCATGAGGTGGGTTTTGTTGTGCAGGCGTCCCGCCGTATCAATAATGGCCACATCGCAGCCATTTTCCACAGCGTAATTCGTGGTTTCGTAGGCTACTGCGGCGGGGTCGGCGTTCATGCCTTTGGAATAAAAATCGCAGCCCACGCGGTCGGCCCAGATCTTGAGTTGATCCACCGCCGCGGCGCGGAAAGTGTCGGCAGCGCCGAGCACCACTTTGTAGCCCTGTTGTTTGAATTGGTACGCCAGTTTACCGATCGTGGTCGTTTTGCCCACGCCGTTGACGCCGATGACGAGCAGGACGTATGGTTTTTTGCCGGTGGGAATATCGAAGTCTTCGGTATCTTCCGTGTTGTTTTCCGAAAGCAATTGTACGATCTCGTCGCGCAGTATCTCGTTGAGTTCCGCCGTGTTCAGGTATTTGTCGCGCGCCACCCGCTGTTCGATGCGCTCGATGATCTTGATGGCGGTATCTAAGCCGACGTCGCTGGAGATCAGCACGTTTTCCAGTTCGTCCAACACTTCGATGTCCACTTCACTTTTGCCCGCTACGGCGCGGGAGAGTTTGTCGAAGAAGCCTTCCTTCGTTTTTTCAAGCCCCTTGTCGAGGTCTTCTTTTTTTTCGCGGTTGAAGAATTTGTCGAAAAAGCCCATTTGAAGGTAAACGTTCATTTGCAGGAGGGGAGGCAATGGTTGAATTTTTGCAAAAATTCAACCATTGCCTCCCCTCCTGCAAATGAACGTTGTGTTTAAAAGTTCAAAAACAGATGAGATCACCTACCGTTAAAAAGCGTTTCTTTTGCTCGAGGGAATAACAATAATTAAATTTCCCCCTGCGTTCGGCGTACGGTATCAATCAGCGATGATTTTTTACGACGCGACACTTCCACTGTTTCGCCGGTTTCGAGCACGAGGTAGCCGCCTTCGCCTTTAATGTAGGTTTTCATAAAGTTCATGTTGACGATGTGCTTTTTGTGCACGCGTACGAAGCCGAGCGAAGCCAGGGTGTCCTCGAATGCTTTGATCGTGCGACTCGCAGTGATGCGTTCGCCGTTTTTGAGCAAGAAGTGGGTATAGTTGTCTTCCGCTTCGAGGCGGATGATGTCGCGCAGGCGGACGAAGTGAATGCCATCGAGACCGGAGATGCCGATTTTTTCGAAAGCATTCGGGGCGTTGGGGTTGTAATTCTGTTGCAACACATCCACGCGTTGTTTGGTGGCGGCGTTGCGGCGACGGATGCGGCTCACAGCTTTGATCAGTTCTTCGCCTTCGATGGGTTTGACCACATAATGGATGGCGGAGAACTCGAACGCCCGGAGCGCGTATTTATCGAAGGCTGTGACAAAAATGATGTCGAAAGGGATTTCGTCGAACTGTTGCAAAGCCTGGAAAACGAGGCCGTCGGGCAGGTTGATGTCGAGAAACGCCACGTCGTATTTACCTTCGTTCTCTTCGGAGGCCAGCCGCAGCAGATCGGCATTGGAGCCGCCGGTGGCAACGACTTCCACGTCAGGGCAATATTTGGCGAGTTGGTTTTGGAGGTTTTCCAACCCTTCCGGTTCGTCTTCGATCAGAAGTGCGCGTGTTGTCATAATGGATTTCCCTTTTTGATCAATGAGGTGCAAAAGTCCGATTATTATTCAGGAAATTCATATTTTGTTGCAACGTGTTTTGATTGCCCGGACAAAAAAATAAGGTTCGGGGCGTCATTGCCTCAAACCTTATTTTTCAACGGTTGGCCCCTCCGGCTTCTCACTTTCGCCTGGGCTTGTACCGTCTACCGTCCACCGTCCACCGTCCACCGTCTACCGTCTACCGTCTACCGTCCACCGTCCTTAATACTCCCTGATCTTCAGGCGCATGCCGACTTTCAGGTTGTCCACTCCATTCAATTTAAGGATACTTTCGGCACTGGTGGCGTATTGACGCGCAATATCCCCGAGCGATTCGTTGCGTTGAACGGTATGGTACTGAAATTCCCCTTTGCGCGGTGAATCCTGTGGTTTGATTATTAATGGCGGAGCAGCCGATTGTCCGGAAGAATTTTTTACGGGTACGGCTGCGGGTTGCGTTTCGTTCTTCTTCGGCCTGGACGAAGTGTTCTGCGCCGGCGCTTCGATCCGAAGGGGAGAGTGTTTTTGCACGTATACGGGGTGCATGATCTTCAAATTCTGGCCTGAATTGACGTAGTTGGTAGCAAGTTTGTTCCAGGCTTTCAGGTGGTCGGCGTTGCACCCCACTTTTTGGGCTACGGTTTCAATGTGCTCGGGTTGCTGCACGTTGACCAGACTGTGCCAGTAACGGCCGTCGCCGAGATCGGGGTTGACAAAGTCGTTGTTGTTCTCCAGCGTATACGTACGGCTGCCGAGTGAATTCAGGTAACGGAGAAAAGCCGGCATGACCCGTTCGGGCAGAATGACAAAGTGGCCGGAAGCGGTCGGCGGCACATAATCGCGCCGAAAACCGGGATTCAGTGTTTTTACCACCTGATAGTCAATACCCGTCGCATCCGCAATATCGCGGAACGACATGCCTTCGAATACCTTGATATAACTGGTCAGTTGCTCGTCGAAGTCCGGGTCGTAAGGAATCAGACCGTGCGAAGTGTAGTAGTTGCAGATGTAAGTGGCAGCGATAAATGCCGGCACGTAGTTGCGGGTTTCCTTCGGGAGATAACGCTGTATGGACCAGAAATCACGACTGTGCGCGCGTTTAATGGCGGCATTGACGCGACCGGCGCCGCTGTTATAGGCGGCGAGGGCCAGCGCCCAGTCATTGTACATGTTGAAGAGGTCTTTGAGGTGGCGCGCGGCGGCATCGGTACTCTTAACCGGGTCGCTGCGGTCTTCCACAACGCTGGTCGTGCGCAGACCATATTCGGCGCCGGTAGCCGGCATAAACTGCCAGAGGCCCGTGGCGCCCACGCGTGAAACAGCTTTGGGGTTCAGCGCCGATTCCACGACGGAAAGGTATTTCAAATCCGTAGGCAGGCCGTATTCTTTCAATTTTTGCTCGAAAAGCGGGAAATACGTGAGGCGTTTGCCCAGCATGGTACGTGATTTATCGGTTTTCAACTGGACATAGGTCCGGATATAACCTTTTACTACCGGATGGGTTTTCAACTCCACGCAACTGGAAAGATAGGAAAGGCGCTCTTTCAATTCTGCATCGGTGGGCATCGGCAAACCGCCCTTGGCAACGAGTGTACCGGTGGTATCCGGTTCGGGTAAGTCCGCATCTTGCAGGACGCCTTCATTTTGGGAGAAAAGGGGAGCGGCAAAAAGGGTCAAAAACAGGGTTAACCAGCAGAAAACAGGGTTTCTCAACTGCATTGTTGTACGTCAACTTGTGTTTAGAAATAAACGAAAACTGCAAATACTATTCAATAACGACGAGGCGAAAAACGCAGAGGCTCGATTTTTATTCTGTTGGGTGGGTTGTAAGATGCGTTTTGCCCCGTAGTCGCAGGCTTTTCAGAAAAGCAGGTGCAAAAGTCGCGCTTTCCATCGGGTCGTCGTATAGGTCAAATGTTAAAATAGGAAATCGTTTGCAACTTTTGCTCACACCCGACATTAGGGATTCCGGAGTTTTCTCCCAATGAAATCGGAAATCGCCCCAAACAAACGAAATGATTTTATCACTTTGACGTATCCGGCCAACTTTTTATCAAAATTTTATTTCGGAAGATAAAAAGTTAAAAATTCTGATTGTTTTATGCTGGAGGTGCGTACTTTTGCGCGGCTTTTTAAAGACATGGCGTTCGAAAGTTCCGAAAAATTCGGCCAACTGCGGAAAACAAGCGCCTCCAACCAAACATCATTTCGTTTTATGGCTAATATCGGTCGTATCAAACAAATCATCGGCGCTGTCGTAGACGTTGACTTCAGCGGCCCCGACAGCAAACTGCCGGAAATTCTCAACGCGCTCGAGATCACCCGCCCCGACGGCACCAAACTCATCCTCGAAGTGCAACGCCACCTCGGCGAAGACGGCGTGCGCACCATCGCCATGGACTCCACCGACGGCCTTATGCGCGGCATCGAATGTGTGGACACCGGCGCTCCCATTTCCATGCCCGTGGGAGAAGAAGTGCGCGGTCGCCTTTTTAACGTCGTCGGCGAAGCCATTGATGGTATCGGCAAAGTGGAAAAAGATAAAAACGCTTATATCATCCACCGCAGACCCCCGACCTACGAAGAACTCTCGACCGAGCGCGAGATCCTGTACACCGGTATCAAAGTTATTGACCTCATCGAGCCGTATGCGAAAGGCGGCAAGATCGGTCTGTTCGGCGGCGCCGGCGTGGGCAAAACGGTATTGATCATGGAATTGATCAACAATATCGCCAAAGCGTACGAAGGTATGTCGGTGTTTGCCGGTGTGGGCGAACGCACCCGCGAAGGCAACGACCTGTTGCGGGAGATGATCGAATCGAATGTAATCCGCTACGGCGACGCTTTCAAACACTCGATGGAAGAAGGCGGCTGGGACCTGAGCAAAGTGGACAAAAAAGAACTCGCCAAATCGCAGGCGACGCTGGTGTTCGGCCAGATGAACGAGCCGCCTGGCGCCCGCGCCCGTGTGGCACTCTCCGGCCTGACAATGGCGGAATACTTCCGCGACGGCGACCTCAAAGACCCCGCAGGCGGCCGCGACATCCTGTTCTTCGTAGACAATATTTTCCGCTTCACGCAGGCCGGTTCCGAGGTGTCCGCTCTTCTGGGTCGTATGCCTTCCGCCGTGGGTTACCAGCCGACGCTGGCGACCGAAATGGGTATCATGCAGGAGCGCATCACCTCCACCAAGCGTGGCTCCATTACTTCGGTGCAAGCCGTTTACGTACCGGCAGACGACCTTACCGACCCGGCTCCTGCAACCACCTTCGCCCACCTCGACGCTACGACGGTATTGAGTCGTAAGATCGCATCGCTCGGCATCTATCCCGCTGTGGACCCGCTCGACTCGACATCGCGTATCCTCGACCCGAAGATCATCGGCGACGAGCACTACCGCTGCGCCCAGCGCGTGAAGCAAATTCTCCAGCGCTACAACGAATTGCAGGACATCATCGCTATCCTCGGCATGGAAGAACTCTCCGACGAAGACAAACTCGTTGTGAGCCGCGCCCGCCGCGTGCAACGCTTCCTGTCGCAGCCCTTCCACGTGGCCGAGCAATTCACCGGCCTGAAAGGTGTGCTGGTTCCGATTGACGAAACCATCCGCGGCTTCAACATGATCATGGACGGCGAACTCGACGAATATCCCGAAGCGGCCTTCAACCTCGTGGGCACCATTGACGATGCCATCGCCAAGGGCAAGAAAATGCTGGAGGAAGCTGCGAAGTAAACGTTCAATTTCCCTTCTCAAAAATCTCCCTTTTGACATCTCAGCTAACAATGGTTCGGAAAAGGAGATTTTTGAGAAGGGAAATTGAACCTTGTGATTTATTAATTCAGGCAAATGGAATGACGCATTGACAAATATTCAAATTGGTATCTTGCCGTCTACCGTCAACCGTCTACCGTCAACCGTCAACCGTCTACCGTCTACCGTCTACCGTCTACCGTCAACCGTCAACCGTCTACCATCTACCGTAAATATGAACCTGGTAATTTTAAGTCCTGAAAAGGAAATATTCTCCGGCGCGGTGAAGTCGGTGAAAGTGCCTGGCAGCGCCGGGCAATTCGAGATGCTGGAAAACCACGCGCCCATCGTCTCTTCGCTGGCTAAAGGCGAAGTGCGCGTGCTGAAAGCCAACGGCGAAAAAATGATCTTCAAAGTCGAAGGTGGCTTTGTCGAAATGCTGAACAACGAGGTGTCGCTGCTGGTGTCGGGTTTATCCGCCGAAGTTGCGTAGTTTGTATTCAAAACGAACTCGCTTCAGCGGACTAAAAAAGCCGGCAATCCATCGGACTGCCGGCCATTGTAGTAGTAATTCAAACGTTTATCTGCAAAGGTTAAAGGGGGCAATTCCAGTTATTGCTTCAAAATTACTTTTCCCGAAAAATTCCCGCCGCTGCCGGACGTGATCCGGAAGAAATACACTCCCGGCGGCAGTTGTCCTTTTTCAAAACGGAACGTCTTTCCCGAAAAATCTGTTACCATCACTGTTTTTCCATGATTATCTGTCAATTGGAAGCGGTTGTTCGGTGCGGCTTCCGGAATTTCAAAAAATACTGTTCCTGCAGTAGGATTAGGATAAACCCGCAATGCTTCATTCCCCGGCTCATCGGTTTTCACGACGATAAAATGGTCGCCAATGGTGTGGAAAGTCGTGTTGGTCAGCACCGGATCGTTGAAGTCGAAGTAAATGGCAGCGCGGTTTTCGATGCGTGTCCCGTCCGGGTTATCGCTGTTTTGCGCGACGCGGAATTTGACAAAACCGTGTGAGGCCTTTTCGTTCACGTTGCTGTCGGGCAGTAAAATATGGTCGAAACGGAAGCGCAGCACGTTTCCTTCGAGCACCGCGAAGTTGTATTCATGGCTGGACGCTCCGGGGCGCACAGTGGTTGCATCCAGATGTTGCGAGAGAGTATCCAGTACAACCACCGTAAAGGCCGTATCGGTACCGGTATTTTGAAAACGAATGTGGTATTCGAGATCGGTATTCGCCTCGACAAAGTGTTCCGCGCCGTAACCTTTCGGGTAAGCCCGTTTGTCGTTCGGATCAAAAGAGCCCACATTTTCCTGACAATCAATGGCTTCAAACGGATCGGGCGTATTGAAGGAAAACAAGGTCACCAACCCTGTTTGATTCAACCCGCCGCAACCTTCCACCGCTTTGGCCTCTACCCCACCCCAGGGATGATAGGGCACTTCTTCCGTTTCCAGTCGCCAGGTAGCGCCGTTGGCTGCCATCGCGAGTTCCACGCTTTCGCCGCTGTTGAGTTGAAAAGGCGAGGTGGTATACATGACCACGTCCTCGACGACGACAAAATCCTGCGCCTCAGCCATGTCGCCTGATCCGATGTTGGCAATTGTAAGGCGGACGCTGTCGGCGTCGCAGAAGCCGGTCACCTTTAGGTCTGCACCGCTCCAGTTGGCCGGCACATTACAAACCGTATCGGGGAAAATGTGCGCTTCTGTACAGTGTGTGTAGCCAATTGGCGCGGCACAATCCACGTCGAAGAAAATCTGGAACGAGGTGCATTCGCCGGCTTCCAGGTCACCGAGATCGAACGACCAGGTATTGTTGCCAAGCGCATTACCGGGAATAGAACTGTTATTGAACTCGAGATATGAATCCAGCGCGACCTCGGTGTAAACGCCCGCGACGGAGGCATTGCTGAGGTTGCAGGCTTGCACCGTGTAGGTATTGGCAAAACAACGGCGCAGGAATGGCGCGGAAATATCCACCGACAGCAAGGGACAGTCGGACGCCAGTTTTACGGCAATGTCCTGCCCGGTCGTTTGACCGGAGGCGACGTTCAGGGTATGTACAGACGGGCAATTTTGACCGAAATTGAAGGGCACAGCGAGGGTGACCTCCACCAGCGTATCTGCCGCGTCAAACTCTTTGGAGTATTCGCCAAGGCTGTTGGTGAGCGTCTCATATTCCAAACCCGTTACCAAACCGGTGATTTTGACAGGCCAATTCGCCAGGGCCGGCTCGCCTGTATTGTAAAGGCAGTTGTCGAGCGTATCCTGAAATACTTTGCCCGATACAGTGGCAGGATCCGGCAGCATAATTTTGATGATCTGTTTATACTCATAACCATTGGCGTTGGGGGCATAAAATGTCGAGTAGTCCGTAGCTGGCTGACCCGGCAGAATGCTCGCCACTGTGGGCGCCCAGGGTGCCGGCGTCCCGGCGGAAGACACGACAGGACCTGGCAGGTTTGCCGGGTCGTTGGGTGCGGCTTCTGGTTGGGGGTTGGGCACGTTGATAAATTGCCCGAACGGATCGAATCCGCACCAGCTAATGATTGACCAGGTGCGTTCGATTTTCAGATCGGCGTCGGGGACATTCGTAAATACGTGATCCGAAAAAGCGACGCCCATTTGTTCACAATCAATACCGAAAAATTCCGGTTCGCCGTAGTCCGTCGAGCCGTCGGTGACGATCAGATCGTCGGGAAAACGGATGAAATAATCCTGTTCGTAATTGACCTCGATGCGTTGGGTGCATTGGGCCGAGTTGCCGCTGCAGTCGGAAGCCACAAAAATCCGGGTGATGGTTCCCTTAGTGCATACTGTATCGAACTGGCTGTAATTCACTGACTTTGTGATGGTGTCGAGACAGCAATTGTCCGGAGCAGTGGCAACGCCATAGGATACCAGGGATGGATCGAAATTTTCGCAGGAAACCGTCACATTGGGCGGACATTCAGGGGCCGGTTTGATCTTGTCTTCCACTATAACCTGCAACCAGCAATCGCTGAAATTCCCGGAGCAGTCGGTTGCCCTGACAACAATGACGACATCCGTCCCGATATCGGCACAACAAAAAACGACTGTCGAATCAAAATTGTCCGGCAAATTGTCGGCGTCGCACGGACCGTCCGCGAAGCGCCGCGCCTTCACTCCTTCTAAGCAACAAGCGTCTACGGAGCCGGCATCAAACACCGATACGTTCACTTCGGCCTGTCCATTTTGATCGAGCGATACAAACACCTCGGCATTGCAAACGGCTATCGGGGCGGTTACATCGGGGTTGCAGTTTTGCGCACGAAGATCGTTTTGCATCAGGAACAGCAACAACAAAAGCGCTGGCGGGAAAAGTCCTTTTGGTTTCAAGCAGGAGAGAATAGAACTCGTCATAGGATTAGCGTTTTTTAAAGTGAAAATTTTGTTCCATTGGCACAGCCGGGAGGATGGATTATGATACGTTGGCAGCCAACTACTTTTTGACAGTACAAAAGTCTGCCCACGATTGTAGGTCTCCAAAATCAAAATTCAGATTTTGTAGAGTATTTTTTGAAGTTTTTTTGTTTTAAATTATTGGTTTTCAATTTTATAATTTTATCGTAATTGAATATAGAAAAGAATTTTCACAATTTTGCCGGTATTATTTTTTAAATCGCCATGGAAAAAAGCACCCTTGTCCGGCTCGTTCGCTCGTTTTCGCCGGTCGAATTGCGGGACGTACGCAAATTCCTTAACTCGCCTTTTTTCAACCAGCGGCAGGATTTGATCGGGTTGTTCGAGCAAATAGCGGGAGATAAGGAACCGGAAAAAGAATCTTTAATGCGGAAGATGTCGGCGTTGACCGTCCCGCTCGACGACCAGAAACTCCGCCTCCTGATGAGTTATTTGCACGGCTTGCTGGAACAATATCTGGCGGTGAAGGAAATGACAGCTGACAAACTGAGCACCCAACTGCATTTAGCGGTGGCCTACCGAAAGCGCCGGATGTCCGATGCTTTCGAGCGGACGAAAAAAAACCTGGAAAAGGCCCTCGAAGCGCAGCCGCTGCGGAATACGTCTTACTACGATTTTCAATATAAAATTCAGTGGGAGGCACACCAATTGAACTATGTGCAAAATCCGACCAATGTGTCGGGTTTGCGCGAGCTTTCGCGCAATGCCGACATCATTAATCTGGCTCAAAAACTCCGGTTGGTTTGTTTGCTTGCAGCGCATCAGACAGTTTATCAATCAGATATGGACGCTGGCCGGGAGGAAGAACTTATTGCCTTTGCCGAACGCCCCGAATTTGCCGCGATGCCGGTCATTTCCGTATACCTTCATTGTTACCGCATGCTTCGGTTTCCATCGGAAGAAGCACATTTTCAGGGTTTTAAATCTTTATTGCTCGACCAGTCGGGACGTTTTTCAGAAGAAGAGATGCACGGGTTGTTCATCCTCGCCATCAACTATTGCATCCGGCGGCTAAATGCCGGCGGCGACCGGTACTTCCGCGAGGCGTTCGACCTGTACCGGGAAGGTTTGAATAAGGAGTACCTGTTCGAGGATGGAATGCTGACGCGCTTTACTTATCACAACATCGTCGCCATCGGCCTGCGGCTTGGCGAACTGGAGTGGGTGCGCTTTTTCATCGGCGAATACAAAAACCGGCTGGAAAAATCCTACCGCGAGAGCGCCTTCAGTTACAACCTGGCACGCTTAGAATACGAAAGCGGTCACTACGGCTATGTGCTCGAATTGCTGCAAAAAGCCAATTACCGCGACCCCCTGCTCAATCTCGCCGCCAAAACCCTGCTGCTCAAGACGTATTACGACCTCGGCGAATACGACCTGCTTCAATCGCACCTCGATGCCATGCGCAATTACATCCATCGCAAGCGCGTGATCGGGTACCACCGCACCAACTATCTGAATATCATTCGTTTTATGGAAAAGATCATGCGCCTCAATACCCTCGACAAAGCGGCGGCAGAGGCATTGCGACAAGCCGTCGAGCAGGAAGAGGCGCTCCCGGAAAAGGCGTTTTTTCTGAAAATACTCGACTGTTGAGCATCAGCGGATCACCACGTCTTTGATGTACTCTTCGCCCATTTCCTCGTTGAGGCGCGTTTTTATTTTATCTTTTGCAAAGGAAAGTTCGTGCTTCAACGGCGCGGAAAGGATAGTGAGATACAGCACATTTTTTCGCACGGCGATGTTCGAAGTATAAGTCGCTATCGTCTTGCCCATGATCTTTTCCCACAGCGATTTTACCCGCGTTTCGTCGTACTGCGGTTTCAGACGATATTCGCGAAGCATTTCTGACATCGCTTCCTGGAGTGTGTTATCGTTTTTTTTCTTCATGCGAAGCAAATATGGTCATGCTTTCTCAAAAAGAAAACGAAGTTCTGACTCCCGGATTGATGTACGGGTAAAAACTTTCATCTTCGACCGAAAGGTAAAGGTTCGCCATTAAAACCGCGCCCAAACCCAGGCGTTTGGTGAGCATCCATTCGATATTCGTCGCAGTGGCGAAACCGAGCAGAAATTCCGCATCGGTGTGCCAACGGGAAAAGTATTCCTCCTGTCTTATTAAATCTTCTGCTGTCATGCCGGTGCCACAGAACCCTCCACCAGTCTGAGGTGGAGTCCGTTCAATGATGCCAAGGCCGGAGATACCTGCTTCCACAAAACAACGCACTTTGGACTTCTTCGACAATTGCCAGCGGTTGACGATATCCAAATTAACGACGTGGGTACGAATATCCTCCCGATCCTCCACTCCCAACGCATCGGTATTCCAGTTGGTTTTCAAGCCGAGGGCATGCCGTTCGGTGGTGGAGCGGTAATAATTGACGGCTCCGCCGGCCACGATCTCGCCGCACACCGGTAAATAGCGCAGATCGAGCGCCACCGTATTTTTTTGAGCAAAAATGCCGAAGGGAAAGGTCAGGACTGACAGCAACAGCGGGTAGAATTGTCTCATTTGCGGATGATTTAAAAATAAGGTGGGCAAATCTACAAGATAAATGCAAAATCCCAAATATTCTAACGCTCCGGCGCCAACCAGTCCACTCCCTTTCGCAACCACGCCTGCGTTTCCGCTTCCGGGCTGCCCGCTTCAGGCTGAAAGTTGTAGACCCATTGCGCTGTCGGCGGCATGCTCATCAGGATGGACTCGACGCGGCCATTGGTTTCGAGGCCGAATTTGGTGCCCCTGTCCCATACGAGATTGAACTCTACGTAGCGGCCCCGCCGGAGCATTTGCCAGCGTTTTTCGCGTTCGCCCCAGGGACGGCGTTGCGCGCGGAGCAACAATTCGGCATACGTCGGCGCGAACGTTTCTCCCACCGCAATGGCGAATTCGAAGAGTTTTTCCTGCGAAAGGCCGCATTTTTCGTCGAGGTAGTCGTAAAAAATACCGCCGATGCCGCGCGTCTCCTGCCGGTGCCGCAGAAAGAAATAGTCGTCGGCCTGCCTTTTAAAATCGGAGTAAAAATCCGGGTGAAAACGGTCGCAGGTATTTTTCAACTGTTCGTGAAAAAACCGCGCATCGTCCGGCACGACGTAGTGCGGCGTCAGGTCAATGCCGCCGCCGAACCACCAGCGCCCTGTGCCAGTCTCGAAATAACGCACGTTCATGTGGATGATGGGCGCCATCGGGCTGTGCGGATGCAGGACGATGCTCACGCCGGTGGCGAAAAAATCGGTGGGCGGCAATTGCATGTTTTTAGCCACCGGTTCCGGCAGGGGACCGTGCACGGCGCTGAACATAACGCCGCCTTTTTCGATGACCGCCCCCTCGATGACACGGCTGCGCCCTCCCCCACCCTCCGGACGTATCCAGTTGTCTTCCAGGAATTTGCCACTGCCGTCGGCTATTTCAAGTCGGCGGCAGATGTCGTCCTGGAGGGTGCGGAAGCGGTCGGCGATCTGTTCTTTTTTCAACATGGTTACATTGATAGCGCAAAGATCATTTTCCTTTTTTATTTGAAAAAGTAAAAATCAGTAAAGAAAATTTTGACTGAGACGAATTAATCCCTTGATCGGCAATAACTTGTGCAAAGCCAAATGTTAAAATTCAAAAAATCATATTTAGGGTAAAAAGTGAGGTGTATTTTCGGTTTGTCAAATTTTTTAATCCCTCATCGAAACAAATTCTTCACTCAATATTTTTCACCAAATTCAATCCTTCCAATTTATGAAAAACACACTTTGTCCCCCCCCCCGAAATTTTAAACTCATCGTGTTAGCAACTTTGCTATCGCTGCAATTTTTCAGCACATTGACAGCCCAAACAACCCTCTTCCAAGTGTCTAACCTGACGAAAACAGATTTGACTGGCAGCAAGTTGGCTTCGTTTGAGAAATTGGAATCTGGCGACTACACCGCTGCTCTATGGATTGTCGAAGGAGTAAATTTCACCCAACAAGCCGATGATGGCTACCTGGAAATCAGCGTCCCCGGCAATGACACCGTCCGTTCTTACAAAGCAAAATTTGTGGAAGCCGAACCCAACGGTAACATGACCTGGTTTGGCGAATCTCTTGTCTCACCTGACCATTGGGGTTATGGCTACGCCTCTTTTATAATTCACAATGGAGACCTGTTGGGGCACTTTACAACTGAAACAGGCGCATACTCTTTGCACTCGATTGACGATGGCAAGTACGTTTTGGTGGAATACGACGATGATGGATTGATGCCTATCTGCGGGATGCAGGTGCCTGGGGGCGATGATGAATACAACAACCAATTCGACATGCCTCATCTAACGCAAGGCCGGGGCAGTAATTGCGATGTGAAAGTCTTAATACTTTACACCAGCGCGGCCCTTGCAAAAGCGGAGGATATAAGTCTTGGCGTAAACAACTTTATCGCACAAGCCAACCAGATTTTATCAAATAGCGCCGTTTACCCTTCTCAACTCAGGTTTTTTCTGGCAGGTCACGAGCTTTTATCGGGATTTACTGAGACTGGCGATATAGGAGATGATCTTGACGCCTTAACTGGCCCTACTTCTTTGGCCCATGCAAGACGTGATGCGTTGAACGCCGACTGCGTGGTGTTATTAACTGCCGGAGATTATGACAACGCTTTGGGACTCACGCCCTCTTGTGGACCTACAGAAAACGGCGCTTTTTCCATCGTGCAAATAGACGCCGCCGGCCCATGGAAAACCTTTACGCACGAATTAGGGCATCAGTTTGGTTGCAAGCACAGTGTAGGCAACAACAATGGCAACTGCGAGCCTGTTACCGAACAGCCGCATTGGTTCAGATGCGGTGGCAGGGATAGATATACTGTTATGGAGGCAGGCATTCCCAAAGCCAAGGACAGAATCCCTCATTTTTCAAATCCAAACATAAAATACCATGATCACGACACAGGCACCGCTACTCGCGACAATGCAGCCTGGCTTCGTTCTACGGCATGCACGGTATCGGGCTACCGGATATCAGAAGATATGAATGCCTATATTTCTGGTGAGAGTCAGGTCTGCATATCAAAAACTTCAGATCCCGCTGGATTCGTAGCGGTAGCAAGCGGCGGCGGACCCGGTCCTTATTCTTACGCATGGCAGGTAGCCATCAATGGCTACACTTACGGCCCGGTTTTGAGTACTACGGATGTGCTAACGCTCGATCTTTCTGCCAAACAACCGGGCGACGTGGTATTCATTCGGGTTACAGTTACATCTGCCTATCAACAGGTAGTATACGCTTATTTCTCAGTGTTTATAATAGAAGATACCCCGGAGTGTCTGTATACCAAGCCGCTTGAAACGCATGAGACGTTGAAAGACGTTTTTTCATTCCAGGTACAGCCAAATCCTGCTGACAGAGAGGTAATTGTCTTGCTAAATGCTAAAGAAAACAGTCTGGCAACTATTGAATTACTCAGTTCGTTCGGTCAGGTTTTCAACAGCACTTTTCAAAAAATAAAATCTAATGAGAGTGTTGAAGTCCCTATACAAACATCCGGTTTACCAACCGGCACTTACTTGCTTAGAGTGACCTCGGGAGACAATACCGAGGTAAAAAAAGTAACCATCGTTCACTAAACCCCGGTAAAGTCATGTCACACACAAAAATTTATACCGCTTTTCTCATGGTTACTCTCGCATTCCTTTCTTGCGATAAAGAAGAGGAAAGTCTGTACTGGGGCGAAACAGCGGCTCTAAAAAACGGCAGTAATTGGAATGGAAAAATTCGAGCGATTTCTAACAATTTCGCTGAGAAAAAAATTGACATCGCAATAAGAAACTACGATAGTGACGGAATATGGCTCGAAACCTTAAGTTTCGTCAAAATACCTTTGAAAATAGGTGAGCATCCTCTATCGTATACTTTCAATCAGCCACCTGACGATTCTTTATCTGGCGCTCTCTACACAAACGGCTACGACGACGAGGTTTACGATTTTTACAAAATTGCCGAAAACGACTCGACCAGTTACTTGGAAATAACCGACTACAATGAGCAGAAAGCAGAAATAAAGGGCAACTTCAGCCTGATCCTTTGGCGCCGCAAGGATTTACCGGGCGCCTGGAATGCTCCCGACAGCATCGTTTTTTCGAACGGCGTTTTTCACACGCGCATCAGCAATTGATAATCAGAATAAAATAACCGCATGATGGCTGGAGGGCTTCTCTCCAGCCGTTTTTATTTTGCGGCGTATATTTAGGGCATGAAATCCTCCGAACTCATTCTCAACCGCGACGGCAGCATTTACCATCTCAACCTGCACCCCGAACAAGTGGCGCCCCTTATCATCACCGTCGGCGACCCGGATCGCGTGGCGAAGGTGAGCCGGTATTTCGACCGGGTGGAACACCGTTTGCGCAAACGCGAATTCGTGACGCACACGGGCTGGTTGGGCAAACAACGGCTTTCTGTCATTTCTACGGGAATTGGAACGGACAACGTGGACATTGTGCTGAACGAACTGGACGCCTTGTTCAACATTGATCTTAAAACACGCCAGGTCAAAACGAAGCTTGTTGCGCTGACGATCATCCGGATCGGCACAGCAGGCTGTTTGCAAAAAGAAATAGATGTGGACGAATTCGTCGCCTCTTCGGGCGGAATCGGTATGGACGGCTTACTGCAATTTTACCACGCCGTCGGGCAACAAAACCACCCCATGCTGGCGGCATTGCGCGAGCACACGACCGAACAATGGGATTTCCCCGTCAGTCCTTATTATGCCGAAGGCGATGTAGGATTGCTGCGCCTTTTCTCCGATAATTTCCATCACGGGCTCACGGCGACCAATTCCGGCTTTTACGGCCCCCAGGGACGGCGTTTGCGCGCGCCGGTCCGCTTGCCTGAGTACCTGGACTTGTTGCAGTCCTTCGAATTTCAGGGAAAAAAGATTGTCAACTTAGAAATGGAAACCGCTGCCATTTACGGTTTGGCAAACTTATTGGGACACAGGGCTGTCTCGCTCAGCGCGATCCTGGCCAACCGGCCTGCGGGCACTTTCAGCCGCGACCCGCACAAAGCCGAGCGCCGCCTGATAGAAACGGCATTAGAAAAAATTTCGGGTGGCATTTGAGTAAAACACTCTACTTTCACCTGCGATTTCAGAACTACATTCACAATTCAAAAACTCTGATTATGAGAACTTTCCTTCGCTCCTTAAAGCCCAATGCACTGCTGCTTTCCCTCGGTCTCGTTTTGTTCAGCGTGACCAGTACGATGCAGTCCTGCTCGCCCAGATTCGACCAGGCAGGTCTCGACAATGTAACTAACCTGGGGGGCCAAATGACGCAACTCATGGGCAAAGCCGTGGAGCCTTTCGGCAAACACTCCGATGCCGTGACCAAATTACTGGAAGACCTGAGCGGCGCCGCTACCCATGCCGCCGATCAAAAACGCAATAAAGAGATCGCTCAATCCTGGAAAATCCTGAACGACGAACTGGCTACGCCGTTTTTCAACCGCTGGAAAGAAAAAGGCATTCTCGACAAAGATTATGTAAAAGAAGCTGTTGGCCAGGTGGGCAAAAGCCTCGACGCCATCAAAAAAGCGGAAATGGCCAAAAGAAAATAAGCATTCAGTTTCACTCATCAACTTTACAACCAATGCCTGATAAAGCAAAAATCATACAGGACACACTCGACGGCTTAGACGACCAGGTGGTGGGTTTGGTCAGCAATTTTGTCAAACGCCGCCGCCAACACTACGAAGAAGCCGCCGCCAAGCTCCACAAAAACCTTAAAAAAGACGCCAAGCGCTACGCGGAAATGCTCGCCGACAAAAAGATCAAACAAGAAGACTTCGAGTTTTTAATGAAGGGAAGATGGGCGCAGTTGAAAATTGAATTGCTCTCCGAACTTTCCATTTCAAAGGCAAAATTCGAGGACATCGCGGGCGAAGTATTGAAACTGACCATTAAAACGCTGCTGGTGGTGATCTGAAAATAACGATATAGCTGTCATAGGACATGAGTCATGTTTTGTTAAGCAACTGATCATGAAATACTTTCCTGTTATTCTTGCGCTGATTTACCCCTTTTTCCCGGCATCTGCCCAAGATACGTTTTCGATCGTCGCGGTAGATTCGATCACAGGCGAGATCGGCAGCGCCGGTGCCAGTTGTTTGAACAACATTTCATTTCCGGGCAGCAATGGCGCCATTATCATCAGCGATATCCTGCCCGGCAAAGGCGCCATCCACACCCAGTCGTTCTGGCTTGCCGCCAACCAGGCCAATGCGCGACTTAAAATGGAAGAAGGATTGAGCCCGGAAGACATCCTGCTCTGGCTCAAACAAAATGATGCCGAAGGCACCTTGAATGCGCAAAGACGCCAGTATGGCATCGTGGATTTCGATCCGCAGGGACATCCCCGCTCGGCGGCATTTACAGGTACTTTGTGTTTCGACTGGAAAGGCCACAAAACCGGGCCTGGTTACGCCATTCAGGGGAACATATTGCTCGGGCCGGAGATACTCGACAGTATGGAAGCGCGCTTTCTGGCGACTTCCGGCACCCTGGCCGACCGGCTCATGGCCGCCCTGCAAGGAGCCAATGTAGTGGGGGCGGATACGCGTTGTGCCGACGACGGCACTTCTTCCCTTTCGGCATTTCTCCGTGTGGCTAAGCCCGGCGACACCGACGACAGCCTCTACCTCGACCTCAATGTGCCCTCGCTTCCGGCCGGTATGGAACCGATTGATTCCCTGCAAAGACTGTACGACCAATGGTTGCTCAGCTCCGCACCGGAACTACCCGAAATAAAAGTGCAGGTTTTTCCCAATCCGGCCCACGGGTATATCACCATCCTCGGCAGTGAGCGGGAAAATATTGTTGAACTATACAACGCGAATGGGATAAAAGTCTATTCCACAGTTGTGTATGGGCAGGCAAACACCCTCGAGCCCAAACTTCCCAATGGTCTGTATTTTGTCAGGATCAGCCGGGAAGGAAAAATCCTGTTGTCGCAAAGGCTGATCTGGACAGGCGGGCATTGAACAGTGTTGAAGAAAAAAAATCCGTCGTAGATAATAAAAAAACAGGAGCCACCCCGGTCAGGGATGGCTCCTGTTTTAAAATATCTTCGTCCCGGGCGCGAATACGTTCGTGTTTATGCACCCAAGTAGGTTTTCAGCAATTTGCTCCGGCTGGTTGCCCGCAATTTGTTGATGGCCTTGTCCTTGATCTGGCGGACGCGTTCGCGGGTAAGACCGAACTTATCGCCGATATCCTCCAGCGACATGGGGTGTTCGACACCGATGCCGAAGTACAGCTTGATCACGTCGCACTGGCGGTCGGTCAGCGTTCCGAGCGAGCGTTCGATCTCGCGGCGCAGCGAATCGGCGTATTCGAGGTGGGCATCGGTGCCGGGCATGGTGCTGTTCTCCAGCACGTCGAGCAGCGAATTGTCTTCACCTTCCACGAACGGCGCGTCCATGGAAACGTGACGGGCTGCCACGCCGAGCGTCGTTTCCACTTCGTCCGTCGTGATCTCCAACAATTCGGCCAGTTCTTCCGGGCTGGGTTCGCGCTCGAATGTTTGTTCGAGTTCGGAAAAAGCCTTGTTGATCTTGTTGAGCGAGCCCACCTTGTTCAGAGGCAGTCGCACGATACGGCTTTGTTCAGCCAGGGCCTGCAGGATGCTCTGGCGGATCCACCAAACGGCGTAGGAGATGAATTTAAAACCGCGTGTTTCGTCAAAGCGCTGTGCTGCTTTGATAAGCCCCAGGTTGCCTTCGTTGATGAGGTCAGAAAGGCTAAGTCCCTGATTCTGATATTGTTTAGCGACGGAGACAACAAAGCGAAGGTTGGCTTTCGTGAGTTTTTCGAGGGCTATCTGGTCACCTTGTTTGATGCGTTTGGCAAGGTCTACTTCTTCTTCCGGGGTAAGGAGGTCCACTTTACCAATTTCCTGGAGATATTTTTCGAGCGATTGGCTTTCGCGGTTGGTAATGGACTTCGTAATTTTTAGTTGCCTCATGTGCAGATACTATATTGAAATTTTTTCGGCTGCAAAGTTATGATTTTCCACCCGCCGATGTCAAGTTTTTTTCAACTTAGACGCAGGTAAAGGAATTTGGTTGCAAAAATTTTCAGGAAAAGGACAGTAAAACGTTCAAATTTAAATTTTGTTTCGGATGTAAAGGTAAGGCAGGTTGTAAAATAATATTTTTCACCGCTGCAGGGTGACGGGGTTACAAGGTTGCCACAAACCATCAAACCTTATAACCCTTCAACCTTCAAACCATCTCACCGCACCACCAACTTCTTCAGTGAGTTTTGCCCGCCGGTCTGTAACTCCACAAAATAAGTCCCCGGCGCGAAACGGCTGGCATCAACAAAATGGTTGGATTGACCTGCGGGCAACTCACCGCTGAATACCGTTCCAACCAATTGTCCCAGCGCATTAAAAATGCGGATGCTGCCGGATGTTTTGGCCGTAGTGCTGACCGGGATCACCGTAACAGATGAAGCGGGATTCGGATAAATGTCGAGCAAACGGCCGGAGGAAATTTCAGCGGTACCGACCGTTTCTTTCGTACAAAAGCTCCACCAGCCTTCCGGAGCGGTGAGCGGACGGGAGATCGTTTTACCGCTGTTGGCCACGCCTTCGATGTAATAGTACACCGTGCTGCCGTCGGGTTGTAAGGGGATATAACCCTTGTGTGTCCAGGTCGTATCATCGAGCGGATAAAAGGGCAGATCCGCCGTTTGCCAGGGGCCATCCGGATCGGTGGAGTAACGAATAGTAGCCGAAGCGATGCCGCTCCGGTGCTGGATCGTCGCCCAAACGGGATATCCCAACGACCAATCCGCATTGTCCATACAGGAAGGCAGTTCCTGGTGCACGATGCGAAGCGGGTCCGAAACACCGATTTCTTTGGTAATACAATGCACGGCGCCGCCATAGCCAATTATGGAGCGGCAATCCACCGGAACAACCTTGTACCCCGGCATATATTTTTGAAAAGTATCCACGGCAGCACCGTCCATTGTGTGGTCGTAAACCGGCAAAATGACGGTTTTATTTACAAAAAGGGCATTGGCATAAGTTGGATACAAGGCAGGTTCGCCGGGATAGGGAGGATATTGGCCGTCTTCATAAAATTCCGGCATGGGAATTCTGACTACTTTAAAAGGCGTACCGAACGAAGTCTTAAAATTATCCAGTACGTAAGTCAGATTGGCTTCGATTTGTGGCCCGTCCGAAATTCCTTCGGGGTACTTTCCTACCAGAAGCGTCTCTTCGTCGAGCAATTTCATGTGCATATCAATGTGGTGAATGCCGTCGTAGGGCAGCGTTTCCATTTTGATATATCGCTGAATCCCCATGAAATCGTTCAGGATATCGTCAATCTGGCTCTCTGTTTTAGGACTTACGTTATAGGGATTGTTCGATTTATTTTCGTTAATTATCAATTTGGAGGCAAAGGCTGTCCCCATGCCATCGGACATAAAATTGCCGCCGGTATTGACCAGGTCGGTCGGGGACAGCAGGGTTCTATACAGAGGGACGTTAAAATATGGCGCAATCGTCGTTGCCAGCGAATCGTCTCTCTTGCGTGTGGGGCGGTTATAAATCCAGTCTACGAAATACAGAGAGTCAATATCGTTGGCATAGATACAATTGGGGCCGTAGTCCCGGACCCAGATCGAGTTGTTCGGCACCACTACAAATTCTACATTCGAAGAGATATTCACGCCTTCTTCAATCAATTTATTTTGAGCGGCCAAAACCGTATCCTGGTTGCCGCAACTAACTATCACGCGGCACTCTTCCCGCGCAGCCCTGACAATTTCCACCAGAATATTCAACCATCCTGCCTGTCCGTTCCAGGTAACGAGCACCGCCTGCAATTCTTCCCATTCGGCCATGGTACGCACCGGGACGGAAGGCGGCGTGGTAATTCCGCTTTGTGGCGCTTCGTTTACTGCAGAAGAAAGTCGCAACAGTTTTTTTTCTTCATCCGTCATGTAACGCGGAAGGGGTTGTTCCGTTTGGGCCAGCAACTGCCCGCCGAACAACAGGCAGCAAAAGAGTGTAAAGCGAAAGGTCATAGGAATAAAAATTTGGCAGAATAAGAGACTTGATCGAAAAGAGTGCAAAATTCCGATTTCCCCCGAAAGTTTTTGCGTTTTTTTTACATTATGCCCAAAATCAACCGAACCCCGCCACATTAGAAATAGCAGCACAAAAAAAGCGGCGCGCCATTGCGCACCGCTTGAACAAAACCCATTCTATCGTATGAAGCAAAACTGTTAACCAGAGTTGGGGTCATTGGGGGGCATTGAAGTAATTGGGGGCATTAAAGTAATTTTTAAAAATGACTTTAATGACTTTCTCAAACTACCGCGGGCAATGCATTCAAATCGCGGAACAATATCTTTTTCCGGTTGAAATACAGCACATTGGAGCGTTTGAGTTGGTTGAGTACGGCGGTCACCATCTGGCGGCTCGTGCCGGTGAGGTCGGCAATATCCTGGTGGGTCATATTGTGTTTCACCAGTGTTTCGAAGCCGACTTGTCTTCCCTGTTCCACACCCATCTGGTGTAAATATTCGAGGATGCGGCTCTTCGAATCTTTCAAAACCACTTTTTCCAATTGTGTTTCCGTGTAACGAAGGCGTTCGCCGAGGAAATGGAGCAGCGATTGAGCGAAAGCGAAATTGTTTTTCATTACAGCCAGGAGCGTGTTTGAGTCAAATTCGAGCACCTCTACCTGGTCGTCCATGGCATAGGCAAAATCGCGCCGTTGGGCTTCGCCCGTGAGGCAGGATTCCCCGAAAAGATTGCCGGCCCGCACTACATATTTAATTATGTCTTTTTTCTCCGCGTGCACCGCTACTTTTACCACGCCTTTCAGAAGGAAATATACTTTGTTAGCGGCTTGCCCCGGTTTGTAAAGAACCTGATGTTTTCCATAAGGTACGATCGTGGCAGCGCGTTGCAGGATCATCCGTTCTTCAGGGGTCAGTACTGCAAAAAGCGGGTTGTTCTCCAAAACAGGTAAAGTAACTTTCGTGTCCATGTTCAGCAGTTGTGTTAAGTTCGGTCGCGTTTCTGACAATAGGACAACAGTTGCGATGAAACCCCCTACCCTTTCGGAAAAAAATATTTTTTGTCCGGCGTGTTCCAAATGGCCAAATTGGAGAAAAAGACCATCAATTCAAAACAAATAAAATATTTTTGCAACGCACTTAAAACTTTATTTCTTTTAAAAAGCTTTTTTTTAACCAATTCAGAATAATAATTTTTTTGTGAATCCCCACGACGACACGAAAGAGCAACAATGGCTGGCCGGGCTCCGGGCCGGGGATGAAAGCGCCCTGCGCCATATTTTCGACCATTATTATACCAACTTGTTGGGCGATATCTACCGCATTGTGCCCGATGAGGATACATGCCAGGACATTGCCCAGGAAGTATTTGTAGAACTCTGGCGCAAGCGCTCTGAACTCGACATCCATACCTCTCTGCGCGCCTATCTCCGCCGTGCTGCCGTCAACCGCGCGCTCAACCATTTGAAAACCAGCAGGCGTTTTGTCCTGGACGAATCCGAACACCTTATCAGTTCGGCTGATACTTCCTCCCGCGACATCCGCAACAAAGAAGAACAGCAGACACTCGAAGATGCCTTGCACGCTGCCATCCGAACTTTACCGGAAAAATGCCGGCTGGTTTTTTCGCTCAGCCGTTTCGAGCAAATGAGTCACCGTGAAATCTCGGAACAGCTCGGAATTTCCATCAAAACCATTGAAAATCAGATCACCAAAGCCATGAAAGTCCTCCGTGAAACCCTCGTGCGACATTCGGATTTGTCGCCGGCTGTCATTTGGGCACTAAATTACTGGTGGGGGGCGTAGGGGGTGCACACTGCCGCGTTGTCTTTAAAACAACTATAACCAACAACCGCGAAAAACGAGAACCAATGCAAGCGAACGACGACTACATCCTCCTGCTCAGCAAACAATTCTCCGGAGACATCTCTGCGGGAGAATCTTCTGCGCTGCGCAAATGGCTGGCTCAATCGCCCGAAAACGAACTGCTCGCCGCTGAATTGCGCCAGGTGTGGGAAAAATCGGGCGATTATGGGAAAGTCTTTTCACCTGACCTCGATGCAGCTTTCCGGCAAGTGCAAACCAGGATCAATTCCGGAGCGCGGCCCCGCATGAAAGCCATCCCGGTCGCTCAGCGACTGATGCGTATCGCTGCTGCGCTTGCTTTGTTGCTATCCGCCGTGTGGGCTTACCGCGAATTTTCTACTCCGCCTTCCAACACCGTTTTTTCCGCGGGAGCGGACAAACAACTCGTTGGCCTGCCCGACGGATCGCAGGTATGGTTGCGCAAAAACGGAAACATAGAATATCCCACCCGTTTTTCCGGTGATGAACGGCACGTAAAATTGAAAGGAGAAGCGTATTTTGAAGTCGTACACGACCCAGCTCATCCCTTTTTCGTGGATATGTCTAACGGAGATGTCGTGAAGGTACTCGGCACTGAGTTCGGCGTCCGCATGTCGTCCAGCGAGTTGCAAACAGATGTGTTCGTACGCTCCGGCAAAGTGCTTTTTTCTCCGAAAATGCAACCCGGCGGTGTTGTCCTGACAGGCCGCCAAAAAGCCAGTTATGACCGCGCATCCACCCGCTTGCTCGTAGACAAAAGCGCGACGCTCAACGAACTGGCCTGGCAAACCGGGGGACTCGAATTTGAAAGCACTCCCATGGAAGAAGTAATTGCCGATCTCGAAACCCATTATAAAGTTAAAATAACACTCCGGAACGCCTCCATGCGATCTTGCCCGCACACCGCGCTGCACACCACACAGCCGATCGAAAAAGTGCTGGAAAGCCTCGCCCTAACCCACCAATTCCGGGTTTCTAACCCGGCGCCGGGCCAGTACGAACTGACCGGCGGCACTTGCCAATAAAGCCGGAATCTGTTTTTCGGCCTGAGCGCCTTAACTTGCGCCATTGTTTTTCTGAAAAACATGGTTGCACGAGTTAAGGCGTTTTTTTTTATCATCTTTTTTGGGACGATCCATCCATCCTTTGCGCAGCAAACATTTCCGCAAACGATTGATTTTGAGTGCATTGCTTGTTCTCCAGCGGAAGCCTTGGTAAAACTCAGCCGCCAAACCGGGATAAATATTGTGTTCAGCGACCGTTTTTTCAGCCCGTGCGAGCGGCAGAACTTCCGGATGCAGGGCGAGCCCTTTTTGTCTGCAATTGAAAAAATAAGCGCCTGCGCCAAAGTTTCGTTCAAGGTTGCGGACAATCAGGTAATTTTTTTTCGGAAAACGCCCAGGTACACCCTCAGCGGCTATATTCAGGATGCTGAGACCGGCGAAAGGCTGATGGGAGCGAGCATCAGGGCCGTTTCTGAAAAAGGGGTGGGCGCTGTCAGCAATGAGTTCGGCTATTTCAGCCTGAAGATGGAAGAAGGCGAGCAAAAGATCACAGTTTCTCTCATTGGTTACCGCAATCAAACGCTCCACGTGCTGCTTACCGGCGACCGGTTCTCTACCGTCAGGTTGCGTCCAAATATTTCGCTGCCGGAAGTGGTGATATCTTCCCTGCCCATGGCTGAAGATGGCATGCATAATGTGGAAAGTCAATACCATTTGCCCGTGAACGGGATGCGGTCGCTTCCCATGCCCGGCGGTGAAGCCGACCTCCTGCGCATGGCAACCCTTCAACCCGGTATCCAAACCGGCGTGGACGGGGTGGGAGGCATGCATGTGCGCGGCGGCAATGCAGATCAAAACCTCATCCTGCTCGACGACGTGCCGGTATACAACCCGGGCCATGCCCTGGGCCTGTTTTCTATTTTTAATCCCTCCACGGTGAGCAATGCGCGGATGTGGAAAGGCGACTTCCCGGCGCGGTACGGTGGCCGGGCTTCTTCGGTGGTGGATGTGCGCACCCGCGACGGCGACCTTCAGCAATACCATGTTGGCGCTTCGGCGGGTTTGTTCGCCTCATCTCTGACCGCCGAAGGACCGATCGTGCCCGACCGCAGCGCATTCCTGATGGCCGCCCGGATCACATATCTTGAACCCTGGATCCGTTTTTTCAGCAAGCGGGGAAACCTGATCACTTTTTCGGGCGACAATGCGGGCTATCGCTTTTATGATCTGAATACAAAACTGAATTTTGTATTGAACGACCACAACCGGCTGTATTTCAGTTATTACCACGGCGGGGATCTTTTCCAGAACCAGTTTGAGCAGTATTACAACGACCCCGACGGGTTGCAAACCGACCGGTACTTGCTGGATACCGACTGGGGCAACCAAATTGCCGCCTTGCGATGGAATCATGTGCTGGGCAAAAATATGTTTGTCAACAGCACGCTTCGATACAGCCGTTTTACTTATCAAAGCCAACTGGGCTACAATTCCACTTTCCTGTTTGCCAATGGAAAGCGAAACATATTGGCGGACTACGGCTTGTTGTATCAAACTTTTATCCGGGACTGGTCGGGGAAGGCCGATTTTACTTATTATCCCGATGAACAGTTGACACTGCGCTGGGGCGGATCTTTCACGTTGCACGATTTCCGTCCGGGCGCCATTTCGGTCAACTTTCTGCAACCGGGACAATCACCGATCGCTATTGATTCGCTTGCCAACCTGTTAGACAACAACGAGCGACTCGGCGCCGACGAAGCGGAAATATACCTGGACGCAGAGATCACACCGGTCAAAAACTGGCGCATCGAAATGGGATTGAATGCTTCCGCGTTCTCGGTGAAAAACACCAATTACGAAGCGTTGCTTCCCCGTTTTCGCGTGCAACGCAACGGACGGCGCGGTTGGCGTCAATGGGCTGGCTACCACCGCGCCACGCAATACCTGCATCAAATCGGATCATTCAATATTAGCCTGCCATTCGAATTGTGGGTGCCTTCCACCCGAAAGGTACCGCCCGAACAAGTGTGGCAACTCTCTACCGGTATCGGTTGGCGCCGGCACGGCTGGGGATGGCAAGCAGAAGGCTATTACAAACGCCTCGACCGGGTACTGACTTTCCTGACCTCCAACGATGCCCTCGTAACCGGGGGCGCGGAAGACGCAAGCGGGTGGGAAGACCGCATCGCGGTAGGCACTGGTGAAAGTCGCGGCGTGGAATTGACTCTTGAAAAAACATCAGGTAACACCACAGGCTCCATTGCCTATACGCTTTCGGAAACCACGCGGCAATTTCCCGAGATCAATTCCGGAAAAACGTTCCCTTTCCGCTACGACCGGCGGCACGATCTGAAAATAACTTTACACCAGCGAATCAATTCCTGGCTCGACGCAGATATAGTATGGGCCTACGCATCCGGCAACCCTATCACCTTGTCGGGGGTAAAATACACCCACCAGTCGCCGGACAACGAAATAGAACGGGAAGTTTTCGTTTTTACGGAAGTCAACGGTTATCGCCTGCCCGACTATCACCGCCTCGATCTCGCGCTGAACGCACATTTTACTACAGGCGGTGTGCGAAACGGCATACAACTGGGAGTGTACAACGTGTACAACCGGTACAATCCCTTCTATTTGTATGTAGATGCCCGCAGCGGTGTGCAAGGCCGGGCGATCCAATATACCCTGCTGCCAATCTTACCATCCTTCAGATATGAAGCCAGATTTTAAGGGGGATAGGATTACAGGAGGCTGTCTCATAAGTCTGTTTATTTGTTTAATTGTGGATTTGGTTATCTTGTTACACCCACATCATGAGCGCCGCTTTCACATAAACAAATAACCACATAAACAAATCACCACATAAACAAATCACCGACTTATGAGATACCCACATGCAACCTTAAAACCTGAAATCCTGAAATAATTCCCGCTTTTTTTTTAAAAAAACCGCACCTTTGAACCGCAAAACGGTACACCTTGAACCTTCGCTTCGTATCCATTTTGATGTCGGTTTCGTGGCTCTTCGCGCAGTGCGCGCGCGAGGTGATGATTGATTTGCCCGAGGAGGAAAGCAGGGTTGTGGCTATTTGCCATTTTACCACAGGCCAGGTGTTTAAAGTAAGGGTGGTACTGAGCCAACCAGTCTATGATACCCGCGATCCGGTCGTTCCGGAAAAGGCGGAGGTGACGGTTGCCAGGGAGGGTACTTTCCTCGATAAATTGTTCCGGACAACCGACGACTACGGCAATGTTTATTGGGAAAGCCGCGATCTGGCAGAAACAGGAGTACCTTATTCGATCAGTGTGCGAGTCGACGGCTTGCCGGCAGCCGATGCCGGGAGCTCAATACCTGTTTTTTCCCCTATCGAGCCTGTTGATATTCACCCCGCTGACATCACCGAATCCCCTTTAAGCGATGGACGCAGGCTGATGAACATCCCGCTTGTCCTGCATCTGAAAAACGTTCCTGCAGAAAAACGCTATTTTGCTTTTTACCTCAAACACGACATCGAACTGACCGACGGCGCGGTCTATGAGGGTTTGTCCACCAACTATACCGCCGACGGGCGCACGCTCTCATTATTACACGATATTGCAGAACCTGCCGTACTGATCAATGAAAAATTCTGGAGCGACAACCGCGATTCCCTGCTGCTCAATGCCGTCATCGCCTACAATCCGGCTGAAAACGAAAAACCCCGCCGGCTCTACGTAGAATGGCGCACCCTTTCGGAGGAATTTTATAAATATCACCTCTCGATAGACCGTCAGGGCAGCAATCTGCCATTGAGCGATCCGGATGCGATTTACAACAATGTATCGGGCGGCTATGGCAATTTTTCGGGCTATTCGGTACGGGTAGATACGATCGAATTGCCTTTTTGATTTCAATTGGCAATTTTGAAGCGTCTCATACCAACTCCCGCCACAAACTTTTCCCTACTTTTGCCCGCCGAAAAACAACCATTTATAAAAATTTCAAAGCCTTAACGAATGAGTAAAATTACTGTCGTTGGCGCCGGCAACGTAGGCGCTACCTGCGCGAATGTGCTCGCCCACGAAGACATTGTGAACGAAGTCGTATTGATTGACATTCAGGGAAATATGGCCAAAGGCAAAGCCCTCGATATGTGGCAGCAAGCGCCGGTGGACGGTTACTCCACCCGGGTCGCCGGCGGTGACGATTACGCGCTGACTGCCAACTCCGACATTGTCATCATTACCGCGGGCATTCCCCGTAAACCAGGTATGAGCCGCGATGACCTGATCTCCACCAATGCCAAAATCGTGGTATCGGTCACCCAAAACATCCTCAAATACACCAAAAACCCCATCATTATCGTTGTTTCCAACCCACTCGACGTGATGACTTATGCCTGCTGGAAAGCTTCGGGGCTCTCCGACAAACGCGTGATAGGAATGGCCGGCGTACTCGATACCGCACGCTATCGCGCGTTCCTCGCCGAGGAGTTGGATGTATCGCCCAAAGATATCCAGGCTATGCTCATGGGAGGTCACGGCGACACCATGGTGCCGCTGCCCCGCTACACCACCGTGAGTGGTATCCCGGTGACGGAAATCATTAAAAAAGAAAAGTTGGACGCCATCATCGAACGCACCAAATTCGGTGGCGGCGAACTTGTGAATCTCATGGGCACCTCCGCCTGGTATGCGCCCGGCGCCGCCGCGGCACAAATGGCCGTTTCGATCCTGAAAGATGAAAAACGCATTTATCCTTGTTGTGTGCGGCTCAACGGCCAGTACAAACTGAGAGATATATTTGTAGGCGCTCCGGTGAAGCTCGGGCGCAAAGGTGTGCTGGAGGTCATCAAACTCCGCCTGAAAAAAGATGAACAGGAATTGCTCCAAAAATCCGCTGCCGCCGTGAAAGAAGTGGCGGACGCTCTGGATGCGATGAAACTTATTTAGGTATCAGGTTTCAGGGGTCAACATGAGTCATGCGAATCAGGGATTAAAATGCAAATGGCTGCTGACTATCAGGGCGTTAGATGCAACATTCACGAAACTTTTTAAGTTTCGTAAACGTAAACACCTGAAAATCAAAAGCGAGTTTTAACCCTTAGTTCGCATGACTCATGTTGAATCCTGGTAAAACACTGCAACCGCTTTAACCCTGCAACCTTCAAAGTTATGTCCGAAATACCCACCCTTCCACCACCCACTTTCTGGGGCGAAATGGTGACCCTCAACAGTGGCGAAACGGTGGCCCAAATAGCAGATGAACAGCCGGTATTGCTCGTTTTTTTGCGCTTTTTCGGTTGCTCTTTTTGCCGGGAGGCCATCAGTGACATTACCAGGCGGCGCAAAAAATTAGAAGCCCGCGGCCTGCGCATCATATTGGTGCACATGGCTCCCCGGCAGGAAACGGCCGAAAAGTTTTTTAAGAAATACAAGCTCTTTCCGATTGACCACATTTCCGATCCGGAAAAGCGCTTTTACAGGGCCTTTGGCCTGGGGCGCGGCACACCACAGCAATTGTTCGGTTTGATGAACTGGATCCGCGGTTTTCAAGCCGCCGTGATCGAAGGTCACGGAGCCAGTTATCAAAACGAAGAACTCGGCGACGGATTTCAGATGCCGGGAGTATTCGTGTTGTACAAAGGCGAAATCCGCAACTCTTTCATACACCGTTACGCCCACGACCGTCTGGATTATGAAGAGATCTGTCAGTTATAGTGGTTGTTGGTTGTTGGAGCAATTTTCTATTGCCTGGCGGGTTCGAACAACAAATCGTTATTTTTTCACGAAAGGCGAGTTTTTTAACCAAAACCGCCAGGGCCAGGCGGCGCATTCTCCGGCATAGTCCACGCCAATCCGTTTCCCAGCCATGATTTCATCTTCCGGAATATTCATTCCCCGGTACTCTATCCAAACAGGTGTTTCCGGTGCGAAGAAACTTTGCCCCGTCCATCTGGTCGTCAAACCGAGTGCCTGCGACATCGCCCCCGGACCAGTGGTCAGGTTTACCGGTACTGGAAAACCGGCGCCTGATACTCCCGGGATCGTTCGTTTTCCGGTTCTACCGGCCTCATTTTTAAACAGATTTCGCCGGCGCATCATCAGTTCCACACCTTCCAGGGGTTCGATTGCCCGGATGAGTACGGCATGTGCCGTCTCCGCCGGCGCTGTGACCACATTGAATAGGTGATGAATTCCATAACAGAGGTAAACATAAGCCCGGCCACCCTCCTGAAACATCACCTCCGTCCGGGTTGTGCGGCGGTTGCCGAAAGCATGGCAGGCGCGGTCATCGGGAGCCCGGTACGCTTCCGTTTCCGTTATAAGGCCTGCGGTGCGTTGACCGTCGAAATGCGTCACTATGACTTTCCCGAGTAATTCACGCGCAACCTGCACGACATCTGCCCGCGTATAAAAATCCGGTGTCAGGTGTTCCCCCACCTGTATTTTTGTCGGTTCAAAAACTAAATTTGACATGAAAATCAGTGTCGGAGAAGCGCTCAGCGCGCTGCACGCCCACGAAGGTAAAACCTTTCTCGAACTCTACCGCCATGGCTCAGTATCGGTGGAAATTTATCAGCCGGTCGGACAAGACTTGCAGCAGCCGCACCTGCAGGACGAGATTTACTTCGTCATCAGCGGGTACGGAATTTTTCAAAACGGCGAAGCACAATATCCTTTCCAGCCGGGCGACCTGATCTTCGTGCCAGCAGGAAGAGAACACCGTTTCCTCGAATTTACCGGGGATTTTAAGACCTGGGTTATCTTTTTTTAAAACTAACTCACGCTGCCATGGGACGCGCCAAAACGCTGCTCCGGTACTTGTACCAGGGAGCGTATGCGCCCATGCGCATTTCGTGGCGGCCACTGCGCGCTTCATCGCCCGTGACGTACTTCGCCAGTATGGCGAGCGTCGCATTGCAGGGGTTGATGGCATGCGGATCGTTAGAAAGCACCGCATCAACATAATTCCCGAGCGTTTTGTAACTCAGCAACTCGCCCGTGGCTTCGTGGATAAGCCAGCAGAGGGTTTGGGCTTTGCCGTGCGGGAGTTTGGAAATCGGTTCGCCGAATGCTTTGGTATGGACATCGGCCAGGAGGGACCGGAACACAGTAAATTCCTTTGCTTCCATTGGTGGTGGGTGGGTTTAGCGGTTAATATTTTTTGGATGGTGCAAAAATGGCGCAGTTTCCCCGGAATTTCCAAAAGATTTCCACACCAATTCCAATCTGTTTAGTGGTTTTAACCAAAAATTTGTGAACAATTTTCAAACACTTTTTTCAAAACCATTTCCAAAACACTTGAAAACAATGAGAAAACTGTTCTTTTTCACACTTTTCCTTGCCCTTACGGCATTGCAGCCCGGCTTTATTTATTCCCAATCAGGCGGTCAGAATCCCACCCTGCTGATGTACCGCTGGAACGGAGGCGGCATTTCCCCGCAACCGGTCGTTCAGGGCAATGTATTGGGTACCGTCCGTTGGGATGGTCTAACGGCCATCGGCAGCATCCGCACCGGCGCTTCCATTTATTCCAATGTGACCAATCCGGTTGCGCCCGGCTTTCTGCAAGCCAACATGATCTTCCGCACCAGCGGCGGCGCCGGCCTGACCGACCGAATGATCATCACACAAAATGGCCTTGTCGGTATCGGCGAAATGAATCCTGCATACCATCTCCACGTCCTGGGTAACACCCATACGACGGGCGATTTTTTCGGACGCATCCACTTCGACAACAATGCCGCGACGAACGACGCGCCCAATACCTATATTGATGAGGCATATTTTGAACTGAAAAATCGCGCCGTGCTTACAGGCGGACTGGCGCTCCCGGCCAGCGCAGGCGTCCAGGGCGGTGTACTTTCCCTCGCTCCCGGCGGCACGAGCCTCGACCATCAACTCTATTTCGGCGACGACGGCATCTGGACCCGCCGCAGGACGGGCAACGCCGCCGACTGGACCGGCGCCGATTGGTACAAGGTGCTGACCGGCGAACAGATCATGGGCACGCCGAACAGACTTGCCAAGTTCACCGCTCCCAATTCGCTGGGCGACAGCCGTTTGTTTGACGACGGCGTGCGCGTAGGCATCAATAACTTCGCCCCCGCTTTCGACCTCGATATTTCAGGCACGACCCGCATCAGCGCCAATGCGCTCGTAGACGGCAGCCTCGGTGTCGGCACGACCACTCCGGCCCATAAACTGCACCTGGTTGGCGATGGATACGTCAACGGTCGTGTAGCCATCGGACCGACCGACCATTTTGCCTCAGGTTATGCGCTCAGCGTGAACGGCAAGGTTATTACGGACGAAGTGCGTGTAATGCTGGAACCTGCCTGGCCCGACTATGTTTTCGATGAAAATTATCCTTTACCCGACCTGAAAGAGTGGGAACGGTTCATCCGGACCAACAAACACCTTCCGGGCATCCCTTCCGCCAGCGAAGTCCGTGAAAATGGCATTGAACTGGGCGAAAACCAGCGATTGCTGCTGGAAAAAATCGAACAATTGACGCTCCTGCTCATCGCGCAGCAAAAGCAAATTGATTCCTTAAAAAAAGAACTGCAAAACGTCAGACGCTGATTCTTCCCCCACTAGGAAAGACGGATTCGATCCAGTATAACTTCTTCGAAAAGAAGGTCATTGTTCGTCTCACCGCTTAAAAATCAAATCCATATGAAAAAGAAAACAACCGACATACTCGGTCTCCTGCTATTGGGCGTGCTCGCAGCGGTGGCAATCGGGATCGGAATAAAAACAGACCATTCATCTGAAGGCAGGGAGGAAAAAGAAGAAGCGGCAACACTTCGCGGGCGCGTCGCCGGGCGCTATGCCCAGGAGTTCCTGATGACACGCGACCTGGCGACCAATACCATCCCACGCGAACGGCTCTTGAAAGCGTACGCCAAAGCCCAGGAAAAACGCGCCGAAATGGCCATGAAAGACAGTGCCATTCCGGTTTACTGGGAGGAACGGGGCCCAACCAATGTGGGCGGACGCACCCGCGGATTGCTCATTGATGCCAACGACGCCACGGGCCGAACTGTCTGGGCGGCAGGCGTGGCCGGCGGTCTCTGGCGCACGACAAACATTGACGCCGGTATTCCCACCTGGACGAATGTGGATGATTTTTTCGACAACCTGGCCATCACTACCATCGCTCAGGACCCCTCGAACGCGAACATGCTATATTTCGGCACCGGTGAACGGGGTTTTGGCAACGCCGACGGTGTCCGGGGCCTGGGAATCTGGCGTTCTTTGGATGGCGGCGCCAACTGGGAATTTGTGCCTGCCACCAACGCTCCCGCCTTCCAGATCGTCAATAAGATCGTGATAGACAACACGGGGCGCATCTATGCCGCTACTGCCAGCGGTTTGTTCCGTTCGTCGGACGGCGGCATCACCTGGCCGCAAATCCTCGGCACCGGATTTTCAGCCGTCGGCAACAACGTGCAGGATTTTGAGATTGCCGCCAACGGTGATCTTTTTGCCGCTATCAACAGCGATGGCATTTACCGCTCGCAAGGCGGCGGCCCCTGGACCCTGCTCTCGACCAACCTTCCCGCTACCGGCACCTATGGCCGCATCGAACTGGCCTGTGCTCCCAACAACGCCAACGTCGTGTATGCCGCCTTTGAAGACGTTACGCAGACGAACAACACCAATCCCTGCCTGACCATCCGGCATTCGACCAATGGCGGCAATACCTGGACGGTGCGCACCGTACCCAATCTCGGTATTTTCTGCTGGTATGCATTTATCATGGCCGTGGACCCGAACAATTCCAACCGGGTATGGGCCGGTGACCAGAGTTTGTTCGTATCTGCTGATGCGGGCATCAACTGGACGGGAGTCGGCGGGGTGCATGTGGATCACCATGCCATTGTGTACCGCTCCGGCAATTCGGATGATATGGTGTTTGGCAACGACGGCGGCGTATACCGCTCTACCAACGGTTCGGCAGCCAATCCGACATTGACCCAAAAGAACAACAGTTACAATGTGACACAATTCTACGCCAATGCCCTGCACCCGGCGAGCGGCTCCAACTACTTCCTCGGCGGCACACAGGACAATGGCACTCAGCGATTTACGTTGCCCGGCATCGGCGCTACGGACGAGCCTACCGGCAACGACGGCGCCTTTTGTTTCATTGACCAGAACGAGCCGGATACCCAGATCACGGGGTCGCAAAACCGGTTGTTTTTTATTTCAACCGACGGCGGCGCCAGTTTCGGCAATCTGATCGGCGGGAAGAATGGAACGCTGTTCATCACGCCTGCCGATTACGACGACACAAACAACATATTTTATTTTTCGGACGGACGGGATACATTGGGCAGGATCACGGATGTCGGTGGCGCGAACACGACCACTTTCGAGACCGTCGTTGCTTTGAACAACAGCAGGATCAGTGCCTTCGCCGTTTCTCCCAATACGGCAAACCGCTTGTTTGTCGCCAGCGAAACCGGCAGGTTGCTGCGTATAGACAACGCCCACCAATCCGGGGCAGTCACCGTGACAACACTTACATCGCCGGTGAATGCTTATATCTCCTGCATCATCGTGGAACCCGGCAACGACAATCGCCTCATCGCCACCTGCTCGAACTACGGCCAGAACAGCGTCCTGGAATCCACTGACGGCGGCACTACCTGGGTGGACCTCGACAACGACCTGCCCGATATGCCGGTGCGCTGGGCAATGTTCCACCCTTTCGATACCGACAAGCTGCTGCTCGCCACGGAGTTGGGTGTGTGGAGCACCGACGACCTCGACGGGGTGAACACGCAGTGGTGGCCGACCAATAACTTCGGCCTTGCCAATGTGCGGGTGGATATGATGCAATACCGCCCATCCGACCACCTCGTGGCCGCTGCCACGCACGGCCGCGGGATGTATACGACCGATTACTTTACCCTGCTCAATACCTGCGTAGCCAATTTGGCCGTGCCGGGCGCTATTGCACCGGGCATTTATATGGCGGAAGATGTGGTCAGTTCCGACGGGACGATCGCCCCTGAAACAAAGGTGATCTTCCAGGCCGGTGAATATGTTAGCCTGACGCCCAACTTTTGGGCACAACAAGGCAGCGACTTTTGGGCCCTGATCCTCGACTGCGGTATCGGGCCCAAACCTTCCGGGGGACCGGCATCCGTTTCCCAACAAGGCGTTTTTGCCCGAATGACAGACAGACAGGTAGCAAAAGATCAACTTCTGTTGTCGTGCTACCCCAATCCGACCATGTTCCAATTGTTTGTGGATTTCGATCTGCCCGAAGACGGTTCTTACAGCCTTTACGTTCGCAACATACAGGGGCGTTTGATTGAAAACCTTGCTAATGAAGAATTCATGCAAGCGGGTCTGCACAATGTGGCGGTGGATGCTTCCGCGTACGAAGCCGGTGTGTATGTTCTCATATTACAGACAAAAAAATCGGCTGTGACAGCGCGCTTTGTTGTGGCAAAATAAACAATGAAGGGAAAACAGCGAGGCGAAACCCGAGCCGGGAAACTGGGCCCGAAGAGGTAGCGCAGAGCAGTTTCCTGCTGATCTTCGCAGAAAAAAACGCGCAGATTTCCGCAGATTGAGCTTAAAATCTGCGGAAATCTGCGCGTTTTTTTCTGCGAAATCTGCGGGAAATCCGGAGCGCCCCTATGGGAGTTTAAGAAGGATTATAAAGGCTTAAACACTCATTGGTTCCACCTTATCGCTCTGAACTCCATATTTTTTCATAAACTCCAGCACTGCCTTCTCCGACACCTTTCCCTGTTTTTGCAACAGCCGCACCGCCGCGAAAGCGATGTATTTGGGCGAAATCTCGAAATAGTCGCGCAGATTTTCGCGGCTTTCCGACAAGCCGAAACCGTCGGTGCCAAGTGCGATGAAATCCTGCGGCATCCAGGGGGCGAGCTGGCCGGCTGTCAGTTTGATCCAGTCGTTGGCACTGACAAAAACGCCTTCTTCTTCTTTCAACATTTGCCGGACGTAGGGTACTTTTTCCTTTTCGCCGGGGTGAAGCAGGTTCCAGCGGTCGCAGGACACAGCATCGCGGTAGAGTTCGGTCCAGGAAGTCGCACTCCACACGTCCGTGCTAACTCCCTCGCTCTCCAGTATCTCGGCAGCTTTCAGCACCTGTTCCATGATCACGCCGGAGCCTAACAAATGGGCTTTTGCGCCGTCTTTCGCCGGTTTTTGCGCTGATTTTTTGAAGCGATACAAACCGCGTTTGATGCCTTCCTCCACGCCTTTGGGCATTTCCGGCATCAGCAGGTTTTCGTTGTAAAGCGTGATGTAGTAGATATTGTGTTCATTTTCCACATACATCCGGCGCATACCATCGTGGACGATGACAGCCAGTTCATAAGCAAAGGCCGGATCGTAAGGGATCACGGCGGGCACCGTCTGGGCAATCAGGATCGAGTGCCCATCCTGGTGTTGCAGGCCCTCGCCATTGAGTGTGGTGCGGCCCGCTGTACCACCGAGCAGGAAACCTTTGGTCATCATGTCCGCCGCCGCCCATATGAGATCGCCTACACGCTGGAAGCCGAACATGGAATAGTAAATGTAAAACGGCACCATCGGAAGACCGTGCAAAGCGTAAGCCGTGCCTGCTGCCGTGAAACTGGCCGTCGCTCCGTCCTCATTGATGCCTTCCTGCAATACCTGGCCTGTTTTAGACTCCTTGTATTTAATGACCGAAATGCCGATTTCGAGCGGGGTATAGAGTTGTCCCTTCTGATTCCATATCT
The DNA here is from genome assembly GCA_019187225.1 of Saprospiraceae bacterium. Taxonomy (GTDB): domain Bacteria; phylum Bacteroidota; class Bacteroidia; order Chitinophagales; family Saprospiraceae; genus M3007. Next base: position 128,123 of record JABAQQ010000023.1, read on the forward strand.
GCACGGAATTGAACATCGGCTCCATACCGAAGGTCTGCGCTTCGTCGGGCACGATCGGTACGATGTATTTTCCGGTTTCGGGGTTTCGGACCAATTGGGTCACGATATCCACCATTGCTGCAGTAGTGGAAAAAGATTTGCCCGCAGCTGCCTCACTGCCCTTCAACTGTTTTTCAAAAATATTCAGTTCGGGCAAATTGAATTTTTCAAACGCATCGGAACGCTCCGGCAAAAAGCCGCCGAGCGCTTTGCGGCGCTCCAGCAGGTATTTCGTTTCCGGCGCGTCAGGGCCCGGGAACCAGAATTTCGCGGCCCTTGCTTCGTCATCCGAAATCGGAATGCCGTAGCGGTTTTTGGTTTCCACCCGGCTGTCGTCGCTGAGGTCTTTGGTTTGGTGGGCTTTGTTTTTGCCTTCGGCGGCCTTGCCCATGCCATAACCTTTTATCGTTTTGACGATAATGGCGACAGGTTTGTCCGATTTTACGGCGCGGTCGTAAGCGGCGTAAATCTTTTCAGCGTCGTGGCCCCCGCGCCGCATTTTGGCGAGTTGTACGTCTGAAATATCAGCCAGAAGCGCCGCAATTTGGGGGCTTAGCCCATCATTACCGACAAGTAGTTTCCGGGTCAGAGCGCCGTCGTTGGCGGAAGCCATTTCCTGGAACTGGCCGTCGACCAAACTTTCAAATCGAGCCAGCAAAACGCCTTCTTCGTCTTTTGCCAGCAACGCATCCCAGTCGCTGCTCCAGATCACTTTAATGACCTCCCATCCGGCGCCGAAGAAATGGCGCTCCACTTCCTGTATGATCTTGCCGTTGCCGCGCACCGGGCCGTCGAGGCGCTGCAGGTTGCAGTGTACGACAAACACCACGTTGTCTAAATTTTCCCGGCTGGCAAGACCGATCGTACCGTATATCTCCGGCTCGTCTATTTCGCCGTCGCCGATAAAATGCCAGACCTTGCCGCCGTTTTGCTGCTTTAACCCTCTGTTTTCCAGGTATTTGTAAAAACGCGCCTGGTAAAGCGCCGTCATCGGACCGAGGCCCATGCTCACCGTCGGCGCCTGCCAGAACTTCGGCATCCGGCGCGGGTGCGGATAGCTCGATACGCCACCCAGGGTCTCCTGCCGGAAGTCGGCGATTTGTTGATCCGTCAGACGACCTTCCCAAACTGCGCGTGCGTAGATGCCGGGTGATGCGTGGCCCTGAAACATAAAGAGGTCGCCGCCGTAGTCCGCCGAACGTTTGCGCAGGAAGTGGTGGAACAAAACTTCGGTCATGGTCGCCGAAGCGGCATACGTAGCAATATGGCCGCCGAGCGCGAGGTCCTTGTCCTGAGCTTGCAGCACTATGGCCTGAGCGTTCCAGCGGAGGATGTTTTCAATACGTTGTTCGAGCGCCAGATCGCCAGGGTAAGCCGGTTGGTCTTCGGGCGCGATCGTATTCAGATAGGGCGTATTGAGCGCAGGACCGCCGTTCCCCACGCCTTTACGGGCAATAAGGTAGCGGAGGCGTTGGAAGAGTTCTTCCGTTCGGGTTTTGCCCTGACTTTCAAGAATTTCTTCTAAGGCTTCGAGCCATTCTTCCTGTTCGGATTTCCAGTCGTCGAGTAGTATATCTCCCATGGGTGAGAAGGTGAAGCCCGCCTTCGCCAAGGCTTCGGCGGGTAAAAGTGAGAGGTGTGAGGGTCATTGGGGTCATTAAAGGCCATTGGGGTTGACGGCAGTCAGATTGAAAAGCCGCGCAAAATTAGACGTTTTTGTGAAAATGAAGTGCGCGAAGGCATATATGGACTTTGTGCGGATTGTTAATTTTTACACACAAATTCATCCAGATTGAACACTGCATTCGCCACCAATACAAGTGCTGCCGTTTCGGGGGCATCGTAGCGTGGGTCGCACCCTGTCATTTCGCCGCGCATGGCAGGATTGCGCCGGTAGGATTCGACTGCTGTGGCATACAGTTTTTTCAGGCTTTCCAACTTGGGCGCGGTGATGGTTTGCCCGGTCGCCTTTTCAAAGAGGCGCGCGATCTGTTGTTCCACCGCTTCATTTTTGTCTTCTTCACTGATTTTCAGCGCTAAGTGTCGCGCAGCCTCCACGTATACCGAGTCGTTGAGCATGACCAGCGCCTGCAAAGGTGTATTCGTTCGAATCCGCCGCGCCACGCACACTTCCCGCGCCACACCGTCGAAAGTGAGCGCGGAAGGATAGGGGCTGCTGCGTTTCCAATAAGTATAAACGGCCCGGCGGTATTGGTCTTCTCCCTTGCTTTGTTGCCAGGTGCCGCCGTTCCAGGGTGATTGCCACACGCCGTAAGGTTGGAAAGGCATCACGCCGGAGCCATACATTTTTTCGCTGAGCAGGCCGCTCACCTGTAAGACCTGGTCGCGAAGCTGTTCGGCATTCAGACGAACGCGACTGCCTCGGGCATAAAGGCGGTTGTCGGGGTCGCGTTCCAGCAATTCCGGGGTAACCCTGGAAGATTGGCGATAAGTGGCGGAAAGCGCTATTTCCCGCATCAGGGATTTCATACTCCATTGATGGTCGTGCATCAGACGCCAGGCCAGCCAGTCCAGCAACTCCGGGTGCGTCGGCGCCATGCCTTGGGAGCCGAAGTCTTCGAGCGTTTCCACCAATCCCCTTCCAAACATCTGCTCCCACAGCCGGTTGGCAAGTACGCGGGAAGTCAGAGGATGCCGCTTGTCGGTCAACCATTGGGCCAATCCGAGGCGGTTTTTGGGTGCATTTGCCGGGAATTCGGGGAAAATACGAGGCACTCCCGGTTCGACTTTTTTGCCTTTGACCAGCCAATTGCCGCGTTCGAACACGTGCGTTTCGCGCTTCATGTCGGACGGATTTTCAAGCATAATGGGCGTGAACGCCGATTCGGCCCGTAGCAGATGCCAGAAATCAGCTTCGGCTTTTTTGTCGTTGCCCGGGAAAGGTTCGGTGAAGTGGAACCAGTCGAAACTCATTCCGGCGTCCTCCGGCTTTTTCAGATTGGGATTTTCATAGTGGAACCACAGGTTGCGTACCGGAGGTGCGGTTTCCGGGCTACGATCGAAATCGAACGAAAGTATCTCCCTTTTGCCTTTGGTATTTTTGACAGCCGTCGAAAAAAGCAAGGGGCCGTCCGGACTGTCGAGGCGCACCGTCCAGCGTCCGCCGTCCAGATGGCTCCAGTAGCGCGCGATCAACCTGTTTTTTCCTTCAAGGCGGATGTTTTTCAAGCGGCACACCGCATGATTGCGCATGGTGAGCCATTTGGTGTCGTACAATTCGCAGTTGGTAAAGGAGTCCGCGGCAATAGAGTAGCAGGCCGGTTGCCAGGTTTTGATAAACAATTCGATTTCAGCAGCTTTCTCCGGTGGTACAGTTTTACGGAGCCGGCCTTGCAGTTCCAGGAATTTCACACTGTCCGCTGCAATTGAAAAATGGCGCAAAGCCGGATAATCTTCCCAGGTATCCTCGTCGCGGGTATTGTTGAAAAACGCCATGAACCGGTAGTAGTCCTCGTGGCGAAATGGTTCGTAAGGATGGCCATGGCATTGGGTGCAGGCAAAAGTGGTGCCCATGATGGCTTCCCAGGTCGTATTTACCCGGTCCATGACGGCGGCGATGCGAAACTCTTCGTTGTCGGTGCCGCCTTCGTCGTTGGTCATGGTGTTTCGGTGGAAGGTGGTGGCAATGTATTGCGCATCGTTTGGGTTGGGCATCAGGTCGCCGGCGAGTTGTTCGGTCAAAAACCGGTCGTATGGCATATCGGCGTTGAAGGCGCGGATGAGCCAGTCGCGGTAGCGCCACACAAAGCGCGCCGCATCGCGCTCATAGCCTTTGGTATCGGCGTAGCGGGCGAGGTCGAGCCATACGGAAGCCCAGCGTTCGCCGAAGCGGGTCGAAGCCAGCAGCGAGTCCACCAATCGCGCATAAGCATGGGTGGATGAGTCCTTTAAAAACATCTTCGCCAGTGTGTCCGGGGCGGGCATACCGATCAGATCGAGGCTCACGCGGCGCAACAGCGTGGCCTTATCGGCTTCGGGCGCTGGTTGCAGGCCCTCTTTTTGAAGACGGTCGAGGATGAACCAGTCGAGGTCGTTCCTGACCCAATCGTTTTTTTCCGGCGATATTAGGCCGAAAAAACGGGGTTGCGGTTTTGGCACTGCGGGTTGTTCCACAGGAAGGTATGCCCAGTGCGCCCCCCAGGGAGCGCCCTCCTTGATCCACTGTTTTAAAATTGAAATTTCGTCTTTCGACAAGGGTTCTTCGCGGTAAGGCATTCTTTCCTCCGGGTCGTGGCTTTCGATGCGCCGGATAAATTCGCTCGCGCCGGGATTGCCGGGTACGATGGCGGGCCGACCCGATTCGGTCGCCGCCAGCGCGTCTTCCCGCGTCATCAGGCTGAATCCGGCTTTTTGCTTCACACCGCCGTGGCAGGAAATGCACTTTTTGTTCAGGATGGGTTTGACCTGGGTATTGTAATCTATGCGGCTGGTTTTCAGCAACGCAGGAAGGGTTATGATCGCCGCAGCCAGGACGGCGACAGCCAGAAGTCGTTTTTTGGGAAAATCCTTTGCCCGAAGATTCATGACTGCAATGTTAAACAATATCTGTTCATCCAAATCACAACAACGGCACTTTTACGACAAACTGCCCGGCTTCCTCACCTGCCCATACCGGCCGGTTCGTCAGCAACGCGTACCGGTTTTTGATGTTCTGCAATCCGATGCCCGTTGAAGTGGATGAAGTAGTACGGGGTTGCAATTGGTTTTTAACCACCAGGTGGTCGTGCCCGGCGGAAATTTCGACATGAAGTGGTTCTTTGGCCGACATCCGGTTGTGTTTAACGGCGTTCTCGATCAGGAGTTGAAGGGTCAGCGGCGCGATTCTGAATTGATCCAATTCTTCATCGCTCAGGTGGATGTTCAGGTCAAATTTATTTTCAAAACGGATTTTCAATAAAAAAGCATAGGAACGGATAAACTCCAACTCCGTGCGGAGAGGAACCAGCGATTGTTCTTTTTGTTCCAGAATATAGCGATAGGAACGGGACAACTGATCAATGAACTGTTCGGAAAGGTCAGTGTTGACGCGCACCAGCGAAGATAAAATGCTCAGGCTGTTGAACAGAAAATGGGGATTTACCTGGCTTCTGAGCAGTGCGATCTCGTTGAGCAATTGTTGCTTTTCCAATTGCTCGGCCTTGAGTTGAAAGACCTGCGCGTTTTTTCTGAAATAAAGCATGCGACTCCAAAAACCCAGAGCCAACACCAATATGACCAAACCCGATATGAACAGCAGGTTCAGGGTGCGGTTTTTTGAACGCACTTCTTTTTGGTGCGCCATTTCCATTTTCAGTTTTTCTTCATTCTGGGCCAGGCTGTCGGCCATCACCTGCCGGGCAAATTCCATTTGCCCCAGCTTTTGATCTGTCTCGTTTTTCTGAAGGCTGTCGTTCAGTACGACCAAACGTTCGTAATAGATCAGTGCATCCTCGCTTTTGCCCAGCGATTTATACACAGTGAACATACACTGACAGGCGTCGCGTTCGATGCGGGTGGCTCCTATATGCCCGCCCAATTCCAGGCCTTTTTTGCACCATTCGAGGGCGCCTGAATATTTTTTTTGCAAATGAAAAATTGAACCTATACTTGCGTAAGTGGATGCGATACCTTGTTTGTCGCCCAGTTCTTCCATGAGGGCCAGGCATTTCCGGTAATATTCGAGGGCCTGGGAATAGTTGCCTTCCTTTTTATAGATCAACCCGATGTTGTTGTACGAAAAAGCCAGACCGTGTTTGTCTTGCAGATTTTCTTTGATAGCAATACTTTTCAGATGGTATTCGAGGGCATTGGAGAGATCGCCCTGCTCGGTATAGGCAGCGCCGATATTGCTGTAGGAAAGCGCTATCCCGCGTTGATCGTTCAATTCCCGGTTCAATTGTAAAGCTTTTTGGAAGTATTCCAGCGCCTTGGGATAATTCTCCTGGTCATTATAGAGGGCCCCAATGTTATTATAGGAAGACGATATACCTTTCTTATTCTTCAGTTCCTCCTGGATGTTCAGGCATTTTTCATTGTATTCAATAGATTTGTCATAATTGCCCAGATTCCGGTAAGTGAGCGCAATATTACCATAGAAAGCGGCCATACTTTTTTTATCGCCCAATGGCTCCACAATGGCAAGGCCTTTCTGGTAATAACCGAGGGCGAGAGCATAGGAGCCCTTTGTATAAAAATATGCGCCAACCGTATTCGCTATTTTTCCCTGCCAGGCTCTGTTGCCGACACTTCGGGCAAATTCCATTTGTTTTAAAGCCAGTGAATAGGTGGAATCGGGATTGCTGTGAATCAAATTCATCACAATGAACTGCATGGCCTGCAGCCGCACTGTGTCCGGCTGCCGGGTGTCGTTCCATACGTTCCAAAGGCTATCGGTATTGACCTGTGCCTGCAAGGTAAGTACGGCGCAAAATAAAACTGCAAAAGTGAATCGAATTTTCATGGGCGCCGGCATGGCCAACCGGTTTTTGCGGTAAAAATACAAGCACTTATGTACTCGTGGCAATGTTTTGCATCGTGTGCTCATTCCCATCCAAATATTTATTCACACAAAAACATCCGGATCATGCGCTCATTCACCTTCCTTCTTTTGCTTTGTTCTTTTTCAAGGCCGGTTGTCGCAGACAACCGCGTCTCGCCAACTATTTCCGAAGTCACCGTCTATCGCTCCGGCGCTAAAGTGAGCAGTGTAGCGATGGTAAAAGTAGCCGCCGGTAATTCCGAAGTGATATTTGAAAATCTGTCACCCTACATCCATGCGAGCAGCATGCTGGTGAAAATCAGGGGAGAAGCTACGTTAATTTCGGCAGTATTCAGCCTGAAAACGCCGGGCACTGCTCCGGAAAGCCCGCTTGCACCGGTGCTGCGCGACTCGCTCGTATTGCTTGGCGATGAACTCATGCGCCTCCGCGATGAGCGCGATGTGTTAAATATGGAACAAAAACTTATCACTGAAAACACGAGCAGGGTTGGCACGGTACCCGAAGGGCAACCGGCCAAGCTCCCTGTTGCGGAGTTGAAAGCACTTTCGGAGTTTTATCGTCAACGCATTTTGGAAATAAAAGACCGCCTGCTGCAACTTTCAATTAAAGAAAGAAAGGTCAACGAGTTGTACAAAAAACTACAGGCCGATTTGCAAAATCTCCAACCCAACGCATCCAACCAAACCGGGGAGATCGCCCTGAAAATCGAGGCGTCCTCCGCCCAAACATTGGAGATCACCTGCACTTACCTGGTTACACAGGCAGGCTGGAAACCGATCTACGATTTGCGCTCGGCTGGTTTGGACAAACCGCTTCAATTGGTGTACAAAGCCAACGTCCACAACCGCTCCGGTTTCGATTGGAAAGGAGTAAAACTGCACCTGTCCACTGCCATTCCGATGGCCAACAACGACCGGCCGATCCTGAATCCAATGTTTGTGGATTACCGGTACATCGCATTGTACCAAAAGGCGCTCGAACAGCCTGCCACTACTGCAGAAGCTACTCAGATCGAGAGTGGAAATGTGAATATCCGCGGTTCACGCGGGCAGTCAAGCAACTATTATATAGACGGCATTAGAGAGTCCGGCTCGATGCCGTCGGCGCAAGAGACCGAACAACTACACCGTTTGCTCGATGATACGGAGGCAGAATCCGGACAGGAAGATGTTGTAGCCAATTTCGATCTGCCCAAACTACAGGACATCATCGCCAACGGAAAAGATAATGTCATTATCGTAGAAGAGCGGGATATCCCTGCGGCTTACGAATATCATACCGTGCCAAAACTCGAACCATCCGTATTTCTGCTCGCCAAGATCACCGACTACGGCAAATACAACCTCCTTCCCGGCACGGCCAACCTGTTTTTTCAGGATACCTACGTCGGCCAGGCCTGGGTGAATCCGCAGGTTGCTGCCGACACCCTGCTGCTGTCGCTGGGCCGCGACGAACAGATAGCCATCAAACGAATTCAGCCACAGGACCTTACGGAACGAAAAAAGATATTCGGCTCAACCATAAAAGAGACCTATACCTACGAGATCAGCATCAAAAACAACAAATCCGCGCCTATTACAGTGGACGTACTTGACCAAATCCCCATCTCTAAACAAAAAGACATCGAGGTGGAACTGGAAGACCGGGGCAGCGCACAATACGACGCCGATCCCGGAAAATTGGAATGGCAGGTCCTGGTGCCGGCCGGCCAAACCAAAAAATTGCGGTTTACTTACTCTGTTAAATATCCCAAAGGGCAAGCGATAGGGATGTTTAAGCAGTAGGCAATGGGCGATAGGCAGTAGAGAGCAGGGACGGGAGTGTTCAAAAAAGTGTACTATTCCCCATTACCCCTGCACTGCATGTCCGACCGCGATACCGCCGAGCCTCGGCTGTGCATACCCAGATGGAACCCCAGTGATATTTTTAGCCCGGTATTCGGCATTCCTGCCCACTACCCACTGCCTACTGCTTTTCCAGGCGTTTGTGCAACGGCGTTATCAACGGTAGCGCTGCCGGTCCGTACCAGGGATGGAGATCCATCACAAGTCGTCCTGCCTGGATGGCGGGATCGGTTTCCGTGAGCGCGCGGGCTTCTTCCACCGTTCTGACATCAAAAATATAGATGCCGCGTACTTCCCAATCGTCCATAAAAGGGCCGGCAATCACGAGTTTGCCTTCATTGGCCATACGCACGATATTGTCCAGATGCGCTTTTTGGAGTTTGGCGGCGGTAATAGAATCCTGGCTGCGGTTGGGCCCTATTTTCAGGAGGGCCATGACGTATTGTTTCATGCCGCGGGTATCGGCGCCAAGGCGGGCAGCGAAAGCGGAATCGTATTGAATTGGCGATGAATTGATTAGGTTGTATAAATCAGGGGCAGGCGTTGCATCGGCCTTGGGCTTTTCATACTGGAAACAGGAGATGAGAGCCAGAATGAACAGGGAAATAAAGGAAAGCGTTTTCATAGCAAGTGCAGTTTTAAAAATGACCTAATTTTGGCCAAAAGTAATCTGAAATGGATTTCGGCAAACTCCCATCCGTCGACAATTTGGATTTTTCGCTTCCACCGGAGCCGCTGCAAAACGCAGAAGTGTTCGCGGCATTGCCGAAAACACCGGGGCCGGCGATCTATATCGGCGCAACTGGGTATAACATGAAATCCTGGGTGGGCAAGTGGTATCCCGCCGGAGCGAAAGACAAGGACTTTTTGCGCCATTACGGGGTGCAATTCAATACCATCGAGCACAACACGACCCATTACCGCATCCCCGACGCGGCGACGGTGGCAAGGTGGCGCGAGGAGACGCCTGCCGACTTCCGGTTTTGCCCCAAAATACCGCAAACCATCAGCCACGCCCGCGATCTGGGCCTGAACGGCAGTGAAATTGCTCTGTTTGGCGAAGTCATTGCCGGATTGGGCGACAAACTTGGCTGCTGCTTTTTGCAACTGCCGCCGCATTTCAGCACCCGCGATTTGAATTTGCTGGGGCGGTTTCTGGAATATTTTCCCGCAGACATACCGCTTGCGGTCGAAGTGCGTCATCCGTCTTTTTTTCAACCCACCGTGCCGGCGGAGGATTATTTCCAATTGCTCCGACACCACAATACCGCAACGGTCATCACCGACGTCGCCGGCCGCCGCGACGTATGTCACATGCGGCTAACCCATCGCCGGGTGCTGATCCGCTTTGTCGGCAACGGACTTCACCCGACCGATCACCGGAGAATAGAGGAATGGTCGGGCCGGTTGAAACACTGGCTGGACGCGGGACTGCATGAAGTGTATTTTTTCGCCCATGAGCCGGACAACCTGCTGGCACCGGAGCTGGCGGTGTTTTGTGCCGAAACCTTTTCAGCCGATATGCCGGGAGTGGCGCTTCGGGGGCCGAAGCAGGTAGACGGGCAGCAGGGAAGTTTGTTTTGAGAATTCAGGGGAAAAAACCTTATCTTTGCTCAAACGATTTTTGAGAGAAAACATGAAAAAAGAAAGTAATCCGGTGAAAGTTTTTATCTCGTATTCTACGAGAGACCAGGAATACGTGAATGAACTTTTACTTCATTTGAAGCCCTTAGAGCAAAAGAAAAAATACCTCGAAATCTATCACGATGGAGAATTATTGCCAGGCTCAGAATGGGATGCGGAAGTGCGCAAACAACTCGCTACCTCACAAGTAGTGCTTTTTATTCTAAGCCCGGATTTTGTGCAATCTAAATATTTGAATGAAGTGGAAACAAGGATGGCTCTTGATATGAATCGTCGCGGAGAAGCCATTATCGTTCCTGTTCTGGTCCGACCCACAGATTTTTCTTCCCTTCCGTTCAATCGTTTTCAGGCAATACCTAAAGAAGAAGGACCAGTCTCGACTTCTAAGAATCGGGAAAAAACCTGGGAACAAGTCATTAAAGAATTGACTCCTTTAATTGATCTAATCCATGATGGCTCTATAGAAATACGGCAACGACCGAAAGAGGAAAAACCCCGTAATCCCGATGCATTCTCAAAAGAAATATCCGAAGCGCGTCAACAATTAAAATCTGGGAATATAGAAGATGCAGTAGAAACATTGATAAAAATAGGGAAAGCGACCGACCCTGAAATTTATCGCCGTGCGGTTTGGATTTATTCCAGATATGATAACCTGGAAAATAACAATAGGGAAGGTCTTTTTTCTCCTTCCGAAATGTTATATCAAAGGAATCATTTTACTCATATGCTGATGAATCTTATTAACGATCTGAATGCCCCCGATAGGTATGGCCAAACTACCTGAATATAATAACTTCATAGAAAAAAAACAGGCTTTCGATGAGGGTGACAGCATGATAAAAACCCACGCTGAGTTTGATACGATCTGGAAAAAACTCACCAGCCTTCGCAATGCCCGTAGTAGTAAATTCAGAGGGTGCTCTGAAGCCCGATATAAACTATTCAATTCTGCTCAGCGATTGTGGCTGGAAAACGAATTGCATTTTCAACAAAGGGATTACCACGACCTTATTCAGGCGCTTATTGATCGTTGCTATTACTGGAATCGGGAAACTGTCTCCCGCTTTTTTGATAAAAATGGAATTCAATCTAACAATGCTCTTGCTTATCTCAGTTACATGCAACACTATGGCGTCCCAACTCCATTGCTGGATTTTACAGAGGATCCATTTATCGGTTTGTATTTTTCCGTTGAAAAAGCTGATAACATTCGTTCAGGCAACCAAGAAATAGATCATTATTGTTCTCTTTATATAGTTGATGAACGAGATCCGCTTTATTACGATGCAACATGCGAACTGGAAGGCAAAGTAAAAACAGGGAAAGATGATTTGATCGAAATTGATTACATTAAAGATTTAAAAAGCCAGCCAATTCTTTTTATTGCCAGCAATAGCCCTTATAAAGTACTCAACAATTCCAATATCGTTAATCAGCAAGGTACTTTTTTCTTCAATAACAGCCCTTTTCTTTCTATAGAAGAAGCATATAAATCTGCAATAGCGCCAATAAAAGCAAAAATGGGTGAAGATGATTTCAAATCATTTGGATATCGCGAGTCTTTCGCTACTTGCTGGAATTTTCATAAAAATTTACGGCCTTATATCCTCTCCAAACTTCGGGAAGAAGGTGTTACCGCTTCATTTATTTTTCCAAACATTTCTGCGCTAAAAGATGATATCCTTAACCTGGCGCTGGAAAAATTTTAGGTTTTGATATTTATAATGTTTTTTTAACATTGCTCCTTTTCACACATAATTATTAAAATCCGGACATTTGCCATCCACCCCGGCAAACTTTAAGATATTTATTTTTCCGCAATGGAAACCTTACCCTACGTTCACCGCGACATATCCTGGCTGTCGTTCAATTACCGGGTGCTGCAAGAAGCCAAAGACCCTGCCGTGCCGCTGCTCGAACGGCTCAAATTCCTGGCGATCTATTCTTCCAACCTCGATGAGTTTTTCCGTATCCGCGTGGCGGGCATCCGGAATCTGAAAAAAGTGGGCAAAAAAACGAAAGCGCAACTCGACTTCGACCCGCGGGAGATATTGAAGGAAATTCACCGCATCGTTAACCGCCAACAGGAGGAATTCTCGGAAATATTCGAGCAGCAGATCGTGCCTGAACTGCGCAAACATCACATCCATATTCTGCGCCGGCTGGATTTGAACGAAGAACAGCAGCGTTTTGCGGAAAATTATTTCCGCGACAATCTCCTCCCTTTTGTGATGCCGGTATTGCTGGTCAAACGCCGCATTCGCCCCTTTCTGGCCAATGCACACCTCTACCTCGCCGTGCATTTGCGACAGAAAAAAAGGCCATTGATAGACAGTGAGTACGCGCTTGTAAAAATCCCTTCCGACCAGCTGCCGCGCTTTATTCCCCTGCCTTCCAACGGCGACCGCCACGACCTGATCCTGCTGGACGACATCGTGCGCAACTCGGTGTCGTGGCTCTTTCCGGGATACGACATTCAGGATACCTACTCCATCAAACTGACCCGCGACGCCGAACTGTACATCGAAGACGAATATTCCGGCGATCTGGTGCAAAAAATAAAGTCGAGCCTGCAAAAACGCCAGGTCGGCCCAGCCAGCCGCTTCGTTTACGATCGCGAAATGCCCGGCCATTTGCTGGAATACCTGCAGGACACGTTCGATCTCGGCAAAAACGACATGCTGCCGGAAGGTCGCTATCACAACAATTTCGACTTCTTCAAATTCCCCGATTTCGGGATGACCCACCTGAAGAACAAATCACTTCCACCGCTCCACCACCCTACCCTGCACGAGGCGGAAGAACCATTTCAGATCATTGGCAAAAAAGATCAATTGCTCCACGCGCCTTACCAGTCCTATCACGCGGTCGTCAATTTTTTTGAAAAAGCGGCCGTAGATCCCGCTGTGACCCACATCAAAGTAGTGCAATACCGCGTTGCCAAACACAGCCGGATATTGGAAGCACTGATGGAAGCCGTCCGGCACGGCAAGCAGGTATCGGCATTTGTCGAGATCAAAGCCCGTTTCGACGAGGCTGCCAACCTCGAATGGGGTGAAAAATTAGAAAAAGCGGGCGTACGCGTCCATTATTCCTTTCCCGGTGTAAAAGTGCACTCCAAGCTGGCCCTTGTCCGCCGTATGGAAGACGGCAAGCCACGCCTGTACACTTACCTCGGCACGGGTAATTTTCACGAAGAAACTGCAAAAATTTACTCCGACTTCAGCCTTTTTACAGCCCATCCGGAACTGAGCGCGGAAGTGAGCAACGTGTTTTCATTTCTGGAGAACATCAAACCGCCCAAGCAGGAATTCGAACATTTGCTGGTCGGAAAATTCAACCTCCGGCCGGGTTTATACCGGTTGATTGACAACGAGATCGCCGCCGCCAAACGCCGCAAGCCGGCCAGCATGATATTGAAACTGAACAGCCTGGAAGACAAAGACATTATTGCGAAACTGTACGAAGCATCGAGTGCAGGCGTGAAAATCCAGCTCATCATACGAGGTATTTGCTGCATCGTACCCGGGTTAAAAGGCCTGAGCGAAAACATTGAGATCATCAGTATTGTTGATCGTTTCCTGGAACATGCGCGCGTATTCGTTTTTCACAACGGTGGCGACGAACGCATTTTCCTGAGCAGCGCCGATTGGATGCAACGCAATCTCAGTTTCCGCATCGAGACCATTTTTCCGATCTACGACCCCGATCTGAAACGCGAGATCAAAGAAATCCTCGACCTGCAATTGAACGACAATGTAAAAGCCCGTATCATTGACCGCTACGACCAGAATGAATACCGCCGAACCAGCACAGACATTCCGGTGCGGGCGCAATTGGAAACCTATTTTTATTTCAAACGAAAACTGGAGTAACCCGTGAATCCTTTTACCGAACAGGAACGGCTGGAAATCCGCGAAACTTTCGGAGCCTTGCCTGAACACTTAGACGCCGAGACCTTCAGGAAAACACTGCGCGAACTGCGCGCCAGATTTCATCCCGACAATTTCGAAAAATTCGGCGACGATACCGTACGTCAACTCGCTACCGAGCGCTTTCAGCGCATCGAACGGCTGGCAGAAAAAATAGAAGCCTGGCTGAGCGGAAAAATGCAGCAAGCGTTGCCCGGACCTTCCGCTTCCGACACCGACGTGCACATCTTCGACCCGCGCGCCCGCTTCGCCTACCGCGAAATGAAGATCGAGATCCGCACAGGCGATAAAGACCTGAAATATCACCTGTTCGGGACGTTTTACCGATGGCTCACTTTGGGCGACCGTTTTAAAATACCCGATACGCAGGCATTTCTCATCGCCGACGAAGAACACCTGGGCCGCCGCATCGGCTTTGTGGAATCCATCCGGGTCTACCTTACCTTTGAAGAACATGACTCCGTGGAAGTTATCACCCGCTGGCTGTTCGACAAGATCGAAGGACGGGCCGACGCCCTGCTCATCGAAGGCGAACTGATCCCCATTGCGTACGAAGCCATTTTGTTGGCCATCAAAAGGCGTTCTTTCAAACTGCTCGCCCCCGAAACAGCCTGATTGCCCGGCGGATTTCAACAAGCCGTCAAGAAAAAATAATTTTTTTAAAAAAAATTTGGCCGGGTCAAAAACACGGTACTATCTTTGCACCCGCTAAACGAAGGGACAACGGTCCCGGTAAACACAAATTGCGGAAGTAGCTCAGTTGGTAGAGCGCAACCTTGCCAAGGTTGAGGTCGCGAGTTCGAGTCTCGTTTTCCGCTCTGAAGCCTTCCCGAATCTTCGGGAAGGCTTTTTTATTTGCAGTAAGCCCTTACATTTGCAGCGTATATTGCCCGGGTGGTGGAATGGTAGACACGCAGGACTTAATTAATTTGAGTGCACAGGTAGAAATGCCTGATGTAGAACCGCTTAAATTCGGGGAAACCTTTTCAAAAATGGCAATCCCGAGCCAAGTCCCGATATATCTATATCGGGGAAGGTGTAGAGACTTGACAGGCGGCGCCTAAGTTTGCTGACAAAGGCTAACAAGGTGAAGAGAAAGTCCAGACCACAAATCCTTTCGAAGATTCGGAAGGAGCGACGAAAGTCGCAGAGGGTAAGAAAATCCTGTGACCGTTGAGGTCGTACGGGTTCGAGTCCCGTCCCGGGCACAAAAAGGCGATTCCCGACAAGGAATCGCTTTTTGTTTTTTCTATAAGGGAAAACTAAAAACATGAACGCATCCTTTTTCCGCCAAATCGCTGACAGCCCCTGGTTCAACCATTTCATTCTTTGGGTCATCCTTGCTGCCGGCGTCCTGGTCGGCATCGAAACATATCACCAGGAAGATTCTCCCTGGCGGGGCACGTTGGAGGGCCTCGATCTGCTGATCCTGCTGATATTTACTGCCGAATTTGCGATCAAAATACTCGCCGAAGGAGAGCGCCCCTGGAATTATTTCCGCGATCCCTGGAATGTGTTCGATTTTTCGGTGGTGGCAGTATGCTGGCTGGCGCATGTGGTGCCGAGTATGAACGCCGGTTTTGTGGCTGTCATCCGATTAGCACGGGTACTGCGGGTGTTGCGTCTGGTGCACGCCCTGCCGCAGTTGAAAATGCTTGTCAATGCCATGTTGAAAAGCATCCCTTCGATGGGTTATGTCGGTATTCTCCTGCTGTTGTTGTACTATATTTACGGCGCGATGGGGGTTTTTATGTTCGGAAAAAATGACCCGTTGCACTTCGGCTCCTTAGGTACGGCCATGCTGTCGCTGTTCCGCATCAGCACCCTGGAAGGCTGGACGGAGATCATGTACGTCAACATGTTCGGCTGCGACGATCCCAAGTGGGGTTACGGCCCTGAATCTGGCTGCCTCACACCTATGCCACACGGCACGGCTGCCGTGTTTTATTTCGTTACTTTCGTACTCGTCGGTACCATGATCGTGCTCAATCTATTTATCGGCGTCATCATGAACGCGATGGAAGAAGTGCGCGCCGAACACGAACTGGAAGAACGCCATGCCCGCAAGTCAGGCGGAATAGCCCATCTTGAAGACGAGTTGGCTGAATTGCATACACAGTTGGACAGCATGAAAAAGCAGTTGGATTACATTGCTTTCCGCTTAAAAAAATAAGGTTTGATCGCCCCGGCGCTACTTCAAACGCAAAATATTCCCCATCTGGTAACACGATCTGCAACGCGGTTCGTATTGCTCTTTTTCACCCAGCAATACCACTTCGTCCCCGGCCGCCAGCCGGTATGAATGCGTGGCTAAGTTGCCGCAATGCACACAAATGGCGTGTACTTTGGTCACATACTCGGCCATCGCAAGCAAATGAGGCATCGGCCCGAAAGGTATTCCCCGGAAATCCATATCTAGGCCGGCCGCAATGACCCGAATGCCGCGCAAAGCGAGTTCGGCGCAAACGCCGGGTAGTTCCGCATCGAAGAATTGCGCTTCGTCAATGCCTACCACTGCCGTTTCTTCGCTGATTTTCAGCAACCTCGAAGAATGATCCACCGGTTGGGCGAGCACACTTGTGGTATCGTGCGAGACAATGGCCAAATCGTCGTAGCGGATGTCGAGACGCGGTTTGAATATTTCCACTTTCATCTCGGCAATTTTTGCCCGTTTCAGCCGGCGAATGAGTTCTTCCGTCTTGCCGGAAAACATACACCCGCAGATGACTTCAATCCAGCCGCTGCGCTGGCCCTTAAAATGTGGTTCGAGAAACACTTGTTGAATATATTAATGTGGTCAATGTGGTCAATGGGATCAATGGGATTAATGGATTTCAAATGTAATTTTTCCCAAAAATGGCTGGTCATTCCAGGTATTTTTTGAACTTCGCCGGGCAAATGTAAAATTTGATTCAACCTTATTGACCACATTGACCACATTGACCACATTAATCATATTGACCACATTATTATGGATTTACTGAAAACGAAGATCTACCTCGACAAACTCCAGCGCGAATTCACCCGTTTGAACAAAGATCCGGAGAATATTGCCCGTATTGATGTGGATATCATGGCATCGTACGTGCGCGAGTTGTACGATGCCTTGCTCGCGGACGACGTGCCTGCTGTAGCAAAACCTGCGACAGCGGTCCATACACCGCGCAAACAGGCGCCTGTGCATTCGCCTGTCGTAGCCCCTCCCCCCGCATTCGTACCGCCGCCACCCGAACCTGCTCCCCCGCCTCCCGCACCGGCCCCAATGCCTGTATTGGAAGAAAAACCGCCCGTAGTGGAAGTCCCACCGCCACCTGCTCCGGCCAGGTCGCATCATGTTTCGCATCATACATCTCACCATCCCACCGATGCCGAGGTGCTATTCGAGGAAAAACAAGCCAAAGAGTTGTCAGAGAAACTCGCCGAACAGCCGGTGGCCGATCTGAAAAAAGCGATCGCACTCAACGACCGCTTGCTGCTCACGCGCGAATTGTTCTCAGGTGATGGTAAAGCGTTCGAGGCGGCTCTGCATTCGCTCAATCATTTCTCCGGTTTCGACGAAGCCAAAGCCTATTTGCTCGAACACTGCATCAGCCGCTACATGTGGCTCGATAAAAAACGCGTGGATGAAGCCAAGAAATTTATCAAACTGGTGCGGCGGCGGTACAAATAAAGAAGTTTCAGGGTTTCAAGGTTTTAATAAAAGCGCTATAACTCTGTAACCCTGCAACCTCTAAAATCCGCCATTTTCATGAAAATCCTTCTTATCGGGCAAGGCGTTGCAGGCACCCTGCTCGCGTGGACACTCCGAAAGCGAGGCTTGCAGGTGCACATCGCTGATGGAAATCTGCCCGGCGGCTCTTCCCTTGTCGCTGCTGGGATCATCAATCCTGTCACGGGTAAACGTTTCGTCAAATCGTGGCGCTTCGATGATTTTTTTCCGTCCGCCCGCGCTGCTTATTTGTCCCTCGAACAAGCGTTGAACATCAAAATATGGTCGGAACAGTCTGTTGTCAGGCTATTGGCCACACCGGAGGAAGTCAACGACTGGTCGGCGCGGTGCGCGCTTCCGGATTATACCACCCATCTCTCCGAATCGGAAGACGGGGGGGAATGGGCAGCGTTGGTACGGCCCGGCTTCCATTTCGGGATCATTCGCCGGGCTGCACGGGTTGATTTTCCGACTCTGATCTTCGCTTTCCGGCAACAGCTTGTTTCAGAGGGATTTTTTCAACAAAAAAGTTGCGAATACGGCGAGGTTGAAAAAATAAAGGGCGAATACGACGCCATGGTTTTTTGCGAAGGGTACCGCGGACAGGACAACCCGTTTTTCCCAAATCTCCCCTGGCAAATTGCAAAAGGCGAAGCGCTGCTGATCCGCATACAGGACCCGCGTGCGTCGTCAATCGGTCAAATGTTAAAAAAGACGATGACCCTTGTACCGGTTGGCGGACAGGTGTTTTGGGCCGGCGGCTCTTATCAATGGCATTATCCGGATTTGTTGCCGGGAGAAAGCGAAAAGACATTTATTCTGGAGCATCTGACAGGTATGTTGGCCGCGCCTTTCGAGATCGTCGGTCACGTAGCCGGAATACGCCCGACGGTAAAAGACCGCAGGCCATTTATCGGTCAAAGTCCCGTTGAACCCAAAGTATTTATTTTCAATGGTTTGGGAACCAAGGGCGCACTATTGGCGCCGTATTGGGCAGAGCATATGGCCTCGTACCTGATAGACGGGAAATTGTTGGACAAGGAGGTGGATATAGGTCGCTTTTACCAAAATTTTTGATAGTATTGTCCTTGTCAGCACTACTTCCTGCTGAAGAACTGGTGAAAAAACACCACCTGAAAATCCACTGCGCTGCCCCAGTAATCACCGTTGTGCCCGCCGGGGCGCTCTGTGTATTCATGCGGGATCTTTTCTTCCAGCAGGCGGCTGTGCATGGTGCGGTTAGCTTCCAGAAAGAAGTCGCCCAATCCGCAATCTATGATCAGTGGAAGGTTCATTTTTTTCAGGTGCGGCACGAGATTGACGACCGAAAAATCTTCCCAATTCTGCCAATGCGTGGATGGATCGCCCAGCACACCTTCCAGATCCCAGTTATTTTTTTTGAACTGCCTTAAATCCAGCCCTCCCGCCATACTTCCGGCAGCGCCAAAAAGGTCGGTATGCCGGATGGCCAGCGATAAAGCGCCGTGACCGCCCATGCTCAACCCGGAAATAGCCCGTCCTGACCGGTCTTTCAGCGTATGATAGTAATAGTCAATGTACTGCACCACTTCTATCGCAATATGCGTTTCATAACGGACCGTCGAATCCACGGGGCTGTCGAGATACCAACTGTCGTAGCCGCCATCGGGGCAGACGATCAGCATTTGGTAGGTATCAGCGTGCATGCGCAGTTGCGGCGCGTCGCCAAGCCACCCTGCAAAGTTGCCGCTCCAGCCGTGTAAAAGATAGAGCACAGGGTATGGCTTTCCCATTACCGAATAGTTGTCCGGAGTGATCACGATGCACCGGATGTTCTTTTTCATGGAAGTACTGTAGATATCCACTGTATCCACATGACCGGCGCGAACGGCGATTGACAAAGCTAAAAAGTTGACGATCAAAATAAAATGAATCCTGAAACCTTTCAATGTCCGGTCATTTAATTAAAACTTCTGATCAATCACGTACGGCAACATAGCCCGCCAGGTCGGCCAGTCGTGGCGCATATCCGGCCCCCAGATGTCCAGATCGTGCAGGACACCTTTGGAGGAAAGAATATGCGAAAGATTGCGCGAACCTTCCGGGTCTTCGTAGTCGCCGGAGCCGGTCATGATATGGATGTGACCGCTTTTGCGCAGGAGCCAGAGCGTATGTTCGTCGTTCAGGTTGGGCAGGTAATGGCAAGGAGAATTAAAGTAAACATCCTCGTCGTAGTAACCTTTGGTATAGGAAGTCAGGTCGTACACGCCCGACATGGCGATCGTTCCGTTGATTAGATCCGGACGGCGGAAAAACAGATTCGCGGCATGCAAAGCGCCCAGCGACGCACCGCTGGTGATGATGGCCGTTTCATTGCTCGTATGCGTTTTGATGAACGGGATTACCTCGTTCTCCACGTAGGCGTTGAACTGCTGGTGGCGGATCGCCTTGTGGCGCGGATGCATCCGGTTATTCAGCCATGCTTCCGAGTTGATGCTGTTGATGGAAAAAACCTTGATCTTGCCGGAATCTATGAAGGGCTCGAGTGCGCCGATCAGGTGAAAGCGTTCGTACTCTAAATAATCGGCGGCAGCGGTTGGCAACAGCAACAAGGCAAAACCGAAGTGCCCGTACATGGCAATTTCCATGTTTTTATTCAGGCGGGGGCTGAACCATTGGTGGATTTCTCGATTCATTTTGAAATTATGTTGATTCGTTGATCTGGTGATTCGTCGATCTGAAAATTGCGGATAATCATGCCCGCACTACCGGCAAATGTAGAAAAAGAAAAGTCACACAAAAATAAACTTTTTGTTTTGTATTTTTAAAACAAAAAACAAACCTTTGCCGCATCTTATTATTCACCTGCCGTTTGGAGATTTTCTCCCCACGGGATACATTTTACACTACCTAAAATAGTATGCGCATTGTGCTTTTATCGGCGACACGGAAGGAAACATTGTGGAATTGTATTCGTGAATTGGCAACTATCTCTTCAAAAAATCACTGTACAAAGTCTGTAAATACGCTTTAGCATCTGTTCGCATCGTTGAGTCAAGGCTGCCTTCCCAAAGGTGCCATTCTCCATTGCCAAATTTATAAAAACCCTTGCCCCGGCTGTTTGCCCACCCCAGGCCGTTTTCGTTGGTAAAATAGGCGCATTCCAATGGTTGGCGTTTCAAACCTTTGGGGTGATCAATCTGTGCATTGATCTTCCAGATATCCCGGCTCCAATTCAAATCCTTGTTCCACAAATCCAACATGCCCAAAACTGTGGCGGGGACATCGTGGTGATTTCCATACACCGGCACCCGTGTCCCCCGCCATTTTTCATGGATGGGTTTCCCAAAAAAGATCAAAGGGATGTGCCGCGATTTCGGATTGTCGAGTCCAACATCATCGGGATACCGCGAACCGTGGTCGGCAACAAGAACAAATAAGGTATTGCCGTACCACGACTGTTGTTGGGCCGTTTTAAAAAACGCGCCGATGGCTTCATCTGCAAATGCGGCGCTGTTGAGGAATTTTTCCCGCTGCGTCTGCCCTTGCCATTTGCTTTGATAGGGCACATCGTACGGCGGATGCAGACTCAGGGTCATAGCGGTTGCGAAAAAAGGTTCGTTCAACCGGCCAATTTCCACAATAGCCCGCTGTAGCAGTTTGTGGTCGTCCACTCCCCAGCGCTGCGTTTTTTCTGCCCGCGAAAAGTCTTTTTCCGAAAATATTTTTTCAAAACGCTGGTTGGTCAACCACAGGCCGATGTTGGCGAAGGTCAACTCGCCTCCGTAAAAAAATGCCGTGGCATAATTTTCCTGCTCGTGCAAAATCTTCGGCAGGGAATGGAGTCTCGCTGCCTTATCCGTTTGCAACACAATGGACTGATCGGGTTGGGCAGGATACCCGGCAAGAATGGACACCAGCCCCTGGTCGGTGCGGTAACCGCTGCCATAGATGTTTTCAAACAAAACACCCTCGCGGATCAACCGGCTCAAATTGGGACACACGCCCGGTTCACCGCCGAGCTCCTCTATCACCCCTGCCGTATGGCTTTCCATGATGAGGAAAACAATGTTCGGCTGCGCGCTGTCCGGATCTTCAAGGAGATCGTTCCCGGCATCAGGGGCCGCACTTGGTTCAAGTAAGCGCCTGGTCCTGTCTTCCGCTTCTTTTTCATCCATAAAACGGTAGTGGTTCGCCGTCGAGCGGGTCTCGATCAGACTGTGGATTAGATTCCAGACGGCGTTGGTCGCGGCGTGGTTGTTGAACAGATGGGACGAATAATAAACGGCGCTTTCATTGATCGGGATTACGCCGATGCCGCCCCGTATGGCGAGCAAAAGCAGTCCGGTATGAACGGGTAAGGCCAATACCCCCCAACGTGGAATATTTTCAGGGAAAATATTTTTGCCCACGACCAGACGGTAAATTCTCCACATCAGCCAGATGAAGGTGGCATACAAACCTATACTGATTATTTTGAACGGCAGCGACATGGAGTCCATCATAGCACGCGGCGTACTCAGGTATTCCAAAGCGCGGTTGTTGAGCAGGGTATGCCATTCTTCGTAGATAAAAATATTGGAGCCGAAAACCAGCACGAGAATGCCGATAAAGCAAACATTCAGGACGGAAATGGCCTTATTGACAGCGATAAACGAGCGTTCTCCCGACACCATCCCACCAAACCACAGGAATACCGGAACGGCCATCAGGTAGCCGGCAGTGCTCATGTCGAGCGGGAGGGCGTACCACAGGGATTTCCAAGCCGACAGCGCGTCGCCGCGCACCCACTCTCTGTGAAACCAGGCCACAAACCAAACCCGGAAGACTGCGAAAAACAGCAGCCAGAAAGCCAGGAGGCGCAGAGGGAATACAAATACAGATTTCATCACACGTACAAAGACCTTCACAAAAATCCGGTTTTAGTTCGGTTAGCCCGTCTCTTGATACAAATAACTGATTTTCAAAAATTTCCTGGTTTCGGGTAATACTTTGAACCGCTCGTCGGGGCGGTATCCGGGAATCCAGATGATCGCGCCGTCGCCGTTTACCAATACCCGGACTTTTTCCTTCTCAAAGCGGGACAGCTTCAGGTTGGTGAAAAAATCCTGCAATTTCTGGCTGTGGCCACCCATACCGAAGGGTTGAAACACATCACCTGCCTGCCAGGGGCGCAAAAATAGTGGGAAACGGAGTTTTTCGGCATCTATTAAAACCGATTCCCGTCCGTCGGGAAAAGGGAGCCGCACTTCGGCAGGCATTAGCACCAGTCGTCCGCCGCCGGGCAGTGCCACCATCAGGTCGTCAGGCTGAATGGTGGCAACGACCGGCGAAGAAGTCGGATTGGAAGATGGAGACAACACCAGCAAAATTTTGTCGCGGTCGTTGAGCAGGCGCCAGCCGGAGGAAGAGCGCAGTTCGAGGCCGATATGCTCCAGATGGTCCGCGACCTGGCGGACTTGCTCTCCGGTGAATCCGCAATCTTTCAACATCTCCTGCAAAGCCTGGCCCGGAGCGGGTAGTTTGGCAAGTTGGTGCTTATCAATAAAAAATTCGCTCGCTGCAAAAGCTCCTCCGCGGAAGAAATACCTGGTCAAAAATTGAAGATTCTCATTGGTTTCGCGCAGGCGCGCCAGGTTGCGTGCCGCCGTATGGAGGAAATTGGGATTCAATTCTTCCAGTAGTGGCACAATGCGGTGGCGAAGAAAATTGCGGCTGTATTCATCCGAAACATTGCTGATATCTTCCCGCCAGGCGATTTGATGCGTAAAGGCATGTGTTTCAATATCGGAACGCGTGGCAAAAATAAGCGGGCGGATCATGCCCATCAGTCCGGCAGAGGGCGAAAGCGAGGAATTGACAGAAGTGAACATCGCAATTCCGCCCAATCCGCTCAGACCCGTCCCTCTCACAAAATTCAGCAACGCCGTCTCCACCGAATCATTGAGGTTGTGCGCAGTGGCGATGCGGTTATAACCGTGTTCCAGCGCCAGTTCATGAAACCAGGAATAGCGCAATTCGCGCGCTGCCATCTGGATGGAAAGACCATGTTGCTCGGCGTAAGCCTTTGTTTGAAAGCGTTTTGTGAAAAAAGGAGTTCCCCACGAAGCAGCAAGTTGTTGTACAAAAATCTCGTCGTCGTCGGACTCGGTGCCGCGCAACCGGAAGTTGCAATGCGCTACGGCGAAAGGAAAACCGGCCTCCCGGAACAAGTGCCCCATTACGACCGAATCAACCCCACCGCTGACCGCCAGCAAGGTCGGTTGATTGCCCGATAGAAGGCGATTGTACCGGACAAATGATTTGAATTGTTCGGGTAGATTCATTGACCCAAAGGTATTTGAATCCGGTAAAATAAAAATCAGGCAAGGCTCAGCAGACATTCTCATCGCAACAGTTTATTTTCCCTTATTTTTGCACAGCCGCCGCTTTTGGCAAGCCTTTGGCTACTCCAGGATGTTTTAATCCGCTACCTGCCCCCTCCCGCGGTCGTCTTTCAAAAGTGATACAAAACCATGAGGAAATCTCTACTGTTCGTTCCATTCATCCTTGTTTTTACCGTTCCGGGCGCTTTCGGGCAACAGGACCCGATGTTCACCAACTATTTTTTTAACAAACTCATCTTCAACCCCGCCGTAGCAGGCTCCGACGGGCATCTGACGGCTCATTTGATCCACCGTTCCCAGTGGCTGGGGATAGAAGGTGCTCCCACCACACAATCACTAAGCGTTCATTCGCCGCTGAACAACGAACGCATTGGTCTCGGTCTGAGCGTGGTAAACGACAATTTCGGCGCGAGCGGCACCCTCGACATCAGCACCGCTTATGCTTATCGTTTCCCGGTCGGGGAAAATATGAACCTGTCGGTCGGCCTGCAGGCCGGCCTCGGCAATTGGCGCGGCAACTGGTCGAAACTGACATTGGAGGACGCGACCGATGAAGTATTCAGCGAAAATCTGAACACCTGGCTTCCAAACTTCGGTGCAGGCGCCTATCTTTCGGGAGAGCGTTTTTTTCTGGGTGCAGGTTGTCCGCGCATCCTGGAGTACGACTTGCGGGAAAGCGATGGCGGCACCCCTTATTACGCTAAAAATTACCGTCATTATTACTCGATCATCGGGGCAGCGTTTCCGTTGGGAAGTGAGCAGTTGGTATTCCGCCCATCGGCCCTGTTGAAAAGTACCGGTTTATTCAGTAAACTGCGCAAATATTCTTCCCGGAATGAAATTAGTTCTCCTACTGAGCTGGATATAGACCTGTCGTTTTTCTTCCGGCAGGTATTTTGGATTGGTATGGCCTACCGCACGGCTTTGGAATTGGGCGACTCGTCGAATGATTCCGCCGATTTGTGGACGGCATTCTATTTTCGCAACGGTCTGCGGCTGGGCGCTGCTTACGATTTGACTTTGAGTAAATTAAATAAAGTCAACAACGGTTCGTTTGAAGTAATGGCCGGCTACGAATTCAACATCAAAATCAAACGCGTAGCATCGCCGCGATATTTTTAAGGTAAAAGGTACAAGGTTTCAGGGTTACAAAATTCCGGGGATGCGTTTTTGTAGCCTTGCAATGCTGAAATTCTGTAATCTTTTAGCCTTTAAACCAACAACCGATTCCATGAAGTACAAAAACACTCTGACCATTCTTGCCCTGCTCATAAGCAGTCATTTTTCCGCCCAATCCCTTCTGCTCAAACAGGCCGGCGACGCCATGCACGAGCTCGACTACATGACGGCCATCGTGGTATACCATCAGGTGTTGGACAAGGAGGATAATCCGGAAGCCATCGTGAACATCGCCGAATGTTACCGGAAGATCAACGACAAGGAAAGCGCCGAATTCTGGTATGCCAGGGCCGTTCAACTTCCCAATGCCAAACCCATTCACCGGCTGTATTACGGCATGATGCTACAGGCCAACGGCAAATGTGACATTGCCAAAGCCTGGCTCAATCAATACGTAAAAGACGCACCCGACGATGCACGCGGACAGTATCAAGCGCGCGCCTGCGAAATCGAAGAGGAACTGCTGACAAAAAACAAGGGTGTTTACGCCATCTACCCGATGCCTTTTAATTCCAATCTCGACGATTTCAGCCCTGTGGTGGTGGGTGAGCGCATTGTTTTTGCAAGCGACCGTACCCAAACCGGCCCCGTGAAGCGCACAAGTATGTGGACAGGCAATCCCTTTGCAGAACTTTATGCGGTGTCCTTCAAGGCGAAAGGCACACAGCCAGGTGAATTTCAATATGGGGAGCCGGAGAAATTTTCCAGAGACATCAATACGAGGTTTCACGAAGCGGCGGCATCGGTTTCCCCAGACAAAAAAACGATTTATTTTACCCGCAACAATTTTTCGGAAGGCAACAAGGGCAAAAGCGACGAAGGACTGGTCAAACTAAAAATCTACGCTGCGCAATCGGACGGACAAGGCGGCTGGCTTCACGAAATTGGTCTGCCATTCAATTCCGACGAATATAGTGTGGCGCACCCGAGTCTGAGCGCCGACGGTCAACGCCTTTATTTTGCCAGCAATATGCCGGGCGGTTATGGCGGTATGGACTTGTATGTGAGCGATCTGGAAAACGGGCGCTGGGCGCCCCCCATCAACCTTGGACCGGTGGTGAATACGGAAGGCAACGAAATTTTCCCTTACATTGATCCCAACGACCGGCTTTATTTTGCTTCCAACGGTCATATCGGTCTTGGCGGTCTGGACATTTACTATACCACACCTTCTGCCAAAGAACGCGACTCCTGGAACTTCCCGGTCAACCTCGGCTATCCCGTCAATTCCAACGCCGATGATTTCGGCATTACCTTCGGCGGCGACCTCTCCTGGGGGTTTTTCTCCTCCGACCGCGACGGAGGGGCAGGGCGCGACGACGTTTATGGATTCCAGAAAAGTGCTTCGCCGGTGGAAGTTTTTGTTTTTGACAGCAATACGCAATTACCCCTTGCCGGCGCTTCAGTGCTCAATAAAACTTCCGGCCTGACCATGACGACCGGCCCCGACGGTAAAATTGCCTTCGATATGCGTGCAGCGGAATGCGCCGATTTCTGGGTGGAGCGGAAAAACTATGAACCCGCCTTGAACAAAGGCTGTACCGGCCAAACCAATTCAAATGCGATCACCCGCATCGAGATCCCTCTGACGAAGCAAACCAACTTCGCGCTGCAGGGAATCGTTTTCGATATGACCGATGGCTTGCCCGCTGAAGGCGCACGCGTTCTCCTGACGAACAACTGTAAAAAAGAAAACCCCGAAGCTATTATCACCGGCGCAGACGGGCGCTACCGCTTCAAATTGGATAAGGATTGTTGTTATACCGTGAAAGCAGTAAAAGACGGATTCATGGCGGGCACTGCATCGAACCTGTGCACCAAAGGGTTGACCAAAAATGCTACCCTGAAAGCCAACCTGAATCTTCAACCCTACCTGGACAGCGAGGGCTTCATCGTCGGCAACGCTAAGAACAATCCGGTATTTAATCCGCAAAGCGGCCTGTATGAAAATCCCGATGGCTCACCGGCCAGTTTTGATCTCGGCAACGGTTTGGTGGTGAAAGACGGGATCCTGTTTGACAACGGGTCGCCCAGCAAACCGGGAAAAGGCGCCTGGGAACGCGGTTCCGACGGCTTTCTGATACACTTGTATTATAATTTCGACCAGGCCGCCGTCAGCGATGAATCGCGTCCGGAATTGGAAAAACTTTTCAAAACCTTACAGGAAAACCCCGATTTTCAGGTTGAAATTTCGTCGCACACCGATTCCCGCGGTTCGGACGATTACAACCTCGATCTTTCCCAGCGGCGCGCCGATTGGGTCGTCAACTGGCTTGTCCGGCAAGGCATCGCGCTCGAACGCCTCACAGGGCGCGGCTACGGCGAGACCAAACTCGTCAACCGCTGCGACGACGGCACGGAATGCACAGAGGCAGAACACCAACTCAACCGCCGCACCGAATTCCGCATTACCGGCACAGGGGTTACCATTTCGCAGCCTAAGGCGAACCCCAAAGCCGGGCCGTGTGAAGGATGCCCCTTTTAATGCGCGCGGATCGGGCTATTGAAAATGAAAACAATTGTTCACTAACCATACCGATATGAAAAACAATGTTTGTTTCCTTTTGCTGCTCCCCGGAATCCTTGCCTGCACCGCACAAAATCCGGCTTCAAACGTTTCGCTCGACGGACGTACATTCAAGATTGAAAGTTACACAGGTGGAAAGCTCGAGGGTGCCGAAATGATGACATTCAGAAACGGGATGGCGGAAAACGACGAATGTACCAAGTGGGGCTTTGGTTCAGGGGCTTACACCAGCGACAATAAAGGCAATTTCAAATACACCCTGACAAGTGAACAGGAAGGCAAAATGGATTGGGAGGGTCAGGTCACGGGCAATTCCGTCAGTGGCACAATGGTCTGGGTGAAGGCTGGTCAGCCAGATATTCATTACACGTTCAAGGGGGAGGAAATGAAAAACTGAGTGTTGAGCAGGTGGGAATTCCGGCAGTCAAAAAAATGAGGCTGCCCGGAAAGTGTCACTCCCGGGCAGCCTCCTCTTATCAATTCCGCGGGCGTTAATGTTACGCCGAAAAAGATGTGCCGCATCCGCAGGTGGAAGAGGCATTGGGATTGTTGAACGTAAAACCTCTGTTGTTCAGTCCGTTCAAAAAATCAATTTCCATACCCAGCAGGTATATGCCGTGCGCTTTGTTCATGACGACCGGAATACCATTGATCTCGAAACGGTCGTCGTTGTCCTGCGGCAGATCAAAACCCAGTACATATGAAAATCCGGAGCACCCTCCGCCTTTCACTCCTACGCGCAGACAATATTCGGCTGGAATATTTTCCTGCTGACGGATCAGATTGAGTTGTTCGACAGCGCCATCCGTTAGCGAAATCGGGGCTGTAACCGCCGGAGTATCAAGTAAAGTGTCCATTGAAAACGTTGAATGATAACGGTGCAAAAGTATGGCATAAAAACGAGAAAAAAGGTAAAATGTTCGGAACGTCGGAAATGAATATATTGGTAGCCGATGATTACCTTTGCCGCCCTTTTCAAAAAAATCATCCCTCTAAATGCT
This sequence comes from Saprospiraceae bacterium, assembly GCA_019187225.1. GTDB lineage: Bacteria > Bacteroidota > Bacteroidia > Chitinophagales > Saprospiraceae > M3007. The sequence goes on from JABAQQ010000023.1 coordinate 156,866, forward strand.
TTCCTGATTATGGAAATGTTCCTGGAACTCCTCAAATACACCATCCCCGGACTGGTGGTTTTCATTACCGCTTATTATTTGTTAAAACTTTACTTAGACGACCGCCTTCGTTATGAAATGATGATCCAGCGCAACGAAACGGTCAAAATCACCCTGCCTCTTCGTTTGCAGGCGTATGAACGGCTTACTCTGTTGTGCGATCGCGTCAGTGTGCCCAACACCCTGCTTCGCATCCGCATGCCGGGCATGACCGCGGCCGAATTGCGCGGCGCGCTGATGCTCGCCATCAGTCAGGAATTCGACCACAACACCTCGCAGCAGCTCTACGTCTCAGATACCCTCTGGCAGATCATTACCCTTGCCAAAAACGATACGCTCAACTTCGTCGCCCAAACCGCTTCCGACCTCGACCCGAAAGCCGATGCCGAAGTATTGGTACATGAATTGCTCAAAACGCTGGATGAAAAAGGCGGCGCGACCGTATTGCAAAAAGCACTCGTCGCCATCCGTACCGAAGCCGGACAACTGTTCTGAAAATATTGCCATCGGCCGTCCGCAACGTCTTGATAACGATGATCTTGGGTAAATGAAACGTCCATAACAATATAATTACGAATTTGCAATCCTTCGCCGCCTTCGCTTTCCAATCGCCCAAAACGCGCCCGGTGTAAATTTTTGAGATCGTGTAATTCACTTACAAGACGTCAAAGACCTTACCCCCTGAACATCAGATAATTGGGTATTAAGCATCTTGAAACAGTATTGGATTTTTCATTTTATCGGTTTATTATCTTCCAATTGCGATACGCGTTTGTATCGGTTTTTCAAAATTATTTTTTTTCGACAGGGCCTTTTTCAACATTTTACACCAAATAATCCACATTTTACCAACAGGGGACAAACACTCTGTTCCATGCAGTAAAACTCATCCAAACCAAATTTGCCGCTTTTTGCATCCTTTTCAGGCCTTTTTGAAACCGCAAAAATTTTTTGTCGAAAAAAGTTAAAATCTCTTTCGCAGAGTGGTGAGAAAAGCCAATCTTTGTCTCCCTGCTCGACTGAACAGCACTCAACACACAAAACGGATAGGAACATTCCCTTTTTCCAAATGCGCCATCAGGTATGACAAGCGACTACCAAATGGTATGGGACAACTGTCTGCGTACCATCAAGAAAAACGTGAACCCTCAGAGCTACAAAACCTGGTTTGAACCGATCAAACCCGTCTTGTTGGACAAAGAAGTCCTGACCATTCAGGTACCCAACAAGTTTTTCTTCGAGTGGCTCGAAGAACACTATGTCCAGCTCCTGAAAAAGAGCATCCGTCAGGAATTGGGTGAACGCGGGCGCCTGGTCTACCACATTCCCGAAAATGGCAACGGGCACGAATCGTCCACCCTGACACAACAAGCCAGGATCAGCAGCAGACCGTCGTCCGAAAAAGACAACGAGCCGGTGCCGGGCGTGTTCGACGCCGAGATGATAAAAAATCCTTTTATCATCCCGGGCATCAAACGCATCAAAATAGACCCTCAACTCAATGCGAACTACACCTTTGATAATTATATAGAAGGTGATTGCAACCGCCTGGCGCGCAATGCCGGCCTGGCCATCGCCAAAAAACCGGGCGGCACGGCCTTCAATCCCTTGGTGATATTCGGAGATGTGGGTTTGGGTAAAACCCACCTGGCACAAGCCATCGGCAATGAGATCGTAAGTCGCTTCGATTCCAAGGCTGTGCTTTATGTATCGGCGGAAAAATTTACCAACCAGATCATACAAGCCATCAAAAACAACTCGGTCAATGATTTTGTCAATTTTTACCAGATGATTGACGTACTCATCATTGACGACATCCAGTTTCTGTCGGGCAAACAAAAAACGCAGGAAATTTTCTTCCATATTTTCAACCAGCTGCATCAAAACGGAAAACAAATCGTGCTTACTTCTGACCGGGCGCCAAAAGACCTGGAAGGAATAGAAGACCGCCTCATTTCCCGTTTCAAGTGGGGCCTGAGCGCCGATCTGCAAGCGCCCGACCTCGAAACCCGGATGGCTATTCTCGAAGCCAAAATGGAAGATGAAGGCGTTGATATTCCGACGGATGTACTGGAATTTATCTGCTACAACATCAAAAACAACATCCGCGAACTGGAAGGTGTGATGATCTCACTGCTCGCCCAGGCGACCCTGATCCGACGCGATATTGATATTGATCTGGCCAAAGAGGTGATCCGCAACTTTGTGACGACCATTAACAAGGAGATCACCGTCGAATTCATCCAGCAACTTGTCGCCGAACATTTCAGCGTGCCGGTGGAAAAACTCCACCACGAAACCCGTAAGCGCAACATCGTCATTGCACGGCAACTGTCCATGTACCTCGCTAAAAAGCTGACGAATAAGTCGCTGAAGTCAATTGGCGAACAATTTGGCGGGCGCGACCACAGTACGGTCATTTATTCCTGCAAAGCCGTGCAGGATATGATGGATACCGATATGATATTCAAAGACACGGTGGAAGAGGTGGAGAAGAAATTAAAAATGAGCCTCAACACCTGAGCATCGTTACAGATTTCCATTTCACCTATTCATTTGCCGGTTTCGGCTCTTTTCCGAACGCCTTGTGTGAATTCACGCAAGGCGTTCGGCATTTTTGCGGTTTCATTTCTAAAAAACTTCAAACCCGGCGCAACCCCTCCCCTTTTCTTCCCGTACAGATCGTGGACATACAAAATGTGAATTTAGACCCGATTCTCGAAGGTTGCCGCAAATGCCATCGGGCAAGCCAGCACCGGCTGTTTGCCGTGTTCTATCATTATGCCATGTCCATTGCACGTCGTTATACGGGTAATATCGAAGCGGCAGAGGAAGTCGTGAACGACGCTTTTTTTAAGGTTTTTACCAAAATTCATCTATTCAATGGCGAACAGCCCTTCCGTTTCTGGCTGCGGCGGATCGTCATCAACACTGCAATTGACCGGCTGCGATCCGGTTTGCACCAGGCACCGATGGTCGAATTACAGCCCTGGCACGAGGCGCAAGCCGAGCCGGGAATAGTGGAAGACCTGACGCGCGAACAAATCCTTGCCATGCTCGACTTGTTGCCGCCGGCCTATCGCGCGGTGTTCAATTTGTTTGTAGTAGACGGTTTTTCGCACGAAGAAATTGCAGAAACCCTGGGCATCAGTATCGGCGCTTCCAAGTCGAATCTCTCCAGGGCCCGGCAACACCTGAAAGCCATTTTTTCCGATGAATTTGAATTTTCAAAAAATATATGAGCGACTTTGATCAATTTTTTGCCGAAAAACTCAGCGAGGAAGGCCATTTTCCCCGAAAGGAAAAAAACTGGCGGGCGCTCTCCAAAAGACTCGATGCCTTCGATACCGGGCTCCACCAACACGTCGGCCATGTCCGCCGCTTTTTACGTTATTGGCAGGCGGCCGCCGCTTGTGCTATCGTCACGGCCGGTTGGCTGACCTGGAAGCTCGGCGCCGTTCAAAAGGACAATGCCGGTTTGCGACGGGAAATAGCGGTCCTGCAAGAGAAAAACAACACTGCCGCACAGGAATTGGCACTTTTACAACAAAGGCACCCGAACGAAACAGCCGCAAGCTCCGCTACGATTCGCGCCGATGTTGCGAATGACACCGCACCGGCTGCAAGTCAACCCGTCGCTCCTTCGAATACGCTGGAAAACGCCGGCGATCCGGACCTTGCACGGATGGATACCCCGACAAATCCCCCCGACCACCTTTTACCCGGAACTTACTCTACGGTTGAGAAAATTGCCTCGTTGCTTTCTGATTCGCTCCATCGTATACAATCCCTGCCACCTTTCCAAAACACAATTGTTGCCGCTGCCCAGCCTAAGATCATCGAACCAGTGCGCAATCCTTCCCGTTTCCGGGCCGGCATCCAGGTGTCGGCGGGATTGCCTTTACCGCATGAAAAAGGGATATCCATTCTTCTGGGGCAGGGAATTGCAGCAGAATACAATATTTGGCGGGACTTCTGGCTGACTGCCTCCGCAGACTGGATGCGTTATGATGTATCCACCGAAAAATACGTACCCAAATTTCACTCGCCTCACCATCATCCGCCCTCCCACGGTGGCTCTCCCCAGGAAAAATTGGTCAAAGTACAAAGTACAGAAAGACAACAACAATTCGGCGTGGGCCTTCGCTATGCCCTGCCAATGCGGTCGTGGGCGCGACCAGCCGTACGGGCAGCATATACCCTGACCCGGACCTCTCCGGAATTGGTCACGTTCAAATTTGAGCATCAGGGCCCGGGAGGTCCTCCCGGGCCACCTGCACCCAAATATAAAGTTCAAAGGACGGAAAGTCAAATTTTAGAGAACGTATGGCGCTTTGGCGCCGGCCTCGAACACGAGACGCCCTCCTGGGTTTTTGGCGTATGGGCCGACTATTCAAAAAATTTCGCTGCCAGCGATGAAACATTCGACGCTTTAATGTTCCGGGCAGGTTTACAATACAGGTTTAACTGAGAATTCTGTCGCATATACTTGCAAAAAGATTCAAATAAGCATCATACAGTTTCGCTCACCTTTCCTAACCTTTCGCATCAATACATGAAATATTTTTATTTCCCCCATGCGGTTCTCACAGCAAGCGTACTGTTTGCCTTAAATTCACCGTATTCGCAAGCGCAGAGTCTGCCCGACGCGATGTATTTTTCCGATGAAGATCACATCCTCTACACCAACGGACGGGAATCCGGAGGACTGTATGACGAAAGCCAGATCCGCACCTTTCATCTCTGGTTTTCACAACCCGATTACTGGCAGCAGTTGAAAAACAATTACCAAACCAAGACCGATCTGCCTGCACTGCTGGTAGTGGACGGCGACACTTTTCCCGATGTGGGTGTGCGTTTCAAAGGCCAGACCTCGTATATGATGACCCAGACTTCCGATAAGAAATCGTTCAACATATCGCTGGACTACTCCGATCCCAATCAGGATCTGGAAGGGTATCAAACCCTGAATCTCAACAACGCCTTCGAAGATGCTTCTTTCATGCGCGAAGTATCTTATCTCCACCAGATCCGGCGCCACATCCCAGCCGCCAAATCGGCCTATGTCCGTTTGTTTATCAACGGGCAGAGCTGGGGTATTTATCCGAACGTGCAGCAACTCAACGGCGACTATATCGAGGAGTGGTTTTTCAGCAACGACGGTACGCGCTGGCGCGCCGACCGGCCAGACGGCGCTTTCGGAGGCGGCCCCGGCGGTCCGGGCGGCGGCTGGGGCGACGGCACAGCGGCGCTCAACTATCTCGGCCCCGATACTACTGAATACCAGGAGTATTATACTCTGAAATCGGCCAACAAACCGAATCCCTGGGATGATCTCGTACGCGTCTGCGACGTGCTCAACAATACGCCGCTCGACAGCCTCGAAGCGGCCATCCGGTCAGTGCTCGACCTCGACCGCACACTGTGGTTCCTGGCGAGCGAGATCGCTTTTTCCGACGATGACAGCTACGTTTTCAAAGGAAAAATGGACTATTACCTTTATTGGGACCCCGAAACGGGACGCATCACGCCGCTCGAGTTTGACGGCAACAGTGTGATGAAAAACAATGCCGTGAACTGGGGGCCATTTTACAACGCCAATAAAGTCAATTACCCCCTGCTCAACCGTCTGTTGGCTGTACCGTCTATCCGGCAGCGTTATCTGGCGCATTTCCGCACCCTGATCAGCGAAGAGATGAACACCGCGGATTTCAATGCGCTGATTGACCAGTACGACGCTCTTATCAACGCAGAGGTGCAGGCAGACCCGAAGAAACTATATTCGTATAATCAGTACAACACAGAGAAACAAGCGCTTAAAAACTTCGTGCAAAACCACCGGAACACGCTTTTGAACAATCCGGAAATGAACGCCACCGGCCCCGTGATCGCGAATGCGACACTGCAAAGCAATGGCGGCGCCTGGGTGAATCCGCTTGCAGGAGAAAGTGTAACCGTAACTGCCACAGCGACTTCTGCGGATGGTATTGCAGCCGTCTCCTTGTATTACAGTCCGGCGTTGTACGGCAATTTCAGCAAAACCGAGATGTTCGACGACGGCCAGCACAGCGATGGCGCAAGCGGCGATGGCATCTTCGGCGCCTCGATACCGGGTTTCGACGCAGCCACTTATGTACGCTTTTATGTGGAAGCGATCGCGAACAACACGCCGGGCACGCGATCCTATCTGCCCGCCGGCGCAGAACACGATGTGTTTATGTACCAGGTGGAAGCGGGCTGGGCCAACAACGTACCGGTGGTCATCAATGAAATCCTCGCTTCCAACCAAAATGCCGAAACCGATGAGGAGGGAGAGCACGAAGATTGGATCGAGTTGTACAATACGAGCAATCTGAGTTTCGACCTCAGTGGATTTTATATTACAGACAATCCTTCCAATCTCGACAAATGGGATTTCCCGGCAGGTACGGTCATTCCTCCTTACGGATACCTGATCCTTTGGGCAGATGAAGACAGCAGCCAGGGGCCGCTGCACTGCAATTTTAAACTTTCCGCCGCCGGTGAATTCCTGGCACTGCTGGATCCGACCCTGAACTTCGTGGATACAGTCAATTTTCAACAACAAATAACAGACATGGGTTATGCCCGCGTCCCCAACGGTACCGGCCCCTTCGTCATTCAAAACCGGACATTTGCGGCCAGCAATTCCGTGACGCCAACCTCTGAGCCCGGCAATGCTTTTCAGGTCTGGGTTTATCCGACCATTGCGCGGGATTGGCTGAGCATCAAACTTCCGGAGACAAACGCCGGCCTGTTGACGGTATTCGATGTACTGGGAAATCCGGTATTGGAAATGCCGCTTTCAGCATCCAACCGGTTGAGCGTTTCCGGTTTGCCTTCCGGTATATACCTGGCAAGCATACGCTCCGGTGGCAGAACCGTAACAAAGAAGTTTATTATCAGATAAGGCTTCATTCTTCCCCCTACCCCGCTGACCGCCAACTTTTTCCTGAGTCGCCTCCTGCTTCGTTGTCAGCAGGAGGCTTTTTCTTTTTGAAAAATATCCTTTCCCGGATGGCGTTTGAACCTCATAATCATCTCCTTATGCAAAAACTTCTTCTTGGTGTCGGACTTGTTCTCTTTTCTTATGCCCTGGCGGGCCAAAAAAACTCCCGTACTAAAAATGCCACTTCCACTTATGAATTGGCCGAAGCATTGGATCAAAAACTCGTTTCCATCGAATTAAAAGGCACAGGCGGCCATTTGGGTCCGAGCCTTAAAATCGTATGTAAAAATTTAAAGGGAAAATTTCTGCGCCTGCGCGTCCCGCAAGGGCAGTTCATGGAGCCTTCGGATTCTACCTTCCAGACCCTCGTAATTGCTGAAACCCAAACCCTGGCAGTTAATACAAAAACGCCGGTAGAAGTGATCCTCAAGACTTTTTGCGCACAGGCGGGCGACCGCTCGCCCTCCGTGGGTTCAGTGTTCGCAGTGGGTGCGCTGGCACCCGAACATCTGCGCAACTTATTGAAATTCATCGCAGAAAAAGGGAAAACGGACACCCCCGCAGCCCAGAACGCCGTTTGGTGCATTACAGGCGGTGGCTCGCTGGCAGATATTGGCGATGCGGAACTGACCAAATTCACGGCTGAATTGATGGGAAAACCCATACCTGGTTACAAGATCAAACGCCAGGCAGTGCGGATCATTCCCGGTGAACGGGCTCGCTACGGCAAAGCCCTGATCGTAGAAGGCAATTACCAGTATTTCCTCGAAAAAGACGAAAAACTGGTGATGAACCTGCTCGATACCAACAGGAACCTGATCAAACAAATTTCCAAAGATGAACTCATGAAAGCCGGCGAACACCGAAGCAGTTTCCACCTGGAAGTGTGGAACCTACCCTCCGGCAGATACATCGTCCGCATTCAGACGAAAGACGGACGAATTATCAAGGACATCGAGGTAGAGTTTTAAAGAATAAAAAAAGGTCAGCCCTGGGGGACTGACCCGCTCCAATGAGGAGAATGCACATGGGATTATAACGGGAAGGTTGCCAATGAAAGGGGATTAAATGAAAAGGGGTGGAATCAAATGAGTGGTTGCTTTACAGGGATAAAAGTAGGTGACTCCTTACTTCCGGACAACTGCATGCCGCTAAAAATGTGCCACATTGTCGCTTATTTGGCATTGTTCAATCCGTTCATTTTTTTGAGATTTTGTCGCCCAGACGCAATTTCTATAATTTTCACGGCTTGGTAAGTGCGTTTTATTATTCACAAATTAATGATTCTTGATTTATAAAACAGCAGTGCGATTTTTCTCTATTTTTGCTCATAAGGTTCATATTTTTGTATTTTTCCTTTAAATACAGTTGCAATACGCCGGTCAGGATTACCCCCTCCATTTCACTTTTCCACTTTGTTTTGTTTGCTTTTTTTCACAACCGGCAAAATTTGTCATTGGCAGACAGCCTTTGTTATAATCATTTTTGCCTCATCAAATTTTGCTTTTCATTTACAAACAAACATTGAAACAGCCTATGGCCAAACCTGTTACAATTAAGATCAAGAACGGAACGGTCCGTATTTCCGGCAATCGCTGACGCCGTTCGTTTTACCTCCCCCTACAACAGGTGAAAAATTATCGAAAAGCAACCCCGATTTGAAAATGTTCATGGGAATATAATTGCCTACAGGGCCCCGTCGCACGAGATGGGGCTTTTTTTGTCTTCATACTGTACCTTCGCGGCCAATTTTGTGCTATGCGAAACTTTCAGATCACTTTAACCGCCGTTTTTTTCTTTTTTGTTCCGGCTTTTCTTGCCGCTCAGACTTCCCCATCCGACACAACGGTCTATGACGTGGCCGAACGAATGCCCTATCCCCTTCTGAAAAGTTGCAACCCTGCCCAACACCCCGGCTGGACGGACGACAGCATCCGGCGTTGCGCAGAAGTCCAGCTGCTGACTTTGCTCAGTCAAAACATTCGATACCCCGAGCCCGCGCGTGAGCAAAATGTTCAGGGTACAGTAGTAGTGTCCTTTGTGGTAGAACCCAACGGCCGGATGACCTATTTCAAATTGTTGAAAGACATCGGACACGGATGCGGCGAAGAAGCCATGCGCGTCCTGAAGGCATTGGATACCATCGGCCTGCGCTGGCAACCGGCACAACGCGAAGGCAACCCCGTGCGGATGCGTCAGTCCGTACCCCTGCGCTTCAGATTGCAGGAAGCGCTGCCCTATTACATCACTTCAGAAAACGATACGATCTATTCCTTATACGACGCTGACCCGGTTTTTCAGGGCGGCATGGATTCGCTGGTCAATTTCGTTTACAACCGCCTGCAATACCCCGCCGCATATACCGACAGTTGCAAAACTGGCGTCGTCGAAATGTCGCTTTTTATATACGACGACGGTAGTGTCGAGGTAGAAAACCAGATAGATTTTTTGAACTTAGGCCCTGATTTTCAATGGGAAGCGCTGCGACTCGCCAACCGCACCAACGAGCTATGGACGCCCGCTCAATACCAGGGCAAACCCGTGACTACCACCCTGCCCCTTCGGGTATTGTTCAAATCGCCAAAACAGCAATGCGCTGCCGTCAACGAGCGCTTCGACCGCGCTATACTGCTCGCCGACGAAGGAGCATCTTTGCTCGAACAACAAAAAACGGAAGACGCCATCCGGAAATGGACGGAAGCGCTCGCACTTTTCCCCAACAATACGGAATGGCTCTACTACCGCGGCACAGCGCTGCTCAACTCGAACCGCCGCGAAGATGCCTGTAAAGACTACAACCAGATCAAGCAGATCCTCGGCATCACGTGGTTCGAGGGAGTTCGGAAAGTGATCTGCGGTTGGTAACAGCAATGCTCACAGGGACATAAGCCCTATGCGGACTCGTGTTCGCTTACGCTGCTTTCCGCAACTTTGGGTTTGTTATCGTACTTCGGCGGCATGGTATCGAATACCTTGTCCCACAAGACGGACGACACACCGAAAGCCTTGTCGTCGTGCAGGTGGTGGTGCAGGTGGTGGTGCGTCCACAGGCCTTTCAGGAATTTGGGCGCTTTGAAACGGTGAATGGAATAGTGCATCATAGAATAAACGTAATATCCCATGAGAAAACCCGCCGAGAAGAAGGGGCCTCTTTCCCAAAAAACAAGATAAAAAATACAGAAGAATACGAGGGAAAAGATCAGTTTCGGCGCGAAGGGCATGAGGGTGCGTTGCGCGTCATTGGGATATTCATGGTGCACACCGTGCAGGATATACGTCAGGCGTCCCGCGCCTTTGAAGGCTTTTTCGGAAAGATGGAACAAATAGCGGTGCAACAGGTATTCAAACAAGCTCCAGGAAAGCAGGCCGATGAAAAACCAAAGTATCACCCTGCCCGCGGTGAAGCCCGGTGCCAGGATCAAACCAACCCAGATGCAGATAATGGTGATCCCCACCGAGGTTATGGTGGATTCGAGGGCCGAAGACTTGGTCAGGGATTCGAGCATTGGATTGCTGAATAATTGCGCAGACCCTTTCGTTTTGACCGTATGTTTCATGATGTTGAATATTTTGTCCGGGATAAATCCTTTCAAGGCACAAAAGTCGCACTAACATTCGTCCTTTTTAAAACGAATTTTGTCAACCGAAGCATAATTTTATTTTAAATGTAAAGTTTCTTTGCGCCTTGTTTCCACCTTTTCAAACACGCACGATGACATCACGCCTTCCCCTCCTTCTCTTCTTTTTTGCCACGCCCGCCCTCACAAAAGCCCAATGCAGCGACCTTACCCTGAACACGCTCCAGGTATTGGCCAATACTGCTCCTGCCGCCAAGGAAAACAAGATACTCGATCTCGGCTTTGACCTCGATTCCGAGACGGGCGAAGGCGCCACCAATACCCGCCATTACCGCAAGTGCTGGCATACGAACATAGACGGAAGTTCCGTTTTCAGACAAGTGATGCTTTGGCACACCAACGTGAACGACATCACTTTCCTGACCCTCGACGAGAACAGTTTCATCAAACTGAAAAATGAAATTGACGAACGGCACCACACCGGCGGTAACAAAGCCGTGGTCGTGGGTAAAAAATTCCGCTATTCGTTCAATACGCACAGCGTTTACGGGATAAAATACTACGCCGTGACAGTGGCTTTGAAAAGCCAGAATTTTGGAGTGCCGGATAAAAACTAAATCGCCTTCGCTCGTCTCCCTCAGCGCATCAACTGCAGGTAGCCACTCAACAATTCCGAACCGTCGCCCAGGTCAATCATGTAAAAGTAGGCGCCGTCAGGCAGGTCTTTGCCATTCCAGGTGCCGTCCCAGGCAATTTGATTGGAGTAGCCTTTTTGCTCGAATACGAGGTTGCCCCAGCGGTTGAATACGCGTACTTCGTTGGCCGGGAATTGTTCGATGCCTACGATATGCCAATAGTCGTTCTTGTTGTCTCCATTGGGTGAAATACCGGTATAAACCAGTACTTTATCGCATATCACGGTCACCCGTACCTGAGTTTGTGAAACCAAGCCGGCAATGTCTGTGATTTGATAGGAAAACGTATCTATGCCGCAAAACCCATTGTTCGGCGTATAAGTCACAATGCCGAGAAGATCGTCGTAATTCACGGTGCCATTGGGCGGGCTGCTCAACAAAGTCAGTTGCTGCAACCCGGAAGTATTGCCAACAATCCCCCGGATAATATCATTGGCGAGCAGGAGAATATCTACCGGCGTATCTTTCAGAGTCGTCACCGCGTCGGTCACGGCAAGCAGTGTGGAATCGGCGGGACTGCCCGAACAGGTAATCCGCACTTTAATGTCGTATTCGCAGGAGGTAACATTGTTCAGCAGATGCAGGACGTGGAATCCAGTGTCGAGTCGCAAGGCAACATTATCGCCGCAAAATGAATAACTGGAAAATGGCATCCCCTTGTCGGTGATTGTGAATTCGGCCAGGCCCTGGCTGCTGAGATTGGTGCAAAACAAGGTGTCGCCCGTGCATTGGATAATATTCCAGACAATTTCATCCTGAGCGTTCGGCACATAGTCATGCACCGGCGGGCAATCGGTACACAATACACGAACGAGCAGGGTGTCGAGGCAGCCGGTTTGTACCCTTCTGAATATCAAGGTATGCTGTCCGGCGCTGAAAGGCATCAGGGTGCCTCCGGATATGTCTTTCTGACCCGGTGTCGCCTCTATAAACTGGTTTTGTGCAGAGATGATCTCCATCATGCCGTAAACTTTATTGATATCGCCTCCGACAAACACCGAGTCATTTTCAAGCGACCAACCGGGCACAGGGTCGTATTGGTTGAGCAGTCCCAGCAGATCATAGCGGTCCACGAAAAAGCCGGAAAAAACCTGGCCGTTCACCGTCCATTCGCTCAATTGATATGGTCCTCCGTTGAGGATCACAGAATAAGCGACCGCCGGTTTCTGGTCGCATCCTGAAAGCGGTCCGCCTGCATAAGGCTGACCGTTGTCGAGGATGGAATAATCCAGTATCTGGGCGAAAGGAATGGGCACACAGGCTACGGCGCCTGCGTCGCAGTCCGATGTGGCGAGCGTCAAGCTATCGGGCAAACCGATGCCGTCGAGACAATCATTGGGGGACAATACCGTTGGGAAATAACAGATGACGCGGCACTGGCGCAAGACTGTATCGCATATCCCGACGCCGATCTCATCTACGTTGTAGCCCGTTGGGCCATAAGATTCAAATGTGACGCAGGCCGATACCGGATGGATTGAGTAGGTGCCGAACGCATCGCTTGCGCCATTCAATCCCTGCCCGTCGAGCAGACGGATCACACGGTTGCTGAAATTGGGAGGAACGAATCCGCACGCGGTGCCGGAATTGCCCGCCTGCACGGCAAAATAGATCGAATCTTTTTCCGGCGGTACGGTGGTGATGTTGACCACGATACATACCGTATCGCTCAAGCCCGGAATAGCGGATTGTATCGCTACACAAATGGGGTCAACGTTGAATTTCGCCACTGGCCCGGCCTGATATTCCGCACAGCCTCCGGCATCCAGCGACCAATTGCCGAAAATTTCACTCTGACTGACGATTGAATATGAGAGCGTTGTCGCATCCACACCCGCCGGTGGCGCCAGGCACAACGAACCGGCGCTGTTGGCCGCTACGATGAGGATCAAAGTATCGGGAATATTGCAATAGGCCGGTACCAGCACGGCGCCCACCGGGTAAGCGCAGAACAGACTGTCATACACCGTAGCGCTGTAAAAACCGGGCGCGAGGTTGAGCCGGTTGCGGGGATTATCAAAACCCGGCAGGTCGTCCCAGTCAACGATATAGCGACCATTACCTCCCGATAGTTGAAGTTGAATTTGTCCTCCCGCTTCACAGGAAACCGCCTGTACGGTGGTCGAAGCGGAAAACACAGGTGGTTCGACGATAGCGAAAGTATCCACCGGCAACAGGCAGCTATCGGCATCCGCAATCTGGAGATAATAGGTTCCGGCGCTCAGCGCGCCCGGCGATTGCGGATTGCCGTTCTGATCCCACAAAGCAAAGGTGTAAGGTTGTTTGAAATTGGAGCCGGGGATCACCTCGAACTCCACGTTGCCGTTTCCCTGACCGGTGCACTTGATGTTGTATGGCGTGACGATCACTTCACCCAAAAGCGGCGCATCGGTCATGGTTGCCGTCAGCGTATCGAGGCAGCCGGTAATGTTGTCGGCGATAAAAAAGATATAGTTGCCGGGAGCAAGGCCGGTCGCGATCGAACTGTTGCCAAAACTATAACTGTATTGACCCGAGCCGCCGGTTACCGTTACCTCTCCACTGCCAGTAGGTAAGCCGCATTTGGCTGGTTCGATGATCTGAAATGAAGATTGCAGGACGTTGGCGTTGGGCACGCACACTTTCTGTACCGAATAACAGCCATTCCCGGGATTGGTCGCCGTCACATAGTAACATCCGCCCGCCAGACCGGTATTGGTCGAGCCTGTTTCACCGTTGCTCCAGGTATAGTTGAATCCACCGGGCGACATGACAACGGTTCCATTGGAGGCCAGGCAATTAGCAGGGGTGATTTCCGAAACCTGAGCGTTGGGGCCGTCCGAATTATTGACAATAACAGTCGTATCCAGCGTGCAACCCGGCTCATTGTTGCGCACGATGTGAATGGAGTAAGTACCCGCCACCAGTCCGGAAGCCACATTATTATTGGAAACATTCGGTTGCCAGGAATAGGTATAGCCGGAATTACCCCCAGCCAGGCTCAGTAAAATGACGCCGGAAGCGTTGCCGCAAGTCGCATTGGTGATGATGATCGAATTGATGACAATTGGGTTATCGCATTGGTTGGGTACAATGTCTGCGGCATAACACGCCGAGGCGGTCGGGATACATGAAAAAATGGCGACAAAGCCGGCAATCAGAATGGAGAATCGAACGGTCATGTCAATTGGCTCGCAAAATTGAAGGTAAGGATCGGGAGGCAGGTAGGTTGTGATATTATCGAAGAACGGTCAAAAGTATGACAAACGCGCTGTAAATAGCCCCGTCGCTCTTTTTCTGCTTGATCTATTAAAAAAAGTGTGCCAAAAGAAAGTTTATTCAAGATGAAACACGAATCGTCTTATTTCATTGTTTATCAATTAAATAAAAGAATTTTTCCATAAAATAATTTCCGACAAATGTTTTAAAATGTCCTTTTCAGAAACAATCCTCACACTTACTTTTGTATTGTGAAAAGTAGGCCATCCCAAAGATTCTTCGAGGAATGCCTTTCGTCAGGAAATCTCCCCTTCAAACCGGCGCTGGTAAAAATTGTCTTTTTTGCCCCAGGAACTCTGACACAAACAAATATCTAACTACCGCTTTCAAACAAAAACTACGCCGTGTTATGGACATGAACACCAAACTGCAACTTCTCGGAAAACTCCCCGTGCTGTCGGCTCTCAGCACCGGCGAGCTGGAACAACTCGCTGCGATCGCAACATTCCGGCGGGCTCCCAAATTCCAGTTCATCTTCATGCCCGACGAAACAGCCGATCATCTTTACATCCTGGGCAAAGGCCGAGTCAAAACCGGCACATTCTCTTCAGACGGACGTGAGGTCATCAAAGAGATTTTACAACCAGAAATGATGTTTGGCGATCTGGCGTTGGCAGGTGAGACCAAACGCAGTGAGTTCGCCCAGGCTCTGCACGACGAGGTGGAATATCTTGCCATCAAGGTGGATGATTTTCAGCACTTGATGCAACAAAACCAACGCCTCGTGTTTGCCTGCCTGCAGCACCTTACGCAACGCCTGCAACGGGTGGAAGAGCGCCTTGCCAAACTCGTACTCAAAGACGCCCGCGAACGGATCATCGAATTTTTGGTGGAAACAGCAGGCAAAGAAGGCCGGCGCGTAGGCTATGAAACCCTGCTCAAACACCACCTCACCCAACAAGACATCGCTAATCTGACAGGTACCAGCCGCCAAACGGTCACTTCGGTGCTGAACGACCTGCGCAAGTCGAATCTGATCTATTTCAACCGCAACAGCATCCTGATCCGCGATATAGAGAAGTTGGCTTAAGGACGGTAGACGGTGGACGGTGGACGGTAGACGGTGGACGGTAGACGGTGGACGGTGGAGGGTTGACAGTGGAGGATTAAAAAATATGTACCCTCCACCCTCAACCCTCCACCGTCTACCCTCAACCCTCAACCTTCAACCCTATCTCCCAACTACGTCCCTCTACGGCCGCTTCCGAATTGGGGAAGACCTTTCGCGCTTCCGCCACGTGCTGCTCCGCATCGGAGTAACGCCCGGAAAAATGCCCCAGGATCAGTCGACCCACCCCACCCTGCCGGGCGATTTCAGCCGCTTGGGCGGCTGTCGAATGATAGGCAAATGCCGCTTCTTCCGCGTGCTCATTGGTAAATGTCGCCTCGTGGTACAGTACGTCTACTCCCCGAACAGTCTCCGCAACGGTCTGCGACGGCGCCGTATCGCTGCAAAAAGCGTAAGAGAGCGGTTTAGGCGGCTCCAGCGTCAGTTCGGCATTGGGAACAACACGGCCGCCGGGTAACACGAGATCGTGACCAGCCTTAATGCCGGGGATCAGCGCATAAGGAATGTTGTACGCTTCGATCTTTTCCGGCAGAATATTGCGGAGTCTTTGTTTTTCGCGGAATAGCCAGCCCGCTGTTTCGATGCGATGGTTCAAAGGGATCGTCCAGACCTCTACTTTTTGATTTTCAAAAACTTTTTTTGAAACGAAGGCATCCACTTCGTGAAACTCCAGCGGATAGGAGAATACGACGCGGCACAAGCGGGCAGTGGTTTCTATCAACTCCTGCAAACCAGGCGGAGAAAACAGGTGCAGCCGGACTGTCCGTTTTTTCAGACACCAGCCGGTCAGCAAACCAATGAGACCGTAAACATGATCGCCGTGCAGGTGACTGATAAAAATATGGTTGCAGCGGTCGTATTTGATGCGGTACTGATGGTATTGCATCTGAGCACCTTCACCGCAATCAATCAAAAACAGTTGATTATCAACCTGTAAGGCTTGGGCCGTATAGTGCCGTCCGTGAAAAGGGCCACCTGAAGAAGTTCCGAGAATGGTGAGTTGCATGGGTTTGTCCGTTATGTTGCAAATGATCGGAAGCCGAGGATGTATCATAAGCCATTGGATATTGAAAATTGGGCATTGGACATTGAAAATTTTATATTTTAAAAATTTAAATTCAATATTTAAAAAATATAAAATTTATTAATGTTCAATTTTCAATGCCCAATGTCCAATTTTCAAGTACTTATAAGCCTCTGCTGCCACGCAAGGATACCGCATTGGCGGGCAACAAACAATCAAAGCCCCGACTTTTTATGGTTTCCAACATACGTGGGAACAAGCAAACGAAAATCGGGCAACGACAATTTCCTTTCTTACTGCCCTTGTCTCTCGCACCTTGTTGTATTTTGGCCGCCCTAAAACCTTTCCTCTTGTATGAAATCGAGCAAAACCATCTGGTTTGTACTTTTTAGCGTGGCTGCGGTGGCAGCGCTGCATTTGTTGCCGAATGTTGGGATCCCGTTGGAACCGGAAGTGTTGATGTGGGCGCGATGGTGGGCGGTGGGCGCTTTGTGCATTTACGGCTATAAAAGCAAGTCGCTGACCACGTGGATTTTGATCAGCATGGTCATAGGCTTTGAAATCGGCCTCGACATGGGAAAAGCGGCCAAGGACTTCGATGTTCTGAGCACTATTTTTATCAAATTGATCAAGACCGTCGTCGGCCCGCTGCTGTTTTCTACGCTCGTCGTCGGCATCGCGGGGCAAGGCAGTGCCAAACAGATGGGGCGCATCGCCATCAAAGCCTTCACCTATTTTTTATTAGCGACTTCCGTTGCGCTTGTGGTCGGTTTGGTCGCCATCAACATCACGCAGGCCGGTGCAGGCATTCAGCATGGAGATACCGGAGACAAGATCACAGTGCCAGCCACCGAGTTGCAGGCGAAAGTGGATACGAAGAAAAACGAAGTGCAACTGATCTACGGCGACAAACAGCAAACAGTGAAATCGCCCGATTTTAAACTCGACTGGAAATACACAGTATTGCACACATTTCCGGAGAACGTGGCGAAAATGGTGTACGAAGGCGCTGTCTTGCAAATCGTTGTATTCAGTTTGATCTTCGCCCTGGGGCTGCGGCAGGTATCGGAGCATCACCGGATCATCATGCTCGACTGGTGCGAATCGCTGTCGGAAATAATGTTCAAGTTCGTGAACCTCATCATGTACTTTGCGCCTTTCGCCGTGGGCGGCGCGCTGGCAGCCACCATTGGCGACAAAGGACTCGGTGTCATGGTCAACCTCGCCAAACTGCTCGGCACGCTCTACCTGGCCCTGTTCGCGTTCATTCTGCTGGTTTTTATTCCTGTGTTGATGATTTTTAAAATACCCATCAAGAAGTTTTTCAAAGCAATTTACGAACCCGCGTCGCTGGCTTTTGCCACCGCGAGCTCCGAAGCCGCGTTGCCGCAGGCCATGACGGCGATGGAAAAATTCGGCGTACCGCGCAAGATCGTCTCTTTCGTGCTGCCGACGGGCTACAGTTTCAACCTCGACGGCTCCACCCTCTACCTCGCGCTGGCTTCTATGTTCTGCATCCAGGCAGCGGGCATCACCGACCAGTTCACCTGGGACAAACAACTGATCCTCATGGCGACGCTGCTCCTGACTTCCAAGGGAGTAGCTGCCGTGCCGCGCGCATCGCTCGTCATTCTGACTGCAACCGTGTTGCAATTCGGCATCCCCGAATGGCCCATCGCCATCATCCTCGGCGTGGACGCGCTGATGGACATGGGACGCACCTGCACCAACCTGATCGGCAACTGCCTCGCCTCGGCGGTGGTGGCAAGGTCGGAAGGGGAATTTGATGATGAGAAGGCGCAGCAGTTTTAGAGGTTTTTGTCATTCTGAGAGAACGACAAATGAAGATAGATCTGCTTTTTTGAAGCAATTATTGAAAATCAATTTTTTAGGGTCAATTAATGAACGAAAAAATCAGCCCTTCTCAACCAATAAAAATCCTCAACGCCGCCGTCATCGTCGCCGCACTCGGCTACTTCGTGGACATTTACGACCTTCTGCTCTTCGGTTTCGTTCGCGTAAAAAGCCTCACCGACCTCGGCTTTTCCGGTCAGGAACTGACTGATAAAGGACTCTCCCTCCAAAACTGGCAAATGGGCGGCATGCTCATCGGCGGTATTTTGTGGGGTGTCCTGGGCGACAAATTAGGCCGGGTGCGGGTGCTGTATTTTTCCATCGCCTTGTATTCCATCGCCAACATTCTCAACGGTTTCGCTACGGGTTATGGCGACTACGCTTTTTACCGGCTCATCGCGGGCATCGGGCTGGCGGGTGAACTGGGCGCGGGCATCACACTCGTGTCGGAGGTGTTGCCCAAAAACAAACGCGGCATCGGTACCATGCTCGTGGCAAGCATCGGCCTGTCGGGGGCGCTGCTGGCCTGGATCATCGAGTATTTTTTCGAGTGGCGCACCTGTTATTTTATCGGCGGGGGTTTGGGCGTTTTGCTGCTCATTGTCCGCATCAGCGTTTCAGAATCGGGTATTTTCCGCAACGTGCAGGCGCAGACGCACATCAGCCGGGGCAATTTTTTCGCTTTGTTCAACAACTGGGAAAGGTTCACGCGCTTCCTGCGCTGTATTTTTATCGGCACGACGACGTGGTTTGTGGTCGGCATCCTGGTCATGCTGGCGCCGGAATTCGGCAAAGTCAAGGGTCTGGAAGGCATCACAGCGCCGAATGCCATCGCAATCTGTTATTCCGGGCTCATTTTGGGCGACCTGGTCTCGGGCCTCTTGAGTCAGCTGATGCGCAGCCGGGTGAAGGTGATGGCCCTGTTCCTGGCGCTCGATCTGGTAGCGATACTGGCTTATCTGGCGTTGCCGTTTTCCAGCCCGGCGATGTTTTACGCCAGCCATTTTCTGCTCGGTTTTTCCGTAGGCTTTTGGGTGATTTTTGTTACGATCGGCGCCGAACAGTTCGGAACGAATCTGCGTTCCACCGTCGCTACCTCGGTGCCGAACTTCGCCCGCGGGATGCAGGTGCCCATCAACGAGTCTTTTAAATACCTGAAAGGCGCGGCGGTGACGGGGAGCGTCATCACGGCGGGTTACATCGTGGGGGCGGTTTGTCTCGGTATCGCTTTCCTCGCGTTGTGGGGCATGAAAGATACTTTTAACCGGGATATGGATTATGTGGAAGAAATTTGACGTACTTTTGAGTGAGTCCGGGCTGAATATACAGCCATAACGCTGCGGAGGACTTATTCCTTGATTTTCGCCAATAAAATCGCATCGATATATTGCCCATCCTTCAACGCAAATTTCCTGCAAACACCCTCGCGCTGGAAACCCGCTTTTTCCAATAGCCTCGCCGAAGCAGGATTGTATTCGTACACATGCGCCTCGATGCGCACCAATGGGCTGCTCGAAAACAAGTAGGCGCTCAATTTGCTGACCACCTCTGTCATAATACCTTGTCCGCGAAACGG
Source organism: Saprospiraceae bacterium (assembly GCA_019187225.1). GTDB lineage: Bacteria > Bacteroidota > Bacteroidia > Chitinophagales > Saprospiraceae > M3007. Next base: position 176,926 of record JABAQQ010000023.1, read on the forward strand.
CGCTGCGAGCCAGTAACCGATCTCGTCGCGATGTCCCTCTATGCCGCTCAGTACCATTCGGCCTATGCCGCCAATCAATCCTGCCTCCCGGTGCCGGATCGCCCAATTGGTCAGGCGACCGTACTTTTCGCGGTTGGCGCGTGTTATCTCCAGCCATTTGTCGGCATCGGATTCCGAGTATGGACTTGGTATGGTGAGTGTGTTGCGGTAGACCACCGGATCGTTCAGATAAAGCACCAAATTTGATTTGTCTTCCCGTCGAAATTCGGTTAGTGTGACCAAGTCGTTGATGACGATTTTTCCTTCCATTTCCGAATATATTTTTGTTTTCAAAAAAGCCAACTCCCATTTTCAAAACAAAGTTCCAACCAACAAACCTCAAATCAGAAACCCTGTAACCATGTAATGCTACTCCTTATAAATCATCACCTTCCGCTCACCCGGTTTGGCATAACCCCGGTACATACCGGCAGAATTGAAAGGCAACGCGATATTGCCGTCTTTGTCCACCGCGATGAGTCCGCCTTCACCGCCTTTTTCCACTAATTTTTTGTTGACCACCAAGTCGGCAGCCCCGTCGAGTGAAAGCTCCTTGTATGCCATCAGGGCCCACACGTCGTGCGCAACGGCGTAGCGAATAAAGTATTCGCCATGCCCGGTACAGGAGACCGCGCAGGCATCGTTGGAAGCGTAAGTGCCGGCCCCAATGACCGGCGAGTCACCGATACGGTTCCAGCGTTTGTTTGTCATGCCGCCCGTGCTGGTACCGGCAGCCAGATTGCCGTTTTTGTCAAGTGCCACACAACCCACTGTGCCGAACTTGCCCTCCGGGTTGTGCCGCATGTATCCCTTTTCAGGAGATTTCAGCGAACCCTGTTTTCCCGGTTTTTCCTTTTCTTCTTTTAAAACCTGTTGCAAGGCATCCCAGCGTTCCTGCGTAAAAAACCATTTGGGTTCGACGGGGTCCAGGCCGTTTTCGGCGGCGAACTGTTCCGCGCCGCGACCTGCGAGAAACACATGCGGCGATTTTTCCATCACGGTCCGGGCGAGCCGGATGGGATTTTTTACCGTCGTGACTCCTCCGACGGCGCCTGCATGTTGAGTGGCGCCGTCCATAATACTGGCGTCGAGTTCGTTTTTGCCTTCGTGGGTAAAAACGGCGCCGCGCCCGGCGTTGAAGAACGGGCAATCTTCCAGCCAGATGATGGTTTGTTCGACGGCATCGAGGGCAGTACCGCCATTTTTGAGCACGGTTTCGCCGATGGTCAACGCCGAATCAAGGGCCGTTTTGTAGGCGGCTTCTTTTTCAGGCGTCATGTCTTCGCGGCGAATGGCACCGGCGCCACCGTGAATAACCAAAACGTAAGCAGGGCGCTCTTTTTTTTCAACTTTCTGATTTTCAGCAGTCTGCATATTATTTTCGCAGGAAAATAAGAGGATGGCAAAGAATAAGGCGAGTAGTGATATTTTTTTCATACAAAAGAAAGAGTGAATTTTGTCCGAACCAGAACGTCTTGCAAAAATCATTAAATCTTTGATGAACCCATGATTGGTTTATTCGGTGATTTGTTTATTTGGTGATTTGAGTATTCACTACGCCAACCAATCACCGGATAAGCAGATCAACGAATCAACCAATAAACAGATCAACGAATCAACGAAAGAATGAAAATACTGATCCTGGGAGGTGGCAACATGGGTATGACCTACGCGCAAAGTTTTCTCCGCAGCCGCATCGTTACCCCCGACAACCTGATGATCCTTTGCCGTACGTACGAAAAAGCCAACCAGCTAAGTCAAACGCACGAAGGCCGTTTTTTCAGCGACCCGCGTCATTGCGTACCCGAAGCCGATCTGCATATCCTTGCCGTCAAACCGCAGGACTCAGGCAAATTGTTCGGGGAAATCAGCGAATTGGTGCAGCCCGGCCAGGTTTTTCTGAGCATCATGGCAGGAGTGCGGATGGCAACGATCGCGCAAGCGCTTGGCGCCGAAAAGATCATCCGCGCCATGCCCAACCTGCCCGCACAGATCGGAGCGGGCGTCACGGCTTTTACCTCCACCGACCAGGTGACGCGCATCGAACTGGTGATGGTGCAAAACCTGCTGAGTACGACCGGAAAGACGATCTATGTGGAACGCGAAGAGATGATTGATGCTTCCACCGCCATTTCAGGTTCCGGACCGGCCTACGTTTATTTTTTCATGAATGCGATGATGGAGGCCGCCAAACAAATGGGCTTTTCAGCTTCGGAGGCCGAACTGCTTGCCAGTCAGACATTTACCGGCGCTGTGGATCTGTACAACAAAGCTGACCTGAGTTGCGAGAACTGGATTGCCAAGGTGGCTTCCAAAGGCGGCACAACGGAGGCCGCCCTGGGAGTCTGGCGCGAAAAATCTTTGCATGAAGACATTATTGCAGGAGCGAATGCAGCCCTGGAACGCGCCCGGGCATTGGGGCGCTGAATCGCAAATGGCACGTCAGGCGAACAATAAAATTTTTTCTTTTTGAAAAAATGCGCCGACTCCTTACTTTCGGGTCGAACTAAAACCGTTTCACACATAAATTTTTTATCGCCTATGATGAACGAACCCATACACGCGCACATGACGACTCAGATCGTCACACTCAAACCCGACAGCACCCTTGGTGAAGCTCGGGAGATCATGTTAAGCAAACGCATTCACCACCTGCCGGTGCTCGAAGGAAAGCGATTGGTCGGCATGATCACTTCCTGGGATATTTTCAAACTCGGAAAATCGGCAGAGGATTACCAGGATATAAAGGCACGGGAAGTAATGACCACAAAAGTCGCTACCCTCGATCCTGACCAACACTTGGGCGCCGTCGCCGATGTGCTGACCCGTCACCTGTTCCATGCTGTTCCGATCGTCAATGACAAGAAAGAACTGCTTGGCATCGTGACCTCTACCGACATCATCCGCTACGGCCATACCAAGGAGTATCCGGAAAATCTGGAAAAATTCATTCCGGAAAACATGGTTTGAGGAAGGATATTGGGATATTGGGATATTGGGATATTGAGATATTGGGATATTGGGATATTGAGATGTTGGGAAATTGAGATGTTGGACGGGGATAATATCTCAATATCCCAATATCTCAATATCTCAATATCTCAATTTCCCAATATCCCAATATCTCAATATCTCAATATCCCAATATCCCAATTTCTCAATTTCCTTTTCTGTGAACAGGCCGGCCTTTGTGCTGTTGTTGCGGAAAAACAAACACAACACAGACATGGCCGTTCACACTCTGAGACGCGTACAGCGCCTGCCTATTACGCTGGAAAAAGCCTGGGACTTCTTTTCTTCTCCTTTGAATCTCAAAGAGATAACGCCCCCCTATATGGGCTTTAACGTGAGATCGGACCCTGCATTTTTGCAAAAAATGTATGCCGGTCAGATCATCACCTACACGGTGAAACCCCTCTTCGGTATTCCGCTATTCTGGATGACGGAAATAACGCACGTGGAACCCGGACAATTTTTCGTAGACGAACAACGCGTGGGGCCATACGCGATCTGGCACCATCAGCACCACTTTAAGTCCATTCCCGGAGGAGTAGAAATGACCGACCTTGTGCATTACAAGATGCCACTCGGGTGGCTCGGCGATATTGCCAATTGGCTTTTCGTGCGCCGCCAGTTGAACGGCATATTCGATTACCGCCGGAAAAAATTAGAGTCCCTTTTTGGCAAAATGCCTTAAAAATCAATCAGTTCAATCTCGAAGATCAGCACAGTATTCGGTGGAATGGAGCCACTGCCATAAGGCCCGTAACCAATAGCAGATGGCAGTAGGAAAGTGCCTTTGCCTCCCTTTTTCAACAAAGGTATCCCAATCTGCCATCCTTCGATCAGGTTGGAGAGTGGGAAGGTAGCGGTTTCGTTGCCGGTCGTCTCGTCGAATACCGTGCCGTCGGTCAAATAACCTTTGTATTTCACTGTTACGGTAGACTGCTGGTTTGGGTGTCCGCCGGACCCTTCCTGAGTGATGATGTAATGCAGTCCGGCAGTGGTGGAATCTGCCGTGAGATTGTTGTCGGCGAGGTATTGTTGGATGATCCGGATGTCCTCCTCAAATTGCTCCTCCGGGCTGAGGACTTTATCGCTGCAGGAAAAAAGAACGAAACAAAGAAAAAAAAGTGTCAGATAACGCATGTGTTTCAAATTTTGGGCGGCGAAGGTAAGGCACGTAACGACTATTGCAAGCAGACACCAACGTATATTGACCCATCATTCGCTTTTAGCCGCCCAGGAACATATCGGACATTTCTCCTGCTGATGCCCCCGCGCAGGACAGTACTGCCGACCGAAATAGATGATCTGCAGGTGGAGTTTGTTCCAGGTATTTTCCGGAAAAATGGCTTTGAGGTCGCGTTCCGTTTGCTCCACACTTTTTCCGGAGCTCAGCCCCCAACGGGCCGCCAAACGGTGAATATGCGTATCTACGGGGAATGCGGGATGGCCGAAAGCCTGCGACATCACCACTGAAGCCGTTTTGTGTCCTACACCCGGCAACTTTTCCAGATCTTCAAAACTCTCGGGCACCCGGCCACCGTGTTTTTCTGCGATGATCCTGGAGAGCTCACTGATGGCTTTCGACTTGGAAGGCGACAACCCGCAGGGTTTGATGATCTCCCGTATCTCCTCGACGGGAAGTTGGGCCATATCGGCCGGGGTGTCGGCGCGGGCGAACAGGATCGGAGTGATCCGGTTCACGCGCTCGTCGGTACATTGAGCCGAAAGCACCACCGCCACCAGCAGTGTGAAGGCGTCCTCGTGGCGCAGCGGAATGGGCGTTTCGGGGTATAGTTCGTCGAGAATACGCTGGATTTTCGCTGCCTTTGCCTGCATGGCGGGAGGGACTTTTGTCATAAAGGGTCATTAGGAGTCATTAAGCGTCATTCCCGCCGCATTCCGGGCGCGTCTACGGAAATCACGAAAATCATGACTCCTAATGACTCCTAATGACGATTTTAAATTTTTTCGAAGACAATTTCGTTGGTAGTGACGATGCCATTCTGGTTCACCTCGTATTCGACCGTCAGTTTTGAATCGGTCAATTCAACGATTTCAGCGTCGAAGCTCAGATCGCCGGATGTCACGACGAGATGCGTTTCATTTTGAGTGAGTTCCCAGGTACCCGTTTCTTGTTGGGGATCGATGGGATTGCACTTCGTAGCGCCTTCGTCGAGGACGAGTGTTCCGTCGGTATTGAATTCGGCAAAATCGTCTTTGTCGCAGGCGGGTGATTGGGCATAAACGTCTACCGTTTGGTCAACGCCATTGAAAGTGAATTTGGCCACCCAGGATGTTATTTTCCATTGGCCGTTGGTGAGTTTGTCTGTGTTGCTGGCATCGCTGTCTTTGTCGCAGGCGCCGAGGAAAAGTGCAAGACCGAGGCCAAGCAGATAAAAAACCGGTTTTTTCATAGTAACGCAGTGTTTGGTAAATGAATGTCGGATTGGATTTTAATGCCGGAAATGCCGGAATCCCGTCATAACCATCGCCATGCCGTATTTATTGCAGGCATCAATGGAGTCCTGATCCTTGACGGAGCCTCCCGGTTGGATGACGGCCGTAATACCCGCCTCGTGCGCGATCTCGACACAATCGGGGAAGGGGAAGAAGGCATCGGAGGCCATGACGGCGCCCTCGAGGTCGAAACCAAAGGATCTGGCTTTGGCAATCGCTTGTTTGAGGGCATCCACGCGGCTGGGTTGTCCGCAACCCATACCGATGAGTTGGCGCTCTTTCACCAGTGCGATGGCGTTGGATTTCAGGTGTTTCACACACTTCACGGCAAAGATCAGTTCGCCGGCCTCTTTGGGAGTGGGGGCGCGTCCCGTGACGGTCCGGAGATCGGCTTCGGTTTCAGTCTTGAGGTCAGCATCTTGTTCCACTACGCCGTTGAGTAAGCTGCGGAAAGTGCGTTTGGGCAACTCGAAACTTTTGATCCTTAACAAGATACGCTGGTCCTTCTTTTTCAGCAATTCCAATGCTTCGGGGTCGAAATCCGGTGCGATGAGCACCTCGTAAAAAAGTTTGTTGATCTCCTGCGCCGTTGGGATGTCTACTTTCGCATTGGTGATAAAAATACCGCCGAAGGCAGAAACGGGGTCACAGGCAAGTGCGGCCTGCCAGGCTTCGAGCAGGGTGTGTCTCCGGGCTACACCGCAGGCGTTGGTGTGTTTCAATATGGCGAAGGCGGGTTTGCCCACCTGAAATTCGCGCATCAGTTGCACGGCAGCGTCTATGTCCACCAGGTTGTTGTAAGAAATGGCTTTGCCACCCAATTTGTCGAACACTTTTTCAAAATCGCCGAAAAACACGCCGCTTTGATGGGGATTTTCGCCGTAGCGAAGAATATCGGAGCGGTGGATGCTGTATTTGAAAGAAATATCCGTCGTGCCTTCGTTGAACCAGTTGAAAATGGCGATGTCGTAATTGGATGTGACTTTAAAGGCGCGGCGGGCAAATTCGCGGCGGTTGTAGGCGGAGAATTCGCCGTTTTGTTCGTCGAGCAGGTCAAGGAACATCTTGTATTCCTCTTTGGAGCCCACCACCACTACGTCCTTCCAGTTTTTGGCCGCAGCCCGGATGAGCGAAACGCCGCCGATGTCAATTTTTTCGATGATCTCTGCCGGATCATTCGACGTAGCGACCGTCTCCTCGAAAGGGTACAAGTCCACGATCACGCAGTCAATTTCCGGGATATTGTATTCGCTTAATTGAGCCAGATGCGCCGGTTCGCGGCGGGCAAGTATGCCGCCGAAAACAGCCGGGTGCAGCGTTTTGACCCGTCCGTCGAGGATACTGGGATAACCGGTAAGCGACTCCACCGCCGTGACGGGAAAGCCCAGTTTCTGGATATAGGATTGGGTGCCGCCGGTGCTGTACAGTTGAACGCCCAATTCGTGCAGGCGGCGGATAATGGGTTCGAGGCCGTCTTTGGAGTAGACGGAGATAAGGGCTGATCGGATTTGCATATGCGAGGGTAAATAAAGGGTCATTAAAAGTCATTTAAGAGTCATTATTTCTGAAAATCAATCTCTTAAAATGACTTTAATGACTCAAATGACCTTTATAATTTTTTAGAAGGCGCAAAGGTAGCGCGATGCCGCGAAAAAAACGGGGAAGGTTTGTGCTTTTCCGCTGCGACTTGCATCTATCCATGCAAACAACCGTTCACCCAAACCTTTTTCTGTTATGAAAATCCATATCTTCTTCGTTTGCCTTGCGCTCTTTATTTCCTCCGCCTGCGACCGTCATTACAGCCTTCCCGCCGAATCACAAAGTGTCACCGCGGCTCCGCTGCCGTCCGGCAGGGCGCTAAAAGATGCAATGATTGCAAACAAACCGATGCCCCATCAACCATCTGTCCGGTTTGTCCCGCCAGTGGTAAAAGCCGATGAAATGGTCGCGGAGGAAAAAATGAAAAAAAATGAAGCCGACGACCTGATCAGAGAAGGAGAAGAAGCGGAACAATACAATCCCATCGTGGAAAACCCTTTTCAGGATAGCCGCCTGGCCAATATTTCTACTTTTTCGATTGATGTAGATGCGGCTTCCTATGCCAATGTTCGGCGTTTTATCAACGATGGGATGTTGCCGCCTCCCGATGCCGTACGCATCGAAGAGATGATCAATTATTTTGATTATCAATACAATGTACCGCAAGCGCAACATCCATTCGAAGTATATACCGAAGTATCGCCCTGCCCTTGGGAACCGAAGCACCGGTTGCTGCTCATCGGTCTGCAAGGCAAAACGATGGATAACGGCCAACTGCCCGCCTCCAACCTCGTTTTTCTTGTGGATGTCTCGGGCAGTATGGATGAACCCGACAAGTTGCCCTTAGTGCAGCAATCGCTCGCCCTGCTCACCGATCAACTCCGCCCTAACGACCGCGTGGCCATCGTTGTGTATGCCGGCGCAGCAGGGCTGGTACTCCAAAGCACTCCCGGCGCCGACAAGTTGAAAATAAAAGCCGCCATCGGTGAGTTGCAGGCAGGCGGCAGCACGGCAGGTGGCGAAGGCATCCGCCTGGCTTACGAAACAGCCCGCAAACACTTTATTTCCAATGGCAACAACCGCGTCGTGCTGTGCACCGACGGCGATTTCAACGTGGGCGTGAGCAGCGAGCAGGAATTGGTCAAACTTATTGAAAAAGAACGCGAGAGCGGCATCTATCTGACGGTGCTCGGCTTCGGCACGGGTAATTACCAGGACGGTAAAATGCAAAGCCTGGCCGATAAAGGCAACGGTAATCACGGCTATATAGACCAATTGAGCGAGGCGAAAAAAATGTTCGTGCGCGAATTCGGCGGCACGCTCTTTACTATCGCCAAAGACGTAAAACTGCAACTGCATTTCAACCCACAACAGGTGGCGGGATACCGGCTCATCGGTTATGAAAACCGCCTGCTGGCTACCGAAGATTTTCACGACGATACCAAAGATGCAGGTGAAATGGGCGCCGGGCACCGCGTGACGGCACTCTACGAACTTATCCCGACAGGCCAGCCGCTCCCCCCGCTGTCCACACTCGATTCGGCGCTCGTTGTCGTCATCGAGCCGGACAAATCGGTAAAGATCAAGCCGGACGACCTTTTTGTCGTGCAACTGCGCTACAAACAACCCTCGGGTACAGCGCCCAGTCAACTGCTCGAATATCGCCTGAACGCTTTGGCCCTCGATCGCCGCGATGAAAGCGATAATTTCAAAATAGCATCTGCTGTGGCGGAATTCGGTTTGCTGCTCCGCGATTCCAAATTCAAGGGCAATGCTTCGTGGGCCCACGCGCTTGCCCGGGCCAGGGAAGCGGCCAAAAACGATGCCGGGGGATACAGGGCCGAGTTGGCTGCATTGGTGGAAAAAGCTGGAAAACTCGCCGGGAAAGTGACAGCAGGCAGGAAATAAGCCTCGGGACGTTGGACGTTGGACATTGGACTGTTGTCTAATGTCTAATGTCCAATGTCCAATGTCCAATGTCCAATGTCCAATGTCTAATGTCCAATGTCCAATGTCTAATGTCCAATGTCCAATGCCCAATGTCCAATGTCCAATGCCCAATGTCCGATTATTTTGCCCGCATACTTGGGATGGTTTGTTTCAGCACAAGAGCGCCTAAGTATTCACTCCATCTTCCTCCAGCAATAAATCCCGTGGCAATGACTTGGTCGCACGCGCACCCAGTTCTCTGATCTTTTCGGCTTTCCCAATGAGCGTATCACCGGGACGTGCAGCATTGGTGAGTTTGTTCATGGCGTCGTCATAGGCGGTCCGGGCATTGTCGAGCCGGGCGCCGATGGTCTTTAAATCTTCCACGAAGGCAACGAATTTGTCGTAGAGCAAACCGCTTTGGCGGGCGATCTCGAGCACCGAACGGGCTTGTTTTTCCTGCTTCCACAGGTGGGCGACGGTGCGCATGGTGGCGAGCAGGCTACTGGTGGTCACCAGTACGATGTTGCGCTCCAGAGCATCGGTGAAGAGTTTGGGATCGGCTTGAGAGGCGACCGTTAGGGCGCTTTCGAGCGGAACGAACAACAGCAGGTAGTCCGGCGTGTTGATCTGGTAAAGCATCTGGTAGTTGGTGCGGCTCAGGTTGTCCACATGACTGCGCAGGCTGTTGACGTGGGCTTTCAGGTGCTGATCGCGTTCGGCAGGATCGTCGGTATTGAAATACCGCTCGAAGGCCGTGAGCGATACTTTCGCATCCACGATCAGGTGTTTGTTTTCAGGTAATTGGATGATAAAGTCCGGGCGTTTGGCGGCCCCTTCGTCGTCGCGGAAAGTGGTTTGGGTAAGGAAGTGAATACCCTTTTGCAGGCCTGATTTTTCGAGCAATGTTTCGAGTTGAAGTTCGCCCCAATCGCCTTGTACCTTGCTCTGGCCTTTGAGCGCGGTGGCGAGGTTGTGCGCGTCGTGGCTGAGTTGCTGGTTGAGGGTGTGCAATTGTTCGATCTCTTTCTTCAGGCTCGTTTTTTCGCGGGTCTCTTCTAAGAATTTCCGATCCACGTTTTCTTCGAATTCCTTTATTTTTTCTTTCAGGGGACTTAGTACCTGCTGCAATTGCCGGGCATTTTGCGCAGTGAAACGCTCCGATTTTTCCTCCAGCAACCGGTTGGCGATGTTCTCGAATTCGGTTTTAAACCGCGCCTGCAACTGCTCCACTTCGCTTTTTTGGGTTTGCAGGGTGTTTTCTAAGTGATAGATCTGCTGTTCGCGGGCAGCGAGTTGCGCAAGCGCGTCGCGGAGTTCCTGTTCTTTGGCGCTGAGCCCGGCGCGCAGTTGCTCGTTTTGAGCAACAATGGCGGCGTGAAGTTCTTTGGGCACGAACTGATCAGACGACAAGCCTGCAACGGGCGCGCGACGTTGCACCACGATAAAAAAGAGTATCAGCGCCAGGCCGCCGAGGATGAGATAGAAGTTGGTGTCCATGTTCCGGGCGTTTTGCAGGCAAATGTAGGATGGATTTTACTTTTTGTTTATTTTGGGGCGCTTTTAAAAATAAATGTTTTGAAATTAACATTTTCGCCCGCAGATTCGCGCGAACTGTTTCCCGCAGATTTCGCAAATTATTTCCCCGCAGATTTGCACAGATGTTTCCCGCAGATTTCGCAAATTATTTCCCCGCAGATTTGCGCAGATGTTTCCCGCAGATTTCGCGAACTGTTTCCCGCAGATTTGCGCAGATGTATCCCGCAGATTTGCGCAGATTTTTCCCCCATTACTTCGATGAGTAACGGGAAATATCGTCAAAATTCATTTAATTCACTATTAAAACACGCTTGCCATGCATGAAAATGAAATCTCCTACCAAATCCGGAAAGCCATATTTAAGGTCTACAACACACTTGGCCCGGGATTATTAGAATCTGCCTACGAAGCGGCATTGGCCTATGAGTTATCTAAGGATAACCTATCTGTCAGAGTACAAATGGTTGTGCCTATGGTCTATGAGGAAATAAAAATCGAGATTGGTTACCGCCTGGATATTTTAGTTGAAAATAAAGTAATTGTTGAAATAAAGTCAGTAGAGGAATTGGCAAATGTTCATCACAAGCAAATCCTAACCTATCTTAAACTTTCGGGCATGAAGCTCGGTATTTTAGTCAATTTTAATACCGATGATATCTCAAAATCCATATTCCGAAAAGCAAATGGTTTGGAGTAACAATTTCCTTTCCAGTCATTTATAATTTTAACGCGTAAATCCGTGGGAAAAACCTGCATAAATCCGCGATAAAATAATCTGCGGGAAAATAATCTGCGCGAATCTGCGGGTAACATCTGCGCGAATCTGCGGGAATAATCTGCGCGAATCTGCGGGAAATCACCTCCAAAAATCTGCGGGAATAATCTGCGCGAATCTGCGGGAAATCACCTCCAAAAATCTGCGGGAATAATCTGCGCGAATCTGCGGGAATAATCTGCGCGAATCTGCGGGAAATCACCTCCAAAAATCTGCGGGAAACATGCAATTTTTTGGACACCGCGCGAATTTTTTTCAAAAAAATGTGTTTCAGGACAAAACCGCAGAACCATTCAGCCCAGCTATGACTTAAACAACGAATCCTCCCGTCTCATGCGTCTTTCCTACACCCTCCTGCTGCCCGCCCCTTTCCTGTTTATTCCCGAAATCTCATTTACTCAATCCACCCGTACCGAACACCAGGCCTGTTACAGTTTGCGCATCGAGCGTGCGCGTTCGGAAATCCGGGTGGACGGCAGCCTCTCTGAATCTGCCTGGCAGACCACTGCCGCGACGGATTGTTTTTGGCTCAAATGGCCCCGCGACGGCGGCGAAGCGCCCGACCAAACCGAGGTGCGCTGCACGTACGATGATAAATTCCTCTACATAGCGGCTGTTTGTTACGACAATACGCCCCATTATGTGATCCAGGGGCTCAAACGAGATATAGGGTACTGGGACTCAGACGGTTTCGCGGTAGTCCTGGATCCGGTCAACGCTGCCGCGAACGGTTATTTTTTTGCCGTCACCGCCGCAGGAGTGCAGACGGACGGCTTGCTCTCCGGGGGTGACGATCCGGATCAGAACTGGGACAATGCCTGGCATGTCGAAACAAAAGCCTATCCGGACCATTGGACGGCTGAACTGGCCATTCCGTTCCGGATATTGCGGTTCAGAGAGGGCCAAAAGATCTGGGGTATCAATTTCATCCGCAACGACCTGAGCAACGGCGTTTATTCCGTGTGGGCGCAGGTGCCTTTTCAATTCAACGGCACCGACCCCGCCTGGTGTGGCACCCTGACCTGGGACGAACCACCCGTTCGCGTCAAAAGCAATTACAACCTGATCCCTTACGCCACAGCGTCAGTGTCGAGGGATTACGAAGCCGGGGGGGATTGGAAGGCAAAACCGAACGCCGGCCTCGATGCGAAGATCGGCATCGGTTCCGGGCTGAATCTCGACCTGACTGTCAATCCGGATTTTTCCCAAATCGAAATTGACGAGCAACTGGTCAATCTCACCCGTTTTGACCTTCAATTACCCGAAAAACGCACTTTTTTTCTCGAAAACGCCGACCTCTTCGGCAACTTCGGCATCCCCCCTATACGCCCGTTTTTCTCCCGCCGCATCGGATTGGACGACGACGGCAATCCACTGCCCATTCTCGGAGGGGTACGACTTACCGGTAACCTCGGCCAAAATACCCGCATCGGCCTGATGACGATGCAGACCGGAAAAAAGAGCGATGATCCTTCACGCAATTTTACCGCGCTGGCTGTGAACCACCGGGTGTTCACCCGATCCTCCATATCGGGTTATTTCCTCGACAGAGAAGAGTTTGAAGGCTCTGAAATGTTGAAGAACCGCTACAGCCGCAACGCGGGCATCGAATGTATTTTCATTTCCAATGACAGTAAGTGGAACTCCTGGCTGACGCACCACCGCTCTTTCAAGCCAGGGATCAATACCAAAGACTGGTTTGGCAATGCAGGTGTAGGTTACAGCAGCCGCCGATTTTCCGTTTTGCTCGATGCGTTGCATATGGGAGAAAATTATTACGCCGACATGGGATTCGAGCAGCGCATTGAGAATCACGACGTCGTGCTCGATACGACGATCCGCATCGGGTACAACATCCTGTACAGCGAGTTCGGTTACCAGTTGTTTCCCAAAAAAGAAAACAGCCTGCTAAATTACACCGAAGCAGGCGGCGAAATATTTACCGTTCTGAATCCCGACGGTTCGCTCAACGAACTTTCCATAGAAATCGGAGCGGAAATGAACTTTAAAAACACCAGTTACCTGCAATTCGGCATCAAACCCAGCCTGGCGAATGTGCCTGTTTCCTTCAAATTTGACGAGGAAGAAGACCTGAGCCGCTGCCCGGCTTTGCCGGCGGACAATTACCGTTTTGTCAGCGCAGGCGCGGAGTGGACATCAGACTACCGGAAACACTTTTTTCTGACGCTCAATGCCGAAACGGGCGGTTTTTACAACGGCAGTCAATACATGGCAGGTGTGACGCTGAACTGGCGGATCCGCACCCTGGCCAATGTACGGCTCAGTGCCGCATACAGTTACCTCGAATTCCCGGCGCCCTATTGCGACGTGGAGTTGTTCAATCTCACCCCCCGTGTCGAAGTGTTTTTCACCAAAAAACTGTGGTGGACCACCTTCCTGCAATACAATACCCAGGCCGACAACTTCAACGTCAACAGCCGTTTGCAGTGGCGATTCCGGCCCATGAGCGACATTTTTGTGGTGTATACCGACAATTATGCCGTCCGGTTCTGGGGGCCAAAGAACCGGGCATTGGTCGTGAAGATGAATTACTGGTTGTGATCTTTTGTGCAGGGCATTTGTGCATTGATGCGCTTACAACACCTCAACGCCACACCAGCCCTGCCAACCGTTCCGCTTTTTGCCCGTCGCGCAACACGAGTTGGTAGGCGCCCGGCGGTATATTGTCTAATCCGCTGATCTTCAGCGTAGAGATTTCATTTTTTGAAAAGCGGGATACGATGCCTTCGAATTTTTGCCCCAGTACGTCTCGCAATTCCAGGTGGTTGCCTGAAACAGGCAAGTCGCTGAAAACCAAAAAAGTGAGTTCTCCTTTGTCCCGGTCGAAGGCGAAAAAATGTCCCGGCTTTCCGGTTGTTGTATAAGAATAATATCCGCCCAACTGCAACCAGGCATCCGCCAGATTGGGCATGCCGAATCCGCGCTCGTTGTCGGGGGATTCGCTTTGGTCCGCCGCGGCAAAAACGGCGTCGAGGATTTCACCGGCCGTTTTTTCCGGGAAGGCGCTCCACAAAGCCGCCAATCCACCGGCGAGCATGGGTGATGCCAGGGAAGTCCCGCTCGACAAGCCGAGCTGAACGCCCAGGCCGCCTGCAGTCACCACCTGGTCGCCCGGAGCAACGAGATCGGGTTTGATACGACCGTCGGGAGTGGGTCCGAACGAGCTGAACGATGCGCGTTTTCCCTCGTAATCCACCGCACCCACGGCGATCAGCCCCGGCGCATCTGCCGGCACGCCGATATAGCGCCACGAACCCTCTCCTTCATTGCCTGCGCTGTTGCAGATGATCATGCCTTTCGTGGCTGCGATGGTCGCTCCTTTCGAGCCGATGGCCGAGCGTCCGTCGAGTTTTGCGTAGCGGTGATTCAGGGTGGTATCGTTGAAATGCGTATATCCGAGCGAAGCGTTGATGATGTCGGCGCCAATGCTGTCCGCCCATTCCGCCCCGGCGATCCAATTGGACTCCTCGATGGGGTATTCACCCGCCGTATCTTCCGTTTTAAGCAAAAAATAGGTCGCATCGGGTGCGCCGCCGACGAAATAACCCGGCATGTTGGCGGCCATAACAGACAGCACAGAGGTGCCATGTTGCGCTCCTTCATACACGGCGCCGTCGCGTTCCACAAAATCCCATCCGGGGAAAAGGCGCCCCTGCAAGGCCACGCTGTCGAAAAAAGGCAACGTATCCACGTTCGTAAAACCGCCGTCCATCACGGCCACCCAGATGCCGTCGCCGCGATGACCTGCGGCATACAGCGCCGGCAGTTCGAGCAGGCTGTTCTGCAGCCCCGCATAGCCCAATGCGCCGCCGCCTTCGGGCTTGGGATACGCCTTCACCGGCGCGCGCTTTTTGGACGGACGGTTGGGCGGATTTTTCGCCGGTATATGCCGCCCGATGTACTCTACTTTTTTGACAAAAGGCAATTTTTTCAGGGAAGCAGCCCCGGCAGAGTCGGCTACCACAGCGGCAGCGTTCAGCCAGCGCGACGTACTGTGTACTCTTACGCCATTGATTTTCAGGGCGTTGACATAGCCGGGGTTGACCGGCAGGTCATTTTCAACGACGGCGATCCCGGCGCGGGCGCGGCGCTCCAGGGCGCGGGCGGAAAGAAACTCGGCAGGCCGGCAAGTGCACCAGGGAGAGTTGTTCTTATCCGTGAATTCTACCCAGTACTTGTTTGGCTTAGGTGCTTGTGAAAAAAGGACCAAGGGAAAAACCAACCCTACCATCATTAGGATAGCGACGGGAAAAGAAAAAAGATATGGGTTATAATTCCGGATGAGGATTTTTTGCATGGCTTGTTTATTTTGCCGAAGGCGATAAAACAACATTTTTTTTGCCCACAGCGATTTCTGTTAAAATTTAATAAGAACAAAATTTGTAGTCTCCCAAACGACTTGTATGTTTGAGGGGCCGAACCCCGCTTATATCCAGGTTTAAAATCGCCGAGCCTATGAGCGAAGATCACCACATCGAGCCGGGGACTGCAACCGCTTGTCCGTGCCCGAATAAAACCACGCGAAGGAAGCAAAGTTCGTTTCCTTTCCTGTTTGCCGTTTTGGTGGCCATCCTGCCCAAATGCCCTTTTTGTGTACTGGGATATTCGGGTGTATTGATGCTTTGCTCCGGCACCCGGCAATATCACTTCGATGCCCACTGGACCAATTTCATTCCCGTTGGAGCGACGTTGTTGGTTTGTATGGCCTTGCTTTTCAACTCCAAAGGCCGGCGCACCCGGTGGGCGTTGGGATTTGCCTTATCGGGCGGTCTGCTCGTAACGCTGGCACAAACATTAACCGGTAGCAATATCGAATATTATACCGGGACCGGACTTATTTTTTTCGCTGTCTTTTTGAACGGCAGCCTTCCGTTCTTTTGGCGGAAAGCACTCCCCTATCTTAACAAAACAATTCATTTCCACTTTAACCGGCACTATTAATTATGATTCCTCAATCATTTCAGTACGAAGCCCCGGCAACACTGGCGAAAGCCCTTTCGCTCCTGCAGCAATACGGAGATGCCAAAATTCTGTCGGGCGGACACAGCCTTATTCCGATGTTGAAACTCCGGCTCGCCACCCCGGAGCACATCATAGACATCAGCGGGATCAAAGGTTTGTCCTATATCAAAGAACAGGGCGGTTATCTGAAGATCGGGGCACTCACCAAGGAATCGGACCTCGAAGAGAGCCGCACCATCAGGACCCGCTATCCCATTCTCATGGATGCGGCCAAGATGATCGCCGATCCTTCGGTGCGCAATCTCGCCACCATTGGCGGTAACCTTGCCCACGGGGATGCCGCCAACGATCACCCCGCAGTAATGCTCGCGCTGCGCGCGGAGATCATTGCGACGGGCCCGAATGGCAAACGCAACATTCCTGTAGACGAATTTTTTCTCGGTTTTTTCACAACAGCGCTCCAACCGGACGAAATATTGACGGAAATTCATATCCCGGTAAAAAAAGCGAAAACCGGCGGCGCTTACCTGAAATTGGAACGCAAGGTCGGCGACTACGCCACCGCAGGCGTCGCGGTGCAACTAACCAAAGACGACCAGGGCCATATTGCCCAGATCGGCATCGGACTCACCAACGTGAGCGCAGCACCCATGCGGGCAAGCAATGCCGAAGCGGTACTAAAGGGTAAATCTCCCACCGACGAACTCATTGCCAAAGCGGCGCTGGCGGCTGCCCGCGAATGCGACCCGAATGCCGACCTGCGCGGCACCGTCGAATACAAACGTGCAATGGTCAAAACACTGACCGAGCGCGCCGTCCGCCTTGCGCTGAAGCGGGCAAAATGACGTTGGACTGTTGGACGTTGGACTGTTGGACTGTTGGACGTTGGATTTTTAGACATTGGACTTCAGAATTTCCAGCCATCCAACATCTAAGGTCCAACAATCCAACGTCCAGCCATCCAACGTCCAGCCATCCAACGTCCAACAGTCCAACAGTCAAAAGTCCAACAGTCAAAAGTCAAACTACTCAAAATATGTCTACAAAAAAAATAACGGTCACTGTGAACGGGACATCCCACTCCGTCGAAGTGGAACCGCGCCTGCTCCTCGTTCACTTCATCCGCGAAAACCTGAACCTGACCGGCACCCACATCGGTTGCGACACCAGCAACTGCGGCGCCTGTACCGTCTTGTTGAACGGCCGTTCGGTTAAATCCTGTACGGTATTCGCCGTTCAGGCGAATGGTAAAAACATAAAAACCATTGAAGGCATGGCTGAGGGTGGAGCGCTGCACCCCCTGCAGGAAGGTTTTAAAGAAGAACACGGCCTGCAATGCGGTTTTTGTACCCCCGGCATGATCATGCGCTGCGCCGACCTGCTCGAGCGCAACCCGAACCCGACGGAAGAAGAGATCCGCTGGGGTATCTCCGGCAACCTTTGCCGCTGCACGGGTTACAACAACATCGTGAAAGCGGTGCAGTACGCCGCCAAAAAAATGCAGGAGGCAGAAGCAGTGCCCGCTTAATTCATCACCCATCGTTCATCTCTCATCACTCGAAAGATATGTTCTGCAATACATCAAAAGAAATCTCCGGCCTGGGGCATGGAATGAAGCGCAAGGAAGACGCCCGCTTCCTCCAGGGCAAAGGCAACTACATAGACGACATCAAGTTGCCTGGCATGTTGTATATGGACATCGTCCGCAGTCCGTACGCGTACGCCAAAATAGTAAACATTGATGCTTCGAAGGCGCTGGCCATCCCCGGCGTCCTGGCCGTCATCACGGGCCGTGACCTGGAGAAATACAAACTCCACTGGATGCCCACCCTTATGTCGGACACTCAAATGGTGTTGCCGACCGATACGGTGATGTATTACGCTCAGGAAGTCTGCGTCGTCATTGCCACGGAGCGCTACATCGCCGCCGACGGGGTAGCAGCCGTCGAGGTAGAATACGAACCGATGAAAGCGGTGGTGGACCCCTTCAAAGCACTCGAAAAAAGCGCTCCCGTGCTCCGTCCCGACAAGGGTAAAACCGACAACCACATCTGGCACTGGGAAGCGGGCGACCGGGCCGCCACGGACAAGGCTTTCGAGAAAGCCGATGTCGTGGTAAAAGAACAGATGTACATCCCCCGCATCCACGTGGCGAGCATCGAAACCTGCGGCTGCGTCGCCGATTTTCAACCCGTCGGCGGCCAATTGACGCTCTACATGACGACACAGGCGCCGCACGCCATCCGAACGGTGCTGGCTCTGGTGGCCGGACACGTCGGACTGTCGGAAGAGCGCATCCGGGTGATCTCGCCCGACATCGGCGGCGGATTCGGGGGTAAAGTGCCCGTGTATCCGGGTTATGTATGCGCAGTGGCAGCCTCGGTACTCATCGGCAAACCGGTCAAATGGATCGAAGACCGCATGGAGAATCTCCAGGCAGACTCTTTCGCCCGCGACTACCACATTACCTGCGAACTGGCGGCCACCAAAGAGGGCAGGATACAAGCGCTGCGTTTTAAAACCATCGCCGACCACGGCTACGCCGACGCACAGGCCGCACCCTCCAAATTCCCGGCGGGTTTGTTCTCGATCTGTACGGGTTCGTACGATTTTAATACGGCCTTTACGGAAATGGACGCCGTTTATACCAACAAAGCCCCCGGCGGCGTAGCCTACCGCTGCTCGTTCCGCGTGACTGAAGCCGTACACGCCATCGAACGCATGGTGGACCGGCTCGCGCTCGAGGTCGGCAAAGACCCGGCAAAACTGCGCATGGAAAACTTTATCAAAAAAGACCAATTCCCCTATAAAAGCGCCCTCGGCTGGGAATACGACAGCGGCGACTATCACACCGCGCTGAAAAAGGCGATGGATACCATCGGCTATAACAAACTGCGCAAAGAACAGGCTGAAAAACGCAAACGCGGCGAACTCATGGGCATCGGTATTTCATCGTTCACCGAAATAGTGGGCGCCGGGCCGAGCCGCCAGTTCGATATCCTCGGCATTAAAATGTTCGACAGTGCCGAGATCCGCGTACACCCGACCGGCAAGGCGATTGCGCGTTTCGGCACCAAATCGCAGGGACAGGGACACGAAACAACCTATGCGCAGATCATCGCCCAGGAACTCGGCATCCCCGCCGCCCACATCGAAGTCGAAGAAGGCGACACCGACACGGCGCCTTACGGACTCGGCACCTATGCCAGCCGTTCCACGCCGGTAGGAGGCGCCGCCGCCGCCATGGCCGCCCGCAAACTGCGCGACAAAGCCCGCAAGATCGCCGCCTACCTGCTCGAAGTCAGCGAAGAGGACCTCGAATGGGAACCCGGCAAATTCTTCGTGAAAGGCGCGCCCGAAAAAGCGAAAACCATCCAGGAAATCGTCTTTGCCGCCTATACCAACCACCCGCCGGGCATGGAAGCCGGCTTCGAGGCAACGCACTACTACGACCCGCCCAACCTGACTTTCCCTTTCGGTTCCTACATCTGTGTCGTAGACATAGACAAGGAAACCGGCGAGATCAAGATCCGCCGTTTCGTCGCCATCGACGACTGCGGCAACATCATCAATCCGATGATCGTGCAGGGACAGGTGCACGGCGGCCTCACGCAGGGTCTCGCTCCGGCGATGTACGAAGAATTCATCTACGACGACGACGGCAACCTGCTCAACGGCTCGTTCATGGATTACCTCGTACCGACTGCCGTCGAGTCGCCGCATTGGGAAACGGGACACACCATAACGCCGTCGCCACACCACCCCATCGGCGCCAAAGGCGTGGGCGAATCGCCGACCGTCGGCGCGCCGCCCGCCATCGCCAACGCGATCGTGGACGCGCTTTCGCATCTCGGCGTGACGCACATGGATATTCCGATCACGCCGCAGAAAGTGTGGAAGGTATTGAAGGAAAAGGGCGTGGTGAAAGCGGTGTGACCTATGAAATTCAACGCCGACCAAATCACCGGCATCCAACCCATCATCGCCGGGCTGGAGCGTTTGGGTTACATCCTCGACCAAGAACTGGCAACCGTGGTTTTTCTCCTGCTGAAACTCCGCAAGCCCCTGCTGGTGGAAGGCAACGCCGGCATCGGCAAGACCGAACTGGCGAACATGCTCGCGCGTCTGCTCGATACGCAACTCATTCGTTTGCAATGTTATGAAGGATTGGATGTCAACTCCGCCGTGTACGAATGGAATTACCAGAAGCAATTGCTCGGCATCAGGATACAGGAAGGAAGTAACCGAAGTGAGGAGGAAAAAGAGCGCCATATTTTCAGCGAGGAATACCTGCTCAAACGGCCGCTGCTGCAATCCATCAGCGCGATCGACCAGGCGCCTGTGCTGTTGATAGACGAGATTGACCGCACCGACGAGGAGTTCGAGGCGTTTTTGCTCGAATTGCTGTCCGAATTTCAGATCACCATCCCCGAACTGGGCACCGTCAAAGCCCGGTATATTCCCTATGTCGTGCTGACTTCCAACCGCACCCGCGAATTGAGCGATGCACTGCGCCGCCGCTGTCTGTACCATTGGGTGGACTACCCTTCCGCATCCAAAGAATTGGCCATCGTGCAAAAACGCTTTCCGGACATAGAAAAAAAACTGGCGGCGCAACTCGTGTCGTTCATCCAGTACCTGCGCGCCAAAAAACTCCAGAAAACACCCGGCGTCTCCGAGACGCTCGACTGGGCTCTGAGCCTGATGGCGCTTGGATACCGCACGCTCGACGTGGAAGCGGTGGAACGCACGCTGGGTTGCGTGTTGAAATCGGCGGATGATATCCGAAGCGTAAAAGAAGAAGGCATCGCCTCCGTGCTTGCCGGGGCATCATAAAAAATTTAAACACACATGAGTCATGCGAATCAGGAGCAAAACACTCATGCGCAATGGACTTCAATTACTTAGGTGGCACGTTTACGAAACTTTGAAAGTTTCGTAAACGTAAAACCCTGGAAATCAACGACGAATTTTTACCCCCGATTCGCATGTCTCATGTGTATTTAAAATTAACACGCCTGCTATTCAACCCGGATTCCCCAGATCGAACGGCAGTTTTCGCACCCTTTTGCCGGTTGCGAGGAAAATAGCATTACACAACGCAGGTGTCAGAGGCGGAAAACCCGGTTCGCCTACTCCGCCGGGGTTTTCGCGATTTTCGATGATGTGAATTTCAATCGGCGGCGTTTCGTCCAGCCGCAGGAGGTTGAACTGGTGGAAATTGCTTTCCTGCGCCTCCCCACCGGCAAATGTGATGGCCGGCTTCAGCGCTGCAGACAAGGCCATCACCGCGTTGCCTTCCGTTTGGGCTTTCACCGTATCCGGGTTGACATATTGACCGCAATCAATCACGCCCACAATCTTTTCAATGACGACACCCATGTCTTTTTTGGAAACGGTGACAGCATACGCCGCCGTGCTGCCGAATGAGTGCGCGATGGCGATGCCGACGGCTTTACCCGCTCTCCGCTGCGCGCGGTAGTCTGATTTTTCCGCCAAAAACTGAAGCAGAGTTGTCCAGCGCGGCTCGTTTTTCAGCATTTCCAAGCGAAAATCCATCGGGTCTTTTCCGGCGGCGTGCGCCATTTCATCTACAAACGACTCTTGGGCAAATGCGTTGGTCGAAGAATAAACGGAGCGCCACCATACGATCGGGATAGGGGTATCATTGAGGTTGAACGCCTGCCGCCGGTTAGGTATGACGTAGGGGCTCGTAGCCTGGTCAATGGTTTCGCTCGCCCAATCGTCGGCAACTTTACTCGTGTCTTCTTTGAACACCTGGTGCTTGATGGAGGCGCCGATGATCTTATGCTCCCAGGCGATCAGGTTGCCAGCGGCGTCGAGGCCTCCTTTTACCACATTCAGCATGCCGGGGCGATAAGGGCCGTTGCCGAGGTCGTCTTCGCGGGTCCAGATGAGCTTGACCGGCGCCTGCACATTTTTTGAAACGGCAGCGGCTTCCAGCACAAAGTCCAGATAACCCTTTCGCCCGAACGAGCCGCCCATAAAAACGTTGTGCATGGTCACGTTTTCCCGGGGGATACCCAAATATTCCGACACCTCATGGATGGTGTCGGTGGTGCCTTGCACGGGCGCCCAGACCTCGGCTTTGTTGCCCGAAACTGCGACGGTAGCGCACATCGGCTCGATGGGAGCGTGGGCGGTGAAAGGCGTTTCATACTGCGCATCGAGCACTTTTGCCGCCCTGGCAAATCCGGATTTGACGTCGCCGACCACATCGGGATAGGAGTTGCCGTCCTGCGCTGCTTTGGCGCGGCATTCGGCGAAATATTGTTCCGTCGAAATGTTTTCGTAACCAGCGTTGTCCCATTCGATCTGCAGCACCTGACGCGCTTTCAACGCGGCCCAATACGTGGTGGCGACGACAGCCACCGCATCCACCGCCTTGTGCGGCATTTTGCGTTCCGTTTTAAAAACGGCTTTTACGCCGGGCATAGCGGCCACTTCCGCTTCATTGAAACGCACGACTTTGCCGTGAATGACCGGGCATCGCTGTATGGTAGCGTACAGCATGCCGGGCACCTTAACGTCCAGGCCGAACACCGCTTTTCCATTCACTTTCGACGGCACATCGGGACGGGGAATGGCTTTGCCGATGATGGTGAAATCTTTGGGGTCTTTGAGTTTGGGTTCTTTCGGCACTTCCAGGGCAGCAGCGTCGGCAACCAGTTCGCCGAAGCTGAAAGATTTACCGCTCGGCCGGTGCATAACCTTAGCTTTTTCCGTGTAGCAGTCGGCTTCCGCTGCATTCCAGCGTTTGGCAGCGGCTTTTATTAACATCTCGCGCGCGGCTGCGCCGACTTTCCGGAGCGGGAGCCAACTAAAGCGCACGGAACCGGAGCCCCCTACGCTTTGTGTGCCGTAACGTCTGTCGCCGGAAGTAATGCGGATGTCAATTTGATCGAAAGTGACACCCAATTCCTCGGCGATCAGGGCGGGCATGGACTGCCAGGTGCCCTGCCCCATTTCGGGTCGCGGGTTGAAGATGGTGATCTTGTTGTCGGGCGTAATAAGGATGAAAGTGTTGAGTTCCGTTTCAGCCGCGTCGCCATCGGCAAGGCTCAGTTTGCGCGGCCCTGCCAGCAGGCTGCCAGCCGGGCCGATGCCGATGGCCAGTACGGCGCCGGCATGACTCATGATCTTCAGGAATTCGCGGCGGGTTGCGATATATGTGGACATGGTTGTGTGCGTTGAAGGTAGAGGGTAGAGGGTAGAGGGTAGAGGGTTATAGGTTGATGGTAGCGAAAATATTCATCATTTATCATTCATCATTTTAGCCGCTTTGTGGACAGCTTTGCGGATGCGCGGATAGGTACCGCAGCGGCAGAGGTGGCCAGACAGTGCGAGGTCAATATCGGCGTCGGTGGGGGCGGGTTTTTGGCGCAGCAAGGCGGCAGCGCTCATGACAATTCCGCTCTGGCAATAACCGCACTGGGGTACCTGCTCGGAGATCCAGGCTTGTTGCACTGCGTGGTCGGTGTTGGCTGAAAGCCCTTCGATGGTGGTAATTTTGGCTGTTTTCCTGATGCTCGAGATCGGCGTTACGCAGGAGCGTATCGGCTGATCGTTGAGATGCACGGTGCAGGCGCCACACTGGGACATTCCGCAGCCGTATTTGGTGCCGGTCAAACCGATGTAGTCCCGGACAACCCACAGCAAGGGAGTGTCGGGATCGGCTTCTACGGTATGCTGTTGACCGTTGACGGAAATGGTGTATTTAGCCATGATAAAAGTTAGTTTGTATTGTTAACGCTTGTGCCGGCAATCGTTTTGATTCCGGGTTCAAAATTAGCGGTTAATGTCTGAAGGGAAATATTTTTTAGACAACCACGTCCAAAAGCGGAGCAATTGCCGGCTTGGAATATAACGGCTTTCACGGATTAATATTTGTGTTATTTCGTCGAATTAAATTGCTAATTTTGCTGTCATTGAGCCCGTTTGCAGGCAAGATACTTTTCTTCCATCGCCGGCATCCGGGCACATCCAGCCATGAAAAAAACCGCTCAAATCGAAACCGGCCTGACCGACGCCATCGTCGGTTTTGCACAGTTTGCCCGCCGCAGGGGCCTGAACGCGGGCATGGAAGAGACTTTTTCAGCATTGAAAACATTCGATCTCGGCTTGTTCTCGGACATGCCGGTGTTTTACTACAGTTTGAAAAGCCTTTTTTGTACGCGCCGGGAAGACATCCCCCTTTTTGACGAACTCTTTAAAATATACTGGCTGTCGGAAGAAGACAATGTACGCCGCCGTTCCGAACAAAAAATCTCAGGCATCCAAAACATCCCGCAAAGGCATAACAGCCTGATGTTCTGGGGCATGAAGAACAAAGAGGAGCGCGATGCGGAGGAGTACGACAGCCGCACCACCACCGGTGCCAATACCGTCGCGCGGCTCCAAAAAACGGATTTCTCCAGGGTCAGTGAAATGGACGCCACCCTGCTGGAAACCCTTGCCGAAAAACTCTGGCGTGAAATGCTCCGGCGCCTGCGCCGCCGCCGCAAAAAGAACGCCCGTCGCGGACAAGTAGACCTCCGCCGCACCCTTCGCGCCAGCCTGCAACAGGGCGGCGAACCGGTTTACCTTCGCTTCAAAAACAAAAAACCGCGGAAACTCCGCCTTGTCCTCCTGCTCGATGTGAGCGGCTCGATGGACAAATACAGTTTTTTTCTGCTCCGGTTCGTGTGGGCCTTGCAATCGCATTTCGAGCAAGTCGAGTCGTTCATTTTCAGCACCCGCCTGCACCGCATCACGGAATTGCTCAAGACCGGCGGCTTGGAAAAAACCCTGCGATTGCTCTCCGAACGGACGGAAGACTGGTCGTCGGGCACCCGCATCGGCGAATGCCTGAAAACGTTCAACGAAGAACATGCCCGGCATATCCTCGCCCGGAGTGCCTGTACCATCGTATTGAGCGACGGCCTCGACACCGGGGAAGCCGGGGTGCTGGCCTCGGAAGTGCAAAAACTCCGGCGCCGGACCAAACGGCTCGCCTGGCTCAACCCGCTCAAAGGTACCGCAGGGTATGCGCCCACCGCCCGCGGTATGAGCGAAGCGCTGCCTTTCGTGGACCACTTTCACGCGGCGCACAACTTAGAAAGCCTGATGGAATTGGAGGAATTGCTGGCAAGTATTTGATATTGAGATATTGAGATATTGAGATATTGAGATATTGAGATATTGAGATATTAGATTTAAGTATGTGGACAAAATAGATTGGCATTGGACTATTAGACCTTGGAAACCAATCATTTAGTCTGATGTACAATGTCTAAAATCCAATGTCCGGCTACTTATTCTTTAATTCTTATCAACCTTCATCAACATTTACCAACCCTTATCAACCCTCATTTGTTATTAAAGAATGACCGACGAATTTTTTACCACCGCTTCCGAGCTGAAAACCCGCGGCGAACCATTCGCAGCGGTGACGGTCGTGCGCAATGAATCGCCCAGTTCAGGTAAAACCGGCGACAAAGCCATTTTCGGAAAAAACGGCCTCCTGGCAGGATGGATTGGCGGAGGATGCGTCTATTCCATCGCCATGAAAGAAGTATCGGACGCTTTGGAAGACGGCAAAACCCGCTTTGTGCGCGTAAGCCCCCATCCGAAATCCGATGCTCCTTCCGGCGTGAAAGAATACAAAATGACCTGCCACAGCGGCGGCACAGTAGACCTTTTCATCGAACCGGTAATGCCGCGTCCGCACCTGATCGTGTTGGGAAAATCGGTGATCGGCCGCGCACTCCTGCGCATCGCCAAAGCCGCCGATTTCAGCCTTACCATCGTCAACGACGAGGCGACCCACGATGCGTTTCCCGATGCAGACCACTGGCAAACGCAGTTCGATCTGTCTGGCATGGCCTTCGACGACCGCACTTTCATCGTGGTATCCACCCAGGGCGACCACGACGAACAGGCACTCGAAGCGGCGCTTTCGGTCACCTGCCGCTATGTCGGTTTTGTCGGCAGCCGGAAAAAACGCGATGGCGTGTTCGATTATCTGAAAAAAAAGGGAATTTCCGAAGCCCGATTGAAGGCCGTTCATGCGCCCGTCGGCCTCGACATCAACGGCAAAACACCCGAAGAAGTGGCCATCAGCATTCTGGCCGAGATCATCCGGGAATACCGCACCCAAGACGTATCGAAGATACAATTCACGGCGACGAAAAACGAGCCTGTCGCCGAACAAACTCCGGAGGAGTCCGGCCCCAAACGCCCGCAGATCATCACCAATCCCGTCTGCGGTATGCCTATTTCGCTGGGCATGGCCAAATACATCGTCGAAACCGAAGGCGAACCGATCTATTTTTGCTGCGACGGCTGCAAGAACAAGTTCGATGCGGAGCCCGAAAAATATGGTTAGTTAGTTGTTTATTGGGTGATTTGTTTATTTGGATATTTGGTGATCTCGCGTTTCAAATCACCAAATAACCAAATAAACGAATCATCAACCCGCCTTATAATACACCTACATTCAAAGCATTTCAAACTGCACCCTCCTATGACACTCGAAGGCAACTACACCGTCAAAGCCCCCCGCCAAACCGTTTGGAACATGCTCATGGACCCGGAAGTGCTGGCCAAGGTCACGCCGGGCATTACCCGCCTGGAAAAAATAGATGAAGAGAATTACAAAGCCGTCGCGGAATTGAAAATAGGTCCGGTAGGCGGCGCTTTTTCCGGCAACCTGCGCATTGCCGACCGCAAAGAGCCGGAAAGTTTTGCGCTTATTGTCCGGCAAAGCAGCAAGATCGGCAATGCCGACGCGGTGATGAACATGCGCCTGGAGGATGCGGGAGCGGGTGAAACAGCGGTGCGTTTCGAAGGCGAGGTAAAACTGTCGGGGTTGCTGGCCACCATGGGCGGGCGGGTGATCACGCCCGTCGCCAAAATGCTGTCGCAACAATTTTTTGAAGCATTGGAAAAAGAGGTTGCAGGGTAAAAATGTCACGAGGTTATACTATGGCCATACTCAGCGTCGCAGAAGCGGAAAAGATCATTTTACAGCATGCTTTTTCCCCCGCCGGGGAAGAAGTGGAGTTGGCGCACACCCTGGGCCGCATCCTGCAGGAGGAACTGACCGCCGACCGCGATTTCCCGCCTTTCGACCGCGTGACGATGGACGGTATTGCGATCCGCCATGCGCAGTTTGCGGAAGGCTGCCGGCAATTTCCCATCTGCGGCGTCCAGGCTGCCGGAAAACCCCGGCTGACACTGACCGATCCCGCCGGATGTATGGAAGTCATGACGGGAGCCATGTTGCCCGAAGGCGCCGACACGGTCATCCGGTATGAAGATGTGCGCATCGAAAACGGATCGGCGGCCGTGTTGTGTTCGGGGGTTAATTTTCGTCAAAACCTTCACTTCCAGGGAATTGACCGGCGAACCGGCGATATCATTGTGCAAAGGGGGCAGAAAATAGGCCCCGCCGAGATCGCCACGGCAGCTACCGTCGGCAAAACCCGCCTCCGGGTGGCGCGCCTGCCGCGAACGGCCATCGTTTCCACCGGCGACGAGCTGGTGCCGGTCGGGCAAACACCTTTGCCGCACCAGATCCGTGGCTCGAATGTTTTTGCCATCCGGGCATTGCTGGCCGAACAATTCCAGGCAGACAGCCAAATCTTTCACTACCCCGACGATCCGAAAGCCATTGCCAAGGGATTGGAACAGATTTTTGGAGACTTCGATCTGGTAATTTTGAGCGGCGCTGTGTCGGAAGGAAAGTTCGATTTTTTGCCGCAGGTGCTGGCGTCGCTCGGCGTGGAAAAACTTTTTCACAAGGTGTCGCAGCGACCCGGAAAGCCGTTCTGGTTCGGCCAACTGCCCGGTCGCGCGGTTGTTTTTGCCTTGCCGGGCAATCCCGTTTCGGCTTTTATGTGCGTCTGCCGTTACCTGCTTCCGTTCCTGCGCCGGAGTTTGGGCCAAACCCCGCGACCACCCGAAATAGCCTCCCTCGCCGAACAGGTGGTATTCAAACCGGCGCTCACGTATTTTCTTCCCGTCCGACTGGAGTGCACGGCCGGCGGAATGCTACAGGCACAGCCCTTGCCGGGTCATGGCTCCGGCGACCTCGCCAACCTCAACGATGCGGACGGATTTTTGGAATTGCCGCTGGAGCGGGATGTATTTCTGGCCCGGGAAGTGTTCCCGTTTTACCGCTATCGTTAGACAACATTTATAAATATTGATTCTTCACTGCAATGATCTGCGCCATGATGCTCAAGGCGATCTCTTTTGCCGTGCGCGATTTGATCGGCAATCCGACCGGCGCGTGGATGCGTTTGAATTCTTCCTCCGAATAACCGGCTTCCAGCAGGCGTTCGCGACGGCGTTCGTTGGATGCCTTGCTCGACAAAGCGCCGATATAGGCCGCGCGCGACCGCAGGAGGAGGTGCAAGGCCTGGTCGTCAATTTTCGGGTCGTGGGCCATGACCACTGCGAATGTGTATTCGTCGAGCGGATAATCCGGCAATATTTCGGCGGGGTAATCCTCGACCAGGCGGTCGGGCGGCGTGGGGAAGTGGGTATTCTGCGCAAAGGCGCCGCGCGGGTCAATCACAATGGTCTCGAAATCGAAATAAGCGGCGAGGTGCGCCAGTTCGGCGGAGGCGTGCGCCGCACCGATGATAAACAACTGGAGTTTGCGCGGAAAAACCCGCAAAAACCAGCGCTCATCGCCCAATTCCAACACCTGGCTTTTGCGCTCGCGCCAGGCGCGCATGGCGTGTTCCTGCAAATCCGACGGCGCGGATGAGCCGGCAGCCGGGTCGTCGGTCAGGATGAGGTGATGCGCCGCCGGGCCGCCGGAAATGCGCGTCGCCCAGACGCAACTTTTGTTTTGGGCCAGACAGTGGCGCAGGGTTTGCCAGAAAGCCGGATTGTCGCAACCGGGGAATTTTTCCAGGAACAATTCGATCGTGCCGCCGCAGGTGAGTCCCACCGACCACGCGTCGTCGTCGCTGACGCCGAATTTGAGCATCCGGCCTGCAGCCCCGGCAGTCGTCTCCTGCGATTCGCGCAACACCACGCCTTCCACACAGCCGCCCGATACCGAGCCGAGCATTTCCAGTTCGGAGCCGACGAACATGGTCGTACCGACAGGGCGGGGCGCGCTGCCCCAGGTGTTGATGACGGTAGCGACACTGAAAGGCTTGCCTTCGGCGAGCCAGCGATCTATTTCTTGCAGGTATTCACGCATTGTTTTCTAATTTCTAATTTCTAAGGATGCACCGCCACCCACACCTCCCCATCTTCATAAATTTCCTTTTTCCAGATGGGTACGGTTTGTTTGAGGGTATCAATGCAATACTGGCAGGCTTCAAATGCAGCGGCGCGATGCGCGGCGCTGACGGCGATCACGACCGGAACGTCGCCGATATCCAGAACGCCGGTGCGATGGTGGATGGCGATTTTCCGGACGGAAAAACGCGACCGCGCCGCTTCGGCGATCTTTTGCATCTCCGAAACCGCCATGGGAGCGTAGGCTTCAAATTCGAGGCGGACGACAGGTTTTCCTTTGGTTCGATCCCGGACTGTGCCGATGAACACCACCGTGCCGCCTGCATCGGGAGCATGCACGAAGGATTCGCAGGTCTGCACCGAAAGCGGCGTTTCTGAAAGGAGGATGCTGATGTCGTTCACGGTTGCGTCGGTTTGTCTGCTGCTGACGGGCGGTGTCATCCGGTCACCCGTAGCGGTTTGGTAAAGTCTGGAGACAAAAATAAGAAGGAGTTGGCAATGTGTTGGGGAAATGATCCGGGCACAGGCACAATTTTCCGTCGCAGCATGTGTTTTCAAACGCATGTTGTGTCCTACCCTTCGTAGTAACAATGGGTGAGTCATATATTGAAATACTATGTTTATTTTGCGCCGAAAACGGCGCCTGGCCCGACGCCGCGAACAATGTGCTACCCAACCTTTTACTTTTTGCATTCGTCTTGATGATATGGAAGACCAAATTCATTCGATCCCTATGCTTCCACCGACGAGGCGTCTGAAAACGCCTGTACAATCTTTCGGCATTCCGCTCTTACTGATTTGCTGCGCAGGATGGAGCAGTTGTATCAAAGAGCCCGTTGATGCCTTCAGCGGCCTGGGCAAGCGCCCGGTATATGTTCCCGTCGCGGAGCTCGCCAACATTGCCAACCTGCCGCCCCAGCCCATCCTCCAAACGGGCGCCATTTTTCTGAAAGACACTTTATTTTTTATGCTGGAACAGAAAAAAGGCATCCACGTTTTCAACGTAAAAGATTCGTCGCACGTCTCCAGCCTGACTTTTTTCAAGATACCCGCCGTCACCGATTTTACCATCGAGGGCAATCGACTGTACGCTGACAGTTGGAAAGACCTGGTGACGATCAATATCAGCGATCTTTACCACATCGAGGTGCTCGACCGGCAAACCGGCGTATTCGAGCCCCTGTTGTATCCTCCCTTGTACGATGGCATCTTCGAATGCGTGGATCAATCCAAAGGCGCCGTGGTGGATTGGGAGGATGCGACGCTGGAAAATGTACATTGCAGAACCGTAAATTGATATTTTATCACATCAAAACCTTCCCTTCCATGAAACGGATCATTGTACTGCTTGCCTTTTTCGCGCTGTTTGCCGTAGCCTGCAGCAAAGATTCCGACAGCGCCGCTGCCGACGCCGGCAAATCGGGCTCTATCACCCGTTTTACCGTGCACAATGGCTATATGTATGCCCTCAACCCGAACGAAGTGCTGACTTACAGCCTCCAGGATCCTGACCACCCGGTACTGGTGCACCGGCTTCCCACCGATTACGGACTGGAGACGATCATTATTTACGACAATACCATTTACCTGGGCTCCAGGACGGCGCTTTATATCCTGGACATCACCAATCCTGCCGCACCGGTTATCCTGTCCAAAGCCGACCGCGGGGATCTGTTTATCGGAGGTTGCGATCCCGTAGTGGTAAAAGACCGGTATGCCTATTCCACCATTAAGATCATCCAAAATATATGCGGGGATATTGCCGCGTTCAGCGCCCTGCTGGTGTATGACGTGAGCGATAAAAGCGCGCCGGTCGTCATCGGCGAATACCCCTTAGAAATCCCCAACGGCCTCGGTTACGAGGGCAATTATCTGTTCGTCTGCGACGAAGGCGCCGACCGGCTGGAAGTATTCGATATTTCGACACCCCAGTCGCTGCAGACATTGCCCCAATACGCATTCAGCCTGACGGATCCGTACGACCTGATCGTGAACGGCAACAAAATGATCGTGTCCACGAAAACCGATTTCCAGATTTTCGACATCAGCGCGTTGCCGGTCATCAAAAGAACAGGCATCATTGCAAAATAAATGAGATTTAATGTGGTCAATAGGGTCAATGTGATCATTTTTATTCTATCGTTGCTCCCTGTCGCCTTGCCGGCGCAAACGGCCAGGGATACGGCTACTTCCGGCATACCCTTGCTTGCGATCAAGATAAACGCCCTCCCCCTGGTCAATCCTTTCAAACAGGCCATCGCATTGAGCGCCGACCTTCGCCTGGCGCGCCGTTTCAGCGTCCATGCCGGAGCGGGGCGTTTCCTCGGCTCGACTACTTTTGTCCATAACGAGGGAGAATCCTACACAGGGCAGCGCTTGAGAGCGGGGATCAAATATTTCCCGGTCATTTCGGCTTCCAATGCATTTTATATCGGTATTGAAAGCAAATACCACGACATCAAACACCTCCGTTACAGGGATGTATTCCGACAGGGAGGGCAATACCTGGAAATATTGAAAACGGAAAGAAAAGTCGAGACCCGCGGACTGGCCCTCTGCACCGGCGGGCAGTTTTACGAAGGCAGAAACAGGCGCCTTGTGATAGAACCCTTCGCCGGCCTGGGCGTCGTATTTCACGAGGTTACCTTGCCGCTTCCGCCCGACGCCGAATTGATCGAAACAGAGGAATTTCTTTCGTTCGAATTTGAGCCGGGCAAGAGCAGGTTTTTAGATGTGTTGCTGGGGATACACGTGGGGGTGGGTTTGTGGTAGGGAGAAATCAGGCGTGCTCGGTATATTTATAATGCAAGAAGTTGTAGCAAACATAAATAAAACCCGCATTTTTTCGCCTTTTTCTCAAACTTCCCCCTTCTTTGCAAACTCAATCCGCACCCCTCGGCCTGCTTTTTGCCCCTGAACAGGCAAACTACCCGCACCACATGGACACGCTCGACAAAAAAAGCCTGCTCGAAAAACAAATCGAAGATGAATTCATCCTGCCTGCCCTGCAAATATCGGGCTGGCGCGATGCGCAGATCGTCCGCCAGGAATCCTATACCGCCGGGCGTATCATTATCCGCAGGGGCAGCGCAAACCTGTGGACCCGCGGCGAACGCAAACGCCCCGATTTCGTGCTTTACCACGTCGCGCACCTGCCGCTGGCTGTTATCGAAGCGAAAGACAATAACCACAGCGTCGAACATGGTTTGGAGCAAGCCTTAGGATACGCCGCCGCCGACGCGGGCGGTCTCGACGTGCTTTTCGTCTATTCCACCAATGGCGACGGCTTCGTCGAACTCGACAAAAGCACCGGCGAGCAAAAATTCCTGGCACTCGACCAATTCCCCGCACCCGCCGACCTGTGGCGACGTTTCCTTGCAGCCAAAGGACTGACACCCGAACACGGCCAACTACTCGAAACACCCTACTACGACGGCATTACCCCTTACTATTTTCAGTACATCGCCGTCAATCGTGTATTTGAAGCCGTGCTGCGCGGTGAGCGCCGCATGATGTTGGTCATGGCGACCGGCACGGGCAAGACCTTCATGGCATCTCAAATTATCTACCGCCTGCGCGAAGCGAAACAAGCCCGCCGCTTTCTCTTTTTGGTTGACCGCAACACATTGGCCGACCAAACCATGCGCGACGACTTCAAAATTTTTTCGCGGGTAATGACAAAAATCACAAACCGCACCGTCGAAAAGGAATACCAGGTTTATTTGGCGTTGTACCAAGCCGTTACCGGAACGGAAGAACTGAGCAACATTTACAAGCAATTCGACCGCGATTTTTTCGATGTGGTCATCGTGGACGAATGTCACCGGGGCAGCGCCGACGAAGACGCGGCCTGGCGCGATGTCATCGAATATTTTGAACCCGCCGTGCAAATCGGCCTGACCGCCACGCCCAAAGAAACCCGCCAAACCTCGAACACCGAATATTTCAACAACGTACTTTACACTTACTCCCTTTTCCGGGGCATAGACGACGGCTTTCTCGCCCCGTTCAAAGTCATCGAAAAAATCGTGGACAAAGACCGGGCAGGGTATGTGCCGGAAGAGGGCAAAGCCGACAAACTCACCGGCGAACTCATTCCCGCCCGCATATACAACACGCTCGACTTCGACCGCAATTTAGTCATCGAAGAGCGGACGCAATTAGTGGCAAAACACGTCAGCGACTTTCTGAAAAGCACCGACCGCAAACAAAAGACCATCATTTTTTGCCGCGACATTGACCACGCGGAACGCATGAAAATCGCGCTCATCGCCGAAAACCTCGACCTGTACGAACAGAACCCCAAATACATCATGCAAATCACATCCGGCGAAAAAGGCGACGCCGGACGCGCCGAACTCGAAAACTTCCAGAGCAAGGAACCCAAATACCCCATCATCGTCACCACCTCCAAACTGCTGACGACCGGCGTGAACGCGCCGACGGTGAAAGTCATCGTGCTCGACGCTTTCATCCAGAGCCGCACCGAATTCAAACAGATCATCGGACGCGGCACCCGCATCGCGGAAAAATTCGGCAAGGTATTTTTTACCATTATGGATTTTCGCGGCTCGACCCAACAGTTTTACGACCCCGATTTCGACGGTAATCCCTTGCCCCTCGACGACTTCGACGAAGCCGAACCCGCTGCAGCTGCCGAACGCGCCAAACCCGAACCGGAAGACGAAACCCGCCAACATAAATACGTTGTGGACGGGGTGCAGGTGGACGTAGTGATGGAAACCGTGCGCTATTACGACGGCGCGGGGCGCATCATGCACGAAAACCTGACCGACTACACCCGCCGCAACATCCTGGAAAACTTCGCCAGCATCGAAGATTTTCTTACCCGCTGGAACGACGCCGACCGCAAAGAAGCCCTGCTCGACGAACTGCGCACACACGGCATCCTGACCGACGCGCTGAAAGACGAAACGGGCGAAAACTTCAAACAACTCGACGACTTCGACCTGATATGCCACTTAGCGTTCGGGGCAAAACCCCTTACCCGCGCCGAACGCGCCAACAACGTGCAGAAACGCGACATTTACGCCCGCTACGGCGGACAAGCCCGGCACGTGCTCGACGCCCTGCTCCAAAAATACGCCGACGAAGGCATCGCTTCCATCGAAGACACGCAAGACCTCAAAGTGCGACCATTCACCGACATCGGCACACCCGTCGAAATCGTGAAAATGTTCGGCGGCAAAGACGCTTACTTTGCGATGCTGGCGGAATTGAAAAATGAACTTTACAAAATTTCAGCGTAAACACTTTTGAGAATGAGTGAAGCATTAAACTCTAAATTAGGTGGCTATATTCGGAAGATAAACCAACGGTTTTCAGACTTGAAAGCCCCGGAGCAGTTAGCGGTTTTTGGCGTGACAAACAAAGAAGGGGTGGTAAATACAGGTGTTCCTCCAAGTGATGATTTGAGTAATTATATCGTAGTCGGCGAAGGCCAATTTGTTTACAACCCCTACCGGGTAAATGTTGGCTCAATAGGCTTAACTCCCAAAGGTTTCAAAGGGTTAGTGAGTCCTGCTTACGTCGTATTTGAGACCAAAGATGAATTAGACCCGGAATACCTTTTCCTTTACCTGAAAAGCGAAAGGGGCATCAATTTGGTAAACCATTATGGAAATCGCGGTGGGGTAAGAGATGCTTTGCGATACGACGCTTTGATTGAAATTGATTTCCCTTTTGTTGACCGCCCTATCCAAAAAAACATCGTCGCCCGCCTCCAATCCCTCCAATCCCTGCACCGCGAAGCCGACGCTTTACTCGCCCGCCTGCAAGCCGATGTGAAGCGTTTGCGCCAAAGCATCTTGCAGGAAGCCATACAGGGAAAATTGGTGCCCAACTCCCCTCCTTTGGAGGGGTCGGGGGAGGCCCTGCTCGCCGACATCCGCGCCGAAAAAGAGCGCCGCGCCCGCGAAGCAGGAAAGAAACCGGAAGCGCCATTGCCGCCCGTCACACCGGAAGAGATGCCGTTTGAATTGCCGGAAGGGTGGCTGTGGTGTAGGTTGGGGGAAGTTTTAGATATAGTTTCAGGCGTTCAAAAAGGGAAAGCGTACAATGTAAACACCTTTGAAGTACCTTATTTAAGGGTAGCAAATGTTCAGCGTGGATGGCTGGATTTGAATGAGATAAAAACCATTCCTGTTTCGCAAGAAGATTTTGAAAGACTGCTTCTCAAAAAAAGAGACATTTTAATGACTGAAGGTGGCGACCCTGATAAATTGGGAAGATGTGCAATTTGGAATGAAGAAGTCGAAACGTGCATTCACCAAAACCATATTTTCAGGGGACGAATTATTTTGCAAGAGCAGAATGAATTTTATCTAATGGCCCTTTTGAATTCCCCATACGCCATTAAGTATTTTTTGAGGAAGTTTAAGCAAATGACCAATCTGGCATCGGTAAGTAAATCTGATTTGTCCAATTTGCACATTCCATTGCCGCCTATTTCAATACAAAATTTGATTCTAAAAGACCTTGAAAAGCGTAGCGCCCAACTCACCCAACTCGACCAACAACTCACCGCCCTGCAAGCCAAAACGGAACGCCTGTGGAAAAGTGAACTCCAGCAAACTTTCAAATTTGAAAACGTCGGATAAAACGAACTGCGACGCCGGATGCGCGGTTTTTTCCGTATCTTGTCACGCTAAAAAGCAACGATATGTCCATCACCATTTCTCCTAAAATGACCCCGGAGGAAATCAAAAAAGCCCTCGAAAGGCTGCCTTCCGGGAAACGCCTGCAAGCCAAAAAGTACAGCGGCGCGATAAAATTGCGCGAAGACCCTTTGAAGTATCAAAAACGCATCCGCGATGAATGGAACTAAACTGTTGGTGGATACCAATATCGCCCTGTATTTCCTGGGTGGCGACCCGGTATTGTCCAGTCTTTTAGACCAGCGGGAAATTTACGTGTCGGCCATTACCGAAATGGAATTGCTGGGCTATCCGGGCATCACGCAAACGGAGGCGGAACGCATCCACAATTTCCTGAACGACTGCCAATTGGTGGAAATCAACGCCGATGTGCGGAAAAAAGCCATCGAAATCCGCCGGTTGCACAACCTGAAATTGCCCGACGCCATCATCGCGGCTACTGCGCTGCATCTCAACCTTCCGCTGATTTCCGCCGACGATATTTTTTCCCGCATCGGCGAATTGAATTTCGTGTTTTACGCGCTTTAAAGCAATGGCAAAGACCTCGACAAATAATACCGCGCCCAACGGCAACGGCAAAAGCTTAGGCAGCATCATTCAGGGCATCCGCAACATCATGCGTGAAGACCCCGGCGTGAACGGCGACGGGCAGCGCCTCGAACAACTTTCCTGGCTTATCTTTCTCAAACTGCTCGACGCCAACGAAGCCGAATACGAACTCGACCTCGACGGCTACACTTCCCCCATCCCGGAGCGCCTGCGCTGGCGTACGTGGGCAGAAGCGCCCGACAAAGACCGGCTCACCGGCGAAGACCTTATCGCATTTATTGACACCCAATTGTTTCCGGGATTGCGCCGCTTGCGGGCAAGCGAACAAAACAACCCCGTCGCCCGGAGCATCGCGCACACGCTCACCACGCTTTTCACCGATGTAAACAACTACATGAAAAACGGGGTGGTGCTGGCGAAAGTCATCAACCAACTCAACCAGATAGATTTCAACAGCCGCAAAGAGCGCCATTTGTTCAACGACATCTACGAACAAATGCTGCGCGAACTGCAAAGCGCCGGGAGTTACGGGGAATTTTACACGCCGCGCCCGATTACCAATTTCATCGTGGAAAAGGTCAACCCGCAATCCGGGGAAATCGTGCTCGACCCCGCCTGTGGCACGGGTGGTTTTTTGGTTTCGACGGTGGAACACCTGCGCGGCCAAAATCTCACCACCGAACAGGAACTCCAACTCGAACAATACATCCGGGGCATCGAATGGAAAACGCTGCCCTACGCGCTTTGCGCCATTAACTTGCGCCTGCACAACCTTTCGCAGCCCGACATTACGAAAGACGACGCTTTCAGCCGCCCGCTCAGCACTTACACTTCCGAAGACCGGGTGCATTGCATCGTCGCCAATCCGCCGTTCGGCGGCACGATGGACGCCAGCGCCCACAACAACTTTACCACCGCCTACAAGACCAAAGAGACCGCCGACCTGTTTTTGGTGCTTATGATTGAACTGCTGCTCGACGGCGGGCGGGCGGGCATCGTGCTACCCGACGGCTCGCTTTCCGGCGAAGGGGTAAAAGCCCGCATCCGGCAAAAGTTGTTGGAAGATTGCAACCTGCACACGATTGTCCGCCTCGACAATTCCGTTTTCAAACCCTACGCTACCGTCAAAACCAACCTGCTTTTTTTCACCAAAGGACAACCCACCAAAGAGGTTTGGTACTTCCAAAATCCCTTGCCCGAAGGCTCGAAAGGTTACTCCAAAACCAAGCCGATGCAGGACAAAGACTTCGACGCCCTGCGCGCATGGTGGGACAATCGCACCGAAAACGAAAACGCCTGGC
The DNA here is from genome assembly GCA_019187225.1 of Saprospiraceae bacterium. Taxonomy (GTDB): domain Bacteria; phylum Bacteroidota; class Bacteroidia; order Chitinophagales; family Saprospiraceae; genus M3007. Next base: position 214,986 of record JABAQQ010000023.1, read on the forward strand.
GTGTTCACATCGCTGACATCGCCGCAAGAGGCTACGACCTCGACATCAAACACCCCAACGCGGTACAGGAAGAAATTCTGGAAGCGCCGCCGGTCATCATTGCGCAAATCGAAAAGGATTTGGAAGCGTTGGTGGGGTTGGTGGGAAAGATGAAAAACTTTTAGTTCACGCTTAAACCTTTGAAAATATGGCAAATGCGGAACATTTGGCGATTTTGAAGCAAGGGGTGGAGGTGTGGAATAAGTGGAGGGAAGAGAATAAAGACATTAGGCCGGATTTATCAAACAGCAACCTTTCCGGCGCCCGTTTATCAGGAATTTATTTGTCTGGAGCAGATTTGTCTGGATCACATTTCTCTGATGCCGATTTATCGAAAGCGTACCTTTCCGATGCCGACTTATCGGGGGCATTATTGAGAAATGCTTACCTGGTCAGAGCCCACCTGCCTGGAGCCAACCTATCGGGAGCTGACATGCATAATATCAATTTGTCTTGGTCTAACATATCTTATTCCAGCTTAGCTTATGCCAATCTATCCAGTGCATCACTTTTTCGCACCGACCTAACCGGCGCAAATTTGACTGGAGCTAATCTAACCGGCGCCAATCTAACCAGCGCTTCTTTACTAGAAACTAATCTAACAAATGCAAATATTCAAGGGGCTAATATATATGGAATATCTGTTTGGGATATAAAAAAGGATCGTATAATTCAAAAAGATTTGGTAGTTACTAAACCTAATGAGCCAACCATTACAGTGGATGACCTCGAAATCGCCCAATTCATCTACCTCCTTCTCAACAACCAAAAATTCCGCGATGTCATCGAAACCGTCACCTCCAAAGCCGTTCTGATTTTAGGCCGCTTTACCGACGAACGGAAAAAAGTGCTCGACGCCATCCGGGAAGAACTGCGCAACCGCAATTTCCTGCCTATACTTTTTGATTTTGAAAAACCGGCTACCCGCGACCTGACCGAAACCATTTCTATTTTGGCGAAGTTGTCGCGCTTTGTTATTGCCGACCTGACCGATGCGAAGAGCATACCGCAGGAATTAAGCCATATCATTCCGTTTATGCCCAACCTGCCGGTTATTCCTATCATTTTGCAGGGGCAGCGGAAATACGCCATGTTCGAGCACTGGCGTCCTTATCCCTGGGTTTTACCGATTTACGAATACGAAAACGAGGGGCATTTAATTTCTACTTTGTCGGCAGAGGTTATCGAACCGGCGGAGAGGAAGGTGCAGGAGATACGGGGCATAAAATAAAAAACCCTTGCAAGTTATTCACTCACAAGGGAATAGGGAATTTCAGTGGTAGCCCGTACGGGAATCGAACCCGTGTTACAAGAATGAAAATCTTGCGTCCTAACCCCTAGACGAACGGGCCTTTACGATTGCAGATTGCGGATTTCAGATTGCGGATTAAACCGCGAAAAACCATCTTTCCGTAAAAGCGGGGCAAAGATAGCGGCAGCAGTGTTGGAAATCCAAATAGCGTTGAAAAATTTTTCAGAAAAAATTTTGAAGCCCTGTCTAAAATCCATTCTGTTCCAAAACAGCCGCCGCCTTTTTTTGCACATCCGGATCCACTTCGAGTTCCGGCGCATGGTGCGGCTTTTTCCGCGCATCCACTACCAGCGGCCCGCGGCATCCCCAGTGTTTGAATTCGGTAAACGCTTGCACCCCGTACACATCGTGGCTCGGATTGGCGCGGGTGAAGGCGACCCACAAAAAATTGTTCAAAGTCGCTGCGGCGAATGGGCTGTCGTCAACAAGCAGAATGAGCGGTATATGTTGTAAATCAAAACGTTCGAGCCAGCGGCACAGCGTTTCAGCCTGGTCGCGGGCGGTTTTTTCCACTTCAAATTTGGGCGCCTGCACGGCCAGAATACCAGGCAGGCAAAAGTGTGGCGCACTGAAGCCTTCGGGCAGGGAAAATGCTTGCGGCAGCTCTGTTTTTAGTTCGCGGCGTTGGTCGCCCCGGCAAGCGACCACCACTTTGGAGCCTTCGTTCCATCCCGTGCCGGAGTAGTCGAGTGTGTCTATGGTGGTGCGGGTCTGGAAGTGCAGGTCGCGCGTCCAGTCCACGCGTTCGAGTACGTGGCGGAAAAAATGCGGGATGTCGTGGGTATCGAGATTCGGGTTGTCGTCCGAGGCGGCGATGATCAGAAATTTGGCCAGCGAAGTCTGGCCGGAACCGAGGATGCGGTTGGCGATCGTGAGTATCTCCTCGGGTTTGCGTTCCCGGAAAGGCATATAGCGCTCGTGCCCGATGGCCAGCAGCAGGGGGTGTACGCCGGCGGCGTCCACCGCGTGCAGTTCCTTAAGACCGGGAAATTCCTGCGGTGTGAGCGGCGCCACGAGTTCGTGGATGAGCCAGCCGAAACTGCTGTCCTCCATCGGCGGGCGGCCGACGACGCTGAAATGCCAGAGCGGGTCTTTGCGGTGGTACACTTTATGGACGCGCATCACGGGGAAATCGTGCGCCAGCGAGTAATAGCCCAAGTGATCGCCGAAGGGCCCTTCGGGCTTTTTCACGTCTTTCAGTATCTCCCCTGTGATGACGAAATCGGCGTCGGCGCTGATAAAATGGCCGTCGCGACGCGTGTAGCGAAAACGCCGCCCCGCCAGCATGCCGGCGAAGGTGAGTTCACTCAGGCCCTCCGGCAGCGGCATGATGGCCGAAAACGCGTGACTCGGTGGTCCGCCGACAAAGATGCTGCACAAAAAAGGTTTATCGCTGCGGTTGTATTTGGTGTGGTGCACCCCGATGCCCCGGTGGAGTTGGTAGTGCAGGCCGATCTCTTCGTTCGGAATATATTCGTTGCCGGACAGTTGAATGCGGTACATGCCGAGGTTCGACTGCATCACATTGCCGGGCGCGTCGGGGTCTTCGGTGTACACCTGCGGCATGGTGATGAAAGCGCCACCGTCCATCTGCCAGCTTTTGATCTGGGGCAACCGGTCGATGGTGGTCGTGCCAAAGGTCGCAGGCGCGCCAAACCAGTTGCGTGACGGCAGGGCCGACAATGCTGTGAAGGGCGCGCCAAGGTAGCGCCCCGGTTTTTTCAGCAATTGGGTGGGATCTTTTTTCAGTTCGATGACGCGCTTCACGCGGTCGAGCGTATGGCGGAAGAGAAATTCCGTTTGTTTGAACGTACCGTAGATATTGCTCACTGCCTGAAAGGGACTGCCTTTCACGCGCTCGAACAGGATGGCCGGGCCCCGGCGCTCGAAGACCTGCCGGTGGATTTCGGCCATTTCCAGGTCGGGATCCACTTCTTCCCGGATGCGCAGCAGCATTCCGTGCCGTTCCAGGTCGCGCACGGCGTCGCGGAGATTTCGGTATCGGACGTTGGACATGGACGTTGGACTGTTGGATTGTTGGACGTTGGACTGTTGGACGTTGGACTGTTGGACGTTGGACGTTGGACGTTGGACTGTTGGACGTTGGACTGTTGGACGTTGGATTATTCAGGCGCAAAATAAACAGGGAGTGTTCAAAAAAGTGTGTCATTCCACTTTATCCAAACCCCGCGTGAACAACCGCGAAGCGGTTAAATTTGATTAGCCCCGTGTGAAACGCGGGATTAATGGATAGAGGGAGTTTTAGCAACTGCGGAGCAGTTGAACTTCATTCCAAATATTTGATATTCAATCGCTTCGCGGTTGGCATTTTTTTGGGGGGAGGCAGATTGTCCCCCGTGTTGCGCACGGGGTTAATCAAATTTGTCCGCTTTGCGGTCGGATTTTAAAAAACAAAATGACACACTTTTTTGAACACTCCCTGTTTATTTTGCGCCTGAATAATCCAACGTCCAACAGTCCACCGTCCAATAGTCAAACATCAAACTGTCAAACTGTCAAACTGTCAAACTGTCCAACTGTCAAACTGTCAAACTGTCAAACTGTCCAACGTCCAACAGTCCAACGTCCAACAATCCAACGTCACTCCCTGATATAAGCCAGTTTTGCCGACTGGTATTTAGGCTGCTGCAACATTTTGCGCATCCGGCTGAGGGTTTCGAGCGGGCCCACGTCTATTGCCATATTGACCATCCAATCTGGGATATTGCCGGCGGGGTCGGAGTAGATGTAATATTCAATGTACTGCCAACCGCCGGTACCGGGGACGACCGTCCAGCGGGTCGTGGTGGTTTTGATGCGCACAACGTCTTTATTTTCAGGCAAATAAACGGGTTTCGCGTAACTGGTGGAAGTAACCCGTTTGGTCACCGAGTCCTGTTCCACCTTGGTCTGCAGCACAATATCGCGGTCGCTCAGCGGCCAGGGAAAATCAATTTTGGAATAATAGAAAAACTCCTTGTCGCCCGTCCTTTTGAGGAGTTTGGCTTCGGCGATCTTGTAGCCCCACGCCGGGTAATTTTCCACTTCGTTCAGGAGTTGCACGATGCCGGGCAAGGTGGCTTTCATCGAAGTCACCATTTTGATCTCGTGCACGTCGGAAGTTTTTTTGTAATAGACTTTTACGCCGTTTTTTTCATTTTTGAAAACCCAGCCGTCGGAGTTCTGGGCCAGTATGGATTGTGAAATGAAAATGCCGGGGAAAAGGAGCAGCAGCAGTCTGGAGGTCAAAAATTGTTGCATGGGAATTGTTTTGTCTGTCAGGCGAAATCAGTGGTTTGGGGTTGATTATGAATCATGAGGCTGGATCATCAACCATTATAAACCCGTATCAACCTTTATCAACTATTATAATCAAAAGACTGTGCCACAACGCGAAAGGTGGCAGCCTTGTTCCGAAGAATCGGCAGAAAGGAAAAATTTTATGCGCAGTATAAAAACAGTTTGCACAACTCAAGCCTCACAAATCATTAAAAATCAGGCAAATCCAATCATGTCCATCCTTTTAATCACTTAAATCCCGGTTCAATTCCTCAAATAATCCGCCACTGCCGCCGCCCAGGCTGGTTTGTCGTTGAGGCTTTCCACCAGGTCGAGCCGTTCGCCGCCCCATTTCAGGAAGTCCTCGCGGTATTCCTCGCCGATCTCGATGGTCGTTTCCAGGCAGTCGGCGGTAAAGGCCGGGCAGAAGACGAGCAGGCGTTTGGCGCCGCTTTTGGCCAGATTTTCAATGACTTGTACGGTATAGGGTTGCGTCCAGGGATCGCGTCCGAGGCGGCTTTGAAAGCAGACGGTGTATTGTCCGGGCTTCAGTTGCAACCTCCCCGCAATGGCTTGGGTAGTGGCATAACACTGGGCGGAGTAGCAAAACCGGTTGGTGGGGGTCAGCGTCTGACAACAATCGCTTTTTTGCAGACAATGGTTGAACGCGTCGGCTTTGCGCAACTGGCGCTGCGGCAGTCCGTGGTAACTGAACAGGAAATGGTCGTAGGAGAGCAGGTCGAATTGCATCGCATTTTTTACGAACAGGTCAATCATTGGCTCCCAGGTCGGGTAGGCGCTGACCATTTCGACCGCCGGGATGACTTGTTGCCGGCTCAACACCCGCATCACTGCTTCGTGCACCGACCCCGTCGTAGCGCTGGCGTATTGCGGGAACAACGTGAACACTTTGATCTTCGACACTTTCGCCTGCATGAGTTTCGCAACGGCCGATTCGATGGAAGGGTTTTGGTACCGCATGGCGAGTTCGACCGCGTATTCGGGACCCAGCAAATTCTGCACCTGCGCCGCGAGGTTTTCGCCGTAATATTTAAGCGGCGAGCCGTTTTCCGTCCAGAGATGGCGGTAGGCTTCCGCCGATTTGCCGGAGCGAAACGGTGCGATGATACAACGCACCAACAAATTGCGGGCAATTGGATGGATGTCAATCACACGCGGGTCGAGCAGGAATTGTTTGAGGTAGCGGTATACGGCAGGACGGGTGGGTGCATCGGGAGTGCCGAGGTTGACGAGAAGGATGCCGGTCATGTTGATTGCGGATTGCGGATTGCGGATTGCAGATTGCAGATTTTTGCGGTCAGTTAACTAAAAAAAGCAGGCAATGTTCGGGAAAAGATTTTTTTTGCAGGAGAAACCGCACGGCGAGCATTTATCTTTACCGCGCTCACGAGCTGGGCAAATTTTCAAAAAAGCACCTGAATGCACGACAGGCACCCATCGTTGACACGGAAAAAAGCAGATTGATGAAAAAAGGACTACTTGCGTTTTTGTTGCTTGGCAACCTGTTTGACCTCGCCGCACAAGCCCCGCCGGGATTGAAAACCCTTGTAAACCAGATGGCCGATGCCATTGAGCCGAAAGTGATCGAATGGCGGCGCGATTTTCACCGCTATCCCGAATTGTCGAACCGGGAATTCAAAACCGCGGAAAAAGTAGCGGCGCACCTGAGCGCGCTGGGCATGGAAGTGCGCACCGGTATCGCCTACACCGGCGTGGTGGGTATTTTGAAAGGCGGCCAACCCGGCCCGGTCATCGGCCTGCGCGCCGACATGGATGCGCTTCCTGTCGCGGAGCGCGTGGAACTGCCCTTCAAATCGGTGGCAAAATCCACCTACAACGGCGAAGAAGTGGACGTCATGCACGCCTGCGGCCACGATACGCACGTGGCCATCATGATGGGCGTGGCCGAGATCCTGGCGGCCATGAAAAACGAGTTGGCCGGCACGGTGGTGTTCGTCTTTCAACCCGCCGAAGAAGGCCCGCCCGAAGGCGAGGAAGGAGGTGCGCCGCTGATGATAAAAGAAGGCGTGCTCGACAACCCCAAAATCGAGGCGATGTTCGGACTGCACATCAATTCGCAGACAGAAGTCGGCAAGATCGCCTACCGCAGCGGCGGCATCATGGCGGCGTCCGACTGGTTCTACATCGAGGTGCACGGCAAACAAACGCACGGCTCGCAACCCTGGAGCGGGGTTGACCCCATCGTGATATCGGCAGAGATCATCCAGGGTTTGCAAACCATCGTCAGCCGGCAGATGGACCTCACGGAGCAGCCTGCGGTGGTCACGGTGGGCAAGATCAGCAGCGGCGTGCGCGCCAACATCATCCCCGAACTGGCCGAAATGATAGGCACGATCCGGACGCTCGACACGGCCATGCAGCGCAAGATCCACCAAAAGGTCAAACTGACCGCCGAAAAGATCGCCGAAAGCGCGGGCGCCCGCGCCGAGGTGCGCATCGAGAACAAAACCCCTGTCACCTTCAACGATCCTGCGCTGACAGCGAGGGTGTTGCCTTCGCTCCGCGACGCGGCGGGCAGCGACCAGGTGGAGGAAGTGAAAGCCCGCACCGGCGCGGAAGATTTCGGCTTTTTTGCGCAAAAGGTGCCCTCGTTTTACTTTTTCCTGGGCGGCATGCCCAGGGGCAAAAAGCGGGAAGATGCTGCGGCGCACCACACGCCCGATTTTTACATTGACGAAAGCGGGATGAAATTGGGCGTACGTGCTTTTTGTTACCTGGTACTGGATTATTTCGGGAAATAGTAAGTTTGCACAATGTTGCCGGCCCAATTGAACAAGGTTTTCAGCCGCCACTTCGGATTCCAGCACCTCACGCCCGAAGAAATCGAACACCGCACGCTTGCGTTGACGATCATCGTGCTCATTACCCTGCTGGATTTCACCTACAACCTGGCATTTTACCTGTTCGGCGGACGCTTTACGTGGTGGACAACGGTCATCTATTTCCTCGCCAGTACGATCAACCTAGTAATTTTTAAGATAAAGGGCAATTTCCGGCGTTTTCGCAACATCCAGATCGTGCTCACTATCCTGCTGCCACTGGTAGCCCAGATCACGCATGGTGGATTCACCGGTAGCAGCGGCGTGGTGCTGGCAGCGTTTCTGGCGCCCCTGGGCACGCTGATGTTCGCCCGGGTGCGCACGGCAAGACTTACTTTTTTCGCCTACCTGTTCGCCTTGCTCGTAGCGGGCGTTTGGGAATATCTCGCGCGGCCCGACCCCAACAACCTGCCGCCGGAAGTGCACCTGATGTTCTTCGAGTTCAATTTCGCCTTCACCGCCGCCGTCGCGTATTTTCTGATGGAAGGTTTTCTGAAAAACAAAGCGGCCCTGCTCAAACTCGTCCGGGAAGAACACGAGATCGCCGACCGGCTGCTGCTCAATATTTTTCCGGAAGAAACGGCGCGCGAACTGATGGAAAAAGGCTCGGTAAAAGCCAAAAACTACCCGGCAGTCACGGTGATGTTCACAGATTTTGTCGGCTTTTCAGCCTTCGCCCGCACCCTGAGCGCCGAGGCGTTGGTGGAGCAACTCGATTTTTATTTCAACGCTTTCGACGACATCATTTGCCGACACGGTCTGGAAAAGATCAAGACCATAGGCGACAGTTACATGTGCGCCGGCGGTATCCCGACGCCGCGGCCCGACCATGCTTTCGCCGTCCTGGATGCAGCGCTTGAAATCCGCCAATTCGTTGTCAGTCAACGGCAACAAAAAATTGAACAGTATAACTATCCATTCGAAATCCGCATCGGCATCCATACCGGGCCAGTGGTGGCGGGGGTGGTGGGCAGCAGCAAAATGGCCTACGACATCTGGGGCGAAACAGTCAACATCGCCGCCCGCATGGAACAAACCTGCGAACCCGACAAAATCAATATTTCTGAAGCGGCTTACGCCCTCGTAAAAGACCAATTTGAATGCATCTACCGGGGGCGTTTCCCGGCCAAACACGTCGGGGAGATTGAAATGTATTATGTTTACGAAAGATTTTATGAAATCTGACGCCCACCAGTCCACCGACATGACCAACAAACAAATTGCCAACGCATTCGACGAACTCGCCAACCTCATGGAACTCCACGAGGAGGATGATTTTCGCATCCGCTCGTACCGGAATGCTTACCTGAACCTGCGCAAACTCGACCGGCCGCTGGCCGATATGTCGGACGCGGAGATCAAGGACATCAAAGGCGTAGGGCCGGCGATCGCAGGGAAGATCCGTGAACTGGCGGCGGGCGGCAAAATGGCGACCCTGGAAAAATACCGCGAAAAAACGCCGCCCGGCGTGGTGGAAATGCTGGAAGTCAACGGCTTCGGGCCCAAAAAAGTCCGCATCGTGTGGAAAGAAATGGGCGTCGAGACGGTCGGCGAACTCTGGTATGCCTGCAACGAGAACCGCCTCGTCGAATTCAAGGGATTCGGCCTGAAAACCCAGGAAGACCTCAAAAACAAACTCGAATACTTTCTCAAAAGCCGCGACAAACTCCACCTTGACGCCGCCGAAGAAGAGGCCGATTTTATCTGCACCTGGCTCACGGGTAAATTGCCCGGCGCGCGCGTGGCACCGGTGGGCGAACTGCGGCGTCGCTGCCCGGTGATTGACCAATTGGAAATACTGGTGGGCTACGACGGCGATGTACCGGCGGCTTTAGCCGCCGACGAAGTTATTCAAATCGCCGAATCGCCGGAAAGTTCGGCGGCTAAAGCCGCCGGTACGCTTAGGGTTCGTCTGGAGAACAATACTTCGGCATTGATACATTGCTGCAATCCGGCTGAATTTGGCTCCAAGTTATTCAAATACACGGGCAGCGCAACCTTCGTGGAAGGTTTTGCCAAAACGAATCCGGGGCTCGATTTTAAAAACCTGGAAACCGAACAAGCGGTGTTTGAAAAAGCGGGCGCAGCGTATGTGGCGCCGGAATTGAGAGACACCCCCTACCCTCCACCCTCCACCCTCAAACTCCAACTCATTGAAGACCAAAACCTTAAAGGGATTCTCCACGTCCACACCACCTGGAGCGATGGACTGCACAGCCTGCGCGAGATGTGCGAATACACCCGTTCGCTGGGCTACGCCTATATCGGCATCACCGACCACAGCCAGTCGGCTTTTTACGCCAATGGTTTGAAGCCCGACCGGGTGCTGGCCCAAATGGAAGAAATTGACCGTTTGAACGAAGAACTGGCGCCGTTTCGGATCTTTAAGGGCATTGAGAGCGATATCCTGAACGACGGCTCGCTTGATTACGAAGACGCTGTGCTGGAAAAATTCGATTTCGTGATCGCCTCGGTACACTCCAACCTGAAAATGACCCGCGAAAAAGCCACCGAGCGGGTGGTACGCGCCATCGAAAATCCTTATACCACCATCCTCGGCCACCCTACCGGTCGCCTGTTGCTCAGCCGCGAGGGTTATCCGCTCGACTGGGATGCCGTATTCGACGCTTGTACCCGCTGCAAAGTCGCCATCGAACTGAACGCCAACCCCTACCGCCTCGACATAGACTGGACTTTGATACCCGAAGCCCTGCGACGGGGTATTCCCATCAGCATCAACCCCGACGCGCACAGCAAAGACGGCATCCACGATACGCGCTACGGCGTGATGGTGGCGCGCAAGGGTGCGCTCACAGTGGATGGGTGCCTGAATGCCAAAAGAGCGGAGGAATGGCGACCAAAGAAATGAACCCCTCTTTTCTCAATGAATCAATAACACCGATTCGTACTTTTGTCTATCCGCCAAACGCAAAAATCCGTATCCGATGCCTGCCATTCCGAGCATCATGCCAGGTGAATTGAATTCGCTTTGCGTGCCATTGGGAAAGGGTACCTTCCGGCGTTCAAATTGTTCGATTGCCTCCACAGCCCTTTCTTCAACCTGACGGATAAACTTTTCGTCGCCGGTTACCTCCGAAGCGCAGAGCAGCACATCCGCATTGCCGAAAAGACCATGGCAGAGGCTGAAATTTCCCAAATGTTTTTGGCCAAAATACCGCAACGTTGTGTTCGCGGCTATTTGCCCTGATTTCACAAACATTTCATTTTGTGTAAGTTGATACGCCCGAAACCGGGACAGACCTATGCCGGGTGCGCCGTGACACCAAGCGCAGCCACACAGCCGGGGCGTATCTTCACGCTGGCGCATGGTTTTACTTTCCCGGAAATCGGGCCAGTTTTCCTGCTCCGCGTCGAAACAGGATTCTTCATAATCGAAACCTGCAAGGGCCGCTTTTTGATACTGTTCTTCCTGCGTGTGATGGTACAATTCGAGTAAGGCGCCGGCAATGCCCGCCGCACCATGCGCATAGCCGGTCAGGTTAGCGGCCGAGCCGTACGGCATGGTGTTCCAGGAAATCCCCTTTTGTTCCGCTTGGGCCTGTTGCACCAGATAATGGCCCATTTTGTGGAGCAATTCGTCCAAAACACCTTCCCTGTATCGGCGATTGAGCCGGATAATTGCGGGAATGGCGCCCGCGCAACCATCAATCACATCTAATGTATATTCCGATTCAGGCAATTGGTTGAGGCTTCGAAGTATTTGAAGTCCCCGCTCGATCAGGTTGCTTTGATCGAATTTTTCTCCGATTTCCACGGCGGCAAAAGCGATCCCGGTCAGCCCGGAATGGAAGCCTGATTTGCCATGTTGAATATTATCGCCTGTTTGCAGCGCTTGTTCGATGGCGCCGAGGGCGACGGCGCGATGGCGCCTGTCGCCGGTTGTGCTGTGGAGTTGGGCCAAAAACCAGGCGATGCCCGATGTGCCATTGTACCAGGTACCTTTCAACGCTGCGTAATAGGGCCTGGGTTTTTCCCCCACAATGTCATTATCGGCGCCTATCCAATTGTACTGATTGTTGTAGTTGAGTGCATCGCGGCATAAAGCATTGCCTATGCTGACGGCTGTATTCAAAAATTCTGTTTGCATGGTTTTTTAATTTTCAAAAGCAGGAAAATGATACGGGTATTTTGAATTGGGGTTGAGATAAAGCGCCTCCGGGCGCAGGTAGTTTTTCTGAATGTTTTTCAGGATAAAATCTGTCCAGGCATCTTTTGGCTGCCTGTTATTCCAGGCATCTAAGATGCCCTGCGCTATAATTTTGCAGCGGCTGGTACCGAAACTATCGGTTGAGGAAAATGGATTTTCCGCGAATCCGATTCCGGGAGCGAGCCGTTTGGTAAACATCGGCACTTCGGCGTTCAAGATGGTTTTCATTTCGGCATAATGTTCTTTGAGCAGATCCGCAACAACCTGGAAATAACGCTTGTCAATATACAAAACGGCCGCATCACAACGGGTATAAAAGACCTTTCGGTTAAGGCATTTGAATTGGAAAGGAATATGGTAGCGATTGAGGTTTTTGGATATCAATGCCACGAGCGAAGCCGCCCCTTCCGGTACCAGGTTAAAATACAGGCGAACGATGGCTGCATTATTGTTGTCGAGCAGCATCTCTCCGAAAATGAAATAGAACACATCGCCCGTTTCGGGTTCGGCACTGTATTCCGGCACAACTCTGATATTGACCGTTTCGCCGCGCTGCAGCGGCCCTTGCCCGAAATGCGCGCGAATAAAGTCGCCCGCGTAGGTATAGCGTTTGAAACCGCCCTTGTGCACGAGGATGTTGCCGCCGTGTTCGATCTCATCCACCGTCCAGCCGCAATCGTAACACTCGGCGGATGCGTTGGCTGTACGGAGCGCCGGAAGAAATGAATCTTCTATCTCGCGATCAATAATATCGTATTGTTTCGCCGCCCGGTTCCGGGTATAACAAGCCGAGTAGAGCAGGTTGGTCAGGTTGTGGAAAAGGCTTACCTCTGCGCTCGCTTCGGGGTAATCGTAGCCTTCATAAAACTCCCCCCGGAAACTGAGTTTACCGGTGGATTCGATATCGACAGCGCTGACAATATACTGTATGTCATCAAGATAAGACGGTGGTTGCATGATAGGAATTGTGGGTTTGTATGCCCAGCACCTCGCTGATGGCCTCGTCGGCGTGGCGGAGCAGGTTAAGACTGAGTTGCAGGATTTTGGCGCTGTATAACGACATGTCTTTTACGCCCTGCACGGATTCGAAGCAGGTATGCACCAATTTCAAGGCTGTATAACGCACGGCTTTTTCCAGGTTTCGATGGGTCGTCGCGGCATCCCAATTTGCCAGTTCGGCGTAGCGCCGCCAAAAAGCGGCGATGGAAGCTTGCACCGACGCGAGGTTGACAATGAAAGCCTCCTCCGACCGGTAGTCCTGTCCGATCTCCGAAGCGACCCATAAAGTGAGGTAATTTTGGACAACGGAAGCGACGTCCCACAACGGATCGCCGATGTCGGCCAGTTCCCAGTCAATCAGGCGGATATCCGGTTCGCTGCCCGGAAAAAAATCGCTGTTGATCAAAAAGTTGGGGAACTTCACATCACCGTGGACGAGGCTTTTCATTTCCCATTCTTCGCCCATCTGACGCAGGTGTTCCATAAATTCACGGTTGCCCAGGATGAGTTTTACCGATTGTTTTTCGGCATTGCCCACCGCAGGGTTGTTGAGCCAATCGGTCAGATTGTTTTCCGAAAGGGAAAACACCCAGGGTTTGCGTTTTTTGAAAAGCGAAAAACTTTTCTGATTTTCCAGTATACCCGACTGGTGCGTGTGATAGGAGGACAGCAATTCGGCGAGTTTTTCGGCAACCGGAATTGGGAAAAAGCCTGAATTCCGGTAGGATTCATGCAGGTTTTGTACTTGGGGCAACAATTCGAGAATCAGGATATGATTCAGGTAATCGTACTCAAAATAACGCGGCAGGAATCCGCGCAGCGAATGATAGGCATCGTCGTTGTTGGCCAGCCAATAGCAGGTGGCTTCGATGCGCAGCGTTTCGCGTTTCTCCTGGTCGTGGGCGCGCACCTGTTTTACAAGAAAAGCGGGCGAATACTCGCGGTTGACCGCAAAGTTGGTGTTGCGGCTCGACCGGTCGCGCACGCTGAATTCCCCTTTTACAATGGATTCGAGGTCAATCAGACCCTTTTCAAGGAGATAATGAGCAATATTTTCATAAGAAAGCAGCACGGCAGATTGTTTTTTTGGTGAAAAAATCCGGCGGAGCGGAGTGCTCCGCCGGGGTGAAAAACTCAATAGCCGTAATTGGCTGTTTGATACGGGTTGAAGCCGCCGGTGTAACCTCCGCCGCCGGTACAGGCAATCGTCGCCGGAGTTGTCAGTTCGTTGATGTCGTAAGCGCAGGTGCACCACGTTCTGATCCGCGTCGCAGCAACCCGGAACGTATCTGTTTGCTGGGGTTCGTAGCGACAGTAAAGGAAGTTGCAGGTAACAACGAACTTGCAAGTGTGATTATAGTGTGTCGGGGGGCCAAAAGCCTGGACAGCAACATTTTGACAGATATTATTTACTGATCGGCAGATCGCGATAGGATTGCCGCTGATGGTGCAGCCGAATTTGCAGGTCGGTTGAACGCAAGTCTGTTTCAAGCATTCGCTGGGCAGTGTAGCCGGAGGTGTCTCAAAGACCTGACATGCAGGATCCAATGCACCGGTAGGTCCGTGGCATATCTCGAACGGCTCCGAGAATGGCCGGCAGCCTTGTTCAAGAAATGCTGAAGGAAGTTCTCTCGCTACGACCCTGGGAGGCCTGACCCGTGCCTGGCTTCCAAACGCCTTGATCAAATCGCCTTCCAGAAAAGATGACTTGACCCGGTTGACAAGTTTCGGATCACCGGCAGTAAATACAGTTGTCTTCCTGACCCATAAGCGGCTGCCGCCGAGTGAGTCTTCTTCAGTACTGACAGGATCGGAATAAAGCACATCTTGTTCCGGTAGTTCAATAAAATCGCTCAATGTAGCATCGGAATACACGCGGACGTGCCCCGCAAGGTCGGAATCTCCGATGTATCCTTGCAGCAGCACCAGGTCTTCGGTAGATTTTGGATCGGGTCGCACGCTTTTTATGAAGGCATCGCGCCTGATCCTTCTTGATTCAGTGGCCATAATCAGGATTTGTGGTTTTTAATGTGTGAAAAAAAATTTGATGAATAAAAGAATAGTGCACTATTCGTCAACATATCAATCCCTTTGGACAAGGGAGTAGTCAATCATCCATCAATACCCGGTCGTGGTGTAAGGATTGAAACCGCCGGCGTAGCCAGTCAGCGCAGCAGCCTGATTGACTGCCGCTTGCTGATAAAGAATCGTGATTTCAGTTTGGCAGGCAATGCTCGGGCAGGCGCCGAAAGTCGGACACTCAGGATTCGTCGGACAGGCTAAAGTCGGGCAAACCACTGCAACAGAAGGGCATCCTAATTTGGTAGGACAGCCGGCAGGTTGCGATGCACATACCGGAACCGACGGAGGACAGGTTTCAGTCCGGATGCCGCACAACGCCGGGGCCGTACAGGCAACTCCGCATGTCCTGAAACACGACGGTTGGTTGGTACAGGTCGCCTGCATTACGCTTGGAATGTTGCAGGGTACCGGCAATGTTTTGGGACAGCACAAACTTGCCCGGGTTAACGGACAGATGGGCGCAACCAAACTTGGCTGGGTGCAAGGCGTGCCAATTTGCGATACACAACAGGATTTCGGTCTGAACGAAGTATTGCACACGGTGATGAAAGTCGGCAATACCGCCGGCAACACTACTGCCGGAACATTCATCGTATCGCCGAAGGCTTTCATGATATCGCCTTCCAGGAAGGAGGATCTCACGCGATTGACCTGGTTCGGGTCGCCGGCAGTGAATTCTGCCGTCTTTCTGACCCACAAACGGCTACCGCCGAGCGGGTCTTCTTCGGTACTGACAGGGTCGGAGTAGAGAATATCCTGTTCCGGCAGTTCGATAAAATCGCTCAGCGTGGGATCAGAATACAATCGAATGTGGCCCGCCAGGTCGGATTTGCCGATGTAGCCTTGCAGCATCACCAGCGCTTCTGTGGATTTGGGGTCGGGTCGTACGTTTTCAATAAAAGCATCGTACCGGACCGCCTTTTTGGGTGCAGGCATAAAATGGTTGTTTTGGAAATGAATTGATCTGGGTAAGCAATCGAATAAGTGCACTATCCGAAAATACCAGAGGAGAGGAGCAAAAAAGAAATGCCTTTAACGGCAGTCTTCAAACCTGACCGTTAAAGGCATGATCGCAGGAAATGCTGCGGGTAACAATTCAAAAAGTATGAAAAGGAGGGAGGGGAAAAAAGGGAGGAAATGGTTTTCATTTGAGATTGGTTTTTTAGACGAGTGCAAAGTAAGGTTTTTTAATCATACGATGCAAGCGCAACATGAAATTATTTTATTTTTTTATGCAACAATTCCTCCATCGCCTCCTGCATCTTCTTCGCCTCTTCGCGCGCTTTTTCGGCAAAATCTTCGCCGCCAGAAGCATAAATGATGCTGCGCGAAGCATTGATCAGCAAGCCGCAATCCCGGGTAAGGCCGTTTTTACAGATGGCTGCCAGATCGCCGCCCTGAGCCCCCACGCCAGGCACGAGCAAAAAACTGTCCGGCGCAATTTCGCGGACGCGGATAAAAGCGTCGGGATGCGTGGCGCCCACCACGAACATCAGGTTGGCGGGACTCCCCCACCCTTGCGCGACCCGCATCACTTTTTCCCATACCGCTTCCCGGCTGTCTTCCAGCCAGTCGCGCTGAAAATCATTGCTGCCTTTGTTGGACGTCAGCGCGAGCAGGATCACCCATTTGCCTTCGAAACCGAGAAAAGGCGTCACGCTGTCCTCACCCATGTAAGGCGCCACCGTGACGGCGTCGAAGTTCATTTTTTGGAAAAAGGCTTCGGCGTACATCCGGCTGGTGTTGCCGATGTCGCCGCGTTTGGCATCGGCGATGATAAAGTGTTCATGGCCAATGTAATCCACCGTTTTTTGAAGGGTTTGCCAACCGGCAGGCCCCAAACGCTCGTAGAAAGCCAGGTTGGGCTTGTAAGCCACACAGAGATCGCGCGTGGCGTCAATGATGCGGCGGTTGAATTCGAGGATCGGGTCCTCGTGACGGAGCAGGTGTTGTGGTATTTTGCCCAATTCAGTGTCGAGGCCGACGCAGAGGAACGTTTTTTTGCGAAAAATTCCGGAGATGAGTGTGGCGCGGTTCATGGTGCGAAGGTAGAAAAGGCCATAAAAAAACCGCCCTCCCCTGTTACGGGAAGAGCGGTTGAGTTTTTTTAAGGCAATAAAAAGCAACCGAAGGTATTAACGGACGAGAAGTATAGACTTCACTTCCGTCTCATTGTCTGCTTCCACGCGCAGGAAATAAGTGCCGGCGCTCACGCCCCCGGCATTCCAGCGCAGGGTGGTCGGGCCATCCAACACACCGTTGTACACCGTAGCGATTTCCTGACCGTATGCGTTCCAAACGACCACACGGGCATTGGAAGCGGCGGGTACGTTGATATCAATGTTCAAAACATCGCTGAACGGCTGCGGATACGCTTTTACTTCAAAAGGACCGGTTTTGGTGCCACCGCCGGGCAGGATTTTGTCCACCGGATTGCCATTGAAGTCGTCGCCACAACCGGCTACGAAGAAGCTCACCGAACCCTGGTCGGCTTTCCCGGCAACGTCGTCGCGCAGGGCGCCGATAACGATATTTTTCTTGTAAATATCGAGTGCCGAACCAAACTGATCATTTTTATCGCCCTGGTTGTCGTACAGTTTTGCAGCGTATTCCCAGAAACCGTTTTGCTGGCGTTCCCAAATGTAAGCGGCGCCGGAGTTGGAGCCTTTGTGGTTGTCGAAACGGGCGCCTGCGATGGCAAAATTGCCATTCACGGCGACGGCAAAACCGAGTTGGTCATTGGCAGTACCGTCTTCGGCCAGCAGTTTCACGGCTTGTCCCCAGTTGTTGGTTCCGCCTGCGTTGCGTTCGAAAATGTACGCCGAGCCGGAATTAGAGCCTTTGTCGTCGTTCTGGTTGGCGCCTACGATGACAATGTCAGCACTGATACCCACGCTGGTTCCAAAGTTGTCGAGGGCTGCACCATCGTTGGCAAGCAGTTTTTTCAACTGTCCCCAGGCGTTTGCACCGCCCTGGTCTTTGCCAAACAAGTAAGCAGCACCGGCGTTCATGCCCTTTTCATCTTCTAATGCCGCGCCCACAACTGCAAGGTCGCCGTCGAGCTTGAGGCTGGCGCCGAACATGTCGCCTGCGCCGGCGTCAACAGCGGTGATCTTGGCAATCTGGCCCCAATTGTCTGTGCCGCCCTCATTTTTGCCGAACAGGTAAGCAGCGCCTGCATTCAGCCCCTTTTCGTCGTTCATGCTGGCGCCCACGAGCACTTTGTCGCCATAAACACTCACTGCAGCGCCAAAATTGTCGTCTGCAAAACCGTCATTTGCCTTGATCTTTTTGACCAGGTCCCACGTATTATTGGAAGTATTTTTGGCAAAAATGTAAGCAGCGCCGGCATTGGAAGCCTGGTCGTCATCCTGCGGAGCACCCACAACGATCAGGTTGGAGTACACGGATACACTTGCGCCGAACAAATCTTCCGCTTCTACGTCGCCCGGGTTGAGTACTGCCACCTGCTGCCAATCGTCGGGATTGTTATCATTGTTCTGCAATACATAAGCCAGGCCGGAATTGGAACCGTTGCCATCGGCGTTTTTGGCTCCTACGACCGCATAGCTGCCGTTCATGGCCACGCTTGCGCCATAGAGGTCGCCGGTTTGTCCGATGTCCGCCATTTGTTTGTCTGACTGACGCCAGGAGTCGTCCGTTTCATCCACAAAACCGTCGCAGTCGTCGTCGAGACCGTTGCAGATCTCCGGCGCCAGTTCCACGACGATGCAGAATTTGCACATTGTCTGGTTGCCGGCGGCATCGGTAGCAGTCACCATGACCGTTGTATTGCCAACAGAGAACAAGCCGTTTTCAGAAGGCGGCCATTCGCTGTAATGGATCTCAACGCCGGGGCAGTTGTCGGTAGCGGTGGCTTCGTATTCCACGGCTGCCTGGCAGAACAGGTTCGGATCGTTGATCGTGTAGATATCTTCGGGGCAGATGAGCAACGGCGGTTGGTAGTCTTTCACCGTAATGGTTTGCTGACAGGTCGCGTCGTTGCCGGCAGCGTCCACAGCCGTCCAGGTGATGGTGGTGACGCCGACGGGATAAACCGGCCCCGTAACGTCATCGTTCGTCAGGCTGGCGATGCCGCAGTTGTCGGTAGCGCTTGCCGTGCCGATGAAGGCGATGGTGGCCGAGCACTTGTTGATGTCGTTGTTTTTAACGATGTTGTTCGGGCAGGTGATGCTCGGATTTTCATTGTCGAGCACGATCACGTTGAAGCTGCAGGTAGCCATGTTGCCCGAAGCGTCGGTGGCTTTGTAGATCACCGTCGTCGTGCCCACATCGAAGAGCGAACCGCTCGCCATGCCGCTGACAAAGGTCACCACCACACCGGGACAGTTGTCGGAAGCCGTTATCTTGGGCCAGGTGACGACCGCGCCGCACACGCCCGGATCATTCACGACCGTGATGTTAGCCGGGCAGTTGTTGAATACCGGCGGCTGCACGTCGAGTACGGTAACCGTGAAGCTACAGGTAGACATATTGCCTGCGGCATCGGTTGCTTTGAAAACGTTGGTCGTGGTGCCCACAGGGAAGAAGGAGCCACTGGGCAGTCCCGCAATTTGTTCGATCGTCACGCCGGGGCAGTTGTCACTGAAGGTCGGCGTCGCATAGGTGACGATGGCGCCGCACTGGTCCGGGTCGTTGTTTTTCACAATATTCGCCGGGCAAGTGATGGTTGGCGGTTGCACATCGTTCACCGTGACGGTAAAGCTGCAGGTAGCAGTGTTGCCCGACGCGTCGGTCACCTGCCATACGTTGGTGGTCGTGCCGACCGGGAAAAACGCGCCGCTGGGCAAGCCGCTTATCAGCATGATGCTGGCGCCCGGGCAGTTATCGCTGAAAGTTGGCGCCGGATAAGTGACGTTGGCGCCGCACTGGTTCGGAGTATTGCCTACGGTGATGTTGTTCGGGCAGGTGATCACCGGCGCTTCGTTGTCGTTCACCGTGATCGAGAAACTGCAGGTCGTGCTGTTGCCCGACGCGTCGGTGGATTGGTAAGAGATCACCGAAGTTCCTTTCGGGAATGCGGAGCCGTTGGGCAGGCCGCCGGTTTGTTCCAAAGTGGGCACGTCGCAGTTGTCGTGGGTAGTAGGGGTGGACCAGTTGACCACCGCAGAGCAAAGGCCCGGATCAGTGTCCATCACGATGTCGAACGGACAGGAAAGATAGGGCGGGTCATTGTCCACCACAGTGATCGTGAATGTGCAGGATGCAGAGTTACCCGAAGCGTCGGTAGCCTGGAATCCAACCACATTGACACCCAATGGGAACGCCGAGCCGCTGGGCAAGCCGAGTATCTGTTCCGGATTGGCAGAGCCGGAGCAGTTGTCGGGAGCCACCGGGCACATGAACATGGCGACTGCCGTGCAGGTATTCGGGTCGGTGTTCAAGGTCACGCTGGGCGGGCAGGTGATGACCGGCGGGGTGACGTCAACTGCATAAGCTTCCATCACACAGGTGGCCGTCAGACCGGGTCCATCCGTCACCGTGAGCGTAACGAGGGTCTGACCGAATCCAACCAGCGTACCGGCAACCGGACTTTGCGTCACGAGGAAACCGCCGCAGTTGTCGGAGGCGTTCGCGAGACCCGTGAAGTCAGGCAATGGTGTTTGGCAATCGTCATCGGCATCAAAATACTGCGGGTCGGGACATTCGATGGTAGGCGGCGTCATGTCGTCGGCAGTGGTCTGGAAAGAGCACGTGCTGGCATTGCCGGCGGCGTCGGTCACGGTCATTACAATCGTCAGGAAACCGGCGCTGATGGAACCCGGAGCAGGATCCTGGGTGACCGAGAGGTCTGCATCGCAGTTGTCGTTTGCCACTACCAGGCTCGTGTAGTCGGCAGTTGCCACCTGGCAGTTATCATCCGTGGTAACCGCTACATTGGGCGGACAAACACTGATTTCCGGTGCATCGTCGTCCGAAACAATAACATTGAATTCGCAGTTGCTGATATTACCTGCGTCATCCTGAGCGCTGAAGCTGACCAAAGTGGAGCCCAGGTCAAAAACGGAACCGCTTGCCGGACCTCCGGTTTGTGTGATGGCCACATCATTGTCGCAGTTGTCGGTAGCGACAAGGTCAAAAGTAGCGACGCCACTGCAGGCTCCGCCGCTGGTGCCTACTTCCACGTCCGCACAATTGGAAAATTCCGGAGCCGTTTCATCCGATAAAGTAACGGTGATCGAACAAGTGGAAGAATTGCCGGCATCGTCGGTCACTGTAAAAACTACTGTTGTATTTCCGCTGATAATGCTTCCGGACACCGGAGATTGTTCCACTGTACCGCTACCGCAGTTATCGGTGAATGCCACAGAACCGGTATAATCGCCCAATTCAGCCACGCAGTTGGCATCAGCCAGCAACGTCTGGTCGCTGCCGCAATCGGATATAAGAGGCGCCTCGTCATCGGCATAAGTAAACGACCACTCCGGGCAGCCGGTGGCTTCGCCGAGAGCGTTTTTAGGTACAATTTTCCAATAATAACTGCCATAGGTGAGTGCCCCCGCATCATAAGAGGTGCCCGTCACATTGGCCACCAGCGGCGGGTTAGGCGACGTACCGAAGTAGACATCGTAGCTCGTCGCAGCAGGCTCAGCCGGCCAGGAGAGGGTGGTAGCACCCGAGGGCGGGCAGTCAGAACTACCGTCGGCCGGAGCGGAAGGTGCGGCAAGGCAGGATACTGACTGCAGCAACTGAATGTCATCTACATACAGGTAGAACTGATTGGTAATGGAATAAGCGTGAAAACCGAGATAGTACGTGCCTGAAGACGGAGCGGTGAAATCAACCGAAGCATTTTGCACCACGTTGCCTGTAATATTGGGGAAATCAAGCAGGGTAGTGGTCATCGCGCCTGCAGACGGGGATGTACCCAGGGCAACTTTCATTTTCTCGGTATAGCTGGTGCTGTTGTTGCCGTACTTAAAGGTCAGCCGGTAGGTCGAGCCTGCTGTCATATCTATGCCGCGGGTATAGAACCAGTCGTCGGCAGGCAGGCTGACATTATAGGTATAGCGCAGTGTGATGCCCGTATATCCCGTTGGAGCAGTAACCGTAGTCCATGTTGATCCACCGTTCAAATCCTCTCTGCTCGTACAGGCAGGAAGGTTGGGAGTGGTAGCGCCGTTGAAGTTCTCCGTATAAGGCACACCTGTCGGCGTACAAGCAGTCGTAAACGAAATTTTGGGGCTGTTTGCACTGTACATACCTCCACAATCCTGCCGGATGTATACGTCGTAAGTTGTTGCGGAATTCAGACCCGTCAGGGCAATAGGCGATGCGCCTCCGGTAACAATCGCACCGCCAGCACCGGGAGAGCCGCCGGCCCCAGGAGTGTTGAACGGTGCCACGCCATATTCTACGATGTAACTTCCCGGACAACCGTTGCAGGAAAAATTCACATCAGCAGAAGTGGTGGAAATGTTGGAAATAGAATTGAGAGAGGGTGCAAAGCAAGACGGAGGCGTCCAGGAAAAGGTAGTACCTGACGTCGGCGGATTAGCCGTGTTGACAAATGTACAACTGCTGGTATTGGCCGTCCCTGCAATAGTATTGTTCCAGTCATGCGGCGCCACCGTAGCGCGGTTGTTAAAATCAGTTGATGCCGTACCACCCATTCCGACGTGCGCCGTACTCGAAGTAGTATTAAATACCATGGTACCCCACACGATTTCCACGGTCTGGTCAGTTGCGACTCCACCGGCTTCATTCAGCCGGATTTGAAAAGTCAGATTATGCCCCGTACCTGCCGTGCCGTAACGCTTGTAGTTCGTCCACTGCACCACAAAGGTCCGGAAAGGAGCGCCGCCGATCGTTTCAATGCGCAATTCCGCACCGGTTTGAGCCTGTAAATCTGCACCTAAAACAGCGACACGGCTGCGAAGGTAAGCTGGCGTATTCGCTGCCGTCGAACTCAGAGGCGTATAAGAGCTGGTAGTATTCATGTCCACCGACGGCGACAAAGCGGACTGCCCCAGCGATATCCAGCCATTGTTGTTGATACCCACCCGGTCGAAGTCTATCCCGTTGTAGTTGAACGTAAAACCGATGGGAAATCCCGGCCCGGTGTTAACCGTTCCGCCCAGCGGAACCGCCGGATCTACGAAACGCTGGTCGTCGCTGCTGGCGTTGCCCAGCACGATACCGCCGGTAATGGGCGTATATGTCCCGCTCAATTGCGAAAACGTATAAGCGCTTACCTGGGCGTTTATGTGCTGAACAAATGCCGCACATGAAATGGCAATAAAAAGCAGCCATTTCTGCTTCCTGTAAAACTGTAGCTGTGTCAAAGTCCTCATCTGCGAGAAATTTAAGTGAAGATAAAAAGTGGTTAGCTGAGTGCCGAGGCACGGTTATTACAATACAAAAACTCCAAACCCCGATCTTTCTTCCGGACACGGAAAAATCGGATCGGAGATGAGCCGGGAGAATTCTAACTGGATGAGTAATCGGTATCAAACGCGCCAGGAGGTTCGCCTCCCGTTATGAGGCGAATGCGCAAATTGGCATCAATCAGAATAAAACAATGTTCATGGACGCAGTATACACCGCCGGAGTAGAATAGGGGGAAAGCGGATTAGGAGAGCAAACAAAAATTGATTCCCAAAAGTAGAATGTCCGGACGACCTTCCAAATGAAAATCGCGGATTTGTCAAACAGATGACTTTTAACGCTTAAATATGGGCCAACACCGGTAACATCTATTTATTCCGGTAAGTTACCGAAATCTGACAGCGATTTCTGGGATTTAAAACGACTGAACTTCGTACCTTCGCGCACCTTTTCAATGGTGGACGGCCCGCGGTGGACGGTTGATACAATAAAGGTTCAATCGTTCAAATTTCCCAATCAAAAACACCCGTCCACCCTCAACCGTCCACCGTCAACCGTAAGTGATGCAAGATTCGAGAATCGTTTCCATCAACATTGAAGAAGAACTCAAGGTCGCGTACATTGACTACTCGATGTCCGTGATCGTCAGCCGTGCGCTGCCCGACGTGCGCGACGGCCTGAAGCCTGTGCACCGCCGCGTCCTGTACGGGATGCTCGATCTGGGCCTGGCTTACAACAAACCCTACAAGAAATCAGCACGTATCGTGGGTGAAGTGTTGGGTAAGTATCACCCGCACGGCGACAGTTCCGTGTACGATACGATGGTGCGCATGGCCCAGGAATGGAGCCTGCGCTACCCATTGGTGGACGGCCAGGGCAACTTCGGCAGTATGGATGGCGATTCGCCCGCTGCGATGCGTTATACCGAAGCCCGGCTACGCCGCGTTGCCGATGAGATCGTAGGCGACATTGACAAAGAAACCGTTGATTTTCAGCTCAATTTCGACGACTCGCTCGAAGAGCCGACCGTCATGCCGACCAAATTTCCCAACCTGCTGGTCAACGGCGCGTCGGGCATTGCAGTCGGTATGGCCACCAACATGATGCCCCACAACCTTTCGGAGGTGTGCGACGCCATCATGGCCGCAGTGGATAAGCCCGACATTGACGTCGAAGAATTGATGCAATACGTGAAAGCACCCGATTTTCCCACCGGCGGCATCATTTACGGCCTGTCAGGCGTGAAAGAAGGCTTCCGAACCGGCCGAGGCCGGGTGGTGGTGCGCGCCAAAACAGAGATCGAGACCGATGAAAAAGGACGCGAAAGCATCATCGTGACCGAAGTGCCTTACCAGGTGAACAAGGCACTGCTGATCGCCAAAATCGCCGAACTCGTCAACGAAAAAAGAATCCTCGGCATCGCCGACGTGGGCGACCAGTCGAACCGCGAAGGCGTCCGCATCGTCATCGAGGTCAAACGCGACGCAGCTGCCAATGTGATCCTGAGCCAGCTCTTCAAACTCACGCCGCTGCAAACCTCCTACGGCATCAACAACATCGCGCTGGTGAACGGCCGGCCCAGAACGCTGAACCTGAAAGATCTGATTGACGAGTTCATCAAATTCCGCCTCGAAGTCATCGTCCGCCGCACGTCGTACGAATTGCGCAAAGCCGAAGAGCGCGCCCACATCCTCGAAGGCCTGCTCATCGCGCTCGATCACTTAGACGAAGTCATCGCGCTCATCCGCGCCTCCAAAGACGCCGAAGAAGCCCGCGAAGGATTGATGTCGAAATTCGGCCTGACAGAAATCCAGGCAAAAGCGATCCTCGCCATGCGCCTCCAGCAACTCACTGGCCTGGAACGCGACAAGGTGAAACTCGAATACGAGGAATTGATGAAAAAAATCGCCGAATTGAAAGCGATCCTGGCCGATGAAGGTCTTCAGCGCGGCATCATCAAATCGGAGACGACAGAGATCAAAGAGCGTTTCGGCGATGCACGTCGCACCACGATCGAGGTGGATGAAGCGGATATCAGCATGGAAGACCTCATCGAGGACGAAGAAGTAGTGATCACCATCAGCCACGCCGGTTATATCAAACGCACGCCCATTTCCGAATACAGGGCTCAGGGCCGTGGCGGTCGGGGCGCGCAGGGCGTGCGCACCCGCGACGAGGATTTTGTGGAACATATGTTCACCGCCACCAACCACCAGACCCTGCTGCTTTTCACCGAAAGCGGGCGCTGTTTCTGGCTCAAAGTATACGAGATACCAGAAGGAACGCGCGTAGGACAAGGGCGGGTGATCCAGAATCTGCTCAATATCCCGAAAGAAGATAAAGTCCGCGCCTTTATTATTGTGAAACAACTCGACGACGAGGAGTTTATCAACAATCATTATATCATCTTCTGCACCAAACGCGGGCAGATCAAGAAAACTCTGCTGGAAGCGTATTCGCGCCCGCGTCAGGGCGGCATCAACGCCATCGAGATCAACGAGGGCGATGCGCTCATCGAAGCCAAACTGACCAATGGCAAGAACGAGATCATCCTCGCCGTACAAACCGGCAAGGCCATTCGGTTCAACGAGCAGGACGTGCGCCCCATGGGCCGCACGGCTGCCGGTGTGCGCGGCATTCAGGTACAAAAAGACGACACAGTGGTAGGAATGGTCTGTATTGATCCTACCGACACCACCTCGTCCATTCTGGTGGTTTCCGAAAAGGGCATGGGCAAACGCTCGGCGCTCGACGAATACCGCACCCAGGGACGCGGCGGCAAAGGCATCAAAACCATGAACATCACCGCAAAAACCGGCCACCTCGTCGCCATTAAAACCGTGACCGACAACGACGACCTGATGATCACAACTACTTCCGGCGTCACCATCCGCACCGCAGCCGACGAGTTGCGCGTGATGGGCCGCGCCACGCAGGGCGTCAAACTCATCCGACTGGATGAAGGCGACGACATTGCCGACGTAGCGGTGGTCAATTCGGCGGAAGAGGAGAATGACCCGGCAGAATCGCCGGCAGAGACGGTTTCTTAATCTTTCGCAAATAAGCCGGTCTCAACACAACCGGACAACCGAAACAACGTCTTATACAAACGATTTTTCAAAACTTAATTTTTGCTGAAAACGATGAAAAAATTTCTTTTCCCCCTCATGGGATTTTTGTTCCTCGCCGGTTTCATCCAGGCACAGGAGGACGGCGCGAAACTCGCCAAACAGGCTGGGAAAGCCCTGTCAGCATACAACATTGATCCAACCGCCAACGCCGCCAAGTTGGATGAGGCCAAACAAAAAATTGACGAGGCGCTCAAAACACCCGAGGCGCAGGCACAGGCTTCGGCCTGGCTCACACAGGGCGATATTTACACTACCCTGCTCATGAAAGACATGGCCAAACGTATGGTTGATGCAAACGCGCCGCTCACCGGCGACAACGACGCATTGGTGGCTTTCGAGGGATACAAAAAAGCATATGACAACCCCACCGCAAAAAAATATGAAAAAAGCGACGCCGTGAAAGGCATCGCCCAAATGGAAGGCCATCTGATCAATATCGGCGTGAGCAAATTCGAAGCACAGCAATACGAGAAGGCATTCAATTCATTCAGAGCCTCCCTGCTGGCAAACGAAGTATTGAAAGCGAACAGCCAAAAAAGCGTGCTCGACGACAAAGATCAATACGACAACCAGGTATATATCACCGGACTCGCAGCGCACCAGGCCAAGAAATACGACGAGGCGTTGAAATATTACAATCAACTTTACGCCTCAGGCAATGCCAAAGCCGCCATCTACGAAGGAATCTTCCTGATCAAGTCGGAAACGGGCGACGCCGCCGCCGCCGAAAAAGTATTGGCCGAAGGCCGCGCCAAGTACCCGGAAGATACGGGGCTGCTGTTTGCCGAGATCAACGTTTACCTGAAAAAAGGCAAATTAGACGAACTGACCGGTAGTTTGAAAAAAGCCATCGAGAAGGAGCCGACCAATATCAACCTATACGTGACGCTCGGCAACGTGTATGACAATCTCTACCAGACGATGTCCAAAGAGAAGAACGAGGCCAAAGCAAGCGAATACTTCGAAGAAGCGAAAAAATACTACGGCCAGGCCATTGAAAGAGACCCGAAAAATGCCGATGCCGTGTATTCGCTCGGCGCGCTTTACTATAATAAAGCCGCCGTAAAAACGCAGGAGATGAATGCGCTGCCGGAGGATTATTCGAGCGCAGGGTTGAAAAAACTTCAGGTAATGAAAGACGAAGTCATGGGGTTGTTCGACCAGGCGCTGCCTTACTTCCAGAAAGCGGAAAGCCTCGATCCGAATGATCTCAATACGCTGATCGCTTTGAACGAAATATACGCCCGCAAAGAGGACGAACTGTCTCTTGAATTCAAAAAACGGCTCGATACCGTGCGCGGGGGCGGGAAAAACGCTGCCTCCCATTTCAAAAATTAAAAAACAAAGTAGTCTGATTAACAATTTGAGTGGTGGCACGGCCTCGGGCTTTGCCACCACTGTTTTTTTGTATAACTTCGCGACAACCAACCGTATTGATCACATGAAGTTATACCAACTCCTTTTCACAGCGTTCGCGCTGAACAATATCCCTTTGATGGAGGCCCAATTACCCTCCGGCTTTGTTCAATACTCCCTCGCCGAAGGGTTGAATCCCACCGATATGGCCGTCGCTCCCGACGGGCGAATATTTGTCGCCGAAAAAAACGGCCTGGTTCGCGTCGTCGAGGACGGGGAAATGTTGCACGACCCTTTTACTGCACTGGTGGTGGACGATTTCAATGAACGCGGCCTCGGGCACATCGCCCTGCATCCCCTTTTTCCCGACTCTCCGTTCGTCTATTTTTTTTATACGGTAAAAGGCTCCGCCCGCAACCGGGTGTCGAGGGTGCGGGCCAATGGCAATTACGCAGTACCGGGCAGCGAACAAATTTTGTATGAAACGGACGTAAAACTCGGCTCGGTACACAACGGAGGGGCCATGGCATTCGGAACCGACGGAAAATTATATATTTCCACCGGTGAGAACGGATTCGGCGACCCCGCTACCAACTTAAACAACGATTCAGGCAAGGTGCTCCGGCTGAACGCCGATGGTTCCATTCCGGCCGACAACCCTTTTTTCAACCTCGCTACCGGCAAATATCAATCGGTGTATGCCAAGGGGTTTCGCAATCCGTTCTCCATGGCTGTGCAGCCTGAAACCGGGCGTATTTTTCTATGCGACGTAGGCGGTTCCGACTGGGAGGAGATCAACGATGTGTTGCCGTCCAAAGACTACGGCTGGCCTGTTCTGGAAGGGAAAGCCAGCGGTCAATCATTGCCTGCCAATTACAAAGACCCTTTGTTCAGTTATGACCACGGTATCGCTTGTGCCGTGGTCGGAGCAGCATTTTATCCGCAAAGCGGCGGCAGTTTCCCCACCAAATACACCGGTAAATTCTTTTTTGCCGACTACTGCAACGGCTTTATCGGCGTGCTGAACCCTCTGACCGGGAGCAGGGAACAGGACCTGGTGACAGGTGTCAACCGGCCTGTTTGCATCCGCATTTCTGCTGAAGGAGACCTCTATTACCTCGCCCGCGCGGGTTTGGGCGGCGGTTCGGAGGCCGACAACACGGCCAGTAACGACGGGAGCCTGTGGCGCGTTGCCTATACCGGCAGCAACGCACCTTTCGTATTCGGGCATCCCAAAGGAGGATTATACCCGGTGGGCGATACGGTGGCGCTACGAACCTTCGCGCTCGGCCAGACTCCGTTAACATTTCGCTGGCAAAAAAACGGAACGGATATTCCGGGCGCTGATTCCAGTGCGCTGATCCTTGCCGGCGTCCAGTTGCAGGACAGCGCCGCTATGTTCCGGTGCATCATCAACAATACGATCGGCGCCGACACATCGGACGCGGCCATGCTCCGCGTGACGTCCAACCAGCGACCCGCACCCGTCATCACATCTCCTTCCCCCAATTTTTTATACCGGGCAGGCGAAGCGTTCTCTTTCGCCGGCCACGCCGGAGACCCGGAAGAAGGCGCCTTGCCAGCATCGGCGCTCACCTGGAAAATTGATTTTCACCACGACGAACACACGCACCCCGCGCTCGCACCGGTAGAAGGATTGACCGAAGGAACGTATTATGTAGCGGACGAAGGAGAGCCGGACGACCACGTCTGGTACCGCATTTATCTGACGGCTAAGGACAGCATGGGACTCTCCCGCACCACCTGGAAAGAGGTTTACCCGCAAACAACTCACATCACCGTTGCCACTACCCCACCCGGTATTCCGGTCAATTCCGACGGCCTGACAGGCATTTCTCCGTATACTTTTCACAGCGTGGTTGGGCTGAAACGCTCGGCGGTCCTGCCTGTTTCGATGTTTCGCGGCGATTCGGTATTGGTCTTCAATCAATGGCACGACGGCAGCACCATACCCCAAATCTCTTTTACTACTCCCGCAGCGCCTGTTCCGCCTTTTGAAGCGGACTACCATGTTTATCACCGCTCGAATGGGTTCGGATTGTACGCCGAGTTTTTTAATTTCGATGAATATAATAACAACCCGGAAGTGGCGCCGATTTACAGCCGGATAGATACGGTAATTGATTTTGAATGGCTGGAGGGTTCGCCCGAACCGGGCTATGTTCCCAACGACAATTTTGCCGTCAGATGGACGGGCGATATCGTGCCGTTTTTCGACGACACGCTCACCTTTTACGCGACCAGCGATGATGGTATGAGGCTGTGGATCAACGACAGTCTCTTGATTGACAAATGGCAGACACAGCCCCAAATAGAATACAGCGCTACCATCTTCCTGGAAGGCGGGCGGCGTTATCCCATCCGCATGGAGGTTTTTGATGCCTGGGTCGCGGCGGCAGCGCAATTGCGCTGGGGAAGTACCCGGCTTCCGAAGTCCGTGGTGCCGAAATCACAGTTGTATCCGCCCAAAGCGTTGATCCCCAATACGATGAGCGGATTCGTATGGCTCGACTCCCTTCACAACGGAATTTTTGACGCCTTCGAATCGCCATTGGGAGGAGTGGCCATTCTCCTTTTCGACCGGAATACCAACGATATTCTGGGGGCTGCGACAACGGACGCGCAAGGACGGTACTCGATAGACGGTATACCAGCCGGTACGTACCGGGGTTATGCGCTACCGCCCTACCATGATTTTGCCCTGGGGCCAGGGTATGGATTGGACACTGAGGGGTATACTCCGGAGTTTTCCATGACCGGAGAGGAACAGTTTGAATACAACTTTTCCTTTCTGTTGTTGCGTGATCTCCCCACCGCCAGCCGTTCATGGAGCGTTTCACCCAATCCCGGCAGCGGTTTGTTCCGGTTTAAAAAACACTTCAATACTGGTTCGAAGAGCCTGGATATCCGGGTCTACAGCAGCCGTGGAAAGCTCGTTTTGGAAAAACAACTTGCTGAAAATGAGTGGGAAACCACGCTCGATATGAGCGGTATGATTCACGGCGTTTACCTGGTGGTAGCCGATGGAAAACAGATGAACCTCGTTTTAGCCGATTGATATTGGGATATTGGGATATCTCAATATCCCAACAACCCGAACAACAGTTTCAAACCCAGTCCCAAAAAGATCAACCCCACGAAGCGGTCGGCGTGACGCGCCATCGAGGCGGAATGTTGCATGATGACCCTTCCCAGCCAGGCATACAGGCCCAGCGCCCCTACTGTGCCCACCGTCACGCCTGCCGAAAAAATCAGGGTGGAAGCCAGGTCAACCTCCTTCCAAACCCCCGATACGCGCAGCGTACCACAATAGGCGAACCAATAAGGGACGGCCAGCAGGTTGAATGCGCTGAGCAAAACACCTTTCCCCACCTGACGCACTGCCGAAACATCCGCCACCAGTGCCCTCGAATCGTACGGTTTCGACCAGAAAAGCAGATAAGCCGCGAGGGTGAAAAATACCGGGATAGCCGCCCACTGAAACCAGCGCTCCACCCCGGGGTTGCTCAGGAACCACCCGGTCAGCGCTACCGCCGCCCATGCCTGAAAAAATTCCGCGCCCGCCGCCCCAGCTGCCAGCAACATAGCCGCCGCCACGCCCCGCTGAATAGCTGTTTGCGCAACCGACAGACTGATCAGTCCCGGCGGCAGCGAACCGAACAAACTCAAACCGAAGCCTGCGGCGAAAAGTATCATCGCATCCATTTGGCGGCAAAATAGCAGGTTTTGCACAAGGGGTAATGTGCCAGGGGTTACAATTGAACGCAAAAGGAACCGAAAAGGCAGCGATACCGCAACTCACTCCATCTTCTCACAAAACATTCGCCAATGATCAGATTGATACTTTCTCTTATTCTCTGCCTTTCGTTTTCAAATATTTTCGCGCAGGTGGCTGCGGGAGTGTCCGGCAACTTGTTTGTCAACAACAACAACCAGATTGAAACGGTCAATCTATCCACCGTTCCTCCCCCCTTCGGCCAGTCCGACAATGAAACGACGGACAGCCTCGACCTCAACCGCGACGGCCTGTACGACGTGAAGATGTATGGTGGCACCTGTAATACCTTCGATTGCAGCGGCGGCTCGACGAGCGTGAGCAGCATGCACCCGAAACTGGAATGGATGACCGATGGGAACAACAACATCCGCAAATTGGCCGTGGGAGACAGCATCAATAAAAATCAAAACTGGGCCGTGGTGGATCACAGTACTCTGATTTACAAGGTCTATGGGATCGGAGGATACATACAGGCAGGCAACTGGTTCCCCGAACCGGACGGCTACGCCGGCGTGCGGCTGACCGAAGGCCAGGATACCTTATATGGTTGGCTGAGCATCACCGCTACTGTCCAACAGACAAGCGGCAGCACCAGCATAAAAGTGCTGCAATGGGCGATAGAAAAATCAACAACAGTCTATCAAAATGTTATCGCTGGTAATCCAAACGGCTTGATGCCATGCAGCAATTCGTTCCAATTGAACATCGGCCCGCCTACCCTGCCCGGAATGGACTCCATACAAGCGGATACCTTCGACATCAACGGCGACGGCGTATCCGACGCTGCGCTTGTCGTTGCCGTTTGCAACACCGGCGGCTGTCTTAAGAGCAGCGTCTATCTGAGTGGTCTGCATTCCGGTTTCAATTTCGTCCGTGGACAAAACGGCGTAAAGCGTTTCCAGGATGGAGAAATTATCGGCGTCTATTCCAATTGGGACACATTGTCGCCCGACCTGCATTCCGGTTATTTACTTTCTACCGGGAGCGATGCGAACGGAAATCAGACCTTCGGCGAATGGCTGAACAATTCTACCGGCTACGCGGGTATCCGGCTCGTGACGCCTAACGCAGATACGCTTCTGGGCTGGATCTATATGAAGGCGCTTGCCATGCCCGGTTATTATGCCAGTGTGCTCGTTTACGGTTGCGCCATTCAGCACGACCCATCGCAATTACCCTACATAACGGTAACGGTCGCGCCGCAAAAAAACGTCTATTGTCCCGGCGATACTGTTGTTTTTCAGGCTGTTGCCGTCGGTGCAACGCAGTACGCCTGGCATTTCTGGGACGGCGCTACCGATACCGTGCTGACCGTCACAAAAGTATTGCCCGACAGTTCGGTGACAGCCACTTTCGAAGCGATCAATGCGAACGGCCCAACGGTATGGACAGCAGAACTCGACGTATCGCCGCTTGCCATCGAGGTGGAGGATATTTTACTGACCTGTTATCAACCTGTTGATACGTTAAGCGCCTCCACCAACATACCTGCTGAAATATGGTGGGTTGTCGGTAACGACACCATTTACGGACCGACGCCGCCGCCCATCATTTTTCCGGGCCTTTATATTACCGTATTCGCGCAGGATGAATACGGGTGCGTCGTTTCCGAACAGGTTGTGATAGAGCAGGATGTAACCGTTCCGGATGTCAGCATCGAATACGACGAAACCAATCATATACTGATCGCCCATTCGGGCACGCCGAACGTGACATTCACCTGGTATGGCGGGCCGTCTACCTGGCCGGTTATGGAAGATACCGTAAGTATCAGCCTGTCAGGTACATACACACTCGTTGCCACTGCGCCCAACGGCTGTACTTCTTCGGCGAGCATAACAGTAGTGATCACGGCGACCGAAGAACCTTTTTCCGGCTCTGTTCTTATTCTACCAAATCCGGCGAGCGAGGTGTTGCGCATCAGGAACCGGCTTCCGGCAGATATTGACCTGAAAATTTTCAATGCAGCGGGAGGTTTGGAATTGGCCCACAGCACAGCGCCGGCCAACAGCATTACGGAACTCGACGTAGCATTATTACCGGGCGGTTTTTATTTGCTTGGCGGATTTGATCCCGAAGGCAAACCCTTGTTTTTCAAAAAGTTCGTAAAAAAATAAGTTGTACCCGCCCCAACTCCGGATATGCGATCGCTGCGGCTCGAGTCAGTATTTTTTCCCATTTTTGCATCTGCGTTCTTCCCGACAGACCCTCCCAATAGGGATGTACCGGCTAGACCACATTCTATCGCTGCCAATCATGCCATCCACCGTCCACCGTCCACCGTCAACCGTCTTCACCATCATCACCGTCGTCTATAACGGCGAAGCCGACCTGCCCGGCACCATGGAAAGTGTGCGCCGGCAAACTTATCCCCATATCGAATACATTTTCGTGGATGGCGCTTCCAAGGACAATTCGCTGAAAATCATACAGGAATTCGCCAAGACGATGCCCAACGTGCACTGGATATCCGAGCCGGACAAGGGACTCTACGATGCCATGAACAAAGGTATGCGCATCGCCACCGGCGACTTCGTGTGGTGCCTCAATTGTGGCGACCACATCCACGCGCCCGACGTCCTGGAAAAAATGGCAACACTCATCACGCCCCAAACCGACGTGCTTTACGGCGAAACCATGCTCGTTGACGCCAACCGCCGGCCTGTGGGTACCATGAGCGAACTCAGTACCCGCAAACTGCCCGAACGTCTGCATTGGCGCGATTTCCTCGGCGGTATGCTGGTGGTGCACCAGGCGTTCATCCCGCGCCTGTCCATCGCGCCGCCGCTCATCGAAAACAACCTTTGCGCCGATTATGACTGGTGCATCAAGATCTTGAAAAAAAGCCGCGAAACCGTGAATACCGGCTTCATCACCACCGATTACCTCATGGGCGGCATCTCTAAACAACGCCACCGCCAAAGCCTGCGCGACCGCTTCAAAGTGATGCGGACGCATTTTGGGCTGATGCGGGCGGTGCTGGCGCATGGATGGATTGTGGTGCGGGCGGTGATGCACCGGGTGAGGCGGAGGGGGAAGGCGCGGTATTAAAATAATAAACTATAAGTACGTGGACAATGGATTTTTGACATTGGACAGTTGACCAAATGATTGGTTATCAGGATCAAACGTCCAATGTCTAATGTCAATTTGTTTTGTCCAATTACTAAATTAGAAAATATGGGTACCTTTGCAAAGGAGCGGCAGCCATTTAACTCCTTACCGATATGAAAAATTTGTATATTTTATTAGTGTTGTTTACGATCAACAACCTGAATGCTCAGACATTCACCAAAATTGTTTATAATACAAGTAATTCCGGCCTGCCGCATAATCATGTTCGCAGCATTTCAATTGACAGCAACGATATTATCTGGATTGGAACACAGCAGGGAGGACTTGCAAGATTTGATGGAGTGAACTGGAACTCCTGGAATACCTCGAATTCCGATATACCCGGTAACAACGTCAGGCTCGTAGAATCAATGAATAATGGAGAAGTATGGGTTTCCTGCATTATCAGCTCGAATCCAAATCCATATTGGATTTCGAGATACTATGAAGGCGGGTGGGAAAACTGGACAGGAATATCTGATGGTCTTGATATTGCAGATGCTTTTGATCTATATAACAATAAGGTTTGGCTCTCCTTAACCAATGGTTTATATGTTTACGAAAACGATGAATTTTCACATTTCGACCCCAATAACAATTGCATACCACCAACTTCAGTTTCGGATATTCTTTTCATTACACCCGATAAATACTGGGTTGCGCTTTCCGACTATTCCATAGCAGGAGACAAAGACCATGGATTATTAAAAGTTGAACAGAATACTTGTACGCATTATGATATGAATAATTCCGGTTTTCCAAGTGATAACGTAACCTTAGATCTGCGTCGTGATAAAGACAACTCCGATAAAGTATGGATGCGGACGAATGCCGGAATTGTCAGTTTTGATGGCATTGACTGGGAGATATTTTCTGCTCCCGGAACTTCTTTGCCGACCGCTTACGCCATTGACTCAGTTGGCGATATATGGACATACTATAATTTTCACGGGTTTCAAAAATACGATGGCACATGGCATTCCTATCAAAACTATGTTAATGATGAAATAAATGATATCAGTGTGGACGCTCAAAATAATTTATGGATTGGCACATCAAATTTCGGCTTGATTCAGCTGCAACGCATTCTCGTATCGGCAGATGATCCTCTTTCCGAAATGCAGATAAAATGCTACCCGACGCTTGTCCGACATGAATTATTCGTTGAAAAGGCAGATGCGCAAGAAATTACCTTTACCCTCACGGACATGAATAACCGGATAGTATTACAGGAAAAAACGGCGCATTACAAGACGACAATCTCTATGACAGAACATACGATTTTACCAGGGTTGTATTTCTATTATATCAAAAACATCAATAATGATATCTTACAAACTGGAAAGTTGATAAAAACGGAATAGCATCCACTCTGAAATGAACATTTTTGATTATGCAATCCGGCACCCTGCAGATATCGCTTCCGAGCTGGGTGTTGATCTGCACAAAGGATTGGATAACAACGCGGTCGCTGAGCGGGCATCTAAATTCGGGCCCAATAGATTGGCCCTGAAAGAAACCACAGGCTGGCATATTTTTTTGCGCCAGTTCAAATCCGCTTTTATCTACCTCTTGCTGGGCGCCATGATCATTACAATCCTGTTGGGCCAGGTGGTTGATACGCTGATGATTTTTGTTTTTATCGCTATTAATGCCGGCTTGGGGTTTTACCAGGAATACAGCTCGGAAAAAACCGCCCAATTACTCAGCAAGTACGCATTGCCCCGGGCAAAAGTCTTGCGCAACGGGGTCGAAGAGCAAATCACCGCCGATCAGTTGGTCCCGGGTGATATGGTCGTTTTGAAAACCGGTGACAAGGTGCCTGCAGATATCAGGCTTATCGAGCAGGACAATCTCAACATTGACGAAACGATTTTGACCGGCGAGTCCATTTCGGTATTTAAAAAAACGGAAAGTTTAGCAAACGCGCCCTCCTCGTATCACGAAGCGCTGAATCTGGCTTTTTCCGGAACGGATGTGTTGAAAGGCGAGGCGCGTGGCCTGGTGTTGGCAACCGGCAGGAGCACGGCATTCGGTCAAATCGCCAAATTAGCCGGCGAAACAAGAAAGGTCAGTGATTTTGAAAAAGGTATCTCCAGCTTTTCGGGATTTATCCTGAAATTGGTCGGCATAACGTTGTTTGTTGTGTTTGCAGCGCATTTACTGATCAGCCGCGATGGCGTAAATGTGTTTGAATTGATTATTTTTTCAGTTGCGCTGACTGTAAGCGTTATACCCGAAGCCCTGCCGCTGGTAACCACTTTTTCTCTGGCCCGCGGCGCCAAACGGCTGGCTAAGAGGAACGTTATCGTTAAACGTTTGTCTGCTATAGAGGATATGGGCGGGATTGAAATTTTATGCAGCGACAAAACCGGTACACTTACTGAGAACAGGATGGTCATCGCCGATACTTACCCGGGCCGTAAAGAACAAACGATCTGGCTGGCCAACCTGGCGTCATCTTTTGAATTGAAACAGAAAACAGAGCCGTTTGATATTGCTGTGGAACGAGGCCTGACTGCAGAACAAAAAACGAAAATTTCAAAAGCCGTTAAAATATCTGAAACGCCATTCGATCCCAGGATAAGGAAAAACTCCGTACTGGTGCGTGATGGCGGCAATGTCTATATGATCATCAGGGGTGCACCGGAGGCGATTGTGACGTCGTGCGGGGAATTGGATAAAAAAGCCAGAGACCATATGGACGAGTGGACGAGGGGGGAGGGCCGGCGCGGCCACCGGGTTTTGGCTGTAGGGTATAAAGAAGTGAGGGCGTCGGATACAGGCGGTGATTTTTATGCGCAAGAGCTGGAGAAAAACGATTTCATTTTCTCCGGAATTATCTCTTTTGTTGATCCGATCAAGGAAAGCTCCTTTTCGGCAGTCAAACAGGCCAAAACCCTGGGCGTCAGGATCATGATCATCACCGGCGATAGCCCGGAAGTGGCCGGCGCGGTGGCCAGTGAAATCGACCTGATTGACTCGCCTGACAAGGTGATCACCGGAAATCAATGGCGAACAGCCAGCCAGAAAGAACAGGAAGAATACCTGGAACAATATGCGGTGTTTGCCCGTGTATCGCCTGAAGACAAATTTTCCATTATAGAAGCGCTGCACAGAAAACATATGGTCGGTTTTTTGGGTGAAGGGATCAATGACGCGCCTGCATTAAAAATTGCCGGCGTGGCGCTGGTGGTGGATAGTGCGGCCGACATTGCGCGGGAAGCCTCGGATATTATTTTATTAAAAGGGAATTTAGAGGTTATCATTGACGGCATAAAAGAAGGCCGGCGCGTGTTCGCCAATACTACCAAATATATTAAATCAACCCTGGCTTCCAATTTCGGCAATTTTTTCGCAGTTGCCACTGCCTCGCTGATGATTGATTTTCTACCCATGTTGCCGATACAAATTCTGTTGGTCAACCTTTTGTCAGATACGCCGATGATCTCCATTTCAACCGATACGGTAGAAGCCAGCGAACTTAAATCGCCCGGAAAATACAATTCAAAAGAAATTATTATCATTTCCATGATTCTTGGCCTGGTGAGCACCGTGTTCGATTTTATGTTTTTCGGTTTGTTTTATCGCATGTCGCCCCCGGTGTTGCAGACCAATTGGTTTATCGGCAGTATCCTGACAGAACTTGTCTTATTGTTTTCCATCCGCACCCGTTCGCTGTTTATCAAAGCCTTGCGTCCTTCAAAATTGATCATTGGGCTGAGCCTTTTGACCTTCATTTTGACTATAGGGCTTCCTTTCACCCCCTTTGGGCAGCAAGTATTCAAATTCGCAGCCCCGGCGCCAGGCCATCTGGCATTGATCTTATCTTTGGTAGTCGTTTATTTTATCATTACCGAGACTGTCAAGTTGCTTTATTATAAAATCAAGGTACTTGGTCCGGGTTAATGCCTTCTTAAACAGACTTACACCCGCCATCAAGTGGAAAGCAACGAACACAACAAAAAAGAAAATTCAATTTACTTTTACCCCTACTTAGAGCATGTTGGAAATTTTCTGCCGGAGACAAAAACGAGGGCTTTTTTCGTCAGTTTTCGCGTTTTTGAGGGAGCATAGCCGGGGCTACGTGACTGAAAAAAGGCAAAAAATGGCGGAAAAAGAACCGTTTTTGGTCCGGTGAGAAAATCCCCAGCATGCTCTTAATCCCTGCCGATTTTGCACTTCGGGCTACTTCAACCAAAATTTATCCATGAGATTACACCTTACCGTACTGGCTACCCTTTTACCCGCCATAGTCTTGACGGCGGCGGGTTTGTTTTTACCTTTATTGTCGTTTGCCCAAAATGCTACGCTCAAAGGTATCGTGACCGATGCCGCCACCGGCGAAACGCTCACCGGCGTCACTGTCAAAACCGGCGAAACCGGCGCCGCCACCGACGCGCAGGGCACTTATTCGCTCTCGTTGCCGGCAGGCAGTTACGAAGTATCCTTCACTTTTATCGGCTACGAATCCAAAACCCAATCCATCCAACTCAAGCCCGGGCAAATACTCGAACTCGATATACGGCTCGGCGACGCCGACAACCTGCTGCAAACCGCCACGGTCACTTCCGGCAAGTTTGAAAAACCGCTGGGCGAAGTCACTGTCTCGCTCGACGTGCTCCGGCCACGCTTGATAGAGAGCGCCAACGCCACTTCGATTGATGAATCGCTGGTAAAGGTGCCGGGCGTGAGTATCATTGACGGGCAGGCCAGCATCCGCGGCGGAGCGGGTTTTTCCTATGGCGCCGGCACACGTGTATTGATGCTGGTGGACGACATCCCTGCCCTTCAGGCCGACGCGGGTTTCCCGAACTGGGACGACTTTCCTGTGGAAAACGTCGCGCAGATCGAAGTGCTCAAAGGCGCAGCTTCGGCGTTGTACGGCTCTTCGGCCATGAACGGTATCATCAACCTGCGCACCGCCTACGCCAAAGACAAACCCGAAACGAGCGCTGCCGTTTTCGGCAAGGTTTGGGGCACGCCGAAAGACGAGGCGAAAAAATGGTGGGGCGCCGACAGTTCGGAGATTCAACTGCCCGTGGAAACGGGCTTTAATTTTTGCCACCGCCGGAAATTCAACAAATTAGACTTTGTGTTGGGCATGTACGGATTGTACCGCGACAGTTACAACCGCGATACCTACTCCCGTTACGGCCGCATCACGCCCAATATCCGTTACCGGGTGAATGACCGTCTGAGCCTGGGCCTGAATACCAATTTCAACTTCGGTCGCAGCGGCAGTTTCTTCATCTGGGGCAACGACAGTACGCAGGCTTACGAAGCGGGACTGAATTCCGCCTCCCAATCGCTGGGACGCCTGCGCTTTATGATTGACCCCAACGTGCAGTATTTCGACCGGGGCGGCAACCGCCACAAATTCCTGGGGCGCTACTTCTACATTCACAACAACAACTCCGGCAACCAGAGCAACGACAGCCGTATGTACTATGGGGAATACCAGTACCAACGCCGGATGGATCAACTGGGTTTGGTCGTGACGGCAGGTGCTGTGGGCATCTACACCACCGTGGAAGCCGAACTGTACAACGGCGACTACAATACCCGCAACCTCGCGGGCTATTTCCAACTCGACTACAAAGCATTCGACCGGCTCAATCTCTCTGCCGGCGTGCGCTACGAACATAACCGCCTGGCAGGCCCTGATACCATTCGCATAAATAAAGACTCTCTTTTCAGAATTCCCAACGGCGTCACCAAAGAATCGAAGCCCGTGTTTCGCTTCGGCGCGAACTACCAGGTCGCACAGGCTACCTACGTGCGCGCTTCCTGGGGGCAGGGCTACCGCTACCCGACGATTGCGGAAAAATTTATCACGACGGATTTCAGTGCCGGTAATAGTGTCCGCCCCAATCCCACGCTCGTCTCCGAAACCGGCTGGACGGCCGAACTGGGTATCAAACAAGGCTTCCGTCTCGGAAAATGGCAAGGTTATGCCGATGTGACAGGCTTTGTTTCGGAATATCAAAACATGATGGAGTTCGTGCTGGCCGGCCTGACCTTCCTGCCAACCGGCATCGGCGCAGCCTTCGAATCGCGCAACACCGGCGATACCCGCATTACCGGCGCTGAAATCTCCATTGTCGGCCAGGGACAAGTCGGCAACGGCACCCTGTCCCTGCTGACAGGCTATACCGGTATCAATCCCGAGTACAAATATTTCAACGATTCGCTGCGCGTCATCTACGGCTCATCCGACACCAACAACGTGTTGAAATACCGCTACAACAACATGTTCAAGTTCGACGCGCAATACGACATCGGGCGTTTTTCATTTGGAGGAGCGGTGCAGTACAACAGTTTTATGCAAGCCATCGACGCCATTTTTGAAGCCAAGATCGGCCCGCTGGAATTGAACACACCCGCCGAATTCGTAGCCGTCCGCAATTTCCGCAAAACCCACAAAGGTTTCACGGTCGTGGATCTGCGCGCTTCCTACAAATTGAACGAAGCGATGAAAGTCAGCGTTTTATGCGGCAATCTGCTCAATGAAGAATACACGGTTCGGCCGGCGCTGCTCGAAGGGCCGCGCAACTATACGCTGCGGCTGGATTGGAGGATTTAACAGGCGTTTTCAATCAAAAATCATCTTTTTTACATACAAAACACCTGGATTTCATGCGTTTTTTGTTTCTGCCGCTCCTGTTATGGAGTGCCTGTAATTCGTCGCAGCCTTCACAGCCGGAAAAAAGCAGCCCGTCAAACGCCGCATTTGAATTCAGCAAAGCGGCAGGAGTCATGCACCCTGAAGCCGACGGCAACTGGTGCCGCAACCAGTTCACCGATGCCGCGCTCATCAATGCGGATACCGCCAACCCCAACCGTCGGTATTTTCTGCTCGGCGACGGCATTTACCGCGTGGCAGCACAATTGGGCAATATGACCAGTTCGTTTATGCTGCGCAAAAACGGTGATCGTCTGGCGGTGCTTTTCACCAGCGACAACTTCCCCTTGTGTCTGTCTCGGCGGGAATATTTCAGCCTGGCCGATGGCGGCGCTTTTTTCAGTTACGACAACCGCAAAGGCATCAACTACACGGTGGAGTTGCAATCCGGCGCCGAAGGACTGTTCGTTATTTTAGTTTTTCCGCCGGAAACGACCTACGGGCTGAATGTGCACCGCTGTGTAGGGTGCCGTTGAGATGCTATTTTTACCAGAAAAATCCGGAAAATGAGTAAATCGCTTGTTCTGATATTGTCCGCTGCCTTCTCTCCCCTGTCGTTCGTCTTCGCTCAAACACCTTCGGGTTATTGGCAGCAACGGGTTGAGTATCAACTCGATGTTCGCCTCGACGACCAAACCCACGCCGTGCAGGGCAGGGAAAAACTCAAGTATTTCAACAACTCGCCCGACACGCTGCGGCGGGTCTTTTTTCACCTGTACTGGAATGCTTTTCAGCCCAACAGTGCCTATGCCAACCGGATCAAACGCATGCCGGAAGATACCCCACTCAAAAAAGTGCTCGAATTAAGCCCCGCCGAAACCGGCAAAATGGAGATTTTTTCCGTCCAGCAAAACGGCGGCGCCGCGACCTTCAGGGTCAATGAAACCATCATGGAGGTGGAATTGAACCGCCCCCTGATGCCCAACGACTACGCAACGTTCGACATCGCCTGGCAGGGGCAGGTACCGCTGACAGTCGAGCGCGGCGGTCGCGACAACTCGGCCGGCGTGGCTTATTCGTTTACACAATGGTACCCGAAGATGTGCGTGTACGACCGCTTCGGCTGGCACGCCATGCCCCATACCGGATATGAATTTTATGGCGATTTCGGCGCTTTCAAGGTCAACATTACGCTGCCGAAAAAATACGCAGTGGCCGCCACGGGCGTGTTGAAAAACGCCAATACCATCGGCTTTGGCTATGAAGACGAAGGCGTTACGCCGCCGCCCAACTACGGCCTTGTGAATGTCTGGAAATTTGAAGCCGACAACGTGCACGACTTCGCCTGGGCAGCCGACCCGGAATACATGCATGAAAAAGTAAAGGTGCGCGACGGTCTGATGCTGCATTTTATCTATCAACCTTCGGATGAAGTTACGGCAGCTTTCAAGGCCATACAGCAATTTGCCGTTGAAAACCTCCCTTACATCGAAGCCAACTTTGGAAAATACCTCTACCCGCAGTTCACCTTCGCCCAAGGTGGCGAACGGGGCATGGAATACCCCATGCTGACCCTGATCAACATCGAACGCAATGACAGGTATGTAATCCCGATTGCCGCACACGAGTGGATGCACAGCTGGTACTACGGCATGATGGGCAACAATGAAAACGAGGAATACTGGCTCGACGAGGGCTTGACCAGCTATGCGGCTTCCGACGTTCAGGATCGCGGCAAACCGGATACTGCTTTTCGTTTCAGCCGCTTTGCAATGTCACGAACGGTACAAAATGCCGGCCAGGTGAAAGATCCTGTCGCTACTCCTGCCAACTACTTTTCGAAGTACGACGACTACCGTTTCAATGCTTACCCCAAAGGTGAAGCCTTCTTCTGGCAACTGCGCTACATCGTTGGGGATGAAGCATTTAAACGCGGGATGCTTCGGTATCACGCCGACTGGCATTTCAAACACCCGACCGGCGACGATTTCATCCGCACGATGGAACGCGCTTCCGCTATGGAACTCGACTGGTTTTACGCAGGCTGGATCAAAACGCTGCGCCACACAGACTACGCCGTAGAAAATGCGATTCCCGACGGCACCTCCGCTTCAAAGATCATCCTGAAAAACAACGGCGGCCTGCCCATGCCGGTAGAGGTATTGGTGACATTCAACGACGGCTCGCCGGAATGGCATTATATCCCGCTCGATCTGCAGTACGGCACAAAACACTTCGCACAAGGCGGCGTTGTCGTCCATGAACCGTGGAGCTTTTCGGTGGATACTTATGAAATCCGGCTGGAAAAACCCGTGACAAGCATCAGAAGTATCACCATTGACCCGGACGGTTGGACGGCGGATATGAAGCGGGAGAACAACCGGAAGGAGTTTTAGGGGTAG
Source organism: Saprospiraceae bacterium (assembly GCA_019187225.1). Taxonomy (GTDB): domain Bacteria; phylum Bacteroidota; class Bacteroidia; order Chitinophagales; family Saprospiraceae; genus M3007. Next base: position 258,502 of record JABAQQ010000023.1, read on the forward strand.
TTGCGGTAATTGATGTAATTGTGGCATAACAGCCGGGAAACGTTGAAGGGAAAAAATAAGCGCCTGTCGTTGCGACGGGCGCTTCGTTTTTGTTTCCATATCTATTCTAAATCAAAACTTCATGACCCGCTTCGTCGCAATTTGCCCATTGTCCAGCAGCACCCGCACAAAATAAGCACCTGCGGGCGGATTGCCGTCGAATGCAACGCGGGCGCTGTTTTCAAGCATGGTACATCTTACGGATGCGATTTTGCCCGTGCTGTCAAATACCTGTACGGCAGTGATTTTTTCATTCGTATTGATTTCAAATTCCCGGTTCACAGGGTTGGGTCGGACAGTCAGATTGATATTTTGGTTCGGCTCCATTGCGGCTACAATTACGTCAATGTCTTCATTTTCAATAAGTTTGTAAAAATTATTGTATGCCAGGCCGCTAAAGGTCTGCACTGTGCCCGACGGCCAGCGCACTTCGAGGGAGTCAATCGCATCTGCATCACCCAGCCCGAAATGCTGCCGCAAATCATTTTGCCCCTGAAAGGAATTGTGCGCCGACACTTCGCGGATCTGCCACACATCCTGGCCACCGATGTTGGCTTTCAGCCGGACCACGGCGCCGATGGCCGAGCGATTGCTCTGCACACCTTCGAGGGTAAATTGCGCCCAATGCCGGTTGCCCGCCAGGCTGTCATTCCTGAATAAAGCCCGTCCGGTTGTTGCGCCATTGGTGTAAAAATCAAGGTCGCCGTCGTTGTCGTAATCGGCCATGGCGATGCCACATATCTTATTGTCGGCAGTACCCGCTATCTGGTCGGCTTGGAACGTGCCATCGCCTTTATTGCGGTAAAAATGTGCGTTCGGGTCTCCGTCCACTGCGATCAAAGCATCGGGAAAGCCATCATTGTCCACATCGCCCCAGCAATTGGACAAGTGCCCGGCAGTAACGGTAAACGGCGTGGACAAACTGATATAACCCGTATCAGTGTTCAGGTAAAATCGGGTAGGCGCCTGAGAATAATTGGTCAGGCAGATATCGAGATCGCCATCGTTGTCGTAATCAATAAAATTATAGGTTTGGCCATCCTGCGGGACTTTGAATGGAAAGGATTCAAGCCGTTCGAGGGCAAAGGAGCCCGTTTCTTTCAGAAGGTTGCGGTAGTTAAAATCGGGCAAGGCGCCGGGCGGGTTGTTGGCAGGGCCGGTGCCGATGAACAAGTCCATGTCGCCGTCGAGGTCGTAGTCCGACCAGGTGGGGATGGTGTAGGCTGCCGTGCTGTCCGTAAATGCATAACCGCTCACCTTTTCGAAGGCGCCGTCGTTGTCTTGCAGGTACAAGCGACATGGAAAGGGGGCCGTCGGATGAAAAGAGCAACAGGCGTGAACGAAAGTGAGGTCGAGCCGGCCGTTGTTGTCCGCGTCGGCAATGGCGCAATCCCAGGCGGAGTAGCCGGTGAAATCGGGCAAGCTGTCGTTGAGCAGCGCGAAGGTGTTGTCGGCTTTGTTGCGATGGACACCCGAAGTCAGGCTGGCAGTGATGCAATCGGGATGGCCATCATTGTCGAGGTCGCCCCAACTGGAACCGGCAGCGATCTGACCGCCGGTAGCGCCGTTCAGGTCAGTGATCTGCTCGAAATTGCCGTCGCGGGTGTTGCGGAATAAAAACCGCTGGCTGACGAACAGATCCGGCCAGTTGTCATGATCGAGATCAATCCAGACAGTGCCTTTGTAGGAAGCTGGGGTGTTCGCAAACGCAACGGCAGGGTTGTTCGGATCGGTGATCCTGGTAAAAAGACTCTGGCTTTTCAGGAGGCAAAAAGGAAAAAGCAGCAGGGAGGAAAGCAAAAATTGTTTCATGTGTTAATTCGTTTGATGAACATTATTTGCCCAAAACTGCTCTGTTGCCGTGTTCAAAAAGTCAATTCCGATAAAGTTTGACCTTTTCCCATGGTGAAGCAGCACGTAAAGGTGCTATGGGCGCAATACTTTTGACGTCCCACGGGAGAAGCAATCAACCGGTACACATATATGCAATCCGATACTCACTTTGACACCTGGACGATCGTATTCCTTATTGCCGCCGTACAGGGGTGTTTCGTGGCGTTCATCCTGTTTCGCTGGCGTCGCGGCGACAGGCAAGCCAACCGTCTGCTGGCAGCGCTCCTTTTGCTGTTTTCCATTACTCTTTCAGAATACGTGTTTTACTGGTCGAACTATATTCTGGTGTTCCCGCACGTAGCGCGGCTGAGCGATCAGTTGCCATTTTTGTTCGGGCCGTTGGTGTATTTGTACTGCCGGACGATATACGAAGGGAGGCCACTGAAAAAGAGCGACTTATGGCATATCGTTCCTTTTATCATCGCGATCGGCGTGCTCCTGCCCTGGTACGCTTTGGATGCCGGGAGCAAGCGGGCATTTCTCGAAGGGAAAGCAGATTTTCCCGTGATGCGCCTGTGGATGCGGGTGCTGTTGTGGACCCGGATCGCGCACATGCTGGGTTACGCTATTGGGAACTTCCGCTACCTCCACCGGCAACCGCGGGTGGGCGTCACAACCCCCTGGTCATTCTGGCTCAATACATTTTTCACCTGTTTCGTTCTGGCTTATACCTCTTACTTCATTCTTGTGCGATTTCCGTTTTTCAACTCAGCCTGGGATTACCACATTTCTGCCACGATGACGGCTTTCATTTACCTCATCGCCTATTCGGGTTACGTTCAACCCGCTGTATTCGACGGTTATCAATGGACAGAACCGAACGCTCCGGTCAAGTACCGCAATTCGGGCCTTACGCCGGAGGCGAGCCGTTCGCTGTTGCAAAACCTCAATCTGCTCATGGAGCAGGAAAAAGTCTACCACGACCCCGACATCAGCCTGGATAAGCTGGCCAACGCGCTGAATGCCAGCAAACACCACGTCTCGCAGGTCATCAACGAACACCTCGGCGCATCGTTCTTTGAATACGTGAACCAGCTCCGGGTGGAAGAAGCCCGGCAATTGTTGGCCGAAACCTCCCGCAACGACCTGCACGTCATCGAGGCGGCCTATGCTGTGGGGTTCAACAACAAAGTCTCGTTCAACGCCGCCTTTAAAAAAGCCACTGGCATGACGCCGACGGAATACCGCCGCAACCACGGGCAGACGGACGTTGCGAGTGGACAGCCGGGAGGCAGTAGCAGTGGGCAGTAGCAGTGGGCAGTGGCAGTGGCAGTGGGCAGTGGCAGTGGCAGTGGGCAGTGGCAGTGGGCAGTGGGCGTTAAAGATTTTTGTCTGCGACCCCGAAGGGGTCAAATTTGAATAGCCCGGCATAAAATGCCGGGATGGATGCGCGGGTAAAAATGCCATACAACCGCGAAACGGTTGAATTTGATTGGGATGCACCAATTTATTGCGATTCAATCATTGCCCGTATTTTTGAGGGGAATGAACGCACGTGAAAACAATAAGGAAGAATTGCCTCGAAACATTTCAATAATTAACACATGGTCAATCAATCAATTAAAGAAATAAACATCCTCAGGTTCAAAGGCCGGGATGCAAGCACGGTGTCAGATCTGCTGGCCGTCGAAGAACCGTTGGATATCCGCCTCGAATATGGTCCCGCCGGACATCGCACGGTCAAAAATCTGTCCGTCACCATGCGTACCCCCGGTACCGACGAAGACCTGGCTGCCGGCTTTTTGTTCACGGAAGGCATCGTTCAGCGGGCGTCGGACATTGAGGGGATGCGCGGATTCGCCAATACCATCACCGTTGCATTGTCGCCTGATCTGGCGGTAGACCTGCAAAAATTGGAGCGGCATTTTTACACCAGTTCCAGCTGCGGCGTCTGCGGTAAAACTTCAATTGACGCGGTAAAAACCGCTGCACATTGCATATTTTCAGGCAAGGGTGAAGATTGGGCGATCAACCCTGAAGTCATGTACAGCTTGCCCGATGCCTTACGCCACGCACAGGATACATTCGAGGCGACAGGCGGACTGCACGCTTCGGCTTTGTTCGACCGCGCCGGCCGTCTGCTCGCCGCGCGCGAAGACGTGGGCCGCCACAATGCGTTGGACAAACTCATCGGCCACTATTTCCGGCAGAACGCCCTCCCGCTCGACCAGCACATCCTGCTCCTGAGCGGGCGCGCGAGCTTCGAATTGCTGCAAAAAGCGGCCATGGCGGGTATCCGCGTTGTGTGCGCGGTCGGCGCGCCATCCAGTCTTGCGGTGGAGACTGCCGAAGCATTCGGCATCGCGCTCATCGGCTTTTTGAGAGAAGGACGGTTCAATGTTTATTCGAATCCTGAATGTATTGCCCATCAACTCGTCTGAAGTACATTGCGGCAAATGTCTTAATTTTGCGTGGGCCCTCCATCAATAACATCATCTATAAAACTGTAAATGAATTTGTTGCGGGGTACTTCCTGAAAAATTTTTGAAGAAGTTTTTCAGGAGGTACCCCGCAACAAATTCATTCCCCTCGACATGAAGATCCGCATCAAAGGCAATTCCGTCCGCTTCCGCCTTACCCAAAGTGAAGTGCGAACCCTCGCTGCATCCGGTTATCTCGCCGAAGAAACCCACTTTGGCCCCGGAGAGGCGCAGACACTCGTTTATGCGCTGCAATCCAAAGAAGGAATAAACAACTTACAAGCGGCTTTCGACGGTCAGAAGATCACGCTGTATATCCCTTCCACGGCTGCCCAAACCTGGTACGGCGAGGAACGGGTGGGATTTGAAAACGAAATGGAAGTCGCGCCGGGCATTTCGCTCCATCTGCTGCTCGAAAAAGACTTCGCCTGCCTCGACAATGCACGCGAAGACCAGTCGGACAATTTCCCGAATCCGAATGCGGCATGTTGAACACCAGTTTGATCCGTACCTGAAAACAATTCGTCCATGTCAAAAACCATTTCATTCTTTGGAACCCGAAGTGCGGAAAGCAGTGCCTTAGCGGACATGTTGAAAGTTTGTGCTGAAGAATCCGGCTATCAATTCTACCATTTTTCTCCTGAAAATGCGGATTCCTCCCTTTATTTCAATGCCTGTTTGAATTCAGAAATTGTTATAGTGGACGCCACGATCGAATCGGTCGCATCGCAGGCGAACAATGGAAACATTGTGGAAGACGACCACTACGCCATTTTCAACGTGATGCACATTGCGTTCGATCACATCTGGATCGTGAGCCGAACCTATCTGCCGGTCAATTTCACCACTATGTTCCGGGATATCGCGCCCTCGTATCCATTTCCGGCGTCGCATCCCGAACAATTAGAGAAGACTCCGGAGCGGATTACCTGGGACAATAATAACATCGTGCAAGCGATAAAAAATCGCCTGCCTGTCTTTGCAGGACGGACTTCCCTGGCCAGCCGGCTCCCGCCACTAGATCCGAAAAATCTGACCCCGTTTTATACCGCTTACGCGGAACTGATGGCGGAAGCCATCAAAAAAGACGCGGAAGAACGGCGCAAGGGACTTAAAAAAGTATTCATTAGCTATAGGAGCGCATTTTATGAAGACGTCAGGGCATTGCAGGAATCCTGGAAAGGACAATATGAATTCATTGTCATGCCGCCGGGCTCGCTCGCTTACGAATCGGAAGTATTGCCCCGCCTGCGCCGGTGGCAGTTGATGTCGGTCCTGGACAGGCAGATAGACCTGGCCGATGAATTTTGGGTATACCAAACGGATGATTACGACAAATCCTGGTGGACACAGGGCGAATTGATCACCCTGGCTTACCGCAAACATTCCGGCACTTATTGCCCTGAAATCAAAACCTTTGATCCGTCGGAGAAAAGCTTGTCGCCCGGCTATGAAAAAATGCCCGAACTGAATCAATCACAGGCTGAACGTATCGCGAGGAGGTACAGCAACTCCGATCCGCTCACCATGGGACCCGAAAACGTGGCCGCCATCCGGAAGATGCGCAAATGGTCTGAAACGCCGCTGATAGGCAACGCTTTTCATTGGCTTATCCGAAAAATGACCCGGACGCGCCTGGCGAAAGAAATCATGGCTACCTCTCATCCGGCCTCCGCCATCACCGGCGGAGAGATAACGGAGGAAGAATTGTTGAAAAAGGTGGGCGACAAGGACTTTTTTAGAAAATACCTGCAGGATCCCGTCTGGGAGCCGGCATTCTGGGAAAATGCGGTTTTGGAATACGGTAAAAAAGAATCTGCCGGCAATAGCATTGATGTGGACGCCTTCATCGAGATGTCGGGACTCGAATACGTCGAATTCAGGCCGGATGAATTAAAAAAATGGATAGATGCGGGTAAATACAGACACAACGGTATAGAATACAAGGTATTAAACGCAGCCCCCCGTTTTCTCTGGATAGCCAACCGGATGGGTAAACAACCAAAGGATAACCTTCAACGCTTAGATGTTTGCCTTTTTGTAAAAAATACAGATAATAAAAATATATAGCCTTTTGCCGGTATGCGTGTATTTATCAGTTCTACCCGACTGGATTTGGAAAAACACAGGGAGGAAACCATCCGGTAATTGAATAAATATTTGTGCAAATTTGAAATTCATGGGCAAATTCTACGATTCCATCCAACCTGCACACAAAGAATTTATCGAGCATCAGCATATTTTCTTCGTCAGCACCGCGCCATTGAGCGTCGAAGGGCGCATCAACCTCTCGCCTAAAGGACTCGACTGTTTCCGGGTATTGTCGGAGCACCGGGTGGCATATATGGACTTGATCAGCAGCGGCAATGAAACTTCGGCGCACACGCTGGAGAACGGGCGCATTACCTTCATGTTCTGCTCTTTCGAGGGGAAGCCCGATATTCTGAGGTTGTACGGAAAGGGATTTGCGGTATTACCCGGAAGTGAAGAATGGGATCACTTCGCGCCCCATTTCGTCATTTACCCCAGTACGCGGCAGATCATTGTGGCGGATATTGACCTGGTGCAGACGTCGTGCGGATTTGGCGTGCCCTTGTTTGATTACGTGGGCGACCGGGATATTCACTTCGACTGGGCGGAAAAGAAGGGCGCAGCGGGACTTCGGGAATATGTTCAGCAAAAAAACTTAGTCAGTCTCGATGGTTTGCCGACGAGCCTGGGTTTGAAATCGTAATTTTGTCCCATGTCTATTCTGCCAGCTACTCCGCACGACATCCCCCAACTGCTTTCGCTCATCAACGGCGCGTTCCGCGGCGATACCGCCCGACAGGGATGGACGCACGAAGCCGACTTGCTGCACGGCTCCCGGCGTACCGACGAAGCCACTTTGCGTTCGCTGATGCAAATAGCCAATGCCGTTGTACTGAAATATTGCAACGATTCAGGCGAAATCGAGGGTTGTGTTTTTCTGAACAAAAAAGAACGCGGCCTCTACCTCGGCATGCTGACCGTCCGACCCGACTTGCAGGGCCGCGGCATCGGTAAAAAATTACTCGAAGCGGCAGAAGCGCACGCCCGCGAACAAGGTTGTCAGTTTATTTATATGAATGTTTTTTCCACACGCAAAGAACTCATTGCCTGGTATGAGCGACTGGGTTACTACCGGACGGGCGAGACCCGGCCTTATGAAGTTAACCCGGATTTCGGCATCCCCACCCAGTCGCTGGAGTTCGCGATATTGGAAAAAATATTACAATCAGATTGATTCGATTAATCGGATCAATCCTTCCACTTCGTCTCCAACTCATCGAACGTCGGCAAGTGGCGGTGGTGGTACATGTCGAGCACGACGCCGTCTTTCCACACCACTACGCCCGGATTGGCGCGGATGATGGTCTTCAGTAATTTGTCGTCGGCCTTGTAGAAAGGATAGGCCGCCTTTACCCGCCGGGCAAAGTCAACGGCCGATTCTGCGTCGCCATAAGTGGTGATGGCGTACACTTTCCAGCCGGCTTTGGCAGCGGCATCGGCCAATGGATTTACCTTATCCTGGAACAGTCCGGCGTAGTCCGCTTCAGGAATGAACGCCTCGCGTTCAATCATTTTCTTGCCAACCGATACGATGCGCGGTTGCAGGTAGAAGGAATCCGTAGACACCCGGATCGTATCAGAAGCCCAGGTAGTATCCGGCACGGCGACGGTCTCCATCTGTCTCTGGCCTTTGAGTTTGTAGGCGATGATCATCAGACTGTAACCCTTTTCATTCAGGATTTCCTCCGTGACTTCGCCTTCGCTGCTTTCCACGGCGAAATCGCTCACTTTCGTCTTGGTAACGGGTATTTTCTGCCCATCCTTCTCCACATAAAGGTCGGTCTGAATCTGGTCTTTTACTTTCCAGCCGAGGTTTTTCGGATACTGTTTCACGTAGGTATATTTATTGGGCTCAGGTTCCATATAGGTGACCGTCTGGTCGAGACTGTCGTTGCGCAAGACCCAACCGAGAATGTCCACTTTGGCGTTGGACTCCAGTTCCTTGCGTTCGCGCACGTTGGAGCCGATCTTAAACGGACGGAAGTCCACAGTCGGCAGACCCCAAAAGGTATTTTGTACGCAGAACAGGAAAGAAGCCGCCGTCGTGGCGCCTACGATACTGTTGCGGGTGAGCGGCGACCATATCTGGTGCATGTTGCCGGGACGGAACAGGAAAAGCGCCGCAGGGATCATGAGCCCCAGGTCCTTGAAAAAGGAAATTTTCGGATCGAGTTTAATAAAATCGCCGAAACAGCCGCAATCGGTTACGCGCATCTGGGTTTTCACGTAAGGTCCCCATTTGGCGAAATCAAAGAAATTGGCATCCGTCGGTACAAAACCGGTCAGGTAGGTAAAACCCGTCAGAACGGTAAAAAAGAAGACGACCAGGAAAAACAGCCAGGCCGTCAGTTTGCGCTGATAGCCGGAAATGAGCATGATGCCCAACACGATCTCAATGGCGATCATCAGGATGGAAAATCCGTCGCTGTACTTTGCCAGCCAGGGGAACAGCGGTGCAATGCCCGCCGATACGTTGTTCAGGCCGGCGAAAGTCGGCTCGAAAGCGGCGAAATAATCCTCCATTTTGTAGGCTGTGCCGATCGGGTCCACGGCCTTCACCAAACCGGAGAAAATGAACCATACGCCACAGAAGTGTTGCAGAAAAGTCCACAAAACGGACTTGTGTTTTTGGGTGCGCACCGTCCACACGGTCAGCAATACGCCCGCGATGGCAAAGGAGATCAGAAGTACGGGTAAAGAAGTCATGCGTTATCGTGGATTTGTTGAGAAAGTTGACGGGTTGACGGGTTGACGGGTTGACGGGTTAACGGGTTAACGGGTTTGCGGGTTGACGGGTTTGCGGGTTGACGGGTTTGCGGGTTGACGGGTTAACGGGTTGACGGGTTTGCGGGTTTGCGGGTTGACGGGTTTGCGGGTTGACGGGTTTGCGGGTTTGCGGGTTGACCCGCAAACCCGTCAACCCGTCAACCCGTTAACCCCTTTCCCCCAGCCGGATGAGTGCAAAAACCGCATAGTTTATGATGTCGCGGTAATTCGCTTCCAAGCCTTCGGATACCAGCGTTTGGCCGGCATTGTCTTCTATTTGTTTGATCCTTAATAATTTCTGCAAAATCAGGTCGGTCATGCTGCTCACGCGCATCAGGCGCCACGCTTCGCCGTAGTCGTGGTTTTTGGCTTCCAGCAAACGGATATTCGCAGCGATGTGGTGGTCATATAGCTCGGCTACGCGTTGCGGTGCAAGTTCCAGACTGGCATCTTCGGGCAGATCTAATTGAATAAGGGCCAGTACGCAATAATTGACCAGGCCGATAAACTCAGATTCGACGCTGTCAGACACTTTCTGCGCGCCTTTTTCCTCGATGCTGCGGATGCGCAGGGCTTTGATGTACAGCTGGTCGGTGATGCTCTTCGGACGGAGAATGCGCCAGGCCGTGCCGTAATCGGCCGTTTTTTTCAAAAAAAGGTCGCGGCAGCGGTGCACGACTTCCCGGAATTGTTCAAGCGTCTTGTTCATGCTGTCCCTCTTGAGGTCGTCTCAAATATCTGAGGGCGGGCAAAGATAGATTCCCTCCCGACTACGGAATAATCGAAATGCCCTTTTTGAAAATCGTTAATTATTGTTTCTCATGTTTTTTTTCAAAACAAAAAGTTTTTTTCGCAAAAGTAAACTACATTTGCCCGAACAAAAAATTAAGCACGGGAACAATCTTATGAAACGAGTCATCGGCATCGGCGGTATTTTTTTCAAATGCCGCGACCACGAAAATACCCGCAACTGGTACGCCCGGCACCTTGGCGTCAATCTCGAAAGTTGGGGAGCGCAGTTCAATTTCAAAGACGACCCGCACCCGGATGCCTATTCCGTATTGAGTTTTTTCAAACGCAGTACCGACTATTTCGACCCTTCCGATTCGCCCTTCATGATCAACCTCCGGGTACACGACCTCGACGCACTCGTGGCCGAGTTGCGCAAGGAAGGGGTGGAACTCATCGGAGAACCTTTGGAAGAAGAGTTCGGCAAATTCGCCTGGCTGCTCGATCCCGAAGGGAATAAGATCGAGTTGTGGGAACAGCCGAAGTAGAGAAACGGAAAATTTTGATGGAGCGCCTATACCTTTGCGACATGAAGCGTCCTTTGCTCCCTGTTTTTGCGCTTTTCCTGGCGCAAATTATCCTTTGTATTTACGGGAACCGCATTTTCCAGAAAGAGGCCAATCCGTTCGCTTTGATCGTAGTTTCAGGGTTGCTTGCAATCCATTGTTTCCGGTTTTTCAATCAGCCCAGGCACTCCTTGACACCTTCCTCCTCTCCTGCCTACCTGCCATGGTTGCACGCTTTGACGGGTATGCTGGGTTTGTTCACCGCATATGAGGAATTGCGAAAGATTTGGGTTCGATACCCCGAACCCGGAAAAATATCGGATGTGATCCCGCAGTTGAAAGCCATGAGCGACCGCTTTTTCGGGGGCGAATTTCCTTATCAACCGGTTATTTTGCCGACTCATGAGCCGTTCCCCGTATACATGCCGATGCACTGGATGCCCGTTCAGATTGCAAATGTCCTGGGAACGGACCCGCGTTGGTCGGCTGTGATCTTGCTGATGCTGGCGGTAGGGGTGTCCGGATATTTTCTCTCCAAAGCGCACCCGACCGCTTCCCGGAAGCACACCTTACCCGCCATGCTGTTGTTTGCGCTCCCCGTTTGGGGATATGTGCTATGGGGGAAACTCGACATCGCTGTCAGCCTCGAGGGGATTGTCGCAGCGTGGTATGTCCTGTTGGCAGCCGGCCTGGCTACACGGAATCATGCGCTGATCGCAATGGGTATTATTGGCGCAGTGTTGTCGCGCTATACTTTGTTGTTCTGGCTGCCGTTGTTTGCCATCCTGCTGTGGCTCAATGCTCCCAGGAAGCATTCTTACCTGATATGGGGGAGTGTTGGTGCTGCCGTTTTAATTTTCTTTGTTTTTCCGTTCTGGATGATAGACCCTTCTATTGTTTCGAAGATCATTGACTATTACGAGGGCTGTTCGGAAGGGTCGTGGGTGCGGCCCGACGCCTTTACTTTTGCAGATGCGCTGAGCCTCAATATTCATCTGAGACAATGGCTGCCCGGCACACCGGAACAAAACCTACCGTATGCGCATTTTCCACAATTCATCATTCAAATTCTCATAGTGGTGTCCGGCGTTTACTTTTATCAGAAGAAATGGCGAAACACCATGGATGTATACACATTTTCACTGCTGGCGCTATCTATTATGCCAATGCTGTTCTATACATTCAGCCCCATGTTGTTCAAATATTACATGCTGATGCCGTTGATGGTATCGGCGGTATTGTGCTGGAAGGTGGTGGCGGTGTCGTCGTTTGAAAAGCATATTTGATCATACAGCCAGGCACGGCTCACGCCAGTTCCACGATCGTCACCCCTTCTCCCCCACCCTCCTGTTCCGGGTGATAGATATTGGCAATATTGCCGCCATACTCGCGGAGTTTCTGGCGGACGACCTTGCGGAGCACGCCGTCGCCTTTGCCGTGCAGGATGCGCAGGCTGCTGGCATTGGATAGCAAGGCATTGTCCACGAATTTTTCCAGCACCTGCATGGCCTCGTCTTTGCTCATGCCGCGCAGGTCAATCTTGGCGTCGAAAACCGCCGCTTTCTGGATGTCCGTAGCCGTCACGTGCGCCGTCTGCTGGATGGGTTCGGCGGCGGGCAACAGGTCGCGCAGGTGCGCCGTGACGCGGATGCCGCCCATAGCAATACTGGCTTTCTGGCCTTTTATCTCTTCGATGCGGCCGGTGGCGCCGCCTGCCCGCAGCCGAACGAAGTCGCCTACCGCCAACGGGCGGCCCGACGCGGAAGGCACCACTTTTTCTTCCAGGTGGATCACTTCGGCATTCACTTCATCCACCTGCCGGGCCTTTTCGCTGCGTTCCTGCCGGAGTTTGGCGGAAATTTCCTGCGCACGTTCGAGGTTCTTTTCCTCTTTGAGCTGGCGGATAAGTTTGTCTATCTCCCGGCTGGTGTTGGCGCTGACGCGGAGTTCGTGTTCCTTTTGGTTGAGTTTCAGTTGCTTGCGTTTAACCTCCAGATCATGGTGCAGCGCATCGTAGGTTTTGATGAGGCGTTCGAGGGATTGCTCCTTTTCGGTAACGGATTGCAGTTTTTCTTCCAGTTCCTGTTTTTCGCGCTGAAGTTCGATCAGGATGTCGTCCACGGCCGTTTCGGAGCCGGTGCGGTTGCGGGCGTAGCCGATGATGTCGCGAGGCAGGCCGCTTTTTTCGGCGATCTCGAAAGCATAACTGCTGCCCGGGCGGCCTACCTTCAATTCATAGGTGGGCGACAAGGTATCTTTGTCGAAGTACATATTCCCGTTCAGAATACCGGGATTGCGGAAAGCGAACACTTTCAGGTTCGAGTAGTGCGTCGTGATGACGGCATACACACCTTTGCGATGCAACTGCCGCAGAATGGCCTCGGCGATCGAGCCGCCGGGTTTGGGGTCGGTGCCGCTGCCCATTTCATCAATCAGCACGAGGGTTTGCGGATTCGCTTTTTCGAGAAATACGCGGGCGTTTTGCAAACGCGACGAATAGGTGCTGAGGTCGTCGTCGAGGCTTTGCTGATCTCCGATGTCGGCGAATATCTGTTTGAAAATGCCGAATTCGCTCAATTCGTGCACGGGCACGAGCAGACCGCTCTGTACCATCAGTTGCAACAGGCCGACCGATTTCATCGCCACCGACTTGCCGCCGGCGTTGGGTCCGGAAAGGATAAGTATGTGGTTTTCAGGGTGGAGCCGCAGATCGAAGGGAACCGTTTTCCGCCCCAGGGGTTTGTTTTTGAGATACAAAAGAGGATGATAGCCCTTGCGGATGGAAATGACGGGTTTTTCTTTCAGAATGGGCATACCTGCCCGCAGGGCGAGGGCCAGGCGCGCTTTGGCCTGTATCACGTCGAATCGCACCAGCGCTTCCACATAACTACGGATCTGGGAGCCATACGGTCGGATGGTCTCGCTCAGGTCGCGCAGAATGCGGAATATTTCGCGTTTTTCTTCGTGTTCAAGGTCGAACAGGTCGTTGTTGATCTCGATGACGGCTTCGGGTTCGATGAATGCCGTGCGACCGGTGTCGGACTCGTCGTGGATGATGCCCCTTATTTTGCGTTTGTGTTCGGAGGGGACAGACAAAACCCGGCGGCCGTTGCGGAACGATTCGGGCGCATCGGAGAGCCAGCCTTTCGAGCGGTATTCCTGAATGATCTGGCGAAAGCGGCCGTCCAATTCTCTGATCTTGTGTTGCATCTCTCGGCGGATGCGCATCAGTTCGGGTGATGCGTCGGGACGGATATCACCCTTTTCGTCGAATACGGCGGTGATGGCTTTTATCAGGCCCTCATCATAGGAAAGCGGCCGTGTGATGTCGTAGAGTTTGGGATAGATATCTTTTTTAGGCCCGGCCGCAAAAAATTTGAAGATGTCGCGCATAATAAAAAGAATGCGCAAAATGCCCTGAAACGACTCCGCCTGGAGTGTATAACCATCTATCTCCAGCATTTTCAGATCAGGCCGGATGTCGGGAAAAGATTCCAGCGGAAAGCGGTCGTTTTTTTCCAGTGCCAGTTTGAATTCGCGGGTCTCGCGCAAGGCCAGGTCAATCGCAGCGAAGTCGGTTTGGGGAAAAATATGGTTTAACTCTTCTGCCGCCAGGGGCGTAAGGGCTTCTTTTTCGAGCAGATCGAGGATCTTATCAAACTCTAATTTGCGGAATACGTCTTTCGGTTCAAAATTCATAAGGCTGCAAAAATACCGTCCTTTAAACAATTCCGGTAAGGGGAAGTTCCCCGCCATTCCGGCCAAAATTCCATTGTTTCTATGCTATAATTATCCATTCGGGACATTTTTATCTAAAAAGTATGGCAAGCACGGGCGGATAAGTAGTTTTGCTGCTCGATTATTCAAAATTTTAACTAACTGCTTTATGTTGAAAAAACTACTCTTCGCCTCGGCCATGGTCATTTTCGCCACGGCACTCCAAGCCCAAACGATCATTTGGGAAGAAAACTTTGAAGGCGGCACTACCCTGCCTGCCGGATGGATCCAGCAAACCGCAGCCACCGACGGCGGCTGGAAAGTCGGAACGGCAGCAGCGCTGTCGTCCAGTTCATTCCCCATTCCGAACAACGCCAGCGGGAACATCCTGGCCACCAATGACGACGGTTGCAACTGCAATAAAATGAACGACATCGTCATCCTGCCGATGTTCGACCTCAGCGCTTATGCCGATACGAGCCTTTACCTGACCTACGACATCTTCTTCGGAAAACTGTGCTACCAGGGCATTACCGAAGGATTGGACGCTTACGCTTCTGAAGACAACGGCGCCACCTGGACAACGCTCAAGCCGCTCAAAGGCCGCCCGTCCTGGATCAAACCCTCCGGCTTTGACGTATCGGACTACGCAGGCAAAGACTCCATCCTGCTTGCCTTGAGATATAGCGACGGCGGAGGCTGGCTTTACGGCGCAGCGGTAGATAATTTCAAATTGGTCATCCCCGACAATACGCTCAAAGCCTCCCTGAACGGAGTGGCGCTGAGACGTTACATTGATGCCATCCCGACCTATTTCGAGTATTCTACTTTCTGGACGGGCGGCGAAATGTTCATCACCGGCAGCGTGAACAATCCAGGCTTCCAAACCATCACCTCCTTCGACCTGCTCATCAACGACGGTGGCTTCAATACCGATACGGTCAACTTCACTGGCCTCAACATCCCGTTTGATGAAGGCCACGAACTCGCCATACCCTACACCGTGAAGCAGGGTGCCAACGATCTCAGCATTACGCTCGTCAACATCAATGGCGGCAGCGACAACGACCCTGCCGACAACGACGGCGAGGCAAGCGTGACAGGCGTAACGCCGGTGACGGGCCGTAAAGTAGTATTGGAGGAAGCAACAGGCACCTGGTGCCAGTGGTGCCCGCGCGGTGCCGTCATGCTCGACTATATGGCTGAAAGCTATCCGGAAACTGTAATCCCGATTGCGGTACACAACGGCGACCCGATGAAAGTAACCGCTTACGATACTCCCTTCTCGCAACTCATCGGTGGCAGCTATCCCAAGGTAGCGGTTGACCGGGTGCATATCGGCGACCCGCTCGAGTTTGAGGACTTTTATATTGACCGCATGACGGACGAACCCACTATCGTCATCAATCAAAATGTGGACTATGACGAATCAACCCGCAAAATCACGGTTACCAGCTACGTCAAGTTCCTGGAAGAAATGAACGGAGATTTTGGCATTGCAGTGGTTTATACGGAAAACGACGTAACAGGAACTACATCCACATACGGCCAGGTGAACGCATATTCCGGCGGATGCAACGGTGAAATGGGCGGCTACGAAAACCTGCCGGCCACCGTACCTGCCGCCTCAATGGTGTACAACCATGTAGCCCGCAACATCGTCGGCACTTTCACCGGCAACGCCAGCGCCGTTCCGGATGAGAACCCCGCCGAATCCATCATTTCTTTTGAAAGTTCCTACACCCATCCCGTTAGTTTCGACGTAACGGAAATGCACGCCGTTACCCTGTTTATTGACAAAGCCAGCGGCGACATTGTCAACGCGGAACAAACCGCCATTCCGAATTTGTTCGTCGGCACCAACGATCCGAACGAGATCGTGTCGGTAAGCATGTTCCCCAACCCCGTGCAGGATGCTGCAACCATCAAAATGCACCTGAAGGAATCCAGCGACGTACAAATGCGCATCATGGATGCTTACGGCAAAGTGTCTATCGAGCGCAACTACTCCAACATCTCCGGTGAGCAGCGGCTGCCGTTCCAGGTTGGCAACCTCGCCTCGGGCGCATACCTGCTGAGCGTTACCGCAAAGGGCCAAACGGTGACCAAACCCTTTGTGATCGTGCGCTGATCAGTCTGATACGAATAGTTATTCCCCACAACCGGAGAGGCTGTCTTATAAGACGGCCTCTTTTATTTTATTGAAAATCTAACCATAAAACCTCGTAACGCTGAAACCCCGTAACCTTGCGCCATGAAACTCTACATCATTGCAGGAGAAGCGTCGGGCGACCTGCACGGCTCCAATTTGATTAAAGCTCTCAAGGCACAACGGCCTGATATTCAATGCCGCATCTGGGGTGGTAATTTGATGCAGGCGGCCGGCGGCGAACTGGTGAAACACTACCGCGACCTGGCTTTCATGGGGTTTGCGGAGGTTTTAAAAAATCTGCGCACCATCCTCCGCAACATCGCATTTTGTAAAAAGGACATTATAAATTTTCAACCCGACGCCCTGGTATTGATTGACTACCCGGGATTCAACCTCCGCATTGCCAAATGGGCAAAACAGCAGGGTTTCAAAGTCATCTATTATATCTCACCGCAGATTTGGGCCTGGCATACCTCGCGGGTACACGATATAAAAAGAGACGTAGACAAGATGCTGGTGATCTTGCCCTTTGAAGAAGCATTTTATAAAAAATACGGAGTGGAAGCGGAATTTGTCGGTCATCCCTTGCTGGACGCCATCGGTACTTCTCCAACCCCGGATTCACAATCCGGGATACAGAATCGCATCGCGTTGCTGCCCGGCAGCCGCCGCCAGGAAGTACAGCGTATTTTGCCGCGAATGCTCGAGATCACTCCTGATTTTCCTGAATATGAATTTGTTGTAGCGGGCGCCAGTTCGCTGCCGGAGACTTTTTACCGGCCATTTCTGGAGAAATACCCACGCGTGCGATGGGTGCAGGGCCAGACTTACGACCTGTTCCGCCAGGTAAAAGCGGCGCTGGTCAAATCGGGCACTTCCACCCTGGAAGCAGCCCTTTTCGGAGTGCCGGAAGTGGTTTGTTACGCGGGCAGCCCACTTTCTTATTTAATTGCCAGGCAATTGGTCAACGTAAAATACATTTCCCTTGTCAATCTCATCATGAATCGCCCCCTGGTGCAGGAACTGATCCAAAATGAATTGAACAAAAAGAATCTGAAAGCTGCTCTGACCGATATTCTGTCACCGGAAAAGACGGCCAGCCTGCAGGCGGGTTATGCCGAACTGCGCCATCATCTGGGCGACGGTGGCGCATCGGAAAAAGCCGCGCGGGCAATATTGAGATTTCTGGGTTAGAAAATGGACGTTGGACGTTGGATTGATGGACGTTGGATTGTTGGACATTGGACGTTGGATTGTTGGATGGTTGGACGTTGGATTGTTGGACTGTTGGAACATTGGAAGTTATACCTCGCGTCCCCTGGTTTTCAGCATCAACTCATGCAAGCTTTACCTGACTTCCAAAAGTTTAGCAAACGTAATCTCCGCTTTCCGCCATGCTGAGAACCCGGCGACGTGAGGTATAGATAATTGTCCGATGTCAAATGTCCAACAGTCCAATGTCCGATGTCAAATGTCCAACAGTCCAACAGTCCAACGTCCAATGTCCAACAGTCCAACGTCCAGCAATCCAACGTCCAACGTCCGGCATTACCGCTGCACTGCGAATTTTACCGTCCGCGTACCTTCCTGGGTAGCGATGCGGGCGAGATACATGCCCGAAACCAGTTGGGGCAAACGGTAGGTAATTTGCTCCGAAATCAGGCCCTGACGGTCTTCCAATGAAATGACGCGACCACTTAGGTCGGCAATCGTAATGGTGGCGTCGGTGGGTGCTGCAAATTCGACGGCGAGGTTTACCGCATCGCTGACGGGGTTGGGAAACACCTGCAACGCCGACTCAGGCAGCGGTTGTTCGTCGGTCGTGCTGGCTAAGCTGATATACATCCGCAGCAGGGCCGCCAGGTCGTCGCCGAAGCCGCCCAGGTACCACTGATCGGAATAGGTGATCGTGCTGACAACATTGAAATAATTAAATTCCGTGCTGAAAGCGTGGTTGGTCTTGCGCGCGTCGTCGTCGTAACCCACCGTCAGGAAGTAACGGCCACCGGGCTCCAGCAAAACGCCGGATTCCAGCGTTTCAAAATCAATGATCTCGACCTGCTGCAATTGACCGTTGACAATGCCTTCGGGTGCTTCATAGTTGGCGTAACCCAGCCAGGTGACGCTGTTACCCGGAAATTCATCGGTATCGAAGCCTTCAAAATCCAGCGGAACGTCGTCGTTGACCTTGAGCAGGGCGATGGCTGCCTTTACGTCGGCAACATCCAGTTCTGTGGAATCCGTTGCGAAGGCAAATTCAGCCGTTGTCGCCTTATAGGTATCGAATTGACCGGACGACATGACGTAATAATTGCCCACCGTCCAGGCGACATCGGAAGCAGGCCGTGTCGCGGTTTGAGCGCCGCTTTCTTTGGAAAAAATATTACTGGTGACGACGAAGGGACTTACCCTGGCATTGTCACCAGGGCGCAGGTCGGAGGAATCCGATTGCACCGAATAGCGGATCGCATAATCGCCTTCGGGCAATTCCGGGGCAAAAAGCTGGGAGAACGAAACGAAAGAATCCACTACCCCCGGATCAATCGTTTCCAGTAAAACGCTGTCGGCAAAAAGTATTTCGGACGAATTCACATCTTCCACCGTGGCTTTCACCCTGACGTTCGTCATCGGTTGCAGGCCGCGGTTCGACATCAGAATAAAGAAACCGAAGGTATCGGTACTGATCTGCGAGGCCGGGGTGGCAAAACTGGAAGCGGGGTAAAAGAAATTGGAGATCGCCAGATCGAACTTCGGTGTGGGATTCAGATCGAACAATTCGATGTCGTCCAGGTCCCACATGTACTCATAATTTCCCGTCCATTGCCACTGCAGATAGACTGTCGCCTGGTTCGCTGCCACCGAAGAAATATCGAGTATCGAGATATTGGGGTTGGGAGAAAACTCATTGGTGGTGATCAGGTCCGGGAAAGCGACAAAGTTGGTCCAGTTGTTCAGGTCGGTGCTTACCCTTAGGATCGCGCTGGTGGAAGGCGTGATCGTATAGGTACCAATGTGCGACTGGAATTTGACGAACACCTCGTTTTTGCCGGAACAGTCAATGGCGGAGGTAGTGAGGCGGCTGATGTGGCTTTGCGACAACTGGCCCGCTGCGTCTGAATTGACGTGCACATAGCCGGTTTCAGCCGTGGTGGCTTGAAATGGCTCTTCACCTGAAAAGACGGGGGAGCATCCGGAGGAATTATTGGCGCACCATTTCCATATCACATTCTGATTGGAGGCGTCTGCGTTGGTCCAGCCGGCCGGGATGTTGTTGGTGAAATTTTCCGACCAAAACGGTTGGAATGATTGCGCGGAGAGCAGCCCACCCGCCAGGACAAAGCCGAGGGTGAGCAATCTTGTGTGTAATTGCTTCATTGTGCTTAATTTGTTTAGAAAAAAGAACCGGCGTGAAGGTCGTCCTTCACGCCGGTCAGTTCCAAAAAAATGCTGCCAACGTTTGCTTTCCGGGTCTGTCGGAATGATTTTAACGTCCGAACGGCAAAATTTCGGCGCTTAATGTTGCACCACAAATTTAAGGGTTCGCGAGCCTTCCTTCGTTGCGATACGAGCCAGGTATGTGCCGGAAGCAAGGTCAGCGAGTTGGAAAGAGCGTCGCTCGTCGGTCACACCCTGCCGGTCTTCCAGCGTGATGACGCGGCCTGTCAGGTCGGCGATGGTAACGGTCACGTCGGTCGGCTGGTCGAAGTGAAGATCGAGATATACATTGTCTTTAACCGGGTTGGGGAATACGCTGAGTGCCGACTCCGGAAGCGGTTTTTCATCGGTGGTGGTCACCAGACTGATATACATCCGCATTACGGCGCTGAAATCGTCGCCAAATCCGCCCAGATACCATTGGTCGGTGTAAAGGATGGTACTGATCGCCAGGTAGTATTTGATCTTGCGGTTGAAAGCGTGGTTGGTCTGTTTTGCTTCATCCGGATAACCCATCATCAGGAAGTAACGCCCTCCGGGTTCCAGCGCCACTCCTTTCTGATTGGTGTCGAAATCGAGAATGTCCACCTGCTGGAGTTGCCCTGCCGTGATGCCTGCAGGCGCCTGGTAATTGGCGTAACCGAGCCATTCGACGCTGTTACCGGGAAAATCGGTCAAATCAAAATCGGAAAAATCTGCCGCCACGTCGTCATTCACTTTGAAAAAATAAAGCGATCCCGTAACGTCCTCAATAGCGAGTTCACTCGTGTCCGTATCGAAGGCAAATTCTGCGACCGTAGCCTTGTACTGGTCGTTGAGGCCATTGGCCATCAGGTAAAAGTTACCCACGTTCCAGGGAATATCCTGTGCAGTACGGGTAAACGACTGCACTTCGTCTTCTTTTGAAAATACGTCATTCGTTACGGTGAAAGGGCTGCCGCCGGCGTTGTCGTCGGGGCGCAGGTCGGTCGAGTCGGCCCGCACGGAATAACGAATAAAATAATCGCCTTCTCCCAGTTCCGGCGCATACCTTCCGGACAAATCGATGGCGGAATCCGCAACACCCGGATCGAGCACATCTATCAGCGTACTGTCGGCGAAAAGGATTTCCTGCGTTGCCGAATTTTCCACCGTCGCTTTCACGACGATGTTCGTCATAGGCTCGAGGCCTTTGTTGGAAAGCGTGATCAAAAAGCCGAAAGTATCCGTGGCGATTTGCGAAGCGGGTGTGGCATAACTGGAGGCGGGGTAGAAAAAGTTGGTCATGGCCAAGTTGAACCGCGCGGTCGGGTTTTCGTCGTAGATCGCAATATCGTCAATGTTCCAGAAATACTCCCAGTTGCCTTCCCATTGCCACTGGACGTACACGGTGGATTGGTTGGCTGCGACCGAAGAAATGTCCACCACCGGCTCTTCGGGATTTTTCGACCAGCGCACGCCGGTCGTCAGGCCGGGAAACAGGGTAAACTCAGTCCAGTTGACCTTGTCTGTGCTGACGCGCAAAACGGCGCCGGTCGTCGCATCAACGGTATAAACCCCGATATGGGTCTGAAAAGCGATAAACACCTCGTTTTTCCCGGAGCAGTCAATGGCCGAGGTTGTCAGCTCAGCGATATGGTTCATCGGCAATACACTACCCGGCGCGTCGGAATCAACCGTAACGAAGCCAGTAGATGCCGTAGTAGCTTTGAAGGGTACCTGGAGATTAACTCCGCCACTAAAAACAGGCGCGCAACCCGGATCGTTGTTTCCCAACGTAGGGTTAGGGCACCAAGTCCAGACGACGTTTTGTCCCGAAGCGTCAGCACTCGTCCAGCCGGAAGGGATACCATCGGTAAAATCTTCACTCCAGAAAGGTGTGGGGGCCTGGGCCTGGATTTGGAGGGCAAGCAACAATAAAGTGGCCGCCACAAGCAGGCGATTGGATTGATTAAGCATAACACAGAAAGTTAAAGGATGAAAAAAACAACCCGAAGATGGCAAACCATCCCCGATTTATTTTGATATATTTGGGTATTTTGACCCAATATGGCACAAATGACAGAATCAATCCTTTGGCGGCACGGTCAGTGGGCGCCCTTTTTAACCTCCTTCGCCCAGGTATCTTTCAACGTCACCGTCCGGTTGAATACCGGTTTACCGGCCGTGCTGTCGGGGTCAACACAGAAATAACCCAGGCGTGTGAACTGGAATTTTTCACCCGGCGCAACAGCAGCCAGGGCAGGTTCTACCAAAGCATTTTCAATGACTTGCAGCGAACCGGGGTTCAGTGACTTTTTGAAATCGTCTTCCGCTGCCGGGTCTTCCAACTGGAACAGGCGGTCGTAAAGCCGCACTTCCGCGCGCACCGCATCTGCGGCCGAAAGCCAGTGGATCACGCCCTGTACTTTCAAACCCGAAGTATCCTGACCGGAACGGCTTTCAGGAACATAAATACAGCGAAGTTCCATGATATTTCCGGCAGCGTCTTTCACGGTTTCTTCGCAACGGATGATAAAAGCGGATTTGAGGCGCACCATGCCGCCGGGCGAGAGGCGGAAATATTTGGGCGGCGGGTTTTCCATAAAATCGTCGCGCTCGATGTAGAGTTCGCGGCCGAATGCCAGGTTGCGTTTGCCCGCTTCGGGGTCTTCCGGGTTGTTTTCCGTTTCGAGCCACTCGGTCTGTCCTTCCGGATAGTTGGTGATCACCACTTTCAGCGGGTCGAGCACGGCAAAACGGCGCAGGGCGCGTTTGTTCAGGTCTTCGCGGATACAGAATTCGAGCAGGGAGAGTTCGATCAGATTTTCCCGTTTGGCCACGCCCACGCGCTGTGCGAATTCGCGGATGCTTTCCGGCGTATATCCCCGGCGGCGGAAACCCGAAATGGTCGGCATGCGCGGGTCGTCCCAACCGCGCACGTGCCCTTCCTCCACGAGTTGTTTCAGTTTGCGCTTGCTCATCACCGTATAAGTCAGGTTGAGGCGCGCAAATTCGTATTGCCGGGAGGGGAAAATGCCGAGTTCACGGATGCACCAATCGTAGAGTTCGCGGTGCGGAATGAATTCGAGCGTACAGATACTGTGCGTGATACGTTCGATGCTGTCGCTCTGACCGTGCGCCCAGTCGTACATCGGATAGATGCACCACGCGTCGCCCGTGCGGTGGTGGTGCGCGTGTTTGATGCGGTAGAGGTAGGGGTCGCGCATGTGCATATTGGGCGAAGCGAGGTCAATTTTAGCGCGCAGGGTGCAGTGGCCGTCGGGAAATTCGCCGTTTTTCATCTGCTCGAAAAGTGCCAGGTTTTCTTCCGGCGGAGTGTCGCGGTATTTGTTCGGCGTACCGGGCGTGGTGGGGGTACCTTTCTGAGCGGCCACTTCTTCCGGCGAAGAAAAATCAACGTAGGCTTTTCCTTTCAGGATCAACACTTTAGCCCACTCGTAGAGTTGCTGAAAGTAGTCGGATGCATAAAAAACATTGGCCGGCTCGAAGCCGAGCCAGCGCACGTCGCCGATGATGCTTTCCACGTATTCCGTCTCTTCCGTTTCAGGATTGGTATCGTCGAAGCGGAGGTTCGTTTTGCCACCGTATTTTTGTGCAAGGCCGAAGTTGAGGCAGATACTTTTGGCGTGGCCGATGTGGAGGTAGCCGTTCGGTTCCGGCGGAAAGCGGGTGAGGATGCTGTCATATTTGCCCGCGGCGAGGTCGGCCCCTACGATCTCTTCGAGGAAGTTGAGGGGTTCGGCGGTTGTTTTTTCTGTACTCATATTCAAATACCGTCAAAAGGAGCGCAAAGAAACGCACTTTCCGGCAAACTCACCGCCTGGTGTTAAAGTTTCAGGCTCCTTTCCACTTTCTTTATTTTTGCCGCGCCAAACATTCGATCTATGCACACAAAAATCTTTATTGCCGCAATAATATCGGTCCTTTTCACTCCGGATTTCAATTCGCTGGCTGCTCAAAACGTCGGCGTCGGTTTCCAGGTCGGCGACCCGACGGGGCTCAACCTTCACTTCCGCAACACCAAACCCATGCGGCTCGACATCCTGTTCGCCTGGGACTTCAACGACCACGACGACGACCGCGATTTCTTTTTTGTGAATGTGCACGGGCTTTGGTTCAAGCCCATCGGCGGCAGTGAACCCTTCAATTTCTACTACGGCCCGGGCGCCTTCATCGGTGTGCGCGAACGCAACCGAAAAAACGACGATGACGACGAAACGGTGTTGGGCGCCAGCGGCAATTTCGGCATCAACTACGAGTTTCCGCGGGTAGATATTTTCCTGCAACTGACGCCGAGGCTGGAACTTATTTCGGACACCGATTTTGATATCGGCGGCGGTCTGGGTGTGCGGTTTTTCTTCTGACGCTCATTCTCTGCGTTAAAATCGCCGCCCGGGCAGGTATGTTGCATGGAAAACATTTAGATTTGCCGTTGTTTATTCTAAACATTTTCCAACATGAGAAAAATCCTTCTTCTTTCTGTGGCAATTGCATTCTCACTGGTCAATTGCACCAACAACGACGCCGCCAAAAAGGCCGAAGCGGAACAAGCCGCCGCCGCCCAAAAAGAAGCCGCCCAACTCGATTCCCTTACAAATGATCTGGAACAGACCAAAACGGAAATCGAGACGGATGCCCAAAAAGTGGAGGACGCTCTGAAAGAAATCGGGGAGTAGATTTAAAATAACCCGACGCTCCATTTTATTCACATAAACAAAACTGCTCCCGACATGAAATCATCGCTTAAATATTTGCTCATCTCCATTTTGACCGTAGGTCTTTCCACTTGTTTCTCTTCAAACGCTTTCGCCCAGCAAGGCAAAGGACAGGGCCAGGATAAAGACAAACCCGCAAAACAGGAAAAACAGAAAGAACACGGCAAACCTGAAAAAGCCCCCAAAGATGCCTCCGCGGAAAAAGGCAAGGCCAAACCCGCCGATGACCAGGATCAGCCGAAAAAAGATGAGGGCGCTGAAATGAAAAAAGAGAAACCTGAAGCACCCGAAGAAGAAAAAGTAAAAAAAGAAAAAGAGGAGAAGGATGACAAGGGGCACGCTTACGGAAAAGACAAAGGAGACCTGAGCGGCAGGGAATTCGGTCAGCAGCGGGCTGCTGAAGCCCGGAGCAAGCACCAGGCCAAAAAAGCGGAAGCCATGACCTCAGTGGAAAAAGGTGATGCTACCGTGATCAGTGCGCGAGACCGGATCAGGAATGCCAGGGAAAAACTCGAAAAGGACAAAAAAGCGAAGCGTATCAACGAAAAACAATACGTCGAGCGCAAGAAAAAAATTGACGACGCAGAACAGCAGACCAATGAATTGGAAAGCAAAGTCAAAAAGGCAAAAACGAAGATGGAAGGCCAGTAGGTAATTACATCCGGTTCGGCATTTCAATACCTAATAACTCCATGCCCGATTTCAGCACCTGACCTACCGAACGGCTCAACTGCAGGCGAAATGCTTTCGCCTCCGCCGTATCCGCATTAAAGATCGAGAGGTCGTGCCAGAAACGGTGGTATTTCTTTGCCAGGTCATAGCAGAAGTTGGCGATCAGGGAAGGATCGTACTCTTCGGCGGCTTTCTGTATCACATTGGGGAAGTCGTGCAAGGCGACGAGCAGTTCTTTTTCCTGGGTCTGAATGCCGGTATAGGCTCCGGCTTTCGACACATCAACATTCTCTTTTTCAACCCGTTGCATCAAGCCGTTGATGCGGACGTAACTGTATTGAATGTACGGGCCGGTCTGTCCCTGGAGGTCCACCGACTCTTCAGGATTGAAGATCATTTTGCGCTTGGGGTGGACTTTTACAATGAAAAATTTGAGCGCCCCCATGCCCACTTTGCGCAGGTTTTCCTGTTTTTCCTGCGGAGAAACGCCCTCGATCTCGCCGCGTTCGGAAGCTTGTTCGGCAGCCAGCCGGATGACTTCGGCTACGAGATCGTCGGCGTCCACCACCGTACCCTCGCGGGTTTTCATGCGTCCGGTGGGAAGTTCCACGAGGCCGTAGGAAAGGTGGTGCAAGCCTTTTGCATAAGGCTCGCCGAGACGCCTGAGTATCTCGAACAACACCTGGAAATGGTAATTCTGCTCGTCGGCAACGACGTAAACGTAGCGTTCGCAACCTAATTCTTTGTGGCGCATTTGCGCCGTACCAAGATCCTGGGTGATATAAACCGACGTGCCATCAGCCCGCAATACCACTTTCTGATCGTAGCCAGCATCGGTCAAGTCTACCCACACCGAGCCGTCGTCTTTTTTGAAAAAAACGCCCTTGGCCAGCCCTTCTTCCACGATGTCTTTACCGAGCAAATATGTATCGCTCTCGTGGTAGAGGCGATCGAACGATACGCCCAGGTCTTTGTAAGTCTGTTCAAAACCCTCATAGACCCAATTATTCATCTTATTCCACAAGGCCATTGTAGCCGGTTCATGCGCTTCCCATTTCAGCAACATCTCGCGCACTTCAGCGCCGAGCGCGGAGTGCTCGTTGAACCATTTGTTCTTGAATTCCCTGAAAAACTCCTTCTCCGCCTGGTTGGCTTTTTTATTCGTTTCAAAAATGCGCTTTGCCTCGTCGCTTTGTTGCCAGGCTTCGTATGCTTCCTTGCTTTTTTGTTCGAATAAAACGTACCAGTCGCCTACAAAATGGTCGGGTTTGATGCCTGCGCTTTCCGGCGTTTTGCCATCGCCCCATTTTTCCCAGGAGAGCATACTTTTACAGATCGCGACACCCCGGTCGTTGACGATCTGCGTCTTCACCACCTCACAACCGACTGCCTCCAGTATCTGCGCACACGACCAGCCGAGCAGGATGTTCCGGATATGACCGAGGTGCAGCGGTTTGTTGGTGTTGGGTGAGGAGTACTCTACCATCACCTTTCGCCCGTTGCGCGGCTGGCGGCCAAATCCGGGATTGGTTACCACTGATTGCAGAAAATTTTGCCAGTAAACGTCGCTGATCTCCAGGTTCAAAAAACCTTTGACGACGTTGAAGGATTTTACTTCCGGCACGTTCTTTTGCAGATAATCTCCGATCTCAGCGGCGGCTGCGTCGGGTGCTTTTTTCGCGATTTTGACAAAAGGAAAGACCACGACCGAGTAGTCGCCCGTGAAATCGGGCGGGGTCGTATTGATCTGAACTTTGGCGGGGTCGGTAGCTTCACTGTAAATCTGCCCGACGGCTTGCGCGACAGCGTTTTGCAGGGTGGAAATTATGTTGGACATGCTGTATTCTGAAAAATGAGGCGCAAAAGTAGTTGACAGGATTTACAAGATTTGCAGGATTTACAAGATTTACAGGATTGTCGGACTGCCCTGCTCATGCGTTTTGCCTCTGATTCGTATGAATCAGGTAAATTGTGTCAACTTAGCCCCACGCCCGCTTCAGAAACCGCAACCAGTTCCCGTGCATCACATTTTCGACATCGGTTTCCGAAAAACCGCGTTTGCGCAGCAGGTCGGGTATTTTTTGCAGATCGGCTATCGTCTCTACATCGTAAGGACATTGTTCCGTACCGAACGCGCCGTCCAAATCCGAACCGATGCCTACGTGCAGGGTATTCCCCGCGAGTTGGCAAACATGGTCGAGATGATCGAGGGCTTTTTCCAAATCGCAACCCATCGCACGGGGAGTGGACTGGCCGCGCACCCAATCCGGCACGATCATCCATGCATCCAGCGCCATGCCGATGACCGCCCCCCGTTCTATCAAAATCCTTATCTGTTCGTCGCTGAACTGCCGGTTGTGCGGCACAAGACTTCGGCAGTTGTTGTGGCTCGCCCAAACGTGTCCCTGAAAATGGCGCATCGCCTGCCAGAATGCGTCGTCACACAAATGCGTGGCATCGAGAATAATGCCCAGCCGTTCCATTTCTTTCAACAAGGCCAGACCGTCAGCGCCCATTTCACCCGTTGCGTCGGTTCCGTTGGCGTAGCGGCCCGGTCCGTAATGCGCCGGTCCGATGGCGCGCAAACCATATGCATAGGCGCGTTCGATATGTTGCAAAGTCAGCAGCGAATCGGCGCCTTCGAGGCTGAGGATAAACCCAATGGGGGCAGACTCAGGATTTTTTTGCTTGTTCCAATTCTTCACATGTGCTTCGAGCGAAGTCAGGTCTTTCACTAAAACCATTTCACCCTGCTCTTCCATCGTCTGATACCAGGCACGTTGGGCCTGTGTGTGCGCCCAGGCTTGTTCAGGCGAATGCCAGCCCGGCAGCGGATTTTCCGGCGCGACGTAGCGGGCGATCTGGGTAGCGACCACGAGACCGATGTTGCCCTCGCGCAATGCGCCGAAGGAAACGGTGGCGTTGCCGCGATCGGGTTTGTCGGTCATGCCTTTCTCCCGCTTCCTGATGGCGCGGATAGGTTGCCGCAGGTCCCGGTTCCACTCCATGGCGTTCATGGCGAGGTCGAGGTGGGCGTCGAGGGTGAACATCATGGTTGTTGGTTGTTGGTTGTTGGTTGTTCCAAAATTCTGTGTCCGTCTGTCGAATGTCAAATATTTATTTTCCTGTCCCGCGCGACGTTTTTCCAGTCGCCGGTCAATTGGCCGTTTTCCACGGTCAATACCCTTTCATATAAAGCAACGGTGGGGCAGATATGAAACGGCAGGGCATACAAAACATCGCCCGGCTGGTAACCGTGGCCTTCCGGTGCTTCCAGCACAAGGTGTTCTTCGCTTTGGCCGATGGGCATCAAGTCGTTGGCATTCAGGAAGAAAACCCTTTTTGAAAGTTCATTTTCCGCCGCGACCGACTTATGGCCGAGGTCGGTGCAAATCCGGTTTGGAGCCGGCAATGAAATGATCCTGGTAATGAGCACAGCTGCGGGCAGAAAGTCCTGCTCCGGGCAGGCGTCACTGTAACCCTTGTCCCAATAGATGAAAGTGCCGGGACTGCATTCCACGTTTTTGCGCCGGGCATGAATGGGGAAAGTGGGCGAACCTCCGGCTATGACAATGGGCGCCGGCAAATCCGTTTTTTCCAGTTCGGATCTTATTTTTTCAACAACCAAAAACGCTGCGTCGCAAGCGGCAGTGCGAGCGGCCATGTTCGTCTGCCTGATGTGGCCATCATAAGCCTGTAACCCGACCGGCTCGATGCCGGGCAAGGCCGAACAGGCCATGTACAAATGAACGGCAGCCTGCGCACCTGTTATACCCGTGCGGTTCATGCCGGTGTTCAGGTCAATAAAAACGGGCACATTCAGACGATGCTCTGCAAAAACCGCCGATTGCGCCTCTGCTGCCGAGAGGTTATCCACCAGACAGGAATACCGTGTGGCGGGGTATTTTTTGACCAGCTCAACCAATCGCTGCAACTTCGGCCCGAGCGGCTGATACGCCAGCAAAACGTCGTTTGCACCGCACATGCCCAGCATTTCGGCTTCGGCGATGGTGGCGCATTTGAATTTTCGAATACCCGCCTGCATCATCAGCCGCGTCACTTCCGCCGATTTGTTCGTTTTCACGTGCGGGCGCAGGCGCTCCACCTCGCCAGCCATGCGGATAGCCGTTTGGACGTTGGCGCGCACCCGTTCGGGAAAAACGACAAGTGCCGGCGAATCTATCGTGTGGACATCATCAATGCAGTACCAATATTTTTTTTCCATGTTATAACATATTCATTCCCCTCACGCTCAGTGCAATTCAAAGATCGCCTCGATCTCCACCGCCACATTGGCGGGCAGCGACCCCATACCGACGGCGCTGCGCACGCCCTTGCCGTTGTCGTCGCCCCACAATTGCACGAACAATTCGCTGCAGCCGTTGATGACGAGGGGGTGTTTGTCGTATTCAGGCGTGGCATTCACCATCCCAAGTATCTTGATGACGCGTTTCACGTTGTCCAGATCGCCGAGGTGGTTTTTAATGCTCGCCAGCATGGCTAAGCCGCACTGGCGCGCTGCGATCTGACCTTGCGCCTCATCGAGGTCTTTTCCCAGTTTGCCCGTGATGTAAGAACCATCTGAATTGACCGATACATGGCCGGAAAGATACAGGTGTTTGCCATCCACGAGGCAACTTTTGTAAATGCCTTTGGAGACTGGGAGTTGGGGAAGCGTCAAGCCCAGTTGGGCGAGTTTTTCTTCTATCATGTCATATGTTTTTCCACAAAATATTCACTCCGGCGTACAATACCAGCACCGCCGTGATCCAGCGCACCTGTGTTTGCCTGAACTGAAATACGCTGAGGTGGCTGCCGATCTGCCCTCCAAGCACCACCGCTGCCAGCAAAGGAAGTATAAAAGCCAAATCCAATTGAAAACGGCCGCTCCAAAACTGACCTGCCAGGCCGAATATAGAATTGACCAGTATAAAAAAACTGGCGGTGGCTGCGATGTTTTTCGGTGCATCCCAGCGCATCAAATGCAACACCGGCGACAGAAAAATGCCGCCGCCGATGCCGACGACGCCGGAAAGATAACCAATGCCGCCACCCAATGTCGCGGAAGTTGCGGGCGATAAATGCCCGTCGTTGGCAACAGCGTACGGTCTTTGCCCGTCGCCGATGGATTTCTGGAACATCATCAACAAAGCCGATACCGTCAGGCACGCGCCGAGCAACAAAAAAAACGTTTTTTCCTTCAAAGGCGTCAACCCTCCGAGGAAAGACAAGGGGATAGAAGCGGCACACAGCGGGAGGATTTTCCGCAGGTTCAGAAGACCTTTGTTCCAGTAAATCCATGTACCTCCGGCAACCACGGCAATGTTGCACAACAGGGCGGCCGGGCGCATGGCGTTCATACCCAAACCGAACACTGCCATCGCCGCCAGATAACTCGACCCGCCGCCGAAGCCCGCCGAAGCATAGACGGCGGCGATGATAAAAAAGAGCGCAATCAGTTCAATATTCACGATGTTCGCAGATGATTACAACAATAGTATTGGCCGCAGGTATGTCGCAGCGCATGGGCGGCGAAAATAAACTCTTGCTCCCATTCGACGGCAAGACCATGCTGGAAACCACGCTCGATCACATTCTCGCTTCCGGCACAAAAGAAATAATAGTGGTCACCGGTTACGAGTCGGACAAGATACGCGAGGTGCTGCGCAACTATCCGGTAAAAGTAGTGCACAACCCCCGCTATGCCGCTGGCATGACCTCCTCCATTCAGGCGGGCATCCGGTCGGCATCGCACGGAACCGACGGCTTTATGATCTGTCTGTCGGATATGCCCCTGATCGCACCGGAGATTTACCGGAATCTGGCCACCGTTTTTACGGAAAAAAGGCAAACGGAGGAGCGCACCATCGTTCAGCCGTTTTTTGAGAACACTCCCGGCAATCCGGTCATTTTTTCTTCATTTTATAAAAACGAACTGCTTGCCCTCGATTACCCCGAAGGCTGCAAACCTGTCGTTCAGGCAAACCGGCAATTTGTCGTCCGGGTTGACACTGGTACGGACGCTATTTTGCAGGACGCCGACACGCCGCGTGATTTTGAAAAAATAAAAAATTTGAAGGTTTGACCGGTATCCGCTGGTACGAACGCCGCCGCTATTCAAAACAACACATGCTTCGCCGTCCCCTGCAACGCATACACTTTGTACGTCTGCACCTGGCCTTTGACCAGATTTGGTCCGCCGATGCTTGTCCGGACAGTCGTTTCAATGACTTTGATGTTGATTCGTACTTGGGATTGG
The DNA here is from genome assembly GCA_019187225.1 of Saprospiraceae bacterium. Classification (GTDB taxonomy): domain Bacteria; phylum Bacteroidota; class Bacteroidia; order Chitinophagales; family Saprospiraceae; genus M3007. Next base: position 289,938 of record JABAQQ010000023.1, read on the forward strand.
CCGTCGGAGACATTGACCTGAGGCAGTATCAGGCTCAGGACAATGGTGCGCAAATCCGGAACAGATTTTAGCGTTACGGATATCAAAGTCCCGATTTCCGTTGGCTTGTGGCGTATCTGTTTGCCGCGAAAGTTCATGGATGTGGAGCCCCTTTGGTAGCTGAGCTGAGGTTTGCCATCAAAACTGCTGCTGGAGTAGGTAATTTGGATTGTGGCACTGTGCAATTCAAAAAGATTTGCTTGTTGCATAAGTAGAAGTCAGATTGTTTTATTTGGTGACAGAATAGGCAAATATACGAAAAAACGCTGCGTATGATTGCATATATTGCCAACGAATCATCAAAAAACCCTACCTTTCCCTTGTTAAAATGGAAGACGATATGGCGACTTACACACTCCGCGTCAACGGGCGCACTTACACGACCGATGTGGCGCCCGATACCCCGCTCCTGTGGGTATTGCGCGATCACCTGCGACTCACCGGAACCAAATACGCCTGCGGTGTAGCGGCATGCGGCGCCTGCACCGTTCACCTCGACGGAGCAGCGGTGCGCTCCTGCGTTATGCCCGTTTCCGCCGTCGGCAACGCCGCGGTGACGACCATCGAAGGCCTTTCCGAAAAAGGCGATCACCCGGTGCAACGCGCCTGGGACGAAGTGGACGTCCCCCAATGCGGCTATTGCCAGGCCGGACAGATCATGACAGCAGCGGCACTGCTTCAGCGAAACCCGAACCCCGGGGACGAAGAAATAGAACAAGCCATGTCGGGCAACCTGTGCCGCTGCGGCGCCTACCACCGCATCCGCGACGCGGTGAAGCTGGCGGCAAAAAAAGGTTGATAAAAGTTGATAAGAGCTGATAAGGTTGATAAAACGCGGCATATACTGTGTTTACCAACCTTATCAACCCTCATCAAACACCATCAACTACTTTCACTCTCATCAACTTTTTCAATGTCATGCAATCCTCCTCCACATACAGCCGCCGCGATTTTCTCAAAAATTCAGCCCTGATCGGCGGAGGGCTTTTCCTCGGTTTCGATATGCTGGGCTCCGGCAGATTCGACGCTGCCGTGGCCAACTCCGCCGCCGGGCTCGAAGGCGCTTTCGATTTCAACGCCTACCTGTCCATCAACAGCGACGGCACAGCGACCATTTTTTCGCCCAATCCGGAAGTCGGGCAAGGCGTGAAAACCTCGTTCCCGATGACGGTAGCCGAAGAACTGGATTTCGACTGGAAATTAGTTAAAGTCGTGCAGGCGCCGCTGGATACGGTCAAATTCGAGCGGCAGGTGGCCGGCGGCAGCCAATCCACCCCGCACTCCTGGAAACGGCTGCGGCAGGCCGGCGCCACCGCACGCCGGATGCTCATGGAAGCAGCAGCCAAACGCTGGGGCGTTGACGTTGCCACCTGCAAGACCGACAAAGGCGTGGTGCGACACCCCAGCGGCAAACAGGCAACTTATGGCGAACTGGCCGCCGAAGCCGCCAAAATCGCACCGCCTGCGGACGTGCCGCTCAAGGACCCGAAAGACTTCAGGATCATCGGGACCTTCGTAAGGAACGTTGACAACCACGACATTCTGACGGGTAAACCCATCTATGGCATGGATTTTTACCGGGAAGGCATGTTGATCGCCATGATCCAGCACCCGCCCGCTTTCGGCATGAAACTCAAATCCCTCGACGGCGCTGCTGCCAAAGCCATGCCGGGTATCGTGGATGTCGTATCATTCAAAAACAACGTGGCGGTAGTGGGCAAAACCACCTGGGAAGTGATGAAAGCCCGGGAAGCGGTCAAAGCCGAATACGAAAAAGAAGCCGATCTGGAAAGCACGGCCGACCACGACCGCATTTTTAAAGAACTGATGGCCGGCGGCGAAACACAGGTGAAACGCAAGGACGGTGACACCGCTGCGGCCTTCGCGGCAGCGGCCAAAATCGTCGAGGCGGAATTCCAGTGCCCTTTCCTCTCCCATGCGCCGATGGAGCCCATGAACTTCTTCGCCGACGTGCGCGGCGACCGGGCGGAACTCATCGGTCCGGTGCAGACGCCGCAGTCGGCGCGCGACCAGATCGCCAAACTGCTGAACATCCCCGCCGAAAACATTACGCTCCAATTGATGCGCATCGGCGGCGGCTTCGGCAGGCGGCTACGGCCCGACTACGCACTGGAAACCGCCGAACTGTCAAGTATTATTAAAGCGCCCGTCAAAGTCATCTGGACGCGGGAAGACGACATGACCGGGGGTATCTACCGCCCGGCAGCGCGCTACCGGTTCCGCGCTGCGTTAGACAAAGCGGGCAATATCACGGGCTACGAACTGCGCGGCGTGGGCATCAACGCCGGCAATCCGGTGCGGGAAAACAACTTCCCCGCAGGCGCCGTGCCGAACGTGCTCATCGAAGCAGTTGATCACAAATCGCCCATCACCACCGGCCCCTGGCGCGCGCCCATCACCAACTTCCTCGCCGGCGCCGAGCAGACTTTCTTCGACGAAGTGGCCGAAGCCGCCGGAAAAGACCCGGTGACCATGCGGCTCGAATTGTTCCGGCAGGCCCAACCGCCGCTCAACAACGAAGGCAAACCCACCTACGATCCCCAGCGTTTCATCAAAGTCATCGAACTGGCCGCAGAAAAATCCGGCTGGTTCAAAAAACGCAAAAAAGGCGTGCACCTGGGTTTCAGCGTCTATTATTCACACCTGACCTACGTGGCGCAGGTGGCGGAAGTGGTCAAACGCAAAGGCAAGGTCAGCCTGCAAAAGGTATATTGCGCCGTAGACTGCGGTATTGTCGTCAACAAAAGCGGCGCGCTCAACCAGGTGGTGGGCAGCATTGTGGATGGCCTCGGACACGCCATGTACGGCCAACTGACCTTCAAAGACGGCGAACCCGAACAAAAGAACTTCAACACCTACCGGCTCATCCGCATCAACGAAATACCCGAAGTGGAGGTCTATTTTGTGGACAACGGCATTGACCCGACCGGACTCGGCGAACCCGCGCTGCCGCCGTTGAGCGGAGCGGTGGCAAACGCCTTGTACAAGGCTACGGGGAAAAGGGTGAGGAATCAGCCGTTTGCCGCTGAAGGGAATGGAATGGAGGGAATATTGTGACCGGCATGAAAGAAAATTTATCCGATCTCTATCAGGGCGTCATCCTCGAACACAACCGCACGCCCCTTTTTTTTGAAAAACGACCCGACGCCCGGTATGTCGTGGAGGCGTACAATCCGCTCTGCGGCGACAAATTCAAATTGTACCTCGACGTTGAGAACGGGGTGATTGCGACGGCCACTTTTCACGGCTACGGCTGCGCAGTGTCGAAAGCGTCGTCGTCGGTTTTGATGAAAAAGATACAGGGAGTGTCGCTCGATGATTTGCCGGGTATTCTGGAAGAATTTCTGAAGGCTGTCGCTGCGGGGCCTGAAAATGCTCCAACCGTTGCGACCGACCCTGAAACGGCTGCATTCACAGTGGCGAAAAAATTTCCCGGACGGGACAAATGCGCCGTGCTCGCGTGGGAGGCGCTGAGAAATTGGACATTGGAAATTGGAAATTAAGAAATTGGAAATTCGTCGGCTCCCTACTTTTGCTGCCATGACTTTACAGATACATGCATTCGGCATTGCCCGCGACATACTGGGCGGGCGTATCGTCGCTTTCGAGGCGCCCGCGGCGCTGACCGTGGGTGAGCTGAAACAACGATTGCTGGAGCAATACCCAGCTTTCGGCGCACTGACTTCACTGCTCATCGCGGTCAATGCGGAATACGGCGCCGACGACGTTGCGCTGAGCGAGCAGGATGAGATCGCGCTGATACCGCCGGTTAGCGGAGGGTGAATGCTTCACCCCCCGATCGTTGCCATACTTTCCGTCACAGGGCTGTGTAAAAACCGGCTCGCTTCCGCTTCGTAGCCGTCTTTGGCGCGGTGGCCGATGGCTTCCGTGAAGGCGCCCGTTAGTTCGGCATCCGAAGCGCCGGCGCGCAGGAGGTCGCGGACATTGAAAATACCGGAATCGTAGAGGCAGGTTTTGAGCAGTCCCTGCGGCGTGATGCGAATGCGGTTGCAGGTGCCGCAAAAAGTGCGGCTGAACGCTGCAATGACGCCCACCGTACCCTGGTGCCCCTCGATGGAGTAGTTGTAAGAGGTCGAATGCGGCGGATCGGGGATTTTGGTCAGCAAGGGATAAGCCTCGCGGATGTGCCCGATGATGCGGCGGTGGTCCCACACCCATTCTTTGTAGTGTTGTCCCGAACCGTTGAAAGGCATTTCTTCGATAAAACGCACATTGACAGGGAGTTGCTTCGTCATTTCGACCATCGGCAGAATGTCCTGCTCATTTTGCCCCTGCATGACGACGGTGTTGATCTTGACCCCGATGCCGTGGTCGAGGAGCGCGTCGAGGGTGCGCATCACGGCGTCGAATTCATTGCGGCGCGTGACCTCAAAGTAACGCGCCGGGTCGAGGCTATCGAGGCTCAGGTTGACCGAATGGATCTTGAGGTCTTTAAATTCTTTGACGTGCGGGGCGGTCAGGACGCCGTTGGTAGTGAGGGCGATTTTTTTCACCCCTTCGTTGGCGGCAATATTTCTCAAAAACGACATCAGATCGCGCCGCACAAATGGTTCCCCACCGGTGATCCGCACTTTTTCGACGCCGAGCGCGGCCAACACGCGTACGATGCGCTCCATTTCTTCATAGGTCAGCAATTCCTGCCGCGGCACAAATTTGATGCCTTCCTCCGGCATACAGTAGTAGCAACGCAGGTTACAGCGATCGGTGACCGCAAGCCGGACGTAGTTGATGAGCCGGCCATGGTTGTCGTAGAGCATGGTTCGAGGACGCGTGAAAGTTGTTTGAGGTTGTATGAAAATCTTGAGGACAATCTCGTTCCGTCTTGAAACATTGCGCTTCAAAGGTAGTTCTAAAAAACTGATATTAACCTGCGATTACTGCCTGCATTTCCCGACTTTTGTCGTATCAAAAATTAAAACCATGTCCACCTTTACCCACCTCGACGCCTCCGGCAATCCCACTATGGTGGATGTCGGCGAAAAGCCCGTGACCCGGCGCAGCGCTAAAGCAAGGGCCATCGTGTATCTGCCCGACGAGGTGCTCGTTCATTTCGACACCGGCGACATCCGCACCAAAAAGGGGTCGGTTTTCCAGACAGCCATCCTCGCCGGCGTGATGGCTGCCAAACGCACCGGCGATCTGATCCCCCTTTGCCACCCGCTGGGATTGGACAACTGCCAGGTGGAGATTTCGCTCAATGATCAACGGGAAGTCGTGATCAACTGCACGGCATCGGTAACCGCCCGAACAGGCGTCGAAATGGAAGCCCTGACCGGTGCCGGCATTGCAGCCCTGACCATTTACGACATGTGCAAAGCCTTTTCCCACGATATAGTGATCCGGGAAATCAAACTGATGGAAAAAACCGGGGGAAAACGGGATTTTAAAAGAAAAAATTAGACGTTGGACTTTTTGATATTGGACTGCCGGACGGTAGTTTGTAAGGATGTTGCCAACCCAGGCATTAGCAAGTAGCCCGGCAGTCCAATATCAAAAAGTCCAACCTCCAACATCCGTTACTTATGCATCAAAAACACAGCAAACTTGCCCGGCCCTCGACCGGCCACTGGAGCCGCAGCGAATGGGCCATCCTCGGCACGACGTGCGGCAACATTCAGTCACTGGCGCAGGCGTTGAGTGCACACCTTTCCGGAAGATGGAAAACCGCATATGTAGATGCCGACCATAAATCAGCGGAAGAAAATGCCCCCACACTGCCCTTTGCCCTGCATTGGATGGACAAGATCGGATTCCAGCGCCTCGAAGTGTTACAAACGCCCAATGCCTGGGAACAAAGGTTATTAATGAACGACATGGATGTAGTACTTGTCAACGGCAACCATTTCGAAGCGAACCGGCAATTGCTGGCGCTCGACCGCCGGAAATTCGACAGCTTGTCGCGCAAGTTGAACCGTTTGACTCAGGTGGATCTGTTGATGACCAAAACCGGCGACCCTGATTTTACAAGGCCCGGCGAAATGCCCGATTTTCTAAAGGAACACCTTCCCGGTTGGGCCAATCTGCCGGTGTTGGACATGGGAGACCCGGACGTCATCGCCGGTTTTCTGGAAAAAAACATCAGGATCGCGCCCTTGAAAGCACTCATCCTGACGGGCGGAAAAAGTACGCGCATGGGACAAGACAAGGCTGAAATGGCCTATCACGGTCATCCCCAATGGCGGCATCTCCATTCGCTATTAGAAAAAAACGGGTTAGAAGTGTATATTTCCTGTCGTGAGGAACAAGCCGCTCTGTTCGCCGGGCAGCAGGTGGTGACCGATACGTTCACCAGCCTCGGGCCTTTCGGCGCCATCCTCTCCGCTTTCCGGCACGATCCGGATGCGGCATGGGTAGTACTCGCCTGCGATTTGCCGCTGTTCGATGAAGAAACGCTTCAATTCTTACTTCGCCACCGCGATTCTTCGGCTTTAGCGACCGCTTTTCGTCAGGTAGCGGCCTTGTCCGGCTTGCCCGATGATGCCGCTGAAAGTACCGGATTCCCGGAGCCGTTGGTTGCAGTTTGGGAGCCCCGGAGTTATGCGCGCCTGCTCAATTTTTTGGCCCAGGGCGTGAGTTGCCCGCGCAAAGTGTTGATCAATTCCGACACGCACCTACTCGACGTGCCCCGCCCGGAGGCGCTGGCGAACGTCAACACACCAGAAGAAAAAGCGCTTGTTTTGGAAAAATACCTGACCCGGTCATGAATCCCGTTCCGTTCCGGCACGAATTTCCCATTTTCCAGCGCCACCCCGATCTGGTGTATCTCGACAGTGCCGCCACCACCCAAAAGCCGGAAACGGTCATAGAGGCAGAGCGATATTTTTACGAACACCTCAACGCCAACGTGCACCGGGGCGCTTACCGCCTTGCCGACGAAGCAACGACTGCCTACGAGGCCGTACGGGAAAAGATGCGCGTGTTGCTGAACGTCCGCGATGCAAGTGAAATCATTTTCACCAGCGGCACAACTGCGGGCATCAATCTTGTCGCCCATTGTTTCGCCGCCGTACAAATATCTGAGGGAGACGCCGTCGTCGTCAGCGCAATGGAACACCACGCGAATCTCATCCCCTGGCAGCAGGTATGCCTCCGCAATAAAGCGAAACTGCTCGTCGTGCCTGTATCACCGGATGGGGTGCTGGATATGGCGGAGTACGAAAATTTGCTGGCGAATGAAAAGGTGCAGGTAAAAATGGTCGCTATATCCCACGTGTCGAATGCATTGGGCACAATAAATCCCATTGAAAGCATCGTACGCCTGGCACAACGCCACGGCGCGGCAGTTTTGGTGGATGCTGCGCAGAGCATCGCTTCCCACACCCTCGACGTGCAGGCGCTCGACCTTGATTTTCTCGTTTTTTCTGGGCACAAAATGTTCGGCCCCACCGGAACGGGCGTGTTGTACGGCAAGGAAAAGTGGCTCGATGCGATGCCGCCCTGGCAATTCGGCGGCAGCATGATCCGCGACGTGACCTTTGAAAGAACACTTTTTGCGCCGCCTCCGCAAAAATTCGAGGCGGGCACGCCCAATCTGGCAGGTGTCGCCGGACTGGGGGCTGCCGTTGACTGGATACAAAAAACCGGGCGCGAAACCATTGCCCGGCACATGCGATCCTTATTGGAATACGCGACGCACAGGTTGAACACGGTACCGGGATTGCGTATCATCGGTCAGGCGCCCGAAAAATCGGGCATCATCTCTTTTTTGCTCGACGGCATTCATCCGCACGACCTCTCCACCTTCCTTGACCAATCGCAGATTTGCATCCGCGCGGGGCATCATTGCGCCCAGCCACTCATGGACCTTCTGGAAATTCCCGGCACGGTGCGGGCTTCCTTTTCGATATACAATTCGGAAGCGGAAATTGACCGGCTGGTGGAAGCCTTGCATACAGCGCGGGAGTTCTTTGGGGATATTTGAAAATTGGACATTGGACATTGGACGCTGGACATTGGACAAGTATAAAATCCCTCAAAGCACCCCATCCAGCACCAGCACGCCTGCCAATCCCGCTACGGCTACTATTGTTTCCATCACCGTCCACGACCGGAAAGTGTCTTTGACGGAAAGGTTGAAATACTCTTTATACATCCAGAATCCGGCGTCGTTGACGTGCGAAAAAACGAGGCTGCCTGCGCCGATGGACAGCACCATGAGGTTGGGATCGGCGCCCGACTGACTCAGTACCGGCGCCATGATGCCCGCTGCCGTCAGACCTGCCACTGTTGCCGAACCCACGCAGACGCGGATCACAGCGGCGATCAGCCAGCCCAGGATAAGCGGGTTGATGGCCAGCCCCTGCAACATAACTCCGATCTCCGCGCTTACGCCGCTGTCAATTAAAACCTGTTTGAGCGCGCCTGCACCCGCCACGATGAGCAATACGAGCGACACGTCCTTGACCGCATCGCCGTAAAAGCCGGTGACCGTTTTCATGCTTTTCCCGTTGGCGAGGCCGAGCGAGAACGTGGCTGCCAAAACGGAAACGAGCATCACTATGATGGAATCGCCCAGAAAAGAATGGATATCGCGGGCGACGCCTTCCGGCTGTCCGAAAAACGGTATCGCCGTGGCAACGAGCAACAAAATGACCGGCAAAAGCGCCGACAAAAAGCTGTTCGCTGCGCCGGGCAGCAACTCAGCCGGAATGGGTTGGGCCTGAAAAGTTTGAAGGGGCGAAGCGGGAATGTTTTTCAGCGTTCTTGCAAAAACCGGCCCCGCAAGGATAATGGTCGGGATAGCAATGCAGATACCGTACAGAAGCGTTAGGCCCAGATGGGCACCGAATTGCGCCACTAAGGCAGCGGGCGCGGGATGCGGCGGCAAAAAACCGTGCGTCACCGACAACGCCGCCAGCATCGGTATGCCCACGTACACCGCCGGAAGCCCTGTGCGATACACTACGGAAAACAACAAGGGCACCAGCAGCACAAAACCGACATTGTAAAAAAGGGGGATGCCGACAATAAAGCCGGTCAGCAGCATCGCCCATTGGATGTGTTTGCGACCAAAGGTTTTCAGCAACACATCCGAAATCTTCTGCGCCGCCCCGCTTTCCGCCACTAATTTGCCCAGCATGGCGCCGAGGCAAATGATGATGATCAATTCGCCCAGCATATCGCCGATGCCCTTTTTGACCGATTTCGTCAAGTCTGCCACCGGGATACCCAGCATCCAGCCCGCCAGCAGCGACACCAGCAAAAAAGCGATGAAAGCATTCAGCCGACCCCAACTGATGAGCAGGATGAGCAGGGCAATGCACAGGAAGATGATGAGAAGGGACATAGGCGGCGGTTGAAAAATTCGCCGCAAAGTAGAAAAATTAGTGGTCCTGAGACTTGAAGCCGTAATACCCATTTTGCGCAGTCGGGGTTCGCCAAAAACATTAGGTGGCCCAGACTACCATGCAATGAACCCGGTGTACGCGGCGTAGAGTCATTTCCCGCAGATTTTCGCAGAAAAATGACGCAGATTACCGCAGATTTTGATCTCGATCTGCGAAAATCCGCGTCATTTTTCTGCGAAAATCTGCGGGAAACAAATGCAATGTCAAATGCTTGTTAGCCCCTGATACGTATGTCTCACGCCAACTTAATAGACCTGTCCAGGTACACATCCTGGATCGCGTTCAGCAGCGCAACACCCTCCTTCACCGGCTTTTGGAAAGCCTTGCGCCCGGAAATGAGTCCCATGCCGCCCGCGCGTTTGTTGACAACAGCGGTGATAACAGCTTCCTGCAGGTCGGATGCGCCTTTCGATTCGCCGCCGGAATTGATGAGCCCCACTCGCCCCATGTAGCAGTTGGCCACCTGGTAGCGGGCGAGATCAATCGGATGGTCGCTGGTCAGTTCCGAATACACTTTCGGGTGGGTTTTGCCAAACTGGAGGGCGTTGTAGCCGCCGTTGTTGGTTGGCAGTTTTTGTTTGATGATGTCGGCCTGAATGGTCACGCCGAGGTGATTGGCCTGACCGGTAAGGTCGGCGGAGGTGTGGTAGTCCACGCCATCTTTTTTAAAGGCGTTATTGCGCGTGTAACACCAGAGGATGGTGGCCATGCCGAGTTCGTGCGCCAGTTCGAAGGCCTGGCTTACCTCCACGATCTGGCGGCTGCTTTCGGCGGAGCCGAAATAGATGGTAGCGCCCACGGCTACTGCGCCCATATTCCAGGCGTCGCGCACCGTACCGAACATGATCTGGTCGAATTTATTGGGATACGATAAAAACTCGTTGTGGTTGATCTTCACCACGAAAGGAATTTTATGGGCGTATTTGCGCGCTACGATACCCAGTACGCCATAGGTGCTGGCGACGGCATTGCAGCCGCCTTCGATGGCGAGTTTGACGATGTTTTCCGGGTCAAAAAAAGCGGGATTGGGCGCGAAAGAAGCGCCGGCCGAGTGTTCGATGCCCTGGTCAACCGGCAGGATGCTGACATAGCCCGTGTTGGCTAATCGCCCCGTACCAAGTATTTGTTGAAGGCTGCGCAGGGTTTGCCCGGAGCGATTGCTCTGCTGCCATATTTCGTCCACATGGTTGCGCGAGGGCGTGTGAAGCGTTTTTTTGTCGATGGTTTTGCACTCGTGTTCGAGGTAGAATTTGGCCTTGTCTCCGAGCAGGTCGAGTATTTTTTGATTTGCCATAAAGAGATGTGGTGGTGGGTTGGTTAGAGAAAAAGTTTGATGTTGGATTGAATGGATATCGGACGTTGGACAATTTGATTTATGCGCTGTCAAACCGTCCAACGTCAAACGTCAAAAAATCAGAAATTCCATGTAAAGCCGAAGCGGTATTCCAGCGGATTTTGGTAGGTGTCGAGGTCGTTGGCTACGGTGAAGTTGTAGAAGATGCCGATTTCGGAGCCTCCACCCTGGCCGCTGCCGAAATTCCATCCGGCGCCGAGGCGGGTATTGAGGCGGTTACGGGCATCTTTTTCTGTTGTGAAGTCGCTGTAAAAAATCGGCTCCTGGTACCATTCGTTGGTGGCTTCGCCCTGGATAAACAAGCCCCGGAATACCTTCACACGGGCAAATATCCCGGCATCCACGTCAAACAGCCCGACAGCCTTATAGCCCGGCACCTTGATAGAGGTAAATAAAAAAGAAGCGCGCGGTCCGATGGACAAGGCGGGAGTGATCTTATAACCCACCATAGGAGAAAGGCCGAAAGAAAAAACGTTGCCGCCGTTGTAGCCGCTGAAGCCCAAAGCGAGGCCTCCGCCGTACCATAGCCGCGATTTAAAATCGGAAGACTTTTCGCTTTGTTTTCTTTTTTGCGCGTAGGCGTTTTGGGTAGCCAGCAACAAAAGGGTTGCTGCAATGATCGAAATGCATTTTTGAAGACTCATAGCCTGAGGTGTTGTTGTGAATTGAAATTTGCCAAGGCACGGCAAAGGTATAAATCGTCCGGTTTTTGACTAAACCGGCATTTTTTCATTTAGGTTTAAATTGGAATTTCAGACAAGTGCTACTTTCGCAGGCGAAAATGATTGCCTGTTGGCGCCATTTTGCCAAACGCCGGTTTCCCCCCTTCTGATTTTACAAAATGAAATATACAAACGCAACCCTGCTATTCATGGGGTCGTTTAACTTTATTACTGCTAAAATTTTTCCTATCACTTTGTCAAACTGAACCAAACCATGACTGTACGCCTACGTCTGTTTTCCCTGTTGGGTGCAATTTTCCTTTTTGCCGCTCAACTACAGGCGCAAATTTTTACCGGAACCCTCAACGCCGTATCAACGCCGGCGCTGAATGAACGCTTCACCGCCTGCGAAGTTTACCAACTCGACGTGACGGCGTTCAATACCTGGATCAAAAGCAACCCCAACTTCTCCCAAAGCGAACTCCACCTCGGCAACCGGCACTGGAACCTGGAACTCGTGCCCAGCGGCCTGATGGCCAATTACAAGTTGCAGGTGCTGACCCCGCAGGGAATTGAAGTCAGTTACCCCGCCAACAAAGCATTCAAAGGCTATGAAAAAAATAGTGGCGGACGGGTTGCACTTACCGTTGACGAGGATTTTATCGCCGGTTTGGTTTATGAAGGAGACCAGGTTTGGTACATCGAACCTTACCGTTATTACAATCCGTCGGCCTCCGTTGAGCTGTTTGTGGTGTACAACCGGGATGCCGTGATCCGTGATAATATATACGGCACTTGTCTGGTATTGGATGAAGAAGACAAAGCCATCGAATTTTTTCCACACGACGAAGCGGAGGAAAGCGGCGATGGCGCCAAGATGCAGGCTTGCTACCAGGCCGACATAGCCCTTGCCGCTGATAGATCCATGTTCGACAAGTACGGCTCCGTCCAGGGTGTGGAAGACCACAACATCGCCGTCCTCAACGATGTGCAAGTGAATTACATCGGCAACTTCAACCACGATATCGAGTTCAACATCGTCACGCAATTCGTCGTCACCGGCAATGACCCCTGGTCGAGTTCCAATGACGCCGGCACGTTGTTGTCCAGTTTCAGAACCTGGGGTAACAACGGCAACTTCGGTACGGCATTCGACGTCGCCAGCCTGTGGACCAACAGGGATTTCAGCGGCAGCACCATAGGGATCGCGTATTTGAGCGGCGTATGCAACAGTTTCAAATACAATTGTTTACAGGATTTTACTGCCAACTCGGAATTCCTGCGCGTGCTGCAGGCACACGAATTGGGGCACAATTTCAGCGCCGGCCACGACGCTTCGGGGTGCCCCGGCCAATGGATCATGTGCCCGTCGGTGAATTCCTCCAATTCCTGGAGCAGCGCTTCCATCAATTCCATCAACAATTTTATTGCGCCGCTTGTCGGCAACTGCCTGTCGTCCTGCGGGCCGCCGCCGCCGCCATTGGTGGCTGATTTTTCGTGGGACCCTGATCCAGGATGCGAAGATGAGCCGGTGCAGTTTACCGACCAGTCCTCCGGCAATATCAGCAGCCGCACCTGGACATTCCCGGGTGGCATTCCCCCGTCGTCCACCCAGACCAATCCGGTGGTGACCTGGAACAATCCCGGCACCTACAATGTCACCCTTACACTTCAAGGGCAGGGCGGCCCGGTGTCAAAGGTCCAGACAGTCACCATACAACCCGATCCTGTAGCCAACTTTACTTTTACGGTAAGTGGGCTCACCGTTAACTTCAACAGCACTTCTTCCAACGCGGATAGCTACTTCTGGGATTTCGGCGATGGCGGTACCAGCACCGAAGAAGACCCTGAATACACCTATCTGGATGCGGGGATATATACAGTCGTGCTGACAGTGACGAACGAGTGCGGCACTTCTTCCAAAACGCTGCTGGTCAATACGGCGCCGATAGCCAACTTTAGCGCCAATCCGACCAGCGGCTGCGCTACGCTGGTTGTGCAATTTACGAATGAATCGTCGTACAATGCCACCAGTTTTTCGTGGTTGTTCCCCGGAGGCATACCGTCCTCGTCGAACCAACAACACCCCGTCGTTCAATATCCCGTTTCGGGCAGTTACAATGTTACCCTGGTGGCCATCAATGTCAACGGCGTCAATACGTTAACCAAAACCAATTATATCAACGTACAGACCATCCCCACCGCTAATTTTACCCATTCGGTGAACGGACTTACGGTGACTTTTACCAACAATTCCAACGGTGCAACCTCGTACTTATGGAACTTCGGCGACGGCAATACCAGCACCGAACAAAATCCGGTGCATACCTACGCAGTCGGGGGTGTTTATACCGTCATACTGACCACTACCAATGACTGCGGCAGCAACAACGCTTCCAAAACGGTTATTGTATCCGCACCGCCTGTCGCCGCATTTACAGCGTCTCCGACGAGTGGCTGCGGCCCGCTGACGGTCCAGTTCACCAACCAGTCGTCCGGCAATCCAACAAACTACAACTGGTCGTTCCCCGGCGGTAACCCGTCCAGTTCAACCCAGCAAAATCCGGTAGTGGTGTACAACAACCCCGGAACGTATTCGGTAACGCTCACCGTGAGCAACGCCGCAGGAACCAGTACAGCGACGCAGAACAATTACATAACGGTCAACGCCGTGCCAACGGCCAGCTTCACCAGCAGCATCAACGGCGCTACGGTCACCTTTACCAACAATTCCAACGGCGCTACTTCATACCTGTGGAACTTCGGCGACGGTCAAACCAGCAATGCGGCCAATCCGACTCATACATACGCCAACGACGGCACGTACACCGTGACACTTTCGGCCACGAATGCCTGCGGCACCACGACCGCCACCCAAACGGTGGTGATTGTCACGCCGCCCACGGCGGGTTTCTCCGCCTCGCCGACAAGCGGTTGCGCGCCGTTGACCGTGCAGTTCACCAACCAATCGTCGCCCAACGTCACTTCCTGGAACTGGCAATTCCCCGGCGGGTCCCCTTCCAGTTCCACTGCACAAAACCCGCTGGTGGTGTATAATACGCCCGGCATATATTCCGTGACGCTGACCGTCAGCAATGCGGCCGGCTCCAATACGGCGACACAGAATAATTATATCACGGTCAATACCACGCCGACAGCCGGCTTCACCAGCAGCATCAACGGCGCGACGGTCACTTTCACGAATAACTCCAACGGCGCGACCTCGTACCTGTGGAATTTCGGCGATGGCCAGACCAGCAACGCCACCAATCCGACCCACACATACGCCAACGACGGCACGTACACCGTGACGCTTTCGGCCACGAATGCCTGCGGCACCACGACCGCCACCCAAACGGTGGTGATCGTCACGCCGCCCACGGCGGGTTTCTCCGCCTCACCGACGAGCGGTTGCGCTCCGTTGACCGTGCAGTTCACCAACCAATCGTCGCCCAACGTCACTTCCTGGAACTGGCAATTCCCCGGCGGGTCCCCTTCCAGTTCCACCGCTCAAAACCCGGTCGTGGTGTACAATACGCCTGGGACGTATTCCGTGACGCTGACCGTCAGCAATGCGGCGGGATCCAATACGGCGACCCAGAACAATTACATCACGGTCAACACCACGCCGACGGCCGGCTTTACCAGCAGCATCAACGGCGCTACGGTCGCGTTCACCAACAATTCCAACAATGCCACGTCGTACCTGTGGAATTTCGGCGACGGCCAGACCAGCAACGCCACCAACCCGACCCATACATATGCCAACGACGGCACGTATACCGTGACGCTTTCGGCCACGAATGCCTGCGGCACCACGACCGCCACCCAAACGGTGGTGATCGTCACGCCGCCCACGGCGGGTTTCTCCGCCTCGCCAACGAGCGGTTGCGCTCCGTTGACCGTGCAGTTCACCAACCAATCGTCGCCCAACGTCACTTCCTGGAACTGGCAATTCCCCGGCGGGTCTCCTTCCAGTTCCTCCGCTCAAAACCCGGTCGTGGTGTACAATATGGCAGGCACGTATTCCGTGACGCTCACCGTGAGCAATGCGGCGGGCTCCAATACGGCGACGCAGACCAATTACATTACGGTCAACGCCGCCCCGACAGCCGGTTTCACCAGCAGCGTGGATAGCCTGACCGCTACGTTTACCAATACGTCCAACAACGCGACGTCGTATCTGTGGAATTTCGGCGACGGCCAGACCAGCAATGCCACCAACCCGGTGCACACTTACGAGGAGGATGGCAACTACACTGTCACCCTTTCGGCTACCAACGCATGCGGCACAACGACCTTCACTCAAAACGTCGTGATCATCACCGCTCCAAGCGCGGGATTCACGGCGAATACCACTACGGGTTGTGCTGCGCTCACCGTGCAATTCCAGAATCTGTCGTCCGCCAACGCTACTTCGTGGGAATGGACATTCCCGGGTGGTACGCCTTCGAGCTCAACTGCGCAAAACCCATTGGTGGTATATAACACCCCGGGCGTATACGATGTGACATTGATCGCCTATTCGCCCGGTGGCAGCAGCATGTATACACAGCAGGGCTTTATCACCGTGCTTGGACCTCCCACAACGAATTTCACAAGCAATGTGAACGGCCTGACCGTTTCCTTTACTAACAATTCGCAAAATGCCGTATCTTATCTTTGGGATTTCGGCGACGGAAGTACGAGCATCGAGTCCAATCCGACGCATACCTATGCCGCCGGCGGCACTTACACTATAACCCTTTCGGCGACAAACAATTGCGGCACAACGACCGTTACACAGCAGATCGTCATCGAGTCAGCGCCCAGCGCCGCCTTCGCGCTCAGCAGTTCCGAAGGTTGCGCGCCCTTTACTGTTCAGTTTACCAATCAATCGAGTCCGAATGCGACGGCTTTTGCCTGGACGTTTGAAGGCGGTCAACCGGCATCTTCCAATGAAGCCAATCCGTCGGCAACCTGGGATCAACCCGGCACGTACACGGTGATGCTGATCGCTTCCAACGCCGCAGGAAGCGATACCGCCTCTGCCACCGTAACGGTGAATACCGCTCCGGTGGCCGGATTTACAGCGCAAACGGCAGGGCTTTCCGTGGTGCTGACCAATAATTCCGTCAATGCCGACTCTTATCTTTGGAATTTCGGCGACGGCGCTACCAGCACCGAAAAAAATCCAACACACAACTACGGCGCAACCGGAAACTTCACCATCTCGCTGAAAGCGACCAATGAATGCGGCACTACAGAGTTCAGCATGCAGGTTGAAATATCCGGAAGCGCGCCGCTGGCTGCCTTTACTGTAAACGTGAACAATGGATGTGTGCCGTTCACCGTCCAGTTCACCGATCAATCAGCAGGCAACCCCGTTTCCTGGCAATGGCAATTCACCGGCGCAACTCCGGATACGTCCACCGCACAAAATCCGACAGTGACTTACTCGTCCACAGGAACCTTCCCGGTTACCCTGATTGTCACGAACCTTTACGGCTCGGATACTTTGACAGTGCAAAATGCTGTGACGGCGCAAAGCGTACCGACTTCCGGATTTGCGTATGCGATCAATCAGGGCACGGTGTCATTCACCAATACGTCGTTCAACGCCACAACTTTTATGTGGAATTTCGGCGATGGCAACACCAGTTCTGAAGCCAACCCGGTATATACTTACAGCGCTCCGGGCACTTATACAGTTGAACTGACAGCTATCAACGTTTGCGGGGCCAGCACGCTCCAGCAGACCGTCGTCATCACGACCGTCGGCGCCGGCGAACCGGCCTGGCTGAGCGATTTCCGCCTGTATCCGAACCCGAATACGGGACAATTCACAGTAGAAATGAGCGGGACGCCTTATGAAGAGGTCGAGTTTTCGCTGTTCAACGCAATCGGTCAGTTGGTGAAACGCGATGTGGCCGGATTTGGCGCAGGCACTTTGGTACATCATTTCGATTACGGTTACCTGCCCGCAGCCGTGTACACACTCCGCGTCCGCGCAGGCGCCTCGGCGAAGTACGTAAAGGTGGCCGTGCAACGGTAAGTGAAGGTCATTGAGGTCATTAAGGTCATTGAGCGTCATTTCGCTATTGACCTTAATGATCCCAATGACCTCAATGACTTCTGTAATTTTGGCCCGGTGTTTGATTTTATTGCATCAAACCCGTTGTTATGAAAAAGATAATTTGCTTCGTTTCCTGCGCAATAGCGCTGATGATCGGCACCACCTTGTTGGGGCAAACCCTGAAAGCGGTGGATGACACCCAGAATGCGGGTAAAGTGGAATGGTTCAACCGCTCCGAAAACACCGGAAAGGTGCCGTTTGGCACGCCGGTGACACGGGAGTTCAGGATGAAGAACATCAGCCGGGAAAACCTGCTTTTGCTGCAGGTGCGCACTACCTGCCATTGTGTGTCGCTGGAATGGTCGCGCGAGCCGATCCCGCCGGGTGAAACCGGAGTCATCAGAGCCACCTACGACGCGCAACGCGAAGGCGATTTTTACAAGGTCATTGCCGTGAATACCAATTTCGATCCCAACCAGTCCGTGCCCTTCGCCCTGACCGGAAAGGTGGACAAAAAACTGGAAGCAAGCACGGGGCATTGATAATTGAAAGTCATTGAGGTCATTCAAGTCATTTTTATAAAGCCAGGTCGGGTCGAGTGCCCGACCTGGCTTTTTTCGTTTCGTCTATATTCCATTCCTTTAGGGCTTAAAACTGCCTGTTATGAAAAACCGGCTACTCCGCCGTACCCTCTACACCTTATTGGCCATAGTTTTATTGTATTTTATCGGCATTTTTACGCACGGCTGGCTCACCGATTGGCAGCCTGCAGAAGGGCCAAGCCCACTTGCGCCGACTCAAACCTCCGCTCAAACCGTCCTGCAAGACAGCGTTCTGCGTTTTGTGTTGTGGAACGTTGGCTTCGGAGGCCTGGGAGCGGAATCTGATTTCTTCTACGATGACGAGGGGATGTGGTATTCCGGAAGCAGCCTGGTGCGAAGCCCGAAAGAATGGGTGGAGAAAAATCTGCGCGGCGCAACCGAATTATTGAAAAATACGCAGACCGATTTTTTCCTTTTACAGGAAGTAGACGTGGAATCCGAACGAAGCCATAACCTCCGGCAATACGACGCATACGCGGAAGCATTGCCGGGATTTGCCGCCACTTTTGCCGCCAATTATCAATGTGAACGGGTGCCTATCCCGCTGCTGGAACCCTGGAATGCTTACGGGAAAGTATTGTCGGGGCTCGGCACGTTTTGCCGGTTCCAGCCCTCGGAATCCGTGCGTTATCAATTGCCCGGAGAATATCCCATGCCCGACCGCTTGTTCCAACTCGACCGCTGCGCCGCCCTGCACCGCTTCCCCACCACCCGCGGAAAAGACCTCGTGGTCATCAACCTGCACAACGCAGCCTATGACCCCGGCGACAAGATCAAGGCGATACAATTGCCTTACCTGCGCGACCTGGCTTTGGCAGAATATGCCAAAGGCAATTATGTTGTGCTCGGCGGCGACTGGAATCAATGCCCGCCCCATTTTCGCTTCGACTCGTTTATGCCCGGAAACACGCAGGGATATGTGCAGGGCAATATCCCGCCCGGTTTTTTCCCGGACGATTGGATATTTGCCTACGATCCTACCGTGCCGACCAACCGAAAAACGCGCGATCCCTACGTGAAGGGTAAAACTTTTGAAACGCTGATCGATTTTTTCCTTGTATCCCCGAACGTCCGGGTGAAGTCAGTGAAGGGAATCCACCAGGGATTTCAATTTTCCGACCATCAGCCGGTTTGGATGGAGGTGGAATTGCAATAAACCATATCAATTGCGGATTGCGGATTGCGGATTTGGTTGAATTGTAACAAGACAGGATCAATTGGCGACGGGCGCTGTATCTACCAGATTTTTTTTCCGGGATGCCTTTTTGTAGCGGTCGCGGATATATTGTAATGCCGGTTTTTCTACGTAAAAAGTAATGAGCGTAGCTAAAAGGATAACGACCGGCAGACAAACCGCAAAAACGATGACCCAGAAATTGAGACCTACCTGCTCCAATGCCGGAATGATGAGGCTCTTGCACACAAACTTGTGCACTAAGTACAGGCTGTAAGAGATCGTTCCGAGAAACACGGTCGCCCGGTTGACGATGCGCAGCGGAATGTCGAAAGCGTACAGCGAGAAGACGGTGAAATAAATCGCGAGCATGGCCGCGTATTCGACCTGCGAGATATAGAGAAATGAGGTGCCACCGTCGGGATACAAGACGATCTGGGCGCCCAAGCAGGCTGCAAGCAACGGTACTTTAGGAAGGCGGCGCCCCTGTTGGAATTTGATTTTATAGAATAAAATCCCCGCGAAAAACAAGGGGAAATGGTTGATCAGGCCGACCAGGCCGCGCGAAAATTTGAAGATCAAAGGCGCCGCCCCACTCAAAACAAAATGGTTGAGTGTCACGAATGCCAGTCCGGCTAACCCGATGAGCGTGATCCTGTTCAACCAGCGCAGCGAAAAGATCAGCAGCATCACCACGTAAAACTGCATTTCGATCAGCAAGGTCCAGTACGGCTCGTCGAGGTTGGGGATTTTGAAATAATACTGGATCATTGTCATATTGCCCAGGTATTGGGTCAATAAACCAGACATGGATTCGTGATGCAGCAAGCGATAAACAACCGTCATCAGGGCAGTGAAGGTCACTACCGCCCAATAGGTAGGGAATAACCTTGAAAAGCGACTCACGACAAAATCTTTCCAGTTTTTTGTGCTCGACAGCGTTAGAAAAATAACGAATCCGCTGATAATAAAGAAGAAATCCACTCCGGTGACGCCGTATTTGAATCCTAAGTACATCTCCGGCCGCTCCATTGTAAAATGAAAAAGCACCACCATCAATGCGGCGATGCCTCTCAATGCGTCTAATTCTAATAGTCTGTTTTTCCCTTGATGTTTTGATTCTCCCATAGTTTGAGGTCTTGCCAATTGTAGACTGTTTGGACACCATTTGGCAAATACCGTGCACGGGATTTTTCGGCAGGATCGTTTTGCCGCTTTCTGTCATTTATGCGACAAAATTCAGCAATATCCCGCCATTAAAAAAGCAAACGCGCCACACAAAACACCACTGCCATCCGCACAAGTCGTAAGTCGTATGTCGTCAATCCTTTCCCCCGATGATCTCCACAAAAACTCCGTCAGGGTCTTGTACCAGAAAAAGTTCCTGGTTGTCGCCCATACTGACCGGCCCCTTGCCCAGGATTCGGATGCCGTTTTGCTGCAATCGCTCCTTGATGGCTTTGGTGGATTTTACCTCGAAAGTGAGGTAGCGCACGCCTGGTGCGTCGGTGACATAAGTAAGTTTGGCTGCGGTCGTATCGCTGCAACAAGCCAGTTTTAACGTAGTGGCTGAGGGCCCGTCTTCGAGTTTCAAAAGTTTGACTTTGAAGGGTTTACCCTCTGACAAGCCGGAATCCGTTCCAAACTGGCCGTCCACATCGAAGCCGCCGGTCTCCTTCATACCGATGACGTTTTTGTAAAAATCGAGCGATTTGTTGTGGTCGGAACAGACGAGGCCGATTTGGATCGCGCCTGTACCGGTCTCGTTTTTATTGTTGCAGGAAGGCGCGAGGAAGATCGCGAGAAGGAATGCATTGGAAATAAAAGCAGTGTTAGATATCTTCATTTTTGAACGTTTTGGGGCGAAAGTCGGGAAAAATAACGAAGGGACGGAGGAAATCCACCCTTTCGATATAGGTTTTCACATCATGAATGATGTTCTCTCCGCTATAAATACCCGGCAGGATACCGATAAGGGTGATGCCGATTTGAACGGTAGATAAAAATTTGCCAGGTGAATTGGCCAATTCGAGGGCTTTGGAAGCGCCTTTGCTGCCTTTTTGGGCATTGGACTCCAATTTGAATTTCCGCGACGAGACGAGCGCGATTTCCGACATGGAAAAAACGCCGTTGATGAGCGTCAGCAGGATGACAATGATGATTTCCATTTGAAAGATATTTTCAAATAAGTACTGTGATGCTGGACTTTTAACATTGTACCTTGGATAGGTAGATTTTTGACCTTTGAATACGAATATCTTTCATGTAGAATGCTTAAAAGTCCACCGTCCAACAATACAACGTCCAATATCAATTTATTTTACCTGTATCCTTCTTCTACCCATTCCTGAACTGTTCGCTATAAAAATCCACTACCCTTTCGTCCGTGATAACATCCTGTGGGCGAATGCGTTGGCGCAGCACGATGCCTTCCAGCGTGCGGCAGCGGCTGAGCGCCACATAGAGTTGGCCGTGCTCGAAGGCGCCGCCTCCGAGGTCAATCAACACCTTGTCAAAAGTCTTTCCCTGGCTTTTGTGAATGGTGATGGCCCAGGCAAGCTTGAGCGGATACTGGGTGAACGAGCCGACCGTTTCGGTCTCGATGCCGCCTGCCTGGCCGCTTTTGTAGCGGATGATCTCCCATTCGGATCTGGGCACTTCGATGTTGCGTTTTTTACCGCCGTGCTCTTCGGTCCGGACGACGATCTTCTCCTTTCCCAGTTCGATGATCTTGCCGATGGTGCCGTTGACGAATTGCCGCTGTTCGAGATCGTTGCGCACGAACATCACCTGCGCGCCCTTGCGCAGGCGCAATGCGGCTTCTGTGGGATACAATCCCGGATCGAACTGGCCTTTCACTTCGGCGAGGAATTCGTACTCCGTTTCGTCAAGCATAGAGAGTGCGCGCTGGTTGATGCGATCGGCGGTCATGTTGCGGGAACAAAGGGTAATGTAACCGTCCGTTTCTTTGAAATCCGGCACATATCGTTCGTTCAGGTCGTCGAGATCGTCGTGGTCAATTTCATTGACCCGCACCGCTTCCAGCAGGCGGAGAAAATGCCGCGATTCCTGCCGGTACACCTTGCGCAGTTCGAGGTTTTCCAACTGAAAATCAGGCTCCTGGAAAATTTTTGCCGAAAAAAAATAAGGCGATTCGTAGTAGTCCTGAAAATAAGCGGACTCCACGGGGTCGCGTGTCACCACCGGCGGCAATTGGAACAAGTCGCCGAAAAACACTACTTGTACGCCGCCGAAGGGACGGAAATTTTCGCGGTTGACCCGCAGAAATTTGTCCATGCCGTCGAGCATATCGGCGCGCACCATCGATATCTCGTCGATGATGAGCACTTCGAGGTTTTTGTACATCCGCAACAAATCTTTGCGCATCACCTTGCGCGCCGCCTCCGAAGGAGTGATGATGCGTGGCGGAAAGCCGAAAAACGAGTGGATGGTCTGCCCCTGCACGTTGAGCGCCGCCACGCCGGTGGGCGCCAGCACGGCACATTTTTTCTTCGTGGTGTTGCGAAACAACTGGAGCAGCGTGCTTTTGCCCGTGCCCGCTTTGCCCGTGATGAACAGGGAATTGGCCGATTTTTCCAGCACGTCGAGTGCGTAGCGAAAATCGTCGTTGAGTAAAAGTGGCGGTTGGTCGAGCATGATGGGGCAAAGATGAAAAAAATCAGCCCTCCAAAGACTCTTTACAAGGTCAATCGGAGGGCTGATCACTTCGACTTGTATCATTAACTCATCTCATCGGCCCAATATTTTGTATGTCTGAATACCGCGACTTCCCTGTACAGTCATTATCCCCACGCCTTCAAATGGTAAAGTTTGAAAAAACGCTCCCGAAGTAGTAGAAATCTGCTGCAATTCGCGACCCTGCGTATCAAACAAACGCAGCGTCAATGATTCATGCGGATGATCCCCGGTTACCCGGCCCGTTCCGCTCCGGGCATAAAACTCCAGCGAATAGGCGGTAGTGAATCCATTCGGCTGGGTAGCCGAATCTGTCACATCTATTTGCAGTCGGTACAATTCGCGACCTACTCCTCCCAGATCGCTTTGGTAGTAAAGATATTTGTCAATAAAACCCAAGATGACAACAGAATTGATACTGGAGGAGACATTGTAATCGTACAAGCTTTTGGTACCGGCGGCACTCAGATCGGATTCCCATATTTTAGCCTCGTAGCTGTTGGAAATACCCGATACAAAAAAGATTTTGTTCCGGTAACGAACGAATTGTTCCACGAAACTTTCACTGATGTTTTTCAAAATGGAAGTACCTGCCACGGTGCCGTCGCTTTTATAGATATTCGTAGTAGGAAAACTGCCTTCGGCCTGAAACAAGGCCGTGCCCTGGAGGAAAGCGAAAGGATAAGGGTCGTTTTGGGATAAATACGGCTGCAAACTGTTGGTAAGTTTGATCGTACCGGCTTCTGTGCCATCTGTCACGTACATCCCTCCAAATGTATAAAAATACAAGGTGTTGTTGTCTGCGGGCATAAAACGTTCGGGCAGTTTATTGTTGCTTTGGCCCGGCGCATCAACAATTTTAACCACCTCGCCAGGTACGCCTGTTGTAGCGTACATCCCATTGACCGCATCCTCCGGGGCAAAGGCGTTGTTGATGGCAAACAGTACCTTGTCCTCCAAAGCCACCAATGCGTAAGTGCCGCCAAAGGAAGTTGAGACATAATTGGCTACTTTGATGGTGCCACCCGGTGTGCCGTCCGACACCCAGATTTGAGTCGAATCCGCGAAGGATCCGTCTTGTGCGGCAAAAGCAACGCCGTTTTTAAAAGGCACTATTTTATTTCCAAGAGTCTTAAAATCAGGCTCTAAGTCCACATAAGGGGGAGCATTCAGGAGCACTGGCGCCGAGCCAGGTAAGGCCGCGTAAATCTTGTTGCTGCGTTCGAAGAACAAATGCCCCGATTTGCTTGCAATCAGGTACGCCGGATTGCCGCTTGCTGCACCGGGTGATAAGTCATAAGCCAGCGTGGTGCCGGCAGGTGTTCCATCCGTGACCCAAATTTCGCGGCCATATGCACTGTCGGTGGCGACAAAATACACCTTGTCGTCCAGTGCTGTCAGGTACGCCGGCTGAGAACTGTTAGTACCGGGGGTAATGTCTTTCAGCAACGACAACGTGTTGTTTTCCAGCACATAAACTTCCTTACCCGTCTGGCCGTCATCTGCCACCAGAAATGTTTTGTTCCCTATGGTAATAAAACTGGTCTCAAATTCATCGAGGCCATCTCCGGAAGGGTTCAGGTCGGCGATCAATTCAGGGGTTTGAGCGGAAATAACCCCCAAAAGGCCGGAAAAATAAATTGTGAAAGCGTAGAGTCGAATCATAAGTTGAAAAGTAGTTTTGAGTAATGTGTTCGTATGCAATTCGGCGCCCCTTCAAAAGTAAGATCAGGGTTTACGCCTTGTTAACCGCAAACGAACACAATTGCTGTGTCTATACCCAATATAAATTTATAACCATGCCATTTCAGGCAATAACTGTGCAAGCATTCACTTCTGACCTTTGCTTTTAGAGCCTTCCCAGTCGAATGAGGTTTTTTTCAACCCTTCCAGCCTTTCCTTCAATTTCTGGTCAATCACCGCTTTTACCGCCTTAATATGACCAAGGTGGATGTCCGTATGGAAGAGGAATCCGTATGGCTCTCACAAGGCCAGATGGCAGAATTGTTCCAGACCACAAAACAAAATATCAGCCTGCATATCCAAAATATCTTCGATGAGGGTGAACTGGAAGAAATTTCAGTTGTCAAGGAATACTTGACAACTGCCGCCGATGGGAAAAAATACCGGACGCTTTTCTTCAACCTCGATGTCATTATTTCAGTCGGTTATCGGGTACGGTCGCATGTAGGAACGCACTTTCGCATTTGGGCGACGCAACGGTTACGGGAGTATATCATCAAAGGTTTTGTGCTTGACGACGAGCGGCTTAAACAGGCCCGAAACAACTATTTCGACGAGCTGCTCACCCGAATTCGCGACATCCGGAGCAGCGAAAAGGTGTTTTACCGCAAGGTTTGCGACATCTACGCCACAAGTATTGACTACGATGCCAATACTGAGTCCTCACAGCAGTTTTTTGCTTCGGTGCAGAACAAATTTCACTGGGCCATCCATGCACACACTGCCGCTGAATTGATAAAACTTCGCGCCAATGCTACCAAACCCGCGATGGGGTTGACAAATTTTCCGGGCGAAAAAATCAAAAAACAGGATGTGCCCGTGGCAAAGAACTAATTGGATGAAAAGGAACTCGACCAATTGAACCGCATCGTCAATCAGTTTTTGGAGTTCGCCGAATTACAGGCTTTGCAACGAAAACCTATGTACATGAAAGACTGGATTGAAAATCTACACAGCTTTCTGATCCTGAACGATCGCGAGGTATTACACCACGCAGGTAGCGTCGGCAATAAAGAAGCAGAAGAATTCGCGCTGACAGAATTTGAAAAATACCAAAAACACCTGGCGGTCTCCGAACAGGATGAATTGGACAAAGCCATTAAGCAACTAAGCTCAGGAAAGAAAACCGATGGATACCAGCCCTCTTGACGGCTTGAATATCTAATTGTCATTGCCCCTACCCCACCCCTTCCCAATCAAACCCCTTGTTTTTCATTCCTTCCAGGGTCTCCTTCAATTTCTGGTCAATCACCGCTTTTTCTGCCGCGATGTTGGCATTGACCCGGTGTGCGCCGGTCTCCGTATCGAATTTGAGTTTGTTTTTCACGTTGTTGCTCAGGAGCGTGACTTGTTCCAGGTTGGCCATTTCAAACACGTGTTCCTGCTGGTGCAATACGTAATCATAGGGGCTGCGATAGGAGATCAATTTGACGAGGATGGGCGCCGTTTCGACGGCAACGAACAGCAGGGTGATAAAAATGCTGGCGTAGAAGATGGCGAGGCTTCTGCCCGACAGTCGCGACAGGGCATCGAGCCGGGCGGCAAGGCCGTCGAGGCGGGAGCGGTCGAGCGCGGCAATATCACTTTGAACGAATGCCTCGATGTTTTGGATTGCCTGTTCTTTTTCGCGGATAAGGGGCTGATTTTCAGCCACCAGGGTATTCAGTTCGGCTTGCGCCTGGTCGGCCTCGGCTCTTTTAGCGCGATAGATGGGGCCGAGATTGCGCTGGCGGGAGCCGCCTGTGCCGTCGGCTTCCTGAACGGCAATGCGGGCCAGCGAGTCGCGGGCGGCGGTTTTGGCCGCAATCTCGCCTTTGAGCGCGGCGGTCTGGGCGCGCAGGTCGGCGATTTGAGCATTGTAACGCTCCTTCACCCGGTCTTCCTGCTGTTTGAACACCTCCTGCTCCATCTGCACCATCTCGGCGCGAATCTCTTTTTCAAAAATTTTGAGTTCCAAGGGCTTGGAGATCACCACTGCCAGCAAAACAGCCATCACGAGACGCGGAAAAGCGACAAAAAAGTCGCGCCACCAATTGCCGTTGCTTTTCATGCTCATCACGATATACCGGTCGAGGTTGAAGATCATCAGGCCCCACACCAGGCCGAAAGCGATGGACAACAGATAAGAATCGAAAACCGTGAAAAGCGCGTAGCCTGAAGAGATAAAGGCCAGCACGCCGGTGAAAAATACGGTGGCGCCGATGCCGGCGTACTTGTTGCGGTCGGTGGGGCATTTTTCCAGAACGGAAGTTTCCACGCCGGAGCAAAAAAGGAAAAAGTCTTGCGGTGTTTTCATAGCACGAACGTTTTTGTAATTACGGTAATTAACGCTGTGCAAAGAAAAGTATTTTTGATAAATAAGGTATTATGTTAGACAAAATACCTTATTTGGCAAATTCAATGCTCAGACCCGTTGCTTCCACCTCGACGCTGTGGTCTCCGGCACCTTCAACCGCCGTTTGTTTTCCAGGTGAATACGCAAAGCCAGTAGCGCCGCCGCCGCGGCCTCCGTTTTGTGGTTCTCCATGAGTTTTTCGGGCGTATAATATTGCTGCACGAAATGCGTGTCGAAATCTGCCGAAACGAACGCCGGGTGGTCCAGCACGAAGCGGCCGAAAGGCAGGGTGGTAGCTACGCCTTCCACTTCATAGGCGGCGATAGCCTCTTTCATGCGTTGGATCGCTTCGGCGCGGTTGGCGCCGTGCACCACGAGTTTGGCGAGCATCGGGTCGTAATAGATCGGCACTTCCATGCCTTCTTCGTAGCCGCCGTCCACGCGAATGCCTGGGCCTTGTGGCAGGCGGTAGCGGGTTAAAGTGCCGACCGAGGGCAGAAAATTATTGAGGGGATCTTCGGCATAAACGCGCAATTCGAGCGCATGGCCGTTGATTTTCAGGTCTTCCTGCGCAAAAGGCAGTTTTTCGCCCCGCGCCACGCGGATCTGCAGTTCCACCAGGTCGAGCCCGGTGATCATTTCCGTCACGGGGTGTTCCACCTGCAGGCGGGTGTTCATTTCCAGGAAATAAAAATTGCGCCCGGCGTCCACCAGAAATTCGACCGTGCCGGCACCCACATAATCGCAGGCTTTGGCGACCCGGACGGCGGCCTCGCCCATCGCTTTGCGCATTTCGGGTGTCAGTATGGCCGACGGCGCTTCTTCCACCACTTTCTGGTGGCGGCGCTGAATGCTGCATTCGCGCTCGAACAGATAAACGATGTTGCCGTGCGTGTCGCCCATCACCTGCACCTCTACGTGCCGGGGGCCGGTGACGTATTTTTCAATAAAAACCGAGCCGTCGCCGAAGGCCGACACTGCTTCTGAAATAGCGCGTTCCATCTGTTCTTTCAGGTCTTCCTCGCGTTCCACGATGCGCATGCCTTTGCCGCCGCCACCGGCGGAAGCTTTGATCAATACCGGGTAGCCCACCATCCGTCCGATGGCTGCGGCCATTTCCACGTCGGTAATGGCCTCTTCGACACCCGGCACCATCGGCACCTCGAATTTTTTAGCCGCTTCCTTGGCCGCCAGTTTGCTGCCCATCATCTCGATGCTGTGCGGTCGCGGGCCGATGAAAGTGATGCCCGCTTCTTCCACCATGCGGGCAAAATTGGCGTTTTCGCTCAGGAAGCCGTAGCCGGGATGGATGCCGTCCACACCGAGTTGCCGGGCGGCTTCGATGATCTTTTCTCCTTTCAGGTAACTTTGTGCGGACGGCGCCGGGCCGAGCAACACGGCTTCGTCGGCGAAACGGACGTGCGGCGCCCGGCGGTCGGCTTCGGAATACACGGCTACGGTACGGATGCCCATGCGGCGGGCGGTGCGCATGATGCGCAGGGCGATTTCGCCCCGGTTGGCGACGAGGATTTTTTGCATTGATTGTTAATCATTACAGATTGATGCCGCAAATGAAGTCATTTGTCTCCGAATATGCTTCCAAAATCATCGGGCCATCCAAAAATTCCATCGTTTGAAAAATCTGCTTTTGGTCATGCTATCCTCTTCACAGAAAACACTTTTACCGGTTTTAGGCGGCTTTGCCCTGATTTTCATCGCAATAGATCAAACCGCCGCTGCTTTCGGCACAACCGACCCAATCACCGGTTACTGGTTAGCTTCCCTGGTCGCGGTGGCCTCGACGCTCGTTGTCGAAATGCTCGTATTCAAGCGAAAATGGGCAGACGCGCTCCGTTTTCTGGGATTCGGACGACCGCAGCGCCGAACATTAATCGTAACCGCACTAACCGGCGGCATAACATTGTTATTTTTCCCGCTTTTTTCATACCTGACGGGCGCATCCGTCTCCCTACCCGAAAACTGGTTGTGGAAACTTTCCGGTATTGTGGCGTTGCACGGTATCGGTGAAGAGGTGTTGTTTCGCGGTTTTCTTTTTCATCATCTCCGCGCAGAAAGGACATTTCACCGGGCGGCATTTCTTTCGCTGATCGTTTTTGCCATTGCCCATATATACCTTTTTACGTACATGCCCGCTCCTTTAGCCTTGTTTGCGACAGCTCTATCTTTGGCATCCGCATATCCGTTCGCGTACCTGTTCGAGCAAGGCAACAATACCGTCTGGGCGCCGGCCTTGTTCCACACGATGGTGCACGCCGTCAGTTTTTTCGTCATCTCCGAATCGCATGTTATGACCGCCGGCATCGCCTGGATGAGCATCTGGATCGTTTCGGCATTGTTGATTTTTGCTTTCAGGAAACGGTTGTTTGAAGGGTCGTTAACTTCCTGATCTTTTTCCGCACTTGCATTCGTAATATCCCCGCCATGCAATTGTACTTCATTGTAGTTTTCGGCTGAATTCAATCAAAGTAGTCAAACATTTTCATTGTTAATAAATTTAAACTACATTTGTTTCTATTTCCTAATCAGCATTTTTCACCTAAATATATTTTCCTATGTCCAATTTTCTGCACAAAGTGATCATTGCCGCATTCTTGATTGGCGTCGCCTCACTGTATTCGTTTTCTAGCCATCAACAGTCCATCAACCAGATTTCTGACCAACTACTCCACGACGGGTTACAAGTGACTTCCATTTTTGCCGGAGCTGTTCTGATGGAATGGGACCAAATGGACGGTCAGGTGGCATATAGCGTTTCAGTGCGTGATCTGACGACTTTGCAGGAGTTGACCTCTTTCCAAACCTGGAATACCTCCGCAACAGTCTCAAACCTTCCTACCGGCCGTACACTGCGTTTTTCGGTGGCAAGGGGAGATAATGTTATCATTTTGGAAGTCATCCTAAACTAAAAATTTGATCCTTATCACCTTAACTCACTGCGGGGTAATCTTAGGATTGCTCCGTTTTTTATTTCCGGTCAGAAAAACAACGCCGGAGTGCTACCTTTGCGCCCCGTTTTTAAAAATCCGGTTGATAAAGGTTGATAAAAGTTTATGAGGTTGATCCAACAACCCTTATCAACCTTCATCAACCTTTATCAACCATTTCTGCAAGTGTCCAATTTCTTAACCGAACTCCATCGCCGCCGCACTTTCGCTATCGTCGCGCACCCCGACGCGGGCAAAACGACCCTGACCGAAAAATTGCTGCTTTTCGGCGGCGCCATCCAGACCGCCGGAGCGGTGAAAAGCAACAAGATCAAAAAGAGCACCGTGTCGGACTTCATGGAGATCGAGCGGCAACGCGGCATTTCCGTGAGCACTTCGGTGATGGGTTTCGAGTACAGGGATCTGCAGATCAACATCCTCGATACGCCGGGCCACGAAGATTTCGCCGAAGACACCTATCGCACCCTGACCGCCGTGGACTCGGCCATCGTGGTGGTGGACGTAGCGAACGGCGTGGAAAAGCAGACCGAAAAACTCACCAAAGTCTGCCGGATGCGCGATACGCCCATCATCTTTTTCGTGAACAAACTCGACCGCGAAGGCAAGGATGCGTTCGACTTGCTGGACGAGATCGAGCAAAAACTCGACGTGAAAGTGCGGCCGCTGTCGTGGCCCATCGGCATGGGGCAGCGCTTCAAGGGCGTTTATAATTTGTACGAAAAAAAACTGGTGCTCTTCAATCCGCACGGCAAGCAGGAAGAGGAAGAAGTCATTGTTTTTGAAGACCTTGCGAGCCCCGACCTGGAAAAACACATCGGCGAAAGCGCTGCCCGCGAACTGCGCCACGACGTGGAAGTGGTAGAAACCGTCTATCCGCCGTTCAAGATCAAGGACTACCAGTCGGGCGCCATTTGCCCGGTATTTTTCGGCTCGGCAGTCAACAATTTCGGCGTCAAGGAATTGTTGGATTGTTTTGTCGAAATCGCGCCCACACCCTTGTCCCGCGAGGCCGAAGAGCGCCTCGTGGAGCCCGAAGAGCCGAAAATGAGCGGCTTCGTGTTCAAGATATTCGCTAACATGGACCCGCGCCACCGCGACCGCATCGCGTTTTTGCGCATTTGCTCCGGTAAATTTGAACGCAACAAAAATTACCGCCACATCCGGCTGGGCAGAGAGTTCAAATTCCCCAACCCGACCATGTTCATGGCCTCGAAAAAAACTTTGCTCGAAGAAGCCTATCCCGGCGACGTGGTGGGCCTCTACGATTCGGGCAATTTTAAGATCGGCGACACACTGACCGAAGGCGAGATCCTGCATTTCAAAGGCATTCCGTCCTTTTCGCCCGAACAGTTCCGCTACGTGGAAAATGCCGACCCGATGAAGCAAAAACAATTCGCCAAAGGCCTCGACCAACTCATGGACGAGGGCGTGGCGCAGATGTTCACCCGCCAGAGCGACGGGCGGCGCATCATCGGTACGGTTGGCCAGTTGCAATTCGAGGTCATCCAGCACCGACTGGAATCGGAATACGGCGCCAAGTGCCGTTACGAACCCGTCAACCTGTACAAAGCCTGCTGGATCAGTTCGACCGACCCGAAAGCGTTGGAAGAATTCCTCGACCGCCGCAAACGCGATATAGCCAAAGACAGCGAAGGGCAACTCGTTTTTCTCGCCGAAACGGCCTGGGTGCTGCAGACGGCGCAGGAGAATTTTCCGAAAATCAGGTTTTCGTTTACGTCGGAAGGGTAATTACATATTCACAAACACCTCATACGAATACATCCACTTCCGCTCCTCGCCGGGTTTTAGTTCGATCACCCATTCGAGCGAGTGGGAGGGGTTGACCCGGAGCGTGGCCTGCTCCTGCCTGGTCGTCCATTTTTGTTCGGATGACAGCGGCGTACCTTCTATATCGCGGCATATCTTGAGCTTCACCGGCTCGGTTTTGTAATTGACGGCCAATACCTGCGCCTCTATTTTCACTTTGTCGTACGTCGTACTGAAAAACTTCTTGGCATTTTCCTGGCGATCCACATCACCTTCCCCGTGGGTCACTTTGATCTCGGGCGTTTGCGCGATTTTTACTTTGCAGGTGGCGCCGGGAGCGGTGTAAGGAAGCATATCCTGACTCAAAGGTTGCAGGCCAGCCGCGCTTTGCGAGAGCAGGTTGGCGGCGCCTGTCGTCCAGGGATAAGTGGTGGTGTTTTTGAACTCGACGTAGTGCGTCACCGGTATCTTCTCCTCTATACCGTTTCTGCCTGGCTCCTGGTAATAACCCTTGCGCTTTGCAGAAGTAGTGGGCAGGGTACATTCGAAAAAATGCGAAGGTTGGATATCCGTCTCAAAAACCGGGTGCTGATACCGGCTGTTTTTGGGAAAATTGCCGGGACGGATTGTATAAAAATAAAAATCCTCTGCCTGCGAGCCATCTACCTGTTCTTCGGTGGACACTACCACACGCTCTTCGTAGGTTTCCGCGTCTAACGAAACCTGGTACGCATTGGAAGACGGGTTGAATAAATTTCCGCGATATCCATAGTCTTGCGGAGAGACCTCGCGGCCAAAATCAACCAATTGCGATAACCTCGTCGCGAAGGCAAAATTGGGAATACCGACTGCGAGGCGCAGTTCCGCATCGCCCAGGTCTTCCGCGTCGTTGGCGATTTCGGCACGCAACGACAGGCGGCCTTTGGTTTTGTCGTTTAGTTCGAGCCGGTAGACGGGCATCCAGCCAAGTTTGTTCACCAGGTACGACAGACCGATCTCCAGTTCGGTTTTGGCGGTTTTAAAATTCAAATCAAGGTGCTTCCGCGCTTTTTTGGCCGTAATATTCATGTCGGGCATTTCCAAAAAATCGTAGCGCCGGATCTGGCTGACGTTAACGGTCGCCCAGCCGCCGTCTTTGACTTTTACAAGGAGGGATTCCTGACCAAATTCTCTGTCGTTGAAAATCCGCTCGACGGTGCCGATGACGACCATATCGTTGGCCTGATTGGGCACATGGAGATAAAGAACAACCTGTTTGCCCAGGTTTTTGCGCAGCACATCGGCTGTGCTGAGGTAGGAGTCGGCGGCATCTACCGAATCCAGGGCCGCAAAAACCGACGCCACTTCAGCGCCGGTGACCCAATAGGTCCCGAACAAGGCAGCCGGAAGTTCGGTCATGGAATAACGGCTGTTGCTGACGGGAACCTTGCCGGATTTCGAAATCAGCGATTTTCCGTTCTTAAAAATGGTAACGGTTTTGACGGACAGGTTTTGCGCGTTTAAAACAAGGGCAAAGCCGAGGAAAAGATGGAGGAGAAGATGTTTTTTCATAATGGAAGTTGTTTGAGGCAAAACGTTTGAAAAACGCGATTCGTGTTCGCCCGCGAACACTTTGTTCGCTTGCTTGTTTGGCAGTAAAACAGTACATCCATGCGTAAAACATTTATTCTGTTGGCAGGCGCGCTGTTGCTCACAGGCGCAGCGGCTTTCACCGTATACTCCGTTCAATCCAATAAAGTCCTGACCCGTCCCATGCAAACACCCGTCGCAGATTCCACCAAAACATCGTTCTACAGCTTCACCGTCAATTCATTGGACGGCCAACCCGTCTCTTTCGAGCAATACCGCGGCAAAAAGATCATCGTGCTGAATACTGCTTCGGAGTGCGGCTACACGCCGCAATATGCCGACTGGCAGAAGTTTTACGAGGAAAACAAAGACGATGTCGTGGTGCTGGGATTTCCCTGTAACGACTTCGGCGGCCAGGAACCGGGTTCGGCGGAGCAGATCAAAGGTTTTTGCCAGAAAAACTACGGCGTTACGTTCCCCATGTTTGAAAAAGTAGCGGTGAAAGGCGCCGCCAAATCGCCCGTCTACCAATGGCTGACCGACCCGGCCCAAAACGGCTGGAACAACCAGGAACCCTCATGGAATTTTTGCAAGTACGTCCTCGACGAAAACGGGACGCTCACCCATTTTTTTGCTTCCAAAGTAAAGCCGGGCAGTGAGGAGTTTTTGAAAGCGATGGGGCTTTAATTGGAAATTGGAAATTGGAAATTGGAAATTGGAAATTTTTACAGTTAGCTTCAATTTCCTAATTTCCTAATTTCCTAATTTCCTAATTTCCTAATTTCCTAATTTCCTAATTTCCTAATTTCCTAATTTCCTAATTTCCTAATTTCCAATTTCCACCTTACCCCACCCTTCTCAACTGTCCGTATGTCCGGTAACCCGGTGTCACGGGCGAGGCGATGACGAATACGGTCGCGCCGCCGGATGACTTCATCTCTATCTCTTCGGCCTCCGTAATTTGCACAAAATCAGACTGTTTGGCGGCTTCTCCGTTGAATGACACTTCACCTTCGATCACATAAGCCGAATAGATTTTACCCGGTTCGGTGTTCATGGCGTAGCCTCCTTTTGTCAGTTCAATTTGAAACACCTCCACCCCCGGCGTGTCCATGCGGAACGGGCTGCCCGGGCCGGCGAGGGTTTTCACCGTCGTGCCGTTTTCCGTTTTTACAGGAAAATCGACTGCACGGTAGTCGTCGTAACTGGCCGGCTGCTCCAGCGTTCTGGTCAGGTCGGGGTCGAACCATATCTGGAACATTTCGCCGTCCTTGCCCATCCACTCGGAATGGCTGATGCCGTTGCCGGCGCGTATGATCTGCACGTCGCCGGCTTTCAGGGGGCGCCATTCCTTGAGTTTGGTGTCATAGTGGCGGATTTCGCCTTTCAGGACAAAAGAGCATATCTCGAAGCCCTGGTGCGGGTGCAGCCCGATGGTGCTGTCGGTCACAGCGCGGGCGTGGGCCCAGTAAAACAGGTTGGAATAAGGCCGTACGCTCGAGTGATCCTGCGGGAAGCCGATGGGTTTA
Source organism: Saprospiraceae bacterium (assembly GCA_019187225.1). GTDB lineage: Bacteria > Bacteroidota > Bacteroidia > Chitinophagales > Saprospiraceae > M3007. Next base: position 324,818 of record JABAQQ010000023.1, read on the forward strand.
TTTTCAACAATTTCGCCGCCGTTGAAAGCGCCGTAGCCTTGTTGTTCTTTTGGAATGATCCGGACAGACATGATTTTAATGTTTTAAATTTAAAGATTATAACACGAATAATCAGATTTGGTTTTTACAGCGCAGTTTACGATCGCATTTGACAAAAGTATGCTTCGCGCTCAAAAACACATGGGCGTTTTCTACCTTTCCCGCCTAAAAAGTTTTCCATGAAAAAATTGGTACCCGTCATTACAGCATTCGTTATTGCCGTTTGCGGCTTTTATTTATTGAAACACAACGAAAAACCGGTCTCCGGCAGCCTCACTATTCCCGGCGGGGCCAATGAAGAGAACAAGGAACTTCGCCGCGCCTGGGAGCGCATGTACCTCGCCGATCCCGCTACCGGCGAAATCCCGGCGGGTATTAAATTTCTCGAGCGCTATTTTGCCCAAGACATACCGGTAGCGGCATCCGACCGCTCCGGTCCTGACTGGGAGTCGCGCGGCCCCTGGAACGTCGGCGGGCGCACCCGCGCCCTGGCGCTCGACGTGAACGACGAGAACCGCATCCTCGCCGGCGGCGTTTCGGGCGGTATCTGGCTGAGTGAGGACGGCGGCCAAACCTGGGCGCGCAAAACGCCGCTCGACGCGCACCCTGGCTGTGTGAGCGTGGCGCAGGACACGCGCCCCGGTCATACGGACACCTGGTACTATCTTTCGGGAGAAGTGTACGGCACATCGGCCAGCGGCGGCGCCGCATTTTATCTTGGAGACGGCCTTTTTAAAAGCACGGACAACGGGGAAACCTGGTCGCCGGTCAGCTCTACTGCCGGAGGAACCCAACAGGGCCTGAGCACATTGTATCAAACCGGTTGGCGCGTCATTACAAGTCCGGTAGACACACAAGACGTGGTGTATATGGCCACTATAGCAGCGATTTACCGGAGCGCAAACGGCGGCAATACCTGGACGCGGGTGCGCGGCAGCGGCATTAATGATGACTGGTCCTATTTTACCGACGTAGCCATCAGTTCTACCGGCGTGTTGTATGCTACCCTCAGCAGCGATGGCCCGCAAAAGGGCATCTGGCGTAGCACCAACGGCACCAGTTGGACGGACATCACACCCGCTAATTTCCCCGCCACATACGACCGCATCGTGATCGGCATCAATCCGAACGACGAAAACGAGGTATATTTTCTCGGTTTCACGCCGGGTTCGGGGCATTACAACAACTACATAGACAGCGACGACTGGACGAGCCTCTGGAAATACAACTACCTGAGCGGCAACGGCTCCGGCGCAGGCGGCAGTTGGGAAGACCGCTCGCTCAACCTGCCGGCTACCGGCACCGAGTTCGACCGCTTTGCCGCCCAGGGCGGTTACGACCTCGTGGTCAGGGTGCAACCCGGCACCAACCACGTATTTGTGGGCGGCACGAACATCTACCGCTCGACGGACGGTTTTGCCACCGCAAACAACACAACGCATATAGGTGGATACAAACCCGGTACTTACCTGCCGTATTTTGAATTGTATCCCAACCATCACCCCGACATACATGACCTCCTGTTCCTGCCTTCCAATGCGAATGTCATGCTCTCGGCCAGCGACGGCGGCCTGCACCGCACGGAGGATTGCAACGCGGCGACAGTGACCTGGACCGCGCTCAACCGCGGCTATCACACCTCGCAATTTTACACGGCCATCATTGACAAAAACGCGCCCGACGACCCCACCATCATCGGCGGTTTGCAGGACAACGGCAATTTCTTCGTGAACAGCAGTGAGCAAACGGCTATATGGAAACAAACGGTGAATGGCGACGGCGCGTACGGAGCCGTCGCGCCGAACAAAGATTTTTACATCCTTTCCATCCAACAGGGCCGTGTTGCGAAATGTAAACTTGACGACGACGGCAATGTGCTGGCCTACCAGCGCATTGACCCGGTCGGCAGGGTCAAAAGCGACTACCTGTTCATCAATCCTTTGGCACTCGACCCGAACGATGCGGATATTCTCTACCTGCCCGCAGGCGACCGGCTATACCGGCAGGACCAACTCGGCTCCATTCCGCTGAACAACGAATGGGACAGCATCGCCACGGGCTGGACCCTTTTCCCGGACACCCTGACCCAATTCAATGACAACAATGGCGTACACGTGTTTTCGGCCATCGCCGTTTCTCAGTCCAATCCCGCAAACAGGGTCTATCTCGGCACCAGCCGCAACAAGATATTCCGGGTGGACAATGCCAACAGCGGAGCGCCGGCCCTGACCCAGCTGACTTCTCCGCTGAGCGGTTCCGCCGGCTATATCAACTGCATCGCCATTGATCCGGACAATGCCGACCACGTGGTAGTGGTGTATTCCAACTACAGCGTTTACAGCATTTACCGGAGCCTGAACGGCGGACAAAACTGGCAGAAAGTGGCCGGCAACCTCGAAGCGAACGTTTCGGGCAGCGGGAATGCTCCTTCCATCCGATGGCTCAGTATCCTGCCCTTCCCCGACGGCTCCCGCAAGTATTTTTGCGGTACCAGCGTCGGTTTGTACAGCGCCGACAGCCTCAAACTGCACGCTTCCCAGCCTGGCGTGCCATCCCAACCCGGCACTCAATGGGTGCTCGAAGCGCCCGGTCTCATCGGCAGAGCAGTGGTACCATTCGTCGAAACGCGCGCTTCCGACGGCCTCGTGGTAGCTGCTTCACATGGAATCGGCTTGTTCACAGCCAATTTTAAACCGGATGTGGGTACGGTCGAGCCGGAAAGATCGCCCGACGTGCGGGTGTGGCCCAATCCGGCATCGGATTTCGCGGCGTTTCAGATCACCGGTGCAAGCGGTGAAAAGGTTGATATCCGCTTGTTCGATCAGAAAGGGAAATTGGTGCGGCAGTCTCATCTGCAGGGTGAAAACGGTAAGGTGGATTTAAGCGGATTGGCAGTGGGAACCTACCTATATGAGTTGAGAGGAAAGGGCTGGGCGAAGAGCGGGAAAGTGGTGCGGCTCTGATAAGATCATATTGTTTACTTTTGCCCGCCAAACCGCCACTTTCGCACGTGAACTTCTTTGCCCGAACCCTCCGCCGCTGGTACCGTTCCATTCCCCGGGACGAGAACGGTAAGCTCTTGTGGGGTACCTATTTCCGCCGCCTCGTCATCCGGCTGACGTTGTGGTTTTTCGGACTGACCATCGGCTTTACGCTGCTGTACGCCATTGTGCCCGTACCGCTCACCCCGCTGATGGTGATCCGTTGCTGGCAACAGGCGTGGGATCCTCAGCGCGAGCTGCGGATGCGCCACGACTGGGTGCCGTTCCGCGAACTCTCGCCGCACCTGCAACTGGCCGTTGTCTGCTCGGAAGACCAGGAATTTCTCGAACACGAAGGCTTCGATTTCGAGGCGATTGAGAAAGCATACTCTTACAACAAGACACATAAGCGCAAACGGGGCGCCAGCACCATCAGCCAGCAAACCGCCAAAAATGTGTTCCTCTGGCCGGGTCGTTCGTGGCTCCGCAAAGGACTGGAAGTATATTTCACTTTTCTCATCGAAGTGACCTGGAGTAAAAAACGCATCATGACCGTCTACCTCAACAGCATCGAGTTCGGCGACGGCATTTATGGCGCCGAAGCGGCAGCAAAGCACTTTTTTGGCAAGACCGCCCGACAACTCAACCGACAGGAATCGGCTTTGCTCGCTTCCGTTTTGCCGAATCCCATCGTGCGCAAGGTGGAAAAACCTTCCGGCGTGGTGCGCGAGCGCCAGCAATGGGTGCTCAGCCAGATGCGCATGTGGGGCGGGAAGATAGACTATGAAGACCCGAATACGCCGAGGAAACCCGGTGAAAAGTAAGCCCCGACCTTATACCGGCAAAGACTTGAAGCGTTATGTCAAAAAAACATAAAAGAGTAGTATCCAGACCCGCCGAACAGGAAGCGGCAGTTGCCTCGCCGCCCATTTCTTCCGAAACCTCCTTTTTCGACCGCCCCTGGCTCCCCCAAATCGTCCTGGTCCTGGCTGCCGTTGCCGTTTACGCAACTTCCATCAGCAATGGTTTCGTTTTTTTCGACGACGACAAGGCTATCCTTTACAACAGCGCCCTGAAAAACCCTTCCTTTTCTAAGTTTTTTACGGGCCAAAACCTCGGCATGTACGCGCCGTTTACCTGGCTGGCTTACTGGCTGGGCAGCGCTATTTCAGGGCAGGAAGCCTGGGGGTATCATTTGCTGGGCCTGGCGCTTCACGCACTGAACGCCATTTTGGTGTTCACCTTCCTGAACCGGCTCACCGGTAAAAATCGGGCGGCGTTTTTTGCCGCATTGCTGTTTGCCGTACACCCCATGCAGGTAGAAGCCGTCAGTTGGGCAGCGGCGCTCAGTACGGTCTTGTTCTCAACGTTTTATCTGCTGAGCTTGCTCGCTTATCTGCAATGGCGGCGCTCCCCTGCCCTTCTCTGGATCGCCCTCTCCCTTGCGGCTTTTATCGCCGCTTGTTTGTCCAAATCAGCCGCCGTGACGCTGCCCCTGGTGCTGGTGGCGGTTGATCTTTATTTGAATAAAAACCAATTGGGAAAATTTTGGCTGAGTAAAATCCCCTATTTTGCTTCGGCTTTACTTTTCGGGATTTACACTTTCGTCACCCGCGAGCAGGAAGGGCACGACATCGAGGCGGCGTCGGTGGTTTTTTCATTCGCGGATCGTTTTTTCATGGTGTGCCAGACGATCCTGTTCTACCCGGTGAAACTGCTCCTGCCTTTCGGATACTCGGTCTCCTACCCTTTCGTAAAAATGAACGGTGTGTGGGACTGGACCTACTACGCAGCGCCCGCCGCCTTGCTTGTTTTGGGATTTTTGATCTGGAAAAAATGGCGCGATCAGCGCGATCTGTTGCTGGGTTTGGCGCTGTACCTGCTGCCGCTGGCAGTGATGCTTCCTTTCCGCACGGTGGGAAGTTTCGAATTGCGCTCTGACCGCTATGTTTACTTATCCTGTGCGGGTTTGTTTTTCCTCGCGGCTGTGTTGCTGGAAAAATTAAAATTACAAGTCCGCAACGGCATTCTGGCCGTTTTGGCAGCCGGATTCGGCTTCCTCGCATTTCGTCAAACGGCAGTGTGGAAAGACGGCGTGGCCTTGTTCAGCAATTGCACGGAAAAGACGCCGGAATCCTCGCTTTGCCAATGTAACTTAGGCTACAACCAACTTATCAGCCTCGATTTCCAGGGCGCCGTGCGCCATTATTCGGAGGCACTCAAATACGATCCCGACGTCGTGGAAGCATATAACGGCAGGGGGCAAGCCTATTTTCAATTGCGGCAAATCCCGCAGGCATTCGACGATTTCAACAAAGCCATCGAAGGCGGGATTGTTACGCCCAAACTCTTTCTCAACCGCGGCAAGTGCCTCGTCATGCTCAACCGGCCGCAGGAGGCCATTCCCGACCTGACGCGCAGCCTCGAGCTGGAGCCCCGGTCGCCGGAGGCCTACTATTTCCGTGCCGTCGCGCACGAAAAGACCGGCGATGCTACCAATGCCGTCCGCGACTACGGGAAGGCCATCGAACAGAATCCGAACTACGTGGAAGCGCTGGTCAACCGCGGTCTGTTGCATTACACCGCCGCCCGGTTGGACGAAGCCATTTCCGACTATTCAACTGCTTTAAAAATCGCTGCGGCGAATGTGCAACCCATGATCCTTACGAACCGCGCCAATGCATTCCTGCAAAAAGGGAACCTCACAGCGGCATTGGACGACGCGAACAAAGCACTGGGCATCAATTCGAAATACCCGCGCGCTTACCAGACACGGGGCGCGATATATTCCCAACTCGGTCAAACGGATAAAGCGCAGCATGATCTGGAAATGGCGCAACAACTGCAGCCGAGATAGGGCTGCTGTGTCCTGAACAGTTTGTTAACCCGCAGGCGAATGCCGGAAGCGCTGCTATTTTTGCCCCTTTCCAATGAAAGTCCAACGTCCGTAAATCCAAGGTCCAACGTCCAATCTTATTTCCATGAAAAGAACACTTTTACCCTGCCTTGTTTTAACCCTTACCTCCTTCGCTGCGCTTGCCCAGACGCCCTCCCGCACTTACGAACTCAAAAACGGCAACTGGTACAATGGCAAAGATTTCACGCCTGGCACCTGGTACGTCGCCAATGGTGTTCTGAGCCGGAAAGCGCCGGCCAGAGTGGACTCGGTGGTTGACCTGCTGGGCCGCTATGTGACGCCTCCAATGGGCGACGCTTTTTGTTCGAGTGTGACCGACAATCCTTCGGCATCCAAAGTGATCAACCTTTACGCTGAGGAAGGTACTTTTTACCTGCAAATGCTCTCGCACACCCAGGAAGGTCGCAGCAAGGTGCAACCCCTGTTGAATAAAGCAGGCGCACCCGACGCTGTTTTTGCCAATGGCGGTCTCACCTGCAACCTCGGTTATCCGTTCGTCAAGTACGAAGCGCCCGCACAGGGCATCCGCACGCCGGAAATGATCGCGCAGCGGTACGACTTTATCAAGCAACAGCGCAAAATGCTGGGCAACGGCTACTGGTTTATTGACAACAAAGACTCGCTGAACAAAGCGTGGCCCAAAATAATTGGTCAAAAACCCGGCGCTATCTCAATTTACCTGCTCGATGCGCAAAACAGCGGCGGCAAAGAAAACAAAGGCCTGACCGCCGATATGGCAAAAGCCATCGTCAAAAAAGCGCACAAGGCTAAATTGCAGGTTTGGGTCCACGTGGCGACACCCGATGACGTGCGCCTCGGTCTCAAACTCGGCGTGGACGGCTTTGCCAATCTTCCCGGCCATAATTGGGACGGAACCGGCGATTCGAAAAAATTTGAACTGACCGATGCGGATCTGAAACAATTGGCCAAGAAAAAAACGGCAGTGATCACCCTCTTTTCCCACGCGCAATCCGCCGCCCCGCGCCCCGCAGTGCAGGAGTTTCACGCCAAAGCGCTGCAACGCCTGTTCGACAACAACGTCAATGTCGTGCTCGGCTCCGACGACCCGCAGCGCACCGGCCGGGCCGAACTCAACTACTGGCACATCCTCGGCAATCTCGATGCACGCAACACCTTAAAGGTATTGTGTGAAAACACACCGCGCGCCATTTTCCCGAAACGCAAGATCGGCAGGATCGAAGAAGGGTATGAAGCCAGTTTCCTCGTGCTCAGCGATAATCCGCTGACGAATATACTGAAAGTGCGCGCATCGGCCTTTAAGATGAAGAACGGGCAGTGGGTGAAATGATCAATTTCTTCCGCGCCCTCTTCCGCCGCCTTTGCCCTGCCTCCAGCCATTCCAGCCGGGGTTGCCTTTTTTGTCGCGGAGTGTTAAGACCTGGTCGCCTTTTCCTACCGTCATGGCTATGATGGCCGGGGCGTTCTGATAAGTGACTCTGGAGCCTTTCACGACGACGGCATCGCCGGCAGCAAATTGTATTTCCTGATTGTCGAGGTACCATGCCGGGCCGAGGTGAACGGATATTTGCTCGCTTTTTTCGGTTTTCACCATCAGGTGAATACCGGCCGACATGCCCGTTTCCGGAGTGATCTTTTCGACGCTGGCGACCGCTCCTTTTACTTCCACAATGGTCTTGGGATCGAAAATTCTACTGTAATTGTTTTTGGTGCACCAACCCCCGCTACCGCGTTGCGCTGTGCCGGTTAAAGGGAGCAGAATGGTGAACATTGCTGCCCATGCGAACATTCGGAAAGTTTTCATAACAAAAAAAATTAAAATGTGAAAAATTGTACCGCGACGGAGCAGCCATCGGAAAATCATACGGGCTGCTCCGTTGCCTTGTTAAACTTCAATTGCGTGTCAGTTGCCCGTTTCCCAGTTACCGTTGATAATTTCGTCGAATTCCGCCTGCGTGAGTTTCTGCGGCACATAATCTATCCCCCTGTTTTTCAAATTTTTGACAAAAGCCCGAAGGTGGTTTCGCGAAGCTTTGTACAGGTTTTCGTACACCATTTCAATATCTTGATTGTCAACGAAATTGTCTAATGCATATTTCAGGTCGAAAATGTCCACCTCTTCTATCAAGGCTCCCGCTTTTAACGCATCCACGAGGCTGGATTCACCTTGTGACAACAGCAGGTTGTAAAGCGACTGCAAACTGTCATTGGTAAAAACACCCACGCCCTTATTGCCCACGGGATCCGTCAAATTATACTTTTCAATGAGTTGCAGCATAGCATCCATGTGCGTCTGTTCGCTCTCCGAAATATTGTCAAAAACATTCAGGTTCCACTTTTCATAAAACTTCAGATTCGCATCCCTCGCTAACTTTTCCTCTTCGCGCATAAACAGGATGCTGTTTTTTTCAGCATCGCTGAGATTTCCCAACGGCATGTTGTCGAGATTGTACTGGCAATCGGCAAGATTTACCGCAGTATAACCATCGGCCACATTTACCTGGAGTATATTCCGGCGTGTGAATTCGTCGTCCTTCCCGCAACTAGCGAGAAATGACATGGTACCCAGTACCACCGCCGTCATCAGGAACGATTTTAAAAAGATATTTTTCATGATTAAAGAATTTAATGTGTGAATGATTGCTTCAAATGTATAGCAATAAATCATGTCTTCTCGGTAACTATTGTCACACAACCGCCCGCTTTTCATCAAAAGATAAAATTTAATGTAACAGATGTAATTCATTGGTTTTCAGGCATAATTGCCCGCCCTCACATTTGGTGCCCGGCCATCGGGTCCGTCCCTTTCCTGAAAATATATTCGCTGTGCAACAGATAGGCCCCGGATACAACCACTGATTCACCGGTTTGAAGACCCTCGACAATTTCGGTGTAATCCTCATTGGCCATTCCGATGCGCACCATACGGCTTTCGAAGCCCCCGTTTGTATTTTTTATCCAGACAGTAACGCCGCGACTTTCCCGTATGAGTGCGTTGGTCGGTACAGCGAGCGTCCGGCGGGTTTTGCCTTTCAGAGTGATCCAAGCCTGCATGCCCGGCTGATATTCACCACCCGGGTTGGATATTTCCACGCGCACGAGTACGATTTTGGAGGCTGCTTCGAGGTTGGGATTGACAAAACTGACTTTGCCGCTGAGGATGCGGCCAGGATAGTACGGAAAAGTGACGGATGCCTCGCGGGTCTGGGCAAGGAAAGGCAAATCACTGATATAAAGTTGCGCTTCGGCCCATAGCGTGCGCAGGTCGGCGAGTTTCAACACCGCCGAACCTTCCGCCACATAACTGCCCTCTTCTTTCGGACTTTCCATGACATAACCTGAATAGCAGCTATAGTACGTTACCGTATTTTGAGGTGTGCCGGACTGTTCGAGTTCCTGCAATTGTACCTCGGTCATGCCCCAGAGCAACAGTTTGTTGCGGGCAGCCTCCGCTATGCGGGCAAAATCAAGGTCGCTGCTTCCATAGCGATTTTTGCTCTTCAATGCCAGCAAATAATCTTGCTGTGCGGCGGCAAGTTCTTCGCTGTACAGGACAAAAACGGCCTGCCCTGCTCGTACATATTCACCTGCATTGCGCACGAATAGGCGTTCGAGTCTGCCGCTGAGCCTTGCGGTCACGGTGTTGATACCGTTTTGGTTTTCACGCAGCGTCGCAGCGAGAGAGATTTCTTCGCCCAGTGCTTGCAATCGCACGGTGTCGGTCTGTATGTTGGCGAGCCGGATTTGCTCGGCGCTGAGTTTTACCTCGTTCTCTTTTTTATCGGGGGCAATTGCTACCCGAACCAAAGGCATTTTGCAGATCGGGCAAGGGCCGGGTTTTTGTTCTACCACCTGCGGGTCCATGGAACAGGTGTAGTACACATTCTCTTCCACCGGAGCCGGGGCAGGTTTGCCGCAGGCGACCAATAAAAGGGTTGCGACGAACAGACCGCGGTTACTAAACTTCGAAAGTTTGGTAACCATCATTGCGTTCATTATTTTCAAAGTATTCATTGTCAATTATTGTGTTTTGACAAAACTCTCGCTGTCCATGAGCAACTGCGCGTTTTCTGCGATTTCATTGTCGGGTGAAAGTCCCGCCGTCACTTCCAGCATTTGGCCGGAACGCTGCCCTGTACTGATTTTCTGCGAACGAAAGCCTTCCGCTGTTTTTACAAAAGCGATTTTGTTTTGCCCCAGATCAATTGCCGCCGATGCCGGAATCCATAGGGCGGACTTGTTACCGGTTTGCACGGTGGCGGTAAGCAAGGTGCCGGGTTTGAGCCTGTTGCCGGGATTGGGCAGGTACACCCTTGCCCGAAGGTTTTTGCCTCCGGAGGCGTACAAAGGTTCGATGTAATTTATTTTTCCCTGGAGCGGTTCGGCAAGCGATTCGATGTGCAATTCCACTGCCTGGCCGACCTTTAACGACTGCACGGCGGAGGGGTAAAATTCGAGTATCGCCCACACGGTCGCCAGACTTTGCAAACCGAAAAGCCTTTGACCGGGCTGGACGTACATACCTTCTTTCAGGGAAAGTTCGGCGGAAGTAGCGGTGGAGGGGGGAGAAGGAGAGGTTTTTTGTGTAGACTTATCATCGTTCATGCCGCCGCCAGGCATGGTTGGGGCCGGGCCTGCGCCGGGGTTTTCTACGATCAAACCGGCGTAGGAGCTGTACACCGGCAGCGAAAGGAGCGGTTTTCGACTGGTTTCCACATCGCTGATTTGTTTGTCCGTCATACCGAGCAGAGAGAGGCGGCGGCGGGCGTTTTCGAGCAGGGTCGCGTTGCCCGGGTCATTTTCTTTCAAAAAAATCAATTCCTGCTGCGCCGTGACAATCCCGGGGCTGTAAATATCGAGCAGCCTTTGTCCTTTTTGAACGGGCTGAAAGAGGTAGCGAACATAAAGCCGCTCGATGCGGCCGCCATAGCGCGCCGATACTGCATTGACCTTTCGGGCATCGTAGGCCAGGTAACCGGGTACTTCGATGTTTATGGAAAAAGATTTTTGTTCCGGGTGGAAGGTCGCGGTGGCACTTAGTACATATTCATAGGTAGGCTTCAAAAGAATGTCGCTGCTATCCGGTTCAGCGGCGTGGACTGTGTGGTCACTTTCTTTTTTGACCAGGTCCATACCGCATATAGGGCAACTACCCGGTGCATCGCGCAGGATTTCCGGGTGCATCGGGCAAGTGTAAACGGCCTTCTCTTCTGCGGCGTGGCCTTCATGGCCGGTCTTTTCTTGTGGGAAGTGGCCCTCATGCCCGGCGTTTTTTTGCCGGCAGGCTACAACGGTCAGGGCAAACACGAGCCATGCAAAGACCGTTAGTTTACCTTTGTTCCAGTTCTTTTTCATAGTCGGTGCGGGCGAGCAGGAGTTGTTGCAGAAGATCGAGTTGGCTCAGGCGGCTCATTTTGAGTTCCAGCCAGGCATCGAGGGTCATAAAAAGTTCGTCGGTATTTTGTTCCCAAGCCAGCAGGGTACTCTGGAAGCGTTTGCGCTGGTTGGGGATGATGTCGCGTTCGTATCGGTCTATTTGTTCCTGCAAGGTCTGCATCATCACGAGGCGGTCGGCGAGATTACCCCGGATTTGATTGACGAAGTCGGCTTTTTGCCATTCGAAAGCTTCAAGCCGGTGATCAATTCCCTCGATGCGGGCTTTGACATCTTTGTTGGCCCACGGCGCGATCGGGACAGTGACCATACCCATCAGCGTAAATTGCCAGGGCGTTCCTCCAAAGGCGAACATGTGGTCGTAGCGCAGGCCGTATTCGGGTTTCAGTTTCGAGCGTTGCCATTCCTGTTCGAGACGGGCAATGCGAAGGCTTTGTTCGATGGCGCGAAAATCGCTGCGTGTGGCGATCCGTGAAGTATCCGGCAACACAGGAATGGGCTGCAATCGCCAGGCGGCGGTATCAACCCCGAAACCGGTCGGAGGGTCGCGTTGCATCAGCGCATTCAGCATGGCGCGCTGCTGGCGGATTTCACCCGCGTACATGGCTTGCATCCGTTCGAGGTTAGCCAATTCGGTTTGGGCTTTATAAATGCTGCCGAGTTTTTCGCGGTTGTACTGGAATCGCTGTTCGGCGCTTTCGATGAGCAGGCGCAGAGCGGTTTTGCTCTCTTCGAGAACGGCAATTTTCTTTTCCAGCACTACCCAGTTGTAATATGCGGTTTTCGCCTCCACAAACAACCTATTTCGCATCACCCCCTGCTCGGCGACTTCCATGCCCGACATGGCGCCCATGTAGCGCTGCTCCGCCTTTTGCATTTTGCGGTTGGGGAACATCTGCTCGCCGGTGACCATCAATGAGCCCATGCCTTCGCTCCACCGCTTCGTATTGTAAGGTGTCATAAAAAAGCCGCCACCGACACGTGGCGCGGGCATGGTGATGGCGCCTTGCGCATAAGTGTCGAGTTCGCGCACACGCGCACCGGCGCCTTTCAGCCGCGGGTGCGCGGCCTCGATGCGGGTTAGAATGCTGTCGAGGGAAAGCGGAGTTTGCCCACCGGATTCGAAGGCTGCAAGCAGCAAGGCAATGATGATTTTATATCTGTTCTTCATCTCAATCGTTGAATTGAACGAGTTTCAGCGTTCCGGTTTTTCTCAATTCGTATTCCCTTACAATGGCGAACAGCACCGGCAGCACAATCAGTACAAAAAGCGTGGAGGTAATCAGACCGAACACGAAGGGAATAACAATGGGTTTCATCACGTCGCTTCCCGTCCCCGTAGCCAGCAGCACGGGCAGCAAGCCCAGAATATCTACCAGCACTGTCATTAGTTTGGGTCGTAAACGCAGCACAGCGCCATCGTAAACAGCGTCTTCGACATCCTGCCTGGTGAAGGGTTTGTTTGCTGTTTTCAGTTTGGTTGACTTATCGTACAGCGAGTTGTTCATATAAACGAGCATCAGGATACCCGTTTCCACCGCCACGCCAAACAGGGCGATGAACCCTACGGCCACCGCGACCGAAAAATTCACCTCAAAAAAATGAAGCGAATACGCTCCGCCAACCAGTGCGACGGGAATACCGGTAAGCACAATCAGTGTTTCACGAAAAGAATGGAAAGTGAAATACAAGATCATCATGATGATGACCAGCACAACTGGCATGATGATTTTCAAACGCTCATTCGCGCGCACCTGGTTCTCGTATTGGCCGCTCCATTCCAGGAAGTATCCTTTCGGGAGTTTTTGTACCGCCGCTTCCAGTTTCTTTTTCGCATCGGCCACCGTGCTTCCCAAATCGCGGTCGCGCACATTGAACAACAGCGTTCCACGTAGCAGGGCGTTTTCGGAATTGATCATGGGCGGTCCGTCAGAAACATTTATATCTGCCACTGCCGAAAGCGGAATGGGGCCGTACTCCCTGGTTTGCATTTGCATCCGCTTCAATTTTTCTGCTTTATCCCTGAAATCCTGCGCGAAGCGAACGTTCACAAAAAAACGCCGGCGTCCTTCTATCGTGGTCGTGACATTCACGCCACCCAGAGCCGTTTCGATGAACATATTCACATCGTCGACCGTCAGACCATACCGCCCGATTTCATCCTTTTTGATAACAATATCAACGTACATGCCGCCGGTAATCGGCTCGGCATACAAATCTTTCACGCCGTCCACGCCCTGCAATTCTATCCTGAACTGCTGCGCCAGCCTGTTGATGGTATCGAGGTTCTGTCCATAAATTTTTACGCCGACGTCCGTTCGTATCCCTGTGGACAGCATATTGATACGGTTGATGATAGGTTGCGTCCAGCCGTTCACCACGCCCGGGATTTGCAGTCTGGCGTTGAGTTGGTCAATGATGTCGTTTTTTGTCATCCCCTCGCGCCACTGCGATTGCGGTTTGAGCAAAATTATTGTTTCGATCATGCTCATCGGTGCGTTATCGGTGGCAGTGTTCGCCCTGCCTGCTTTACCGAGCACATTCTCTACCTCGGGAAAATCTTTGATGATTTTGTCCTGTACCTGCATGATCCTCTTGATTTCGGAGTTGGAAACGCTGGGCAGTGTGACCGGCATAAACAGGATCGAACCTTCATCGAGCGGGGGCATGAACTCCGTACCGAGATTCAGGATCAGCGGAATACTGCCCAGTACCAGCATCAGGCTCAATGCGATGGTTGTTTTTTTCCACTTTAAACACAAAATGATGACAGGAGAATACAGCCATTTGAAAAAACGGGAGACAGGGTGCCGGCTTTCGGAGCGCACTTTCCCTTTCAACAGTATGACCATCAGCACCGGAACGAGGAACACCACAACAAAGGCGGAACCAACCATGGCAAACGTCTTTGTCCAAACGAGCGGAGAGAACAATTTGTGCTCCTGCCCGGCGAGGAAAAGAATCGGACTGAAAGACACCAGGGTGATGAGGATGGAGTTCACGATGGCACCCCCGAGCAGTTTGGATGATTTTTCAATCCGCGCTTCTCTTTCTTCGTTGGAAAGCGGGTTATTCTGTTTCATTTGCCAGCGATTTCATTGCGTTTTCAACCATTACGATACCGGCATCCACCAGGTCGCCCACTGCCAGCGCGATACCTGCCAGTGACATGATGTTGGAAGTAATACCGAACCAACTCATCATGATGAAGGAAACAAGCACCGACATGGGAATGGTAATGACAACGATCAGTGTGCTTCGCACGTGCAGCAGAAAAACAAAAAGCACAATGCACACGACGACGATTTCCTCGATGACGGCTTCTTTCAAAGTGGCGATGGTGGCTTCGATCAAATCCGAGCGGTCGTAAGCCGTCTTGAATTTCACCCCCGGCGGAAGGCCTTTTTCCACATCGCTCAGTTTTTCTTTCACGCGGTCAATTACGTCTTTTGCATTTTCTCCGTAGCGCATCACGACGATCCCACCCACCTTTTCGCCTTCGCCGTTTTCTTCCACAATACCCAGGCGGAGTTCGCCGCCCATTTGGACAGCCGCCACGTCGCGAACTTTTATGGGAATCGAATTGAGGGTTTTCAGCGCGATGTTTTCTAGTTCCCGAATGTCTTTGATATACCCCAAGCCCCGGACGATGTATCCGATGTCCGACTGTTCAAACTTCCTTCCGCCCACGTCGTTGTTGTTAGCCTTTATTTTTTCGGCAACGTCCATTATCGTAATGCCGTAATAATTGAGTTTCAGGGGATCCACCACCACCTGATATTGCTTTTGAAAACCGCCAAAAGAGGCTATTTCGCTTACGCCATCCACGGTCTGCAAGGCGAAACGGATGTACCAATCCTGCAAGGCCCGCAACTCGCCCAAATCATATCCCGGCGCATCGAGTGTGTACCAGTAGACATGTCCCAAACCCGTCCCGTCGGGGCCAAGGGTAGGTGTTATTCCTGCAGGGAGCAGTCGTTGAGCATAGTTCAGTCGTTCCAGCACCCGGGTTCGCGCCCAATAGATATCCACCTCATCTTCAAAAACCACGAATACAAAACTCATCCCGAACATGCTATTGGCACGGATGTTTTTTACTTTCGGAATTCCCTGCAAATTACTCACAAGCGGATAGGTGACCTGGTCCTCCATGATCTGCGGACTACGCCCCATCCATTCGGTAAAAATGATGACCTGATTCTCCGACAAATCGGGAATGGCATCCACGGGCGTATTTCTTACCGTATAAATCCCGTAAACGGCAACACCCGCGGCCATCAGCAAAACGACGATGCGGTTTCTTAAAGACCAGGTGATAAGAGCATCAATCATTGTTTTTCATTTTAGTCCGATATTACCGGAACCGACGCTTTTAAAATCACAAATTGCATCGGTTGCAAGACCAGTTTCACATACCGCATTTTGCGCGAAGGCTCATTGTGTCCTTTAATTGGAATAGCGCCCAAACCGCCATACAAGCATTCCATAGCGGCTTTATTTTCGTTCAATTCAAAATCAATCAACACGTATTCTTCTTTCGATTCCGTTACGGATGAATTATAAACAACCAGTATTTCATCGTTGAAAAGTATCCGGGAAAAAGCGAGCGTGCATTTTTCGCACTCCGGGAGGTGAAAGTGCTGCCCGTCGGCGGAAATTTCACGGATGAACATCCGCCCGAATTTCAATTCCGGACTGTTTTGCCGGACACGGGCAATGGCGGCAATGGACCGATAGATCAGCGAATGGGGGTTGTGCACGTTGGTTTTCCTGTCGCCCGGGTCGAACATGCACTCCCGGATGGTCCAATCGCCTTCGCCATGGCCATCCAGACCTTGTTCTGTGCCGTAATAGATGCAGGGCATGCCAATGGCGCAAAGTAAAAAACCGACGGCGGCTATAATTTGCTCCGGAGCGGCGCCGTAACCGAACCGGTGTTTGAAATCTTCGCCGACCTGGTCGTGGTTGTCCACAAAGGTTACGAGGAATTCGCCATATTCGCCCCGGCTCAGGGCATTGCGTTGCAGGGCCGAATAGCGTTCGATCAGTCTTTCCGGTGAGGCGACGCCTTTTATCACTTCTGAAAGCACGCCATAGAGCGGAAAATCCAAAACGGAATCGAGCCCGTAATACACATTTTTGTCGTTGAAGGAAACGGCGGTTTTTGGGCCGAAATAGTTGGTGCTGATTTCATCGGGCCCGATCAGTTCTCCGAAAAAGAAGAAATTTTTCTTTCCCAGCGAATAGGCATACTCCCGTACAGCCGAGCAAAACCGGCTGATAAAAATTTCATCCATGTGTTTGACGGCGTCCAAACGGAAACCGTCTATGTCCGTTTCCCTGATCCAGTAGCAGTGAATATTGATCAGCAAATCATTCACATATTCCGCTTCCGGCGAATTGTCGCTTCTAAATGCCTTCAGGTTGCAAAAATCGCCGTCCCGCGTTTCGGGGTAAGCATCGAAATTGCGGATTTGTCCCTGGCGGTTGTACAGTTCCGGATTGCGCAGTTCGACCGGCAAGGGGCGGTCCTCATACCGCCAGCCGCCGAACGGAAACCGCTCTCCCTCAAAGTAAAAATAATCGTTTCCGTCGGGATAAAACCAATTGTCGCCCGAATGATCCAGCACAATGTCGAGAAAAACCCGCATATCGAGCTCGTGTGCTGCATCTACCAGCGCCTCAAGATCTTCTTTGGTGCCCCAGCGTTTGTCTACATCCAGGTAATTCTGGATGGCGTAACCATGGTAAACATCTGTATTGTTCTCAAAAACCGGGCTTAACCAAAGTGCGGTACAACCCAGGTTTTTAATATACTCAAGGTGTTCTGTAATGCCCTTAAGCGTGCCGCCGCAACTCTTTACCAATTGTTCTACACTCCCGAATCCGGAATGCCGTTCCGCAAAAGCGAGCGGGTTGCGCGCAGCGCTGTCGTGAAACCGGTCTACCAGCAAGAAATAAATAAACTCTTCGCGCCATTCGCGCTGGCAATTTTTCCAGTATTTTTTACCGGGTTTGGGAAAAAGTTCAATTTCTTTTACCGATTTCATTGCTACTTCTGAAACTGAGAATTGTAAAGTTGTAATGCTCGGTTAAAACCTGAAGAGGATATAAGTCAAACTTGCCTGTGAGATTGGTCAATTGAATTGTTTTCAGGTTTTTTACAAATCTCATTGAATCATGTGCTCGTAAAATGAGCTTTTCCCTCCGGGACCATCACTAATTCAGATTACGCCGCAACAATTGCGCATTCAATGCCACTACAATGGTACTCACCGACATCAGCACCGCACCGAAAGCCGGCGAGATCATCAAATGCGGGTAGAACAAACCAGCAGCTACCGGAATGGTGACGAGGTTGTAGGCGGTGGCCCAGAAAAGGTTTTGCAGCATTTTCCGGTATGTCGCTTTGCCGAAGCGAACGAGGCGAAGGATATCCTGCGGATCGCTGTTAACCAGAATAATATCCGCGGTTTCGGCGGCCACATCGGTGCCTGAGCCTACGGCGATACCCACATCTGCTTTTGCCAGTGCCGGAGCGTCGTTCACACCGTCGCCGGTCATGGCCACGAATTCGCCTTGTTGCTGCAATTGCTCCACAATGGCAACCTTTTCGTGCGGGAGCACTTCGGCGAAGACCTCGTTCAGACCGAGCTGGCGTTTCACGCTGTCGGCCACCTGCCTGTTATCGCCCGTTGCCATGAGCACCTTGATGCCTTCGCGGTGAAAACCGGCAATGGCTTCGGCAGAGGTGTCGCGCAGCCGGTCGGCGAGAGCGATGAAGCCGGCCATTTGTCCATCGATCAGTACGTAAACAACCGTTTCGGCGGCGTCGGCCAGGGCGGATTCGGGTACCGGTATGTTCTTTTCTTTCAAATAATTGGGGCTAACGACCATGATATCTTTGCCGTCGATTTTTCCCCGGATACCCCGTGCCGTGAGCGATTGAAAATCGCTGACTTCCCGAAGCGACATGCCTTTTTCTTTTGCATGGTTGACAATGCCCTCTGCGATAGGATGCTCGGAGTTTTGTTCCAGCGAAGCGGCAATCTGCAGGATATCCTGCATGCCGTATGGTGCCGAAACCGGCACTATCCGTGTCACGCCGAATGCTCCTTCGGTGAGGGTACCGGTTTTGTCAAACACGATGGAGGTGATGTTGCGTGCGTTTTCAAAAGCCGTGCGGTTGCGGATGAGCAACCCGTGTTGCGCCGACAGAGCGGTGGAAATGGCTACCACCAACGGTATTGCCAATCCCAGCGCATGCGGACACGCGATGACCATCACGGTTACCATACGCTCCAATGCAAAAGCCATCGTTTGCCCCGTCCAGAGCCAGTAACCCAGCGTAAACAAGCCCGCGCCGATGGCGAGATAGGTCAGCCAGCGCGCAGCGCGATCGGCCAGGTTTTGTGTTCTGGATTTGCTGGCCTGGGCTTCCTGCACCAGACGCACGACTTTTTGCAGATAACTGTCCTGCCCGGCACTTGTCACCCGGATTTTCATAGCGCCGCTGCCGTTTACCGCCCCGGCGATTACTTTTGCGCCCTTTTCCTTGACCACCGGCTGTGACTCGCCGGTGAGCATGGATTCGTTGACAAAGCTCTCGCCGTCAGTCACTATGCCGTCCGCCGGTATTTTTTCGTTGGCCTTCACCAGCACCACATGGCCGGGTTGGAGGTGTTGTACCGGGTGGTCCTGCACTGCACCGTCGGGTTGCACCACGTGGGCTTCGGCAGGCATCAGGCGCACCAGCATTTCCAAAGCCCGCGACGCGCCGGAAATGGTTTTCATTTCGATCCAGTGGCCGAGCAACATCACGACGATAAGTGTGGCGAGTTCCCAGTAAAAATCCATTCCCGGCAGGCCGAATGTCACGGCTACGCTGTATGTGAAAGCCACCGTGGTCGCCAAAGCTATGAGCGTCATCATACCGGGATTCCGGTCGCGCAACTCAGCCACTGCGCCGGCCAGGAACGGCTGATTGCCATAAGCGAACAACACCGACGAAAGGCCGAACAATACCCATTTGCGTCCCGCAAAATCGAGGTGAAAGCCGAGAAGGTGTTGTATCATGTCGGAAAGCAGAAGAATGGGCACTGTCAGTGCGAGCGACAGCCAGAATTTGCGGCGAAACCCTTCGACCGAATGCCCGGCGTGTTTGTCGTGCCCGCTGTGGGCATTCCCGTGCCCGGTATGTCCCTGCATCCCGGGCTCCGCTTTGGGTGATTGTGCCGGATGGCGCTCCTGCTGCTTTGGCGCAATTGCGGAGTGATGGTGGTGGTGATGGTGATTTTCCATTGTTCAAATAGTGCGGTTAATTGTTCTGAATGCTTGCTTTTCCGATTAAAAATTCACGGCTGTCGGTTGCATCAAAACGGTTCCGTTCGTCACATGAATCAGATGCGTATACAGCATTTGGATGCCGATAGCCAGTACTATAATCCCGAATACCTTGCGGATCACGACAAAGGCAGCAGGTGAAAGTTTTTTGTCCAGCCATCCCAAAGAAGAAAGCGCCAGAAAGATGATGGCGCTGTTAAGTAGGATTGCTGCAACGATACTTCCGCTTTCATAGGAGGTTTTCATCGAGAGGATGGTGGTAAATGTGCCTGCTCCGGCCAGCATGGGAAACGCCACCGGGACAATGGAGCTGGCGCCGCGCACACCGCTGTCCTCCTTAAAAAGCGACACGCCAAATATCAGTTCGATGGCGCTGGCCAGAATGATGACGCCGCCCACCAAGGCAAAGGCATGGATCGAGATGCCGAATAAATCCAGCACCATGCTGCCCGAGAACAAAAACAAAAGCATCAATCCGGTAGCAACGAATGTGGCCTTAATAGCATCGACGCAGCCTTCTCTTTTGCGTAAAGTCATTAGGTAAGGGATGCTGCCCGGCACATCAATAATGGCAAATAACGTGATGCCGGCAGTGAGTACATGTTGCCAGTTCATAATGCGATGAAGTTGAAATAATAGGAAAAGGGAAAGGTTTGCACAGCAGTTTTATATCATTTTTGATGATGCAAAGTTCTGCCCGAACCCGCTGCCCGCCGTTACGATTTCATGGTTAAGAATTGCGAATTAATGGCAATTCTGTAACGGCTCTCTATTGCTTCACAAATTTCTGTATCCCCTGTAATGCCCCTTTGTCACTCAATATTTTCATGAAATAAATGCCGGATGGCAGGTCGGACACCTGTACTTTTGCTTGTTTCAATGGGGCTGTTAAAATGGATTTGCCCGCAACACTGATGATTTCCACCACCCCGCCGGTTATTGCCGGTCGCAAGTTCAAAAAGTCGCCGGCGGGGTTGGGGAATACTTGTACCGGATTTTTTCCGAAAACTGCTTCGGTTGCCTCGCTCGGCTCCACAACTGTTCCCTGACGATACGCCAGGCCCTGGGTACCGTTGACATATAAAAGGTGGAAAACGCCGTTGGCATAAGCCAATTGAGGAAATTGTTGGGCGCCGGCATCGGATAACGCTGCGAAGTTCGCAGCCAATCCGCCCGCGCCGGTAATTGAGAAGGCACAGACCAGGTCTTGCCCCGTTCCAAAGAAGCCGTTCTCTTCCCAGATCATGGCCACTGTGTCGTGCCGGCCGGCTGCATCCGGATGATTCTGGTTGAAAGCAGTCCCGCCGCTGCTGCCGGGGAATCCGAATTCGACACCTTTCAGCATTGTGCCACCGTGCAATGTGCTGGCATATACCCGCGTCGCACCGGTGCCCCTCGACATCCAGACGGCCAGCAAGCTGTCGCCCGCGAGCCGGGCCAGGCGCGGGCCACTGAACGGGCAGGCACTGATCGTCCAGTCCTGCGCATCCACGTCGCACGCTTCGTCAAAAGTGCCGGCATTGTCGGTCGAACGCGTCACCCACATATCGCGCAGGTTGTCCCGGTTGGCGCGGAATGCCACGAAAACCGTGTCTGCGCCCGTGGTAAGAATATCCTGGTAGCAGCACTCGCAAGCTTGTCCTTTGTCGCCGGCAGGGGCACTTACATTGGTGGAATCGGGGAAGGTAAGCCCTCCATCCGCCGAGCGGGCAAGGTGTACATGCGCATCGGTTTCTGATGAAGTCTGCAAAAGAAAGGTTACCAGGGGATTTCCCGCCGCGTCGGTCGAAATGGCAGAAATCGTTGTCCCCATACTCGTTGGTGTGGAAAAAACCGTGACCGGGGGTTGCCACGTGGTGCCGCCATCCTCCGAACGCGCCAGGAAAATGCCCTGATCGAAATCTTCGAACACGACAAACACACGCTCTCCGTCCGTCGCTACGTCCAGCCCTCCGAAATCGTACACGCCGGGCGAGATACTTCCTGTACCAATCTGCACCGGTGTGGCGAAGGCGTTGCCGTTCCAACGCGCGCACCAGATCTGCGACACAGCGGCGGGTTTGCCCCACACCACCACCGGTGTTCCGTCTCCCAGCAAAGCCATGCGGGGGCTGGAATCCCCATATCCGGCTGAAGCCACCGTTATGGGTGGCGACCAGGACAGGCCATTTTGAGAAAAGACGCTATGCGACAGGCACAAAGCCAGAAAAAAGGCGGGACCATGGAGTATATTCAGTCGGGAAACGGGTGTTGCCATGCTGGAATGCAAGATTCAGTGAGAGATCAGAAAGGCGATTTGAATGCCGGTTCGTTCAGGAAGGATTCATCCGTCAACGTTTTCAAAAATGCCACCAGGTCGGCCTTGTCCTGGGCCGTCAGTTGCAGTCCGCCGGGTTGTAAATTATATTGCATCAGTTCATCCACTGTGGCGGATGCCTTCACGCCGTGGTCGTAATGATCGATCACCTCCTCCAGAGTGGCGAAACGCCCGTCGTGCATGTAGGGAGGTGTTAGCGCGATATTGCGCAGGCTGGGCACTTTGAATTTGGCCTTGTCCAACGGATTGCCGGTCACTTTTTGGCGGCCTTCGTCCGTTTGTTCCGCATCGGTATCGAGACCGTTGTTCATAAATTCGTCGTTGGTAAAATTGAATCCGGCGTGGCAGTGGAAACATTCCGCCCCGCGCTCGGTGCCGAAGGGGTCGAATTCCGAAAAAAACAAGATCCGCCCGCGCTCTTCACTGTCGGTCAGCGTTGCCGAACCATTTTTCCATTTATCGTATTTGGTGTTGTTCGACACCATGGTGAACATGAATTGCTCGAGGGCAAGTCCCATGCGTTCCGGGGTTACCGTCGCATCTCCGAAAGCCCGGATGAACTGGTCGGTATAGCGCTTGTCGGCTTCAAGTTTCGCCACCACCTGGGGCAGTTTCTCATTCATCTCGAGCGGATCCTGGATGGGTTTCAAAGCCTGGTCGCGCAGGTGCGGCGCCCGGCCATCCCAAAACAAACCGTTGTGGTGCCAGGCCAGATTCATTATTGCCATTGCCTGGCGCTTGCCTGGTAAACCTTCCACACCAATACTAAAGCGGCGAATATCGGAAAAAGCGTCCTTTTGCTGGTGGCAATCGGCGCAAGCCTGCGAACCGTCCTTCGACAACATTTTTTCGTAAAACAGCATCCGGCCCAGTTGCACTCCGGCTACCGTCAGTTTGTTATCGGCAGGTATATCAGGCGCCGGGAAGTCACCCACGACCAGATTGAACGGCGTGGGATCGTAAACGGCTGGCAGGTCAACGGGGTCTTTCGAGTCGCAGGCGAAGATTCCAATCGCCGCAAGTATGAGTAAAAACAGTTTTTTCATGTTCGATAAAATCAATGGTTTTTACAATTTCTACTGCGCAACAACGAGCTTTTCAGCCACTACCCGCCGATCATTTTGCCACAAATGCACGAAATAAACGCCCGCATTCAGGTTGCTTTCAAAAGCGAAGGTCTGGCTTCCCGCCGCGACCGGATGGTTCAGCATCACACGGCCTGTCATATCTGTTAGGGTAATGCGATAGTCCGAACCTTCCGGAAGCGTCATCGCAGCGACAGCCCGGCCACCGGGAGCAGGATTGGGCGCCAGCGTAAACGTACCGTCAAATGCAGGGTCAGTCGTCGCAGAGACCGTGACGGCGCTAAAAACCAGTTCTTTCAGGTTGCTCAGTATCCCGATCGCCTTTCCTGTAGAGCTGTGCAAAATCAAACCCGCCGATACATCGAGGTTGTGAAGCACCTGGGAATAATCGGCAATGAGGTGAATAGCCTTGTCGCCATTCGGGAGATTTTCGGCAGCGGTTGCGAGGGTCAGGGTTTTATAGTTCGCATCGCCCAACGCATGGATTTCATAGGTATTGGCGAAGTTGTTGCCCGCTACGCCCTCGATGGCCGCGAAACGGTAACCTGCAGCCCACCCCCAATGCATCGAAGGATTTTGAGGCGCCAACGGATGGTTGGCCGGATACGAAGCGGGGTCGGCATGGTTGTGCGCCTCGTCGACACCAAAGGAGAAGGTGATGCCCTCTACGTTCGTTATCTCCGGGTGCGCACCAAGATCGTACAGGCTGTCCACCGCAGGGCGCACCAACAGATATATATCCGTCATGGGTGTCACCTGCCCCCCGTCGTGGGTGATCTTGATTTCGGAAATGTAGTATTCCAGGCGGGATATCTTGTATTCATAGGAACCCGCCGATACGGGAGTGTTGAGGGCAAAGGGGGCGGCGCCAAGGCGTGGCGAAAGTAGCAATCGGAGGTTGTCCTGGGCTTGCATCAGCGGCAAGGCGGCAAGAAACGTTAAGAAGAAGAGAAGACTTTTTTTCATAAAAATGGATTCTGTATGAACAATAAGTGAAATCAGGCTGTGTTCATTGGTTCTGGTTTACAAACTAAAATTGATTGGTTACTCCGGTATTCAGAGAAATTCCGGTTTTCCCTTTTATCCCGAAAAGTGCAGGCGAAACCGACAATCTCCAATTTCGGGCGATAAGATATTCCAATCCGGTTCCAAACATCCATGACGCTGAAATTTTTTGTTTTTCAGCAATGACCAGCTCCGGTATGCGTCCCGAAGTAAAACAAAGGTCGAGGCAAGCTTCTGAAAAATGATCTGCCTGAATTTGCCTCCGGCCGGACAAGCCTAATAGAGCGCCGGCTTCCAGATATCCATGGAATCGCTTCTGTCCGAAGGTTCGCTGCAGCGCGACGGGCATTACCCAGTCGGTATTTCGCCGGGTAGTGTGCATCGAGAGCGTAAACGGCTCGTCATGGGGCATTGTCACCTGATTATTTACCTGTGCGATGTGCACGGTCACATTGGCTGCGCTGCCGCCTGAAACCAGGGCGTATTCAAATTCATATTCTTTTGGGCCATTGTCGTTCGGATTGAGGCAAATCCCGTCCATCAACCGCAGTGTGGCCTGGTGTGAGAAGGTTTGCGTGGTAGTGCGCCGCCAAAAACCGGTACCGACGCGCCAGTGGGGTGCCAGTATAAAATTGACACCGATACCGGCTTGCCAGCCCGTCGCCGGGCCGTCATGATATTCCGCAAACGCCGCATGGCCTGAATGGTACGCACCGGCAGGCGATGCCGCATGCCACATCCACACCGGTCCCGCAACGGGGCCAACGCTCCAACGCTTTTCTTGGGATATTTTTGTGATTGAGAACAGTACAGGATGAATCTCATGCCGATTTCGTGCCGGGATGGAAATCTTCGGCGAAACCGTTTCCAATAATACGACGCCCTTCTTTTCAAATAAAGGATCTGATTCGGCGGATGGTTTCGGGGAAAGGGTAACCGGAGCATCGTGTTCCAGCCGGTTGCGAACGCTGGCGGAATTGTTTATTTTGTCCGGCGTTTTTTTCGGGCCGGTATCCGCACCCTTTATTTCTTTATTCGCTGGCAAAGCATCGGAAACGATTTTTTGATCATCAGAACGCCCCTTTGCATCCCGGTTCTCATCCGTTTTCAGCGATGGATTCATGGACTTATTGCCCGGCAGCAGTTCAACTGTGTTTAATGTCTCCGGGCGTGGTGATTTTTTCTGACAGACTTCATTCTCCCGGCATGCATTTTCCCAAAAATTCCAATCGCGACATACGAGAGAAATCGTCCCCGTCAGGGATACCGCCATCCCCACTCCCGTCAGCCACCGGAACAACACCGGTCGCCGTCGACGACGCGGCAGGCGTGCCTCGATACCGGGCCAAAGCCGTTCCGGGGCTTCCGGAGCAAAGTTGCGCAAGCTGGCATGCAGATGTTGCTCCAATTCGTCGCCCTGGCGAAAATCCGTATCGTTCATAACAACAACAATGCTTTATTCAAAAGTTTTCGCAAAAACATTTTGGCCCTGTGGAGTTGGGATTTTGAGGTGCCAACAGATATACCAAGCAGCGATGCAATTTCCTCGTGCGTGCGTTCTTCGAGGACGTACAGGTTCAGTACAGTTCGAAATCCCTGCGGCAAACTCTGCAACAGCGCAACCAATTGACCTGCTTCATCGGCCTCCGCAGCGATCAATGCCTCGTCGGCGGCCCGCAGCGCCTGTTCCCATTCTCTCTCGTCGAGCGACTCTGGGATCATGCGTTGTTTTTGAAGGTGATACAACGCCGTACGCACTGTGATGCGCCGGATCCAGCCTTCCAGACTACCTTCGCCCCGGTATTGACCAATATCGCGGAATATCCGGACAAACGCCTCCTGCAGCAGATCTTCGGCTTCCTGCCGGGATGCTGCAAATCGGAGGCAAACACCGAACATCCGGTTTTTGTACCGCACCCACAAAGCATGCTGCGCCCTGCGGTCACCCGCACGACAGGCTTCCGCCAATGCTAAATCCTCGGATTCTGGCGGCAGGGAGGCATGGTTCATGGCCGGGATGTTCAGGTTAACAAGTGCAGACCGGATTGGAAAATGGTTGCACGAATGGAACAAATATTTCAAAAGATGCCGCAAAGAATTGCTGTTCTCCGCCGCTTTTCATTTTTTAAGATTTGCAAACCAAAATAATTCCGTTTTTTTCGGCAGAAAAAATACAGTCGTTTGCAGTTGTTCGACGCCGTTTGAAATTGTTTGAAAGTTGTCTGCCTGTCAAGGAGTGTTGTATTTGCCGACTCAAACGATCTCAAACAAATCGAACAACCTCAAACCATCTCGAACAATTATCTACACACCTACCATGAAGCAATTTTCCAAACCGATTCTTCTCCTTGCCTTCTTGCTGACTTTATGGGAGCAAACGAGCGCCCAGGATCCGCGTTTTTCCCAATTTTATGCCTCGCCCTGGAATCTGAATCCGGCGATGACCGGCCTGTTCAACGGCCGCTGGCGCGTCACTGCCAACTACCGCGACCAATGGAGCAGTTTCCTCAATCCGGTCCCTTTCCGCACCTATGCGGCGGCCTTCGACGCCCGTTTCGAGGTCGGACGCGACGATTATGCCGCTTTCGGCATCGGCGCCATGCACGACGAGGCGGGCACGTCAAAATTTGAACAAAACAAGGTGCAGATCGGCGGCGCTTTCCTGAAACAACTCACCGGCGGGCGTTACCGCGCCCGGAACTACCTGTCGGCAGGCGCTCAACTCGGGTTCGGCCAAAACTCGATTGACTGGGGTCGCCTCTGGTTCACACGCCAATTCGACCCAAGCTCCGAGTCGCCCAATCCCACACTTCCCAACGGCGAGCCGGATGCCAACGCCAATACCGATGTCTATCTTGATTTTAATGCCGGACTGCTGTGGTACATGCTTTTCGGAGACAACGGCTTCGTATACGCAGGCGGCGCCCTGCACCATATCAATGCGCCCGTTATTTCGCTGACCGGCGACGACCAGGAAACGCTCTATTCCCGCTGGTCGGGGCACGCCGGCGGCCAATTCCCGCTGTCCGACAATTTCAGCGCGCTGCCTGGCGTACTGGTCATGAAACAAGGCCCATCTTTTGAAACGGATTTCGGCCTCAATTTCCGCTATTCCAACAACGACCTGAACGAACTCGCCATGCGCGCCGGCGCCTGGGCCAGACTCGGAAACAAACTCGACGAGGGCCTGCAAATGGATGCCATCACCGTCGTGGGCATGCTCGAATTCAACCGCTGGATGCTCGGGCTGAGTTATGACATCACCACCTCCAGCCTCACCGCAGCGAACAACTCGCGTGGAGCGTTCGAGATATCGCTTACTTATTTCCACCCCGGCGAACGCCGGGCAAGAATCGTTTGCCCGAAATTTTAAACTGGGTGGATAAAGGTCGATAAGGGTTGATAAAAGCTGACAATCAACGTCTTCATCAACCCTTATCAGCTTTTATCAACCCTCTTCAACCTTCATCAACCACAACCGGTATGAAAAATCTCCTCCTTTTCCTCGCCTTTTCCCCCCTGCTCCTTGCCGCACAGGCCAACTGGAAAAACCTGCACATCACGCCTGCCAATCCCAAACCGGGCGAAACGATCCGTATCGAATACAACTGGGCCGAAAGCCCGCTGAAAGATGCCGGCGAAGTAGAACTCCTCGTATGGGAATACGTGGAAAAAACGCCGTTATTGAAAGAGATCGAAATACGCGCCGAGAACAACCGCATAGTGGGTACTTACACTTCGAATCCGAAAGCGCTGGCAGCAGCTGTGGTGTTGCAGGCAGGCGAACGCCTTGATAACAATGGCCGGCAGGGCTACTTCATCCCGATGTGCGACGCCGCTGCGCGGCCGCTGCCCGAAGGGCTGGCTGCGCAGGCAGTCTTGTTTGCCGACTACGGCAGGTGGATGGACCTGGAAAATCAGCCGGAATGGGCGCTGGGATGGCTCAACAAGGCTTTCGAGCCACGCCCGGATCTGAAGAAAAAATACTTCACGACGCATGTGAACGCCACTTTACGCGCCAAACGCGGCGATGAAGGGAAAAAAGAAGCGCTGGCTATTTTAGAGACCATAGAAAATGATCCGAATATTTCAGAGAGCGACCTCAACTGGATACTAAATACCTACAACCGCCTGAAAGAGAGCAATAAAGCGGCAGCGGCGAAAGAAAAACTGCGGACAAAATATCCCGACGCCATGACCCGGCAGGAGCGTTTCCGCGCAGCGGGCAGCGAGCCCGACCTCGCCAAACGCGAGGCGCTGATTGATGCCCTTAAAAAGAATTACCCTCCGGCGACCGAGGATGAAAAAAACGCGATTGACCAATTGTACGCCCAGTTGCTGGCACAATACGGCGAACAAAAAAACTGGCAGTTTTTTACACCTGTTGCCGCCAAAACCTCGCCTGCTCAACGCGCCAGCGTGTACAATAACATTGCCTGGACTTTAGCAGAGAAAAACGAATCCCTCGACCGTGCAAGTCAGATGGCCGCTGAGGCTACCGAATGGGCGCGAAGAGAAATGTTCGTGCCTTCTACCTCCAAACCCGCTACCCTGACTAACAAAGTATGGGAAGAACGGCGAAAAAACACTTTCGCGATGTATGCCGACACATATGCCTACATCCTCGACAAATCCGGCAACCCGCTCAAAGCGGCGGAATACCAGTCGGAAGCCGTAAAACTCAACGATTTCGGCAATGCGGAATTCAATGAGCGATTTACCGAATACCTGGAACGCGCCGGCTCGCCCGACCTCCGATACCAACTCGAGGGTTTTATCCTGAAAGGTGCGGCGACGGCGAAAATGAAGGAGCAGTTTAAAAAATGCTATATCGCCGAAGACAAATCCAATACCGGCCACGCAGCCTATCTCGCAGGACTGGAACGCATCGCGCACGAAAACATGAGAGCCGAACTGATTAAAAAAATGCTCGACGAAATGGCGCCTTCTTTCGCCCTCAAAAACCTGAAGGGCGAAGATGTGAGCCTCGATAAGTTGCGCGGCAAAGTGGTGGTGGTCGACTTCTGGGCAACCTGGTGTGGACCCTGCAAAGCTTCATTTCCCGGTATGCAACAAGCCGTTGATAAATACCAAAGCGACCCCAACGTAGCATTTGTATTCGTGAATACCTGGGAAAACGGCAACGAAAAAGAAAAAATCGCGGGCGATTTCATCAAAAACAACAACTACACTTTCAATGTGCTGATGGACAACGACAACAAGGTCGTGACCTCCTTCGGCGTGTCCGGCATACCGACCAAATTCGTAGTGGACAAGTTTGGCAAGATCCGTTTCAAAAGCGTCGGATACGCCGGCAGCCCCGATGCCCTGCTGGACGAACTCAGCCTGATGATAGAAGTGGCGAAAGGAGCGCCCTGAATCTATGACGAATAACCTCTCCCGCCCGCTCATTCTCGCTTCGCAAAGCCCGCGTCGCAGCCAGTTATTGCGCGAAGCGGGCTTTCAATTCAGCGTCCACGCCCTCGAAATTGACGAAAGTTTCCCTCCCGAAATGCCCGTTGAAGAAGTGGCGCCCTGGCTGGCGCAACGCAAAGCCCGCGCTGCCGCCCACCTTATTCAGGACCAGGAAGTGGTGCTGGCTGCCGACTCGGTCGTAATCCTCGACGGCACGATCTACAACAAACCGGCAGATTACACCGACGCTTTCCGCATGATCCGTTTGCTTTCCGGCAGGCAGCATACGGTTATTACGGGCGTTTGTTTACTGGCCAAAGAAAAAGAAAAGGTGCTCGCGGGTGTCACCAAAGTCTGGTTTGCCGAACTCGACGACGAAGAAATTGACTACTATATCCATACCTGTAAACCGTATGATAAAGCCGGCGCATACGGCGCGCAGGATTGGATCGGTCATTGCAAGATCACCCGCATCGAAGGCACCTTTCAAAATGTGATGGGATTGCCGGTAGACCTGGTGTATAAAGCTTTAGGCGAATTCAAATGATCTTGTGCACCGTCACCAACGACCTGACCTACGATGCCCGGATGCATCGCATCTGCGGGACGCTGGCGGCGCATGGTCACGCTGTGACGCTTGTGGGGCGTTCCCTCCCCCACTCTATCCCATTGGAGGACAAGCCATTCGGTCAAAAACGCCTGTACTGCTTTTTCCAAAAAGGCTTTCCGTTTTACGCCGAATTTAACCTGCGGCTTTTCATTTTCCTGTTGTTTGCCCGCTACGACGCCGTTTGTTCGGTTGACCTCGATACTTTGCCCGCAGGTTGCCTGGCTACCCTGCTGCGTCGTAAAAAACGCGTGTTCGACGCCCACGAATATTTTACCGAAGTCCCCGAAGTCACGGACCGGCCATTTGTGAAAAGCTTTTGGGAAATGGTGGCCCGGATTTGCCTGCCCTATTACCGGTACGCTTACACAGTGGGACCCGCGCTGGCGAAGATTTTCCAGGAGAAATACGGGCTGAAATTCGGGGTGGTGCGGAATGTGGCCCCCCCCCTCCCGCCCATAAGGGGGGGAGAGAAACACTCCAATCATCACGAGGAAGAAATAAGAGAGGGTCTTCTCCCTTCCAATCTCCATCAAGAGGGATCAAGAGAGAACTTTCTCCCCCCCTCATGGAGGGGGCGGGGGGGGCTTCTCTACATGGGCGCCCTCAACGAAGGCCGGGGCATCGAAGCTGCGCTTGAAGCCATGCAACAACTTGATCATGTGCAACTCTGGCTAGCAGGTGAAGGCGACCTTTCAGATCGCTTGCGCCGCTTGGCAGTGCAATTGGGCGTGGAGCAAAAGGTTAAATTCCTTGGCTACGTCATACCCGACGACTTAAGAATCCTGGCGGCAAAAGCCTGGCTTTGTCTGAATTTACTGGAAAACCGTGGTCTGAGTTATTACTATTCGCTGGCCAACAAATTTTTCCTCTCCGTGCAGGTCGGCGTACCGGTGCTGACCATGAATTTTCCCGAATACCGGGCGTTGAACGCGCAACACGAAGTAGCGATCTTACTGGACGATCTAACGCCGCAGACAGTGGCCCAAACTGTAAAAAAATTAATGAAAGACCAGGACTTGTACGTGCGTTTGCAACAAAATTGCCTTGCAGCGCGAAAGGAATGGAATTGGGAGAAGGAGGAAAAAGTATTGTTGGGAATATGGAAAGAGGTATTTGCGGGATAATTCTCATCCATTTGCCGATGAAGGATTCGGTGTTATGGGTGGTATCGGTAAAATCGGCGTTCCCACACGAGCTAATTCCCATCCAACTGTCGCTGAAGCGCGTCAATGAGCTCCTGGCTGGCGATTTCGGTCAATTTGCCATCCGCAAGATGAAGCAGGAAAAAAACTTTCGGCTCGAAAGTCTCTTCAAATTCGCCGCTTTACCACCGAATTACAGTCCCCGCATACGCCAATCCTCCGCCAAAACCCAGGATCATAATGCGGTCGCCGCGTTTCACCTTGCCCGACTGAATGCCGTTGTACAGCGCGATCGGGATCGAAGCCGAAGAGGTATTGCCGTAGTCCACGATGCTTTCGAGCGTTTTTTGGAGGGGGAAACCGGTTTCATTGCTGATGGCCTCGATGATACGCAGGTTGGCGCTGTGCGGCACGAACCAGTCAATCTGGTCGAGTGTCAGGCCGTTCTTTCCGGCCAGCACTTTCATTTGTTCCGACATTTTCGTGACAGCCCATTTGAACACTTTGCGGCCGTTCTGCACGATGCAGCGGTTCATTTTAAGTTCGTGACCGTCAATCGTTTTGGCAAAACCTGAAATGTACAGATCAATACCGCCCTCGCCATGGGCGCCGGTGACGCAGGCGCCTATATTTCCCGTCGCATCGGCTTCCACCAGCACTGCGCCCGCCCCATCGCCGAAGAGCATGCAGGAAGTGCGATCCGTAAAGTCGGTTACTTTCGACAGGGTTTCCGCGCCGATAACGAGGATTTTGCGGTGCGTTCCTCCGGCGATCAACCCTTTCGCCATTACCACGCCATAACTGAATCCTGCGCATGCGGCATAAATATCGAGGGCGCCGGCGCGTTGCAGGTTCAACCGGTATTGCAGTCTGCAGGCCATGCTCGGCATGGGCTGGTCGGGCGAGGTGGTGGCTACGAGGATCATATCCACGTCGTCGAGTGCCACCTTGTATTTATCAGACAGGTCTTGAACAGCCCTGACACACAGGTCGCTGGTAAATTCGTCCGGACCGGTGTGATAACGCGTCCGGATGCCCGTGCGCGATACGATCCACTCATCGGTGGTCTCGATGATGGATTCAAAAAAATGGTTGTCAATCTTTTTTTCGGGAACTGCCATGCCAATGGCGGTGAGTCGGGCGTTTGTCATACCGGAGGTGTTTCAAAAAAATATACTGATGGTGGCGATGGAATCGGATTCATCGCCCGAAGAGGAAGGAAGCAGTCGTTTCGCGTCCGGAACAGAACAAGCCGTTCAGCGACGTTCAGGTAAGGCGGAACAAATTTAGGCACGATCAGTTTGACGGCGGCAGTTATTTTACCCGAATGTTAAATTCGAGAGAATCGCGGGCAAAATGACCAAACGAGGTTGCGAAAAGCAACAATTGCCTGAATTTTAAAAAATAATATTGGGAAATATGACAAGGAACGGCGTGGCAAACTTGTCAAAACGGCAAATCCGGATTAATGCTACGGGTCATTTTTGCGTATAATTCCCGCCAACCGGGGTGGTTTTTCAGCAATTCCAGGTGCCGTTTCACGGTCGCAGCATCGCCGCGCAGGGCGGGGCCGGTCTGCATCCTGGCCGGAGCATCGAGCAGCGCTTTAGCGAGCGTTTCTTCCATGAGTGGGTGCAGCATTTCAAAAGGCAGGTCTTTTTCGGCGAGCAACTTGTCGGCAACGGCAAAACAATGGTTGGCAAAATTGTTGGCAAATACGGCAGCAACATGCAGTATCGAACGTTGCGCATCATCCACCCTGTAAACAAGTTTGCCAATCCTACCGGCCATTTTTTCCAGGAACAACGCATCTTCATCGGAAGACGCATCCACACAAAAAGGGATTTTCGACCATACAGGTGAGTGCTCCAGCGAGAACGACTGCAAGGGATAAAATACGCCATGACGCTTGAAAAATGGCTGCAATACCATACCCGGCGTCGCGCCGGAAGTATGTGTCGCCAATGCTCCGGGCGCATGCGGCGCCAGCGCTGCCGCCACTTCCGCAATGGCGTCGTCGCGTACGGCGATCAACAACCAACCGGCATCGGGCAGCACCTCCGACGCATCGTCCGTCCAGCGGGCGCCCAATACGCCGGCCAGTGCCCTGGCGTGTTCCGCCGTCCGGCTGACGACCTGGGCTACAGGCAATCCCCTTGCTTTGAGGCGCTTGCCTAAATGCCAGGCAACGCGACCGGATCCGATGACGACGATCTTGCGGATGGTTGTTGGTTGTTGGTTATTTCTATTGAGAAAGCAGTGCTTCACAAATCCAGTTCGCCACTGCTTGTCGGTTGTTTTTGATTACAAGCCGTTGCTGATCCCAGCTGTTGCGGATATTGGCGAGCTCGATGTACACCGCTTTGGGTGTGGTGGTTTGTTCGAGCATATACAGCGCCCGGGGGGTAACGGTGCCAGTATAGCCACGTTGGTTGCGTTTTTTCAGGTATTTCATCAGAAAAACCTTTTGCATGTGCAGGGCGAGTTTGTGACTGATCTCACTATCCGGGCGGTAGTAAAAAAACACATCTGTTTTGTGTTCATGGGAGCGCGAGTCCACGTGGATTTCAATAAACGTCTGATCATCAAGCCCGGCTTTGGCGTTTTGTTTGGTGAAATCGTTGATGATATCGCATCGCTGCTGGAGGCGTTCTTTCTGGTCGCGTGGTACGACGCGGTTGCCCCACACCACTTCGTCTTCATCACAGTTGAGGAACTCCGTGTCGCGGATACCGTCGTTGGGGTCACGAACGATCATATAGGCAGTCGCACCGTGGCTGAGCAGGAGGCGGAGCAATCGCAGCGTCACATCGTATGCGTATTCGTCTTCACAGAGCGTCCGGCCCGACCTTTTGCCCTGGGCGCCGGAATCAGGGCCGCCATGTCCGCTGACGAGGTAAAACACTTTTCCCTTCAACTTGCTGCTCAACAACGGCGTATGCTGGTATTTTTTCCCTAAAATGGAATAATTCCGGGCAGTTTTTCCGATGCTTTTTTCACCCAGCCCCGGCGGCACGTCGCGCTCGTTTTTAGCAGCGGCGAGACTGGCTTCGGCAACGGCCACTTTGCGTTTCTCCGGGCAGTTCAATTCATGCCAGGGCACCCACAAGCGTTTGGTTTGCAGGAAATTATCGGTGCGCAACCCTTCCTCCAGGGCATATTTGTTGTAGGTCTCGATGCGTTTGGCCACGCGCCAATCGTCAATATTCAGAGTGGTGCGGATGCTTCTACCGTTATAGGTCACCACTTCCACCGGAAGCTTGTACGTTGCCGCAACCTTGACATTGCTGCCTTTGCGAAGACTGTTGATCTTGAAAAACTGCGATTCGTTGCAATCGTATTCATGCAGGCCATAACGGGTTAGCAACGCCACGGCATCGTCGCCTTTCTGCGCTACTGCCGTCACATACGTTTTGGGCGGCGCCAGCGGCTTGGTGGATAGTTTGCTCGCCGTAACAGGTTTCTGGGCGCCGGCGTCGCAAGCAAAACTCAGCAGAAACCCCAGTGCGATTCGGGAATAAAACATCACGGTCAGGAGGTGCTTGTGAAAGGCAAAATTGGGGAAAAAGGGAGAAAGGGCAAAGCGAATGGGATAAATAAGCAAAATGCATGCGAAAAACAAATGCAACCTGTACCCTTCACGGTCGTCGCAACATGCATTTTCGTATTTTGATTTTTTATACCTTGACCCCATGAAAAACGAATTACTTCGTCGCAACGAGCAATACAACCAATTGGTTAACAAGTTGTTCACTGAGCTGGAGCCTTATGGCGACGAAATACTGAACCGCCTGCCAGCCACCGGAGGATGGTCGGCCCTGCAAACGATGCACCACCTCATCCTCACGGAAGAATTATCGCTGGCTTACGTAAAAAAGAAACTGAGTTTCAACCCCGGACTGGAGCCAGCCGGCCCCGGCGCCCGCTGGCGCGGTTTCCTGTTGTGGCTCTACCTGAGCACACCCCTCAAGTTCAAAGCCCCCAAAAATGTGGGCGGCGATAATTTGCCCAACCATTCCACCTTTACCGATACCCGCGCCCGCTGGCAAAATGTCCGCGCCGAATGGACGGATTTTTTCACACAAATGCAGGAGAATCTTGTTGGTATGGCCGTTTACAAGCACCCGCGCGCAGGGCGAATGGGTTGGCTGCAAATGCTGGCGTTTTTTGAAACGCATTTCGATCGGCATATCAAACAAATTCGCAGAGCTGTAAAAGCCTGATTTTCATATTCTTTGCCGCATCCAGGAGGAAAAGAGAGCAATATCTCCCGGATGATGGGGTAAGTTGTCGTTGGCAGGGACGCACAACGACGGCACAGAATACCTTTTTCAAGGAAACGTCGTGAAAAATGGATCGTATTTGCCTTGTTGCATAATCCGGGGTGACTCATATACAAGACTTGCCAGAAATTTTTAAACAGGTTGTATTTTTTGCGAAAAACACCTTACCTTTGCAGCCCGAATTTTCGGAATCACATTTTTTCATCAAACAAAGGAGAATTTCATGCTCATCGTTGAAGTCAAAGACGGCGAAGCCATTGACAAAGTGCTTAAAAAGTACAAACGGAAATTTGAACGCGCCGGCATTCTGAAAGAACTGCGCCGTCGCAAAGCATTCAGCAAACCGTCGGTAGAGCGCCGCACGGAAGTACTGAAAGCCATTTACAAAGAAGAAACTTACGGCAATAAGAACGACTGAAAAATGGGATAAAGCGGGCAATGAGATAATTGGAAGATGACTTAACTTGCGTTTGAAATTATCCCATTGATCTGATTTTCAAATTATTCCGTTTCAAAAGTGTTCCACGAAGAGTCGTTTTACGGATACTTGTCGCTCGAACGCCGTTTTTCTCCGCATACCCTGACGGCTTATCGCGGCGACCTTCAAAACTTCATTGCTCACTGCACAGAGCAACAATGCCTTACTTCGGCAACCGAAGTAAGGCATTTGCATATCCGCACGTGGATCATCGCCTTGATGCAGGAAGGGCAAAGCGCCCGCAGCATCATCCGCCGCCTCTCCTGCCTTAAAACCTATTTCCGTTTTTTGAAAAAACGCGGCCTGCTCGAGCGCGACCCCATGCAAAAAGTCGTGGCACCTAAAATGGGCAAACGGTTACCGGTATTCGTCCAGGAGCCCCAAATGGCCGCCCTCTTCACACACGTCGGGTTCGGCGAAGATTACCGCGGCAAACTTCACCGCCTAGTGCTGGAATTGCTCTATGCCACCGGTATCCGGCGTAGCGAAGCCTCTCAATTGAAAATCAGCGACATAGACTTTAGCCGTTCGGTGCTGCACATCACCGGCAAAGGCAAAAAAGAACGCTTCGCGCCCATCGCCCGCTACCTGGTTGACCTGCTGGAAGATTTTATCGGGATCCGCCACAACACCTTCCCCGCCACCGCCGAACCCTGGCTGCTGCTCAACCGCAAAGGCGAACGCCTGAGCCCTGAAAGCATTTATCACATTGTACACGAACACCTCTCCGCCGTCACGACCGTGGAACAACGCAGCCCGCACGTGTTGCGCCATTCCTTTGCCACCCACCTTTCCAATCACGGCGCCGACCTGAACGCCATCAAGGAATTGCTCGGCCACTCCAACCTCGCCGCCACGCAGATCTACATGCACAACAGCATCGAGCGGCTGATCAAAGTGTACGAACAGGCGCACCCGAAAGGGAAAGAAGCGGAGGATTGACAATTCCTTAGCAATCCGGGATAAAGTTGCGTTAAACTCCTTTTCTAAAGTAGCCGTCTAAACCTGCGCATCCTTATTTCGCACAAAAAATAACAGAACCATGCGACTCTTTCAAATCTCAACACTCCTGACCATTGCCTTCCTCACTTCCTGTTCTCCCCAACTCTCCGTTTTCGACCGCAAATTGTACGAAACCCAAAAGTGGTCGGACGACGAACTCAAACGCATTCAGTTCTACCTGTCCGAAGACCTGACTATTTACCGCTACCTCGACGAAGAAGGCGGCACCACCATTACCTCCGGCCAGATCAAAATGGTGGACGGCCGCAAAACCGAGCAGATATTTTTTCCGCAACGGACACCGGGTGTGTTCCTTTTCCGCCCGAAAGACGATCACTTCGCCATCAGTTTTGAAGGCAAAGGCGATGCTTATTATCTCACGTTCGGCCCAAATCCACGTTACAGTGGCCAATATATGCTGCTCGCCACCGAGTGGGATCGCAAAACCGGCACCGTCACCTACGCCGGAAAAAAATTCTACACAAGTTCGGAGGAAATCCCCCGCCTGCTCGTCGACCTGAAACGCGAATACCGCACCACCACCCAGGGCCGTACGGCGGGTGGAAGACAGGTGAAGCAGTGACGGTGGACGGTGGACGGTAGACGGTGGACGGTAGACGGTAGACGGTGGACGGTGGACGGTAGACGGTGGACGGTGGACGGTGGACGGTAGACGGTAGTCGGTGGACGGTAGTCGGTGGACGGTGGACGGTGGACGGTGGACGGTAGACGGTGGACGGTAGACGGTAGACGGTGGACGGTGGACGGTGGACGGTGGACGGTGGCCGGTGGAGGATAATTTTGTCAACTCTACGACGTCTACCGTCTACCGTCCACCGTCCACCGTCTACCCTTTTTTCAAACAAAAAATTTCATATCGCTTTTTCCACTGCGCTTTTGCTACTTTTGCGGAAAAATGGTAGCAGGTAGAGTATAGAGGATGATTTTGTCAACTCTACGCCGTCTACCGTCCACCGCAAGAAATAATGCTGAAACGCCTCCACATCCGCAATTACGCGCTGATTGACGAGCTCGAGATCAATTTTTCCGAGCGCCTGACCATCATCACCGGCGAAACAGGAGCGGGCAAATCCATCCTGCTCGGCGCCCTCGGACTGGTAATGGGCGAACGCGCCGACACCAAGGTGTTTTACAACGACACGGAAAAATGCGTGGTGGAAGCCTGGTTCGACGTGGCGAAATACGATCTGCGCGAATTTTTCGAGGAAAATGAACTGGACTACGACGCGGAAGTGGTCATCCGCCGTGAACTCTCTCCCGCCGGAAAAAGCCGCGCCTTCGTGAACGACACGCCGGTAAATAACCAGGTGCTGCAGCGCCTCACCGAAGCGTTGATTGACCTGCACCAGCAGTTCGACGTGCTCGACATCCACAACGTCAATTTCCAACTGCGGATGATTGACGCGCTGGCCGACAACGCGCTGATCCTGAAGGATTACCAGCAAGGTTACCGCCGATACAGCACCGATAAAAAACGCCTCGCCGACCTCGTCAATCTCAGCGAAAACGGCGTGAAAGAGATGGAATTCCTGCGCTTCCAACTCGACGAACTGCGCCAGGCCGAACTCAACGACAGCGAGCAGGAAGCGCTCGAAACTGAACTCGCACGCCTCAGCAACGCCGAGGATATCAAGCGCACCTACGGCGCCGCTTACAACTACCTGTCCGAATCTGAGCAGAACATCGTAGGCCAACTTCAGGAAATCGCCCGCAGCATGAGCGGCACCCGCAAACTCTCCGGTTTACTCGCCGGATTGAGCGAGCGGTTCGATGCGCTGGTACTCGATCTGCAAGACCTTGCCAAGGACTGCGAACGCATCGCCGAAAGCACGGAGCACGACCCGCAACGCATCGCCGAAGTACAGGAGCGGCTGAACGTGATCTATAAATTACAGAAAAAACACGGCGCAGCCTCCGTCGCAGAACTACTTGCAATTCAACAAAATCTGGAACAACAAACGGCGGGTTTCACCGACCTCGGCACTGAGATCGCCCGGCTGGAACAGTCCATTGCCGGGCAAGAACGCCAACTCCGCGCCATCGCGGGCACACTCAGCGAGCGCCGCCGCGCTATCCCCCCAGCCTTCGAAGAGCGCGTCCATGCGATGCTCTCCCAACTCTCCATGCCCCATGCCCGCCTGCGTGTTGACATCCGCGATACCGCCGCGCTTACGCCCACCGGCGCCGACGACGTGCAGTTCCTTTTCGCCAGCAACGTCGGCTCGCGTTACCTGCCCATCAAAGACGTGGCTTCGGGCGGCGAACTCTCCCGCCTCACGCTCTGCACCAAGAGCCTCGTGGCCGACGCCATCCCGCTGCCCACGCTCATTTTCGACGAAATAGATTCCGGCATCAGCGGCGACGTATCGCTGAAAATGGGACTGATCCTCAAAGAGTTGAGCGACCGCCACCAGGTGGTGAGCATCACCCATACCCCGCAGATCGCCGCCCGCGCCGACGCGCACTACTTCGTATACAAAAACGTGGCCGACAACCGCACGGTAACCAGGATACGCCTGCTCAACGCCGACGAACGCGTGCGCTCCATCGCAGTGATGCTCAGCGGTAATCCGCCGAGCGACGCGGCAGTGGCGACGGCAAGGGAGTTGGTGGGGGAGTAGGGGCTGCAGTACACCTCAGACAATTAGTTTCCGTAAAATTCAAGGACAGGAAAACACCAATAAATGATAATCCCAAACATCGTACATGACGACAAGGATTACCGTTAAAACAATATACAATTGCTCTTTGGAAAGAGCCTTTAAAACGCCGATGTTGTGCGATATTTCTAAAGTGCATACGGGTTTCGGTATTATGCCAAAAGTTACGCATTGCACGGAAGATAAGGATTGGGGCAAACCCGGCGGCATTAAAAAGGTATTCGTTGCCAAATCTCTTACCTATAAAGGTGGGGAGGCTTCAACAGACAAAGTAATTGAAAGAATAGAAAACAAATACTGGAAAATCGAGGTCAGTGACTTTAAATCCCCGATGCTGGGCTTTTCAAAATTCGTTGGGGAGTGGAATACCACCGAGATTGAACCAAATAAGATATTAATAGAATATACTTATACCATGCACTCCGATAGTGCCTTGTTGTACCCGTTGAACTGGCTGTTTACAAAAATATTCTGGAGAATTTACATGAAAAGGGTGCTGGAAAACATCAGAAAACTGGCATATGGCAACGAACCTTATCAATACCGCTAAACGAAAAATTCCGCCTGTTTCAATCATTGTTAAATGCGCTCAAATCTGCTCTTCTACCTTGGCGTCGGCATCAATGGATTCGCCTTGCTGACCACGCTTTCC
Source organism: Saprospiraceae bacterium (assembly GCA_019187225.1). Lineage (GTDB taxonomy): Bacteria > Bacteroidota > Bacteroidia > Chitinophagales > Saprospiraceae > M3007. The sequence continues at coordinate 365,141 of JABAQQ010000023.1, forward strand.
AACCTTTTCATGATGGGCATCTTCAATCCTATCTCCCCTATTTCCGTCGTTGGTTTCGCCAGAAGCATTCTCAGGAGGATCAAATCCTTTCAAACGCAGGGGACAGATTCCGGAAAAACTCCGGGCAAGCCGAATGTACGGTATTTGAGCGAGGGTCGTTGCGGAAAGGTTATCTATGAGAGTACAGAAGCCACCTTCGCACTGTATTACGAATTTGGCGGTGGCGACGTGATCGTCTGTGTCGATATTCCAAGCCCCCAAGAATGGGAGGCAGCAACCGGCCTCCCGCTCGAGCGGCGCGACGAGATATTGAACTTCATCGGGCAGCGGGTCGTGAAGGATCAGACAAGAGGCGGGTCTTTCAAAATCGAAGGGAACTGGATGAATATTTATGCCTGAACCGCACAATAAACAGATTCAGGACTCCAGCGCTTTCCGATACGGTGTATAATAGTTATCATAAAACTCCTTTTTAGAGTCCTGATAGGATTTCACGCCGCCAATGAGATACAAGAAGTAAATATAACACCATGCAAAATCAATTTGATGCCTCAAAAAACCCGAACGCGCGCTGCGCGGAAAGAGGTGGTGGTTGTTGTGCCATTCGCCAGCCACGATGCCGGGCCAATACTGGTTGACCGACATATTCTTCCGGTCGAAATCAACGCCCTCCTTTCGCCGGTCTTTTCCTTTGCCATGTCCTTCGTAATTAAAGGTGCGCACGCCAATGGCCCAGATCAGCGCAGCGGCAAAAAAGGTACTTGCCAGTGCATGCCCCCCCATCAGGAAAAACGCCGTATACCAAAACGCCCAGTTCAACATCACACTTGTAATGGTTTGGAACGGATGCGCAACGGACCCCCATTTTTGATACTGCTGATACGAATTACAGGTAATGCCGGTGTGTTGTATACCCGGCGGAAAGTGGTTTGCGAAAAACCACTATAGTCCGGCAATGCGAAAGTTGAGCGTCAGGAGCGACTCCAGCGCTTGTTTATGTTCTTTGATATTTTTGAAAAAGTCGAGTATGGCCT
>JABAQQ010000014.1 GCA_019187225.1 Saprospiraceae bacterium
AGACGCGCTTGTCCTTGTGCTTGCGTTGCAGCACCCGAAGACGTTTAATCGTGTCAGCATCAAGGTGAATCATCCTACAAAGTTAAATTATGCTGGCTTTTCGCAAACCACTTTCCGCCGGGTATAAGTAATCAGCGGCAATTTCATCATCCACTCGGCCTTATAGGCGGTATATCAATTTCACCAAACTCAAGATTTTTATACGAAAATTATCAGGATACGGTTTTTCAATATGACTTATATTCAACAAACATATTCACCTCACAAAAAGTAATTGCAATCTTAAATTATGAACCATTCCCGTTCTTTTTTTATCTTTCTCAACTTGCTCCTGATGGGAAAATTTATACCTCTGCAACCAATGGCATGAAAGCCCTTCATGTTATTCACCGCCCTAACGAAGAAGGTATAGCCTGTCAACATCAACAACGAGGACTTGCGCTTGCTACCATAAATTCATTTTCCGTTACCAATTTCCCGAATTATCGCCTGGGCCCCTTGGATGGCTCGTCTTGCGATACCCTGGGATTAGATAACCTGCCGGTGGCGTGGTTTCGCTATGAGCAAGATACGCTGAATCCAAACATTTTCGAGTTCATAGACTTGTCATATTACGAACCCACCACATGGTCTTGGGATTTTGGCGACGCTACAGGCAGCACAGAACGCCATCCAGTTCACACCTACGCAAACTCCGGTTCATATCAGGTGTGTCTCACCGTCAGTAATGACAATGGCTCGAACACACATTGCAAAATGGTTCAACTTACTGTGTCAGCGGCACAACCCGCTTGGGTGGAAAGCATTAAAATATGGCCTTCACCTTTCAGGGAGCGATTGGTTGTCTCATTCGGGGTGAGTCTTCGCGGTCCCGTTTTCCGACTTCTTGATGCAATGGGACGTATTGTAATAACACAACCTGTTGCTACAGGACTGAACGAGGTAGATACCGCTACACTTCCGCCGGGGTTTTATGTATGGGAAGTGACTGTAGCGGGAGAATGCATAAAAACTGGAAAGGCAGTAAAAATGAAAAGATGAGATGGTCTAGTTTTTCCGGACACAAAACATTCTTAAATTTGTGTTCTGATGAAAAGAAAAGACAGATCAACCAAGTCCCTCCAAAGACGGCGCTACGATGCTGACTTCAAGGTATCTGCGGTGCAAATGCTTCAAAATGGCCAAAGCGTTGCCGGAAAGCCACTGAACGAGTATTTCAGAAAGGTGATCTTTTAATAATATGCACTTTTGGATTCTGATATCGCTGTTGTGCATTCTCCTTGCAAATCGGTTGACCGCGCAGATCGTCAACATCGAGGAACAGCGCATCACGGGGACGAATGATTCGACGCGATGGTACGGGCACCTGAAAGCGGCGTTCAACTTTACTAAGGTAAAGCAGACAGCGATACAATGGTCGGCAGATTCAAAAGTGCAGTATAAAAACCAACGACATCTCAGTCTGTTGCTCCTGAATTACAGTTTGTTGAAAGCGGGCGACAACGATTTTGTCAACACTGCTTTCGCGCACTTGCGGTACAATTACAAACTGACCGATCCGCTTGTATGGGAAGGATTTGGGCAATTGCAAACCAACAAACTCCTGTTCATTCACACCCGGCTGCTTTTTGGGACCGGATTGCGCCAACGTGTTTTATTGACATCCGACGGGCGCAATCGCTTATACGCCGGGGCTTCCTGGATGTGGGAGCAGAATGATTTTATCGGAGAAGAGGTTTTTCGTTCGTGGCACAGGTTCAGCAGTTATGTCTCCGCGACCTTTCGGTTTGGTAAAAATTATTCGCTTATCGGTACCAATTACTGGCAGCCGGTGATTGGCATGATCAAAAACTATCGCATCCTCTCTGACTGGACGCTGAAACTGCCTGTTTCAAAAAAACTGAGTTTTACACTCGATTTTACCTATACGAAAGAAATAGGCCTGCCTGTCGAAGCGCCGTCCGAGACCATTACCTGGAGGAACGGATTGACCTGGATGTTGTAATTTTTAAAACCACCCTGTTTTCCGCCGGGTTTTGCTGCTGCCGCCCAGCCCCAGTACGCCGAGTAATCCCCGCGTCAGTTCCCGCGCCACGGTGCGCCCGATCTGCCGGGCGGTAGTGCTGGTCAGCACTTCTTCCACCACGCTTTTTTCTTCCTTTCCACGGGCAGCGGGCGTTTTGGGGGCTGGTTGCGATTGCTGGAATTCGGCAATTTTTTCGCTTAATATCTCGTGGGCGCTTTCCCGGTCAATCACCTGGTTGTATTTCCGCGCCAATGCAGAGCGTCCGATGATATTGTCAATTTCAGTTGGTGTCAGCACGTCCATGCGGCTTTGCGGTGCGCGTATCAGCGTGTGTGCCAGGGGCGTAGGAATGCCTTTTTCGTTCAGCACACTTACAATAGCTTCGCCGGTACCGAGGTTGGTGAGCAAGTCCTCTGTCTGGTAATATTTGGTAATGGGGTAGTTTTCGGCAGCCAGTTTGATCGCTTTACGGTCTTTGGCAGTGAAAGCGCGAAGCGAGTGCTGGATTTTCAGACCCAATTGCGCCAACACGCTTTCCGGCACATCGGCGGGGTTTTGGGTGATAAAGTACACCCCGACGCCTTTGGAGCGGATGAGTTTGACGATGGTTTCGATCTGTTGCAACAATACGGAAGAAGCTTCCTGAAAAACCAGGTGCGCTTCGTCAATAAAAATGCACAATTTGGGTTGCTCCATATCGCCCTCCTCGGGGAAGGAAGCGTAAATCTCCGCCATCATTTGCAACATAAACGTACTGAACAACTTGGGGCGATCCTGAATATCGGTCAGGCGAACGATGCTGACGACGCCGCGCCCGTTTTCGTCCATGCGCACGAGGTCCTGCATATCGAAGGAGAGTTCGCCGAAGAACACTTCAGCGCCTTGTTGTTCGAGCTCGACCACTTTGCGGAGAATGGTGCCGGCGGTCGCGCTGCTGAACTGGCCATATTCGGCTTCGATTTCCGCTTTGCCCTCGTTACCGAGGTATTGCAATACTTTCTTAAAATCTTTCAGGTCGAGCAGGGGAAGTCCGTTGTCGTCGGCGTATTTAAAAACTACAGCCACTACCCCACCCTGTGTGTCGTTGAGCCCCAGGATGCGACTGAACAGCACCGGACCGAATTCGCTCACCGTTGCCCGCAAACGAGCGCCTTTTTCGCCGGAAAGTGTCAGAAATTCCACTGTACAGCCGCCGGGATGCCAGGTGACGCCGATTTTGCCGGAGCGTTCGGTGATTTTTGGGTTGTCGGTACCTGGCATGGCGATGCCAGAGAGGTCGCCTTTGATATCCATTAAAAGACTGGGCACGCCGTTGGCGGCGAGTTGTTCGGCCACCACCTGAAGCGTTTTGGTTTTGCCGGTACCGGTAGCGCCTGCGATGAGTCCGTGCCGGTTCATGGTGCGCAACGGGACTTTGATCTGGAGGCCGGAAATGGCTTCGCCGTCGAGCATGGCGCCGCCCAACACAATGGTAGGGCCGGAAAAGTTGTAACCGGATTGGATTTCAGAGACAAATGCTTCTTTGTTAGCCATTTATAAAAACAGGTGGACGGTTTAAGGTAGATGATGGACGATTCTCGGGTGGGTCAAAAGTAGGTCAACTGCTAATTTTTTTCAGAAATCGGCATTTGAAAAACGAAGAAAAGTAACTTTGATGCCTGAACAGCGCTTATATCCCGCTCCGCTCATCATGCTCGCACGTATTTTCATCGTTCTGCTCGTGATCATTGCCTGGTTGGCTGTATTTTGTCTGGGTGCATTTATTGATACCAATCCGCTCCGGCAAGGTCTTCAGGATAACTTCAACCTTGCAGATTTTTTATTCATCATTCTGGCGTGGATACCTACCAACATTGCTTTTTTATCCATTCTGGCAGGACTCATGGGAGCATTGAGTCGTGGTCTTCTGCGCCAGGTGGAAGAGGCAGGCGAGGCAGAAGCGAAGAAAAACCGCGCGCTTGGAGGTTCCATTGCAGGTTTTATGTTCTACATGGCATTCATGGCGGGAGCATTCGTGATGATGGATCAGCCATTTACGAATACGACCGAAGCACAGTACTACCGCATTGCCGGGAGCATCTCTTTTGTTTCCTTCATCGCGGGCTTCAGGCCGGATACCTTGAGAAGGATCTTGGAAAAGATACCCGGCTTTTGAAGCCGATATTCATCAATTTATGCGAAACCGAAATTTGCGCGGCAAATAAAACCTGCACGTTTTGTTTTGAAATGCCGCGATAATCAGTATTTATCTCCTTAAAAAATAAAAATGTTAAAAATTATCACTCGTGCGGGGTGCAAAATCCAATTCTTATTTTTTACATTTGCATTCAATACATGACTTCACAATAATCTGTTCACCAAATATCTGCCGCCCGATGAAGACACGCGCTGCTCTCGCTTTTTTGCCTTTCAGGCAACCTATGGTTCCCCCTAGGACGTTTTTCGGCAATAATGACAGCGTCCCCACGATGCTATTCCGTACAAAGGTTAAAGTTCCGGGGCGGATACAGTAATGCCCGGGCTAAAGAACCGGCACCCTCTCCCTCACTGTAATCGTTGGGTTTGAGCCCAATTCGGCTTCTTTCTTTTTCTAATCCATGTTCCATGCGTGCGCGCATGGGGGGCACAGTACCTATGCGCATACAGCTTGCGAAGCGATGGCTGGCCGCACGGCCAACTCAAAAACTTTATCTTTATAACGCAAAACTCCTCCCGCTTCATGAAAAACGGATACTTATCTGCCGAACGACATCCTGAAACCAAGGCCAGGTATAAAAAAGAGATCGCTGAAGTAATGGGACTCAGTCTCCGTACTTTTCAACGGCGCCTGGATGAAGCGAATATTGCAGTGCCACGCGGATTGATTTGCCCGGAGAAACAGAAGGAGATTTTTCACCAATTGGGTTGGCAGGAAAAGACGCATTGAAATAAAGAGGAGGAAATATTTTTTGCCGAGTCCATATTTGTCGCATTCAGGCGGGTTTTCGGCATAATTCCTGCCGGAGTGAGCAACCTTCCTTCCCCCGCGGCAGCGACTGCATCACCAGGCGGATGCCTGAATCCGTCGCGGTTAAGCAATTTTCTTACTTATTTTGCTAAATATCCGACCGATACCTGAATTTCGGGCGGGAAAAACTTCCTGCATTTTCAAATTTCCCAAATACATTTAGGCCGATTAAACACATACGCACTGATGAAGGCTTTCTCTACCCTTATTTCCATCCTCCTTTTCCCATTCGCATCAATTGCCCAGACACCGGTCAATGACGACTGTGCCGGAATCATTGACCTCGGCGTGGTGCCTTACTGTTCCAGTCCGGCGCAATACACCAATGTGAACGCGACTACAAGCGTCATTGACGTACCGAGCGCCAACATCCCCGCCTGTTTCAACAATGGTGTGGAACGCGACGTTTGGTTTCAATTCACTATTCCGGCCGACGGCAGCATCGTAGACGTCGAAATTTCGGTATGGGGCGACATCGGCGGCAACGGCACCATGAAGATGCCGCAGGTAGCCATTTACAGGGGCGACTGTGCATTTGGCGAACTGGCAGAACTGGACTGCGCCGCTGCCCCCCTCAACGTGAACGAAGTACACTTGCAGCAATTTGGTCTTACGCCAGGTTTGCCCTATTTCCTGCGCATCAACGATTACTCGGCCACTGCGGCGCCCAATGCAGGCACCTTCAAATTGTGCGTGGAAAAATACGTCCCGGAGATCAACATGGGCGACGCCGCCAGTACGGGAAGTTGTACCGGCACCCTTTGGGACAGTGGCGGGCCAAGCGGCGATTATGCAGCCGGCGAGGACCTTTCCTTCACCATTTGTCCTCAGGAATTTCATCAATGCATCATTATCAACGTCGAGCAATATGACATAGAACAAGGGTTCGATTATCTTTCCTTTTACCAGGGTGATGATGCGAACGACTTGCAACTGACCCAGATATCGGGCTTTGGCAACAATTTCGAGGTGCAAATCCCTGCCCCTTGTGCAACGATCGGCTTCGCTTCCGATTTTTTTGCGGAATTCGAAGGATTTAAAATCACGTGGTCGTGTTCGCCCAACGCTTGCACCACACCTCCCCCAACGACATGTTCCGACCCGGAGATCATTGCCGGATTGCCATATTCCCAAAATAACCTGAGCAACTGTCTGTCTGGTAATACGGTTGATGGAGGCCCCTGTGGCGAAGACCTGGAGTTTTTAGAAGGAAATGATTATATTTTCACTTATACCTCAGCTGGCGACGAATGCATCAACATCAGCACAACCGGAACCAATGACGGCGCAGGTATCGGGGTATACGACCAATGCCCATCCCTGCCCGGCGCCAATTGCGTAGCCTCAGCTGGCGGCGGCTTTTTCAGCGTGGATCCGGCGATCAATGCAGCATTTCTTGAAAATCCCGGCACCTATTATATCGTATTCGGCGCAGGCCTGGATTGCTCGCCGTTCAACATTTCAATAGATACGATTACCTGCCCTGTCGTGCTGCCATCTGCGTCCACTTGCGACAAGGCGCTGAATATCGGAGGTTGCAGCAACATCTTACCGGAGATCATCGCCCTGAATCCCGGCGCCGGCGACCCGAATTTTATTGTGGACGGAGTAAACCAGGGTTGCTTCGTTCTACCACAATTTAATTATGCGTTCTTTTACTTTGTGGCCGGTGCCGATGGAAAGTTCGGTTTTACGGTGAAGGCTGCAGACCCTAATTTGCCAGATGCAGATATTGATTTCAACGTATGGGGCCCCATTGACGAAGTAGAAGACATCTGCGATTTCGTCAGCAACAACCAGCCGGTGCGCTCCTCGTGGGCGCCTCCGCTTTCCGAGTTTACAGGCCTGACTGATATTAATCCCGATTTCCTGACGGCTGTGGAGGACGAGTTCGACTGCGGAGACCCGTCTACACCCAGTGCCGGCGGAGATTGTTATGTGAAGCGCTTAGATGTGGAAGAAGGCAAAATTTATGTTGTGATGCTCGACGATTACAGCAATGTGATCACACAGGGCGGTATTGCCATTGACTTCACCGGAACAACCGACGGCGTGCTCGACGCCCCCGATACCGAGATCACTGTCAGCGCTGACACATCGGTTTGCAAAGGACAACCAGTACAGTTGAATGCCACCGGGGGTGTTGCTTATTTCTGGTCGCCGGCCACTGAGCTTTCCTGTGCGCAATGCCCCAACCCCGTGGCAACACCCACGGAAACAACCAGTTATCAGGTGCAGATCGCCACGGCCTGCAACACGGTTTCACGGGTTGTGGACGTCAAAACAATAGAGATACAACTCGGCCCGGATGTAACGGTTTGTAACAACGCCAGTTTCACCCTGAACGAAAACGGCTATCAGGGTGGCCAGTATACCTGGACAGGACCTGCCGGTTTGAGTTGTTACAATTGTCCCTCGCCGGTCGTTTCGGGCCTGGCTACCGGCGTTTACAACTTTATTGCAACAGTGGTGACGCCGCAGTGCACCGTAACGGACACTATCAAAATTACTGTGGTGCCCGGCCAGCAACCGCAATACAATATTTCACCCGATAAAGTGCTGTGTGCGGGTCAGACGGTCAACCTCGGCGGGCCGGGCTTCCCCAATACTTTTTACCAATGGAGTTCGGTGCCTTCCGGCTTTATTGCATCCGGCTCCAATCCTATGGCAACTCCGCTTGAAACAACGACCTATTACCTGGTGGCAGTCAACACATCCTGTCCTTACCCTTCCACCGACAGCGTGCTGATGACGGTATACCAACCGCCGGTGTTGGCAGTACAGGGCGATACGGCCATATGCAACGGAGAATCCGTATTGCTCGGTACAACTATTCCGGAAGCGGGTATCACTTATACCTGGACGCCTGACAATGGAACCCTCGACAGCACCAAGATCGCCAATCCGCTGGCGACGCCATTGGCAACGACCACCTATCAACTTACCGCCTCCAACCCCGGTTGCGTGGTCAACGAATCGGTGCAGGTAACGATCATCAATTTCAATCTGACGCTCGACGTATCCGATTCCCTCCGCATTTGCAGAGGCAATTCCGTACCCATTCAGGCGACGCTTACCCCTCCTGGCGGGGTTGTCTCGTGGTCGCCCCTTGCGGGACTGCAACTCACGCCCAATGGGCTGAACGCCGTCGCAACTCCCGAAGAGCCAACGCTTTACACGGCAACTGCTTCCGTTCCGGGTTGCATTCGCAAGGAGACGGTTTTCATTTGGGTAGACAGCCTTCCCCACGATCTGAGCATACAACCGTCCGACACGACGATCTGCCAGGGCGCGAAGGTGCTGCTCACTTCCGCTGTATACGAACCCGCAGAATTCCCAATCATTTATTTCGAATGGACACCTTCTGCTGGCCAGCTTACTCCGGACAGTCTTTTCAATATGGTTGTGCAACCGGATACGACCACTACGTACCGAAGAATTACCACCAGTGGCGTCTGTGTGGATACCAGTGAAGCGACCGTTACCGTCATAAAACCCGCAGAAATGCGCGTGGAGCCTTCGGATACCACGATTTGTGAAGGCAAGAGCGTCGCACTCCAGGTCATTTACTCGCCGGGGGTGACAGACATTATGTGGTCGCCGCCAGCGGGCTTGAGTTGTACGGATTGTGATAATCCCACCGCAACCCCCTCCGGCACCACCACGTACACAGTGATGGGTGAATTCATGGGTTGCCCGGTCAGCGCATCGGGGACGGTGACAGTTCGCAATCTCCCGGCCATCGAATTCCCCGATGACACACAGCTCTGCGGCGGAGAATCGGTGGTGCTCAACCAGGCATTCGACCCAACGGCCACGTACAACTGGACCTCTACCGACCCGAATTTCCAGCCGACCAATAACCCGCAACCGGTCGTGACGCAAACGGCACCAACTGCCACTTACTTTGTCACGGCCGACAATGGCTGCCCCAATTCCGGTCAGGTGACCATCACCGTGACCAGCGCCACCCTTACCGTAGATGGCGATACCACTGTTTGCCAAAATTTCCCGACTCAACTCATCGCAGCAGGGTCGTTGCCCGGCAACTATACCTGGAATACCGGTCAAACAGGGCAAAATATCGAGGTAAAACCGACTACGACCACAACTTACACCGTGGTGTATACTTTTGGAGACGGCTGCCAACTCACCGGCCAGGTGACAGTGAACGTGCAGGGGGTAGGTCCGGATGTCGTTTTCCCCAACGATACGCAACTCTGTCCGGGCGACAGTGTGACGCTCAACACAGCCGCTACACCCGGTGCCACGTACAACTGGACTTCAACACCGCCCGGATTTACGTTCAACGGCCCGGTTCCGCCGCCTCAAACGCCCAGTCAAAGTACCCAATACAACGTGACGGCCACTTTGGACAACTGTACGCTGACGACTTCCGTCAATATCATTGTTTACAACGCCACGCTCACGGTGTCGGAGGATGTCGAATTATGCTACGGCGAATCGGCCACCCTCGTTGCAGATGGCTCGCTTACCGGAAGTTATCTCTGGTCAAATGGCGCAACCACCGCTTCGATCAATGTAGCGCCACCGGTAAACACCACCTATGAGGTTTTGTACACTTATGGCGACGGCTGTACCCTGGAAGGATCTGTGATGGTGACGGCACTGGATAGTTTCAATGTGCGCATCGTTTCAGAACCTGATACGAACAGCATTAACGTAGGGGACCCGATAACACTGACGAGTATCGTATCGCCTTCACAAAACCTGTCGGGTTTTCAATTCCAATGGTTTGAAAATGAAACGACCAACATTGGCAATGCCGAAACCATCGAAACAATGCCTTCCACCAGCGATACTACAATTACGTATAAAGTCATCGTCACTTCGCCGGAAGGTTGCACAAGGGAAGCCACCATTACCTTCCGAATTGTACAACCCAATGTCATTGTTCCCAATGCCTTCACACCCAATGGGGATGGCGTGAACGACCTGTTCCGGTTGAAAGTCCTCGAAGGCTCAGCCACGGTACTGGAATTGAACATCTACAATCGCTGGGGTACCAAAGTGTACAGCAGCACTGACCCCAATGCGGCATGGGATGGAAAAATGGACAACGGCAAAGAAGCGCCGAGCGACGTGTATGCTTATTACATCCGTTGGCAAAGGGGGGACGGCGCCCTGCAGCCACCGAAGAAGGGAGATGTCGCGTTGCTTAGGTAATAGTTCTTGGTTCTTGGTTCTTGGTTCTTAGTTATTGGTTATTGGTGTCCCCTGCCTGATAACCAATAACTAATAACTAAGAACCAAGAACCAAGAACTAATAACCAACAACATCCTTACCTTTGCGGTATGGTTAGAATTGGCAACGTCGAGCTCGGTGATTTCCCATTGCTGCTTGCTCCCATGGAGGATGTAAGCGATCCGCCTTTTCGTAAGCTATGCAAGGAACAGGGTGCAGATATGGTGTATACTGAGTTCATCAGTGCCGACGGTCTGGTACACGAAGCAAAAAACACCTTCCAAAAACTGGAGATATTCGATTACGAGCGCCCCATCGGCATTCAGTACTTCGGCGGGCAATTAGAAAATATGATTGAAGCCGCCGAGATCATCGAGGCTAAAAATCCCGATGTCATTGACATCAACTTCGGATGCCCGGTGGCCAAAGTGGCCTGCCGGATGGCCGGGGCCGGCCTGCTGCGCGACATACCGCAAATGGTACGGCTCACGGAAGCCGTCGTAAAAAGCACAAAACGGCCAGTTACCATAAAAACGCGCCTGGGCTGGGACGACTCCACCATCAACATTTTAGAGGTCGCCGAACGGCTGCAGGACGTTGGCATCCAGGCATTGAGCATTCACGCCCGCACCCGTTCGCAGATGTATAAAGGCGAAGCCAACTGGTCGTGGATCGCCAAAGTCAAGGAAAATCCGCGCATGCACATTCCAGTCTTTGGCAATGGCGACGTGGACAGCCCTCAAAAAGCGCTGGAGTATAAAAACCGGTATGGCGTGGACGGCATCATGATCGGTCGGGCCAGCATCGGTTATCCCTGGATATTCCGGGAGATCAAACATTTTTTCGCCACCGGTGAGATTCTGCCGCCACCGGACATAGAAGAACGCGTGCGTGCTGCCCGCCAGCATTTGCGTGACAGTCTGGCCTGGAAAGGCCCGAAACTCGGCGTCCTTGAAATGCGCCGCCATTATGCTCCCTACTTCCGCGATTTACCGAACATCAAACCCTTCCGCGCCCGCCTGGTGACGGAAATGGATCCGGACGTACTCTTCCGTATTTTGGACGAAATAGAAGAACAATATGCCGGCGAATTCATGGAATTGCGGTAGTGCGTTACCTTATTTCCAATTTAATACTGCTTTCATTTTTCAGATGTAAAACTAAAACTACATTTGAGCGCCCAAGTATTGCTCCCGATGGCGGTGATCTCAATTGAGATTTTTACACCGCTCACGTCTAACACGCTGCACGACAATTTTTTTCCAATACATCAAAAAACGAGAAAAGCAGCATTTCATGAAAGCAGCCCAACCGCTCCCTAAAGTCAGGCCCCAGTCCGACTACCTCTACGAACGCCGCGGCCCCTGGCCCCAACCCCAACCCGCCCACCCCTTCGGCTTTGCCCCCGGCGTCGTGCACGTGCCGAAAAACGAAATTAAAAAATGGAACCGGACCGTCGGTTTGCGCTATTTCCGTACCATCCTGTTTTATTGGCCTGCCGCCGCCTGGTATGCGTGGAAGCACCGCTCGCTGGAACCGCTCAGCGACGAACAATTCGAGGAGTACCTGACGCATTCTTCATTGAGCAAATTTATTTCGAATGAATTGAACGAACCGAAGCGGACGAAATATGCCTACAATGAAAAACTGCGGTATTTCGCCGAATTCCTGGAAAAAGAGCCCCGGCAAACGTGGTGGGTTTCCGACTTTACGCTGGTGAAAGATTTGAAAAAACTGACCTATCCGGGCATTTACGTCGAGCCGACCATCGCGTTGTTCAAAGGCCCCCTGGTGAACGGCAAGAGGAAGGCAGTAGCCATATATTTTCCCGACAGCAAACTCATGCTCACTCCGGAAGACGGGAACGCCTGGGAACTCGCCAAGTATTTTGTGATGCAGGGCGCGAGTCTGCGTATTTCTCTGTCGGCGCATGCCAATCTGCATTTCCCCTACGACAGCATCAATGCTATATCCAAATCGGCCCTGCCCAAAGACAGTGTGTTGCTGCGCCTGCTGTTGCCGCACCTCGAATTGTCTTTGGAATTGAATTACAGCGTATTGAACTCGCGCACCTCGCCGGTGCAAAACCCCAAACCGCTTCCTTATGCGGCTCTGCCCTCCGACGCCAAAGGCTTAATGACACTGTTTCTCTACGGTTACCACGGTATGCTCAACGACCCGCCTACCGATCCCGATGGAAAGCTGCTCGAAAACCCCTCCTACCCTACCTTTCATCTGCACCTGGAACCCAATACCTTTCACTCGGACTACGGTGATTTCCTGATGGCTTATTTTGAAACCATCCGGAAATTCGTGCACGCTGTTATAGATCTGATCCCTCAGGACGAGTTCGAAGATATCAAAATCTGGGCGAATTACGTGCATCAATATGTGCCGGGATTCCCTTCCGGCGATGAAATATTCAGGGAAGACGAAATGGGGAATCTGCAATACCATACCACCATGGTGGATGAAAACCTGCTTGCCAAGGCCATCGCCAATATTGTGTGGGATCTGTCCATCGGTCATGCGGTGGATCACTACGATTACAGCACGATCAACATCAACCACATGCCTTTCTGTATCCGGGTCCCGCCTCCCGCGGGTAAAAATATTCCGCCCGTTGACCGCAAAAAAATGGTCAAATGGATTGATATTTTCCGGCATAAATACGAACGGCAAATGTTCTTCGTCGCCCGCAACGTGAGTTTGCTGAAAGACGTGCGTTATGATTTCAACAAACCCGGCGAAGAAAAATTGCGCGGACTCAATGAGCGCTTTCTGAAAGAACTGCATGAAACGGAAAGGAATCTGAAAGTTTACAACTATATCCCGCTCGATCAGATCGCTCGCAGCATACAGTATTGAGGTCGAATATACTTTATCGATGGTAACGATTCCAGACTTTGAAATAAAGGAGATCATTCTTTCCGATGGGATAAAAACCGTTTGTCGCGCCGTAAGGAGGCAAGATGGACAGGGTGTCGTACTGAAGATCATTTCGGGCGAATTCCCCGGAATGACCGAATCCATAAAATTGCGCCGCGAATACGAACTCGCTCGAAAACTCGATTTTCCCGGCGTGCCCATGATATTGGATATCAGTGAGTTCTATGGAGGCCTGGCTATTGTCATGGAAGATTTTGGTGGGGAAGCACTGAGTGTGCGTTTGAAAAAATCAGCCGTTCCGGTAGATGAGTTTCTTCCGATCGCGCACCGTCTGGCAACCATTTTGTCTGAATTGCACCGCCGCGACATCATACATAAAGACATCAAACCCGACAACATTCTGGTGCATTCCGGCACCGGCGAAGTACAGTTGATAGATTTTGGCATCGCTGTAATGATAGCCCAGGAAACAGTCGGCGTCGTTGACCACCGCCAACTGGAAGGCTCACTCCCTTATATTTCTCCGGAGCAAACCGGGCGTATGAACCTGCCGGTGGACTATCGCACTGATTTTTATTCGCTCGGCATCACCTTTTACCAGATGCTCACCGGGCGGCTTCCTTTCTTTTCAGATGATCCGGTCGAACTTCTGCACGCCCACCTGGCTCGCCAAGCTCAACCGCTTGTCGAAATCGTCCCTGCGATTCCGCCCGTATTGGAGGCATTAATTTTTAAACTGCTTGACAAATCGCCTGACCGGCGTTATCAGAGTGCGAACGGTTTGAAAACAGACCTGGAACAGTGCATCCGGATGTATGAGAAGAAGGGAAATATTGAAGATTTCACACTGGCCTCAATGGACCGTTCCGACCGTTTCCGCATCCCGCAAAAATTGTATGGCCGGGAACAGGAGGTTCATTTTTTACTTGAAACGTACGAAGAAGCAGCGCGGGGCAAAGCGAAGTACTTGCTCGTATCGGGCTACTCCGGCATAGGAAAATCGTCGTTGATCCGCGAAATTCACAAGCCCATCGTGGCGAGCCGGGGACATTTTGCCAGTGGGAAATTCGACCAGTTCAACCGCAACACCCCTTACAGCGCGGTCATTACAGCGTTTCAAAACCTGATGCGCCAATTGCTTTCTGAAAGCGATGAAAAAATAGCGATGTGGCGAAACCGCTTGCATACAGCGCTGGGCGCCAACGGGCGTGTTATAGCGGACGTCATTCCGGAAGTGCAATTGATCATCGGCGAGCAAGCCGAAGTCGCCACATTACCGCCTTCCGAATCTCAAAACCGTTTTAACCTCGTTTTTCTTGAATTCGTCCAGGCACTCGCTATGCCGGAACATCCGCTGGTATTGTTTCTCGATGACCTGCAATGGGCGGACACTCCTTCCCTGAAACTGATAGAGGTCTTACTGTCCGACAAGGAGACTGCCTGGCTTCTGCTCATCGGCGCGTACCGCAACAATGAGGTGGATGCAACCCATCCATTGGCCAGAACACTGCAAGAGTTGAAAAAATCGGAGGACACTGTTGTTGAACTTTTGCTCAAGCCACTGCAGATCAATGAGTTAAATCAACTTGTTGCCGATACGGTGCATTGTTCATCCGCTGAAGCACTGCCATTAAGCGAGTTGCTTCTTGAAAAAACCGGCGGCAATCCTTTTTTCGCCAATGAGTTTTTGAAATCGCTCCATACAGATCAATTGATCGTTTTCGATCATCTGAACAACCGGTGGGACTGGGACATCGAAAAAATCCGGGAGCGCAACATCACAGACAATGTGGTGGAACTCATGCGCAACAAAATTCAACTGTTGGATGAACATACCCAACACTTGTGCCGCTATGCTGCCTGTATCGGCAATAAATTTGACTTGTTTACCCTTGCCACCGTCGGTGAAAAATCCCCGCAGGCGACTGCCAGGAAACTATGGCCCGCCATTCGCGAAGGGCTGATCGTACCCATAGGCAGCGAATACAGGCTGGCTGAAATATCAGCCGGAATGGGTCAGTTGCTCAACAGCGAATACCGGTTTCTGCACGATCAGGTACAGCATGCAGCGTATGCCCTGCTCGACAATGAATCCAAAAGAAGCCTGCACCTTAAAATCGGGCGCTTAATGCTTCAGAATTTCACGGTACGGGATAAAAACGATCGGATTTTCGAGTTGGCGACCCAATTCAACCACGGCGCCACCCTCATTGAAGAAGACAATGAAAAAATTACTGTTGCGGAATTGAATTTGACGGCAGGTAAAAAAGCCAAAAACGCCGCTGCATACGAGCCCGCTTTCAGATACCTGATGACAGGCATTCAGCTTTTACCGCAGGATGCGTGGCAAAGGTATTACGACCTGACCCTCGATATGTACAATGAATGCGCCGAAGCGGCCTACCTAAGCGGCAATACCGATGAGATGGAGCGGCTTACCGATGTCGTATTTGGAAGAGCGGCGCAATTGCTTCACAAGGTCAAGGCGTATACGGTCAAAATCCAGGGGTACCTTTCCCTCACCCGCAACGAGGAAGCGTTGAACACCTGTCTTGAAATAATGCGGATGCTGGGGGTGCGTTTCCCGGTCAAACCCAATAAACTGGACATTGTCAAAAGTTTGATCGCCACCAAATTGCGTCTGCGCGGCAAAACGGCAGACCAATTGGTGTCGTTGCCGGAAATGACCGACCCCAAAGCAGCCGCCCTCATGGAAATACTTCCCTACGCCGCCTCATCGTCTTATTTTGCCAAACCCAATCTTTTCCCGCTGATCGTTTTCAAACAACTCAGTTTATCCGTCCGGTACGGCAACCACGAACAATCCGCTTTCGCTTACGCCACCTATGGTTTGGTGATGTGCGGCAGCACACTTGAATACGATGAAGGGCTGAAATTCGGCGAAATCGCCATACGATTGCTGGATAAATTCAGGGCTGTCGTTGTTTTTACGAGAACGCATTTTGTCAATGCCGGTTTTATCCAGCATTGGCGTCACCATTTCCGCGAAACGCTGGATGAATTGCTGGAGGCTTACCAAAAGGGCCTGGAAACGGGAGATTTTACATACGGATCCTATAGCGTTTTTAATTATTGCTCCGCAAAATTCTACATGGGCGCACCGCTTCCGGCATTGAAAAATGAAATGGACGCCTATATCCCGGCCCTGCAAAAGATCCAACAAAATACCGCGATCGGCTGGCTCAACATCCCCCGGCAAACCATAAGCAACCTGCTCGATGAAAAGCAGGCCGAAACGCGCCTGCTGGGACCTGAATACGACGAGAACATCGAAACAGCACAGCATCTTGCAGGGAAAGACTTCAGCGGCCTGTGCGTTTACTATATGGCCCGCACCATGCTCAGTTATTTGTTCGACAGCATGGAAGAAGCCCTGGAAAACGGAGAGGCTGCGGTGCGCTTGCTCGAAAATGTATTGGCCACTCCTCACGTATCCACCACGCATTATTTTTATGCACTTGCATTGTTGCGTTCGGCAGAAAAAGCCACAGCCGGTAAAAAGCGGCGTCACTTAAAAAAAGCCGGCCAATCCATTCATTTGGTAAAAAAGTTTGCCGCCAGCGCGCCTTCCAACCACCTCGCCAAAAAACAATTGCTGGAGGCTGAAACGAGGCGCTTACAAGGCAGATCCAAAGAAGCCGCCTTATTGTATCAGGAGGCCATTTCCGCGGCCCGTCAAAACGGATTTCTCCATGAAGAAGCCATTGCACATGAACTCGCAGCGCGGTTTTGGCAGGAACAACACGATACGGAAAAAAGCCGGCAACACTTGCTGCAAGCACGCCATTTGTTTCAAAATTGGGGGGCGGTGGCAAAAGTGAACCACCTCGATCAGCAATATAGCATTCTAACTCCCCTGCTCACCCGAGCAGCAAACACAACAACCCGGTCGGGCGTCCACAGTAGCGATGAACTCGATATGCTTTCGCTGACGAAGGCAGCATTAGCCATTTCCGGTGAGATACAGTTGGACAAACTGATGACCAAACTAATGCACGTCGTGGTAGAAAATGCCGGCGCACAATTTGGATATCTTGTGATAGAACGT
Source organism: Saprospiraceae bacterium (assembly GCA_019187225.1). Lineage (GTDB taxonomy): Bacteria > Bacteroidota > Bacteroidia > Chitinophagales > Saprospiraceae > M3007. The sequence continues at coordinate 17,198 of JABAQQ010000014.1, forward strand.
GAAGGTCAGTGGCTTATTGAAACGAGCGGTTCGGTGGAAAATATAACGCAGATCGAAAAAGCGCCTCTTTTTAACGCGGTTCCCCTGAATGGCAGTTCACTTGTGCCGGAGTCCGTCATCCAATATGTGGCCCGCACACGGGAAGACCTCGTTATCAACGACATGCAACAGGACAATCGCTTTGCGGGCGACCCGGTGGTGCTGCAAAAAAAGACGCGTTCGGCATTGTGCCTCCCCGTCATCAACCAGGGAAAAATCATCGGGATCCTTTACGCCGAAAACAACCTCAACGCGGGTGTTTTCACCGGTCTGCGGGTGCAGTTTATGAAGCTGCTTTCCGGCCAGGTGGCCGTTTCTCTTGAAAACGCCTTGCAATACGAGCGTTTGGAACAAAAAGTAAAGGAGCGAACCGCCGAAGTGGTGCAACAGAAAGAAGCATTGGAAAAATCGCTCACGGACCTCAAAATGGCGCAGGCGAAACTCGTGGAAAGTGAAAAAATGGCCTCGCTGGGCCAACTGACCGCAGGCATCGCACACGAGATCAACAATCCCATTAACTTCGTATCGGTCGGGGTTAAAAATCTCGTGCGCAACTTCGAAGAAGCTCGGGAAGTCATGGACGCTTATCTCAACCCGGCGGCCGAACCTGATGTTATCGCACAGCAACTTGCGGAAAAACAACGCCGCCAGCAAATATTAGAAATATTTGAAGACAGCGAAACCTTGTTCAAAAGCATTCAGAACGGCGTGGAGCGCACCATCAGCATCGTTAAAAGTTTGCGCAATTTCAGCCGGCTCGACGAAGGCGATTTCAAACGCGTCGACATCCACGAAGGGCTCGATTCAACGTTGGAAATACTCCAGGGGCAAATCAGAAAAAAAGCGGAAATCGTAAAAAAGTATGGTCAACTTCCCCTCATCGAATGCGCTGCCGGCAAGATCAACCAGGTATTTCTGAACATCATCAACAACGCCCTGCAAGCCATCCCGCACCACGGCGTGATAACCCTGGAAACAAATTTCCTGGAGGATTCCAACGAAATTGAGATCAATATCTCCGACACTGGCCAGGGTATGACTGAAGAAGTAAAGCGGCGGCTGTTCGAGCCTTTTTTCACTACCAAACCCGTCGGCGAAGGAACCGGCCTGGGATTATCCATCAGTTACAACATCATTGAAGAACACAAAGGTCGCATCGAAGTGGAAAGCGAAAAAGGGGAAGGCACGACCTTCAGGATATTTTTGCCGGTAGTGCCGCCGGTGTAATGGATCGGATCAAACTGACATATTATGAACATACCAGAAAAACCCACCGTGCTTTATGTGGACGATGAAGAAGACAACCTCATCGTGTTCAGATCGGCGTTCAGAAGAGATTTCACCGTACTGACCACTACCTCCACGGAAGAAGCGCTCGACATCATTTCCCGGGAAGAGGTGCCCGTTGTCATTTCCGACCAGCGGATGCCACACTGCACCGGCGTGCAATTCCTGGAAAAAATTCCGGGCGACATTGAGAATGTGCGCATTATACTTACCGGCTTCAGCGATGTGGAGGACATCGTCCGGGCGATCAACTGTTGTTCCATTTACCGCTACCTGACCAAGCCCTGGGATCAAATGGAATTGAAACACACCATTGATATGGCGGTAGAAAAATACTTCATGCAGAAGCACAACACCCAGTTGCTGCGCGACCTGCAGGCCGCCAACGAACAACTGGAAGAAAAAGTCCAGTTGCGGACCCGGGAGTTGAAAGAGGAAAAAGAAATATCTGAACGCCTTCTGCTCAATATTCTGCCCGGTGAAATTGCCGAAGAACTCAAACAGCGCGGCAAAGTACGGCCACGCCGTTACGACAATGTGAGCATGATCTTTCTCGACATCGTTGAGTTTACCAGGATTGCCGAACGAATGTCGCCCGAACAACTCATCGAAGAACTGGACTACTATTTCCAGGCGATTGATACCATTTTTATCCGGCACGGCGTGGAAAAGATCAAAACCATCGGCGATGCCTATTTTGCCGTGACCGGCCTTCCGGTACCGGATGAACACCACGCGCTCCATGCCCTGGAAGCCGCCATCGAAATACTCGATTTTATTAAAAGAGAAAAGGAAAAACGCGTTGCCGAGGGCCGAACGGCTTTCGACGTGCGCATCGGCATACACAGCGGATCGGCCATTGCGGGTGTAGTGGGCAACACCAAGTTCGCATTCGACATCTGGGGCGACGACGTCAATATCGCCGCCCGGCTCGAAAGCAGCGGTGAAAAAGGCCGGATCAACGTCTCGGAATCCACCTGGCAATTGGTAAAAGACCACTATTCATTCGAGCAGCGCGGCAGGGTGAATGCGAAATACAAGGGGGAGATAGAGATGTATTTTTTGAAAATGTAAAAAAATTTCCAGCCCATACAACGTCGCCGCCCGGTATCTCCCTCTTTAAGACAACCATCTTCGGAAAGATCAAAACCGGAACACAACGAATGACCGAGCGCGACCTCATCCAACAATGCCTTGTCAACGACCGCAACGCCCAGCGGCTGCTCTATGAGCGGTACAAAAAAGGGATGTACACCCTTGCCTATCGCTTCACCGGCGACTTCGACACGGCGGCAGAAGTATTGCAGGATGCATTTTTGCAGGTGTTCCGGCATCTTGCTGATTTTCAGGGGAAAAGCACACTCGGCGCCTGGATAAAAACCATCGTGGTGCGCGCGGCGCTCAGCGAACTGCGCCGTCGCCGCATTCATTTCGAATCACTCGAATCGCAACACGGGACCGATACCGTGGATTGGGGCACGACAGTATTGGACACCGAATATCTGGAACGCGCCATTCAGGCGCTGCCCGAAGGTTACCGCACCGTATTCGTATTGGCAGAAATCGAAGGTTTTTCCCATAAAGAAATCGGCGAGATGCTCGGCATTTCCGAGGGCACCTCCAAATCCCAACTTTTTTACGCGAAAAAACGCTTGCGCGAAACCCTCACGCTGATATGAAAGAATTGAATCACAACACCTTGCAACACGCGCTCCAGCGTCTGCCGGAATACGAGCCGCCTGCCGGACTGTGGGGCGTTTTGGAGGAAGCGCTCGACGCGGAAGAAATGCTCGGCGAATCCGTCCGCGCCTTGTCAACCTACGAACCGCCCGCACAGGTTTGGGAAAATCTGGAAGCGGCGTTGGAACAAAAAACCGCTGCGAAGCCTGCTTTGCGGGTCGCAATCTTCCGCCGCGTGATAGCTGCTGCCGCTGTCGGTCTGGTTTTGCTGAGCGCGTGGTGGTTTTTTAAAACCGAAAATTCAAGCGGGGAACAAATTGTCGTTTCGCAGGAAAAATTGGACGAGCAAATCCGTGCCTCCGTGCAGGAGAAAGAAGATGCGGCTTTCGAGCTTGTACAGACGCTTTGCCAGTCCCGTGCCCCTGTATGCGAACAACCCGAATTTAAGACCCTGAAATCCGAACTGGACGAGCTCACAGAGGCAAAGGAATCCCTGCGGCAGGCCCTCGGCGAGTATGGCGACGACCCCACTCTTGCGACTCAACTCGTGCGTATCGAGCGCGAGCGTTCGGGGGTGTTGCGACAAATGATGTCCATGATCTAAAAACTGATTTTCAATCATTCAAGACATGAAAACACGAATATTGATGCTGCTCCTCCTGGCGGCAGGTGGTACGGCAGCCCAAACCACGCTCCAGGTTGTGACCAAAACAGTGCAAAAAACTGTGTCGTGGAAACCCGGCTATTCGGTGGAGATCAACTGTGAAAAAGCCGAGATAGACGTGGAAACCGCCCCCGCAGGTCAAAATGCCGTGAGCGTGAAAGCCGAACTTTCCGCCCGTCATCCCAAACTCGACAGCGCCCGTCACGACCTGGATGCATGGAAATTTGTGACTTCTACCATCGGCAAAAAAATCTATATCCGCGCCTATATCGGCCTGCCCAGCGGTACAGCGCTTCCTGCATCCAACCTGAAAGCCAAATTGAAGGTGATCGTCCCGGCGGATTGCCCGACGACATTATCGAACAAATTCGGCAGCGCCCGGCTGGAAAAAATTGCTGCACCTGTGTCACTCTCCGGCGATTTCTGCGCCTTTACCCTACTACAACTCGGCGGGAAAGTGCAGGTAGACAGCCGCTACGGCAATGTGGACGGCAAACAACTTTCAGGCCCGGTGGAAGTACAGACCAAACGCGCCGATGTGTCGCTCGCCGGGCTTGGCAGTGACTGTACCGTGCGCAGCGAATACGGGTCGGTACAAGTGGAAGCGGCTGCCCAAACTGGCAACGTAACCGTGCAATCTTCCAAAGGCGACGTGACCGTAGCCATGCCGCAACCCTACCGCCACAACCTCGATCTCAAAGCCGATCACGGCGAAGTGACCATGCCACTCAGTCTTCGCCTCGGCTCGGGTACGAGCGGCGATCAACACCATGCCTCCCTTCATCAGGGAGACAACCTGCCTCGTATCCTGGTGGAAACAACGCTTGGCAACATCATTGTGAAATAGGCGCTTATTCGATATTTAAAGTTCAAAATCAGTTGTTTATGAAAAATATCGCTTCGCTTATCCCTATTTTGTCCTTCTGTATTTCCATGTTCGGACAAACGAAAGACAGCTCATTTGTGACCGTTCAGCAAGCATCAGGCGCATTGGAAAAACAGCATTTTACAGACGAATTCGACCAGGTCTTCGGAACGATGATGCCTGCGCGTTGGGCGTATAAATGGTACCTCCTGGGAGAATCAGACAATGGCGATCTGACCAGTGCCGCGAGCGTCGAACATAAAGTTTCCCCTGCATTTTCAATACAATTGGGGCTTGGTTTGGGTTATGTCAATCGCTACGACACTTTTCCTCCCGTTCTGCCCATCCCTTTGCCTGACGAATTTCCGGCAATTCCGCAGGATTTCAGGCTGTTCGTGTATCAACTAAATCTGCAACCTCGCTGGTATTACAATATGGGGCAGGGCGTCAGGGAAGGGCGCAGTGCCAATAACTTTAGTGGCAACTACCTCGGGTTACAGCTTGCCTACACCTGGTACGGCTCGAATCTCAACGGCGAAGAGGCGCGTCTCGCTTCCGATCAACTGGCGATGGCGCTGCGGTGGGGTTGGCAACGCCGATTGTTTCGGGATGGTTTTGCGGAATTTAGTTTCGGCTTGGGCGCGCGCTATTCGGACGGGTTCGACCAAGCCACATTGAGCCAGCGATCCGGTTGGGATTTGTTTGCCAACACCCAGTTTTCGCTCGGATTGGCTACATTTTCACCCGCAACCGGTAAAAAGGTCCCTGCTTATTGCGAAGTGTTGCGTTGCTTTCGCGAGGAATCGGGTATGATGAAAATTGACCTGTTCAATCTTCTGAGAATAGCGGACCGGGAAAACCTGAAAGGCCAGGTTTCCCTGGGGTGGGAGCAAAAACTGGGGCAGTCCGCTTTTTCCATCGAGTTGCTGGGTTATGCGAGAGGGCGACAAGAAGTTGCAACGGAATATGCATCTAAATACGAATTCTCCGGTTGGGGCTTTGGCGGACACATTCAGCCCCGGTTTTATCTGAATTTGAAAAAACGCATCGCTACCGGAAAGTCTGGCAACAATCTTTCCGGTCCATACCTGGCCTTGCAAAGTGCGTTCGGGAGGGATTTTGAAAAATATACGGAGATCGCAGGAAATGAAATCAGGTATTTCGACGGCACGGTAGATTATTGGAATATCGGCCCCCTTTGCGGGGTTCAATACCGCTTTTTTAAAAGCGGGTTTATTGACCTGAATATGGGTTTTGCCGCCGGCCCGGAGCGCACAGACATCATCAGGGACAGCAATGATCCTCCCGTTGAAGAAACATCCGCCAGATTCGTCAGCAGCCTGCGCATCGGTCTCGCTTTTTAAAAAATCACTTAAAATCAACTTTTTATGAAAAAAATCACCACATTTCTCACAGCGACGCTGACTTGCACATCTGCTTTTTGCCAAAAAGCCGACAGTGTTTTTGTTTCCATCGGCCAGGATACCGGTAGTCTTGAAACGCAACGTTTTGCCGACCGCTATGCCGAGGTGTTCGGCACCTACGAACCTTCACGCTGGCTGTTCAAGCTGGATGCGACCAGTTTGGTGCCTGCTTTCATACTGGTGCCGAATGAAAGCAATACAAATTTTGAAGAAACCGGACTGCGACTCGACGCGGAGTATAAAATCAGCCGGGACCTATCCCTGAATGTTTCCTATGGGTTGGGATTCAGCGGGGATGGCAATGTTATCCGGTTCCGTGATTTTTCGTTGGATGCCCACCATTTTCGGGTAGAGCCTCGCTGGTATTACAACATGTCCCGGCGCATACGCGAAGGGCGAAGCGCCAACAATTTCAGCGGCAATTACTTTGGAATCGAGTTTGCACAAACAACCCGCATTGGCGCATCCGCGGACTTTGAATACCGTACTGCCACGGTTCGGTACGGGATACAAAGACGCTTGTTTCGCTACGGCTACTTTGACATGTCGTATGGCCTCGGTATGCGGGCTACCCCCCAAACGGCTTATCATCAGGGATCGACACAACTTTTTGGTGATGCGCGTTTGGGCATTGGTCTGGCGTTGGCGGCTCCTAAATCCACCAGGACTAAAAAATTCGATCAATGCGACGTGCTTCAATGTTTCAGAGAAGAAAGCAGGATGTGGAAAATTGACTTGTTCAATCTTTTCCGCATCGTCAGAACCGGTTTTGTGGAGGGCTCCCTGCGCACAGCAGTAGAACAAAAAATCGGAGGGTCACCATTCTCTGTGGAGGCACAATTGCAAATGGATGGCTCTTATTTGGATCAGCCCGCTTTGATAACGCATTCCTTGGGTACAGGCGGACATCTGCAAAGCCGCTACTACTACAACCTGAAACGCCGCATCGCCCGCGGAAAATCGGGCAATAACCTCTCAGGTGGGTATGTTGCCTGGCAAGCCGACTGGCATCAATCCCACACCACCTACAAAGGCCTAAATGTGGACGGTGTCAAAACGAAACAAACGGAGACATATACCCAAATGCATACCGGCCCTCTATTGGGGATTCAGTACCGGATATTTGAAAAGGGGTTTATTGACTTCAACCTCGGAGCTGCCATGGGCACAGAAAAAACATCATTTAAAGGAACCATTCATCCGTTCGGAGATCTGATCTATCTGACGAGCGCACTCCGCATCGGCGTAGCTTTTTGAAAAAAAAACGGCCCGTCGCGCAAGCTCCATACCTGCCTGCCGGACGGGCCGTAAAATCCGCAATCCGCAATCCGCAATCCGAAATCCTAATCTTCCACCTCCACCGCCGTCGGGTTCCGTTCCCACATCAGGTAAGCCTTGAGGAAGCCGTCGAGGTCGCCATCGAGCACGGCGTCCGGGTTGTGGACTTTGTGCCCGGAGCGCAGGTCTTTCACCCAGCGGTCGTCGAGTACGTAAGAGCGTATCTGGCTACCCCATTCGATTTTACTTTTACCCGCCTCGATTTTGTCTTTCTCAGCCTGGCGCTTGCGCAATTCGAGTTCGTAGAGGCGGCTTTTGAGCAAAGTCATAGCGATCTCGCGGTTGCGGTGCTGGCTTCGATCTTGCTGGCATTCGGCCACAATGCCCGTAGGGATGTGCGTAACGCGTACGGCAGATTCCGTCCGGTTGACGTGCTGGCCACCTGCACCGGATGCGCGGAAAACGTCCCATCGCAGGTCATCCGGACTGACTTTCACTTCGATCTCGTCGTCTTCGATGAGCGGATACACAAATACGGAGGAAAACGAAGTCTGGCGTTTGCCCTGCGCGTTGAAAGGACTGATGCGTACAAGGCGGTGCACGCCGTTTTCGCCCTTGAGCCAACCATAAGCGTAGTCGCCACGGATCTCGATGCTTGCAGATTTAATGCCGGCTTCATCGCCGTCCTGCTCGAAGATATCCACGACCTTGAAGCCCGATTTTTCGGCCCACATCCGGTACATCCGCAGGAGCATGGCCGACCAGTCGCAAGCTTCAGTGCCGCCGGCGCCTGCATTGATGTTGAGCACAGCATTCATGGAGTCTTCTTTCTGGTTCAATGTGCTCCGGAATTCGGCATCGTCCAGAATTTCAGCGGTTTTTGCATACTGTGCATCCACTTCGGCATCCGTAGCCAGGCCTTCTTTCTGAAATTCATACAACCCTTCCAGGTCGTCTACTTCGCGGGCGAGACTGGCGTACTCGTCGAGCCACTTTTTATTGATGCCGATTTTGCGCTGGATGGATTCGGCGCGTTTGGGGTCGTTCCAAAAATTGGGGTCAAGGGTTTGACTGGTAAGGTCTTCGACTTCTCTGGCGCGGTTGCCCACGTCAAAGATACCTCCTTAAGACCGCCAGTTTATCCTTCAACTCCTTGAGTTGTTCGATAGTCATAGCTGGAAAAATTTTTTGATTATCTGATGAAATTAGTGGTTAGCAACGGTCTCATTTTCTTAACCACTGTGTCATTCCGAGGCACGAGGAATCTGGTTAAAAGCAACTGCTGCTCAATATCTTAGCCAGATTCCTCGTGCCTCGGAATGACACAGTGGACAGGGAAAGTCAGGTACTTGTTTCTGAGCCGTTACTTAATTGTTGATTCGGTTGTTGGTTGATTGAATATTTTTCGTGTTTCAAATAACCAAATCAACAAACAACCGAATCAACAATTATTTACAACAGTTCAATGTAAAAGATCAGTTCCGAATTCGGCGGGATCGTGCCCTGCCCCTGCGCGCCGTAACCCAAAGCGGGTGGAATGAACAAGTATGCTTTGCCGCCATGGTTGAGCATTTGGGCGCCTTCGTCGAAACCTTTGATCATCTGGCCTACGCCGGCGGCAAAAGGCAATGCTTGTCCGCGTGAAAAGGAATCGTCGAAGTGGGTGCCATCGGTCAAAACACCGTAGTAATGGGTTTTGATCTGCTCACCCTGTTTTACTTTTTCTCCGCTGCCTTGTTCGACGATCATGATTTTGAGACCGGAAGGAGTAGTGGTGAGTTTGCTTTTCAGTTTGCCGGATTTATAATCGGCAGCGGTGGCTTTAACCATAGTGGCCACGCCGGCAGCACGGGTAATGGCTTCTTCACCCAGTTTTTGTTCTTCCATCATTTTCCGCTGTTCTTCCGCCTGTTTTTGCTGGATTTCTTCCTGGGAAACGATCTTCTCCAGTACAATTTCGTACCGTACCTCTTTGGCATCTTTCAATGCCGGTGGGATGAATTTTTGCAGGAAAGAGTCAATCGTCTCGTAGATCGTCACGCTGTCGCCCACACCGGAAAGCAGGAGTGCGTCGTATACGGCAGGTACACGTTTGGGCAGTTTATCGGCAGTAGGGAGTTCGAATTCACGCGGGCTTTCGAAGTTTTTCCGGGTGCTACCCATCAGGGAATCGCCGATGAACGCTTCGAAGTGGAACAGCACTGTTTCCCCGGGCTGGGGTTTCTGGCCTCCTTTATCGGTATGGTTGATAAAACGGTAGCCGTGCTCCGTCTGGATGCCCTCCTGTTTGCAGGCGGTCTGAGCAATAAAAATGGCTGCGATAGCCACTACAAAAAATGTACGCATTTTCTTAAAAGTGAATGAGCAATGAGCAAATGAGTGATTTTTCGACGTTAGACTATTGGACTTTTGACATTGGACCTGATCCAGCCCGGCGTCAAGAGTCCAATTTTCCAACGTTCGTTCAGTTGTTTTTTAACAAGGCCTCTTTGTATTGAGGCAGCAGGTCTTTGAATTTCTGGATCGTGGCTTTTAGGCTATCGTGCGAATAGGCCCCGGCGGCATTCTTATGGCCACCGCCGTTAAAATGTTTTTTGCAAATGTCCTGTACGTCGAAATCGCCTTTTGAACGCAGACTGAGTTTCACCACCGTTGGCTGGTTGTGAATAAAAGCGCCCAAGCGAACGTCTTTCATGGTCAGCAGGTAATTGACAATTCCTTCCGCATCTCCACGCTGGATATTGAATTCTTCGTAATCCTTTTTCGACAGCCAGATAAGCGCCGTGCGGTATTCCGGGTAATATTCAAAGCGATTGGACAGGCAATGACCGAGCAGGCGCAGGTTCTTCTCCTTTTGAGAATTGAAGATCATGTCCTGCACTGCCGAATCGTCCACTCCGCGTTCCACCAGGTCGGCAGCAATGCGGTACACGCGTGGGTTGGTGGCGTGCCGGAACGAGCCGGTGTCCGTCACTAAGCCGGTAAAAATGCACTTTCCGACGGTCGGATTTATTTTCTGCCCGTCGCCGATGCCGGTGATGAAGCGATACACGAGTTCACAGGTGCTGCTGGATTCCGGTTCGCTGTAGGTGTAATCGGCGATGGGGTCTGGATACAAATGATGATCGAGGAGAATACGCACACCGGGCAGGTCCCTGATATAATCGCCCATTTTGTCTATCCGGTTCAAGGCATTGAAATCCAGGTAGAAGAACACATTTTTCCTGGCCAAAACGTGTTTACATTCTTCCGTATGAATGTCCCAGATCAGGATGTCTTCCGCACCCGGCATCACTTCAAATTCTTCCGGATATTCCGAAGGGAACAGCACGTGTACGGTGTGACCATGCTGCTCCAGGTAGTGCCGCATGGCAAGGCTGCTGCCGATCGCATCGCCATCAGGGTTGCGGTGCGAAAGGATAGCCACGTTTTGCGGGTGATGAACCAGTTGTTTGAGTTTTGCCGGAAATTCCATGAATGCAAAAATTTGGAATCTGGAGTCGAATGGAGTTTGAAACACGAAAGTGCCGTGCTTTAAACTCAAAACTATATTTCGCCCTGCTGTTTCAAAAAAGGCGGGCAAAGGTAGGTTATTCATACCTGATTTGAAGGAGCGCCGGAGATTATTTTTTAGAAAACCTTTTTTACTCCTTTATTTGGAATAAAATCTTGCTCTACCTTTGCGCCGCTTTGCATTAACACTCAAACACTCAAACACTCTATCACTTAAACACTCAATAAATAATGGCAGGCAACCGCACATTTACCATGATCAAGCCCGACGCCGTGCGCGCCGGCAACATTGGCAATATCCTCCAGATGATAAACGCCGCAGGCTTCCGCATCGTGGCGATGAAACTCACCCAACTCAGCCTCGAAAAAGCAGGCGAATTTTATGCCGTGCACCGCGAACGTCCGTTCTATGGCGAACTCTGTGCATTTATGAGCAGTGGCCCCATTGTAGCGGCTATTTTGGAAAAAGACAACGCCGTGGAAGATTTCCGCACGCTCATCGGCGCCACGAACCCGGCTAATGCTGCGCCCGGTACCATCCGGGCCAAGTACGCCACCAGCGTCGGTGAAAACGCCGTGCATGGCTCCGACAGCGACGAAAATGCGGCCATCGAAGGCGCCTTCCACTTTGCAGGCGTCGAGATGTATTGATTGAAAGCAACACACATTACTTTTGCGGGGGGCTTGTCAGGCGGCATGCCCCCCGTACTATTTTATATCGGACAAAGCAATCCCAAATCCGCCAACCCAATACCGGCAAACCGTGTTTATATGCTCAACCAAAACAAAATTCTCACCGGCGTGATCGTCGGTCTCGTATTGCCCGCACTCGGCGCTGTGTTGATCTTCCATATCTTCAAGGTGCTCGCCATGCTGGGCGGGGCAAGCGGCGAAGGTTTTACCCCAAATTTCCGCGAACGCACGAGTATCGTCATCGCACTGGCGCTCAACCTGATCCCAATGAACATGTTTCGCAACCGGCGATGGGACAAAGCCATGCGCGGCGTGGTCATTGTCACCACGATCCTGGCATTTGCCTGGGTAGGACATTATTCGTTGAAACTGTTTTGATTGCGGATTTTTGATTGCGGATTACCAGCGAATCGCACAATAATCCGCAATCCGCAATCCCCAATCCGCAATCTAAAATCCATAATCCCTTTCCACCAGACAAACCCGCGTCTTGTAGGCGCTGTACCATTTTTCGCGTCCAAGCCTCTGAGCGACCAAATGTTCGGCGTTGGCTTTCCAGTGGCGGATGGCTTCCAAACTTTCCCAATAGGAAACTGTTATGCCGACGCCTTCGCGCGCGGACTCTACGCCGAGAAAACCCGGCTGCCGGGACGCAAGTTCGACCATGTGTTCGGCCATTTTACCGTACCCGTAGTCGCCCTCCGTGCGCAGGGAAGTAAAAATTACCGCGTAATAAGGCGGTTCTGGCGTTTTTGCAATCATTCTTTGAATATTTTAGATCGTCAATTTTATATCTCACGTCTCTCACACCTCTCACACCATGGAATACCGCCGTCTTGGAAAAACCGGCCTCCAGGTGAGCGCGTTGTCGCTCGGCTCCTGGATCACGTTTGGCAAACAGATCGAAGATAATATTGCAGAGCGTCTTATGGCCATCGCCTACGAGCGCGGCGTCAATTTTTTCGACAACGCCGAAATATACGCCCGCGGTCAAAGCGAAATTGTGATGGGCAAAATTTTAAAAAAAATGAATTGGGAACGCAGTTCCTGGCTGGTTTCTTCCAAAGTTTTTTGGGGCGACGGCGGCAAAAAGCCCAATCAAACGGGATTGAACCGCAAACACGTATTCGAAGCGTGTCACGCGGCATTGCGCCGGCTGCAGGTGGATTATCTCGATTTGTACTTTTGCCACCGGCCCGATAAAAAAACGCCTGTCGAAGAGACGGTATGGGTGATGAATCACCTCATTGCACAGGGTAAGATCCTCTATTGGGGCACTTCCGAATGGAGCGTGCAGGAGATCATGGAAGCCCACATGGTGGCCCGCGAAAACCGGCTCATCGGCCCGGTCATGGAACAACCGCAGTACAACATGTTCCACCGTGAGAAAGTGGAAGTAGAATTTTCGCAGATATACAAAACGGTTGGGTTGGGTACGACCATCTGGTCGCCACTGTATTCGGGATTGCTGACGGACAAATACTTAGATCAATTCCCGAAGGATTCGCGGATGAGCCTTGCCGGTTTCGAGTGGTTGCGAGAAAGGAACCTGACCCCTGCCCACGTCGAAAAAGTGCGCGCATTGCACGGGCTGGCAAAGGACATGGGCACATCGCTGCCAAAATTAGCCGTCGCCTGGTGCGTTCAGAATCCCAACGTCAGTACAGCTATTCTCGGCGCATCGAAGCCTGAGCAGTTGGAAGAGACGCTGGAAAGTCTGGATGTGTTGCCGCTGCTGACGCCTGAAGTGAACGAGCGCATCGAAGGTATCCTGGACAACAAGCCGGTGCCACCGGAGTATTAAGTCAGAGGGCATGCAAGTACTCCTCGTTTCCGCTACCATCTTTGAGGTCGCGCCGACCCTGAACTGGCTCGAAGAACATTTCGAGATCAATGAAAAAGGCGTTTTTGAAAAAGGCGGCCTCAGCGTTTTTCCGCTTGTCACTGGCGTGGGAACAACGGCTACGGCATTTTCATTGGGGCAGTTTCTATCCCAAAATCAAGCCGATTTGGCCATCAACGCGGGAATTGCGGGGGCATTTGATCGAAACTTCCGGTTGGGCGACGTGCTGAACATCGCCACCGAACGATTCGGCGACCTCGGTGTAGAGGAGGCCGACGGGCGTTTTACGGATCTGTTCGAGCTGGGCTTATTGGAAAAAAATGACCCGCCTTTTATCAATGGCCTCCTGCGCAATCCGGTAGCCGAAAAAGCCGCATTCCTACCCCTTGCGCACGGATTGACCGTTCATAAGGTTCATGGTTCCATATCTTCCGTCACCGCCATTCAGGCAAAATACCCGGATGCCCAGGTGGAAAGCATGGAAGGTGCGGCGTTTTTTCATGCCTGCCTGAGGTCGCAAATCCAGTTCCTCGAGATCCGCAGCATCTCCAATTACGTGGAAGCCCGCAACCGCGAAAAATGGAATTTACCGTTGGCCATCAACAACCTGAACCAAACCCTCATTGCCATGCTGGAAACTTTCTGTCCCAAACCGTAAGTCGTATGTCACTCTTCCTGCTCGATGAACTTCACGCCGTATTCTTCCAATTCCTGCATCACCGGTTCGTAGACTTCCGGCATGGTTGGAATATTGACCCCCGTGGTTGAGATTTTGTCCAGCATCAGTAATTTCACAAAAATACCCAGCGGCAAACCGACGAGGCGCGACATGGCGGTCTCGTAGCCGTTTTCACCTTTCATGACGAGCGTGGAAGTCAGCTTGCGCTTTTTACGCTGTACCTCATATTCGAATACGTGTTGCATGATGACCATGTCTTTTTCATCCGGTTCGAGCGCCCACTTTTCCAGCAGCAGGTTTTCAAGGATCAGAGCCGGTGTAGCGTTTTTGACCTGGATGCGGCGTTTGCTGAACAACCCGAGCCATTCGAGTTTCTGCATCACTTCTCCGTCCGGTTCCGCTTCGATCATTTTGGCGACGCGGTCTTTCACCGAACCGGTGTGTTGGCTGATGCCGAGAAAAGCCTCCATCAGGTCGTGATAGGTCAATTGGTCACTGTCTACGATAGGGAAAGTGGCATCCGTCAGGCCTATGCGCACCAGCGCATTCCAGGCATCGCAAAAACCCCGGTGCCTTATGGTACCGCGAAAGAGTGTTTTGATGTCTTTCAGGCCGTAGGCATCTTTGTACAAAAGCGAGTCGCGGTTGGCATATACCTCCCATTGCCCCATGTTGGGGATATCCACCAGGCGGTATTGGCGAAAAAGGCGGCGGTACGGGATGTATTTGAGTTTGCCGTCCTCCAGGAATTGGGCTGTGCCCTGACCGGCCAGCACCACGTTGCGGGGATTCCAACTGAATTTATAGTGCCAGGGATTGTTGTCGCTTTCAGGCGCCACAAGGCCGCCGGTGTAGGAGTAAAATGCGTTGATCTTGCCTCCCTGCCCCTTGATCTTGTGGATGCGTTGCATCGCGCTCATATGATCTATGCCCGGGTCGAGGCCCAGTTCATTCATGAACACCAGCGCTCTCTGGCGGGCTTCGTCGCCGAGGCGAAACACTTGTTTGCTGACGTAACTCGCCGTTACCATGTGTTTTCCGAGCGAGATACAATCCTGCGCCACTTCGAGGTGCATTTGCGGCGGCAGCAGCGACACCACCACGTCGTGCCGGCCGATGACGTCGCGGCGGTCGTTTGTTTTGGAAGCGTCGAGCCAAATGGCGCGACCTTTGGGGTGGTCGTTGATCTTTTTTCGCGCCAGTTCGAGATCGGCGTCGGCCAAAGTGATAAAAAAGTCATGCTGCCGCGCCTGCTCCAGGATATAGTTGATCAGTGCAGTAGCGGAGCGCCCGGCCCCGATGATGAGCAGATTTTTCATTAAAAATCAGTTTTTTGCCTGACAGAAAGTGTGGTGTTTGGAAAATAAGGCCAGGGACTTGGAAACGGCAAACTTAAGGGAAAATCAAATCACCAGCAATTTCTTCGTCACGGTCGCGCCGTTTACTTTTATCGAATAGAAGTAATGACCCGGCCGAAGATCGCTGCGGCTGAACGTGACCCGGTGCGTGCCTGCCGGGTAAGTGCCTTCGACGATCGTCTGCAGCACCCGTCCGCTCATGTCGAGGAGGTCAATTGAGACCCTCCCGCCATCGGTCGTGAAGGTGAATGTTGTGGCATGATGGAACGGATTGGGGAAGTTGGAAACATGGACGCGTGCAGTGTCGAGCACTGTGCTGCCGGAAGATGCCGCCTTGAAGATCGGGAGAATGGGGAACTGGTAGTTCAATATGCTCTCCGGGTTGGCAATGCCGAACCAATCCTGCAGGGCGCTGGCGTATACCGAGCGAAAGTCGTGCTGCATTGGCAGGTCAGCGGACGCGAATGGATTGTCCGGGATTTGCGGGTTGTCGCCGATGATGCCCGGAATGACGTTTTTGCCAAACGCGAACAAAGGCGCCGCCGCGCCGTGGTCGGTGCCCAGACTGGCGTTGGAAGCGATGGTACGGCCAAATTCGGAAAAGGTGAAGCCGGCTACCCGCTCGTCCACGCCGAGCAACTTAAGGTCATCCTGAAATGCGCCAATGGCTTCGGAGACTTTGCGCAACAATTCCGCGTGAATGCCCTCCGTGGTGCTGAAGTTGCCGTCCACCTGATCGCTGTGGGTATCGAAGCCGTCAAGCGAGACGATGTAGATCGGCGTCTTCAGTCCTCCGCTGATCAACTGCGCCACAATGCGCAACTGATCGGCAAGGTAGTTCTCCCCCGATGCGGGATAAAGCGCAGACAAATTTTGCCCTACGTCGGCGGCGCCTTTGATAGACTGGTAATACACCTGTGCCTGTTGTGCCACTAAGCGGATAAATTCGAGTTCGTCGCCGTAGGGTGTATCCGGCGCCGGTTCTACAATATCATTGACAAACTCATAATAGGCGGTCGGGTCTGAAATAGCCATCCCCATCGGGACGGTATTCCCCATCAATGCCAGCGAAACGAACGAGCCGATCTGAATGGCCAGCGGGTCGGGATTGTCGGGATTCGGGTAACCGTCGGGGAATGCCGGATGCTGGCTCTGCAGGTATCGTCCTGCCCAACCCGTTTCGAGCAGTTGGTCGCTGTCCGACGCCGACATCCAGATATCCGTAGAGCGGAAATGCGAGTAGTCCTGGTTGGGATACCCCACGTTCTGGACGACCGACACGAGGCCATTGTTGTACATGTCGCGCAGGTGGGTCATGGCGGGATGCAAGCCATTGACGATTGTGCCTGTCAAACTCAGAACGCTGTTTTCCGGAATGAGCACATTGCTGCGCAGGTTGGCGAGTTTGTCGTACTGATCGAGCGGAATGAATGTGTTGAGTCCGTCGTTGCCTCCGTTGAGCTGGATAAGCACCAAAATGCGGTCGTTGGGATTGCCCCCGGCTGCCAGGGCCTGAAGGAAAGGCAATTGCGGGGCGGGATTGATGGAAAAACCTTTGAACTGAAAACCCGCCCAGGCTGCGGCGGCGCCGCTATATTTGAGAAAACTTCTTCTTTTCATTGTATATTGAGTGTTTGAGTGGTGGAGTATTTGAGTGTTTGGGTGAAAAAACAACTCAAATCAACAAATAACCGGTTGTGCAGATTCACATCAGGCCAGTTGATATTCCGCCAGGTTCATGATGTACTTGTGCATGCTGGCTAAGCGGAACCACACGGTTTGGTAAGCCATTTGGTTGCCCGGATTGGCGACGTAGGCAAGCCAGGCAGCCGTCCAGTAGAAGTCGTTGGACTGGTTAGAAAGCAGGATGCTTTTGAGGAATTGTTTTTTTGCCGCCGAAACTTCCATCGGCAGTAAAATGCGCAACGTGTCGTCAATCAACAGGTTGGGATCGCCGGGATTGGGGAATTGTGCCGCGAAAGCCACATGATCCAGTTGCAGATCGGCATTGCCTGCAAGCACGGCGAAGGAAAGCAGATCAGTCAACAGGTTGCGGTTGCGCATGGTGTCGGCGTTGATCCAATCCCTGTAATAAGTGGGCGACTGCCGGAAGGCTTGCCAGCCTGCCACGTTGGGCGGGTCGCCGGGCAATAACTGCATGCCACCGCAGAAATAATTGATCTGCAGGCGCAAGGTGTATTCGTCGAGCGGCGTCGGGGTCGGGATTTCTTTGTTGAAATTGCGCAGCACACCCAGCACCAGGTCGAGCGGGGTTTTGATAAAACATCCTTTGTTGTAAGCGTCGAAAAAGTGCTCGCTGTTGAGCAAGGCCGCCATCACCGGGCGGATCTCGTAGTTGTTGTCGCGGAAGATCTGCGCCAGCGGCTCTATGATGTCGGTTTCGATTGTCGCGTCAATTTTGTAATACAGGAAAAAGCGGTAGATCTTCCGGCAAATAAATTTCGCTACATCTTCTTTCTGGAAGATCATCGCCAGCAGAGCGTCCAGTTCCTGTTCGCCGTTGCTGCTGCCCTGGATTACCGTGTTGTTGTAGTAGCCTGAAAAAACTTTAAAACCGGTATCGTGGGCGTTGGGATCGAAATAAGTGGTGGCATTGGCAAAATTGATGCGCCAGCCGGTGAGCACCCGCGCCGCTGCCACCACATCGTCCTCCGAATAAGTCACGGGCGAGTCTTTGCCAACGGTGAACAATTCCTGCAATTCGCGGGCGTAATTTTCGTCGGGCGCTGCCACCGAATTCAAAAAGCCGTTGAGAAACACCAGCATACACGGGTCCAGGGTCACGGCTTTGACAAATTCCCTGAAATTGCCGAGCGCGTGTTGCCGCAGGGTGGCGTTGTACAGATAGGAAAACCGGCCAAAGAAGGCAGCATCGGTGCGGGTCGCAAAGTGGTTGTGCCAGAACAAGGTCATTTTCTCCTGGATATTGGCCTCCGAATGAAGCATGCGGTCGAGCCACCAGCCGCGCCACGATTCGATGCGCACGCCTTCAAAATCCAGGTTATAGGGCGCATTGACCCAGGCTTGCCCCAAGGGGACTGCCGGATCTATGTAAGGAGGATTGGCCTGCGGGTTGTTGTAATTGTTCACCGGCGGCGCGGGCGGCGTTTGCGGCACATCGAGCACAAAATCCACGGCGGCTTCGGCGCTGCCCAATGCCACTAACTGATCGAGTTGAGATTTTTTTACGCCGAATGTCACCCGCCGGAGCAGGTGCGCCGCTTGTTCGGGTCCCCAGGGCCCTGAGTAGGGCGTCAGGTCGCCGGAAAGGGTGAATTCGGATTCGGGAAAATGTGCCGCTGTCAGGTCAGCGGGTTCAGGAGCGATTCGTTCCACGCGCACTCCTTCTTCGGCGGGCAAAAACTGGTGGAAAAAATCTCTTCTGGAAATGGAAAGATCGGCCATAATGATTGCGGATTGCGGATTGTTGATTGCGGATTGCGGATTGCAACGAAGACACGCGGGGAGGCATATCTGTTACAAAACTACGGCGGGAAAATATTGCGCAATAAAAAAATGTGATATGGGTGTGTTAAAGTGGCAAAATCATCTTTTCAATTCCGAATCGGGAAACACAATCTTTTGCTCTTTACATTTGCCAAACAGAACGAATGTCAACCCTTCCCCATGTTCGAGAACATCATTGAAGACATCCGAAACCAGCAAGCCGTCCTCCTGCTCGGCCACGACTTCCTGCCCGGCGCACACGAGCAACTGCACAAATATTTGCAACAAAATAGTGAAAGATCTACCCCCCTTGTCATGTCGAACGCACCTTGTCATATCAGGGGTCCCTTGTCTTGTCGAGTGTAAGCGAGACATCTACACAACATCCTTTACCACAGTACCCCATTGATGCTCAAGACGCCATCGCAAGACCGGTTTGTGTATATGTCTCATTTCATTCGACATGACAGGGCTATTCATAATAAAATTAACCATCATCGTCAAAACCATGAAACAACATGAATACTACGTCTATATCACCACCAATCCAAACCGAACCGTGCTGTACATCGGCATGACCAACGACATTGCCCGGCGGTTAGTGGAACATTATGCCCATCGGGGAAAAGAAGAGACATTTGCTGGCAGAACCTATTGCTATTGCTTGATTTACTTAGAGTTGTTCCAGTACGTCAACAACGCGATTGATAGGGAAACGGAGTTGAAAGCGTGGCGAAGAGAAAAAAAGGATGCCTTGATTGCCGAAGAGCGATTGATTAGATCAAAAGACCCCGAATTGCCTACAACATTCTTTGGCATGTCGAACGCAGCGAGACACCTACACAAGCCGGGCACCCGACGAAATCTCAGAGGCACCGTGCTGGACGGATGTTGTGTAGATGTCTCTCTGCGTTCGACATGACAAGGGACGCTCGATATGGCAAAGCACGTTTCTGTTTTTCACTCTTTTGTCATGTCGAGCGTGAGCGAGACACCTACACAAGCCGGGCATATCACGGAACCCCGGTGAGGCATCCTGCTGAACAAATGTTGTGTAGATGTCTCATTTCATTCGACATGACAAGTGGGGAAGGCGCAACAAAGCACTACTCAAACCTCCCCTTCACCGTCACCCCCTCCCAATCATCCGTCCGGAACGGGCAAGCAGGAAATCCTTCCGCGTTGAACAGGTTGGCGTCCTCCGGCGCGTCGGACCAGGCGTAGCGCACGGAGGTGGCTATCAATCCTCCCGGATGCTGCACCACGACTTTGGCGCCTTCTATCTCAGCTTTGGCGTAGTGAAAAACGCGATCGGGGCCGGCGACTTCAAAACCTTTGAGATAGCCGTATTTGTCATCCACCATAAGGCCGCCGCCAACGTATTTGAAAGCCAGAATTGCCTTGTCGTTTTCAAATTGAACCGACTCGTACATCGGGCCGCTGTGCAACACATCCTGTTGGTACACGAATTTCAACGCATTGGCCGCTAAGCGTTTGCCCACGTCCTGTTTGTTGCGGGGGTGAATGTCGTGCGGGTCGCCGATGTCGGTGGTGACGGCCATGCCCGTGTTGGGGAGGCGGAGGGTCATGGTTTGCGCTTCGCGGAGTTCGGCCCAGTTGCTGCCCTGGTTGCTGTTTTGCGAAGCGCCGTAAGAGGAAAGTTGCACGAAATAGAAAGGAAATTCCTCGTTCCAGCGTTTGCGCCAGTCCCCGATCATGAGCGGAAAGGAGTGGCGGTACTCGTAGGCGCGGCCAGCGTTGGTTTCGCCCTGGTACCAGAGCGCGCCGCGAATGACATAAGGGATGAGCGGTGCGATCATGGCGTTGTAAATCGCCGTGCCGACGTTGTTGCTCGAATGAGCGAACGAGTGCGGTTCGGCAAACGAAGGCATGAGCCGCCAGTCGTCGCCCGCGAGACTGATCTTTTGGGCCGGGGTGCTGACGTACAAGTCGTTTTCAGAACCTACCAGACCAAGGCCGTACCACTCCGGTTCGATGGCTTTGTTCGTTTTTACCACGAGACTGTTCGGGCCGGGTTTCCAGGTGTCGGCGGGTATTAAAATCTGGCGGGTGCCTTTCAGCAGCCCGGCGGCGGCGAGTTTTCCGTTGATATATACTTCGTTATAACTGAACTGCTCGGCCAGACCCAAGGTGGTGATCTGGCCCGTCATTTCAGCGGGGATTTCGACGGTCTTCGCCATAAAACCGTTGCCGCGCCAGGCCCAGATGCCTTTCCAGTCCCACTGCCACATCGGGCTGGCTTTGAGCCAGTTGGAAAAATCGTAGCCGGGTTGCAGGTATTTTTTCTCGTCGTCGGGTGAGAGGCTTGCGTCGGGGTTGCCCAGCAATTTTTTTTTGATGCTGCGTTCGAGCCGCAGGTCGGCTTCTTCCCAGTTTTTCGGCAGTTTTTCGCCGTAAGATTTCAGCACATCCGAGCCGCACATGGCTTCTTTGCTGATCCAGCTTTCCACCTGCGAACCGCCCCAGGAGGAGTTCAGCAAACCGATCGGTACGCCCGTTTTTTGAAACACTTCCCTGGCGAAATAAAAGCCGACGGCAGTGAAGTCGCCTACTGTTTGAGCCTCGCAAACGACCCAATCGCCCGATTTTAAGTCTTCTTCCGGTGTGAGCGACACTTCATGCTGCACTTTGAAATGGCGGATATTCGGAAAACCGGCGTTTTTCTTTTCCTCCGGATAATTGGCTGATTGGGCCACTGTCCATTCCATGTTCGATTGACCGGAGCAAAGCCACACGTCGCCGATGAGAATGTCCGAGATTTCCAATCGGCCGGAGGGTGTCGAGGCGGCGAGCGTGTACGGCCCGCCGGCTTCCATCGGTGAAAATTTCACCTGCCACTTGCCGTTTTTGTCCGTTTTTGCCTGGCGTGTCTGGCCGGCGAGTGCGACGCTTACCTCTTCGCCCGGATTGGCCCATCCCCACACGGGTATCGGTTTTTGACGCTGCAACACCGCGTGATCGGTGAAAAGGCGGGCGAGGTGGAGTTGGGCGGTTGATTCGAGAGAAAAGAGGACAAAAACGAAAATTATTGATTTTTTCATGATGAAATTGTTAGTACACCAACCCACCCGAGGCCCTTGAAGGGAGAAAATCGCTTCGCTCCCGGCTTTCGGCAAAACAGTAAGCCAGGCGAAATTGGTTAGCTCTTTGTCTCTCTCCATTCGGGGGAGGGGCCGGTGGCAGGATTACCTTAACGTAAGCACCACCACGGAAAACGGCGGGATTTTAACGGCCAGGGTGTTTTCTTTTAATGTTGCCTTATTAAAGACAGCAGGTTTTACTTTGCCGGGACTATCGAAGGTATTATGATCCTGAAGGCGCTCGCTGCTTAGTATCCGACCCGTTACGTCGGAATACTTTCCGCCGCGCAGTTCTACCGATATTTCCTGCGTTTTTTGCGCGTCTATATTGACGAGTGAGATATGCGTCGCACCGTTTTTGTCGCGGGAGGCGGAAGCGGAAACCGACGGTAGGTGCTCATTGCCGAAGATGTAGTCGGACGTTCGAACGTGCAAAGGCAGCATCAACGCATCCTGGTGCACGTTGTACATTTCCATGACATGGTAGGTAGGCGTCAGCAACATTTTTTCGCCTTCGGTCAGGATGACCGCTTGCAACACATTAACCGTTTGGGCGAGATTGGCCATGCGGACGCGGTCGCAGTGGTTGTTGAAAATATTGAGTGTGAGGCCGGCGATCATGGCATCGCGCATGGTGTTTTGCTGGTATAAAAAGCTTGGATTCGTACCGGGTTCGGTATCGTACCAGCCGCCCCACTCGTCTACCACCAGGGCGACCTTTTTTGCCGGGTCATATTTATCCATGATGGTGCTGTGTTTTCTAACCAACTCTTCCATGCGGAAAGCGCGCTGCATAGTGGTAAAATACTCCTGCTCACTGAAAGCGGCCGCCGAACCTTTTTTCGACCAATTGATGACCGAGTAGTGATGCAACGCCACTCCTTCGAGCATGTGGTGCGGGATGTCGCGCATCAGCACTTCCGTCCAGTGGTAATCGTCCGAATTGGCGCCCGAAGCGATACGATACATACCACCGGCAGTCCAGCCGGTCATAAACGTGGCGTATTGCCGGTAAATATTGGCGTACCATTCCGGTTTCATATTGCCGCCGCAACCCCAGGCTTCGTTGCCGACACCCCAGAATCTGACTTTCCAGGGTTTGTCGCGGCCGTTTTCCTTGCGCCATTTCGACATTGTGCTTTCGCCACCGAAGTTGACATACTGCACCCATTCAGTGAGTTCCTGCACGGTGCCGCTGCCGACGTTGCCGGCGAGATAAGGTTCTGCGCCGAGCAATTCGCACATATCGAGGAAGTCGTGGGTGCCGAAACTGTTGTCTTCCGTGACGCCGCCCCACCAGGTATTGACGAGGGTCGGGCGGCGCGCTTTCGGTCCCACACCGTCTTTCCAATGGTAAGTATCGGCAAAGCAACCGCCAGGCCAGCGCAGGTTCGGGATTTTCAGATCTTTTAATGCTGTCACCACATCATTGCGAATGCCACGCCGGTTGGGGATTCTGGATGTGTCCCCCACGTAGAAACCGCCGTAGATACAACGTCCGAGGTGTTCGGAAAAATGCCCGTAAATGTGCCGGCTTATGGTGTCCCTGCCGAGGTCGGCGTCAATGACGATGTGCGGTTGACCCGACATAAGGCCATACCCAAAAAGGGATAGGATTAATGCGCAAAATGCTTTTGGTGAATTCATAATGATCAGTTTTTTATTACCTGCTTCCATACGCCACACTGATCGAGGCGAATGAAGGGCGAACCGGAATTTTAGGCAGGCAGGGTGATGGGGAGGAAGATTGTTTAATTCATGGATTTTTTAATATATTCCATTGTTTCTCAAACCATTTTCCCTTCGATCAAAACCACCTTTTCGACGGATTCTTCTTTCAAATGCAGGTAGGACTGACGGTCAGGATTGTTGGCAAAATTTCTAAAATCTTCCGGCGACTCGAACGAGACGAGGTGAATTTCATACGGTTGGCCGTAACTCGTTTCGATAAAACTGCCTTCACCGGGGCGGCATCGCAACAGCAATTTCCCGTTGTGTTTTTCGATCAACGGGATGGCAATGTCTTCAAATTGGTGAAAAACTGCCTCACGTCCCGGCTTGATGTAAATGAGCTGGGTAAAGTAAATCATTGATAGGTAAAAAATTGTAAGTTACAAAGTCATTTCGGTGTATAAAACTTATCCGCCAGCCAGGCAATCGGCAGACCGATGCACATCACCAGGATTGCCATATTTTCCAACGCCGAATCCCACGCAAACGGCCTTTGCGGCGCATTGCTCAGCGGAACGACCAGCAGATTCATCACAGCCCACACGAACACGCCGTAGAGTATGCCGCTGACCCATTTGTTTTTCTGCAAAAACGGCAGGCGCGGATACGCCAGAAAATATGCGCCAGCAAAACTCGTAGCGATGAAGAAATGAAAAACTGCTCCTGATGCAACCATGCCGGCGCCGCCTGAAAAAGCCGCCTTGCCAAATACACCGCTGGCGATGAATTTTAGCGTGCCGACGGCGTTGCCTTTTGCCAGAATGAGGATGGCTGCAAGGATGTCGAGCGTGCCGGCGAGCAAACCGGCGCGGAGGATGATATTGAAGTTGGGTCGCGTCATCGTTATGGTACCATTTGTCCAGACTACTGGGGAAGTTAATCATTCAAATCCTGACCTGTTCCATTCGCGGTGCAAACAAATGCATCAATCCCCACGCTACTAAGTAAGCGCAACCGCAAATGACAAAGAGCAGGTTGTAGCCGGCGGTGATATCCCCGGCAGCTTTATAAAAATCCAGCAGTCGCCCCACCAGCAAGGGGAATAAAATACCGCCCACCGAACCGGCCATGCCGCCAATGCCGACCACCGAACTGACCGCTTTTTTCGGGAACATGTCCGATGCGGTGGTAAACATATTGGCACTCCAGGCCTGATGCGCTGCCATCGCAAGGCTGATCAACCCGACTGCAACCCATACATTTTCAGCGTATTTGGCCAAAATAACGGGCACGACACACAATGCGAACAAGAACATCGCGGTCTTGCGGGCGCGAAAAACCGGCCATCCTTTCCGGATAAAATAACCCGACAACCACCCTCCCCCGATGCCGCCAAGGGCTGTAGCCGTGTAAACGATGACCAGTTCGAGACTCGGTTTTTTCAGATCAATCTGGAAGGTGGAAGCGAAATAAGATGGCAGCCAAAACAAAAAGAACCACCAGACCGGGTCGGTGAACATTTTGCCAAAAATGAAGGCCCAGGTCTGTCGCACACCGAGCAGTTGCCGCCAGCCGGCGGTTTTTTCACCGGGTACGGCAGGTTCCGGTGCGTCTGAATGGATGTAATCGAATTCTTCTTTCGACAGCCGTTCCTGCCGTGTAGGGGATTCGTAATATCTCCACCAAAAAAACACGCAGACGAATCCGATCGCCCCCGTAATTATAAACGCCGCCTGCCAGCCGTAAACACCCAAAAGCCAGGGCACCAAAACGGGCGAAATCACCGGCCCGACACTCGTCCCAGCGTTGAAAAGGCCCGTTGCCAGGGCGCGTTCGCGCTTGGGAAACCACTCCGCTACCGCCTTTACGGCTGCCGGAAAATTGCCGCCCTCGCCTAATCCCAACAGCGCCCGCATCACCATAAATCCCATCGTGCTACCCGCCATCGCGTGGAACATGGCCGCAATACTCCACACTACGATAGCAATGGTATAGCCCATTCTGACGCCGATGGAGTCAATAACCCGTCCGAAGATCAGCCAGCCCAGCGCATACGCCGCTGAAAAAGCCATCACAATACTGGCGTAATCCGTTTCCGACCAGGAAAACGTCGTTTCCAGTGTCGGTTTCAGCAAGCCGATGACCTGCCGGTCTATGTAGTTGACCGTCGTTGCGAAAAAAAGCAGTGCGACGATGGTCCAGCGGTAATTGACGATTGTCTGTTGCATGCGGCAAAGTGAACTAAGCGTCAGTAGGAAACTAAGTGATATTGGGATATTATGCCATAATCATCTGAAAAAGAATACAATATCCCAATATCTTATACATCCGACATCAATTGCGCCACCCGTTCGGTCAGTGCAATAAAATCATTGGAAAAATCACCTTTGAATAACTGCGATCCCAGGCCGACAGCCTGCACCCCGGCTTTCAGCCATTCGCGGATGCTTGCCTCCGTCGGCTCCACGCCACCCGTGACCATAAGCGGCACATCGGGCATCGGGCCGCGCAGGGCACGAATGTAAGCGGGGCCGACTAAGTTGCCCGGAAAAACCTTGACGGCGGTAGCGCCCATTTGCCAGGCCGACCATATCTCATTGAGTGTCATAGCGCCTGGTATCCAGGGTATGTTGTATTTTTTACAAACTGCCGCGACTTCGGCAGTGGTCACCGGTTGCACTACAAAATCGGCGCCTGCCCGGATAAAACGTTCGGCATCTTCGGGCGTGTAAATCGTACCGATACCCAGCGACATATCCGGGCAATTGCTTCGGACAAAATTCTCCAGTTGATGAAATACGTCAAACGCTTCCGGCCCCCGGTTGGTAAATTCGAAAAAACGGATACCGCCGGCGTAACAGGCCTTCGCGATATTTCGCACATATACTGCGTCAGGGTGAAAAAAAACGGGGACTATGGGAGATTTTTTTAGTTCGGAAAGCATAGAAATATGATTGAAGGTTACAACCTTTTTTCTTTACCGTAATAACCGCCCAGATACGTCCCCCTGCATCACTTGCGTCACTTCCGCGACGGTCGCGAGGTTGAAATCACCCTCGACGGTATGTTTGAGCGCCGAAGCCGCAGTGGCAAATGCCAGGGCATCGTTTAAGCCGGTAAAATGCAAAGCGCCGTAAATATAACCCGCCATAAACGCATCGCCGCCACCGATCCGGTCCACGATGGGATGAATGTCGAAGATAGGCGATTCGGTGATCCGTTCGCCGTCGAAACACAGCCCGGTGAGGCGATTGTGCGACGCGCTGATGGTATCGCGGCGCGTGGCCAATATCCTTTTCAGATTGGGAAAACGCCGCATCATTTGTCGCGCCATGTCCGGGAAGTCGGTCGTCTGAATGCCGAAAATATCCGCTGCGTCGCCTTCTGTGCAAACGACAATATCGCAACCTGCCACCAGGGCGGGCATGACTTCGGCGGCGGTTTTTCCATATTGCCAAAGCACGCGGCGGTAATTGACATCTGCGCTGACGGGGATACCCAGACGCCGGGCTGTGCGGATCGCCTCGCTGCAGGCGATGGCCGCAGCTTCGGAAATGGCCGGCGTAATCCCCGTCCAATGAAACCACCGGGCATCCGCCAATATTTTGTCCCAGTCGAACCAATCCGGATCGAGGCACGCAAAAGCCGAATCGTAGCGGTCGTAAACGATGCGGCTGGGACGCAGGGCTGCTCCAACTTCCATAAAGTACAAACCCAAACGCCCGTTCCTGAAATAAAAATGCTCCGTACCGACACCTGTTTTTCGGAAAAATGCCGCCGCCGCCCGTCCCAGATCGTTGTCGGGAAACACCGTGACATGCGCCGCCGGTACTCCCATTTGAGCAAGTGCCGCCGCTACATTGGCCTCGCCGCCGCCATAGGTGATGCCGAGGCTCGCCGCCTGTGAAAAGCGCCGGTTTCCCGGCGCGGTAAGGCGCATCATTATTTCGCCGAAGGTTATTACGGACGACATGGTTATTGGTTATTGGTTGTTGGTTATTGGTTGTTGGTTATTGGTTGTTGGTTGAAGCAATCCAAAATAATTTTCCGCATTATAATAACAAATATCCTGAATCAACTTGCCAGTCCACTCGATGTCGCCCGGCAATTCGCCGTTTTCGATGTCGTCGCCGAACAGATTGCAGAGAATACGGCGAAAGTACTCATGTCGCGGATACGACAGGAATGAGCGGGAGTCGGTCAACATTCCTACGAAACGACTGAGCAGACCCATGTTCGAGAGCGCGTTCAACTGTTTTTCCATGCCGTCTTTTTGATCCAGAAACCACCACGCTGAGCCGAACTGTATTTTCCCCGCTACAGAGCCGTCGTTGAAATTGCCGGTCATGGTCGCCATCAATTCATTATCGCGGGGATTGAGATTGTACAAGATAGTCTTTGCCAGTCGGTTTTCCGCATCAAGCCGGTCGAGGAATTTTGCCAGTACCCTACCCTGCTCAAAGTCGCCGATGCCATCCCAGCCCGTATCGGGGCCGAGGGTGCGCATAGCCCGGGAATTGTTGTTGCGCAGTGCGCCGAGGTGGTATTGCTGCACCCAACCCTTTTCCCAATCCCACAAAGCGAATTCGACGAGCAAGGCGCTTTTGATTTTCACAATCTCCTGTAAATCAATCGTCTTGCCACTTCTGATTTTTTCAAAAATGGTATTGATCTCCCGCTCCGTAAAATCTTCAGCGTACATCTGTTCCAAGCCGTGATCGCTCAACCGGCAGCCGTTTTCCTCAAAAAAGTCGTGGCGTTTTTTCAGCGCTGCCAGAAAATCAGCGTAGTTGGAAACAGCTGTATCGCTCACAGATTCTAATTTGTCAACATATTGGTTGAACGGTTCCGGATTTTCCACTGCCATCGCCTTATCGGGCCGGAAAGTGGGTAAAACAACCACGTCCATATCCCGGTCGCGATGCATTTGCCGGTGCCATTCGAGCGAATCGGTGGGATCGTCGGTGGTACAGAGGGCGCGGACGTTCCTTTTTCGCAGCAAATTCCGGACAGAAAAGGCCGGGGTGCGCAGCATTTCACCGCATTGGTCGTATATCTGCCGGGCCGTCTTTGGATGGAGCAAGTCTTTGATGTCGAAATACCGCTGCAACTCCAGGTGCGTCCAATGATACAGCGGATTGCGCAGGGTATACGGTACCGTTTCCGCCCATTTTTCAAACTTTTCCCAGTCGCTGGCACCGCCTGTGCAATAGCGTTCGGGCACGCCGTTGGCGCGCATGGCCCGCCATTTGTAGTGGTCGCCGGAGAGCCAGATTTGGGTGAGGTTTTCAAATTGGCGGTCTTCAGCGATCTCCTGCGGAGGCAGGTGGTTGTGGTAATCAATAATGGGTATCGCCGCAGCGAATTCGTGGTAAAGTCGCTGCGCAGTGGGTGTATGCAGCAGGAAGTTGTCGTCGAGGAAGGGTTTCATCGTTTGGATGATAGGACGGCAAACGTAGCGAAAACCTCTAATGCCATGTCTCCATCGTAAGTTTTTTTGTCAAGGCTCGATCTAAGGGTCAATGATACTCATCTGACGAAGAAAAGCCTGACTTTGTGCCCGGGAACGAGTATCGTCTTCAACATACAGGTTAGTCAGCCGGATGGAAAGTTTAAAGGAGAAGACTGTGATCCGGGCGTTTATGTCTGTTTTATAACAATTGAGATGGGTTTTTGCAAAAAAACCGTCCTCAAAGGTGATGTAAGCATCGTAAAATGAATCACGCGTTCAGACTCCGGGCGATACCCATTTCCAATCCCCTCAATTCCGCCAGCCCTTTGAGCCTGCCGATAGCTGAATAGCCCGGATTCGTTTTTTTCTTCAGATCGTCCAGCATCTGGTGCCCGTGATCGGGGCGCATCGGCAAACTGACGCCGCGCTGTCGCATCACTTCGAGCAGCGCTTTCACCACCTCGTACATGTCGGCGGCGCCTTCGAGGTGATTGCTTTCCATAAAATCGCCGCCGGACAGCCGTTCCACATTGCGCAGATGGACGAAATGGATGCGGTCGCCAAAACGGCGCACCATTCCGGGCAGGTCGTTGTCGGGCCGTACGGCGAAAGAACCCGTGCAAAAACACAAACCGTTGGCGGAGGAAGATACCGCACTGAACATCCGATCCAGGTCGCCCGCCGTGCTGACCACCCGCGGCAAACCCAGGATGGGGAACGGCGGATCGTCGGGGTGAATGACCATTTTTACGCCCGCTTCTTCTGCCGCGGGAAGGACGTTTTCAAGAAAAAAGATCAGGTTGTCGCGCAGTGCGTCGGCATTGGTATCGCGGTAGTTGTTCAGTTTTTCCCGAAAATCTTCGAGGCCGAAACCTTCTTCGCTGCCCGGCAAACCGGCGAGAATGTTTCGCTCCAGCTGTGCCTTTTCTGCCTCCGGCATATTTGAAAAACGCTGTGCAGCGGCAGTAATATCGGATGCGGTGTATTCATTTTCAGCATTTTCTCTTTTCAACATAAAAAGATCGAACGCCGCGAGCGCGGTTTGTTCAAAATACAAAGCCTTGCTGCCGTTGGGCAAGGTGTGGTCGAGCCGGGTGCGCGTCCAGTCGAGCAGCGGCATGAAATTGTAGGTGACGGTCGTCACACCGCATTGGCCGAGGTTGCGCAGTGTTTGCCGGTAGTTTTCGATGTAACGCCGGTAGTTGCCGCGGCGGATTTTGATGTCGTCGTGCACCGGCACACTTTCCACCACATCCCATGCCATGTCCGCTGCCTGTACTTCGTTTTTCCTCTTTAAAATCTCTTCCAAAGGCCAAACTTCGCCATTGGGAATGTGGTGTAAAGCCGTTACGACGCCGGAGCAGCCTGCCTGAGCAATGTCTGCAAGGCTCACCGGGTCGGCAGGGCCGAACCAGCGCATGGTTTGAGTAAAGCGGGGATGGATTGTTTGCGTCATTTTTCGTTGTAGCAGGCCGACCTGAAATGTTAGTTCTGTTGCGCTTGCAAAGCTACTCCATAAGCCGGTTTTTAATTCTAAAAATCTACCGTAACGTTTCCGATATTTGCCAGACAGACCAGTTTTTCAAAATGAGACATTTCATTTTATCCCTCTTCTTGCTCCCCAATGCATTACTCGCACAAAAACCTGTCGGACAGCCCCTCTTCGACGGCAAAACCCTCGCCGGTTGGAAACAACTCGGCGGCCAGGCGCACTACGAAGTGAAAGATGGCGCCATCGTCGGCACAGCCGTAGCCGGGACACCCAATTCGTTTCTGACGACCGAAAAAACCTATGGCGACTTTATCTTCGAATGCGAAGTCAACGTGGACGAAGGGTTGAATTCCGGCATCCAGTTCCGCAGCCTGTCCAAACCGGAATTTGAGAATGGGCGCGTACACGGCTATCAAATGGAAGTGGATGCCACCGACCGGGCTTATTCCGGCGGGATTTACGACGAAGCGCGGCGCGGCTGGCTCTATGTGCCGGAACTGAATGCCCCGGCCCAAACGG
This sequence comes from Saprospiraceae bacterium, assembly GCA_019187225.1. Classification (GTDB taxonomy): domain Bacteria; phylum Bacteroidota; class Bacteroidia; order Chitinophagales; family Saprospiraceae; genus M3007. Next base: position 48,224 of record JABAQQ010000014.1, read on the forward strand.
CTTTTCGCCGCAACAATGCCTGGAACCACTACCGCATCGAAGCCATCGGTCCCTCGCTGCGCACGTTTATCAACGGCACGGAAGTCGCGCATGTGATAGACGACATGACCGCCGAGGGTTTTATTTGCCTGCAAGTCCACAGCATCACGGACAAGCCGCAGGATGCCGGAAAACAGGTGCGCTGGCGCAACATCCGCATTCAAACCTCCAACCTCAAACCATCGGCGCCGGGCATTATCCGCGTCGTGAACCTCATTCCGAACAACCTATCCGATGTCGAAAAGTCATTGGGATTCAGACTGTTGTGGGACGGAAAAACTACTTCCGGCTGGCGCGGCGCCTACAAGACGGCTTTCCCTGAAAAAGGCTGGGGCATCCGCGACGGCGAATTGTGCGTGGTGAAAAGCGCAGGCGCCGAATCGGCCTTCGGCGGCGACATTCTGACGCTGGAACAGTTCGGCGCATTCGAACTGGTGTTCGATTTCAACCTTTCGGAAGGCGCCAATTCGGGGGTCAAATACTTCGTCCGCGAATGGCTCCAATACACCCACGAATACCAGCCCGGTCAGCCGATGACGGTCCCGGTCGAACACGTCCAAAAAGGCTCTGCCATCGGCCTCGAATACCAGATCCTCGACGATGCCCGCCACCCCGACGCCCAACTCGGCGCCGGCGGCAACCGCACCCTTGCTTCGCTCTACGACCTCATTCCTGCCGACAAAACCGGCCATCGCAGGAGCGCCGTCCGAAAGCCCGGCGAGTGGAACCAGGGGCGCATTGTCGTGTATCCAGATAACCGGGTGGAGCATTACCTCAACGGTTTCAAAGTGCTGGAATACCGGCGTTTATCCCCTTTGTTCAACGCCCTCGTGGAGCGCAGCAAATACGCCGTATGGGGAAAACAATTCGGGGCGGCAGAGAAAGGGCCTATTTTGTTGCAGGATCATGGCGATGCTGTTAGGTTTAGAAGTATTAAAATCCGGGAATTGGGACGTTAGACGTTGGACTTCTTGACGTCGGACTGTTAGACGTTAGACTGTTGGACGTTAGACTGTTAGACGTTAGACTGTTGGACGTTAGACTGTTGGACGTTAGACTGTTGGACGTTAGACTGTTGGACGTTAGACTGTTGGACAAGATGCGAACTATTGCCTTATGTCAAATCCAAAGTCCAACGTCAAGAAGTCCAACGTCAAGAAGTCCAACGTCAAGAAGCCCAACGTCAAGAAGCCCAACGTCCAAAGTCCAACGTCATACAAATCTTTTTTTCATCAATACATCGCTTTTCCAATGAAACACAATTTTCGCGAATTACAAATCTGGAAAGAAGGGATTGACAATGCCGTCAATACCTATGCCTATTGTAAGGCTTTTCCTAAAGAAGAACTTTTTGGGCTGACTTTGCAAATGAAAAAGTCTGCTGTTTCCATCCCCGCAAATATCGCTGAAGGGTGTGGCAGAGGCACGACTCCCCAGTTGGTTCATTTTCTCGACATATCACTCGGCTCGGCATGCGAGTTAGAAACACATGTAGTTATTGCGCAAAATCTTCAATTTTTAGAAAACAATCTGGCCCATCAATGGATATCTGCACTTCATCTTGAACAAAAGCGAATCCGATCGTTCTGCGACAAGATTGAATCCGGTTTATTGTGATATTAGTCCAACAGTCCAACGTCCAACAGTCCATTCACATGCAACGCCGCACATTCATCAAAACCACCGCAGCAGCGGGTCTCGCCATGAGTTTTTCTGCCAAAAGTTACGCCCGCATCATCGGCGCCAACGACCGGGTGCGCGTGGGCGTCGTCGGTTTTTCCGACCGTTTTAAGAACGATTTGTTCCCCGCTTTCAGCCGCCACAAAGGGGAGTTGAACTTTGAAATCGTCGCCATTTCAGACATCTGGAAACTGCGCCGCGAGCAGGGACTGGCGTTTTTGAAAGAAAAAACGAACCCCGATGCGGTCGCTTTCCGCAACAACGACGAAATGTACGCGGCCCGCGCCACCGACGCGGTCATCCTCTCGACGGCTGATTTTCAACACGCCCTGCATACTGTCGAGGCCGTGAAAGCCGGACAGGACTGCTACACAGAAAAGCCGCTGGCCGAAACGATGGCCGACAACCGGGCAGTGTTGAAAGCCGTGCGCGGTTCGGAACGGATCGTGCAGATCGGTTCGCAACGCCGCAGCGGGCCCAACTACCACGCCGCCGCTGATTTCATCCAACAAGGCAAATTCGGCCCCATCGTCATGGTCGAACTGATGTGGAACGTAAACCAGCCCGGTCGCTGGCGCCGCCCTGCTCTTGTGGCGCAGTGCAAAGAAAAAGACCTCGACTGGAAACGCTACCTGCTCAATCGCCCACACGAGCCTTTCGATCCGCGCAAGTATCTGGAATACAGGTTGTTTTGGCCGTATTCCTCCGGCATACCGGGGCAGTGGATGAGCCACCAGATTGACACGGTGCATTGGTTCAGCGGCTTGCCGCACCCCCGCTCTGCGGTGGCGAACGGCGGCATCTATCAATGGAAAGACGGTCGCCGCAACCCCGACACGCTTACGATTGTGTTCGACTATGGCCCGCTGAATGACCCCACTTCGGGTTTTCAGGTGGTGTTCACGAGCCGCTTCTCCAATTCGGCGGGCGATGTGAAGGAACTCTACTACTCCAACGGCGGCATGATCAACCTCGACACCAACGAGATCACACCCAACGGCGGCCTGACGGAAGATTTTGCCAAAGCGATGGGCTTGAAAGCCAACCAGTTGACTCCGCAAAAACTCGAAGGCTTCAAGGTGGAGACTTCGGCCAGCACGGGCGGCGACCCGCTCACTTCGGCGCATGTGCGCAACTGGATGGAGTGTGTGCGCAGTCGCCAGCAACCCAACGCGCCCATAGAAGCGGGCTACCAGCACTCTATTGCCAATATCATGGCGCTGGCCGCTTACCGCACGGGGCTGCGGGTGACCTTCGATGAGAAAAAGCAGGAGGTGAAGGCGGGGGGGAAGGTGTTTAGGTATTAGTGATAAATGATGAGTTATGAATGATGGTAAAAACTTAGGCAGGGGTAGCGCCCCGAAAGATTTGTAGTGATTTATGCACAAAATCACCGTGGAGGGGCAGCGCCCCGTAACATATTCCGGGGCGCTGCCCCTCCACGAAATAATATCGGTCTTTCTGCTACAAATTTTTCGGGGCGCTACCCCTGCCTAAGTTTTTACCCGCATTCATTTTATCATGCGTGTCTCCAAGCAGAAAACTTATCTTTCCGCCTGCTTTCATCACAAAACTGATTCCGATATGAACACGCTTGCGCTTAGCCTTTTTCCGTTGCCCCTTGTTGCCCGCTTGAACCATTCAACGATGAAACAACGGCTGCTTTGCAGCCTGCTCGCATGGGGTTTTCTCTGTCCGGTCATGGCGCAGATTACCATCACCAATTCGGTTTTTCCTGCTGTGGGCGACACGTTTCACTACGCTTTTGGCAATCAGCCCGGGGCGATCAATCAGATTTTCACCCCGCCCGGCGGCGGTCAGCAGTGGGACCTGAGCAACCTGCAGGCAACCCAATACTGGAACCAGATCATGAAAAATCCGCTAACGGGCACGGCTTCCGGCTCCTTCCCGACAGCATCTATCCTGTACAATCCTCTGAACTCCGGTTCGGAAGTTTATTTGCAAGTCACGGGTACTCAAGTCCTCGATATGGGCTATTATGGCCTGGACGAACTGGGTTTGGGCCTGAATTTATTGTTTGACAAGGTGCCCAACCTGGAAGAATCCTGGGCACCGGTCAACTTCTTTGACATCCACCAAAGCACTTCCAATGTTTTAACTGCTTTCGATGCGCCGATTGCACCACCCATTTTACTGAACCTGGTACCGACTGCCGATTCTTTCCGTATCCGGGTTACGTATCAGCGGATTAGCACGATCGATGCATTTGGCACGCTGGCCATCCCCGGCGGCAGCTTTGATGTGCTGCGAAAAAAACAAACCGAATACAAGTCAATCGCGGTGGACGTGAAGGTAGCGCCGCTCGGGTGGATAGATATTTCGACCATCGGCGGTCAACAGATACTCCCCTTAGGGACGGATACGATAACGACCTTTCATTTTCTGAACGATGTGTCCAAAGAAGCCATTGCTATATGCAGGCTCAATACTGCACAAAACATGGTGACCGGTGTTCAATATAAAGCCTTGAGCCCCCCCGTCGCCACTTTTACACCGTCATTTAATGAGTCGCTTTTTGCCTGGCCCAATCCGGTTCAAAACACACTTTATGCGCATTTCACAAAAGATGCGGGGGCAACTTATGAATTACGGCTAATAAACGCGCAAGGGCGTCTGATACTTGAGCAAACAGTGGAGACAAGTGCAGCCGAAAATGACGTTTCTATTCCAGTCGCTAACCTGGCGGCGGGTATCTATGCGCTGATCCTTCAGCGCAATGGGGTGCCCCTTGGCCGGGCCAGAGTGGTTAAGAACTGAAGTTTGCCGCCCTGCCTGGTCTTCCCCGCCGCGCTTGTGTTTGACCAATCGCAAGGCGGAGTGAGGGGCTATGCCCAATCACCCATTCCCTTGTCCCTAAGCCGGGGACGCCAACAATGACCGGAAAGCAGTGTCCGCACGGTGTTTCATTCCCTCTGCCAGAAACCCCGTCACCCGCTCCGCAAAACCCGGCAACGCAGCCAGGTCTTCGCCCCAGAAGTCTTTGTCCGACAATACGTTGCGGGGAGGTTCTTCGGGGGTCAGCGTCTCCCATTTTTCAAAAAAATACGCAATGTTGTCGTCCTGGATTTCGTGCTGCGCCGGCTTCAAAAACGCCAGCATCGCCGCAAACCCCAGTGCGATGCGTTCCGGCACTCCCCTGCCCCGCCGGTAGTGTTCGATCAACACCGGCACGACGCGCATTTTCATTTTGGAGGAATACTGCACGGTGATGCTCAGCCATTTGTGTTCCGCGAACGGATTGCGGAAGCGGTCGAGCACCTGCCGGCCGAAGCGCTCCGCCGCTCCTTCCGGCAAGGGATAAGGAATGGCCGGGGCGATCTCCTCGAGCATCAGGCGTTCAATAAAATTTGCCATCGCGGGATCGCGCATGGCCTCGCCGACGGTGGCCAAACCCGCCAGGTGCGCCAGCCCGCAGGAAAGGGTATGCGTGCCGTTGAGCAGGCGGAGTTTGAGTTCGCGGAACAGTCCGATGTCGGGCGCGATGATGGTCACTTTCGGGTCGGCGCGGTAAAAGGACAACACTTCGCGCACCCGGTCATCGCCCTCGATAGCCCAGAGCGCGTAAGGCTCTGCCATGGCGAGTAGTTCGTCGGTATAGCCGAGTTCGGTTTGCAAGCGGGAGAGGGTTTCGGGATTGGGTTTGCCGGGTACGATCCTGTCTACCAGAGAATTGCAAAAAGTGCAGGAACGTTCGAGCCAATCGAAGAAGCCGGGATCGAGCCGGTTGAAATGCGCCAGTTCGAGCACGATGCTTTTGAGCCGGGCGCCGTTGTCCGGAAGTAGTTCGGTCGGCACGATGACCACACCGGTAGCACGGCGTTCACGCCGTCCTGACAGCGGCCATTCATGGCCGTTTGTATGAAAAGCGCAATACCGCGCATACAGCACCGCCAGCAATTTTCCGGGAAATGACGCGGGCGGCGACTGCTGCACCTCTTCTTTCACCAATTGGATGCCCACCTCAGTGGTATTGGATAAAATGATCTCAAGATCGGGGCTCGCAGCAAACTCCAGCACCTCGTCCCAATCGTCTTTGGCCGACAATACCCGGCTGACAGCGGAACAAACGACATTTTCTTTTATCTCCCGCCCTTCACTGACGCCCCTGATACAAAGGGTGTACAACCCATTCTGCCGTCCGAATGCCGCCGGGTCGCCCGCACCGGTGGACTTGACGGCAACGATGCGTCCGTTGAAAATGCCTTTCCGGTTGGCCTGGTCAATCAAATAATCGGGCAAACCGCGCAGAAGTACGCCTGTGCCGAATTGCAGCACTTTTTCGGGGAGGGAGAACAAGCGTTTGTCCGGTAGAGACAGTTGAGCGTTCCCGGCAAGTGCCGGCAGTGATGATCTGGATAAATTTTTCATATACTTGCATCCATTTTCCTTATTTAAAGCCAATATACATGAAACAGATCCGCACCTTTGTTTTTCCCTCATTTATCCTGCTCGCTTCCATGCAGATCGCGCAAGCGCAAGCTCCCGTCATTACCGCTGCTACTCCCGTCGCCACCACCATAGAGCAATGGGGCAAATTCGAAGTGCAACTCGATATCGCGGCCACCTGGTCGAATCCATACAATTACGACGAGATACGCGTCGAATGTGCGTTCATTGCCCCGGATGGCGCCACGCAAACAGTGGACGGTTTTTTTATGCAGGATTTTCAACCCGACACCCAGAACGGCGAACTCACACCCGTCGGCAGCGGAACCTTCAAAGTGCGTTTTTCACCCGGAAAGCCCGGCGTCTGGAAATACAACCTCTCCTGCGCGAATGCTTCGGGCACGGGGATTTTCCCGGAACAAACCTTTACGGCAACCGCAGTTGCCAGTCCGAAAAATAAAGGTTTTGTGCGCGGCAACCAGTCAAATTACCTGCAATTCGACGACGGCGCTCAGTTTATCCCGGTTGGCGAAAATATCTGCTGGCAAAATACCAACGCTTACCTGGATTACAATAACTGGCTGACAAAACTCCGCGACAACGGCGGCAATTTTTTCCGGCTCTGGCATTGCGCCTGGGGCTTAGGCATCGAATGGGAAAATGGCAACAACGGATTCCAGGGACTGCGCAAATACAAACAAAGCACGTCCTTTTACCAGGATTGGCTGTACGATTTTTGCGCCGAAAACGGCATTTATGTCATGCTCTGCCTGCACCACCACGGCCAGGTTTCCAGCCAGGTGAACCCGAACTGGAGCGACAGTCCGTACAACGCGGTCAACGGCGGCCCTTGCCAGAACACCTGGGATTTTTTCACCAACACGTCAGCCAAAAACCACGTAAAAAACCGCCTGCGCTACGTCCTTGCCCGCTGGGGACACGCCCGCAGCATCCTCGCCTGGGAGCTTTTCAACGAAGTGGACTGGACGGATCAGTTTGCCCAGAAAAAAGCCGACGTGTCGGCCTGGCACCTGGAGATGGCGGCATTTCTGAAAGACAAAGACCCGTATCAACACTTAGTGACCACCAGTTATGCACAGGAATCCTCCGATCCCCTTACCTGGAACCAACCGGATATTGATTTTACCCAAACACACCACTACGTGAATACGCCGAACATCGAGCGGGTGCTGGTCAGCAGCAACCGCAAATACCTCGACGACTTCGGCAAACCCTCGCTCACCGGTGAATTCGGCCTCACCACCACCGGCGCCGACCTCGGAACGGCCGATCCCGATGGCGTGCACGTGCACAATTCGATGTGGGGGACTCTCTTCGGCGGCGGTATGGGAGCGGGCATGAGTTGGTGGTGGGACAATTACATCGAACCGAAAGATCTGTATTATCATTTCGGGCCGTTGGCCGCTGTAGCGCAGAACGTCCCCTTTCAAGCCGGCAATCTCTCCCCTGTCCCAGCGACGGTTGCAGGCGCACCTGCCGACCTTTCCCTGACGCCGACGTTGGGCGGTTGGGGCGCATTGGCCGACACATCGTTCACCATCGAAAACGGACAGGTATCGCCACCGGGTGCTGCACTGGCTTCATTTCTGTATGGCGCTCAATGGAATACACAGTATCGCCGGCCTCCTGTTTTTTATGTCAATTACCCGGCAAACGGTCAGTTCAGGGTAAAAACGGGAAGTGAAACGGGGCAGGCGCCTAAAATTGCCATCTGGCTCGACGGGATAAAAGTGCTGGAACAAAACGCCGCCGTGAACCAAACCTATTCCGTCAACGTGCCCGCCGGTCAGCATATGATCAAAGTGGACAATACGGGAACGGACTGGATATCCATAACCAATTACACCTTCTCCGGCATCGGTTCGGCAGTGGATGCTTACCTGTTAAAATCGGACAACCAGAACATCATCGCAGGTTGGGCAATGAACAACAGCTACAACCACGATTACGTAAAAATCAACGGCCTGCCCTCCCCTGTCGCCGGGGCGACCCTCAGCGTGCCGGCGATGCAAAACGGTTCCTACTTCGCGAAATACTACAATTGTATGACCGGCGCGTTGCAATCGTCCGAAGCAGTGACCGTGACGAACGGCGCTCTGACGCTTGCCTTGCCGGAAATACTTTGGGACCTTTCTTTTGTGGTGGACAACCAGCCGGTAAGCGTTGCCGAAACAAACCGGAACATGGAATTCCGGCTTTATCCCAATCCCGCGACACCTGGCCCAATCGTCGTTTCGTTCGATCTGGAAAAAACTGAAAATGTGACAGTTACCTTGCTGGATATGGCTGGCCGTGTCCTGGAATATCTGTTTTCCGGAGAATTTTCAGGCGGAGAAAAACAGATGCAAATTGCCGCGCATTATCCTGCGGGATTGTACTGGGTAAAAATAGAAGCAGATGGAAAAACAGGAGCGAAGCCGGTGGTTTTAATGAAACAATGATTTCCTATCACACGCACACGCACGCTCAAATCCCCAACACCTCCCCCATCTTCACCTCCAACCCCGGCATCACATCCCCATCGGAAAGCGTGCCATCGAAAGAAACCGTCTGAATGTCGCCGTTGGCGGATTAACCGGTCACGCAATCGCCGGCATATCCGTAGCCACTGCGTATTTTTCCAACGCCTTAAACCCCTGCATGGCTTTGTAGTTGGTCAGGTCGTGCATGGACGGAACGACGGAGATATAACCATTTTGAAGCGCCCACACATCCGTATCTTCGGCGGTATCGTTGTTCACGAATTCGCCGGTGAGCCAATAATAAGGCTGTCCGCCGGGATCGCGCCCTTCCACAAATTTTTCCACCCAGCGGGCATCGGCCTGGCGGCAGATACGTAGGCCACGTAACTTTTCTGCCGGTAGTTTCGGAATATTGACATTCAGCAAATTGCCGCTCTCGAAAGGATGTTCCAGCGCGTACTTCATCACTTCCAGCACCCAGGGTTTGCAGGGGTTGAAGTCGGCGTCGAAACTAAAGTCATCGAGCGAGAATCCGATGCTTTTGATGTTTTCGAGCGAAGCCTCCATCGCCGCGGAAAGAGTGCCGGAATAAATAATATTGATGGATGCGTTGGTGCCGTGGTTGATCCCTGAAACGCAGAGGTCTATCGGGCGGTCTTTCAGTACGACGTGTTTGGCGAGTTTCACGCAATCAACCGGAGTTCCCGAACACTCCCATGCTTCGACGCCGGGGGCGAACAGGTTGACTTTTTTGAGCCGGAGCGGGTCGTGAATCGTAATGGCGTGGCCCTGCCCGCTTTGCGGCGAATCGGGGGCCACCACCACGACATCGCCCAGTTCGGAGGCAAGTTCCACCAAAACCCGGATGCCAGGCGCGACGATGCCGTCGTCGTTGGTAACTAAAATCAGAGGTCTTGTCATGCGGCAAAAATAATAAATCGTTGTGCGTCATAGACGCTGTTTCGCCGTTTGGGGCCGCATTTTTGTTCCACCAAATTGTGTTAAATTTTTCAGGAAATCGAACGCAAAAGCGGCTTTTTTCGGAAATTTTAAATATTCTACTGATTTTCAAATTATTGTTTGAAAATTTTGACCTAATCTTGCACAATGTTTTATTCCTTTCCAATAATTTTTTTTTCGATAAAACATGGTTTTTCAAAAAAATCAAAATCGCCGCAAACCGTTTTAATCCCGAAAACAATTTAATATGAAGCATTTCATTCTTACAATCCTGCCCTTCTTCGCTGTGCTGACGGTGGCGACCGCCCAAACGCCGTTTTATCTCCAGTTCGAACCCGGTTGCATCAATCAGTTGGAATATCAATTTACTTATTCCGGCCAGAATCTACTGATGTATTCCGTCCCCAAAGGCGAAAACGAACTATACTTTTTCGTCATCGGCAAACAAGAGCCGGCGACAAGCTCCAAACTGCCCAACGGTGCCGTTTCATGCCAGAGCAATGAGGTCAACGCTACGCTGATTGACAACATCAATGCCGGAGGGCGCCTCGCTTATATCGTATTCAAAGCGCAAAACGGGTATCTGTCCTTTCCGGTCGAATCGGCCGGTTATATCGCCCGTTCGGGCACTTATTTCGCATTCCGCTCGCCCAACTACGATTTTGTGATGGACACGGCGAGTATCAATTATGCCCGCAACCTTTCGCGGCCCGGTGTCACTTCTCCGGTTTATCTGACCGGAAGACGCAGCCAGGACTGCCTGCAACTATATGCCTTCCGGCTCGAACCGGCGCATCCGGAATCGCCGCGAGCCGACGTAGAGGTGATTCCCGGCATTGGTATTATCAGCGACCGCACGGGACACAATGGCAGCGAGATGGAGCAAAATATTTACAGGTTGCTGAAAGTCAACGGTATTAGCCTGGATGATTATATCTATGCGGCATGTCACAACGCAGCGGAACCGGCAGGTAATACGGGCTCTTTCATCACCAACCTCCCTCCCGGGGCCAATCCCAATGACGCCTTCCAGGTGGACAATCCTTTCACGGAACCCGACAAAGAGACCTACCATACCCAATTGCCAGTTCAGGGAGGCAACATACCATTGGTGAAATGTCCCACACCGCCCGGCTACGGGTACCATATTGTGCAGCCCGGCGACTCGCTCGGCGCCATCGCCCGCCTGTATAATGTGAATGTCCAATCGCTGGTACAATGGAACAAACTCCAAAATGCACAACAAATAAAAGTATGCGATAAAATCTGGGTAACGCCACGAACTGACTCCGGAACGACTCCAGGCGGTTCAGCAAGCGGCTACCACACCGTTCAGAAAGGCGAAACGCTTTTCGGAATCGCCCGCAAATACAATACGACGGTTGCCAATATCCGCCATTGGAACAACCTGAAAAACGATGAAATCCAGGCTGGACAACAGATCCAGGTTTCCGGAAAACCCGGTGGCAAACCGGCCGGTATGGGCAATCCGGGGGCGAATTATACACCGGGAACGCCCAATACGGGGCCGGCAACCACCGCTCCCGGCCCCGCACTCACCACCTCAGGCAGGCTGGCGTATGAATCACGGACCGGTGAAACGCTGAACAGTGTGGCCTGGAAATTCGGTTACTCGACACCTTACTTACGCCACATCAACCGCAATAATAAAAATCTGCCCGCCAGCGACGACGACATCCTGCCAGCGGGCCTTATTTTGCTGGTCTCCGACGGGAAAGGCAACCGGGATGATTTGCCATCCTTCGTGCCGCCATCAAGCGTTCAGAATGATACGTACAACGCCGCCGGCGCAGCGAATAAAAACTCCCAACCAGGCATTGCCAACCCTCCCTTCAATCCTCCCGGCATTCACCATGCGACATTCGAATTTGTGGGAGAATACATTGTTCAAAGCGACGACACGCTGGCTTCCATTGCCCGGCGATACGGACTCAGCCCCGAAAAGTTAGCCGCCGCCAACAAACTTCAACCGGGACAACAACCGGCCCCCCGCAGTATTCTGAAAATTCCTAAATAGACAAATCCCAATACCAGGTCAAACTGATTTCAAACGACCTCAAACGCTCACAACCTCATTTCAAAAAAGCATTTGTCATGAAACATCTACTTTTCACAGCTCTTGCCCTATGGCCGATCTCCAGTTCGCTGGCACAAACAACACCCGCTTACGTGTTGTTCAGTACCAATTGCATGCAGCAATTAGAATACAAATACACCCGAACAGGCGCGTCGCTCTATGCCTATTCCGTGCAGGCGAATGCCGATGAACAATACCTGTTTTTTTCGGGCGGCAGCGGCATGCCCACTGCCGAGTTGCCTGTTGGCACCTTCGATTGCAGCAACCTCCGGCTGAACGATGAAGTGGTAAAGATCATCAACGAGCAAGCTTCCACCCGGCAGTTGTACATCATCCTGCAGCAGCCCACCAGCGGATATCTGATGATGCCAATTTATTCAGCTACCCAGATAAAACGCTACGGCCCCTGGTATTTGCTGGTGGGACAGAAGTATACTTTCGCGATTGATACCACCAAGCTCAGCTATCAGGATAATCTCCAGGGAGAAACCTCTCCAACTGTCGTGCGATTTACCGGGTCGCAATTGGCCAATTGCCGCTATCAATGGCGCTTCCACGGCGAACCGGCGCGTGGGTTCACAGAAAAAATGGACTTCGACTTCATTTACGGCGTGGGTATCATCAGTAACCGGGTCGGCGCCACCAACGCCGAACTTGAACAAAGCGAGTTCCGGCTGCAAAGTGTAAATGGTATCCCCCTGAATACTTATCTCAATTCCATTTGCCCCTATTCGGATGTCGTCAACAACAATACCACTCCTTCGTGGACAACCACACCGGGTTATGGCACGGGCAAGGAACCAGATAAAGAAACCTCTTCCATCGGTTATCCTGGCCAAACCGGCTACCAGGGAGGCGCCGTAACCAATCCATACGACTGCCCCACGCCACCTGGTAAGGGTTACCACATCGTGCAACGCGGCGAATCGCTGAAAGCCATTTCCCGCACTTATAATGTTGATTTGAAGTCATTGATCAATTGGAATAACATCAAAAATCCTGACCACATCGAGGTATGCCAACAGATATGGGTGCAAAAACCACCCAGCGGCGCCAGAACAGCTGCAGCCGCTACGAAAGGCAATGTTGCTTATACCGCCGCCCCCACAGGCCCTACCGTACAAAACCAATCCGCATATTGGGACGGCACCACAAATGCCGTTACACCTTCCCAATACGGGCCGGCGACGACAACGACTACAACCATCAACCGGCATATTGTGCAAAAAGGAGAGTCTTTGTATGCTATTTCCAAACGTTATGTGTGTGCGGAAGAATGTATCCGCCGGGCAAACGATTTCCCGCTCACAGGGAATGTGACGCTCCAGATCGGTCAAACGTTGATCATCCCCGACTGCACCTGCCAGGTGCCGGGCTACGTCGCGCCACGCACACCAACGACCACGGGGCCGCCACCTCAGGTGTACAATATTCTGAATCCGCAAACCAATACCCAGCAGCCGTATCAACCCGATGCGCCGGTCGAATACAATTACCAGAATCCTGCTGTCAACCGGAATGCCGCAGCAAACAATGCCGCGACAATTCCGGCAGAGAATCCGCAGGACCTGCCACCTACGCAGGAATACATTGTGCGTCAGGGCGAAACGATGAATTCGATCGCCATCAAATTCAAAATGAATGTGGCCGAATTGTCCGCCCTCAACAACATCGCCCAGGATGAAAAACTAACGCCGGGCAGGCGTTTGGTAGTGCGGAAATATTGACATCTTTAAAACCGTATCCGCACCGACGCCATCCAATGGCGCCCTGCTTGCGGAAAATAGCCTGTCAGGTTGTACACACCGGCTCCTTCCGACCGACTGTATGGATCATCAGGCCGGGGGTCGTACGTTTCGGAGACAAAACGATAGGCCCAACCGTTCGACGCGTAGCGGGCATCGAACAGGTTATTTATCGAAAAAACAAGGCTGATTTTTTCGCCCACGATGTCATTCAGGTCATAATTCAGCCGGGCATCCGAAAAGAAAAAATCAGACAGCACCGTATTTCCACTGGAAGTATTGTCTAAGTATTGCTGCCCAACGTACTTGCCGGAAAGAGACAGCGCGAGGACATGCCTGCTTTTTTGCAAGACATAATATGTAGCCTCACCGCGGGCAGTAGCATTTGGCGAAAAAGCCAGGTCGGTATTGCGATGCACGATAACTTCCTGTTCGCCGGTGTCCCAGTTGTCGCGATACTCCGCGAATTGCCTGATCTTGTTTCGGCTCAGGGAGGCATTGCCGCTGAGCATCCAGCGGGCGCCGACGCGACCGCTTACTTCCAGTTCCATACCGGCCCGGTAACTATCGGGCACATTTGTCCGGATATATGCCCCTACATCGTTCAGACGCCCGTCCGGCGCCAGTTGGTCGCGGTATTGCATATGGAAAAAATTGAGCATCGCATTCCACGCAGTACCGCCGGTTTTCAGTCCGCCTTCGAAATCGAAAAGCCGTTCGGGGCGCGGGCGGCTCGAAGGGCTGGATTGTGTGTAATCGTCGCGGTTGGGCTCTCGGTTACCGACACCGAAAAAGCCGTAGGTCTTCCAATTCCTTGATATTGAATACGTTGCTCCTATTTTTGGATTGAAAAATGTCAGGCTTGCCGTTTGGGTTACGTTATTCAGATCGTTGTCGTACCCCAAAAAGGAATAACGAACCCTGCGCACCTGCAAGTCGAGGAAAGTGGAAAAACCCTTTGCAAAACCCATTTCTAATTTGAAAAAAGCATTGGCGTCGCGCTTGTCCGCATCGTTGTCATAATAGCGAAAATCCTTCGGAACAGCAGCCCATTGTGCCCAGATCACTTCGCCGAAATGCCCGCCCTCGTAGCGGCTCGCCGCTCCTCCCAGGGTAAATACCGGAGCGCCCGACATCCAGGGCAAATTCACCGGCGGCTGCCAGCGCAATGCGAAGGTGCCGCCATAAAAATCATTGTCGAGCCAGCGCCGGCGCACCAGGTCCGTTTCGGCCACGACTGTGTCGCCCACAGCCAAATCGGGCATTCCGTAATCGGAAAAGGCCTCTCCGGCTTTGTATTGTTCATAAAAACCGAAACCGCGCGTGTAGTGGCCGTTGAGTTGAAGGCTCAGCCCATGCGGCAGCAGCCGTTTATAATGCAACAGCAGATGGCGTTGCGTATAATCATCCACTTCATCTTCATAGGGACTTCCGGCCCGTTCCGTTCCCGCGGTATTGAATGTCCTCCATTTGTCGTCGTCTATGTATTGCGCCGGCACACCATTCCAGGCCTGATAGGTGAGGGTGTGGCCGTCGAGCCAGTGCATTTGCAGCGATTGACGCTCGTCTATGTACGCACCGCTGAAGTGCAGCGAACGCAGGTCTGCACTGGCGCGATCAATGTAACCGTTCGAATTGATCTTCGAAAAACGCCCGCCGAAGGCCAATTTTCCGCGGATCAGCCCCGTGCCAAACCGCGCCGACAGTTTGCGCGTGTCGAAAGAGCCCATGGAGCCCGTCCATTCGGCAAACGGATCCGGTTCCACTTTCGACAGATCGAGGTTGACCGTAGCGCCGAAAGCGCCCGCTCCATTGGTACTGGTGCCAACGCCCCGTTGCACCTGTATTTCCGCTGCCGAAGCCGCCAGGTCGGGCAAATCCACCCAAAATACACCCTGGCTTTCCGCATCATTGAGCGGCACGCCATTGATCGTGACGTTGACCCGTGTGGGATCGCTTCCACGGATGCGCAATCCGGTATAGCCCACACCCGTGCCTGCATCCGAAGTTTCCACCAAGGAAGGCACTCCCGTCAGCAGGAAGGGAACGTCCTGCGCATGATACATTTGGGCGATTTTCGCATCGGAAATATTGGTATGGGGAATGGGGTTTTTAGCATCGGCCCGGGTTGCCTGGATCACTACCGTTTGTAAGGCGACGGAATCCGGTAGTGTTTTTTGAGAAAAAAGATATGCCGGAAAAAAGCTCAGCGTAAGCAGAAAAAGGAAAAATCGGGAAACTGCGCAATGCGGAAGTTCTACTTGCCGGCCGCAAGTACTGCAACACCGGCCAAATGGCATAAAAGTCATTTAATATGAACAATTTGAGTGAAACATCCGGCGACGAAGGGGTTTCGCTGCCGTAGTGATGCCACTACCCGTCTCAATTCCTTCCCCGGCATTACCCGGGCAAGTTCGATGGGTTTGATCTCAGCCCTGTCAGGGCACCCCAATGAGGATATCTCGGCGGCAAAGTTCACAAAAGTTCGCGGATTGCAGCGAGGGCAGTTTGCGTTCGTGCTTCGTGATTGCCGGTAAGTGTGATAAAACGGGCGCCGTGTTGACGCAGCAAGTTTTGATACAAGCGGAACAGAATATCGCGCGCTTCTGGGTGTTCGCGCAACGGATCCGGTTGCCAGGAAAAATCAGGTGTGCAGAGCAAATATAAATCGGCATTGTCTGCCTTGCCATACCCTTTTTGCCACTCAAAGCCGGGTTCGTTTTGGAAACGGTATTGTTCCCAGATTTGCAACACGGTCCAATCGGTATCGAGGATCAACACAGGATTACCGGATGCGGCCGCAACCTGGCGGGTGTACCATTCTTCCCAACTTTTTTGTCCCAAACCGATCAGGTGCAAATCGCGGCGCTCGTATTGCCGTCCCAAATGCGCGACATAATACCGCGCGAATTCGGGAACCCAGGCAGTGTCCAGCGATGCAGCCAGTGTTTCGGCCAGGGCCGTTTTCCCGGTTGACTCAGGTCCGGTAATTCCAATTTTCAGTATGTCTTTCTCTTTCAAAACATATTTTTTTGACAAATGAAAAGCGCAAAAACACGCTAATTTTGCAGTGCGAAAACACCCTTTAAACCGAAACCCGCAAACCGTTTTTATGCACGACATTGAACCGCATTTTCGTTGGCGAGACCTCTATATTGCGTCGGAAGACGCGCGGTCGCCTTTTTTTGGACGCAAATACAGCGAATTTCACTACACGCATCGCCTGTATAATTTTTACCTGCACCCCCAGTGGGATTCATTCGGTTCTTCCACGCTATACGGCAAGATCCTGTTCGCCGATTACGCCGAAGGTTATGCGCTGATCGAACTTATTGGCGAATGGAATGATACGCTGCACAACGACATCATGTTCCTTAAACGCAACGTCGTAGATCCGCTCGAGCGGCAGGGTATTACAAAATTCGTCTTTTTTTGCGAGAACGTCCTCAATTTCCACGCTTCCCCCGATGATGACTATTACGCGGAATGGTCGGAAGAAGTGCACGACGAAGGAGGATGGGTCGCCATTCTCAATACCCGCAAACATGTCGAGGAAGAAATGCACGATGCCCATCTTCAGCATTATGTGCATTTTGGCGACGATTACAACGACATCAACTGGCAAACTCAAAAGCCACAGGTCGTTTTCCAGATCATTGACGCCATGGTACACGGCCGCATCCGCCGCCTGGCAGGATAATCGGATTGGGGATTGGGGATTGCGGATTTTAACCGAATTTTGCAAAAAAACGAGACATTGGCAAAGCAAGATACACCAAGCACCCCATCGGCGCTCCGCGCTCCGCAATCCGAAATCCCCAATCCGAAATTTAAATCGGGTTTTGTGAACATCATTGGACGCCCCAATGCCGGCAAATCAACGCTGATGAACGCCCTGGTCGGCGAACGCATGAGCATCATCACACACAAACCACAAACGACGCGCCATCGCATCATCGGCATTCTTACCGGCGAAAACTTCCAGATCGTTTTTTCCGATACGCCCGGTTATGTCAAAAAACCTTCCTATAAAATGCACCAGGCCATGAACCGCTTCGTGGAAGGCACGGTAGAAGATGCCGACCTGATGCTGTTCGTTTTCGACCTGACGGAAGAACTGGAAGACGACAACCCGGTGATAGGAGTGCTGAAAAAAAACGAAGCACCCGTGCTGCTGGTATTGAATAAAAGAGATCTGGTGGCCGAACAACGGGCACAGGACGTCATGGGATGGTGGAAAAAAAGGATACAATTTGCCGACACAGCCACTATTTCTGCCCTGAACAGCAATGACACCGCAACGCTGCTGCAAAAAATATTGACTTACCTTCCCGAAGGCGAACCATTTTATCCTCCCGACCAACTGACCGACCGGCCCGAACGCTTCTTTGTGGGAGAGATCATCCGGGAAAAACTGTTCCTGAATTATGCGGACGAAATCCCCTACTCCTGCGAAGTCAATGTCGAAGCGTTCAAAGAGACCGAAACAAAAACCGGCGAGCCACTGGCGCGTATCGCTGCCACGATCTATGTGATGCGTGAAACGCAAAAAGCCATCATCCTGGGAAAAAACGGAAGCGCCATCAAAAAGCTCGGTTCGGAAGCGCGCCTGGAAATTGAAAAGTTTCTGCAAACGAAGGTTTTTCTGGAGATTACCGTGAAAGTACGCGAAAACTGGAGAGACGATGAAAGCGCATTACAACGATTCGGGTACTGACAAAAAAAAGACGGCAGGATGTTGACATCCCACCGTCAGAAATATAACCCCAAAAAACCTATTGCAAAGATAAAAATACTCAGACATATCAAACAAGGGTTCATCCATTTTTTTTCAAAAAAATTTTAGCGTGCCGCCGATGTTTATCTCTGCCGGCTCAGTGAAGAAAACGCTGCAATACAGCCTGAAACCGCCCCTGAAAATGATTATATAAAAAAAATCCCCCTCCGAGCTTTCTCGGAGAAGGACATCATCAAAACACGCTTCATTTATCTTGATCGCCCCTCCCAAGGGGAGGAAAAAGCGAATTTATTCTGCTTAAATATAAAGTCCCACAAATATAGGAAGCATTCGACATAATTTTCAAAATTTATTGCAGAAAAATTAACGTATTTTTTTTATCGCCATTTGAATTGAATTGGTTTTCAAAATCAGAGGCAATGCGCGTCTTTGTTTTGTTACCCTTAATATTTCGCATCTTTCGCAAAGTTATCCCGGAAATCAAGCCCTGTATCGTACATTCGCGCAAATCAGATTTTTTCCGAATGCAATCCATTCTCATCCGAAACGGCCGCCTGGTGAACCGCGGCCAGATTCATGAAGCCGATATCCTGATCAAAAAAGGGCGCATCGCCCGCATCGCCCCCTCTATCGCGGAAAATGCCGACATCGAACTGGATGCAGCTGGCAATTACGTTATTCCCGGTATCATTGACGACCAGGTGCATTTTCGCGAGCCGGGTCTGACCCACAAGGCAACGATCGCAACAGAGAGTCGTGCTGCCGTAGCAGGTGGCGTCACTTCATTTATGGAAATGCCCAACGTGAACCCGCCCAGCGTGACGCAGGAATTACTGGAGGAGAAATATCAGATCGCTGCCCGTACCTCGCTGGCCAACTATTCCTTTTATATGGGTACGACCAACGATAACTTCGAGGCGGTGATGCGCACCGATCCGAAGCGCGTTTGCGGCGTCAAAATTTTTATGGGCAGCAGTACAGGGAATATGCTGGTAGACGACCGGCAAACGCTCGAATACCTTTTCGCCAACTCTCCTACCCTCATCGCGGTGCATTGCGAGGACGAAGCGAGCATTCGCCGCAGTCTCGCACACTTTAAAAATATCTACGGCGACGAACTGACAGCCGAATTCCACCCTCTTATCCGCAATGCCGATGCCTGCCTGCTTTCTTCTTCGATGGCCGTTGATCTGGCCAAAAAGCACGGTACCCGCCTCCACATCCTGCATATCAGCACGAATGACGAACTTTCTTTGTTCGACAACAGTATTCCATTGAAAGACAAAAAGATAACGGCGGAAGTATGCGTACACCACCTATGGTTCGATGCCGGCGATTATGCACACTTCGGCAACCTGATCAAATGCAATCCGGCTATTAAGGGTCCCGAACACAAAGAAGCGCTCCTGCCCGCGCTGCTCGACGACCGCCTCGATGTAGTGGCCACCGATCATGCGCCGCATACCCGCGAAGAAAAGGCGCAGCCCTACCTGCAAGCACCGTCCGGTGTGCCCTTGGTGCAACACGCGCTCAACATGATGCTCGAATTGTACCATGAAGGGAAAATATCCCTGGAAAAGATCGTGGAAAAGATGTGTCATGCACCCGCAGAGGCCTTTCGCGTGCAGGAACGCGGTTTCCTGGACGAGGGATATTGGGCCGACCTGGCCATTGTGGACGTGCACCATCCCTGGACGGTGGAGCGCGACAATATTTTTTACAAATGCGCCTGGTCGCCTTTTGAAGACAAAACGTTCAGAAGTAAAGTCCTGAGCACGGTCGTCAGCGGACACTTAGCCTGGCACGAAGGGCATTTTTTTGAGGAAAAAATGGGCGAAAGGCTGCTGTTTGAACGTTAGATTTTTTTCTATTTTAACAAAATCCTGAAAATCAATGCCGATAATTGCGCCGTGATTTTTTACGCATTGTTTAAACCGCCATTTACGATGAATTCGAAAGCGCTTGTACTCATCCTTTTTGCCGCCTGGAGCGCCATCTGTGTGCACTGGTACGTCTGCGTCATCAAAGAAGCCTGCGAGCAAAGAGATGTCGGGGGTGCGGTGATCACCACAGATGGGACAGAGCCGGAACCCATTTCCGCGCCGGCTGAAAAGGAACCGCCGGCTGTCCAGCCCTCGGCAGGCGGCAACGCAGTTGACGAAAGTTCCATTGACCGGGTGCAGTTGTCTGACCTGGAAGACCGTGTCATCATTAACTTTCCTTACAGTTCCACGCGCCGGGAGGACAACAATGCCATAGATGACTACCTCACCCGACTGGCGGCATACCTTAAAAGTAGCGGCGGCACCGTGACCATCACCGGCCACACTGACTTTGTCGGCGACACCAAAAACAACTACAACATGGGGTTGCAACGCGCCAACGGCATCCGCGACATACTGGTTAAAAAAGGGGTAAGCAAAACGCAGATCAAGTGCAAGTCAGCCGGCGAAAGCAAACCCGTAGCCACCAACGACTCCGCTTTGGGACGTTATAAGAACCGCCGGGTGGAAATCAGGGTAAACAACTGAAAATCAATCTGTTGTACAACAGCGCAATTTTCTTTAAACCAAAGATAAAGATACGATCATGTTCGAACAGCAAGTTACTCTCGGCCCCGGCACGGGCACTTTCACCCAACACACCCTCGAAATTATCATCATGCTGCTCGGCGCCTTCCTGCTGGGCGTGTGGCTCGGCTGGATGCTTTGGAACAAATACAAACAGGAAGCCGACAAGCTCCGCCTCGACGTGCAAAGCATGACGGCTGCCGTCAACGCCCTCAACAGCGAAATAAGCAGTCTGAAATCCAAACTGGCTGCTTCCGAAGCCAACAACCTCAGTCTGCGCACCCAGGTGGACAAACTCACCGAAGACAATCGCATCTTCCACGACCAACTCTCCGAGAAATCCGAAGACCTGGCCGAGACCGAGCAACGCAACCGCCAACTCGAAACGGAACTCGGTTTGTCCTTCACGCCGCCATCCGCCACTCCGGAGACCGTTCCCTTAGAAGTGGATCTTACGCCGGAAATGCCGGTCGTGATCACGCCGGTCGAGGAGGAAAAGCCCGTCGTGGTCAAGGTCGAAACGCCTGCCGCTGCAACGGTAGTAGTAGAAGTTACAGAAACGCCTACTCCGGTCGTGGAGATACCGGCTGAAGAAATAAAGGCGGAAACAGAGCCGCCCGTGCCTCCTGCCGAAAAACCGGCAGTAACCGTTGTAGCGCCACCTTCGGAACCCATCATGCCTGCAGCGGAACCGACGCTCGTCGTAGTCGCCGCAACCGGCGAAAAGGACGATCTGACGGTGGTGGAAGGCATCGGCCCGAAAATCCAGGAGTTACTGTACCAATACAGTATCCAAACCTACAAGCAATTGGCGGAAACGGAGGTGGTACGCCTGAAAGAAATACTCGCCGCCGCCGGTCCTCAACTCGCCATGCACGACCCAAGCACCTGGTCGGCACAGGCCAACCTCGCCGCCAACGACAAATGGGAAGACCTCAAAGCCTACCAGGGATTTTTGAAAGGGGGAAAGACTCCGACGTTCCCTAATGGGTAAAGAGCAGGGGCGTTATCTTATCAGCGTCGTATTCCCTTTAAACACCTCCTTCACCCCGTCCATATATTCCACCTGGAGTACCCACACGTACACACCCGGGTCCATCGCTTTGCCCCTGAAATTGCCGTCCCAACCGATGGTGTCGTCGTTGAGCGGGAAGTCTTTGGCTTCATACACCATCTCGCCCCATCGGTCAAATACGCGGAATTCGAGCACCCGGGCTGAAGACTGGCCGTGTACCAGCAGCAGGTCGTTGCTCAGGTCGCCGTTGGGTGAGAAACCGGTGGGAACGAATACCTTGCGCGGTTTTTCCACGATCACCTGCACGCGGTCTTCTCCGATACAACCCAGCGAATCCACCACCCGCACTTCAAAATACCGGGAGTAATACAACGAGTCCACGAACGGGTCGAGGCAGGTCAGGCAACTGAGCCAGATGCTGTCTTTCGGCGTCCACGCGTAAGTGACATTGCCCGCGCTGTTGAGCACCTGAGCGAACAATTGCGTGCTTTCGCCCAGTTCGATCGTGATATCCGGGCCGAGTTCCACCATAACCGGGTCGCGCTGCTCCACTTCGATGGGCGGCAACTCGAACACGCAGCCGTTTTTGTCCATGATCTTTGGCGCATAGGTGCCAGCCCCGATGCCGATCTGTTTGGGAGATCCGTTGAATGGCCGGTCGTCCAGTGTATAACGGTAAGGCGGTGTGCCGCCAGCAGCGGTGATGTTGATCTCGCCGTCGCGACCGCCGAAACACTTCGGATCGCGTTTGTCCGCCGTGCCGCTGACCGGGCTGGCAGGTTGATCAATCACAACGGAATCAAGTATTTGGCAGCCATTTGCATCTATAACCGAGAGGCCCGCCAACCCAGCAGGCAAGTCTTTCACCTCATTTGTCTGACCTCCGTTCCACCACAAATAACTGTACGGCGGTGTGCCGCCCGCAGGAACCGCCTTTACGCTGCCGTTGCTTTCGCCAAAGCATTGCACGCCGGTAGCGAAAAGGTCGAGTTGAAGCGCGGACGGTTGCCCGATGGTCACAGTCGTCGAAGCCGGACAACCGTAGGCATCGGTCACGGTAACCGAATAAATGCCTGCGGCGAGGTTCTGCGCTGTGGAATCGGTTTGCCCGCCTGCGGCCCAGAAATACGTGTAGGGCGCGGTGCCGCCGACGGCGCCTGCAGTTGCCGAACCGCTCGCTTCTCCGAAGCATTTGGCGTCGCTGAAAGATTGTATCTGGGCCAAGAACTCGGTCGCATTGCCAACCGTTACCGTCTGTACGTCAGAGCACCCTGCTTTGTCCGTTACCGTTACCGAGTAGGACTGGCCCGGCATCAAACCAATGACTTGCGACGTTGTTTGCGGCGGAGTCGTATTCCAGGAGTAGTTGAAATCGGCGAGGTTGGCGCTGTTGGCGCCGTAAAAAACAGCCGTCACGCTGGCAGAGCCTTGCGCCTGGTTGTGGCAAGACGGGGGCGCCGCTTCGGCAAAGGCAAAGAGTTCTTCTTTCTGGAGCACGAAGGTCGCTGCAGTTTGCGTGCATCCGTTCGCATCGGTCACCGTCACATTGTACGGCGCTGAAGCGAGCCCGGTGGCCGTTGGCGTCGTCTGACCACTGGGGTCCCACAGGTAAGCATACGGCGGCGTACCACCCAAAGGCACCACGGTCGCCGAGCCGTTGGCCGCCTGGAAACAGATCGTGTCGGCCACCTCCGGCAGGTTCAATACCATTGCGGAAGCCGGTTGAAGAATTTCGCCCGTCCACGATTTCGTGCATCCGGCATTGTCGGTCACCGTGACATGATAAGTGCCCGCGAAAAGGTTGGGCAGGCTGGAGAGCGAACTTGTAAAGTTATTCGGCCCCGTCCATTGGATATCATAGGAAGGCGTACCGCCGGCAGTAGTGAGTTCGATCACCCCGTTGTTTTCGCCGAAACATTTAATATCCTGGGTCGTAACGTCTACCGTGATATCCGAGGGTTCCGTAATGGTATTTTGTAAAGTAGCCGTGCAACCATTGTCATCTTCCACGATAAGTGTATAGTTGCCGGCAACTTTCCCGGTGATCGAAGGCGAGGTCTCGCCCGAACTCCAGGTGTAATAATACGGCGTTACGCCACCTGCAATCTGAGGTGTGATCGCTCCGTCAGCCCCACCAAAGCAGGAAACATGGACGACCGTCGCTGTGAGTTGAATCGCTTCCGGTTGGTTGATGGTGGTATTGCCTACAAAAGTACAACCCGCCTGATCGGTCACGGTGACGGTATAATTACCAGCAAGGAGATTATTGGCTGTTGCACCCGTTTGACTTGCCGGGTCGCTCCATTTGTAAGTATAGGAAGGAGTGCCTCCGTTTACTGCTACCGTGGCAGTGCCCGTGCCGCCGTTGCACAATGCGTTGGTTTTGGTGACTGCAACAACCAATGGAGTCGGTTCGCCTACAGTAGCAGTCTGTGTAATCGAACAGCCATTCAAGTCGGTGACGGTGACGGTATAAGTGCCTGCGGGCAGGTTATTGGCCG
This sequence comes from Saprospiraceae bacterium, assembly GCA_019187225.1. Taxonomy (GTDB): domain Bacteria; phylum Bacteroidota; class Bacteroidia; order Chitinophagales; family Saprospiraceae; genus M3007. The sequence goes on from JABAQQ010000014.1 coordinate 72,460, forward strand.
TTGCGCCGGTTTGACCTGCCGGGTCGCTCCATTTATAGGTATAGGAAGGTGTACCACCCCCGGCTGTCACCGTAGCCGCTCCGTCGACGCTGCCGTTGCATTGGGCATCTGCCGCAGAAGTCGTTGCAGTCAGTTGCGGTGGTTGGCCGATAGAAACGAAAGCGGTTTCCGCACAGCCGTTGGCATCGGTTACTGTGACGAAATAATTGCCGGCAGCAAGGTTGGGGTTTTGCTGACCGATGATGCCGTTGCTCCATACAAAACTATAGGGTTGCGTTCCACCGGTGGCAGAGGCCGAACCGGAGCCCGATGCTTGTCCAAAGCATTTGGCCAGCGAGCCCAAAGCACTCAAGACCAGGTCGGCAGGTTGTGTCAGGGTAGCTGTTGCGGTCGAGGTGCAACCGTTGGCATCGGTGACCGTGACAGTAAAAGTCCCGGCGCTGAGATTGGAAGCAACAGGCGAAGTCTGGCCGCTGGGATCGCTCCACAAATACGTGTATGGTGCAACGCCCCCGCTGGCCGATGCGCTCAAGGAACCATTATTGCCACCAAAGCAGGAGACATTTTGCACCACCGTCGCAACCACCGTGCATTGGGAAGGGGAAGTCACGGTAAGGGACAAACTGGTCGAACAACCCGACGCGTCAGTAACGCTAACGATATAGGATCCGGTAGCCAAATTCTGGAAAATCCCCGTCGAGTTGGTTTGATTCCCCAGGGCAAATGTATAAGGCGGATTCAGCCCGTCGGGCGTGACGATGAGAGAACCGTCGGTACCGCCAAAACAGGTAACATTCGTGACTGCCGCCGTCGCGACCGGCGCATCGCAATTGGTGCAGGAAGCAGCTCCGATGAGGCCGTCGCAATCAGTAGTTGCTCCCCCACCCTGCACTTCTATGGTTACGTTGGAACCCGGCGCCAGACCATTGACCACATAAGAAGTGACGTTGCCCAGCGGCACCCAACCCGCATTGTTCACATTGACCTGGTAAGTGGTGGCGCCGGGCACATTTGCCCAGTTGAAGGTTATACTGTTGCTGGTACTGCCGCCACACGTTACAAGGGGTGCCGCGAGGGCGGTGGCCACGTCAATCGTGATGGAATCCGAGACCGTACAACCGTAAGAATCAGTGGCCAGAACAGTATAAGTTGTTGTTTGAGTGGGATTTGCATCTGTCGCGGGACAAGTCGGGCAACTCAGCCCCGCCACGGGCGACCACTGATAATTGACTTTATAGGAAGGTTCGAAAGTTATGGTCCAATCGGTCAGTGTACCGGTGAAACCGTTGGCATCGTCGCGGATCTGCAAACGCCAGGCCCCATTGGTGGGATGTTCGCCGTCCCAGAGGTCAGACCACACGCCTTCTGGCAGCCAGTCACCCGTGAACGGCGCAGCGCTGGCGGGTGCGAAAGGGCCGGGAGAACTGATGACTGTACTGGCCGTTGGAGTGAAACAAGTATTCGTATAATTATTTCCGTCCGCGCCGTTGTCCGTTGTCAGTTCGAGGAATTGCCCCCCCGGAGAAATAAGGAAAATATCAAGGTCGTCGTCCCAGCTATGCGTGATGTTCATACAAACCGATCGGATCACCCCCGAATCGAGAAAAGCGGGTTGTACGCCAAACACACTGATGGCCGAATTGACAGCAGTGTTGGTAGGAGCGATGGAATAATCCTGGCTGTTGGTAAACGAAGGCGGCGGCGGCAGGGGAATAGGCAAAGTGCCATCCAACTGAAGTGGTTGCCCTCCCGTGCATATCGTGGTATCAGCCTGAAGAACCGGCTTCACCAAACCGTTGTCTTTGATATAGATATAAAAAGTATCGCGGTTGCAGGGGTCGCGCTGTACGTCTATGGCAATATACTCGGGCGTTTCCGCTGAATTATCTTCAAGGCCGATGATAGGCAAAGAAATTTCCGTTTGACCCGCCGGGATGCTCAGATCGGTGGGGATCAACTGGTAATCAACACCATTGACCGCCGTCCCCCAAATATTGTAGTCAATATCGAGATTTTGCAGCAAAGCATTGGGCATCTTAAACGTCAAAGAACCCTGAGCGCAACCTTCCACCACCGTGCCGTCGAGGCTCGCCGTCGCCACTTCCACCTGAAGCGAACCGGTACCAAAACTTTTTGCCTCCAGAAACACACCCGAATCGTATACGCCGTCGCTCGCGTCTGAAATGGCCAGTTTGATGGTATAGGATTGGCATGGAACTACTTTCGCTTCCGCTGTAAATACGTCCGTAAAGCCGTCGTAACTCGGTTGGGCGTTTGAAAGATTATTGTTGTTGTAATATTGGGCGTTAAGTGGATTGCAGTTCGGGTATGCGGCATTTGCCGGATGCAGGTTGTTGATCGTCACCGGCAAGGTTGTATTGGGAATGATGGCGATGTTCGTATTGGTATAATTGCCACCCGCAGGATTCGGGCCGGATATAAAAAAGCCGAACACATCATTGTAAGGGCTGCATGAAAACTCCGGGTATTCTTCGGAACCGAAGCAATACCGGAAACTGAGCATACTGTCGGTTGGAATGAATGTAATGGTGTACACTGATAGGTCACGGATACTGGCGGTGGTAAGCGCTGCGAGGTCAGGGTCGTTGGTAAAAATACCATTGTCCGTCGAGGCGAAATCGCTACCCGTTTCGTTGCAGCCGACGGTGCCGAAAACGCCGCCGGAGCTTTCCACCGCGCCGCTTGTCATAACGATACCGCGTTCGATGCCAACAGCCTGCGTACCACCGGTAAAATAACCGACTGCTGCCGGTTCGCCGTTGTAAGTGATATTGGTCACCTCCACCCCATCGCCGAGAAAGATGTTGGTAATAAGATTTTGCGGCGTGAAAGGCGGCGTATTACTCGCCGTTGCCTGCAATAACTGGGCTTGAGAAGAAGTAGAAAAAACAAAAATGGAAAGGGCAGATAGCAGTAGTTTTTGGAACATACCAGTAGTTGTGCGATTCATCCGGAAAAGAAGATTGTTGAAAGTCCTGATTACACCTTCAGGAGATTATTGCGCTCGGGAACAGCAGGCGGATGCGGGGATTAAGGATTAAAGATGGGTTGATTGGCAGGCGAAATGTAGGGCATTTGATGAAACACACATATATCACTTGCCGCAAAATTCTTTTTGAGAGTCATTTTAGCGGAAAAACGTTGCTTCGTATGTCGGCGTTGGACAAAAGAAAATTTTATAACCGGCTGTAATTGACAACCCCGACCTAATTCCGGTTTCATTGACGCTACATCCTTCCAAAACGGCGTTTTATCTAATTTTCAAAACAATCGGAAGGCGTAGTCTTTTTTTTGCAAGGTTTTTCAACCAATGACGGAGCAAGACGGGGATCAAACCACTTAAGGTTTGCTGAATTTGAAAACTTTTTTTCAATATTTACATTTTTGATCTCAACAGGCTGTTTTTTGTCAACCGTATATAACAATAAACCTTTCAAGAACAGGATATTATGAGTCAGTTTTTCAAGTTCATGTTCGCTTCATGCCTCGGCACGGCGCTCGCTTTGTTGCTGTTGTTGTTCATCGGCATTGGCTGGATTTCGAGTTTTGCCACCTCAGCCACTGCAAAAGACAAAGTGGTCGTGAAACCCAATTCGGTACTTGAACTCGATTTTAAACATATGATTCCGGAAAAAACCAACAACGTGCCGATGGATCCTTTCGACATCGAACGAAAAGATGTGCTGGGACTTTCGGACATGGTAGCAGCCATCGGGCGCGCCAAAGAAGACCCGGATATCAAGGGCATATACATCAATGCCACTTATGTGATGGCCGGCAAGGCAACCTCCGCGGTGCTGCGCGATGCCTTGCAGGATTTCAGATCATCCGGAAAATTCGTTGTTTCTTATGCTAATTATTATACCCAGGGGGCTTATTACCTGGCTTCCGTGGCCGACAGCGTGTTGCTCAATCCCGTCGGCGCGGTTGATTTCAGGGGATTGTCGAGCATGATCGCTTTCTACAAGGGCATGCTCGACAAGCTCGACGTGCAAATGAAGATATTTTACGCCGGGAAATTTAAAAGCGCCACCGAGCCGTACCGGCTGGACAAAATGAGCGACGAGAACCGGCTTCAAATCCGCGAATACCTCACAGCGCTGAACGACCTTTTTGTTCAGGACATTGCCAAAAGCCGCAACATTCCTGAAGCGGAATTGCGCCAGATCGCCAACCGTTTCGACGGGCGCAGCGCCGAAGGCTCTCTCCAATCGCGTCTGGTCGACCGCCTGGCATATGAAGACGAAGCCTTTGATTTGATCAAATCCAAAATCGGGCTGGACAAGAAGGAAAAACTCAGCCGCATCAGCATAGAAGACTACTTCGACTCCAGGGGCAAAAAACTCGACCTGAGCACAAAGGATAAGATCGCCGTGGTGTACGCGGAAGGCACCATTATGGACGGCGATAAAGGCGAACCCGGCGACATCTACGACGAAAAATACGTAAAAATCCTGCGCAAGATCCGCCAGGACGCCTCCGTGAAAGCCATCGTGCTGCGCATCAATTCGCCGGGTGGCAGCGTATTGGCCAGCGAAAATATTTTCAGGGAAGTGGAACTCTGCAAGCAGGCAGGCAAACCTGTTGTAGTAAGCATGGGCGACCTTGCTGCTTCGGGCGGTTACTACATCGCTTGCCATGCCGACAGCATTTTTGCCGAAGAAAATACCATCACCGGCTCGATTGGCGTCTTTGGAATGATCCCCATGCTGCACAATACCATGAAAAACAAACTGGGCATCACATTCGATACGGTGCGCACGGGACGCCACTCAGCATTCGGAACGCCATTTGTTGAATTCTCGCAGGAAGAAGATGCCATGATACAGGGGCGAATCGAAGCCGTTTATGATGATTTCCTGGAGAAAGTGGCTTCCGGACGCAAAAAAACGCGCGAACAGGTACACGAAATCGCCCAGGGGCGTGTCTGGCCGGGCAAAAAAGCGAAAGAAATCGGCCTCGTCGACGATCTTGGCGGCCTCGACCGCGCCCTGTCCGCCGCCGCCAAACTCGCAGGGGTGGAAAAATACCGCACGACCGAATACCCGCGCACAAAAACCGGCTTCGAACAACTGCTCGAACAACTTACCCGCAATAAGGACACGGACGACGGCATAAAAGCCTGGCTCATCCGCTCCGAATTGGGCGAAATGTATCCCATGTACAAAACAATGCGCGACATTCGCCAGATGAAAGGTATCCAGGCCCGGTTGCCGTATGAACTGATCTTCAATTGATAATATTACCCTTCAAACAGCATCGCCGCACTTGCCATGTGTAAAGTGCGGCGATGCTGTTTGAAGGGTAAAAAAAAGCCCCTCACCGCGAGCCTATCCGGAGGGGCAACCATGAGATTATAATAATACAAACTATGGAACGGTGGGGTCGTACGTCCTGAAAAACAGACATACTGCACCCGAACCACAATAAGTAGGAGTACGGAAAAATGTGGTCGTGATTAAAAAGATGTACTTTAAAATCGGGAGAAAAAACTCGGTTGGGAGAGTATTAAACGGGCATTGACGCCCCGGAGTAAAAGGAAAGAATCGGGGCAAATATACATCCGCTTTGATTCGCGCCAAATATACGAAAAAATATTTTGCCGGAACCGGGCGACCGCCCGGCCCCGGCAATCAGGGGGAACAAGTTTAAAACCAGGATTTTTTCTCACGTTGAACCACGGCAAACAATATCACTCCGTCAGTTCGGAAGCGTTGCGGCGCTCCTTAAAATCGAGTCTCAGCGAGAAAATGTGCGAATAGTTCACCTGAGAAACATCTCCGATGTCCGTCAGGGCGTAGTCCAGCTGAACGCGACCCAGGCGCAAGCCCACGCCAAAATTGGGCTGTACTGTCAACACTTCTTTGTTCGGGTCGAAATCGTCTTTTACGCGTTGAAAGTTCGCTACGCCGACGCGCAATTGCACAAAACCGTTGTAGTCCGTTTCCAGGCCGATTCGTGGGTCTACGTTGAACGATTCGGAACTGATCAACACATTGCGCTGGCCGTCGGTCGTCCATTCGAGGTCGAGCGCGGGAAGCATGGTGACTTTTTCCCCAAGCCTGAATTTATAAGCGGCGCCCAGCAGGAAACGCGGTTTGGTAATTTCCGTATTGCTGACGGGGATTTCATTGCCGGTAGCTGTAAAAACCTCTTTTTCGCGGTCGGTCAGGCTGAACGACCAGGCGTTGAAGGTTGTCGTGATATCGCGGGCCAGTATCCCCAGCATCAGACCGCCCTTGCGGTATTGAGCGCCCAAGTCTGCGCCGAAGCCCCACGAATTGCCGATGCTGCCGATGACGCGGCGCACTACTTTCACCGAGCCGCCGACCGAGAATGCCGGGTTGCGGAGTTTGCGGGCATAACTGCCCATAAGGGCGTAATCGGCTGCTGAAAACTCCGTCACATTGTCGTAGTTGACGGTGCCATCCGGATTGACGAGGTTGATGGTGTAAGGAATGTTGTCTATTCCGAGGCGGATGAGCGAAAATGCGAGAAAGGAACGGCGGTCGCGGCTAAGGGATTTGCCGAACGACAGATAGTCGTATTGCCCAACGCCGGCGAACCATTCGGCGTGCATGGCGCCGATCTGAAAGGGCGCCGATATTTCGGACAAGCCCGCGGGATTCCAGTAAGTCGCCGTGATATCGTCGGTCAGCGCCGTTTGTGCGCCGGACATCCCGTGCGCCCGCGCGCCGACGCCAATGGCAAGGAATTCATTGCTGTATTTTTGAGAAAAAACCTTTGTGATGCTCAAAACAAGCAAAAGGCAGATAAGGAGGAGTTGTTTTTTCATAATGCGCTCTACATTCGCCACCCCTGACGTACAGCCATCCCTCCGGGTTGCCTGCAAATTTAAAATTCCTTTGTCCTACCTTTCATCACTTTCCAAAAGTTGAATTGTTGTTTTTATGAAAAAAATGCTCTTGTTTGCGCTTGGTTTGTGCCTGGCCCATCTCCTTGTTTCTCAGGATTCGCTTAATATGACCCGGCTGGCGCGTTGGGACGATGAAACCTTGCCTATTTCCACTTACTACGGAATCCAGTACAGCGGTTGTTGGGGCATCGCGCTCGACGGACGCGAATACGCCGTTTTGGGCGGCTCTGCGCACGTATTGTTTTTCGACATTACCGATCCGGTGCATCCCGAACTGGTTGGTAAATTCACCGGTACGACGGCCAATACGGGCTGGCGCGAATTCAAGTCGTACAAAAACCGGATTTATGGAGTGTCTGACGCTTCTACGGAAGGACTGATGATCTTCGACATGAGCCAGGCCCCGGATACGATCATACGCACCTATTTCAGCAACGAGTTTTTCAACAGTGCGCATACAATCACGCTGGACACTACTTCGGGACGGATCTACCTGAACGGCACCAATGTCGTCAACCAGGGCCTGCTCGTCCTCGACGTCAGTCAGGATCCGGACAAACCCGTTGTGCTGGCGGCCGAAACGCTGGCTGGGGGGTATATACACGACTCCTACGTTCGCAACGATACGGTGTATGCTTCTTCCGGCTATAACGGCTACTACATTTACGACTTCACCGACCCGCAGAACCCTGACTCGCTGGGATATATAAAAACCGGCGGCTACAACCACAACAGCTGGCTCAACGCGGAGGGAACATACGCTTACTACACGGAAGAAATACCCGATGGCCGGCCAATCCAGATCATTGACCTGCAAAATCTCGCTGTTCAGGAAATTGAAGTGGCGGGCAATTTTCTCGACCGTTTTTCCACGGTGGTCACCAATCCCGTCTTTCACGATGCGATACCGCACAATGTTTACATTCGCGACAATCTCTTGTTCAATTCGCAGTATGAAGACGGTTTGCTTGTCTACGACATCAGCAACCCTACGGAACCGGTATTGGTCGGCCATTACGATACGCACCCCCAAAATACGCAATACAACGGTTACCGCGGCAATTGGGGCAGTTATCCCTGGTTGCCTTCCGGCACCATCATCACAGGCGACATGCAAAATGGTCTGCAACTGCTGAAACTCAACTGGTCGCCGGTCGGAACTTCCGCGCCTTCCACCGGCTTAAACGCAACCGTTTATCCCAATCCGGCTACCGATGCGCTCACCCTTCATTTGGAGGAAGCGCCGGATGAATGGTCATTCCGGTTGTTCAACCTGGCAGGTCAGGTTTTGCAATCCGGAAAAGTTACAGGCAAGACCCGGCAAACCCTGACGCTGAAAAATTGTTCTCCAGGGGTGTACTTCGTTGAAATCCAAACGGATGAAGGGAAAAGGACAATGAACAAGGTGATTTTGAAATAAGTGCGTTCAAGTGTCCTATCTTGGCCCTCAATAATAACTGTATATGGAAACCCTGTTGACGGGCAGCGTCTTGTTGAGCATTTTTCACGCCCTGATCCCAAGTCATTGGTTGCCGGTGCTCGCCATTGGCCGCCAGGAAGGATGGTCAACACGCCAAATGCTGTGGGTTACTTTTCTTGCAGGCATGGCCCATGTGCTGAGCACGGTACTGTTGGGCGGGATATTGGCAAAGGTGGGCGAATCCTTAGCAGTGCAAACGGAAACGTTCACGCATTGGCTGGCGCCGGTTATATTGGTTGCACTGGGCATATACTACGTGTGGCGGCACTATTACCACCATCATTTTCATTTACACACGCACCACATGCGCTGGGGTATGGTGGCTTCGCTTGCGGCGGCGATGTTTTTTTCGCCCTGTCTTGAAATAGAAGGATACTTCCTTGCAGCCGGCCGGTACGGATGGGCGTTCACAGGTTTGCTGGCGGGGGTGTATGGCACGGTGACCATATTGGGTATGTTGTTTTGGGTTTGGTTGGTCCTGAATGGACTGCACCGGCTTAACTGGCATAAATGGGAACATAACGCGGGCCTGGTGACCGGCTTTACTTTGTTAGCATCGGGAATATTGCTTTATTTTTTTGATTGAAAGATATAATTGAGCGCCTCCTGTTGTCTCAAACATCGGAAAAATGGCACACCATCACCATCACGATCATCATCATGGGCCGGTAGATCCTGGCCGTTTGAACCGCGCTTTCCTGATCGGGATCGGACTGAACCTGCTTTTTGTGCTGATAGAAACCGGTGCCGGGTTCGCAACGGGGTCGCTGGCGCTTTTAACCGATGCAGGGCACAACCTGAGCGATGTAGGCAGTCTGGCATTGTCTCTGCTGGCATTCCGACTGGCACACGTCCGGACGAGCGAGCGTTTCTCTTATGGTTATCAAAAATCAACCGTACTGGCTTCGCTCATTAATGGGGTGATCTTATTGATGCTTGTAGGTGGCATCGGTTATGAAGCATTGCGCCGGCTCTCCGAACCACCCCAGGTGCCGGGTATGACGGTGGCAGTAGTAGCGGCAGCCGGCATTTTGGTCAATGGCTTATCGGCCTGGTTGTTCCACCGCGACCGCGAGCAAGACCTGAACGTAAAAGGGGCCTACCTGCACCTGGCGGCGGATGCCGCGGTTTCGGCGGGGGTCGTGGCGGCAGGTTTGGCGATGTATTGGACAGGGTGGCGCTGGCTTGATCCGGCGATCAGTTTCCTCATCCTCGGCGTAATTTTGTGGAGCTCCTGGGGGCTGTTGAAGGAGAGCATCTCCCTGACACTCGATGCCGTACCGGAAAAAATTGATTTGAAAAAAATTCGCGCGGTAGCCCTTCGGATCGAGGGCGTAAAAGACATCCATCACATCCATGTGTGGGCCATGAGCACCATCGAAAATGCGCTGACCGCTCATTTGGTACTGGAAGAGGGGCTTTCCGGCGACCAGGTTCAAGCCCTTAAAAAACATTTCCGCCACGAGTTGGAGCACCTGAATATCCGGCACGCCACCCTGGAAACGGAAGGAGAAATGGAGGAATGTGCAAACAAAGAATGCGGCGACTAAAATTCGGCCAGCGCCTGACGCTCCGCCTTTTTTAAACTCTTCACCACCTGTTCGTAAGAGTGATCCACCAATTGGCGCAACATCCGCTCATCTAATGCGCCTTCAAAGTCCACAGTATTCCAATGCTTTTTGTTCATGTGCCAACCCGGCTGTACCTCCGGGTGGTGTTCGCGCAGTTCGAGCGCGAAATCGGGATCGCATTTCAGGTTGACGGTAAACCGATCGCTGTCGAGGCCGGTAATGGCAAATATTTTTCCCACTACCCGCAGACACAAGGTCACTTCGTCAAAGGGGAAATCTTCGCTTACTCCCTTTTTGGACAGGCAATATTCGCGGAATTGTTCGATGTTCATAACCAACTGAAAGTATTTTGGTAACTGGTTAGCATAGCCGCAGTGCGGCGAAAGATTTGTAGGATTTCATCAGAATATGTGTTTGGAGGTGCAGCGCACCGAAATATATGGCCGGTGCGCTGCACCTCTCGAATATGATCGGTACATAAAATCTACAAATCTTTCGCCGCTCTGCGGCTATGCTAACCAGTTACGTATTTTGTCAAATAGCCGTCAAGGAAAATCAAAAAATAATTTTCAAAGGTTTGGGATTCCGATTGTTTTTTACATTTGTCGCATCGGAAATTTTATTTTTTACCAAACCAAGCTTCTGTGCCATGTTTAAAAATTTATTCTCACTTGTCGTCCTGGCGCTTTTGTTCGCCGGTTTGAACTCCTGCTCTAAAACCGAGGTCGCCGAAGTTGCCGATCCTCAGCAGCTGGATCAGTCTGTTCTGAATCGCATCCAAGCGCTCGGTTTTCATACGGAAGGCGCCATTGCGGTAGAAGACGGTTATGTGGTGGAAGGCGACATCTTCCTGACGGAGGAAGACCTGAATGCCGTGTTTGTGGATATTCAGTCGCTCATCGTCGCCAACTGCGAACAGTACCGCACCACCAACCTCGTGACGGGTTTGCCGCGTGTGATCAAAGTATCCATCAGCAGTCAATTGCCCTCATCTTATGGTGCTGCGCTCGATGAGGCCATTAACCGTTACAACGCCGAAAACCTCCAAGTCACATTTCAGAAAGTGTCGAGCGGCGCCAATATTTCCATTGTGAAAAAGTGTGGCAATTATTTGGCATCAGCTGGTTTTCCCACCAGCAACGGGAATCCTTACAGCAAAGTGAACGTAAATTCTTGCTACCTCGGCCAAAATCCAGGTACCAATTACCTGGCCACCATCCTCGCACACGAACTGGGGCACTGCATAGGTTTCCGTCATACGGATTACATGGATCGCTCTTATAGCTGCGGTGGATCTCCCGTTAACGAGGGGGCGAGTACTGTGGGTGCTATCCATATCCCCGGCACTCCCACCGGGCCGGATGCTAATTCCTGGATGTTGGCTTGCATCGGTGCCGGTCAAAACCGTCCGTTCAACAACAATGACAAAACGGCGTTGAACTATCTGTATTGATTATCAGTAATATTAGATCATGGAGGCTGTTTCACAAGTCGGTGATTTGTGAAACGGCCTCTTTTCATTTATCCTCGCCGAAAATCAGTATTCCGCCTGGCTTCAGTTGGCCGCCCGTCCGCAAGCAATAGGGATAGCAGCCCTTGGGAAGACCGATGGGAATCGCAATGTCTTTGGGAAAATCGTCCAGTGCTGCTTCCAATATAATGCGCCCCAACATATCGAACAATATAAAAGAGGATGTCTCAGTAGTATTGGACACGACGCGTATGCTGTTTTGGTAAACCGGATTGGGAAAAACCAACAATTCTTTTTTGCCCCAAAAATATACGGTTGCCGTGTCGCTGTACAAGGCAGCGCCGTTCAACAGTTCGAGCCGGGCGCGGTAAATGTTTGCACCTTGCTGCGGGGCATCATCCGTAACTTCAAACACTTCCGATTCGACGGGTTGAACGATTGCCAGGGCAGAAAAAACGCCGTTTGTCATTTTTTCAAATTCTATCACCTGTATGCCATACCTCGTCCCTATGCGAAGGCGCAAATCCGTCTGATAACCGGCATTTAATTCGGCAAAAAATTCAGCGAAGTAACATTCCACACCCTGCTGTCCGATATCCGGGGCTGTACTTCGGAGTCCCGCTACCCCACCCTCCCCGATGGGTGTGACGCTGAACCGGGTTTGAGGAAAATCCGCTTTCTGCAAAACGGCAATTGTGTCGGTTAAAATTCGCAAGGGTTCAAGGTACTTTTCACCCAATCCTGAAAGCAGGTAAACGCCGCCGGGTACAGCGGCATTCCAGAACAGCAGCGTCGAATCGGGGCAGTTAAAGCCAATTTTTACGCGCAGTTCTTTGGCAATCAGGAAGGAATCCGAGTCGAATATTTGCCCGCCCACATGCATCCGGAGTTGTGCCACCGCGAAGATGTCCGGCGCCGGCCAACGCATCCAACCCCTGCGAAGTTGGACGGATGAATCCAGCATCTGCCAGACGGGAGCACTTGCAACATGCCACTCCAAAGTGCCTGTCGTATCGTCAAAAGCATTTTCCCAACTGAGCAATAAGTCCTGCGCGGCCACTGCGGGGTCGTTTCTTACAGGAAAATTCCATGCGAATTGACCTGCCTTTTCCAGATACCAACATACTGAAAATGCCTGCGAAGCGGCTTTCATTTTTGAGCCGGCAACCTGGATCATATATTGCCCTGCGACAGGCAAATCGAGTACCACTTGCTCCGCATTGTTCAGCGTATCCCTTTGTCGCGAGGCGGGCAGTAACAGAGAATCGCGGTGCGGAAAAGGGTTCGGCGCCCATGGTAGCCATTCCATACCGTCGGGGGCGATCACCTTCAAATCGAGGTCGTTCACCAGCGATTTGGGTGCATTGGGCAAGGCGGCAGGATCGTCCCAGGTGAGCATTATCCTGCATGCAGCCAATCCGGGCGGTACTTCCAAAGGGATGGAAACCATCTCGCCATTTAAAACCTCACCCGAACCATATTGCTGATTTACAATCGTTTCGAGGCTTTTTTTTAGGTTCATATTACCGTAACCGGAAATAAAATCCGGCCCCGGGGCTCCAATGTCATCTGCGCCGTTGAGTAAAACAGCGCGCACCAACGCGGCATCCTGCAAAACGCCGGTCTGTTCCCGGAGTGCCTGCTGTAATACTGCTCCCGCTCCCGACACCAGCGCGGCCGATTCGGAAGTGCCGCCCGCACCATAAGCGGTCAGGTCGGGCTTCAACCGTCCGTCGTAAGCCGGTCCGCGCGAACTGTAGGGCACGACCTGTCCGAATGAGTCCACAGCGCCTACGGTCAGCACGTTTTTGGCCATCTTAAAATTCCCTGTCAGGTTCGCAAAACCGGGAATACCTGCGTAAACGCCTGTTGAGGAAGTTTCCGGGCCTTTGTTCCCCGAAGAAAAAACATGGACCAGCGAAGGGTTTTGTTCCACGCTGCGGTCATACGCCATTGCGCCGGCACCGTAGTAGTTTTCGACGTCCACCCCGTAAGAGTGGTTCTGGACAGTTATTTGCTGCACTGCATAATCGTCTTCGGGCAACAGGGTATTGAATCCGTTGGAAATGAGTCGCGCGCCCCACGCCACGCCACGTCCAGCCGGGCCCGAATTACCCGCGCCACCGGCCAATGTCGCCATGATGCCCGCATGTACCGTTGTTTGTGGAGTAGCATTCGGAGCATTGGTCGTTCTGTTTTTCAGATCGGCATCGGCGGTATCGAAGCGAAACTCTTTAATGGAAATCACCATCCCCGCGCCATTCAGATGAAAAAAAACCGATTGTGCAACATTGATCTTATTGAGAAATAAATTGTGTCCCGGCACGAGCAATTCCTCCCGGGCCTCGTTCGTGCTCCGGTCAGCAAACAACACATCAGGTCGTGACATTATTTTCGCTGCCAGTTCCAGGCGTGTTGTCCTAACCACCGCGATATTTGCCGGTTGGTATTCATTCAGGAGTGTAATCCCTTCCCTTGATAACCATTCCCGGAATACAGCCAGGTCAGCGACGACCAATGCGAAGTTTTCCATCGTGTCGGTCTGGCCGCGCAACACTACCGTGGGCGAACATTTATCTGAAATTGGCTGTTGCGCCAAAAGTAATCCATTAAAAACCAGCAATGGGATCAGTAAAACAGCGTTTTTCATATACCAGGACTTACATGCTATGCACCACAAAAGAAACAAATTCCTTTGGATGTCTATTTTACTCGCCATTCTTTGGCAGTGCAAATTGGATAAAAAAGCGCCCGGATCACAGGCGCAGGCCGAATCTCCTGCATTTCCCATGCTCGTCGCTTTTCGCGACGGACAAGCGGTTCTGAGCGACAGTTCCATCGTAGCGATCCCGCATTGGGGCGACACGGCATATACCATCTTTTTCTGTGTGCGTCATGCCGAAAAACGAAAAGACCAGGGGGATAATCCCTCCCTGGCGCCGGAGGGAGAGGTCCGCGCGGAGCGGTTGGGTAACATCATGAAAGGAGTCCGGATGGATAGATTCTGCACAACGAATTACAAACGCACGATCCAGACTGCCGAGACCGTCCGACGCATCGCGGGCAATGCAGCAGCCGAAGCGTACCCGCCAGTAAATCAAAGCGCCTGGCTTGAGCATAAATTGGGCGAAGGCGTTGGCAAACACTATTTCATCGTAGGCCACCAGAACACCATTCCGCAATTGCTCAACCAACTCAAAGGCGGAACGGAGTTCCAAAATATCCCTGACGACGACCACGGGCGGTTTTACATAGCTGTGACGAAGGGGATCGGTCAAACGGAGGTGCTGGAATTCCGTTATTGATCATTGTTTTACAAAATCAAGCGACACGGAATTGATGCAATACCTGAGGCCAGTGGGCTTCGGGCCGTCGTCGAAGACATGCCCCTGATGACCGCCACAGCGGGCGCACTCCACTTCAGTTCGAGTCATTCCGAAACTGTTATCATCGTAGCCGGCGACGTACTCCGGTTTGATCGGTTGATAAAAAGAAGGCCAACCTGTGCCGGAATCAAATTTTGTGTCAGAACTGAAGAGCGGCAAACCACAGGCAGCGCAGACGTAGACGCCCTTTTCGTGGTTGTTCCACAGGTCACCTGTGAACGCCCGTTCGGTGCCTTCCTGGCGCAGCACGTAGTATTCCATTTCAGTCAGTTGTTTTTTCCACTCGGTGTCCGTTTTGCTGATCTTCACTAATTTGCCGTTTATGTACTGCGGCGGCACAATGGTGTCAGCGAGGACGCTTAAGGAGGCGCCGACGGTATTTTCAGGGGAAGGTTTTTCGACCGCATTGCAGGCCAGCAACACCAGCAGGATTGAGAGGTACTTCATTGTTCTTGAATTTTTGATAGAAAAACAAATCGCACAGGGAATCGTATCCAAAGGGCCGCAATTCAACGCCTTTTGCGCGGTTGGTTCCATTCTTCCCGTTCGGCAAATTGTACGATCTTTTTCATAAAATTCACCATGGATAAAAAAACGAGAAAACCAATCGAAACGACGATGTAGATCCAGCGATACGTCCCGGCTTCGCGCAACGGGATGCCGGAAAACAACCACGCCGCGAGATTTGTACACAACGCCAGACCGATGTAAGTGTACATCGAACGCCCCCAATACTTCGCGAAACTGTCGGCGCGGAGACTCATCAGGCTGTTGAGTATTGCAAAAAGCAGCATGAATGCAGTGGCAATGGACCAGGCGAAAAGCGGCTCCACCGGATAAATCCGCGTCACTGTCAGCAACCATCCGAAGATCATCAGGGTGAGTGCCCCCGACAGGATGACTACGGCTTGCGCGATGGGGTTGTCTATTTTTTTTAAGTCGGATTCTGTCATAACGGTGGATGGTGGACGGTAGACGGTAGACGGTGGACGGTAGACGGTGGACGGTAGATGGTAGACGGTGGACGGCTAAAATCGTGTTTGTCAACTCAACGCCGTCTACCGTCCACCGTCCACCGCAATTATCGGATCATGACGCCTTTGCGGTTCAAAAAAGGGATTTCAGTGAAGTTCATCTCGTCGAGACTACCGGCGACGAAAACATATTTTTTGTCGTAGAGATAATCGTTGAATGAAAAACTGACCCAGTATTCATTGGCAAGGTCAAATACCGCTTTTTGTACGGGTTCAATTTTAACTGCCTCCAACGGGCCGATCTCTTCCCAGAAATATCGCAGCGTAGTGGTTCGGCGCTCTTCCCCGTTGATGATACCATAACCGCGCGAGTTTACCAAAACAGACCTGATCGTTTCGTCCTTGAGATTCAACAGCCAGGTATCCCAAAATTCCGCGTGATCCTCCTCGTATTCCAGTCTTGGAACAACGGCGATTGCGAGATCTTCTACTTTCAGGATCGGAATGTCTTTAATCATGTTTTGATTGATAGGTGTGTTGATCTGTTGAGGAATAGTACCGGCTTGAGGTATCATCCCATCGTCCGATCAACTATTTCACACTCAAATACGCCGGCAAAGTGCCGTTTCAATTTTTCTTTCACTTCCTGCAAATCCACCGGGTGGCCCAGTTCCGCTTCTAATGAGGTCACCGATTTATCTTCGTCTGCAATGCCACAAGGTACGATAAAATCGAAGAATTCGAGTGGGGTGTTTATGTTAAAAGCCCAGCCATGCAGGGTAACCCAGCGACTGAGATGCACGCCGATGGCGCAGATTTTTCGGTGGACGGTAGACGGTGGCCGGTCACTGCGTCTATCGCCTGAATCGCCAACCCAAACGCCGGTGTAATCTTTGATTCGGTATGCTTCCAGACCATATTCTCCAAGTGTCCGGATGATCACTTCTTCGATGTTGCGCACATATCGGTGCACATCCGTGAAAAAACATTCGAGATCGAGCAGAGGATAACCGACAATTTGCCCGGGGCCGTGAAAAGTGATATCTCCGCCGCGGTTGATGGGAAAAAATTGTATGCCGCGTTCGCGCAATTCATCCTCCGACAGCAATAAATGGTCCATGGAACCGCTTTTGCCAAGCGTATAAACGGGCGGATGTTCGACCAACAAAATCTGGTGCGGCTGGAGGTAGGTTCCCGGCTTTAACTCCCTGTTTTTCAACTTGTTCTCTACCAGTTCGCGATGAAGGATGGTTTGATAATCCCACGCGGCGCGGTAATCCATTTGTCCTAAATCCTGGAACTGAACGGTTTGCATGAACGGTGAAACAGCGAAGCAAGCGGGATGTTTCATTCTGTGGCCAACTTCCCCCATGTCAACTGATTGCCTTGCAAAAGACGCTGCGGGTAGTGAAACAATAAGGCTTTGCTCACCCGCAGCGTTAAATATATCTGCCCAGGCTAAAATTAAAACTTTCCATTCAACCCGGGAAAATCACCAATCCCCTTCCTACCTTTGCATCCCGTAACAACAGCAACGTACTATGACGAAATACATCTTTGTTACGGGCGGCGTCACTTCTTCGCTCGGGAAGGGTATCCTTTGTGCTTCTCTCGCCAAACTTCTCCAGGCCCGGGGCTTCTCGGTAACGATTCAAAAATTCGACCCCTACATCAACGTTGACCCCGGCACACTCAATCCGTATGAACACGGCGAGTGTTATGTGACCGACGACGGGGCAGAAACCGACCTCGACCTGGGGCACTATGAGCGTTTTCTGAATACTCCTACCTCGCAAGCCAATAACGTCACCACCGGGCGGATTTACCAGACGGTCATCAACCAGGAACGCGAAGGGGCCTACCTCGGAAAGACGGTTCAGGTCATTCCGCACATCACCGACGAAATCAAGCGCCGCATGTTGCTGTTGGGACAGTCCGGTCAATACGATCTGGTCATCACTGAACTGGGCGGCACGGTAGGCGATATCGAGGCGCTGCCCTACATCGAGTCGGTCCGCCAACTGCGCTGGGAACTTGGGCGCGACAATTGTATGGTCATTCACCTGACGCTGGTACCTTACCTCAAAGCGGCCAAGGAACTCAAAACCAAACCGACCCAACATTCGGTAAAAGAACTCCTGAGTCTTGGTGTTCAGCCCGACGTGTTGGCGTGCCGCACCGAGCACCCCCTTAGCCCCGAAATCCGCCGCAAAATGGCGCAATTTTGCAACGTCGAAACCAGCGCCGTCATCGAAGTCATTGATGCGGAAAGTATTTACGACGTGCCGTTGCTGCTGTTGAAAGAGCGCCTGGATGCAGTGGTGATCTCCAAACTCCACCTGCGCGACACAAAAGAACCCAATCTTACTTCATGGAAAAATTTCCTGGGCAAACTCAAAAATCCGCTCCACGAGGTAAAAATCGGCCTCATCGGAAAATACAACGAACTGCCCGACGCCTATAAGTCCATTTACGAATCCTTCGTACACGCCGGAGCAGTAAACGAGTGCAAGGTGCGCGTCTCGCCCATTCACGCCGAAGATCTGGAGGGCAGTTACAAGGATGTAAGCAAATTGCTTTCGCCATTCGATGGCATTTTGGTAGCGCCGGGTTTCGGGGAGCGTGGTATAGAGGGCAAGCTATCGGCAATCCGCTATGCCCGCGAAAACAACATACCTTTTTTCGGCATTTGCTTAGGCATGCAAACGGCTTGTGTCGAATTCGCCCGTAATGTGCTGAATCTCCAGAATGCCGCCTCCACCGAGGTCAGCCCGAACACGCCGCACCCCGTCATTGACATGATGAGCGAGCAAAAACAGATCACTCAAAAGGGAGGTACCATGCGCCTGGGAGCTTACCCCTGCGAATTGAAGAAAAAGTCGAAAGCACATGCAGCCTATGGCGAAACGCTCATCAGCGAACGCCATCGCCACCGATGGGAATTCAACAATGCCTACTTAGAGCAATTTGAAAAAGCCGGAATGGTTGCTACGGGAATCAACCCCGAATCCAGATTGGTGGAGATCATGGAATTGAAAGGGCACAAGTGGTTCGTCGGAGTTCAATTTCACCCCGAACTGAAAAGCACGGTAGAAAATCCGCATCCGCTTTTTGCGGCATTCGTAAGGGCCTGTATGGGTTGAGTATGGAATAATTTTTGTTGTTTTGCAGCACATCTTACTCACTCATTCACTAAACATTTTAATTGTTATGCAAAAACTGATCCCCGTCCTTTTGTTTGCCCTGCTGGCGTTCGTTTCCTGTAATAAATCAGAAGATGACCAGTCAAAGATCATCAACGACACCTGGTATATTGCTTACTACGATGTGCCTGAACCGGGTTCGGTGACTCCCGTTGACAACACCTCCGATTTCGCCGGCTACACGTTCGAATTTAACGACAACGATGAATGGGTCATCCACTCCCCTGTCAGTGGCGACATTTCGGCGTATTGGACCATCACCGACAATGGCACTACTGCGAAACTAAAAATGGACGACGCCATATCCGCACCGCTCGATGCCCTGAATGGCACCTGGGAGGTGGTCGAACAAACCAACGCAAGCCTCGAATTGCAAAGACTGCCGGATCTCGCCACATCGCCGGACGGGCCGAAAATCAAGATCAATTTCAAAAAACAATAAATACGGCGTTCGAAATCGGTTGTGGCAGAATAAGTGCGTGAGGCTGTCCAATAAGTCGGTGATTTGTTTAATTGTGGATTCGGTTATTGCGTTACACTCTCATAAACAGGAGTGTTTTTAAGTAAACAAATCACCATATAAACAAATCACCGACTTATTGGACAGCCTCATGTTTTTTTTGTTCCTCATTGACAAAGAGGAAAGATCACCCCAGGTGTTTTTCAAAAAATGCCAGCGTGCGTTGCCAGGCTAATTTGGCAGCGGCTTCGTTGTAGCGCGCAGCAGAGGTGTCATTGTGAAAAGCGTGATTCACACCTTCGTACATGTATAATTCGTAGCGGGTCCCGGCTTTTTTCAAGGCTTCTTCATAAGCCCCGATGCCCGCGTTCACCCGTTCGTCGAGGCCTGCATAGTGCAGTTGAACGGCGGCTTTTATTTTCGGGACATCCGCCGCATCTGGCTGCCGCCCATAGAATGCCACTGCTGCACGCAGACCGGCCACATTCACTGCTAAATTATTGGCCATCAGGCCTCCCCAGCAAAATCCCACGCAACCGAACCTGCCATTGCAATCCTTTCTCGTTTTCAGGTAATCGAACACCCGGATAAAATTCTGCAGGCTTTCCTCCGGCTTCAAGGTGGTGAACAGCTGCCGGGCATCGTCTTCGTTTGCGGGCGTTCCGCCCAAAGGAGCCAACGCATTGGGTGCAACTGCCAGATAACCGGCCTGCGCCGCTCGCCGCGTTACGTCCTCGATGTGTGCGTTCAGTCCGCGGTTTTCATGGATCACTACTACGGCTGCAAATGGTTTAGTTTGTTTTGGCCGCGCTACGTACGCTTTCATTTCGCCGTTTACGCCGGGATATGTAATGTACTCTGTAAACAACTCACCCGAATGTGTTTTAGCCGTTGCCGAACAGGATTCCAGCAAGGGAAGTATCGCCATGGCCGCTGTTGTGCCGCCTGCAAGTTGAATCAAATGCTCGAGGAATTCCTTGCGTGTCAGAGGTTTGTGGGTATATTCGTCGTAGAGATTGATGATGCGTTGATCCATAATAAGACGGAAATTTTATCGCCTCAAACCTACCTGTTTTTTAACGGTATATACGGAATTTTACCCCTGAAAATCGGAACCAAACATGGTAGAACAATGGCATCCCAAAGGACAGGAGAATTTTGAATGGATTGACGTGGCCAAACCTGCGACTGAAGAATTGTCTTCATTGGCGCAACAATACAATTTGCACCCGCACACTGTGGCCGATTGTTTGGAGCCGGACCATTTGCCCAAATTCGAGATGACGGACAAAACAGGATTTGTCATTACCCGGAAATACGCCCCCAAGGATGAATATGCCGACACTATTCAGGAATTAAGCAGCAAAGTCGCGCTCTTTTTTTCCGATGGTTTTCTCATCAGCATTCACCGGTTGCCACAACCATTCCTGAGCGACATCAATGCGCGGTATGTCAGCAAAGGGTTTTGCCGCAATGTGCCGGCTTTGGTATTGCGCATCGTCGAAGGAGTGCTGCAATCGTATGTCAAACCGGGTGAAGCGCTCTCCGATGAAATAGACCGGTATGAGAGCCTTATCTTTCTGAAAAAGAACATTCCCGACCTGCAAGAGAACATTTACTATATCAAACGGAAAGCCGGCGTAACCAAAAAGATCATCAAACTGACCGAGGAAGTGATCATTTTGCTGGAAAAACAATACGGTCCTTCCCCCGAATTGGAAGAATTGTGGGACATGTACACCAAAGTGGAAACCCTTTACGACCAAATCTATGATGACGCGCACGCCCTTACCAACGTTTACCTCGCCATTTCCGCACAACGCACCAATGAAGTGATGCGCATCCTCACCATTTTTTCGGTTTTCTTCATGCCTCTCACCTTTATTGTGGGCATCTACGGTATGAACTTCGACTGGATGCCGGAACTGCGCGTATGGTGGGGTTATCCGGCCGTCTTATGCGTGATGGTTGTGATCATTGCCCTTATTTTCGCATGGTTTCGCTGGAGGAAGTGGTTGTGATGCAATACATGGAGAGTTTTATACATTTGTCGAACTGTAAAGCCCATTTCAAAACTTAGTCAAACCGGATGCAACATGCCTGAATCCTATTTTCCGACTTCAGAACACTTCGATGCCGCATTGGCCATCGCGCTGGTTACCGTTGGCTTTATCCTTTTCTGGTCAGTCGTCACCAGCCGCAGTTTAACGCCCCGGCTCGCCGGAGTGGTAGGGTACGAGCGGGCACAGGAAACCAAAATTTACCTGCAACGCTTGGTCGGAATCTGTTTTTACGGCGTATTTCCGGCATTGGTTTTTCTCATCTTTTTAGATCACAATTGGTCGGATTTTGGAGTTTTACCTCGATGGACATCACAAGACTTGTTGTGGATACTCGGCCTGTCGGTGCTGGCCTTGCCTTTGTCTTATGCCGGCGCCCGCAAAGTGGACAGTCAGGAAATGTACCCTGAAATACGCCGGCCGGAATGGAGGAGCAAAACGCTTATTCTCAGCGCCCTGGCATGGGCCGTGTATATAAGTGCCTACGAATTGATGTTCCGGGGTTTTCTGTTGTTTAGTTGCGACCGGGCTTTTGGCGCCGGTGCAGCAATCGCTGTTAATACTTCCATCTATGCACTCACACATGTGCCCAAACGAATGACGGAAGGCATCGGCGCCATCGTTTTTGGTGTTATTTTGAGTCTGATAACCCTACGGACCGGCACAATTTGGGTTTCAGTACTGGTACACATTGTGTTGGCGCTGTCGAACGAATGGTTTTCTCTCCGTTTCAACCCACACATCCGTTATGCGCCCTGACCCGGAAGAATTGTTTTTTAAGGACAAAGTCATCGTCATCACCGGCTCTACTATGGGCATCGGTCTGAGGTTGGCCAACGAGTTGTCGGCAATTGGAGCGCAGATCGTCCTGAATGGCCGCAACCCAGAGCGCCTCGACAAAGCGGCAGCACAAGTGCGGAATAACGGCACTCCGGTACTGGCAGTTGCCTGCGACGTCTCCAAGCCGGAAGATTGCCGGCAGTTGATCGCCTCCACTATGGAAAATTTTGGCAGAATTGACATACTCATCAACAATGCGGGGGTTAATATGTGGGGAAACGTAGAGGATTCTGATGCGCAAACCCTGCGCAGGGTAATGGATATCAATTTTTTTGGCGCCCTTTGGACCACCCAGGCAGCAATGCCGTATCTGCGCAAAACCAAAGGCACGGTCTTATTTATCAGCAGCGTCGCCGCATTTCACGGTTTGCCGCAAAATGCCGTGTACAGCGCTTCCAAACGGGCACTCGCCTCACTGGCTGAGTCCCTGCGCATTGAACAATACGACAGCGGCATCCATTTTGGAGTAGCCTTTATTGGTTTAACGGAAACGGACAAAGAAAAAACCGTACTCGATCAAAACGGGGGCTTGATACCGCGCCCGGAAGTAACCGGAGGGCCGCGGCCGCAACCTATTGGAGCGGTCACCCCTCTCTTGAGGCGAATGATTCTCCTGCGACAACAACAACGGGTGTTTTCTGGCATCGGCCTGCTCCATTATTGGGTCAACCGCATAGCTCCGGGTATTGCCCATCTTGTCTTATTGGCCAACTTTAAAAAGCGAAATTCGTGATGCAATCCGAATACCGAACAGTACTCGTTACAGGCGCAGGCGGTATGTTGGGCAGTCATATTGTGGAAATCCTGCTGCAACAACATTACCGCGTCAAAGCAATGGTAAGGTCGGGCAGTCCGGCACTTAACCTGCGGGGGCTACCTGTAGAATTGTATTATGGTGATATCCGGGATGCGGCCGCATGCGCTGCGGCTGTGAGCAACTGCGACATGGTGATACACGCCGCTGCTTCCATCAGCACCTGGCCGACGCGCTCAAAAACTTTGTTTGAGGTCAATTTCAAAGGCACGCAAAACATAGTGAGCGCGGCCATAACTGCGGGGGTTCAACGATTTGTGCACATCAGCTCTGCCAGCAGTTTCGGCCCCGGAGATCCGGAGCATCCGGCTACCGAGGAGACACCATTCCGGGGACTCCGGTACCGGCTCGATTACATA
Organism: Saprospiraceae bacterium; assembly: GCA_019187225.1. Lineage (GTDB taxonomy): Bacteria > Bacteroidota > Bacteroidia > Chitinophagales > Saprospiraceae > M3007. The sequence continues at coordinate 95,976 of JABAQQ010000014.1, forward strand.
GAATCCAAGTATGCTGCGCATCAATACGTCATGGAAATGGCCAGGACAAAGGGATTTCCTGCTATCGTCATTTGTCCAACCATGATGGTTGGCTCCCGTGATGTCAATCTTGGCTCAGGGCAAATGATCATTGCGGTGATCACGCGAAAATTGCACTTCATCTCACATGGCGGCAAAAATTTCGTATATGCAAGAGATGTCGCGCAGGCAGTGGTCAATGCATTGGAACATGGTTCACTGGGAGAGGCCTATATTACGGGAAATTGCAATCTGACTTACCGGGAGTTTTTTAACATGGTGGGAGAAATAGTCAAGGCGCCGCCACCGAAGTTGTTCATCCCGGACTGGCTTATTTTGACTGTTGGCCTGTTCAGCAGCGGATTGGCCATGCTGTTCCGCTTTCGTCCCTTGCTCAATTATTCCCAGGCTCTGATCAGCTTAGACAGGCATTGTTACGCTCCGGCCAAAGCGATCAAGGAACTCAATATGCCCCAGACGGACATAAAAATTGCCATCAACGCCGCTTATGAATGGCTAAAACGGGAAAAATATTGCTGAAAAGGTGTTTTCACTCCCGCCGAAGCGCTTCCACCGGATCAAGCCGTGCCGCTTTCACCGCAGGATAAGTACCGAAAATGATGCCCACAATTACCGCAACCACGCAAATAATAAAAAATGTGTTCCAGGTCAGCGCAGCGTTGAACGGCACGTCCACGAACAAACGAATGATGGGCATAGTGGCCAAAGCAAAGCCCGCTCCTACCAGTAAACCAATAAAACTACCGAATGCAGAAACGGTGATGGATTCTGCCAGAAACTGCCGCCGGATGTCGCCTTTTTTTGCGCCGACGGCTTTGCGCAATCCGATCTCCGCCGTGCGCTCTGTGACGGAAATGAGCAGGACATTCATCACGCCCACGCCGCCCACGACAACCGAGATGCCGATGATAAGCCCCATGACGATGCGGAAGATCATAAATCCTTTGGAGGCTTCATCTACCCAAAAATCTTGACTGAACACCTGAAAATCGCCGCTCTTTACCCCAAATTCATTTTTTAACCAGGTTTCCGTTTGTTCCTTGAGGAGCGGCACGTCTTCCGTTTTAGCTGCTTCGAGCACCATTCTGGGCGGAGAACGAACCAAATCGGCCCTGGACAACAGAGATATCGGAATAAAAACGGCTGGAGGTGCATCAGCCCTTCTGTCTTTGGTCACGCCTGCAATGCGAATGGTGTGACCGAGCGCCATAAAAGATTGACCCAACACCCTGTCCACATCGCCTTCCCCTGCTATGAGTTTTGCCAAACGGTCATTGATCACAGCCACCGGTTCGCGACCGCTGAAGGCAGTGGCTGGAATCAACTGCCCGTGGGTGAGGATGGTATCGCTCCAGGGAGACTCCGCAATACAATGGATCACGGCCCCAATGGCCGAATCCGTGCCGACCATCTTTAGTTCGCGGTTGAAGTCCGTATCGAGGTTAGCGCGTTTTACCTGATGCAAACTTGCACGCAATCGCGCATAACGCTCGTAATCAATCACCTCGAAAGTATCCTTTCTGACGATGATGTTGCTGACGGCTTTTTCTGTCTGCGTCTGCACGACAACGGCGTTGACGCTTGTTTTAGAGGAAAGTTGACCCCTGGCAAATTTTTCCAGGCCGTCAATCAGCGAAAAAGTAGCGACCAGTGCGGCCACGCCAATAACGATGCCAAGCACGGAAAGAAAGGTGTGAAACAGATTAGCGCGTATGTTCTGGATCGCGAGGCCGAAAGACTGGATGGTATTGCGCAGCATAATTCAGTGCAGGTTTGCTGCACGAAAAACGCCGCTATTCATTTTTCCTGCCATTGTTTTCGATGAAAGACAGGCGGGTGCTGACAGAAAATAAATTAAGTCCGACCGCGATTTTGTTATTTTGACAGGATGAACATGATTTACAAGATAAAAAGTGTTTTTTAAAATCTTGTAAATCATGTTCATCCGATCAAAATAACTACACCTCATGCCGCGCCATTTCCCATCCTACGATGGCACTTTTCCGCATTTCGCCCCAATGGTATCCGCCTAACTTTCCTGTGCTCTGAATAACCCGGTGGCAGGGGATGAGGAACCCCACCGGGTTGCTGCCCACCGCCGAGCCTACCGCGCGTACCGCTGCTGGATTGCCGATGCTTCGGGCGATCTGGCTGTACGTCGTCACGGCGCCGGGTGGGATGCGCAAAAGCGCCTCCCATACTTTCATCTGAAAATTAGTACCCTGCGCCAATACGGTGAGCCGCCGTAGATTGTTTTTTTCAGGAGAAAATATCTGTTGCGCCACTGGTTGGGTTTTCTCCGGTGCATGCTGGAGTTCGGCGAAATGCCATTTTTGTTGAAATACATCGAATTCGGTGCGCTTCCGGTCTTCATCCACAAAACTCAGAGCGCACACCCCACGGTCGGCGACGGCAATAAAACACAAGCCAAACGGCGTATTGTGGTAGCCATAATGGATATGGAGGCCCATTCCACCTTCGCGGAATGCGCCGGGTGTCACGCCTTCGATGTTCACGAACAGGTCATACACCCGCGATTGAGCGGACAGACCCGCTTCGTCTGCTGCCGCCTGCAGATTGGGCAATTCATAAATCCGGTCGCGCAGGAAATCGAGCGTCAGGAACTGCATGAATTTTTTGGGGCTGACACCCGCCCATTCGGTAAAAATCCGTTGAAAATGTTCCGGTGAAAGATGCACCTGGCGCGCCACTTCAGTCAGGTCGGGTTGCTGCCGGAAGTTTTTACCCAAAAAATCAATGGCTTGCGCCACACGTTCGTAATTCAGATGTTGTTGGCCCATGACTTTTTTTGACAAAGTTGGGGCATGGGTAGTGTGTGGGCAACCCGAAAGTTGCGGAAGTTGATTGGTTCGACAGCTTACTTCTCCAAACTTACGTTCACGGCATTAGGCCCTTTAGGGCCCATTTCTATCTCAAAGGAGACCCGGTCATTTTCCCGAATTGGATCGTTCAGGTTGTTGATATGTACGAAGACACTGTCCTTCGATTCCGAATCTACGATAAAACCATAGCCTTTTTCATTGTTGAAAAATTTCACTTTCCCGTGACGGGTGGTTTCTTCAGGGGTGGTATACCTGGAAGATGCCCCCAGAATAATGTCTTCGACCTTGATTTCCTTTCTTTTGGAAGGATCGGGCGGCGTGGAAGTGAGGTTGCCATTCTCATCTACATAAGAGAGCATTTCTTCAAATGTCTTGGCGCCACCTTCGAGTTTATCCGCTTTGCGCTGTTCCCGGCGCTCTTGCTTTTCCTGATTCTTCTTTTGACGTTTTTTTTCTTTTTCCTTTTTGTTAAAGGAATCCTGTGATTTGGCCATATTTTATTTTTAGCGAAAAAAGACTTGTGAAACGGCGTCCATAACGAACATGAATATCTGCCGCTTTGCCGCTTCAAAGATAGCGCTTAACTGTCACTTTCCGTATAAAAATATTTTGTTGTATGGAGGCTGTCTCGAAAACCGGTGATTTGTTTATATGGTGATTTGTTTGTTTTCAAATTCCAAATAGGCCAAAATGCCGCCTTTCAAATTGTACAGGTTGTCGAAGCCGAGTTTATCTTCCAGTTCGCGGATGGCTTTGGCGCTGCGGACACCCGAACGGCAATGCACCACCACCTTCACATCTTTTGCAAAACGGCCGGCATTATCGACGACAGTGGCGAGCGGGATCAGCTCGGCGCCGATGTTGGCCGCTTCGTATTCATGCGGTTCGCGAACGTCAATTAATTGAAATTTCTCGCCGAGTGTTTGCCATTGGATAAGTTCCTGCACGGTAATTTCTTTCACAGGTCGCTCCACTACTTTCATGCCGCAAAACATCTCGTAATCAATGAGTTGTTTTATCGTCGGATTATTTCCGTTGAGGGGGTTGTCGTCGCGCCGTTTGATTTTGAAGGTGCGGGTTTCAAAATTCAGGGCATCAAAAATGAAGAAACGGCCACTCAAGGGTTCCCCTACCCCGGTGATGACTTTGATGACTTCGCTGGCTTGCATGCTGCCGATGATGCCGGGCAGCACCCCCAACACCCCACCTTCTGCGCAACTCGGCACCAAGCCGGGCGGTGGCGGAGTGGGATACAAGTCGCGGTAATTTGGCCCTAATTCTCCATCGGCATTGCGGTAGTTGAACACCGATACCTGTCCTTCAAACTGAAAAATGGATGCATACACATTCGGTTTTCCGAGCAATACGCACGCATCGTTCACAAGGTAGCGCGTCGGAAAATTATCCGTGCCATCGGCTACCGCATCGTAGTCCCGGATGAGATCGAGGGCGTTCTGAGAGTTGATGAGCGTGTCATACACCTTGATCTCGATGTGTGGGTTCAAGGCTTCGAGGCGACGACGGGCGGCTTCTACTTTGGGCTGGCCGACCGATTCCACGCCAAACAATATCTGGCGTTGCAGATTGCTGTCGTCAACCCGGTCGAAGTCCACGATACCGATGGTGCCCACACCTGCAGCCGCGAGGTAGAGCAGCACCGGGCTGCCGAGTCCGCCCGAACCAATGACCAGCACTTTGGCCGCTTTCAGTTTTTGCTGCGCTTCGAGGCCGAATTCCGGGATGATGATGTGCCGGTTGTAACGAGCCAACTCCACTTTTGAAAATTGAATATCTTGATGAGACGGCATTGTATTTTGCTTTTAATTTGTTGAAATTGATACGATGTGTCCCACCGATTTATCGGTGGGCGTAATGATGGTACCCCACCGATAAATCGGTGGGCTGAACGTCAAGTCCGAAGGACTTTTTCTACCTCAACCCACCGATTTATCGGTGGGGCACATCAGTGGTACCCATCGGTGGATCCTCCCGCAATTGCAGGAACAATGCTGACGACTGTGTTATCGTGCAGCGGTGTTTTTCCCGCCTGCAAATCGCGGATGTCGTCTTCGCCGATGAAGATATTGAGAAAGGTACGGATATGCCCGCCCTCGTCGAACAGGTGTTTTTTCAGGTCGGGATAATTCGCCGATAGATCGAGCAGCGCTTCTTCGACCGTGCCGGCCGCAATGTCCAGTTTGGCCGTGTTGTTGGTAAATTTACGCAAAGGCGTGGGAATGATGACAGTTGCCATGTTTTGAATTTTAAGCGAATGAAATGAGACTTTGGACTTTTTGACATTGGACGTTTGACATCAGGCAGGGACAAGCCCGAAGTCCAATGTCTTTTGTCTGATGTCAAAAATGATGGTTTCTTCTTCAAATTGTTGTTCTTCGTTCAGCCGCCAGGACCGCAGATGGTCAAATTTTCCATCTATCACGGAAACAATGATATAGGAGAAAAACGGTTGTGCCGCTACCCGGTCGTGCTCCGACGGGATGGCGGGATGGTTCGGATGCGAGTGATAAACTGCCAGGAGTGCCAACCCTTTTTCGTCGGCGTAGCGCTCCGCCTTCAGGTAGTCTTTGGGGGCGATCTCAAAGCGGCGGCGTTTGTCGCCTTCCTTCGAGTTGTTAACGATGAGGATATCCGTCAGAATGCGTTCGTCGCCTGTTTCTTTCCCCAGCATAAAGCCGCAGCATTCGTCGGGAAAAGCCTGTAAGGCGTCGCCCAGCATTAATCTTTCGATGTTCGGTTCGATTTGAATCATTGCCATTTACGTCATTAATGTCATTAAAAGGTTATTGGGAGGTCATTATTTGAAAAGACGTTTCATGATTTCGCCATATTTGTCGGCGTTGTCAGGTAAAACTGTGACGACCGTACCGGCGTCTGATTTTTCGGCGACTTTGATGGCGCCGGCCAGGTTCGCTGCCGATGAAGGACTGAGCAGCAAACCCTCGTGTTGTTTGGCAGATTGGATGATCTCGTAGGCTTCGGCAGTATCAATTTCGAGAAATTCATCAGCCAAAGACGGATCGAAAATGCCAGGCACTACCGCTGTTTCCAGGTGTTTCCAACCTTCCAGGCCATGCAAGGCGGAGTCGGGTTGTAGTGCCACCAGGCGGATATCCGGATTAAACTCCTTCAATCGCCGTCCTGTGCCGACAAAAGTACCAGTGGTGCCAAGTCCCGCCACAAAATGGGTTACACCGGGAAAATCTTCAAAGATTTCCACGGCGGTGTTGTGGTAATGCGCCTTCCAGTTGTAGTCATTTTTGTATTGGTCGGCATAGAAATAAAGATCCGGCCGGGATGTCGCCAGCTCCCTGGCGACATCCTGAGCGCCATCGGTGCCTTCAAATCTGGAAGTAAAAATGATCTCGGCGCCCAGCGTCTGTAAAATGGTCTTGCGTTCCGGCGAAGCATTTTCAGGCAGGCACAGCACCACCCGCAACCCCAGTTCTTTGGCGATGGCTGCGTACGCGATGCCGGTGTTGCCACTCGTGGCATCTAAAAGGATTTTACCCCGGTGCAGGTCTCCCTTTTCCACCGCGCCACGGATGATGTTGAAAGCCGCCCTTGCTTTTACGCTGCCAGAAAGTTGTTCCCACTCTTTTTTGGCATAAATCCGAACGCCTTTCCTGGAAAACAAGTTACTGACCCGATGAACGGGCGTGTTGCCTATGCGCTGGCTTACCTGCCGTAACCGGGAAAGCAGGTCAATGTCGCTCTGAATTAAATGTTCGATGTACATAGTGCCTTTTTTTGGATGTCGGATTATCAGATGTTGGACATTGGACAAAAAACGAGGAAGTTCAGAATCCATCGTCGAACGTCTGATAGTCCAACATCCAGACAAACAAAAAGCCCTGCGGCGCGATACCGAAGGGCTTTAGTGTGCAATTCACTTTTTGAACACGGGTCATGTTTGTTCTCCCATCAGCCAAAAAGTCATCGCAGCCGCTTCGGTGTTCCGGGACGGACAGCAACAACAGCAACAACAAGTGGCCGATATGATAGAATGTATGCTCATGTTCAAAGTTGATGAAGGTTGATAAGGGTTAATCTTGCACATCAGGTTGTGGGGTATACCGCAAATACGGTTTCACGACCTTGACCCCTTTCGGGAATTTTTTGATGGCATCTTCGGTCGAAACAGCCGGCACCACGATCACATCTTCTCCGCGGTTCCAGTCGGCGGGTGTGGCAACGCTGTAATTCGCCGTTAGTTGCAGGGAATCGAGCACGCGCAGCACCTCATGGAAATTGCGTCCCGTCGAAGCCGGATAGGTGATGGTGAGTTTCACTTTTTTGTCCGGCCCGATGATAAACAGCGAACGCACAGTAAAGTTTTCGGAGGAATTGGGATGGATCATGCCGTACAGGTCGGCCACTTTGCGCTCAGGGTCGGCAATAATCGGAAAATTGACCGTCGTGTGCTGGGTTTCGTTGATGTCCTTTACCCAGCCTTCGTGTTTGTCGAGCGGATCTACGCTGACTGCCAGCACTTTGGTGTTGCGGCGGCGGAATTCTTCCTGCAATTGCGCGGTTTTGCCCAATTCTGTAGTGCAAACGGGCGTATAATCGGCAGGATGCGAGAACAGAATACCCCAACCGTCGCCGAGATATTCGTAAAAGTCAATCTCGCCGGCAGTGGTTTGGGCTTTGAAATTGGGGGCGATGTCGCCAAGACGTAAACTCATAATTGTTTAATGCATTTAGTTATGGTGAAAAAAACAAACAGCCCCCCGGTTTGTCAGGTACCGGAGGGCTGTTTGCGAAGGAGACTTGTCAGAAAATTTAACTGTGCGTATTTCACTTAACAAGCAGTCGGCATTGCTCCGGTGGTATGGCCACAACAGCAACAACAATCGTAGAAAAGTTGAAACGCATTAAAATTCATGGCGCAAATCTACGGGCGGCTTTTTCAGAAAAACAACACCCGACAGGTTAAATTTTTGTGACATTTCCCCATGCTACACTCTCTGACAGCGCGATAACGGAATTATCTAAAGTTTTAAAGACGATGGCGAGTTATTTAAAAAGCAAACCATACGATAGCAGAATTTTATTTCAAATCGAAGGGTGCATTTTTTTGCCGTTATTTTACAAAAATATCCCTTCAACCCAGTCTATCATGGCGCCGTCCCCCTTATTGTACAATGATCTTCTTCCGCACCATTCCATTTTCATCGGCCAGTTCCAGCCAGTACATCCCTGCTGGCAGAGAAGAAATATCGCTTTGAAAAACCGTTTTTCCGGATGGCAAACTCATATGACGCGTCTGCAAGCCGGCGCCCGTTGCGTTTTTAATTGAGATGGATACAACGCCGCCCCGGAATGCATCTATTTCCACATTGACCAGACCGGTGGCCGGGTTCGGAAATATCCGCAGGGTCTCCGCCCATTCCGGCGAAGCGGCATTCAGCGTGGAATCTACCACAGCTGTCACCGGTACACGGTCGCTGGTGCACTCGATTCCATAAAAATCCACTTCCCAGTTGTAGAAGTAGTAGTACCGCTCGATGCCGAAATTGGAATTTTTGATACTCACTACATTCGGTATCACGTAGGGATATGCAACCCCCTGGGTGCTGCGCCGCAACTGTGGCCCCAAGGTGCCGAGCGTGGCTTCATTGAACGATTCGTCGGTTATCAGCACCAGATCGGTGCCCACCGGCACGTCGAAATCAAGTCCTATGACAGTCGTACCGGCGGGGATATTCACCGTAATTGTTTGCAAAACCGCGCCGTCGCTGTTGCGCAGGTCAATTTTTCGTTCGGCAGTCGTATTGGCATATACTTTCACTTTAGCGAGCCGGAAAGGGCTGAAGCAATCGAAAATAATAGCGCCGTTGAATTGGGGGTCGCCAAAGGGCGTGCCCTGATGGTCCACCATTCCGGCAAACTGATTGGGCTGATCGTAGTTTGTCACATTGGACACCCAATAGGTGGTACTTTCGTCGAGTGGAGGGGTGAGGAAGTTATTACCCGTAAAAAGCAGGTTGCCGCCAACTGCTTCGTCGTACCAATTAATTTGAGTACCCGTTGCAGAAAGCAGCGCCGTTTGCGCGGGCGCTATGGTATCGCTTGTCGCAACCGGCAAGGGATTGCCGAGGACTTCGACGGTCAATGGCGCCGAAGTAAACGGCGCGCACAACCCTTGCGCAGTAACAGTGTAAACACCGGACTGCGTCACCGTAATGCTTTGCGTGGTGTCGCCTGTACTCCAGTTGAATGCAAATGCTGGAGACGACGTCAGTGTCACCGCTTCCCCCTCACAAAAAACTGTATCGCCGGACGCAGTAATGGTCGGCACCTGAACGGGGTCGGTAATAACGGCGACGGCATTTGAAACTGCCGTGCAGCCTTCATCCGTCGTGACCGTGACGGTATAATTGCCGGCGGTTTTCGCAACGACGGAAGCCGTCGTCTCGCCCGTACTCCAGAGATAAGCGTTAAAAGGTTCCGTCACACTGAGCAGTACGCTGTCGCCGGAACAAAAGGTTGCGGGGCCATTGGCCATTGCGGTCACCTGCGGCACGATACAACCGCCTTCTTCCATTGTAATATATTGATTTACAGAAGGCTGATGCAGCACATCCACTATACCGGAAGGCCAGAATACTTTCACGGAATCCACGGCTGCAACTTGTCCCATACCGAAGTGTATTTGCATCGAGTTCATGATGCCGTAACTCTCCCCGGACCGCACCTCGCGGGTCTGAATTCCGAGGGCACTGTACAACTGCACTTTAGCACCCACGCCATTGCGGTTGCTTTGCACACCGCGCAAGTTGAGGCCGAAAAAATGGTTATCATTACCGTTGTTCATCCACAGCGCATCGGGTACATTACTCGGGTCGGTAAAAATTTCGGCGTATCCTGCATATATATCCTGGAAACCGTCGTGGTTGAGGTCACCTATGGCAAAGGATTCGATTGGGTTGTTGTCGAAAAGGTCTTCCACGATGGAAAACGTTTTGTCGCCGTTGTTGCGCAGCAGAAAGTGGTCTGTGCCCGCCACGAGAATATCCACAAAACCGTCGTTGTCGAAATCGCGAAAAACGCCCTGGATCGGCAAACCGGTGATCTCGTTGAATATACCCGCTGCAATGGAAATATCGGTAAAATAGCCCGTTCCGTCGTTCTCCAAAAGTTGGCTCGAAACGTCGTGATTGGTAATAAAACAATCGAAATCGCCGTCATTGTCTATATCGCCGAAATCGGCCGTCCAGCTTTGTGCGCCGATGCGCAGACCCGAAGCGTTGGAGGTATCCTGCTTATAAGTGCCGTTGCCGTTGTTCAGGAACAATTGATTGATGCGCCGTCCGTCCGTGGGATCGCTGACGCCCGAACGGCATTTGGCAATGTACAGGTCGAGGTCGCCATCGTTGTCCACATCACTCCAAACCGAACCGTAATTGCCGGAGTTGTCTGATGGCGGCACGGTAGACAGGTTGATCCAACCCGGTTGCAGTACCAGATTACCCGCGCCGTCATTTCCGAATATGCGCGCGGCGCCATCATCGTGGCACACAAAGGCATCGAGCCAGCCGTCGTTGTTGATATCGGCAAAATTGACGCATTGCGTAAAAGTGCCCGGTTCGTCGAGAATATCAATGACATAAGCCGTACCCTCGTCATTGGCCATCGCCAGTTTAATATCGTCATAAGCGCCTCCTGTCAGAACGTCGGGGAAACCATTGTTGTCCACGTCGGCGGCACACATGCCCCACTGACTACCGTCGGGCAAGGGCCCTACGGTCATGTGTGCGAACGGCTGATCTGGAGCGGTCTGGTATTCAACGGCCAGTTGAAATCCCTGGTTCATCCGGGCGATGTCATCCAATCCGTCGCCGTTCATGTCGAGTACGGCAATGGCTACCCCGCTGAAATGATTGGCCGGCGTGAGCAGACCGGTCTTTTTGACAAATTGGATCTGTGCCTGAATAGCGCCGGTAAACAAGAAAAATGCGGCCGAAAGCAGAAGTAATTGTTTTTTCATTTTCAAGGTATTACAAAGGAATTTTGAAAAACGACAGGAAAGGTAGCGGGAAACGTTCAATCCGGAAAAACAGAGCAGGGGCATTGGCAAATTGCCGACAGATTGCGGATTTTTGATTGCGGATTTCGGATTTCGGATTGCCGATTTCGGTTAGAGACAAATGAAGAATATACTATTCAAGGAAACATTTTCCAACAGCGTTCGTAAAAGGATACATTCATGGCTTGAAGAGAAAACCCGCTACCTGAATGCAGGGGCGGGTTTTTTCATTCAAATGAGGTAGTTGATTCCAAAAAATAACACCAGGTAGATCCACAGGCCGTCGAGGAAATGCCAGTAGATCGTGAGCAGACGCAGTTTGAGCCGCTTTTCGGGGTCGGAGAAATAGACCAGAACAGTAACAGGATCCACCATGCGTTTTTTGGCGGTATTATAAAAAAATATCAGGAATGGCAGACCGACAATGACGTGAGCGAGATGGACGAACGAAATGACATAGAGATATTGTACGGTGGTCGCAGAATTATCGAGGCGTACATTTTTCTGAAAAAGCCACCACCATGCCACCGTTTGCATGACCATAAAAAACAGGGAAAGCCAGATGGTATATTTCAGGTTTTGCTGGTATCCGATCGTATCGTCGTTCAGATAGCAGCGTTTGGCGCGTATCATTGTCCTGCTGCTGCCGAGCAAGACCAAAGTATTGAAAATAAACAGGATGGGAATCTCTACCGGCGGCACGTCCATCGTAACCCGTGTATAGATATACGCCGCTGTCAATGCCAGAAAAAGTGCTGAAAGGCCAAACAACAGGATGAACAGCATCAGGTTTTTGGGGTGAAAAAGAAACTCGTCTTGTTGTTGTGTCTGGTTCTGATCCATTTCTTAAAGCGATATTAAGCCGATGGCCGCCACTGCCAGCGCGATGCCGAACCAATTGTAGCGCGACAGCCGTTCGTGAAACAGCCAGACGGCTCCAATGGTTGTGGTAAAAATGATCGCTACATTGACGACAGGAAAAAAGGACGATCCTTCCATCCCGCTTCCCAAAGCCATGCGTAAAAACAGCATACTGCCGTAGTTGGGAATGCCGAGAACAATGCCTGCCGCTACATTGCGCCAGGAAAAAATCATGCGCTTGCCCAACCAGCCTGCCGCAGTAATCATAAATCCCAATGTGCCCGCTGTGCCAAACACATTACAAATAAATACCGGATCATTAGGGTCGGCCAATGCCTCTTTTTGCACCCGGAGGAGCAATATCTCCAGAATACCTGCCAGCAACCAGGTGAGGATGGGAATCCAAATCAGCAGGCGCCTCTTTTGCACAACCGGCTTTTGTTCGCCCGGCTTTTCTGCAGTATCAGTCACGGGCATCAGCGCTCCATTCGCTTGTGAAGGCCAGTTCACCAGGACGATAGAAGCCAGCGCCAGCATAAATCCGGCAATTTTACCCGCACTTGCTGACTCATTGTAAAACAAAATGGCAAACGGCACCGTCAACAGAATGGACATCCGCTGCATGATCTGGCTGACCGTTACACCGAAAAACTGCACCGTCAGCGCGGCGAAATTGAATCCGCTGACGAATACCAGCCCCAATACCAAGGCGAACGGGAACCAGGGTTTTCCGGTATTGGAAGCCGCAATCGGGAAGTATCCCAGGTGCAGCCAGCCGCAGCATACACAGGTAAAATAATTGAAAACAATGGCTTGAAATCCGTCTATCCCGAAGCGCGGAAAAAGTTTGAAAATGAAGCCTAGCAGCACCGAACAAACGACCGCCAGCAGTAAATAGAGCATGGTTTGATATTTGAGTGGGCAAAAGTAAGAAGCATCTTCACTTACATTTGCGAACAAGTTTTTTTCAAAAACCGGCGCCATGCAACAAATTCACTGGTTTATTCTCGCCCTGCTGAGCATTCTTTCCTGCCAACCAACCGCCACTGTTAAAAAGGACAAGTTGGCCGAAAAGGCCGAGCCCAATGAAATGTTCTCGTTTCAACGCTCCTATCCCGATCGCGATTTTGACTGGAAAGGCTGGCGAAAAGCCATTGTAGCCGCCCGGAACGAAGCGATTTCCGTACAGGAACGCAGCGTTTCCGGATGCAGTGGCAATGCTTCCGACTGGACGCAGCAGGGCCCGGGAAACATAGGCGGCCGCGTCAACACCCTGGCTGTAAAACCAGACGACGAAAATATTGTCCTGGCAGGTTTTTCCGCCGGCGGGATTTTCAAAACCACCGACGGCGGTATTAACTGGTATCCCGTGTTCGACGATCACATCGAACTCTCTATCGGCGACATCGTTTTCGACCCCACGAATCCGAACATCGTTTATGCCGGCACAGGCGATCCCAACATGCCCTCGATCGTGTTCAATGGCGACGGTATTTTTAAAAGCACCGATGCGGGGGAGAGCTGGCAATACGCGGGACTTTCGCAACAGGGCATCGTATCCAAAATCCAGATTGACCCGCTGAACCCTCAAAATATTTATGCCGCCACCATGGGCAACCCCTACGTACGCGATAGCGAACGCGGCATTTACAAAAGCAGCGACGGCGGCGCGACATGGCAACAGGTATTGTTCGTCAGCAACCAGGCCGGCGCGAGCGATCTCGTGATCAATCCCTCCAATCCGCAGGTTTTGTACGCCTCCTTTTGGGATCGCATCCGCAGCAATACCGAATCCATCATATACGGTCCACACGCCCGCATTTACAAAACGACCGACGGCGGCGCGACGTGGACGCAACTCGGAGGAGGTCTTCCCACCGGCATCATGGGCCGTACAGGTCTGGCCATGTCCGCACAAAACCCGGACAAACTATACGCGGTGTTTATTGATTCGCTTTCCACACCCGGCGGCCTGTACAAAACCACCGACGGCGGCACAACCTGGAGTTCTGTGGACATCAATGCCCTCGAAGACAAATGCGGCGACTTCGGCTGGTATTTCGGTAAAATCGCCTTGAACCCTTCCAATGATGAAGAAATTTACTTCCACGCCATTATAATGTGGCGCAAAGCAGCGGGCACCAATACCTGGCTGACTGCATCCGGCGGACACGCCGACAGCCACGACCTGGTCATCCTGCCTTCCGGAAAGCGGTACTGGGCCAACGACGGTGGCGTATACCGCAAGGAAGCCAACTCCAACATCTGGACGCGGTGCAAAAACCTGCCGACCACGCAATTCTATCACACCACCTACAACCCCCACACGCCCGATATTTACTGGGCCGGTGCTCAGGACAATGGCATCAAAAAAGGGAACGCTGCAGGCTTCAACGACTGGGCCAATGTCTATCCTGCCGACGGATTTCGCTGCGGGTTCCATCCGACCGACCCCAACACCTATTGGGTGGAAATTCAAAACGGCGCCATCATGAAAACGACCGACGGCGGCGCAACCTGGCTGATCGGGCAATCATGTCTCGGCACCAGCGACCGCTGCAACTGGGATACGCCTTATTTTATCAGTGCCCACAACCCAGACATTCAGTATGCCGCAACCTACCGCGTTTATAATTCCTCCAGCGGTACAGCCTGGTCGCCCATCTCAACCGACCTGACCGACGGCATCATTTACGGCCCCCGTTTTCACACCGTCTCCTGCCTGAATGAATCGCTGGTATTGGCAGCCAAACTCCTCGCCGGCACCAGCGACGGCAATGTATGGCGCCGGGAACCTACCGGCGGGTGGGTCAATATCACAGGCAATTTGCCGGATCGCTACGTGACTTCGGTGCACGGGTCCACTACCCTGCCCCATCGCTTGTTCGTCACCCATTCCGGCTTCCGCAACAACGAATATATCCCGCACGTGCACCGCAGCGACGACAATGGCCAAACCTGGCTCGACATATCCGGCAACCTGCCACAGATACCGGTGAACGACCTCCTGATAATGCCGGGACACGCCGACAGCATCCTTTTTGCCGCCACTGATGCGGGGGTATATTTCACCCGGAATCGTGGCACAACATGGGGACGTTTGGGCGGCAATATGCCATTTATTCCGGTTTTCGACCTGGAGCACAATCCCGTGCGCAAGGAACTGATGGCCGCTACCTATGCCCGGGGGCTATGGACTTTCCCGCTCGATTCAGTTTTTGCGCAACAAAATGCTGTAACCGTGAATGTGAGTGGCGGCATCAAAACGGAAAGCGGCACAGGCGTCGGCAATGTTACTGTCAGCGGCCAGACAAGCGGCTCCGATGGGGCGTATCTCATTCCAGGCATTCCCGGATGCCAGACAATCACGCTCGCCCCTTACCGCAACGACAATCCGCTCAATGGTGTCAGTACGTACGACCTGGTGTTGATCTCCAAACACATTCTCGGCATCGAAACGCTCGGTTCGCCTTACAAAATGATCGCCGCCGACGCCAATAAAAGTAATTCGATCACGACATTCGACATCGTGGCCATACGGAAAGTCATTCTGGGTATAGACACCGCTTTTGCAGGGAATACTTCCTGGCGGTTTATACCCGTTGACTTTTTATTTCCGAATCCTGTCAATCCGTTCGAGACATTTTTCCCGGAAAGCCGCGATGTTTCGTTACAGGACACTCCCCTCAGTGGACTCGACTTTACCGCAGTCAAGGTAGGGGATGTAAACGGTTCGGCTAATCCAGTTAAGGAAATTTCGGCTGAGGAACGGAACATAAAAAACTGGCCAATTTTTATGCAAGATGTTGATTTTGAAAGCGGTGAAAAAGCGACTGCGACATTCCAGGCAGGGTTAACCGACCTTGCCGGCGCTCAATTCTCGCTTCAATTCGACCCGGAACAATTGAAATTTGAAAGAATTGAACCGCTTTTACCCGGTCTGTCGGCAGATAATTTTGGCATCAACCGCACCGCCAGCGGCGTCCTGACGGTATGTTTTGAAAATCCGGCGGCCTTCAAACCGGCGATTGAGGCGTCTTCAACCCGACCGCTTTTCCGCATCATTTTCAAGGCGAAAAGCAGCGGCAGTCTGCAAACCTGTGTGCAAGTTACCGAAATACCGACTCCGGCTTTTGCATTCCGGTCGAACGGTACGCTCCTCAAACCGGTATTGCATACAAGTTCCGGCATGTCAGCAACTGTGCAAGTCTGGCCGAACCCATTCGGGCAATCCGGCGTTAGGCTGCGAATGGTTGAAAGCGACGGAACACCCTGGAGTGAGCCGGTCCATTCGACGTTTACCATCCAAATCTTTGACAACCGGGGGAAATTGATCCATCAGAAGAATACCGCCGAGGCAGGAACGGCCTTTTTACCGGCTGATATATTCCCGATTCCGGGGACCTATTTTTACAAAATTAGCGGGGAGAAAATCCGGGTCGGAAAATTGGTTTTTGTTCCATGAATCTGACATTTTGTCATTCCCAATTCCAAAAAGCCGTATCTTTGCGGCTTCTTGTACACCGGAACGCCGTTCCGGCATAAATTCTTACCAAAACGAGCCGGAACAGCGTTCCGGTGTACCGATATGTACGACAGCAACCCTACATTGGAAGGCATCAAAACGATGGATGAAGCGAAGCAAGGCAGCGTTTTGTTCAAAGAACACTGGCAGGATACGGCTGCTCCGGGCGGGCGCAGGTTTTATATCGAGAGCTACGGCTGTCAGATGAATTTCAGCGACTCCGAGATCGTGGCCAGCATCCTCCACGATGTGGGCTACTCCCCTACCCGCAATGTGGAGGAAAGCGACCTCATTCTGATTAATACCTGCTCCATCCGAGAGAAGGCCGAAGAGACCGTGCGCAAACGCCTGCGTTTCTTCGAGAGCATTAAAACCCAGCGCCCCGGCACGGTAGTCGGAGTGTTGGGTTGTATGGCCGAGCGACTGAAAAAGAAATTCCTGGAGGAGGAAAAACTCGTTGACATTGTGGTCGGCCCGGACGCCTACCGCGACCTGCCCAACCTTATCGGCGGCGCGGAAGACGGCAACCGCATGGTGAATGTGCTGCTCAGCCGCGAAGAAACCTACGCCGATATCAGCCCCGTGCGTTTGGAATCGAACGGCATCACGGCCTTTATTTCCATCATGCGCGGCTGCGACAACATGTGCTCATTCTGTGTCGTGCCCTTCACCCGGGGGCGCGAACGCTCGCGCGACCCGTTCAGTATCCTCGCGGAAGCGACGAATCTGTTTGAAAAAGGCTACCGCGAAGTAACGCTGCTGGGACAAAATGTGGACTCCTACAAGTGGGAAAATCCGGAGACGGGTGAGCGCGTCAACTTCGCCAACCTGCTGGAAATGACGGCTTTAGTGCATCCTGATCTGCGCGTGCGCTTCAGCACCAGTCACCCCAAGGACATGACCGACGAGGTGCTGCACGTGATGGCTAAATACGAGAATATCTGCAAGTACATTCACCTGCCGGTTCAGTCGGGCAACAGCCGTGTGCTCGAAATAATGAACCGCACGTACGACCGGCCCTGGTACGAAGACCGCATCCGCGCCATCCGCCGCATCCTGCCCGACGCAGCGGTATCGAGCGATATCATCACGGGTTTTTGCTCCGAGACGGAGGAGGAACATCAGGACACGCTCGACATCGTGGATTGGGCGAACTTCTCCATGTCGTATATGTTTTTTTATTCCGAACGCCCCGGCACCCTCGCCGCCCGCAAGTACGCCGACGACATCCCGGAAGAAGTGAAAAAACGACGGCTCAATGAGGTGATCCGGGTGCAAAACGCCGTATCGCTGCGCCACAACCAGGCCGACATCGGCAAGACGTTCAAGGTGCTCATCGAAGGAAATTCCCGCAAATCCGACCTGGACTTCTGCGGACGCAACAGCCAGAATAAAATGGTGGTGTTCCCGAAAAAAGAGGGATTGAAGCCGGGGGATTATGTGATGGTGCGGGTGAAGGAGGCGACAAGCGCGACGTTGCTGGGGGAGATTGTGTAAGCCAAATTTTTCAAATCAATTTTAGCCTCATTTATGTTCAACCTTAAATTTCTCGTTGCAGCGTTTTTAATAGCCTCTTTTAGCCAAACACCCTGTTTTTCACAGACTTACAAACGAGACAGCGCACTTATTAAAGAACTTTCAATTCAAACCGCCCGGTACAAAAAAGCCTTTTTGGAAGACGATGTCGAAACGGCGATTGCCCTGACGCACCCCGAAATGGTGGAAAAAATAGGCGGGGTTGAAAGTATGCGTCAGTCTTTTGAGAAAGCGCAGGATCTGAAATCGCTGCATAAAATCCGGTATTCCGGGTTTGATTTTATACTTCCGGATTCAGTGCTGGTTTCGGAACAATCGTATCAAGCGGCATTTCCGGTTGTAATCACGACAAAATACGAAGACGGCTCGACTTTAAATGACCGCAATGTCGTGATTGCTTACAGCGATATTGCCGTATCAAAATGGTATTTCTTAGTTGTCCCACACAAAGAGGGCGAAATGTCAAAACTAATGCTGGACTTCGTGGATGATAACTTGATTATCCCTGAACTGAAGAATTGAAATGTCCACCAACCTCCAATCCATAAAAGCCCGCTTCGGCATCGTCGGTACTTCGCACCTGCTCGATGCCGCGCTCGAAACGGCCGTGCGCGTCGCGCCGACCGACCTCACCGTGCTCGTCATCGGCGAGAGCGGCGTGGGCAAGGAAGTCTTTTCCAAGATCATCCATTCCCTGAGCAGCCGCAAGCACAACGAATTCATCGCCATCAACTGCGGCGCCATTCCCGAAGGCACCATCAATTCAGAACTGTTCGGTCACGAAAAAGGCTCGTTCACCGGCGCCGTGGGCGATCGCAAAGGCTATTTCGAGACGGTGCACGGCGGCACGATCTTCCTCGACGAGATCAGCGAAATGCCACTCGATACCCAATCTTACCTGCTGCGCGTGCTCGAATCCGGTGAATTCATCCGCGTCGGCGCATCCAAGGTGCAAAAAACCGACGTGCGCGTCATCGCCGCTACCAACGTGGACTTGCAGGAACGCGTGCGCAAGGGCAAGTTCCGAGAAGACCTCTATTACCGCCTCAGCACCGTACCCATCAAAGTGCCGTCGCTGCAGGAGCGCCGCGAGGACATTGCTGTTTTATTCCGGAAATTTGCCCATGACTTTGCCGAAAAATACCGGATGCAACCCATACGCCTCGATGAACGCGCCGAAATGGTACTGGAAAACTACCGTTGGCCGGGCAACATCCGCGAACTCAAAAACGTAGCCGAGCAACTTTCCGTCCTGTCCGAGAACCGGCTCATCACGGCGGAAGATCTGGCGCGCACCATGCCGCAACTGTTCAACCGCCACCTGCCGGTGCCATCGGAGCGCAATGGCTTTTCAGCAACACACGGCGGTGACTTTCAGGAGCGCGAACTGCTCTACAAGGTCTTGTTCGATATGAAAAACGATCTCAACGACCTGAAAACCATGTTCTATGAACTGGTTAAAAGCAACAACCTGCGTATGCCGGAGTTGAGCGCAGCGCGGCAGTTGCGCCCCTCCTATCCTTCAGTCTCTTACCCGGCCGGCGAAACGATGCCTGCCGAGGAACCTTTTTATCAACCGCTCGACAAAGACCGCATCATGCCTATTATCATCGAACCGGGTAAGACCTCGCCCGCCGGGTTTGATAAAAGCGATGTGGAGGACGAACCGCTGGCCATGGACGAGATCGAAAAGGAAGCCATCAAACGCGCACTGACCAAATACAAAGGCCGCCGCAAGGAAGCCGCCGAAGAATTGAAGATCAGCGAACGGACTTTGTATCGGAAGATAAAGCAGTATGATCTTTGACGGTGGACAGTAGACGGACAAAATCAGGTATGTCTACTCTACGCCGTCCACCGTGTTAACATTTCCAAAAAGCCCACCTTCCCATACCGCATCTGCGGATATTTGCGCGTCTTTTTCACCCGTTTACCCGCCGTAGCCAACGGCGAAGACGGGCCAGCCCATTTATCACTCATCCTTCATCACTCATTACTCATATCGGATGAAACACACTATCACGCTCTTCCTTTTCGCAATTATCTCATTTTCAAGCCTTTTTGCCAATAGCGGAGGCTATAAGATCCGCGTCAAACTCGACAACTATCCGCACCAGTCGCTCACGCTTGGTTTCCACTACGGCGACAAACAATATGTAAAAGACACGGCAACCGTGGATTCGGAAGGCTGGTTTACATTCGAAGCCGATACCTTGTTGCCTTGTGGCGTTTATTTGCTGGTACTCCAACCCGACAACTCCTTCATTCAGGTGTTGCTCCCGTCCGACGATCAGGATTTTGCTATGACTACCGATGCCAAAGACGCCGTGACCAATATGAAAGTAAAAGGCTCGGAGGATAACGATGTGTTTTACGAATACCTGCGTTACCTGAACAAATTGCGCCCCGAAGCCGACACCCTGCGCGCGCAACTCGGCAGGGCAAAAGGCCATCCCGCCGATAGCATCCGTTTGGCCGGTAAAATTTCCGAAATTGACAAGTCGGTAAAAAAATACCAGGGTGACCTGATCGCCAAACATCCCGGCTTCGTAAGCGCCAAAATTGTAAAGGCCAGTCTCGAACCGGAAGTGCCGGAGTTCAAAGGCGACGAAAAGGAAGTGCAGCGCAAAAAATACTTCTGGTATCGCGACCATTTTTTCGACAACGTGGACCTCGCTGACCCCTGCCTGTTGCGCAGCCCTGTTCTACATCCCAAAATTGACCAGTTCGTCACCAAAGTAACCCCGCAACACCCTGACAGCGTCAACCTGGCGATTGATTACCTGGTGGGTAAAATGAAAGACAACAAAGAAAACTATAAATACTACCTCATCCATTTCCTGAACTATTACGCCAAGTCGAACCTCGTAGGCTTCGACGCCTGCTACGTCCATATAGCGAAAAAATACTACTGCTCCGGTCAGGCTACCTGGACTAAAAAGGAAGACGTCGAGAAAATCTGCGACAATGCCAACCGCCTCGAACCCATTCTCATCGGCAAGATCGCGCCCAACATCACTGTAATGGATCGCAACAACCAACCCCATAGCCTATGGGACGTGGACGCCGACTACACCGTTCTTTTCTTCTGGGCGCCCGACTGCGGCCATTGCAAAAAAGCCGCGCCGCACATGGTCGAGTTTGCCAAAAAATTCAAAGGCCGGGGCGTAAAAGTGTTCTCCGTATGTACGGCAGTGGGTGACAAAGGCCCCGAATGCTGGAAAGGCGCGGAAGAAAAAGGATTTACCGACGATCTGTTCATGAACATGTCAGACCCTTATATCCGTAGCCGTTATAAAACCCTGTACGATGTGCAGACGACGCCGCAGATATTTATCCTCGACCGCAAACACGAAATCCTCTCCAAACGCATCGGCGCCGAACAACTGGAAAACGTGATGGAAATGGTGATGAAATTCCAGGAAGAGAAGAAGCAAAAATGAGTTCTTGGTTGCTGGTTGTTGGTTGCTGGTTAATAGTAATAGTTCCTGGTTGTCGTATCGCACGCAGCGAACAACCAAGAACCAAGAACTACAATACTGTTATTGAGACCATTTGCCTTTCTATAAAAAATCCGAACGGTTGCAGGTCGTATCCTTCTTCCGCAGCCACCTTTTGAAACTCCGCCTCGAAACCAGGCTCTACCGCCACGAGCAGGCCACCACTTGTCTGCGGGTCAGCGAGAATCTTCCGTTTGTAATCGTCAGCCCCGGCGATTTTGTGGCCATAACTGTCCCAATTGCGGTTGGTGCCACCCGGCACACATTTTTGTTCCAGGTAAAAATCCAGAATACCACGATCAATGGTCGGCACTTCGTCGAAATGAATGATGGCGCTGGCGTCGCTGGCGTCGCACATTTCTGACAAATGCCCCAGCAGCCCGAAACCGGTCACGTCGGTCATGGCTTTGACGAACGAAAACAGGCCGAAACGCTCGCCCGCTTTGTTGAGTTTCTTCATGCTGTCGGGCGCGATATGAGCGTGTTCGGGTTTTAAAACGCCTTTTTTCTGCGCCGTCGTCAGGATTCCCACGCCAAGTGGCTTGGTCAGGAACAATTTGCAACCTGGTATGGCGCCGCCGTTTTTTTTCAAATTTTCGATTTTCAAACGCCCCGTCACAGCCAGGCCGAATATCGGCTCCGGGCTGTCTATGCTATGGCCGCCCGCCAGCGGTATGCCCACTTCGGAACATGCAGAACGGGCGCCTTCGATCACTTCGTTGGCCACTTCCGGTAGCAGTGTGTTCACCGGCCAGCCGAGAATGGCTATTGCGAGCAATGGAGTGCCTCCCATGGCATACACGTCGCTGATGGCGTTGACCGAAGCGATGCGCCCGAAGTCTGCCGGGTCGTCTACAATGGGCATGAAAAAATCGGTGGTGCTCACCACCGCCGTGCCGTCGCCGAGGTCGTACACAGCGGCATCGTCGCGCTCTTCGTTGCCCACGAGCAATTGCGGAAACTGCTGCGACAGGGTACCGGATTTCAGGATGTGGTCCAGCACGGAAGGCGCAATCTTACAGCCGCAACCCGCACCATGGGAGTATTGGGTAAGGCGAAAGGTCGGGGATTGAGGGTCGGGGGTTGAGGGTTGTTCGTGCATTATATATCGTTCAAAACTGATACGTCACGCTCAGCGCCGGGATGATTGGCAACTGATCTACCCGGCTGTACCGCACGCGGTCGAAATAAAAGATGTTATTGCGATCATAGGTATTGGTGCAGGAAGCGGTGATCTCGAGATGGCTGTACTTGGAAAAGCGGAATGTACGCTTCACTGACAAGTCGAGGCGGTGATAGTAGGGCAGTCGTCCGCCGTTGCGCTCGTCGGCATAGACGATACCGAGATCGGGGTTGCCGGTCAGCACATCGGTGCCTACGCCTTCTCCGAAGCCGAAGGAAGTGTAGAATCCCTGCGTGAGCGTGAAGGGGAAACCGGAACCGAAATTCCAGCGGGCGCCGAGTTCCCACTCGTTCTTTTTGCCCATCTGGTAGGTGGTGACGATGTTCAGGTTGTGGCGGCGGTCAAACACCGGCGGATATTCCTGTTCTCCGTCGTTGCGGGTAACGAAACCCAGCGAATAGGCGCCCCAGATATAGGCGCGTTTCCATTCGATCTTCATCGAGAGGTCGAGGCCGTAGGCGTCGCCGGTTTCGATGATATAGTTGGGATCGGTCAGCTCTAATTTGTTGCGGTTCAAGCCGATGAGTTGGTTGAATCTTTTGTAATAGCCTTCGATGTTGAGGTCGAAATTTTTAGTCACGTCCACTTCGAATCCCGCCACGCCGTGAATGGATTTTTGCAGGCGGCTATCTGCGCGTTCCGTTGTGGAGCCGGGCTTGTAAAGCGCTTCTTCCGGTCCGGAGAGAAAACCCACGAAGAGGTTGACGATGTCGCGTTCGTTGATGGTGGAGAGCAGGTTTTGGGAATACAGGCCGCCGGCGGCTTTGAAGCGCAGGTTGTCGGTAATGTTGTATTTCAAGCCCAGGCGCGGTTCGGGCGACACATCGTTGAGCGACTGGTAGTACTGCAAACGGAAACCGGGTTCGATGACGAGCGGACCGATTTTGCGTTTCCAGCGCAGGTAGCCACTGATCTCGGTCGTATTCTGATCCTGGTCAATGGTCAGGTTCCTGAAATTGGTGAATTCGAAGTCCGTTTGGAAACCCGTTAGTTCGAGACCGTATTCTAATTCGTTGTTCCTGCCAAAATTGGTGAAGTTCAGACCGGCATAATAACCCGATATACCGCTGGTGCGCGGTTTGCGGTCGGATTCTTCGATGCGTGAATCGTATTTGGAATAGGTAAACGTGCCGTTGATGATCGTACTGGAGTTGGTCGGCACCAGGGTAAAATCCATGCCGCCGCCGCCACTTTGCCACTCGAAATCGGTGATGGGATAATCCACGCCGTCGTCGTAACTGAAACCGAAAAAGTTGAGCTTGCTGCCGTTGCCGGTGAGCAGCGATAATTTACCGTAGAAATCGCGATAGTCGAAGGGAATGCCAACCGAATCGTTGACATAGCTGTAGAGTTTGTCGTCGAATTGGTTGATAAGCGCCTGTTTGCCCGTCAGCACGAATGAAATACTGCTGCCGCCTTCTTCTTTGAGTGGCACAATCGGGCCTTCAATGATGGCGCGTGCCTGGTAAGGGCTCACAGAAGCCAGACCCGAAAGGCGTTTGCGGTTGCCTTCGCGGGTTTTGACGTCCACGATGGCTGAAATACGCCCGCCGTAATCGGCGTTGAAGCCGCCGGTAAGTACATCCACGTTGCGGATGAGTTCGGTCTCGAATACCGAGAAGAAGCCGATGCTGTGGAAGGGGTTGTAGATCGTCATGCCGTCGAGCAGGATGCGGTTTTGTACCGGAGAACCGCCGCGGATGTAGAGCTGCCCGCCCTGGTCACCGGTAAAGATCACGCCCGGCAGCACCGTGAGGTATTGCGCGATGTCGGCCTGACCGCCCGCCGAAGGCAGGGAGCGAATCTGTTTGGGCGTCACCTGCAATTTGGAGATTTGAACATCAGCCCTGGCCTGTTCTTTTTTTCCGCTGATGGTGATCTCTTCCAACTGCTGACCGCTTTCCGCGATATAGATGTTCTGGAATAATATCTCGTTGCGTTTTACCGTAATATCTCCCGACCAGGTATCGTAACCGGTGAGCGACACCATCAGTTTGTATTGACCAACCGGTATGTCGGAAATGGAAAAAAAGCCGTTGATATCTGAAATTGTGCCCAGGCCGGCCCCCTCGATGCGCACTGTGGCAAAGCCGACAGCTTGGGCTGTCCCTTTGTCGTAAATGTTACCGCGCACCGTACCCTTTTCGATCTTTTGCGCTGAAAGTGAAGCATTTAGCAAGATTATTACAAAGCAACTCAGGAGATTTCTCATTGAAATTTATGTGTTTGGCGGCGGCAAAGATAGCTGTACCGTCAAAAATAGCCAGTATGGAAAAAGATAGTTGGAGACATTTGCCCCGCAAACCATGAATACTTACGACATTCTTATCGCCGGCGGCGGCATCGTTGGCCTCGCCACCGCCCTCCAACTCCAGCGCCATCACACCCGCCTGCGCATTGCCGTGCTGGAAAAAGAAAACAGGGTCGCCACCCATCAGAGCAGCCGCAACAGCGGCGTCATCCACAGCGGGATTTATTACAAACCCGGAAGCCTCCGGGCGACGAATTGCAAACGTGGTTATGACCTGTTGCTTCAATTCTGCAAAGAGAACGGCGTTCCGTTCGAGATTTGCGGGAAGATCATCGTGGCGGCAACGGAAGAGGAACGCGGGCAATTGGATTCAATATTCAGGCGTGGACTCGAAAACGGCCTGCAGGGCATCCGCAAGATCGGACCGGATGAAGCCAGGGAAATAGAGCCGCACGTTCATGCCAAAGAAGCCGTATGGGTGCCCCAAGCGGGCATCGTGGATTACGGCGCAGTGGCGCGCAAATACGCAGAACTGATACAGTCGAATGGCGGGGTGATTGAAACCAGCCAAAAGGTGACCGCCATTCGGAAAACTGAAAAAGAGGTTGTCGTCCAAACGGAGCACCGGGAATTTGCGGGAAAAATCTTTGTCAACTGCGGAGGCCTGTACTCGGACAAAATTGCACGGCTGACCGGCGAACGCCCCGATCTGCAAATCCTGCCGTTTCGGGGCGAATTCTACGAACTCAAACCTGAAAAAGAACATCTCGTCCGCAACCTTATTTATCCCGTGCCCAATCCGAATTTTCCTTTCCTCGGCGTGCATTTTACCCGGATGATCGGCGGCGGCATAGAAGCCGGCCCCAATGCAGTTTTAGCCTTCCGGCGGGAGGGATACTCCCGTTGGGATTTGAATATCCGGGAATTGGCCGAAACGCTGGCATTCCCCGGTTTCAGGAAGATCGCCCGAAAATACTGGCGCGACGGCTGGACGGAAATGAAACGCTCCTATTCAAAGCGGTATTTTGTCCTTGCTTTGCAACGCCTTGTGCCGGAAATTTCGGCGGAGGACACGACTCCGGGCCGCTCCGGCGTCCGCGCCATGGCATGCGACTGCGCGGGCAACCTGCTCGACGATTTTCTCATTCTGACACGGCCGGGTATCGTCAATGTATGCAACGCCCCCAGTCCGGCGGCGACGGCTTCGTTAGCAGTGGGAGAAACGGTAGCGGAGAGGGTGTTGTCGCTGATCTAAACAAATTAACTACGGCGGCGAAATGACTTACTTTCGCCTGCAAACAACGATCCGCGGATACCGTACTTCGGGCTGTAGATAGGAACAATCCCAGGCAGGCGTCAACTTCTGCATTTCACGGATGAAATTACGCGGATACATGGTGCTGATGTACAGCACCGGATCGCGTTCGATGTGCTTTTGGATGGAATCCAATGGCACGGCGCGTACTTTTTTATGTTGTGCGTATATCGGCACGTCATAAGGCTCGGAAGTTTCTATGATCAGAGTAGCGCTGGCATATTTCTGACGAAACAGATCGAGTTCGCGGTTGGGTGCATAGAGGTACTGGTAATAATTGTAGTTCAGGTCCTGATACCGCACCAATTTGTCCAATCCCTGTTCCAGCGTTTGCCGGGTTTTGTAAACGGCATAGGGATAACACAAGAGGCAGTAAATGGCCGGCAAAACCATTGCCACGCGTTGCCAGGGCGATTTCATCCCGATCTTATCCGTCGCGCTGATCCAGCCGAGTGTCAGCAGGAGCACAAAAGCGGGTAATTGTACCAGAAAAGCGCGCAGCGGCGGGTTGTCGCCCCTCAAAGCGGAAAATAGAAATGGCAGAAAAAATACGCCTGCGAGCAAGATCGCCTGCCGTCGGCGCAACCCTGCTTCCTGTACTGCAAACCACCAACCCGGCAGCAGCAGCAACAAGAGCATCCAGCGCCAACTGAAAAAATGCTCCAGGGTGGTGGCCATATTGCCGAAATGTTCGCCGCGAAATGCGCCACTACCTGCCACATATTCATTGTTGAATATACGATCCAATACGGGGACATACCAGGCTATCGCTATAAGTGTACCTGCCACCATCGCTCCTCCGAACCACAGCGCAGCCGCGCGCCCGATCGGTTCCCGCCAGTTGCAGGTCAGCAAAGCCATTGCACCGACCGATAAAACGAAATAAAGATTGGATGGAATGGTATAGAGCAAGACAGCGGTCGAAAGAGCAACCAGCACACTTACATGGAAAGAAATGTGCTTTTTTTGAAAAAGATTCAGCGCACCGAACAACAGTCCACTGCCAGCCAGCATCGTAAGCGCATAACCGCGCACCTGAAATGCGAAATTCCCGAAAGTGATGCCACTCAGCAAGAGTAAAACAGCGATGCCGCCTGCATGCCAACCCCAATTTTTTGAGGCTGCCTGCCACAATAATCCGGCGGTTGCAGCAGAAAGCAATCCAGGCAACAACCGTAGCCTCCAGGCATCATCGAGCAAAGCGCCCATATCCCCGCAACCGGGCAATTGCACCCACAACCAGTGCAGCACATTGGCAAAAATATGGTTGTTCGGAACGTGATAATCTGTCAAAACGACCGACAAACCTTTGAATACAAAAAACCGCAGCGAATAAATCTCATCGTTCCAAAGATCTTCGTTGCCGTGCAACCAGGCAGCGTGAGCGAACAAGAGGAGGCCCATTGCAGATAACAGCCAGGGCAAGGCGGAGGAAGGCTTTTCGTCCGGAGCAGTTGCTGGACGCAGGGGCGGCGACTTGCGTGAAGTGGACATTTGAAACGGATGGCTAATGAAGGTTGATCCGACGCGACAAGATAGGCATTCCACCAGGTCGCAAGTGCCGCAACCTCAAAAAACGCTTGATTGCATGGATCGTTATGGAATTCAAAACCCATCGTATTTTGCGCCACTGCTTCAAACGGCGTATGCTTTCTCTATGTTGATCATCGAAACCTCCGGCAAGTTTCAACCTGAAAAAGAATATTGTTTTCATGTTTTACTCACCGAATTACTGGGAGTGCAATACCGGATAGTGTTTTCTGCGGAAAAAAATTACCGCTTGCGTTTGCCGAACGGAGCCGATATTGTCATCGAAGACCACTTTTTTGCAGAATACGACGAATCCCGTGCCGGTTACCTGTCCGCTGCCAACTGCCCCTCGTCAGCTTCCGTCCTCCCCCACCCTTTCCTGCCCGGCGAACAACTCGCCTGCATCTATGGAAGCGCTCATTTTTCTATTGAAAATCAACATATTACCTGTGGTCTCGACGTGTTCGCTTCCGCATTTTTTATGCTGACCCGTTGGGAAGAATATGCTCTGCCCCACCGCGATGAGCACGGGCGGTTTCCGGCTGAAATGTCGCTGGCTTGTAAGGCCGGGTTTCTCGACCGCCCGGTAGTAAATGAGTATGCAGAATTCCTCCGGCATATGTTTGCCACACTGGGATGGGAGCTGCCGCGCTCTCACCGGCAATTCACCACGACGATCACCTGCGACGTGGACCACCCGCTTCTGTGGTGGTCGCATGCCGCCAGGCTGAAAACCCTGGCCGGCAGCGTTTACAAGCGCGGCAACCTCAAAGAGGCCCGGTTCTGGTTCCATCTGCTGCTTCAAAAAAGAGACCCCTACGATGTGTTCGACGAATGGCTGGAACTGTTTGAAAAAAACAGCCTCACCGGTCATTTCAATTTTTTGGGCAAGCGCGCCCCCTGGAGCAATTGCTGGTATCCGCTGGAACACCCCTTTGTCACAGACCTGATCGGCAAAATTGTACAACGCGGTCATATCGTGGGTTTTCATCCTTCTTACGAGGCCTTTGATCGTCCCGACCTTTTTGAAAAAGAGCTCGCTTCGCTCAGGGCTGTGGCACAGGCGCCCGTAATGACCGGACGCCAGCATTATCTGCGTTTCGCCACACCCCAAACGTGGCAAGTCTGGGAGGATGCGGGCATGACCTGGGATTCGACCCTGGGTTACCCTGAAGCGGAAGGATTCCGGTGCGGCACCTGCAACGAATTCCCGGTATTCAATTTTTTAACCCGCAAAATGCTGAAATTAAGGGAAAAACCGCTCATCGCCATGGATGTCACGCTCGCGCTATACCGGAAATATACGCCTGAAACCGCTGTTTCCCGACTGCAACACCTGCGCCGGCAAGTGGAGCGGTACAACGGCGAATTTGTACTGCTCTGGCACAATTCTTCGTGGAACACCTATTTTTGGGCAGAATGGCGGGAGGTGTTTTTTAAAGGGCTGGGCGCCGTATGAAACCTGACGATGCTACTATTCGCCGCTTCCGAATAGGTAAGTCAATGACACCCCTATGCTGTTGTTTTTAGCCGACCAATCGCCGCCCAAATCATCCGCCATTTCCACGGCGTCGGCAGGAAGTACATTGGCGAGGCCCAGTTGGTAGAAGCCGGACAAGCGGACTTGTCCAATAAATTCGTAACCCAATTCAAAGGCCGCTCCGTAATCAATCTGTCTGAAATCCTTTCCTTCCTCATCCCCAAATTCAAGATCGTCCGATCCTTCGCTGGAATCGCCGGCGTATTCGGTTTTGGTTTTGGTCTTGCCCGCCACGGCAAAACCCACATACGGACCGGCGCCTGCATAAAAACCACTTTTGCGAAAAGTCAGCGCAAGCGGTACCTGCAGGTACATGGGCATCACTTTCCGGGTACGCGTATACGGCACGCTGAGCACCTCGCCCGTGAACACGCGTTTTCCGCCTTTGGCGCTGAATTGCAGCCCTGTACCGAGGCCGAAACCTCCGCCGAAGCCAACTTCGATCACCACTCCGGCATGGTAAGCCGGCAACAAATTGTTCTCAAAATCAGCCCCTTCCACAAATGCAAGGACGGCGGAATAGTCGTCGCTGAGCGGCATGGATGCGAGGTTGAATCCGGCTTTTATGCCGAAGCGGGTTTGTGCAGGGAGGGTGTTCGCGCAACACACTGCAAGTGCGGCTGCGCATACAAAAGCGGATGTTCTGGTCATAGAGAAAAGGTCAGGTGTTGAGTAGAAAGGGGTTGTTACCGCTTCAATTCCAGTGTATTGACCTCGTTGGTGCCGTCCGTGGATTTCCACACCTGATGGTCTTTTTTATTGGTCACCACGATCCATGACTTGGAGAAACTGGCGCCTTCACCCTTGAGGACGACGATGTTTTCGGTATTGCTCCAGGTGAAGTTGAATTGCGCGGCGCGGGAAGTAATGTTGTCGAAAATACTGGCATTGTCTGCGCTGCCCGTGCCGTTCTTGTTGAAGGTGATCGAGCCGAAGCCGGTCGCGGGGCCTGTCACAGTCCGCGCAGTAGGGCGCTCGATGCCGTAGTGGGTAATTTGCCAGGTGCCGCGCAGGCGTTTGGAAAGCTGTTTGGTGGCGCTGGCGCAGCCGCTGAGCAACAATACTGCAGCAAGCAGGAAAACAGGAGTGATTTTTTTCATGAATGCAGGTTTAATAATTCTCCAGCTAATCTACGCAAAAAACCATTATACCAAATCGAACAAATCATTCACACCCGGCGTCCGGGCGCAAATAAAACCCTCGGCATAGGGCGCCTGTACCGAACGTCCATACACCTTCATCCGGGCTTCCATGTATTCGAGGAAATCCTTGCCGGAGATCGGGGTGTCGGGTGCGTCGCTGCCGGGGTCGTAAAACTGAGACCGGAAGGCCATAATGGATTCCATTTTGCGTTGAACATACGGCGTGATATCCACCACGAAATCGGCGGTCAGATGCACGTCCTGAATGTAGTGGTATACTGCGTGGGGGCGCCACTTTTCCTGTTTGATCCCATTGTCGTCGAACGTTTCGATCTTTTCCAGACCGGCATAAAAACAGGCGTCGGTTTCTAATTTGGCCGAACGACCGTGATCGGGGTGGCGGTCTTCGGGAGCGTTGCACAAAACGATACCCGGGCGGCAGGCGCGTATGACGCGCACGATTTTGAGCCAGTTGCCGGGCGAATAAGTGAAAAGGCCGTCCGGGAGGTCGAGCGTTTCGCGGAATGCTGCGCCGAGCAGGCGTGCAGCGTTGGCTGCTTCCTGTAGTCGGACTTCGGCTGTGCCGCGGGTGCCCAGTTCGCCACGGGTCAGATCCAGGATACCGAAGGTTTTGCCCTGGGCTGCATGGCGCAACAGCGTCCCCGAAGCACACAATTCCACATCGTCGGGATGAACGCCGATGGCAAGAATGTCAATTTTTGGCAGAGAAGTCATGGGAAAGTGTCATTAAAGTCATTAAAGTCATTGAAGTCATCAGGGGCTTTTACACAGACGGTTCAAATCAAAAAGGGGTTGCAAACCGGCAACAGCCAGCCATAATATCCGGTACATTTGCAGCGCAAAACAACTGAAAAATGGAACAAAGCCCTTCCAACAACGAAAATGCGGAACGGTTGCTCGCCGAGCAAAAAAATCGCCTCGAAGCGTTGGAGCAGGCATTCGCCGCATTGGAGCACCGAGCCCGTAAATACGAGGAAGACTGGTCGTCGCTGTACGACCAGAACCGCGAATTGCGCGAAGAAAATCACCGCCTGCAACATGATTACGAACACCTTCGCATTCAAAAAGGCGGTTTCGGTTTCAAAATGTTGTTGTTTTCCGGCCTGGGAGGTTTTATCACGGCGCTAATCCTGAGTTTTATTTATCTCAAACTGAAGCCCAAAGAGCCGCAAGTGGCCGCTTTCCGCCAGTTCCAGCGCGAAAATCTGATCAATTTTGAATTGGCCATCGGCAATGGACAATTTGGCGAAGTAGAACAAACACTCGAAAGAAGTCTGGAACGGCCGGAATACCAGCCCATCAGACCGCAAATCGTTTTTATGAAGGAAATGGTAAAAGCGACCAAAAACCGCTGCCAATAAACGCACTCATTCACTCATTCACTCATTCACTCATTCTCGCATTGGATTACTGGAAATACATCCTGCGCGCCAATCCCGAAACTTCGGAAATCCTCGTCGCTTACCTCGTCGAGGCGCCCTTCGATACCTTTGAGGAAACGGAAAGCGGAGTGAACGCATATCTGCCGGCGTCGGCCGGCCAAACCGAGGCGGAACGGCAATTGACCGCTCTGCAACAACAATTCGACTTTGCCTGGGATAAATCATTCCTGCCCGGCCAAAACTGGAACGAAATATGGGAAAGCAATTTCCCTCCGGTGGTCGTGGGCGATTTTTGCGCCGTGCGCGCCGATTTTCACGAACCGATCCGGGGTGTACGCCACGAATTGATCATCAACCCCAAAATGGCCTTCGGCACAGGGCACCACGAAACGACCTGGCAGTGTATCGCGGCAATGGAATATTTGCCCCTGAAAGGGGAAAAAATCTTTGACTTCGGTTGTGGCACAGGCGTACTGGCCATTCTGGCTTCCAAACTCGGCGCCGCTGAAGTGGAGGCTGTGGATATCGAGGAGGAATCATACCGCAACACCCTGGAAAACTGCGCCGTCAATGAGGTGACCAACGTAACTGCCCGTTGTGGCACTCTTGCTGCTGTACAAGGCCGCGACTTCGACGGCATTCTGGCCAACATCAACCGGAATGTGATCCTCGATTCGCTGCCCGCTCTTTCAGGACTGCTAAAACCCGGCGGCTGGCTGCTGGTATCAGGCATTTTGATCCGGGATGAGGAAGTTGTGACGGAAGCGGCTGCAAAAGCAGGTTTTGAAAAAAGGAAACGGACGGAGCGGGGAAATTGGCTGTGTGTGGAATTCCGGAAAGTATCAAACTGACACGCTGCCGAACAAAAAACCTGCCGTGAGGAGTCGAATTGTGAGCCATGCCATGTTCTTCTCTCGTATGAATTTTCGACTTTTGGGGTTTGGCACAAATCGCCTATTTTTGTGGCAACAGCTTCAGATATCCGGGTACTCGCAATTTTCGATACCCGACAAAATCCTGACAATAGTCCATACTGACGAAGTGGATGGGGGCTCGTCAATTCACAAGCTATGGCGTTAAAAGCTGTTGCATTGCACAAGTTTGACATCGTTCAAAGCGTTCAAGCACCGTCAACTTTTCCATGAAGATTTCCAGACAATGAACCCCCGATTTTACAATACCCGCACTGCGCTGGTATCCGGCATTTTATATGCGCCGTTTTTTTTAAATAAGTAGCCGGACATTGGATTTTTGACAATGGACATTTGACTAAATGATTGGTTTCCAAGGTCAAATGTCCATCATCCATTGTCAATTTATTTTGTCCACATACTTAACACTCTGAAAAAGAATATTTTATAAAGTTTCAACAATGAAACACACACGCTACTCCGCCTTGCTTCGCACCTTGTTTTTCGTGTTGGTATGTTGCCAACTGCCAACTGCCAACCGCTTACTGGCCCAATCCCCTGCTGCTGCGAAATTTCCCGAAAATCCCAACGAATTCGTGGATCAGTTGGGCCAGTTCATGACCGCTTCCAAGCGCCCCGACATGGAAGAAGCCTTTTCGGTTTTTAAGAAAAAATACAAAAGCGGTCAGTTCAACGAACAGGACATGAAGCGCATGATCGCAATGTCAAACCTGCTTGCCGACTACAAACTGACGCCTTTTCCTTATTTTAAAAACTATGTGAATGCCGTATCCGCCGCCAAAAGCGATCCGGACACCTCACTGTTCAACCGTTGGCACAGCCTGGCTGAACAAGCCATCGGCGGCGTGGAAAAAGGCCGCACCAAACCCATCAGTCAGTTCCTCGAATTTTCGGTGGACTTCCTCGAAGAACGCGCGCTCAAAACCGGCGAAGGCGGATCGGTGACCTGGAAAGTTAAAGGCGGAAAATTCCACTTCGAATACGTAAACAAAGAACCTCAACTCCGCTGCGAAAACGTCAACCTCGTCGGCGTGCGGAAACAGGACTCGATCACCATTTTTACGACATCGGGCAATTTCCTGCCCTTCGAGAATATTTGGCATGGAAAGGGTGGCAAAGTCACCTGGGCCGATGCCGGCCTGGATTCGAGTGTATACGTGCAACTGACCGACTATAAAGTGGAAGCTGTGAAACCGCTCTTCCGGTGCGACTCGGCGCTGATGTATTACCCGCTGTACTTCCCCGGTCGAAGCATTCCCGGTAAATTTGAACACAACATCATTGTGGACAACAAAGCGGGTGCAGCGCAATTCCCGCGCTTCGAATCGTTCGATAAAAAACTGAAAATCACCAAAATAGGTGAAGGCGTGGAATATTTCGGAGGTTTCCGCCTCGCCGGCAACTCGCTTTATGGCTACGGTTCCGGCAACGAGCCGGCGCAGGTGACCGTATATGACAAAAAACGGAAAAAGGTGTTTTACGGCACAGGACCGCTTTTCATCATCAAACGCGAGCAGAACATCGTGGCGGAAGGTGTGAACGCCAAACTTTTCATGGATGAAGACAGCCTGTTCCATCCGGCCGTTGACTTTCGATACGAGATACCGACACAGGTCATCAGCCTGACGCGTGGTGAAAAGGGTTCGGAGCGCAATCCGTTTTTCTCCTCCTTTTACAACATGAACCTCAACACTGACCGGATCGCCTGGTACCTCAACCGCGATTCACTCGAGATCGGCGCGCGTGCCGGTACGGGGAAAGGCGTGGAGCAAAAGATTTCCTTCGAGAGCAGCAACCATTTCGACATGGCGGATTACAACAAATTGCAGCACATCGCCAGTCAGAATCCCATCTCCACGCTTTACATCACCTGGCTCGAAAGCGACCAGGATAAAGAAGATAACGGCCGTCTGGTGTCGGACAATGTATATGCCCAACGCATCAACCCCAAGTTCGACTATTCGAGTATTCAGACCTTGCTGGCAGAATTGGTGCGCGAAGGTTTTATCAATTACTACTTCGACCGGCACCAGATCGAACTGCGCGACAAACTGATCCACTACGCCCTCGCCAGTCAGGGCAAACGCGACTACGACGGCATCAACATCGAATCTACCAGCGCCAACGCCAACGCGCGCCTCGACCTGAAAACGAAAGAGACGCACGTGCGTGACGTGAAAAAGATCGAACTCAGCAACCGCCAGAAAGTAGCGCTCATACCTTACAACAATGAATTTACTCTGCTGAAAGACAGGGACATGCGCATCGGCGGACGACTGTTCGCGGGTCTGGTACTGTTCGAAGGCTCCGATATGGAATTCAAATACCGGGAATTCCAGATCAACTTCGATTCGGTGCGCCACATGGACTTTTATCTGCCCACGGGCGAACTGGACAAAAACGGACAGCCCATCGCCAATGCCATGAACTCGACGGTGGAACTCGTGTCCGGCGTATTGCTCGTGGACGCCCCCAATAACAAATCGGGCAAGGAAGACCTGGCTATGTTCCCTTCACTGCAGTCGAAAAAACACTCTTTCGTCTTTTACGACAAACGCTCGATCCAGAAAGGCGTCTACACCCGCGACTCCTTTTATTTCAAACTGGATCCTTTCTCTTTCAACGGACTGGACAGTTATACCAAAGAACAGTTGAAATTCAAAGGCGAAATGTTCCCCGCCACCATTTTTCCATCTTTCAAGGAAACCATCGTCGTGCGCGACGAGGATAAATCTTTCGGTTTCGTGCACAAAACGCCTCCGACCGGTTATCCGACGTATTCCAAAAAAGGCAATTATACGGGCGAACTCGACCTGAGCAACAAAGGCTTTCTCGGCAAGGGAAAACTCGAATACCTGACCGCCGACATCGAATCGGAGGACTTGATCTTCAGACCCAAACAGACAACCGGTACGGCCAAAAAGTTCTTCATGGAAGAAGACCGCGAAGGCCAGGTAAAAGTACCGCAGGCAAAAGGCGAAAACGTTTCAGTCAATTGGCTGCCGTTCAAAGATTCCATGTATGTGGAAAGCAAGGCAAAGGACTTCGAGCTGTTCAAAGCGCCCGACTATTTCCACAAAGGCACGCTCATTCTTACCCCCTCGGGTCTGAAAGGAAAAGGTGTCTTCGAATGGACGGAAGGCAAACTGACCTCCAAACTCATATCCTACGGTCCCTTCCAGGCCAGCGCCGACACGGCAGACCTGCAGATCAAATCCCTCGATGGCAAAGGCGTCGCCTTTGACTCCCGTAACATCGACGGCGAACTTGACTTCGACAAACAAACGGGCCACTTCAAAGCCAATACCGAAAGCGCCACCACTACCCTGCCCCTCGACCAGTACCGCACTTCGATGAACGAATTCACCTGGGACATGCGGGAAAAGACCATCCGGTTCAAAGCCGACCCGAAAAAACCGGGCAACTTCGTGTCCATTGACCCCGACCAGGATACGCTCGCTTTCCAGGGAAAAACGGCTTTTTACGACCTGAAAACCAACTACCTGAACGTTGGCGGCACCGATGTCATCAAATCCGCCGACGCGTTTATTTACCCCGATTCTACTGACATCATCATCGAGCCGGGTGGTAAAATGAAGCAACTCACCAATGCCCGCATCGTGGCCGATACCGTGAACAAGTACCACACCATCAACCGCGCCACCGTAGATATTCTGGGTAAGAAACTCTATAAAGCCAGCGGCTATTACGAATACAACATCTTCGGCTACAACCAGGAGGTGTTTTTCAACGACATCGTCGGCGAACGGCGCGGCGGCGGCACCATGGCTACTAAAAACGTGCTGACCTCGGCCAGCGGCAACGTCACGCCCGAAGACAGCTTCCACATGGACGTAAAAACGCTGTTCAAAGGCGAGATCATCCTCAAAGCCAACCAGCGCAACCTGCGCTTCGACGGTTTTGCCAAAATAGAAGCCGACCGGCTGCCCGGACGCAACTGGTTCAGTATCAATGCTCAGGTGGACCGCACCAACCCCATCATCCGCATCGTCAATTCTAAAGACGAGGAAGGCAATCCCTTAGTGACCGGTTTTTACCTCAGCAGGCATTTCGGCGAACTTTACCCGCGCATCCTGCTCCCGGCTTACAACCGCGTGGACCGCGCCATCCTCAATTGCGAAGGTGTGCTCAAATACGACGCGAAAAACGACCGCTTCACCTATGGCGATTCCGCCAAAGTCGCCGAAGTAACCCTGCGCGGCCCCAAAATGATCTTCGACAACCGCACCGCCATCGTTCAGGGAGAAGGCTTGCTCAACATCGGCTCCGAACTGAAATACATGAAACTGACCACTGCAGGCCGCCTCAAATCCGACTACAACAAACCCGATTCGGTATTTCACACCGTTACGGGCGAGTTTATGACCGGCGTGGAAATGACCATCCCCAAGGCGCTCATGGAGATCATGGTCAACGACATCAAGGCAGCGAGTTTTGATGCGCCTGCCGCAGTTTACAATACCAACCCCACCTTCTATCAGCCAGCGGTTGCCGAATTTGTCAGCGACGAAAAAGACCTCGCGGAGGCACTGGCCAACCTGACCAACAACCTCATCGCCCTGCCTAAAAAGGACAACAAATACGCCATCGTCCTGGGCCGCCATCCCGTCATCTGGAACGACGAATATCAATCCTTCCTCAGCCTCGAAGACAAATTCCCGGTGGTCGCGCTCAATGGCGAACCCTTCGGCAAAACCCTGACAGTTTACGTGGAATACAAAATGCCCGGCGGCTCCGCCGTCACCGTGCCCAGTATGCCGGCTGAAGAAGAAGGCGAGGAAGGAAAGGAGGACGGTGAAAAAAGCGAAGAGGATGATAAAAGCGAGAAAAAGGAAAAAAAATCAAAAGAGGAGGAACGCAGCGCCGCTGCCATCAGCAAAGACGACCGTTTCTACCTCTACATCAAAGCTTCGTCCGACCTGTGGTACTTCTTCGGCTATCAGGCCGGCGCTATGAATGTGGTATCCAGCAGCACCCGTTTCAACGACGCATTGATCGGCATGAAAGCCAAGGAAACCCAGATCAAAATGCCCGACGGCGAAATCTATGAGATCGTACCTGCGAATCCTTCCCTCGCCGATGCGTTTGTGAACCGGGTGAGGGCGGGGCGGAAGAAGGAATGAGGGCTTATGCCGCGTTCCGCGCCGCATTGATGATCCCGAACATGGCCCGCAGCACCAGGTTGCGGTACATCCCGGCTTCTTCCGGCGGCAGTTTTTCTTCCTGCAGTTTTTGGAGCGCGTACTGTTGCACGGCGATGAGCGGCAGCACGATCTCTTCGCGCATGGCGATGCTGCGCCGTGACGCGGGGTTGTCAGAGAGCAGATCATGCTGACCGGACAATTCGAGCAACATGGCACGGGCCGTCTCGTATTCTTCGGAGAGCATCTTCCAGAATTCGCCGAAACGAGGATGTTTTTCCAGATAGCGCGTCACGTCGAAATTGGACTTTGAAAGCGCCTGCATCGAATTTTCCAGCAGGGTGCGGAAAAACAGGGAATGGCGGTAGAGTTCCTTCAGCTCTTTGCCTTTTTCCTTTTTGAAACGCTGCAATGCCGCTCCTACGCCGTGGTAACCCGGTACATTCTGCTTCATTTGGGCCCAAGCACCCACAAAAGGAATGGCCCGCAGGTCTTCCAGTTTCAGCTCTGCTCCACCGCTTCGCTTTGTCGGCCTGCTGGCGATATTCGTGTCGCCATACCATTTCAATGGTGTCATTTTTTCCAGATACGGGACGAAGTCGGGGTGGTTTTTTAACGTCAGGTATGCTTCGTAGGCCGCATCGGCAAGCGCATCCATCAATTTGCGATCCGCTTCTCTGAGTTCTTTGGCATGGTCGGGAAAGAGATAATTTTCCAGTCCTGCCGTCAGCAAATGTTCGATGTTGAAGGTCGCGGCGGCTTGTGTGCCATAAGTACTGCTGACTGTTTGTCCCTGAATGGTGACGTGGATCGCGTGATTTTCGATATCCTGGCCATGCGCGGCGTAATAACTGGCATTGTTGCCACCGCCGCGACCGGGCGGGCCGCCCCGGCCGTCGAAGAAAATGACCGTGATACCCTGCGCACGGCTTACCCGGGTCAGTTCCTGCTTGGCGCGGTAGATGCTCCAGTTGGCGCGCAGGTATCCGCCGTCTTTGGTGCCGTCGGAAAATCCGAGCATGATGTGTTGCACCTTGTTGCGGGCTGCCAGGTGCCGGGCATAGTGTTCGTTTTTATAGAGCCGGAGCATGATCTCCCCGCAGGCTGCGAGGTCGTCAATGGTCTCGAAAAGCGGTACGATGTCGAGGGGAATTGGGGATTGGGGATTGGGGATTTCGGATTGCGGATTTCGGATTGCGGATTGCGGATTGGGCCACGTCAATTGGGCAAGTGCCAGCACTTCGGCGACGTTGAGGGCACTTTGACAGTTGCTGATAATGTAACGGTGGCAACCCGGTTCGCCATTGTTGCTCTGTATCTCAACGATGGAGCGGAATGACCGGATGGTTTCCTTCACGAAAGGATCGGCGAAGTCGTTCTCGTCGAGGTGGAAATTGGTAGTCAGCAGGCGATTCATCTTCGTTTCTTCATCAGCCCGGAGAAATTCTGCGGCGTCGTACCAGGGAAATTTCTCGTTCCAGTTCTGCCAGATCGCCTGCCACACCTCGCTGTGCTTGCGACTGTCCTGGCGGATATCGAGACTGGCGAAATAAAAACCGAACACCCTGACTTTCAGGATAAAACGGTCGAGTTCGTCTTTGAATTCCGTGAGATAAAGGCTGTCCGGGTCTTTGTCGAGCGCTTCGCGCGCTGATTTCAGTTCACGCAATAGTTCTTCGCAGGAGGTATACGTTTCCGGGTCGTCGGGTTGGTAAAGGGTGTTGTACAGTTTTTTTTCCGCGGTGGCGATAAAATCCTCCACACTCCGGAATGTCAGCCGGCGGCGCAATTGGCGAATATCCCGGTAATAGCCGCGCAAGGCGCCTTCCCGCAGGCGCCGGGCTACCAGCAGGGTCGTGTCAGCCGTGACGGAGGGATTGCCGTCGCGGTCGCCGCCCGGCCAGAAGCCGAGCGCCAGCAAACCCGGGTTTTCAAACGCCGCCACATCCTGATCCAGACCGTGCAGGAGCCGGAACAAGATATCGGGCAGGGTTTGGTAAAAAACGTTTTCGAGGTACCAGCCCAGGCTGATGGCTTCGTCGTAAGGGGTGGGTTTCTGGCGGTTGACAAACGCCGTTTTCCCCAACTGCATGAGCAACAGGCGAATTCGCTCCAAACGGTGGTTCTCGATCTCGACGCCAAGGTCGTTGATGATGCCCAGCACCTTGCCGGGATAAAATTGCGTTGGATGCGCCGTAAGTACCAGGCGCAGGCTGAATGATCGAACCTTTTCCAGTAACTTTTTTTTCAGGTCTTCTGTGTCGAGGCGGGTCAACAGGTGTTTTACCGAACCCGGACCTCCCAGGTCGTGCGTTTGGGCAAACAGGGCATCTTCGACCGAATCGAACAAAACCACCTGGCGCTCCGCATACTGCACAAAATGAAAAAGTTGATCCACCCGCTCTTTCGGGGTTGCCTCCTCGAAATATTCTTTCCAGAACGACTCTACAATGGCTACCGGACTCTGCCCCGCCTCAAAACCGGCCTTGCAATGATGACTGAACAATGGCAAGTGCGCCCCCGTCTGCTCTATGACCCGGAAAGGCAGGCTTAGAAACAGGCTGTTGTAAGTATGATAGAGCAGGCCGGTGAGGGTGTCGACGTTCATGGTTTCCTTTATAACTTAAAACAACCCGTGCAACTCCGCCTGCACCATTTCGAGTACTTTGGCGGCGTGTTCCTGGTTGTTGGAGAAATCGAACTGGTCAACGTTGATGACCAAAAGCCGGCCTTCGCGATAGTTACCAATCCAGTTGTCGTAGCGTTCATTGAGGCGTTTGAGATACTCGATGCTGATACTGCCTTCGTAATCGCGGCCACGGCTCTGGATGTGTTCCACCAGCGTCGGGATGCTGGCTTTCAGATAGATGAGCAGGTCGGGCGCTTTGATCTGGGAAATGATGGACTGAAAAAGTGTGGTATAATTTTCAAAATCGCGGCGTTCCATCAGCCCCATGTCGGCTAAGTTCGGAGCGAAAATGAATGCGTCCTCGTAAATCGTGCGGTCCTGCACCACTGTGCGGTTGCCCTGTTGGATGCGAAGCATCTGCTGATAGCGGCTCGACAGAAAAAAAACCTGGAGGTTGAACGACCAGCGCTTCATGTCTAAGTAAAAATCGGACAAATATGGATTGTTTTCCGTATCTTCGTAATGCACGTCCCATCCGAAATGGCGGGCAAGGATTTCGCAGAGCGTGGTTTTGCCGGCGCCGATATTGCCGGCCAAAGCAACATGTTTGATAAGTGTCTTGTCTGAGGGAAAACCTGGGTTCATCGCTGTATGTTTGTGCGCAGCGAAGGTAAAACAGTCGGCAAAAGCATGGGGCGGTAAACTCTTTTTATTTATCAACATCCAACACCTTCATGGGACAACAGGCCACGTTCAACGAAGAACATGGCACAAACATCTAAGCTTTTTCCATGCAAATCAATGCCTCCCTTATTTCGGGCCTGGAAAGATTGGCCCGCTTGAAACTCGACGACGCGGAACGCGAAAAACTGACCGCCGACTTGCAACGTTTCCTCGACATGGTGGACAAACTCCGCGAACTGGATACCACCGGCGTAGAACCGCTGGTGTACCTGAATGAAGAAGCGGAGGCACTGCGCGACGACGTCATCGCCAACCAACTACCCCGGACCGAAGCCCTGCAAAATGCCCCCCGGCACGACGGACAATTTTTCCGCGTGCCAAAAATGATACATTAACACTTTACAATTTTTACTATCGAATGGCAGGAAATCCGACACAAGGGAAAAGTA
The DNA here is from genome assembly GCA_019187225.1 of Saprospiraceae bacterium. Taxonomy (GTDB): domain Bacteria; phylum Bacteroidota; class Bacteroidia; order Chitinophagales; family Saprospiraceae; genus M3007. The sequence continues at coordinate 137,550 of JABAQQ010000014.1, forward strand.
TGTTTTTCTGGATTGCCATATTCGCTGCGGTCGGATTGGCGCTTTTCCTCATTGCCCATTTCTTATTCCCCCACATCATCAAAGAATTCACCGTACTTATTGCCGGCGCCTTCGCTGCCGTACTCGGCCTCGTGTTCCGGAGAAGAAAAAAAACATAGTCACCATATCCCGCCTGCGCTACTGCTTCGGCGGGCAAACCATCTGCCGCATGCTTATTTCGATAAAACACCTCAATAAAACTTACATCATGGGCGCCGAAAGAGTGGAAGCCCTCAAAGACGTTTCGCTCGATATCAAAAAAAACGAGTACGTCGCCCTCATGGGGCCTTCGGGCAGCGGCAAATCCACGCTTATGAACCTGCTCGGCTGCCTCGACTCACCCACCAGCGGCGAATACTGGCTCAATGGTATCGAGGTCAGCACGATGGACGACGGCGAGCTGGCCGAAGTGCGCAACAAACAAATCGGTTTTGTATTCCAGACCTTCAACCTGCTGCCGCGCTTGTCAGCCCTCGAAAACGTAGCGCTTCCCCTCGTGTATGCAGGTCTCGGCAAGGAAGAACGCCTCGAAAAAGCCCGCAAAACCCTCGAAGCAGTGGGACTCGGAGACCGCGTCATGCACAAACCCAACGAACTTTCCGGCGGCCAGCGCCAGCGCGTAGCCGTAGCCCGCGCCCTCGTCAATGACCCGGCCATCATCCTTGCCGACGAGCCGACGGGTAACCTCGATACCAAAACGTCTTATGAGATCATGGGACTGTTCGAGCAGATCCACAAGGCGGGCAACACCGTGATCCTTGTCACCCACGAGCACGATATCTCCCTCCACGCCCACCGCATCGTGCGCATGCGCGACGGCCTGATCGAAAGCGATATGCCGAACGAACACATCGTCAGCATGGCGAATGTCCGGGAACCGGCGGTGTAATGCTACATCCCCGCATTTAGGGAATATTCACGGCACCGGATCATTGCCGCCTGCCGAATCCCCGAATTTGGGGAATCACGGCACCGGATCATCGCCGCCGGCCGAGCCGGGGTTACAACGGGCAATACGCCTCATTGAAAGCGTAATTCCTTTTACAAGTCCGTATTTTGAAAGGGCGTCGAGGGCGAATTGTGAACACGTTGGGTTGAAACGGCATCGCCTCGACCGGATTTGGCCGGAAAGGGATTTTTGATAAATTCGTATAAGACTGCTGATCAAAGAAACACACCATCCAGCGTGGGTTTTTACAACCTTTTCCCGGCCTGAAGAATTATTATGCAGGTGCGTGCCTTCCATCGATTGGTAGGTTTAATTTCTCTTCGACGGTTTCTTCACGCCAAATTTCTCAAGCAATTCTCCATACCCCTGCTCAAATGCGAGTTCTGTCAGGTATTGTTCTACCTTATTCGTATCCCTCCAATGGTGCTCTTCCCGGCCGCTGATCTCGGTCACAACACCGTAATAGACATTATATTCGCTCGAAAGTCCATATTCTTTGGAGACATTTTGTGGCAGTTGAATATAATAGCCATAAAACTGACCCAGTTTGGCCGGAGGTGGCTGGTGAATTGATTCTCCACCTTTTGCCTTCTTCAGCATGTTCAGAAGTTCCCTTGACTTATTGTCTCCCAACGGCATTTCCGGATTGCGCCGTCCGGAATAAACGCCTATTGTGATCGTGATGGCATTTTCCTGTTTTTCCATGACTTTGTTTTTTTTGGGTGATTCGCACCCGATTCCGATCAAAAAACAAATTATAAAAATAGCCTGCATTCGCATAAGCCGGTTATGTGATACTTACCTTGCTTTTATTGACGCAAAAACATCCGCAAAATTCAGTATAATTCCCTCTGTCAGCCGTTCTCGGGTCATTTATCAGGTTACCGCTGTTGTCAAGATTGGTTGCGGGTGTTCTACCGGGTTTGTGGGACCATTTCCCGTCTTTATCCAGGCGGTACCAATGGTAATCCACACCCGGCCAAATGACGAGAGCGACCTGATGGTGGCAATCGCTGCACCCGCATCCTTTGTCGCATTCAACGACCACCAAGCCATCGGCAATAGCGGCATTCAACACGTCATTACAGTTTAGATTGTTGGAGCCAAGATATATTCCATGCGCTTCTCCCGGTTGCGCAAAAGTATCTGTCCGGATATCGCATCCGTAGTTATAACAATTGTTGTTGCGTTGTATCCCGTTATTGTCATTCCACGCATTCGGATTGTAAACCGGAAGGCATTTATCTGCCCAATCGGCCAAAGCCTTTATCAGCTTTTCAAATATCCCGGCAATAAATTCTTTCATTTCAATATCTTTTAGGTTAAAAAATGAAAAAATCTCCTTTTAAACCTCAAAATTAACATATATTAATTTTTCAAGGCAAAAATCGCAAGAAAAAAACCGGACAAAAATATGATCGTAAAGAATATTCTACCAATGACAAAAGTCAATAATACAAATGATAAGTGACATTGCGATGTGCTTATGTATTGAAATAATTTTGGGTTCGCTAACTTAAATAAATCCCGCGTTGTAAATTCCCTGTACCGCATAAATCGCCCCACTTGCCGGCTGCCGGGCCGCGAAGGGACTTTTTTTATTGCCTGTGGAAGCGGGATCTGCCATTACACAACATTTTTAACGAATCCAAATCTTGCAAAATGAAAAAAACAATTGGGTACATTCTTCTCTTAATGCTGCCGTTATTGCCCGCTCAGTCCTCCGCTCAGATCATCGTTGCGGCAGATGATTTCCTCACCATCACGTTGGGACAAAGTTTCAATTACAACGTGACCGACAACGACTCCATATCGCCGGGTGCGTTTGTTCACACCTATTTAAGTGGTGATTCACTGTGTTTCTTTTTGGAACCGAATGGACAACTGTTCTTTTCCGGTTCGCCGGAATGTTGCGGACAGCATTTTCTGACGTATTATTACGACGATTGTGCCGGTATTTGCTCCGCCAACGTCGTGATAACGGTTCTTTGCAAACCGGATTGCTATTTTGTCAACCTCGATGATCTGCCACCGTCCGACAATGGAGGGCAGCAGTGTGCCAACGCCTGTGAAAATTCCGAAGCCATCTACTACGTTCCCTACAATCCGGGCTATACCTACACCTGGTCGGTATCCGGCGGCACCTTCGTGCCGGGCTCCAATCCGGCCGAGATCCGGGTAAGTTGGGGGCCTAAAGGCAACGGTACCGTCTTGCTGACGACTGTCAACAGCGCCGGCGAATCCGTATTGAAGTTAGTCTGCGTTGATATTCTGGAAGGCCCTGTGGCGGATTTTGAAGCGCCCAATTCGGTTTGTCTGAACGAACCGGTCACCTTTAACAATACATCTACCGGCGGCGACGGCTTTTTCTGGGATTTCGGCGACGGGCAGACGTCCTCCATGTTCGCGCCGACGCACGAATACACGGCTCCCGGCACCTACACCGTCTGCCTCGTCGTCACCCGCCAAAACTATGAGACGAACATCCCTAATGAGAATAAAAACGCCCCGCCGAACGACAACTTAAAGCAACAGCAACCCGGCGATCTTTTATGCTGCTGTACGGATACTATCTGTATGGAGCTTGTAGTAGAACCCCTGCAGGCGCCAAACATTTACTGTATCTCCACGCTTTGCGCCAACGACAATACCGAATACTGGACTGACGCCGCCAATTGCAGCACCTACACTTGGTCGGTTAAGGATGAAAATGGTATGCCGCTGGCTTTTAGCGGACAAGGGACAGACCGTATTGCGGTTCAATGGGGCGGAGGCCCGACCGGCACCGTATCCCTGTACGTAGAAGGCTGCGACGACCTGTACTGCGCAGATACAGTCAGTGTCACGGTGCCGATCCTGTCTGCGACCACAACCATCAACGGCCCCGCAACGGTGTGCAACGAAGCCACCGCCACCTACACCGTGCAAAAATGGATCAGCGCGCACTACGAATGGGAAGTGTTGAACGGCGAGATCATTTCCGGTCAGGGGACCAATACAGTGACGGTGTTTTGGTTTGGCGCCGGCAGCGGGTCCATCAATGTACAATATTACAGTGATTTCCTCGGCGGTTTGCCAGGGCATGATCCGGCGGATTGTACGGGCGCCGCCAGCCTCGCCGTAGAGGTCAAACCCCGTTTTGAAATCGCAGGGCCGGCGCTGGAATGCATCTATTCTCCGACCTCTCTATTTGCCTCTCCCGGCACCAATTACACCTGGAGCATCAGCCCTCCCGCAACTTTCAGCGGACAGGGAACCGGCGCCATTTCTGTGGACTGGCCCAACTCCGGAACATTTGTGGTGACGGCAGTGCCCACTGACCCAACACTTTATTGCAATGCATCGGCCAGCAGAGCGGTAGAGGTGATCGAGGTACCCAAACCGATCGGTATAAATGGGCCGGCCGACATTTGTCCGGGCGGAACTTATACCTATACCGGGCAGACGTCCGAGGCGGGCGTCGGATTCGACTGGACGGTTACCGGCGGCACAGCGGCTTATTACAACAGCACTTCGATTGAAGTAACGTGGGATGCGACGGGGCCCTACAGCCTTGCCCTGAAACAATCGCTGTTATCAACGCCCTACTGCTTTTCAGAGCCGTTTGAACTGACGCTCGCGCCCAAACTACTGAACAGCCCGGTGACCATTGACGGCCCCATCGCCTGTATCAACAGCCTTCAAAATTACTCCGCCAGCCCTTTGCAACACCCTGACGCCACATATACCTGGTCAGTAACGCCCGCATTCCTGGGCAGCGTAGCCAACGGCCAGGGCACCCCGGATGTGCAGATACAATGGAACAATGACGTGGGCACGGCAGATTTGACGCTGACGGTCGAGTTGTGCGGTGTCGCCCTCATCACCACCCGCACGATCGAAGTATTCGCACCGGTAGCGCCGGTCATCGCTCCGACAGGGCCATTCTGCACGGGCAATCCGGTGACGCTCGACGCAGGCGCCGGTTTTACTTCGTATCTGTGGTCTGTCGGAGGCGCCACGACCCAAACGGTCACCATTTCCGCCAACGGCGACTATTCGGTCACGACGACCGATGCGAACGGTTGCACGGCCAGCGACAGCTACGAGGCTGTAGCGGGGCCTGTAGCCAAAATTGTGTCCCCTCAAACCAGTGTAAAATTGATATGCCTGACCAATCCGGCTTCCGTCACCCTGACGGCGCAGGATGGGCCGGGGTTTAGCTTCGAATGGTTCCGCGATGGTATATCAGTGGGTAACTCGATCTCATTTTTACACCTCAATACCAACATTATTGCTTCGTTCAATTATCAGGTTGTGGTAACCGATGCCTTCGGTTGTACCGCTACCTCCGATCCGGTGGAAATCAGGCAAATAGACTGTTCCGGAAGCGGCGGAATGGGCGGGACCTGCACATCGCAGCCGTTTACATTGTCCTTTACGGCGGTCAATCAAACACCCGAATGCTACGTCGTGGATTTCACAGTTTCTGCCAGCCCCAATGTGACGCTCGAGGGATGGGATTTTGACGATCCCAACAACAATGCGAACAGCGGTACCTTGGCCAATGCCATACACGCGTATACCACCGCCGGACCGCATGAAGTCGTCCTCATTGCCACCGTACCCGAACTCTCGGGGCCAGGCTTCTGTCTGGTGGGTGTGGTACAAACGGTCAACGTTCCTTTGGTCGCCAACTTTAAATCCTCTTTTGTCTGCGAAACGGTAACCTTCACCGATATGTCCGCTATTTCGCCCATCAGTTGGTTGTGGTCGTTTGGCGACGGCAACACATCGAACCTGCAAAATCCGGTGCACACCTATCCGGGACCCGGCACTTACGACGTCACCCTGACGGTCAGTGATGCTTCCGGCTGCCAGGCGACGGTCGAAAAGCAGGTCACTGCGGGTGGCGCTCCCGTGCCGGTGATAACGGCCGCACCCAGCCCGTACTGTGTAGACAAATCTATCCTTTTCAGTGCTGCCGGCCCCTCCATCGTGTCGTGGTTCTGGGATTTCAGCGATATGGCCGAAAATGCCAGCCCGAGCCCCTATCACACCTATGTGGCCACCGGTTCCTACAATGTAACCCTGACCGTAACGGATGCGAGAAGCTGCACCAACACAGCAGTATTCCCACTGACGGTCAATCCATTGCCGCCCGACGACGTGATCACGGCCGCTCCCGGTCTTACAGTCTGCGACGGCGCGACAGTGACCCTGACAGCGCCATCGGGAACGGGGTATACCTACCTGTGGTCCACTTCCGAAACCACGCAATCCATTAACGTCACCACCAGTGGCGATTACAGCGTCACGGTGACGGGCCCCGACGGCTGTACCATGACACCCGATGCGGTGACCGTTGTGATGCTGCCTTTGCCATCCACTGTTATTTCAGGCAGTCACTACATCTGCAACAGCGGCTGTATCCAGCTGCGGGCGCCTTTGGGCAGTGCCTGGTCGTACCAGTGGTATGATGCCAGCGGCCCAATCGCCGGTTCAAACCTCCCGTTCACTTCTGTTTGCGACTATAATCTGGCTTCCCCATATACGGTACAGGTCACGGATGGCAATACGCTTTGTTCAGCCACATCTGCTCCGTTCGATGTATCGGTCGTGTCATCTCCGTCATTTGGCGTCATCATTACGCCGGACGACTGCGAGGGGGTTCCTGTCACGCTCCAGGTCAATCCCATTCAGCCCGATGTGGTATACGCCTGGAGCAACGGCGCTACCGGCTTTTTCACCGTCGTTCAGCAAGCGGGGACTTATATTGCGGTCGGGAGAGATACCGTCACGGGCTGCCAGAGTTCGGCCGCGGCCATCATTTATCCGCAACCCGATCTCTGCCTGGTGCCGGTGGGTTGTTATGAAGTCTGCGACCCCGATACGATCTGCGGACCGGATGGGCTGGCTTCTTATCAATGGAACATGAATGGAATGCCGATACCCGGAGAAACCGGCCAGTGTCTGATCGTGACGCAAAACGGCGACTATAGCCTGACCGGCACTACGCCGGATGGTTGTTCGCTGACGACGGACACCCTGCGCCTGGAGACGAAGAATTGCAATTGCGTCGGCATGAATGTCGCCATCAACTGTCCGGCAAACATTGCGGTTTCAGCACCCGGCGGTTCGGCTTCAGCCATTGTGAACTACGCTTCGCCGACAGCCACCACCGATTGCACCTGCCCGGGCATCGTGCTCGAACTGACAGCCGGCCTGCCTTCCGGGAGCGCCTTCCCGGTCGGCACTACCCAGGTGTGCTATATGGCTACCGACAGTTGCGGAAATACGGCTTCCTGTTGTTTCAACGTCATCGTAAGCGGCGCGGATACGGCCTGCGATGTTAAAACCATCGGCTGTTTGAAGTACGAATTGCTCACCATCACGCAAAATACCGACCTGGACAGAACCTACCGGATCAGGGTGACGAACACCTGTTCTTCTAAATTGATTTACACCGCTTTTCAACTGCCGAATGGTGTGACAGCGACTGCGCCCGCAGATAACACAGTTTATACTGCGTCCAGTGGCCGGCAATACCAGGTGCGCAATCCGAATTTCTCGCCGTTCTATTCGATCCGGTGGAAATCCATTACTCCCGGCATGGCCAACGGCGAATCGGATATTTTCTATTATACTTTGCCGGCCCAGGCTGAACCGGATTACATCCACGTTACCGGTCGTTTGGAAAATCAATTGTCCTACGAAGCGCACATCAATACTTTCTATTGTCCCGTCACCCCGATGCCCAAACCCGGGCAACAGGCACAAGCAGGTTCATTCCTGCGGATATTCCCCAATCCGACGAGCGGGACGCTTTACGCCGACCTGTCCACCTGGAAAGGCGAAGAAGTGCGCATCCGGATATTGGGTGCAAGCGGACAACAAGTGATGGACATCTCCCTGACAGCCGATGCTGCACCGCAGCCCGTTCCATTGCCGGAGCATTTGGCAAATGGTTTGTATGCGCTGGATGTCATCGCGACAGATGGAGAACGAGCGATAGTACGGTTCGTGTTGGAGCGGTAAGAGGGGGTACGATTGGTATTGGAATCAAAGCGCAGGCCGCTTCGGGGAATCCGGAGCGGCCTGGTTTTTTATTTTAGTTCATTTGGGTGGGATTATAAGATTTCCTCGTATTGCTCGGTGTTGGGTTTTAATTCCATAAGGTGCGATTACAAGCCGGCAAATGTACCTACACCTGGCAGGTTGGCGTTAGGTTTCAATTCCATAAGGTGCGATTACAAGAGTAAGCCAGCAGGATTAGAAAGAGGGCGGTCATTTGTTTCAATTCCATAAGGTGCGATTACAAGCCGCGCCAAGCGCCCGGAAGAATGCCGGAAAGGCGTGTTTCAATTCCATAAGGTGCGATTACAAGACCTGGAGCCGCCGCCTGAATCAAACCACACAGAAAGTTTCAATTCCATAAGGTGCGATTACAAGACATAGTAGGCGAAGTCGACGCGGATGCTCTTACTGGTTTCAATTCCATAAGGTGCGATTACAAGGTGAAACGTGTCCTGGGCGTGGCTACCGTAGAAGAATGTTTCAATTCCATAAGGTGCGATTACAAGGAAGCGTGTGCAGTCATTCGGCTACCGCCACGATGTTTCAATTCCATAAGGTGCGATTACAAGGCAGGTCGAAGTAAGCGATACCTGACTTCGCATCATGTTTCAATTCCATAAGGTGCGATTACAAGTGCTGACGGCATAGGCGATTGTTTTTTTACAACAATGTTTCAATTCCATAAGGTGCGATTACAAGAAAACAGTTTAGTCACACTCCGCCCCGGCCCTCAAAGTTTCAATTCCATAAGGTGCGATTACAAGCCGGCGATCCGCCATCGAAAGACCGCCCCAAATATCGTTTCAATTCCATAAGGTGCGATTACAAGCCTGTTCGCTTTTCAAAAAAGGCCCCCGATATTGCATGTTTCAATTCCATAAGGTGCGATTACAAGCCGGGTGGGCTTGCGAGCACGTCCTTAGTGTGGGTGTTTCAATTCCATAAGGTGCGATTACAAGTCAGGGAGACACGGTTTCCATCAACTTTGAAACCATGTTTCAATTCCATAAGGTGCGATTACAAGTTATACTAAACCCGATCACCGGGTACTTCGATGAATGTTTCAATTCCATAAGGTGCGATTACAAGTGTACAGACGGGTGGTTGCTGTGGATAGTATGAATAGTTTCAATTCCATAAGGTGCGATTACAAGGTTTACCTGCTCTCTGGTTTGCAAAGTTTCTATCGTGTTTCAATTCCATAAGGTGCGATTACAAGGTGGCGTGGCTGAGAAAATTGCGCAATTCTTTGAAAGTTTCAATTCCATAAGGTGCGATTACAAGAGGCTTCCGTGATGGTGTGTTTGTAGGTGAGATATGTTTCAATTCCATAAGGTGCGATTACAAGCAAAACCCTTCCATTTTCTTGCCTTTGTCTGAACAGTTTCAATTCCATAAGGTGCGATTACAAGGATTGATCGTGACGAATGCGACGACGGCAGCGGTGTTTCAATTCCATAAGGTGCGATTACAAGCTGCAGGGCGGCAACCGCGCCATCTTCGCATCGTTGTTTCAATTCCATAAGGTGCGATTACAAGCAAAGAAATAAACAACTGGGCACGGCCAAACGACGTTTCAATTCCATAAGGTGCGATTACAAGAGATTGGTAACAACGCCGCGCTTGTCGTCTTTCAGTTTCAATTCCATAAGGTGCGATTACAAGGCTATCCTGCATCAGTTCCCATGAGATTTTCATTGTTTCAATTCCATAAGGTGCGATTACAAGAAGGGGTGGCGGCGGATCAGCTGAACTTGCGCACATGTTTCAATTCCATAAGGTGCGATTACAAGGAAACGAACCGCTGCCTTTCCCAATCTGGATGTATCGTTTCAATTCCATAAGGTGCGATTACAAGTCTTAACCGGATTATCGGCGCAAGCGACAACTACAGGTTTCAATTCCATAAGGTGCGATTACAAGAAAATGCCGGCTGCTTTCATTTCACCCGTTTGAGTTGTTTCAATTCCATAAGGTGCGATTACAAGCCGGCGTGAAAGAAGTCGTTGCTCTGCTCTTGAAAATGTTTCAATTCCATAAGGTGCGATTACAAGTTACAAGTAACAATTTAGTGCCAAAAATAACAGAAAGTTTCAATTCCATAAGGTGCGATTACAAGCGTGTTATTATTCACAAAACAAAATCCGATCAGGCCGTTTCAATTCCATAAGGTGCGATTACAAGACGGGCAGCCGGCGCAGATGGCGCGCCGGGTTTCTAGTTTCAATTCCATAAGGTGCGATTACAAGCCTGAACAAATCAGCGTCATTGACACCACTCTGCCGTTTCAATTCCATAAGGTGCGATTACAAGCTGCAACATTTTTCAGCCAGGGACATCTGCCTATGTGTTTCAATTCCATAAGGTGCGATTACAAGGGTTGTGGTATGGGTTGATCATTGCCCGTTTTTTTTGTTTCAATTCCATAAGGTGCGATTACAAGCGCAGGGCAAGGGTGTCGCGCAATGTGGTGGTGAAGGTTTCAATTCCATAAGGTGCGATTACAAGGTGACGAGTTTGCTCATGTTGTTGCGATGTATTCGCGTTTCAATTCCATAAGGTGCGATTACAAGTTTCATGGAGGGCTTTTTCTGCAATGAGTTGAAAAAGTTTCAATTCCATAAGGTGCGATTACAAGACAGCGGGCCGTACAGCGTCCCTGAAAGCCTCCTGATGTTTCAATTCCATAAGGTGCGATTACAAGGTGATGCCGTCGCGGTACCATATGATCCAGTTGGTGGTTTCAATTCCATAAGGTGCGATTACAAGGCGAACGCCTCGATGGGTACCGATACCCTTGTTGGGTTTCAATTCCATAAGGTGCGATTACAAGTTAACGCATCATGGCAGAAGTAAAGCCACTAAAAGCGTTTCAATTCCATAAGGTGCGATTACAAGGCTGACAGGGGTGCTGATGTCGGCTTATCTTGCACGTTTCAATTCCATAAGGTGCGATTACAAGGCTGGTGCTTCTGGTGTATCTGGTTGGTTTTCAGGTTTCAATTCCATAAGGTGCGATTACAAGCCCACTACAAACACGCTAATCCACTCAACGCTAAGAGTTTCAATTCCATAAGGTGCGATTACAAGAACAATCGCCTATGCCGTCAGCAAATGCCTCCACCGTTTCAATTCCATAAGGTGCGATTACAAGGCGAAAAGCCATTCCGCCTCCGCTTCGTGAAAGCCACGTTTCAATTCCATAAGGTGCGATTACAAGTCATACAGCACAAGTCAATCTTTCCTTAATCAGACGTTTCAATTCCATAAGGTGCGATTACAAGCTTCACGCTGTTCAATCAGGCGTACCGAGAACTCTAGTTTCAATTCCATAAGGTGCGATTACAAGATTTGAGGCGCTGAAAGCCTCCGACCTTGATGCCGAGTTTCAATTCCATAAGGTGCGATTACAAGCCTATTCCAACAGATACAGAAGCGTTTCATCCGCAAGTTTCAATTCCATAAGGTGCGATTACAAGTAGGGCTGAAATTCGGCCTCGCCGCTGTTCTCCTTGGTTTCAATTCCATAAGGTGCGATTACAAGTGCCCTGAGTCGGTGAGGCACACGATGCGACATTCGCGTTTCAATTCCATAAGGTGCGATTACAAGCTTAAAGTCCGTCCCCGTTCCGACCACGCTCACCGTGTTTCAATTCCATAAGGTGCGATTACAAGTGTGATGAAGTTGTCGTACTTCACCGGCGGCTTGTAGTTTCAATTCCATAAGGTGCGATTACAAGCAGGGGTCGAGGCACCTTTGCCGCATGATTTCTATGTTTCAATTCCATAAGGTGCGATTACAAGGCGATCTGTTGATGTGTCATTCTGTCGTGTTTTTTTGTTTCAATTCCATAAGGTGCGATTACAAGTAGCGTCGGTGGCCTGGGGAATCAGTTCGTTTTTCGTTTCAATTCCATAAGGTGCGATTACAAGAGACTACGACCTCGGACAGATCGCACGCACGTTCGGGTTTCAATTCCATAAGGTGCGATTACAAGTATAATGCTTTCAGGTTTTTCTCAGCGAGCATACGCGTTTCAATTCCATAAGGTGCGATTACAAGAAGAAGGCGCAGTGCTCACCATCGTGGACGAAACGAGTTTCAATTCCATAAGGTGCGATTACAAGGCCGGTGGCGTGGTTGCCGGTGGCGTCGTGGTAGAAAGTTTCAATTCCATAAGGTGCGATTACAAGCGGAGGATTCGGCGTTTTCCACGACGTAGTATTCGCGTTTCAATTCCATAAGGTGCGATTACAAGTTTGTCCTTCCAGGATTTCTATGTTCCCGGATGGATGTTTCAATTCCATAAGGTGCGATTACAAGTCTACTGCTTTTCCCGTTTAAAATGTTCGCCCAATCGTTTCAATTCCATAAGGTGCGATTACAAGCATGCGGGAGAATATGGTGCACGTGTCGCTGTTCGGGTTTCAATTCCATAAGGTGCGATTACAAGGCGCTGGCCCCCGGCCTCCCCCTTGCGAAACACCTTGTTTCAATTCCATAAGGTGCGATTACAAGCGAGTAGCAGCCCTGGTGGGTGAATGTGCCTACGCGTTTCAATTCCATAAGGTGCGATTACAAGCCACCAGCGCCACATTGAAGCAACACAATTTCAAAAGTTTCAATTCCATAAGGTGCGATTACAAGATCGGCGCAGCGCCGGTAGCGGCGTTCAGCTCCGAAGTTTCAATTCCATAAGATGCGATTACAAGAACATTTGGCACTGTGCAATCTGGGGTTTTTACTGAGTTTCAATTCCATAAGGTGCGATTACAAGTTTCGCGGGGGTGACGCAGCCATTATAACTACGTCGGTTTCAATTCCATAAGGTGCGATTACAAGGATATATCCCGCTGCAGATGACCACGCAGGATTTCAGTTTCAATTCCATAAGGTGCGATTACAAGGACGCCATCTTCAACGACGACAACTCCCCCATCCGCGTTTCAATTCCATAAGGTGCGATTACAAGGAGATTCAAACACGTGCTCATTTGGGAATCCCACAAGTTTCAATTCCATAAGGTGCGATTACAAGTGTTCGGATGGATCACCACCATCTTCCAGGGTGCCCAGTTTCAATTCCATAAGGTGCGATTACAAGATTCCGAACCGGACAGCCCCTCACCGTCATCCACGTGTTTCAATTCCATAAGGTGCGATTACAAGCCGTTGTCGCCGAACTCGACGAACACATCGCCTAATTCGTTTCAATTCCATAAGGTGCGATTACAAGCTGCAAGTGTATCTCCGCAGGCGCTTCGCGCAGCACAGGTTTCAATTCCATAAGGTGCGATTACAAGACAGTTCGCTCGCTCACCTCGATTTGTTCTGAAATCGTTTCAATTCCATAAGGTGCGATTACAAGAAAATATGCTCGTGAAAACGCCATTCCACCAATAAAGTTTCAATTCCATAAGGTGCGATTACAAGCGCTTTCGCACTAAGTACACGCATACCTCGTGCAGGTTTCAATTCCATAAGGTGCGATTACAAGGGGAATGGACGTGTAGGCGCGAAAAGTGCCTCGCAGGTTTCAATTCCATAAGGTGCGATTACAAGTTTAGAGTAATCGCAGTCAAAAATCCAGTCTTGCAGTTTCAATTCCATAAGGTGCGATTACAAGTCCATCGGCCAGATCGCTTCCTTATAGCCTATTAGCGTTTCAATTCCATAAGGTGCGATTACAAGCAGATTCACATATCTCATATTGCCATCCTTATCCCTGTTTCAATTCCATAAGGTGCGATTACAAGATGGTAATCTTGAGGTTACCGTTGGGTAATTCATTCGTTTCAATTCCATAAGGTGCGATTACAAGACTTCCCATCATGCCACCTCTTTGCCTCATATTTTCGTTTCAATTCCATAAGGTGCGATTACAAGTTCGTAGTCAATAGGGCCGCCCTGATCGTTTTCCTGTTTCAATTCCATAAGGTGCGATTACAAGGACATTCTGCGCCAGCCACCAAGGCGCAAAAAGCGTGTTTCAATTCCATAAGGTGCGATTACAAGGCCGCCCCAACGGTCGGCTCAGACTACTTCAAATAAGTTTCAATTCCATAAGGTGCGATTACAAGGAGATCGTCAAGATCAAGATTGTCTCCCTCCTTTCTGTTTCAATTCCATAAGGTGCGATTACAAGTAGCATCGTTTATTTTGTTTGCAGATCGGGCAGAAAGTTTCAATTCCATAAGGTGCGATTACAAGTATTAGCAGGGCTTTGTCTTTCCATACCTCTTCCTTGTTTCAATTCCATAAGGTGCGATTACAAGACGAGCACCCCACACAGGTAATCCGCTTGCAGCGAAGTTTCAATTCCATAAGGTGCGATTACAAGTGAATCAGCGCAGGTGGGAGAATGAGTTTGATATTCGTTTCAATTCCATAAGGTGCGATTACAAGGTGCGGAGAAACACAATATGGACTTGCGTCAAAGGGGTTTCAATTCCATAAGGTGCGATTACAAGGGGAAAGATGTGCGTCAATCCGCGCTGGATGTGAAGTTTCAATTCCATAAGGTGCGATTACAAGCTGCGCCCTGTGCGGCGCCCTGTGCGGCGCTCCATGGTTTCAATTCCATAAGGTGCGATTACAAGCTTACGCTGACGTGCGATTCAGCATGAGCATCCCAAGTTTCAATTCCATAAGGTGCGATTACAAGACATTCGGCACCTTCGACCAGTGCGCAAAACGCCTGTTTCAATTCCATAAGGTGCGATTACAAGAAGCCGAAGTGCGTGAGTTCGTGGTGCCTGAAATGAGTTTCAATTCCATAAGGTGCGATTACAAGGATGCGGCGCAAGGTTTTGTCCACCAGTGGCCGGCGTGTTTCAATTCCATAAGGTGCGATTACAAGGCGATTGCCCAATGGCGGTGCGTAGCGCCGTAGCGCGTTTCAATTCCATAAGGTGCGATTACAAGGCGCATTTTATGTAAAATCTTTGTCCCAGAATGTCAGTTTCAATTCCATAAGGTGCGATTACAAGTTGGGGCGTTGGATGCCGAGTTCATGAAGACTTGGTGGTTTCAATTCCATAAGGTGCGATTACAAGTTGGGGCGTTGGATGCCGAGTTCATGAAGACTTGGTGGTTTCAATTCCATAAGGTGCGATTACAAGACTTTATTGCCGATGCGGAAAGCGCCGATCTTGAATGTTTCAATTCCATAAGGTGCGATTACAAGTGCACAAGCAAAAGCCGCCGGTATCCGCCACATGGGTTTCAATTCCATAAGGTGCGATTACAAGAGCGTACTTAATTGCTGCTTCTTTGCTTCCTTTCTTGTTTCAATTCCATAAGGTGCGATTACAAGCTGGCAGAAACCGCACTCATCACGACGTTGGTGAGTTTCAATTCCATAAGGTGCGATTACAAGTTCAATGCGCTCAGAGATGCGGCGAGCGCAATAGAGTTTCAATTCCATAAGGTGCGATTACAAGGATTGGGCGGATTCTGATCAATTCCGACCGATTCGCGTTTCAATTCCATAAGGTGCGATTACAAGCATGAAAACGAATAAATGGGTGCTTGCCGATGAACTGTTTCAATTCCATAAGGTGCGATTACAAGCACTTGCGGAGAACACATCCAGGCCGTATTTCATACGTTTCAATTCCATAAGGTGCGATTACAAGTTGGCCACAATTGCAGCACACAAACCGGAAATTTCAGTTTCAATTCCATAAGGTGCGATTACAAGAATTCCTATTTTTCCGCCCGTATAACGCTTAATTAGTTTCAATTCCATAAGGTGCGATTACAAGCGCGTTTCGAGGTCAGGCTCGCGCAGCACCATGCCCGTTTCAATTCCATAAGGTGCGATTACAAGCATCATGACACTCGGCTTCTCCACGCACTTCCAAGAGTTTCAATTCCATAAGGTGCGATTACAAGGACTGAAGGCGGATGGACGGCTATCGGGCGATTTGAGTTTCAATTCCATAAGGTGCGATTACAAGCCTTTGAAAACCGCTCAGATGAGCACTTTTTCAAAAGTTTCAATTCCATAAGGTGCGATTACAAGTCTCGCAGTAGTGGAAAAAGCCCTGAAGGATTACAGGTTTCAATTCCATAAGGTGCGATTACAAGCAACGAGCGGATGGAGCATATTTTGATCATTGAATGCGTTTCAATTCCATAAGGTGCGATTACAAGACTCTTCAAGCGATCTCTTTGCTTCGTTTCTTGCAAGTTTCAATTCCATAAGGTGCGATTACAAGCCTGAGACTTTTAAACTGTCTCGAAGTTTCAATAGAGTTTCAATTCCATAAGGTGCGATTACAAGGCTGCGATTTTAAAGACTACGAACACCGTCAGAGGTGTTTCAATTCCATAAGGTGCGATTACAAGGCGAGTGTGTCGCGTAATGTGGTGGTGAAGCGGCCAGTTTCAATTCCATAAGGTGCGATTACAAGCTGCAAAATTGTTAGTCGATGTATTGCCCGATATCGAGTTTCAATTCCATAAGGTGCGATTACAAGACAAAGCCTCGTCGGTACCGGATTTGCCTATGGCAAGTTTCAATTCCATAAGGTGCGATTACAAGACGAGGCCGCTTCCATCACCGTGCAAGACCTCACCTAGTTTCAATTCCATAAGGTGCGATTACAAGTCTTCTTCGATAAGGTAGCGCGCCATTTCTTTTTGGGTTTCAATTCCATAAGGTGCGATTACAAGAAAAACAGGCATAGGATTAAAACCAAAAGACCTCATGTTTCAATTCCATAAGGTGCGATTACAAGAATCCCCTGGCGCGTCGCCCTCGCCCTACAAGCCGAGTTTCAATTCCATAAGGTGCGATTACAAGAGGATATGCAAGCGCCTGGCGCCGCCGCGGCCGTCGGTTTCAATTCCATAAGGTGCGATTACAAGACACAGCACCATCGCGGGCGTCAGGGCGTTTTCTTTGTTTCAATTCCATAAGGTGCGATTACAAGTCTGACCGACGATGCAGGCGACCCCATCAGCCTCACGTTTCAATTCCATAAGGTGCGATTACAAGCATCGCCGAAGGACTCCACACCACCACCCCAAACGGGTTTCAATTCCATAAGGTGCGATTACAAGTAGGTGCCGTTCATGGGGCCGAAGGCCTCCATTTGGGTTTCAATTCCATAAGGTGCGATTACAAGGATACGTCGAAGAGTTCGCGGCCTTTTTCGAGTTTTGTTTCAATTCCATAAGGTGCGATTACAAGGTCCCCGTCCGCTCGTTGTTGTCGCCCTTATACGACGTTTCAATTCCATAAGGTGCGATTACAAGGGCAGTATTTCTTTTAAAATTTCTGGGTTTTCGCACGTTTCAATTCCATAAGGTGCGATTACAAGTTTATCATGTCTATCAGAGAAAATTGGCCTTTCGTCGTTTCAATTCCATAAGGTGCGATTACAAGGGGCTTCCTGGTAAGGTTTTGTGGCAATTGTCCATAGTTTCAATTCCATAAGGTGCGATTACAAGCCAGCACGGCGTTGGCTTTCGAGCGTTTGCATTGTGGTTTCAATTCCATAAGGTGCGATTACAAGATTTGCCGCAAGTTCCAGCCCGCTGGCGTTAACCAGGTTTCAATTCCATAAGGTGCGATTACAAGGCTTTGGAAGTAGCGGCGCTCTATGCTACCTTCGATGTTTCAATTCCATAAGGTGCGATTACAAGCAACTACTCGGCCAACTCGCCATCGAAACCACCGAGTTTCAATTCCATAAGGTGCGATTACAAGCCCCAACCCCACTTTACCCGCCGAAGCCCCAGCGAGTTTCAATTCCATAAGGTGCGATTACAAGTCTTCTTCGATAAGGTAGCGCGCCATTTCTTTTTGGGTTTCAATTCCATAAGGTGCGATTACAAGACTAAACTGTTTTTTCAAAAGCCGCCCGGTCTTTTCGTTTCAATTCCATAAGGTGCGATTACAAGCGCCAGGCGCGCCCCAAGTGGCGCCGTCGTCAGTGGTTTCAATTCCATAAGGTGCGATTACAAGCAGCGCCCGCATCACCGCCACCATCACCACCAGCATGTTTCAATTCCATAAGGTGCGATTACAAGCCGTGTTGAAATTTACCATGTGGGCGTAGTAGCCGTGTTTCAATTCCATAAGGTGCGATTACAAGCTGCTTGTGACCGTCACCTCCAATTCATCGAAGTACCGTTTCAATTCCATAAGGTGCGATTACAAGCATCCAGCACCATTCGTCGAACAATCGGCGAACAATGTTTCAATTCCATAAGGTGCGATTACAAGCTTCGATGCGCTCGAGGGCTTCGATTTGTTTGGAGGTTTCAATTCCATAAGGTGCGATTACAAGCATCCACGCGGATCGTATCATCCTTTTCCACTTTGATGTTTCAATTCCATAAGGTGCGATTACAAGCCCCACCCGCCCGGTGCGCCCCAGGTGTCGCCGTCGTGTTTCAATTCCATAAGGTGCGATTACAAGTTCCTGCTGCGCACCAGGCTATGAGGGCGAATATGGGTTTCAATTCCATAAGGTGCGATTACAAGCCGTCCGACTAAAATATATAAACGACTGAATTTCAGAATTCTGAATCGCCGAAATTTTGCATTTTCAGCATACAAAAGTCGTCGGCCTGCGATAATGCAAAAATACCTGGAGACCGACGACTTTTCAAAGAAACTTGTCCAAGGAGTTTTTTTCCAAACCTAATATATTTTTCTCGAGCCGGCGCGCTTCGCGGCTGCTGAAAATGATCAGGCTGTCTTCTGCAGGATTCATGATGTCGAGTGCCTTTTGCGACAATTCGCGCAATTTCACTTCCGTAATTTCACCTTCAAACACGGAGTTCTGCACCCAATGCAAATAGCGGCGGCAAAGTTTGAGCATTTTGCCCACCCGCTTTTCGTTGACATCGTAAACGGCTATTACATACATCACCACCAGATTTTAAATGGTTTATACGCCGGTTCCATCGCCAGGATATACTTGGCAATTTTATAGCATTCCAGCCGGATCAAATACTTGTACGATACCTTTTTCTTCAGTGTCCGGTGTTGTATGGTTTCCGACAGGCGTTCTTCCATCGCTTTGAGGAAGATCTGTTTGCCGGCATTGTTCATAAAGCAGCCGTTCAGCGCATTGTCGAAGTGTTTGGCCTGTATCTCCCGCTTGTTGACCAGTGTGAAAATCGTGCGGTCTACCAGGATGGGTTTGAATATTTCCGCCACATCGAGCGCCAGCGAATAACGCCGTGCGCCGGGCTCATGCAGAAAGGAAATGGTGGGGTTGAGTTGGGTATGATATATGGCATCGAGCGCTTGCGTGTAACAGACCATATTGCCGAAAGAGACAAGCGCATTTATTTCGTTGCCGGGCGGTTGTTTCACACGCCCTCCCATCTCGAACTCATTGAGGATCAGGTCAAAGGCCGCATAGTACGTCTGACGGCAGTTACCTTCCAATCCCATCAGCATGGGTACGTCTTTCACCGTTTCCAATCCCTGGCGGTACTGTTCGATGGCCGCTACATGGGCGTCGAGGTCGCGGCCGCGCCCGCCGTAATATTTCAGGTTGCGGATCATATTGGCCGACGCGCCGTCTACCAATGCGCGGGCAACATGGAGTCGCCGCTTCGGGTCGAGGTGAGCGCGGGTCTGCTCGACCTGCATCTTGCCCGCCAACAGGTATTCTTTCGGCTGAAACGATCCGGAATAGTGTTCGTAATAGTCGAAAAAATGGACGCTCACGCGGTTTTTGCCGAGGAAATTGTAGAGCGCGCTATTGGCGTCGAGGCTGCCGAATACATAGAGGTTCTCCAGCCCTTCGATGGGAATGAACTTCGGCGGTAATTCGCGGCCTTGCTCGTCTTTCGGCACGAAGCGGAGCGTGTTGTCCTGGCGCTCGAGGCGACCGGGGTTGAAGAGATAGTAGGTGTCTTTCATGACGGTAGAGGGTAGAGGGTAGAGGGCAGAGGGGTCACCTCACGACTCCTCGCCAATATAGCACAGATCATAATAGGAGCAGTTATTACAAATCGCCGCGCGAATGACGGGCGGACACGCCGGACGCGCCACGATGTCGGCCACTTGCTGTTCCCATTGTTCTATGGTCCGCACATCGGCTTCCGTGAGCGCAGCCACCGGTTCCGTTTTTTTCAAATCGGGATATTCGATCAACCCACTGGCTTCGGCTACGCCATGCTGGCGGAGTTTGTACAAGTAATATTGCACCTGGGCGCGATGGGCGGTTTCGATGGCCCGACCGCGTTTGGTTTCGTGCACGACTTTGTTTTTGGGGTCGTAGAAGTCTATTTTGATACCGTCGAGTTCGACTTCGACATACTTGGAAGGGCGACGTTGGTAAGTTGTATTGTGTATCAGTCGCCCTTCCAAAACCATTTCCGAAAAATGCTCCATTTCCACTCCGTTGGCAAAAAGCCAGAGTTTGCGGTGGCAAACCTGTAAATAGACAATATGTGAAGCCGTGATTCGGAGCGTCGTTTCCGTCGTCATAGCTTATTGCTTTTCAAAATCAAACGCCGACATTTTTTCAACCAGCAGTTCCTCCGCCTTGTCCAAAGCATCCGCCGAACCGACCGCTCCGGCGATGTAACCGCTGCAAACAGGCGTGACGAAAAGATTGGCTTTGGCAGTTTCATCCAATTTCGGCACAGCTTCCTGCCGTTCGCCACCTTCGTCTTTCAGTTCTCCCCTGATGGCGTAGGCAATCTGGTTAGCGTTGTCGCTTACCGCAATGGCGAGCGTTTCCATGAGGCTAAACGTGCGCGATTGGTTGGAGGTGATGCGCCAGTTCAACAGTGCGTGGGCGAGCGCAGGGATGATTTCGGCACGTTTTTCCACCGGACAAATCAGGCAGGAGCCGAACACGTTTTTGCCCTCGACCCAACCCGCTTCACGGAGTTTCTTTTCCGTGTCGGGGTGCAATTCGGGTTCGAGGCGGTTGAGCGAGACGCAAAAAAGCGTCCGCAGGTCAATGGCGATGTCGAAGACGAAAAGGCCGGAGGCACGGGTGTGGTCGGGAATCCAAATGCGGTTGGGCAGGTTGCGTTTGTTGGAAGTCAGCCATTCGTCCAATGCCTCGCGGGAAAGTTCGACCCGTTTGCCGCCTTCAAGCGAACTGACTTTGACAATGTGCCCTTCTGGGCGGGAAGTCCTGTCAAACGTGAGGTTTTCTTTGATGCCTTCCAGACCTCCGAGTTTCGGGTGCAGCGGACGCATGGCAGAAATGGACAGCGGGCTACGGCGTTTGACCGTGTAATCGCCGCTTTCGGCTTTCATGTAGCCGCCCAAAAGTTGGTCAACGTAGGTCGGGTCGCAGGGTGAGTGCGGCTCCTTTTGCCCTGCTTTGCCTTTTGCATCAATTTCCCAATTGAACGTGATAGGCGCGTGTGGCACATTGAGGAAATTGGTCAATTCCTCCATGATGCTGCGCTTGACCTGTTGTCCGCTGGAATAAGCCATTTTATTCCCAAACTGCGGGTCATAATAGAATTTTTGCCCGTCTTGTACTGAAAAAACGGTGTGTTCGGCATGGCGCAAAACGCGCAGATAGATGTACGGAGAGGATTTTTTCTTTTCCATTTTTTGAAAAAACGGGTTTAAATGGTGAAAAATCATTTTTTGCCAGCTTGGCTTTTCAGATAGTTGTACTCAAAGCGCATCAGCGCGACGAACAGCGGAAAGTGATCGCCGGGCATTTTTACCGCCTGATGAATGGTGGCGCGGATGGTTTCAGCAGCGTTTTCCGGCAAGTCTGAGAGACCTGACATCTTTGCCAAAACTTCACCCCATTTGTCGGCAAATGTGCGCAGATTGGTGGCGGAGCGAACTTGGTCGGAAAGCCGGTCTTCCTTCGTCGTGCCCCGGTCGCCGCCCGAGTTTTCAAATTTCACGAGGATGTCAGCCAGTTGTCCTGCCAGTTCGAGCAGTTCTGTTTTATTGAGCATGGCGCAAATCCAGAGTTTAAAAATGAGAAATTGCTTGTGAGATTCTTCTTTGGTCAGATTGAGGTCTTTATTCTTTTTAGGGTCGTTTTGAGGCAGATATTCGCGGAGTTTGTCGGGTTCGAGAGATCGCAGACCGATTACCCCAAACTTACAAGCCGTTTTGAATGAAAAATATGGCTCTAAATCGGCGATCTGATGATAACTAAGCACGGATTCCTGCTGATTAATGAAGATTTTATTTCTAAAATCGTATAGCCGATGCACTTCCGGCAGGTTCAAATTCAGAAAACCGAGCGTCGTATTGGTCTGCGAAAGGTTGTAGGCATAAATCGTCATCACTTCGCCAGGGAAGCGGCGGCACAGCGCCAGCACCAATTTCGTCCATTCGAGCGTCGGCACCGCCCAATACTCCTGCTTCGTTTTTTGGTCAATTTTTTTCTCCGGTTCGATTTTCAAGTTGTCCGCATCCCCACCACCGAGCCAGTGTGCCAGCCATTGCCCGTTCCAGGTTTCCGCCTGCCTGCCTTTGAGGTTTGGCGTTTGCGTGAGGTATTTTCGATAAACCTGCCAGCCCTCGAAAATGCCCCGGAGCAAATCTTCGCGGTCGGTCAACAGGTAAAAACCTCCGCCAACCCCTGCAGCCAAACCTTCGCCAATCCACGAAGCGTAGATTTCCTCCGCGTCAATCGCCAAAACCGTCGGCATCAGAGGCTCCAGGAAAAGTGAGTTTTCCAAAACCGGCGCATCCGCAGGTTTTCCGGGCATGACGGTCATTTGCCCGGAAGTCGTTGCCGAAGTTTCCGCTGCGCCATAACCTACTAAAAAAGAGGCATCTGCTCGACCCTCAACAATTGATTTTGACACTTGCTGGTGAAACATTTCTCGCTTCTCCTGATTTGTACCCTTCACACTGGGGTTTCCAAATTTGGAGTTCGACACAAACACTAAATGCCGTTCGTCATCGAAAAAAACGGGAAACATCACCTCATCAAAAAACTGCCGGGCGGTCAGGTTTTTGCCCTCGCGGCGGTTCCACGCGGCGAGGAATTTTTTACCGATAAAACTGGTGTACATATTTTTCAAAGGCTTGGTTTACATGAATTTATCTGGTTCGTGCAAAATCAATCCGACCTCGCCGTGTTCGGTTTCGGATTGCGGAATGACAAAGGGGTATGAGCCGATGCCCTCCAACTGGACATACTTTTTTGAGCTCCATTTCAGGGTGCTCCACGCTACTGGAATTTCCAGCCCGATACGCTCTTCCCATGTGCCGGATTCGTAAGCCGGGCGGTCGCTTTCGAGAATGCAGGTGGCGGATTCGATTTCCAAAGCGTCCACGATGACTGATTTCGGAAAATGCACCAGCTCCTGCATTTTGTATTTACCATTCGTGAAAACAAGGTGGACGTCAATTTCGCGGCTCTCCACCGTCGGGTAAACGGCATCAATTTTCGCCTGAATCTCACTTTCCCGAAGCACTGCCCCGTCGGGCAACTGGGCAAAACTTCGCTCTAACACCTCCTTTTTGTACGGTAGCGCCGAACCCTCCGGGGCGAGGACGTGGGCTGGTTTGAAGTTGCCAATCGTCGTCACTTTCCGCACCCGGTTCACCCGCCCAAACCGCTGAACCAGCGCATCTAAGGGGGCGCATTCGCTAATCATGCGGTCGAAACTGATGTCCAAACTCACCTCGACGACCTGCGTGGAAATGACCAGACAGGGTGAAAACCTTTTGATTCCTCTGTTATTGAACTCACTGGTCAGACGTTTTTCCAAATCAACACGGTCTTTTCGCCGGAATCGGCTGTGAATCAGCATGATTTCAACTTCGGGAAATTCCGACTTCCATTTTTGGTAAGCAGCCTGCGCTGCTTTCACGGTGTTGTGGATGAGCAGCACCCGCTCGCCGCCAGCAAATGCTTTTTCCAAAATTTCGTGGACGCTCTCTGGGTCGTTTTTTTCTTTGAAAACGGTGTGTCGGTTGAATTTTTCAAGTTCCTCGTCGGGCAACCGAACCTCGTAGACCTGCCCGCTGCCGCCGATCAAATCCAGCAATTTTTGGTACAAAGTCGTAGGAATCGTCGCTGTGCCGATGTGGACGCGGCAGTCGAGTCGCAGCAGGGTGCGGACGATTTCATGCACCATTGCCCCCGACCATTCGGTATAAGTGTGAATTTCGTCGAGGATTACATCCGCGCCCCGGAGATCGAGCATCACCGTTTCAAAACCCGAAGTGCCAAAAACGATGCTGGCGATTTGGTGCGGGGTCAGCACTTTTACACTTGCGCCGACGAGCGGCTGGAGGGTTTGCTCGACCTGTTCGCCTTTTACTTTCAGCCGCGATGTAGAGTGAAGCAGACGTACGTCGAAATCGTCTTCGCCGGAAAACTCCTTGACTGCTGATTTTATCCGGTCGAACATCGAATTGATCGAAGCCTGAAACGGCAACGTGTAAAACACCCGTCCCTGGCAGCGGCGCAGCAAAAAATCGGTCTTGCCCGCCCCGGTCGGCGCGACGACGAGCGTATGCGGACGCGGATCGTCGGTATTGGTCGTCGAAAGCGGGTACAGTTCGTGCCGACGATTTTCCGCCCGAAACCATTCGAGATTGGGCGTTTTGAAGGTTTTTTTCAAAACATCGCCGACTTCGTGGTTGAAAGCCGAGGCAAAATGGTCGGCTGCCCGGAGCAAACCTTTCCAGCTTGACCAACCACGCGGGCGGCGTTCGCAGTAAGCGATGGCGTATTGAAAAGCTATTTCGGCTTCTTTCTCCGAAATCGGGCGCACCTCTAGACCAAACTGCTCCGCCACCCAAAGACCGGCCGGCGACCACGAATCCCAATCTCGAAGGTGAAAATCCAAAGCATCCGGGGCTTCATCCGCCATATCGAGCAAGCCAAAGCCTTTGGGGTCGCCTTTGACCGATTTGTGGTGCGCTACCACCAGGTCAATCAAAGTGTCCCATTCTTCTTTTGAAAAAAGAGGTAAAAAACCGAGCGAGGACAATTCGTGCCGATGTGTTTTGAACCGTTCAAATTCGCGCGGCTGCGGTAACTGCTGAATTTTATTCTGGAAATGCGGGTGCGCCTTGCCGAGGTCGTGCAGAATCGCGCCTTTTCGGGCGATTTCGATGGGAAAACCGAGGTCAACGGCAAATTTTTCAATCGCTGTCACGACGTACTGCGTGTGTTGTAGCAAGGTCAAACCGCCGTTCTCCCTGCTTTTTGCCAAAGGTTCATTTATTTGCATGGGTCAGAAGGCGTTGGGTTGACGAATGGGATTTCCAATAACCTTCAACTCCCCGAACATGGAATCGCCGAAGGCGAAGCGGTTGTGTCCGACCTTGAAGCCCTCTCCCGCTTCGCGGAAAAGCAGTTCAAAGCCCTCGATTTGGTCAAATTCCTCCTCCTCGTAAATGGTCAGCAATTCTTCGGGAAGCAAAACATCTTCGTTTCGGCAAAGACAGATGTGCTGACTAAATGCATGTTCTGCGTCCGTTTTTTCCAAAAAAGCGAGGTAGAGATTGGGTTCGAGCATCACATTTCGGGTTAAGATGGATAATTCGCGCAACCGATATTTTTTTTTCTCAACCGTTTTGACCACCTCTGCTTTCGACCAAGTACGTTCCTGTTGCGCACTTAGCCCCATGTAATTGAGCCGATGTCGCTTGATTTTCAGGATTTTGCCCGGATGTTCGAGCATTTCCGGGAAAAGTTTTTTCTCCATGCCTTCGATGATTGAAGGCGTTAGGAACTGCTGCGAGAAGGTTTCGCTGTCGCGGACGGCCGTCCACGGTTTGATGTAGCCGAAAGTCCCGGCGTATTTGACGACATAAAACATGGCGTTGTGCAAGGATTTTTATTGAAGTGAACCGAAACCGATACCAGTAGAATTACCCACTCCGACATCCCACGCGAAGCCAATTTGCTCAGGGCTGCCTTCGAGAATGACCGGGCAATAATTGACCTTGTTTTGAATGCCCCGGTAGGTACTGAGTTTGGTTTTGGCAGCGTGGTGATCACGGTCGAATCGGGCAGCCGCCCCGGAAACAGGCAATCCTGCTTTCGACAATTTAAAGTGAAAGGTTTCAGTCAAAAGTGTGTCTGTTTCCGCCTCGTCGAAAGTGAAATGCTTTTGTCGTCCGTCGAGGTTACGCTTGACCAAAACTGGACTGCCAAGATAAAAACGGGTGCCGGATTCATAGGTCGGAGTATCGCGTAGCGTGACTTCGATGACCTTCATACCGAAGGCGATTAGTGGATCGTCCAAAATGCCGTTGATCAATTTTTTTATCAAGTCCGTGTCGTGGGCGCTGATGAACCAGTCGGCGCCATTGGGAAAAACCAGTCCGTTATTGCCCAATCCACGTCCCCCCCGGAGCCACGAAAGTGAGTAAAATGAAAGTTGGTCGTGGACATCGTTTTTGCCGAGCCACTTGTGCATGGCGCCGACCAGGTTGACCTGGTGGTCGAAGGGAACGACTTCCTTGTTTTTTGAGAGTTTTAGATAAATTCTCATATTTCATTATTTTACGTTTACAAAGGTTTCCTCCCCTACCCCCGAACCCATTTCCCCACCCCCTCAAAAAAATCTTATCCATCTCGAAAACACAGCGCCAATCCCATACCAAACAGCCCGGAAGTAACAAAATAGGGTCATATATCATTCACATTCAACCGCTTCTCGGTTGCGAAACGCCTGGGTTTCCTGCTTCCCGGATGGACATCCGGGTTATTCAAATTCAACCCCTTCAGGGTTTTGAGGTTGCAGGCATCATAAACACCGACGCACTTTACGGGCAGGGCACCTTAACCACACACCCCTAACCCCGAAGGGGTTGAACGTGAATAACCCCGGAAAGCGTTCCGGGGGAAACACGGCGCGCTTTCCGGGGAAAACACACACCGCTTTCCGGAAGGACACGCTACACGCTCCGGAAGGACACGCTACACGCTCCGGAAGGACACGCTACATGCTCCGGGGGAGACACGCTACACGCTCCGGGGGAGACACGCCACGCTTTCCAGGCAGCCTCCACCCCATGCACCCCTAACCCCGAAGGGGTTGAACGTGAATAACCCCGGAACACTTTCCGGGGGAAACACGGCGCGCTCTCCGGGGAAGACACGCACCGCTTTCCGGAAGGACACGCTACACGCTCCAGAGGGATACGCCACGCTTTCCAGGCAGCCTCCACACCCCACACACACCTAACCCCGAAGGGGTTGAACGTGAATAACCCCGGAACGCTTTCCGGGGAGATACGCCACGCTTTCCGGGGAAAACACACACCGCTTTCCGGAAGGACACGCTACACGCTCCGGGGGAGATACGCCACGCTTTCCAGGCAGCCTCCATACCCCACGCATCCCTAACCCCGAAGGGGTTGAACGTGAATAACCCCGGAACGCTTTCCGGGGAAGGTACGGAACGCTTTCCGGGGAAGGTACGGAACGCGCTCCGGAGAAGGTACGGAACGCTTTCCGGAGAAGGTACGGAACGCTTTCCGGGGAGATACGCCACGCGCTCCGGGGGAGGCACGGAACGCGCTCCAGGGGAAACACGCACCGTTTTCCGGGGGAAACAAGACACACTCTCCAGGGTGAACCCGCATCACAAGGCATTCACATTCAACCGCTTCGCGGTTGCGTAACGCTTGGGCTTCCTGCTCCCCGGATGTCCATCCGGGGTTATTCGTATTTAACCCCTTCGGGGTTTTGAGGTCGTATGCATCATTACCCTGCACCGCATTTCGGGCACAACCCGCACCCCACACACCCCTAACCCCGAAGGGGTTGAACGTGAATAACCCCGGAACGCTTTCCGGGGGAGGCACGGAACGCTTTCCGGGGGAGGCACGGAACGCTTTCCGGGGGAGGCACGGAACGCTTTCCGGGGGAGGCACGGAACGCGCTCCAGGGAAAACACGCACCGCTTTCCGGGGGAAACAAGACACACTCTCCAGGGTGAACCCGCATCACAAGGCATTCACATTCAACCGCTTCGCGGTTGCGTAACGCTTGGGCTTCCTGCTCCCCGGATGTCCATCCGGGGTTATTCGTATTTAACCCCTTCGGGGTTTTGAGGTCGTATGCATCATTACCCTGCACCGCATTTCGGGCACAACCCGCACTACACACATCCCTAACCCCGAAGGGGTTGAACGTGAATAACCCCGGAACACTTTCCGGGGAAGGTACGGAACGCGCTCCGGGGGAGGCACGGAACGCTTTCGGGGGAGGCACGGAACGCGCTCCGGGGGAGGCACGGAACGCGCTCCGGGGGAGGCACGGAACGCGCTCCGGGGGAGGCACGGAACGCGCTCCGGGGGAGGCACGGAACGCTTTCGGGGGGGCCTACTCCAGGTATTTCTCATCGAACTTGATCTTATGCTCCCGCAGCAATTCCATCAGTTCCTCCCGGTATGTCTTGACCCGGTGGTGTTCTTCCTGGTTCTTCACGTATTCTATCAGATTCTTTTTGGCTTCGATAGAATAGGTGAACGCGCCATATCCTATCTGCCAGTCTTCAAAATCCGGGAACAGGCCGTTTTCCTTGATATAACCCGAACTGGCGATCTTGATATCTTTCACCAAAAAAGCCAGTGCCACCGTCGGGTGTATGTGCGTGACGATGTGGATATGATCTTCTATGCCGTTAATGCGATACAAGTGGCATTTTTTGTTATCGAGAAGTCCCCAGATGTATTGAAACAAGGCTGGTCGGTTTTCTTTGTCAAGTGCCGGTTTTCGATATTTCGTGCTGAATACGATCTGATACAGTAGTTGTGTGTAAGTACTCATGGTTACAAATATTTTGTGATAGCGGTGTTTCTGACAATCATCTCCCCGCACCCGAATCCCTCCGCATTCCCTCTCCCCCACCCCGCCAGCAAGCCCACTTCCAGCAACTCCCGCGGCATATCTACTTCAAAATCGAACATCCAGCCCTTCACCCTTGTCTCCGCCGGGGTACCGGCTTTGATGGTGACCAATTTCGATCGCGGCGGCTGGCCGACTGGTCGAAAAGCGAAACGCGCGGCATCCCACCACGCGGGTGGAGGCTGGCCGGTCGCGGCGGCGTATTTGTCCAACAGGTTGAGAAACAGCAACCTGCCAAAGTCCGGATCGTCGGGGTGCAGGTATTCGTCGGGCCGGTTGTCGGGGCGTTTGCGGGCAACGACTAAGGGCGAGAGTATGCGGACAGTCAACGGCCCTGCGTGCAGGGGCAGCGACGGCGGGCGCATTTCCACCGTCTGCACCGCGAACCGGGCCCGGCTGATGCGGTCGCCAAGGCTAAATTGTTGCTCCCGGAACAGCCCGCGCACGAATTCCTCCGCCGTGCGGTCGAGGTAGAATCCGATGATAAAAGAGACTTCCCGGCTCCCGACGTGCAACCGGTCGCCTTCGAGGATGCGCTTAGGTACGTTCAGATGTGAAAAGCAAAAGAGTTTGAACGATTTGCGCCCGGTGGTATAACCCTGGCGGTGCAGGAATTCGGAATAGGCCGCGTCGGCGTTTTGCAGCACCTTGTAAATCCAGGCCGAGAGTTCGTACTGGTAGTTGACCGGCAACACTGGTTTTTCATCGAGGCATCGAAGCGTGATTTTGAATTGCATCGTTTGGTCGGGTTGGTTGTGCGATTGAATTGACAAGACAAAGATTTGGGTATCCTTTACGAACTGATTTCCATACCCCCTCCTCCGCAGGCCGGAATTTTTTCAGAATTTCATTTTTTCCACTTCATGCCGCAGGTGTTCACGGAGCGAATCGGGAGCAATGACTTCGATGTCGAGGTGATAAAAGCCGAGGATGAAATTGGAAAGGCCGTAGAAATTGTGATTCACATGGGCCTGAAAATCGAAGTAGTTCGGATCGCTGGTCGCTTCAATGTATTTTCTGGTGAGCGGATAGCGTTCCAGCAATTCGTTGCGCGCGCCAACGCTCAAGCGCAGGTGGACATTTACTTGTTGGTTGGTCACAATGCGGAACGGATCCGTATTCATTACGTTATGATGTCCTTCGTATTCCCAGGGTCTTCCGGTGAGTTTTACTCTGACAAAACGAGTCATGCGAAAATGTAAAACTGCCCTTTTTTCGACTTCGTAGGCATGTAACATATCGTCTTCTGCCGCGATGTGGAACGGCTCCACCAGACGATCGCTAACCTGACCGCTGTTCGACGAGTGGTATTCCTCCAAAATGACCATGCGTTTTTCGTCTCTGGCCTGTTGGAGCAAGTCAATTTTGGTAAGATATGGCTTACGCAGGTTGGCGAAGCCAAGACGGCTGTAATCATAGAGCGAGTGCAGCTTTTGCTTCAGCGAAGCCTGCTGCTCCGGCGTGGTGCGCAGATTGTCAATCGCTTCAAACAGCAAGGCACGCTCCTCTTCTGAAAAATAGAGCAGCTCACCCGCTTTTTTCAGCGTCTTGTCTTTGATAAAATAGTAGCGGTATTTTTCATCTCGGTCCATCTCAAACCCGGCAGAAATAAATGCCTCGAAATCGCCCGTGATGGTATCCGGGTGTACGCCGTAAATTTCGGAGAGTTCCTGTCGCGTATAGCGTTTAGGTTGTTCGATGATGGCGCGCAGGATGCGCAGCAAACGGGTCTTTGTACCGTATTCGTTATCTTTTGGCATGGGCACGAAGCGTGTTAAAGGAAGAACAAGATCAAATCGGCATAAAAATAAGTCAATTTTTTTAAAATCCGCTCTGCTGCGCCGTAAAAAAGACAGGCCGCCCGGTTTCCCGGAGCGGCCTGCGGCAATATTTAACCCGTGGACGAGGTATTATTCAAAAATATAGCGAACGCCAAATTGGGCATTCCAAACATCGAATTGGGTCCGGCTTTTGGAAAAGGTTTCTTTGATCAACTCCTGGTTGTTGTTGATGCGGGCCAACTGGAACCTCGGCTGGCCGTCGTTGGTGACGCCGCGGAAGGACAGGAAGCGCTGGTTCACGATGTTGTTGCCCAGGCCCGCTTCAGGGTCGAACAGGTTCATAAAGTTCAGAATATCGGCGCGGAACTGGAGGCGGTTGCGCTTTTTACCGACTTTGAGTGAAAACTCCTGAACAACCGACAGGTCGAAGCGGTGCAGCATCGGGAAAATGGCGCCGTTGCGCTCGGCGTACTGGCCGCGGCGGCTGCTCAGGTAGTCATCCTGTGCGAGGAACTTCTTGAGCGCATCGCGTTGCTGGGCTGCCGTGAACAAGGTATTGCCGCCGGAAGTGACGTCGTCGAAGATCATCTGATCCACCTGTTCATCGGTAGGCACGAACATCAGATCGTTGTTCGGCACGCCGTCGCCGTTCATATCGCCGGCATAAGCGTAGCTATAGCGCGAGGTGGTGATGGAGATATCGGGATTGAAGCCGCGGTTTTCGCCGACATAGCCGATGGAAAGTTGGGTAGCGCCGCCGAAAGTGCCGCCGTATTCCAGCCTGTAACCGAGCAAGCCCACGAGGCGGTCGGGCAGGTCCTGATCGGCCAGGGCCAGGGTCAGGTTGTTGTTGCCGTTGACCGAGCGTGCGCCCGTCCAGGAGCCGGAGGCGATGGAGCCTGCGCTCATCAGGTCTTTGGCTTCGCTGTACGTGTAGGCGAACATGCCATAAATGCCTTTTTTGGACGGATATTCCAGTTTGAAAGTAGCGCCCCAGTAGTAGCCTTCGTTCGTAGTGGTCATCACCGCTGCGCGCGACACATTGTCGTTGATGCGGGACGGATTGCCGGCGCCGGGGAAACGCGGGCGGCGGTCAATGCCGTTGAAAGTGGAAGTGGCAGGTTCGAGGTTGGCGTCGAAGTAGAGCACCGCATTGATGTTTTTGTTGTAGAGCAGTTCTGCCGTCGCTACGAATCCGAGCGGCAATTTCTGGTCAATGGCGATGTTCGATTTCCATACTTGCGGGAAGCGATAATCATTGGCAGTGGCGGCAATATCGAAAGTGGACGGCAGCGTGGGTTTTTCCGGCGTGAATGCGGCGTTTACATCGTTGGTGAAGCGATAAGCGGTCGTGTTGTTGCCCTGGAGAAAACCTGTGAGCACGCCGTTGTTGCCGATTTGGTTCGAGACCCACACATAAGGAGGCCGACCGGTGAAAATACCGGTTCCACCGCGGATCTGGGTGGATTTTTTGCCGGTCACATCCCAGTTGAAACCGATGCGCGGCTCCCACAGGACTTTCGCATCGGGCAGTTTGCCGGTATTCACTTTGTATCCGCGTACTTCGTTGACGTCAATGTATTCTTGTTCGGTAATGGTCGGGTTTTCGATCGCGGTATCGTCAAATTTGATGACGCCGGCGCGGATACCATAGGTCAGTTTGAAGCGGTTGTTGATCTGGAATTCGTCCTGGCCGTACAAGTCAATTTTGTGCACTTTGAGCACCTGAAGTGGCTTGGCGAACTCCGGCAGCGCCGAATAGCGGAACTGGAACAGGTTGAC
Organism: Saprospiraceae bacterium; assembly: GCA_019187225.1. Taxonomy (GTDB): domain Bacteria; phylum Bacteroidota; class Bacteroidia; order Chitinophagales; family Saprospiraceae; genus M3007. The sequence goes on from JABAQQ010000014.1 coordinate 169,955, forward strand.
TTTCACCGGCGAAGTATCGGTGGTGGCGTTGGCGGCAGCATAAAAATCGTCGAGCGAATTGAACACATACACGCCGTTGTTGCCGGGGAAGAACAGGTTGTTCGATTTGTAGTATTCGTAGTTGGCGCCCAGTGTGAACGTATGGCGTTCGCGGTACAGCGAGACGTTGTTCGTCGCGTGGAAGGTACCGTAGTCCAGTTTGTTGTCGGGCGTAAAGGGGTCGAAGCCGACGGAAATGTAGGTAGCGTTGCCTTCCAGGATGTCAACCGTGGGGAAAAACGCGCCTTTATAACCGCGGTCTTCAATTTGTTTGTCGTATCCGACGATGAACGAATTGTGTACACGGTCGCTGATAGTCGAGTTCAGTTCCGCTACGATCGAACGGGTGTTGTCCTGAATGAGATAGCCTGAATTTTGGTACGACATCGAAGTGGCGATGGTGCGGCGGGAGCCGAAACCCAATGAAGAGCTGTTGCTGATCAGTTGGTCCGCATCCGAATCGTGGTGCACATAGCGCAGCGTCAGTTTGTTGCGGTCGTTGATGTTGTAGTCGAGGCGCACCAGGAACTTATCGCTGTTGGTCAGGTTGTCATAGTTCTGATACGGACCGGTCACGTAACCGTATTTCTGGAGCAGAAAATCGCTCAGGGCGTTCAGATCCGTATCGAGCGTACGCGAGACGTTGGAAATACCGCTTTGATCATCAGTGGTGTCGGCAGTCGTGGCTACCCAGGTTGTTGCGGGTTCCGTGCGGCGCTGGATTTCGCCGTTGACAAAGAAAAAGAGTTTGTCTTTGATGATCGGGCCGCCGAAGCTCAAGCCGTACACTTTTTCGTCGAATTCGCCGATCGTGACTTTTTCGTTCTCGCCGTCGCCGTTCAGGTCTTCAAATTCGATCCGGTTGAACAGCCCCATCCTTTCCTGACCAAGGAATGATTTCTTCTTATCGTTTTTACGGATATTGTAGAAGGCCGTTCCCTGAAATTCGTTGGTGCCGGAGCGCGTAACGGCGTTGATACCCGAGCCGACAAAGCTGGTCTGACGGACGTCGAAGGGCGCCACGTTTACCTGGAGTTCTTCGATGGCGTCGAGCGAGATGGCGGTGGAGCCGGTACGGCCGCCGGCCTGGGCGTCGGTGCCGAGGCCGAAGCCGTTGTTGAACACCGAGCCGTCAATCGTGAAGTTGTTCAGGCGGCTGTCCTGTGCGCCGAACGAAGAGCCGTTGCCGTTCGGGTTGTATTTGGTGATGGAGCCGATGGCGCGGGCGCCGACAGCGGGCGCCGTCCGCAGTACATTTTTATCGAACGTACTGGCTGCGCCCGTGCGATCCGAACTGAAGATATCGGAGCGTGCAGCCGTGATAACAACTTCTCCTATGGCGGTCCCCGCTTCGCGCAATACGAAATCCACATTGGCCGCAACGCCCAGGCTGGTATATACGTTTTCGCGGGTTTCCTGTTCAAAACCGGTATAGGTGATGGTCACTGTAAACGGCCCGCCCACGCGCACGGCCGGTAGCGTATAACGTCCGAGCGCGTTGGTGGCTGTGCCGTAGCGCGTGCCGGAAGGAACGTGCGTGGCTACCACCGTAGCGCCGATGAGCCCTTCGCCGTTGTTGTCGGTTACCAGGCCGGTGATCGTCGAGGTGGTCACCTGTGCGAAAGTTGTCAGGCCACAAAACAGAAGCGCCAGGATAAGAATGGCTCTGCCTGCCCGAACGTTCGCCAGGTTTCGGAAAGTAAAATGGTTCATACAAGTAACGGATTTAGTGAAAGAGAGTAAATTCGACGGCGAAAGTACGCAGGGCTTGTTAACTTCCAGTTAAGTTTTGCGCTTTTTCGGCGAAAAAACGGTAAGCGAAAACGCTGTCAAAAAAGAGCGCCGGACGACTTTTTCAAACAAAACCGGGCAGATTTTAGACAGCAAGAAAATTTTGTGGCACCCCTTCCTGTTTCTGCGAAAGAACCATGGCCTTTCAGGGCCGCTTACACTTCCCGCTTTTCCCTACTTTTGAGGCAATTTTTATCAAAACAACAAAAATTATGAAAAAAGCAATCCTTTCTTTCGCCTGCTTTCTCTCCTTCCTGCTGGCTGGACAAGCCCAGATCGTCATCACCGAGATCATGTACAACCCGCCTGAATCGGGAGCCGACAGCCTCGAATTCATCGAAGTGCTGAATAATTCCAGCGCTTCGGTGAACATGACCGACTGGACGCTTGAATTCGGCACTTTTTCTTTTACGATACCTGCGTTGAATCTCGGCGCCAATCAATATCAGCTCTTCAGCGTGGATGCCGCTGCGATGCAGAATAATTTCGGCAAACCGTCCATCCAATGGACCGATGGCGCTTTGAGCAACAACGGCACTTCCATCCGGCTTAAAAATGCTTCCGGCGCCCTCATTGATTCATTGACCTACGACGATGCGGCGCCCTGGCCAACCGAGCCCGATGGATTCGGCCCTTCGCTCGTATTGTGCGATCCCGACAGCGACAACCTGCTGCCGGCCAGTTGGGAAGCGGCCACCACACCCACCGGCGTCATAATTGCCGGCGTGGAAGTGCTGGCGACTCCCGGAACTGCCGGCGGTTGTGCGACCGTACTCGATGCAAAAACAGATAACTTCCAGGTACAGCAAAATACTCCCACCGCCCTCGACGTCCTGGCCAACGACGACCTCCCTGATCCAGCCAACATCACCGTCAGCATCATCGAGCCTCCCTTGGCCGGCTCCGCTACGGTGAATCCGGACAATACCATCGAATACACGCCCAATTCCAACTATTGCGGCGGCGACGGCTTCCTGTACCAGGTTTGCGATCCCAACAACTGCGATACGGCTTTCGTGCTGATCACCATTCCGTGTTACCCCGCTTACACGATCGCCCAAGTGACGACCGAAGACGCCAACGGTCTGGCCGACTCCGTGGACGTGTCCTGCGAACTGACGGGTTACGTTTATGGCGTTAACACCCGCGCCAGCGCCACCGGCGTTCAGTTCACCCTCATAGACGATATCAATTCGGCAGGCATCAACGTCTTCAGCCCGGCCGACGACTTTGGCTATACGGTCACAGAAGGGGACCAGATAAAAGTGACGGGTTTTATTGATCAGTTCAACGGCCTGACGGAGATCATCGCGGAAGGGATCACTTTCGTGTCCTCCAACAACCCCCTTTCCGCTCCCCAGGAAGTCGTGCGCCCCGACGAAAACACCGAATCGCGCCTGATCAAGATCAAAAACCTGAAGTTGGTGAACGCCGCAGAATGGTTGACCGGACAAGGCCCCGGTTTCAACGTACGGGCAGTCTCCGACGACCACCCCCTCGATACCATCATCATCCGGATAGACAACGATGTGGACCTGTACAATCAGCCCGCACCGCCCCAGCCCTTCGATCTGACGGGTATCGGCGGACAGTTCGACTCCAATTCGCCTTATTTGTCCGACTACCAGATCGCACCGCGCTACATCCCCGATGTGAGCACATTGGTCGGTACGAAAGAAGCAGACTTCAGCGCCTATGTACGTCTCACGCCCAATCCGGCAAGCGACCGGCTGTTGTTGCAAACGGATCTGCCATTCGGCCGGGTGCGCATTTTCAGTGCCACAGGCCTTGCCGTTATAAACATCGAAAATCCGGCGCAAATCCAGGAAGTTCAGTTGAACAGCCTGCCCGCCGGCGTGTACTTTGTACAATTTGAAAAAGACAATGCCGTCTGGACGACGCGGTTCGTGAAGCAGTAAGTCAGATGTTTTTGGTTATGGTATAAGGCGGCTTATGCGAATCGGGTGCGGGACGACGAAGAGCCATTTCCCGCAGGTTTTCACAGAAAAATGACGCGGATTTTCGCAGATCGAGATCAAAATCTGCGGAAATCCGCGTATTTTTTTCTGCGAAAATCTGCGGGAAACACAGGCCGGAGGGCGGCTTGCAATAAGATCAATTGCCTGCAATAACCTGTTCTGAAGTCCTAATTCTTGTCAAGCCCAAGACATTTGGCGGAAAGTCCGTTCCTTTGCGACCTTTTTTGGCCCAAGGCTTGCAGGGCAAGTCAATTTTATGACCAACAACTACTGAATTGAGATGAAACAAATGCTCCGCCTCGTGTGCATGGCATCGGTTGTATGCCTGCCGTTTTTCGCTTTTTCACAAAACAAAAAAATTGCGCGCCGCACGGCTCTGCCCGCTGTGCTAAAAGAAGTCTCCGGAATGGTGCGCACACCTTCGGGTGATCTTTGGCTGCTCAACGACAGCAAAAACCCACCCGAACTTTTCCGTTTCGACCCTCTCTCCAACCGACTTCTCGAAACCCGACGCCTGCCCGTCGCCAACCGCGATTGGGAAGATCTTGCCGCCGATGACCGCGGCAACCTTTACATCGGCGACGTGGGCAACAACCGCAATGCCCGCCGCGACCTGCGCATCTATCGCTACAACCCCGCCACGCAGGCCCTCGACAGCATCCTGTTCCACTACCCGGACCAGATGGCTTTCGCGCCGGCCGATGAACGCGACTGGAATTTCAACTGCGAAGCGATGGTCTTCTTTCGCGACAGCTTGCACCTGTTTTCCAAAAACAGTTTTAAAGGAAATTTTTACACCAAACACTACGTATTGCCCGCGCAGCCGGGCAAATACGTGGCAGAGTTGCGCGACAGCATTTGCCTGAAGAATCGCGTGGTGACCGGTGCGGCGCTGAGCCGTGACGGCAAAACGCTCGCCCTCACGGGTTATATCATCGGAAAAAATCTGGGTTTACTGCCCTACACCAAAGCCAGCGTTTTTTATTTTACGGGCTTTTCCGGCAGTAACTTTCTCGCCGGCCACCAGGAACGCAAACGACTGCCGAAGTTTCTCATCGCACGCCAGTACGAGTCGGTCACCCAATGGGAAGGCGATTGCTGGGTGGTGGCCAACGAAGGCCGTAAGCCGCAGTTCCAGGCCGTCTGGCGGGTGAAGAAAAGCAGCAGCGCACCGGAAAAAAATCCTGAAACGGACGGAATGTCATCGGTGCGGTAATAAGAAACATCCATCGCGAAATGAGATAAAAAAAAAGAGGGGCATGCCTGCGCAGGGCGTGCCTCTCTTTTTTGTGCCGCTGTTGTGCGTCCTCGCCAACAGCAGATTTTCACCCCGTGCAACAACCGTACAACAACGGTTCCAATCAGACATAACCGAATAGCCCCGAAACCGCATTCCAGAACGAAATAGACAGGGCGAAAAGACAGGTAAAACAAAAAAAACAGCCCTCCGCCCTTTCTCATTTGAAAGGACCGGAGGGCCCCCGCCTTCGGTTATCTTTGCTCTGTCGAGCTTTATTCTTTTCGGACATACATTGTTAGAAATCCATGTCCTGCATTTTGTCAAAGAGATTAATTGGGGTTCGTGGTTATGTTTTCTCGTAGTAGTCCCACTGGTTTTCTGAGAATATGGTATAAAGTGCTTTGTCTTTCAAAGCATGCCTTCGTCAGGCACGCGACTTTTATTTTTTATTTCAATTCACGAGACCGGCAGACCGGGAAATATTGTGGTGTGTAGGTATCGGTAATTTGAAAGTCACATTTGTTGTCAGGTGAGCAACGAATCGTGATGCAAATATGAACGAAAAAATCCATTCAGTGATACATCCGGACGCCGGCAAAGTGCCGGAAATGCCATTTTTCCGTTTTCAAAGCGGCAAATCTGCCCGTGTTTTTTTACAAATACGGCAATGAAACCGGCTCAACACCTGAAAAAAATTTGATATTCTTCGGCTGATAATGCAAACTCTGGAAAAATTACTTTTTTATAAAATTTTTTAAAAAAACGACCGCTCCCCCCCTAAAACCTACCGCTTCCTCGAAAATCCGCACATTATGGTTCCGGAAAACGCTCCACCCCGATGCTTTCCGCGCAGGCGAAATGGCCCCGGGGACAAGCCCGGCGACCGTGCAATCCGCAGGGACGGCAATCGAGTTGGTCGGTTGTTTCGACCACGAAGCTGCGATCCGACAAGGGCGTGAATCCGAAGGCCGGAATAGTGGAGCAGAATACAGCCGTGATGGGGGCGTTGACCGCCGAAGCGATGTGCACCGGCGCCGAATCGTTGGCGTAGTTCATCGCCGCTCCCTGCATCAACGCTGCCGATTCGAGGAACGACAGTTGACCAGCCAGGCTGCGGATGCTCGTCCGGCCGGATGCGGCGCATATCTGGTCGCAGGCCCCGGCGTCTTCCTTGCCGCCCAGGAGAAATACAAGGTGACCGGACGGTATTTTGTCCGTCAATTCCACCCATTTGTGGGCCGGGAATTGTTTGGTGAACCAGACGGAGGTGGGAGCGATGCACACGTATGGCCTCCCGCCGGCCAGTGACTCCGCTTTTTCGTAATCCGCCGGATGGGGATACAGCTTCGGTCGCTCGAACGACCGGTCGGTGAGATGTTCGATGAGTTGCAGGTTTCGCTCCACTTCATGCACCGGGTATTCCCTCGTTCCGAAGCGATGTGCCGTTCGTCTGGAGAAAGCGAAGGAAAAAGGATTTTTATCAAAACCGACAGTGTGTATAGCCCCTGAAAAAATGGTGAGCAGGCCGGAGGCTGCAAACCGCTGGCAATTGATGACCCAGTCGTAGCGCTCTTTGCGAAGCGCCCGCAGTATTCGAAACAAGCCTGCGTATTTTTCCTGTTTTTTATTCCAAATATACACCCGCCGGAGGTGGGGATGCCCAGCCAGCAATTTTTCATTGCCTTTGCGCAACAGAAAATCAATCTCCGCTTCCGGAAAAAAACGGCACAATTTCTCCACCAGCGGAGTCGCCAACACCACGTCGCCGATAAAGGCGGACTGTACGATGAGGAATTTCATAAAAAAATTTTCAGGCTGCAAAGAAAAAGGACTTGCGGGTAAAAAAAAACACGCGTACATTTGCAGCCGCTTTTGAGCAGGAGTAATTATAGGTAATTGAAGTCATTTTTGTAATTACTTTAATGACTGTAATTACGCTCAATTAACCTCCAGCGTCGCGGGAATGGCGGAATTGGTAGACGCACACGTTTCAGGGGCGTGCGCCAGCGATGGCATGCGAGTTCGAGTCTCGCTTCCCGCACACGAGGCAATCCGGAAGGGTTGCCTTTTTCTTTTAGTGTCCACTCCGGAGCGTAGCCGCAGTCACTTCTGGGTACTTCTTCGCATAAAAGACGGCGCCGATGGCAGAAAGAATTCAGCCCGTTTCATGCTTATCGCCGTAAAGAGATCGTTTCAACTTTTGATATGTCATGTCCTCTACGATCCCGGAAAAAATTGTCGAGTCCTTTATAGCTGACTCGAAATCTTCCAGTTTGTAAAATCCGTGTTCAACCGCCCTGCCTAAAAGTGAAAGAGATTTTTCCTTGTCATTTTGCAAGGCAAATCGGCAAGCTTGCTGATAGAAATAGTCCTCGTAGTTGAATATAAACTGGTACCGCTCTTCCATGAGTTTGGAAAGCGTGAAAAGTTTTCGTCCGTTTTGCAAAAAGCCGATCAGGTTGGTGGCGCGGCTGATCAGCGCTTTGATCCATACTGAACGACGCCTCCTTCGCAAAAGCAAGATTACGCAGGATATCAGAAGTCGCAATAGAATCAAAGTCTATTTTATACCTTACATTGGGGAGTATCTCTCCCGTCGGTATTTTTTTCAGCAACAGGGGGCTTGTATTAAGGTCGAGATTGTTTAAAAGAATCCAGTACCCCAATACAGGTTTATCTTTTCTTATCTCACAACGAATGATGATCTTGAGGGAGAGCGCTTGATTGTCAGAAAAAGACAAATGGGCGAATACACTGTTGATCAATGTTTCAAAATGCACCTCACCTTCAAAAACCTGTATGGTATTTTTATACGCATCCGGGAGCCGCAGTATCAATGGCCCGGACGTCGCTGTTACACCATTGCATTTCCCTCATGATCTTGTCTTTGGGAAACCGCGGATGGGGAATGACAGCTAAAGAAACCGGATCGGGCGATATTCGATGGAACCAGCCCGCTTCATCCACCCGCCAATGGCTGACAAGGAAGTTGTAAACTTTTACGCAGGTTTTGCCGGGCGCCGTTTCCTTGTTCTTTCCAAAGGCTCTGCTTAAAGTGGAACTGCTCAGCCCGCAGCCGGGCCATAACAATTGATTGTGGTGTTCGAGATGCCTGTCCCCCACCCTTTTCTGCTGGTTCTCAAAGGGTTGAATGAATTCATTGTAAAGTTTCTCGCGGATATCCTTATACATGAGGGAGAAGGAAAAATAAGCACCAGGAATCGTTTCGAGGAAGAAATGGATGATTGGCGGGCAATCAGCCACCGCTACAACTCCAATACCCAAACCGAGCAGCAACACTCGCCATCCCTATGGCCGACGATGTACCCGACTCCGCAACAACATTACGAGTTTATCCGTGAAATGTACGACAGAGAAGACAGACTGCTTGATACGGATTTTCCGAATCACTTCACCAGCACCACCGTCCCTGCCCGTTTAGCGACCTCATTGCGGGTCTCGTTGAGTTTCTGCTGGATTTTCATGTAGCGCAACATGGCATCCACATCACCGTCGTCGGAGGCGGTTTTGATCCGAGCAAGATTGACGTCGCACATTTTCTGGATTTTGCGCAATTTGAAGCGGTCGAGCGCCTGGCGCATATCGAGGTCGAAATTCAGTTCGGGCGCCTGCTGGTTTTGGAGCGGATAGTGCCACATGTCTTCCCAGTTGGGCGACATTTCGAAGGGGGAAGTCAGCAGGTCAATCGCCAGGTCGCTGAAGTCTTTCTGTTCGTGGTGCAGAAAATGATTTTGATCGAATGTTTTCCCTTCTACCAGCAGGGCATGACATTCGGAGGCGATGTTGCCGTACAAGGGATTATCGAAATTGCCCAGCGATTCCTCGATGTCGGCCAGGACGTATTCAGCGACGGTAATGCCTTCTTTTTCAAGCAATTGGTTGCCGAATTGAACGAGCAGGCGGATGATGTCGCGCTCCTGGAATTCGTCGCCGCGCGACATGGGTTTTTCCCTCGCTGCCGGCGCTTCGGGGGCTCCGTCGGCATCGGCCGGTGCGGGCGGCAATTCGGTCGGCCAATCATAGTCGGGAAAAGGCCCGGGTGAATCGCTGGCTGCTCCCGGTTGCCGGGCGGCTTTTTCCTCGCGTTTCTTTATCGTAGTGGTAATGAGTTTGTTGGTTTCGTTGTGCAGCGTTTTTTCATCTACTTCCAGCAGGGCGGAACATTCTTTCAGGTAAACGCTGCGCTTGATGGGGTCGGGAATTTTGGCGATACTCGCCACGATATCTTTCACCCAACCCGCCTTTTTTACCGGGTCGCCTTTCGTTTCACCGATGAGCAGTTGGGTTTTGAACAGGATAAAATCCTTCGCGTTCCCGGCTACGAATGTTTGGAATGCTTCGCCGCCGAACTGCTGCACATAACTGTCGGGGTCGTGGCCGTCGGGCAGCAGGCAGATTTTGACGTTCAGGTCTTGCTCCAGTGCCAGGTCAAGGCCGCGCAGGGCCGCTTTCACCCCCGCAGGGTCGCCGTCGTACAGGATTTTGAGGTTGTTGGTGTTGCGTTTGATGAGTTGGAGTTGCCCTTCCGTAAGCGAAGTGCCCGACGAAGCCACCACGTTTTCGATGCCGGCCTGGTGCAGCGAGATCACGTCCATGTAGCCTTCGGTGAGCAGGCATTCGTCGTACTGGCGGATGGCTTTTTTGGCCTGGTAAGCGCCGTAGAGGATTTTGTTTTTGACGTAGATCTCCGTTTCCGGACTGTTGATGTACTTCGGGATGGTTTTGTCCGACGACATGGTGCGCCCGGCGAAGGCGGCAACTTTGCCCGACAGGTTGTGGATGGCGAACATCACTCGTCCGCGAAAAAAGTCGCGCGCACCATCCTGGCTGCACAGGCCGGTTTTTTTCAGCAGGTCGAGATTATGGCCGGCAGCTTTGGCGCGGCGCACGAGCAGGTCGCGTTGGTCGGGCGCATAGCCGAGCCCGAATGCACGGATGGTTTCTTCGCGCAGGCCGCGCTGTTTGAAATATGCCAGCGCGACGGACTGGCCTTCGTCGGTGTCGAACAATTGTTCCTGGAAATGTCGGAGCGCGAAATCATTGACGATATAGAGCGAGTCGGCCAGTTGCTGTTCCGCCACTTGCTCCGGCGTGCGCTCCACTTCCTGTATCTCGATATTGTATCTTTTCGCCAGCCAGCGCAGCGCCTCTGGATAGGTGAGATTTTCGTGTTCGCGGAGGAAAGTAACGGCATCACCGCCTTTGCCGCAACCGAAACATTTGAAGATGTTGCGCGCCGGATTGACGTTAAAGGAGGGTGTCCGCTCGCCGTGAAAAGGACAAAGCCCGATCAGGTTCACCCCGCGGCGGCGCAGGTTGACAAATTCGCCTACGACGTCTTCGATGCGAACGGCATCGAGGATTTCCTGAACTTGTTTGGGCGGAATCATGAGGCGAATATAGTCTTTTTCAGACTCCCCACTCTTTCAAAGTTTCGCGCAATTGCGCAGTGCCCTGAAAATGAATGCCGTTAATGCCGACTGATTCGGCGCCTTCCACGTTTTTCAGGCTGTCGTCAATAAAGACCGCCTGTTCGGGATTCACTTCATAGCGGTCGAGCAGGATTTCGTAAATATCAGCGAACGGCTTGCGGGTTTTTTCGTCGCCGGAAACGACGATGCCTTCGAACCAGTGAAGGAAATCGTATTTTGACAGGGCCACAGGAAAAGTTTCGCCGCTCCAGTTGGTCAACGCCAGCAGACGGTGTTCCTCGCGTTCGCGCAACTCGCGCAGCAAATCCACGGTTTCGTGGATCGGTCCGCCGAGCATGTCTTCCCAACGGCCATAGTAAGCGCGGATTTCGGACTCCCACTCAGGGTGTTCCGCGACTAACATTTCCGTCGCCTCGGCAAGCGGCCGCCCCGCATCCTGTTCCACATTCCATTCGTGGGTGCAGATGTGCTCGAAGAAGTAGCGCCGCCGCTCCGGGTCGGGAATGACTTCGCGGAATACGTATTCGGGGTTCCAGTCTATGAGCACGCCGCCAAGGTCAAATATAATAGTATTGATCATGTTAAGGTGGTCAATGTGTTCAATGTGGTTCACACATTGAACCTGAAATGCATAATATCCCCGTCCTGCACCACGTATTCCTTGCCTTCTACCGCCATTTTGCCGGCTTCCTTCACTTTTGCTTCGGAACTGTATTTGATGAAATCGTCGTATTTGATGACCTCGGCGCGAATAAAACCTTTTTCAAAATCGGAGTGGATCACACCGGCTGCCTCGGGCGCTTTGGCGCCACGGCGCACCGTCCAGGCGCGGACTTCTTTTTCACCCGCGGTGAAATAGGTGATGAGGTTCAGTAATTTATACGCCGAACGGATGAGTTTGTTGACACCCGGCTCATGTAGTCCCATCATTTCCAAAAACTCCCGGCGTTCCTCGGGAGAATCCATATCGGCGATTTGCGCTTCGATGCCCGCACAGATCATGATGACTTCGGCGTTTTCGGCGGCCACGGATTTTTTAAAGGCCTCCGTATGGGCGTTGCCGGTTTCGACGGCGGCTTCGTCCACGTTGCACACATAAAGCGTGGGTTTGGCGGTAAGCAGGGCCAAATCGCGGGTGATCAGCGTCCGGGCATCGTCGTCGAACCCGGCGAGCAGTTCGCGCACAACGCGGCCGGTTTCCAAATGCGCTTTTACCTTCGTCAATACATCGAGGTCTTTTTGGTCTTCTTTGCTGCCCATGCGTGCGGCGCGGGAGACCTTGTCGAGGCGTTTTTCGACGGTTTCGAGGTCTTTCAGCCCTAGTTCGAGGTCAATGATCTCCTTGTCGCGCACAGGGTTGACCGAGCCGTCCACGTGTACCACGTTGTCGTCGTCGAAGCAGCGCACTACGTGGACGATGGCGTCCACTTCGCGGATATTGGCCAGGAACTGGTTGCCCAGACCCTCGCCTTTGCTGGCGCCTTTGATGAGGCCGGCGATGTCGAGGATTTCGACGGTAGTAGGCAGAACACGCTGAGGATTAACGAGTTCCGCTAACTTGTCGAGTCTTGGATCCGGCACCGTAATGACGCCGAGGTTGGGGTCTTTGGTAGCGAATGGGTAATTAGCCGCCAGCGCCTTGCCACTGGTGAGGGCGTTAAAAAGGGTGGATTTTCCGACGTTGGGTAGGCCAACGATGCCGCATTGTAGAGCCATTAAAGGGTAATTATGGTCATTAAAGTCATTTTCGTAACACCTGGAATGGCATTTTCAAAAAACGGGCGCAAAGATAGAAAAACGGACTGCGAATTTTTGGAGACTTCTAAATATTTACCGGAAATGGTATGTTTTGATTTTCAAACATGCACTATGTGTGCTATGTGCCTATGTGTTTTATAAAACGACTTACGGATCAGGGCTTCTTCCGTATTTTCACCCCGTTAACCGGATATCGAACATGAAATTTTTGTCCAACGCCCTGAAACGTTCCTGCCAGGGAGCCTTGCTATTTGTGTTATTGCATTCCTGCCAAAAAAGCGCCGATCCCGCGTTCCGGGCAATGGTAGAAAAGCCGCCGCAGACTCCTCCCACTACCAAATTTGAACGCAAACTGCCCCAGCACACCGGCATCGCTTTCGCACCCACCGTCGCCGACGACTACCGGTACAACTTTATCATGGACCCCTATATCTACAATGGCGGCGGGGTGGCGGTGCTCGATGTGAACAACGACGGCCTGCAGGACCTGTTTTTTACCGCCCGGCTGCAAGGCTGCCGCCTGTACCTGAACAAAGGCAATTTTCAGTTCGAGGACATTTCTCAAAAATCGGGCGTAGAGCAGTTCATCGGCTTGAAAACCGGCGCCGTCACGGTGGATATCAATGCCGACGGCTGGCAGGATATCTATGTGTGCCGCACCTGGCTGGAGCCTTTGCCCGACCGCCGCAACCTGTTGTTCGTCAACAACAAAGACAATACATTTTCCGAAAAAGCGGCCGAATACGGCATTGACGACCTCTCCGCTTCGCAACACGCCAATTTTTTCGATTACGATCGCGACGGTGACCCTGACCTTTACGTGCTGAACCACCCGGTGGATTTTAAAAACATCAACACCGCCGATTATCAACCATCTCCGGCCAGTCCTTACGCAAAAAACAGTCCGCCGAAGACGGAGTACGATTCCGACCGGCTGTACCGGAATGAAGGAAACGGAAAGTTCACCGACGTGAGCCGGCAGGCCGGTATCCACAACCGCGCCTGGGGATTGAGTACTGTCAGCGCCGATTTCAACGACGATGGCTACCCCGATCTTTTCGCAGCCAACGACTTTATCATGCCCGATTTTTTGTACATCAACAACCGCGACGGCACTTTTACCGACCAGTGCGAACGGTGGTTTCGGCATATGAGCAACCATAGCATGGGCGCTGATTATGCCGATCTGAGTGGCGACGCCTTGCCCGACCTCGTAGTGCCGGATATGCTCGGCGCCACCGGCGAGCGCCGCAGATCGCTGATGAGCACCATGCAACCCGAACGGCAAAAAATGCTGCTCGACAAGGGCTACAGCCGCCAGGTGATGCGCAATACGCTACAGATCAACAACGGCGTATTGCCCGGCAAGGAAGAAATGCCGTTTTCAGAGGCCGGATATCTGGCAGGGATGTGGGCCACCGAGTGGAGCTGGTCGCCCCTGATCGCTGATTACGACAACGATGGACACAACGACCTCTTTCTCACCTCCGGCATCCAGCGCGACCTCAACGACCTCGATTTTTTCTTTTACACCGCCGATTCCATCAACCGCTCCGGCGGCATCAATCCTTCCAGGTTCAAAACCTTCAACGACTATGTCAATCTGATTCCATCCTTACCGAGCCATAACTACTTATACCAAAACACCGGCGCCTGGCCACTGACCGACGTCTCCGACGCCTGGGGCCTGGCAAAACCGGGTTTTTCCAATGGCGCCGCTTACGCCGACCTCGACAACGACGGCGACCTCGACCTGGTGACCAATAACCTGAATGAACCGCCGGGTATTTTCGAAAACAAAGCCACTTCCTTCAACCAAAACCACTGGTTGCAGATCAAATGCCAGGGCACAGCGCTCAATCCCTTCGGCGTGGGCGCTAAAATCTGGGTGCACGCCGGAGGACAGGTCTGGCATTGCGAAATGACGCCTGTCCGCGGCTTTTATTCGTCGTCGGAACCCATTTTTCAAACAGGGCTGGGAAAGAATGCCATCGTGAACAAAGTGGAAATCGAATGGCTGGAAGGCAAAAGCCAGACCCTCACCCATGTGCAGGCCAATCAGCGCCTCATTTTGAAAATAGCCGATGCAAAACCGGGTAAAATCGCGCGCCCGGCAATGGGAAAAGGAAGACTGTTTGAAACCACGGCCAACAACATGGGGCTCGATTTCAGACACATCGAAAACACCTTCGACGATTTTAACCGTGAGCGCCTGCTGCCGCACGGCTTTTCGCGATTGGGGCCCGCATTGGCAGTCGGCGACCTCGACGGCGACGGTCTCGACGACGTGTTTGTGGGCGGCGCACGGGATCAGGCGGGAGCTATTTTTTTGCAACAACCCAACGGGCGATTAAAACGAACACCCCAGCCCGCACTCGATGCCGACCGCGCCGCTGAAGATACCGGCGCACTACTGTTCGATTTCGACGGCGATGGCGATCCCGATTTATACGTCGCATCCGGAGGCAATGAAGCGCCCGCCGGACATGAAACGTACCAGGACCGGCTATACCGCAACGATGGTAAAGGAAACTTTACCCGCGACGACGCTGCCCTGCCTCAGGAACGCGAGGGCAATGGCGCCGCCTGCGCGTTCGACTTCGACGGCGACGGCGACTCCGACCTGTTTGCCGGAGGCCGCGTGGTGCCGGGCAAGTATCCGGCTGCGCCGCGCAGTTTTGTCTGGCGCAACGACGGCGGCAAATTCTCCGACGTGACGGAAACCATCGCCCCGGCGCTCCAAAGAGCCGGCATGATAAGCGATCTTCAGGCTGCCGACCTCGACGCCGACGGCCGCTCCGAATTGGTCGTGTGCGGCGAGTGGATGCCAGTGACCATCCTGCGCTGGAACGGCCAGCGATTCGATGACGCCACCGTAAAATTTGGTCTGGACCATACGGAAGGTTGGTGGAACTGCCTCATTGTCAGCGACCTGGACGGCGACGGCGATGCCGACATCGCAGCGGGCAACGAGGGGCTGAATACGCGTTTTCACGCCACCCCGGGAGCACCGCTCCGGCTGTTTGCCGCCGATTTCGACAACAACGGCAGTACGGACCCCATACTCGCCTGCGCCGAAAACGGTCGCTACGCCCCCGTCGTGCAACGCGACCTGCTGACCCAGCAAATCCCGGCGCTCAAAAAGAATTTTCCGCGTTATCACAGTTACGCCCAGGCAACCATCACTGATGTTATTCCGGAAAAAGAACTGCTGGCTGCGCAACAACTGAGCGCCGCTATGCTGTCCTCCGCGTGGTTTGAAAACCGGGGCGGACAATTTGTGATGCATCCGCTGCCGCAGGAAGCCCAGGTCAGCCCGGTATTCAGCATCCTGGCGGAAGATTTCGACCGTGACGGCTACCGCGACCTTCTGCTGCTCGGCAACCGCCTCGACAATGACAGCGAAACAGGCAGCATAGACGCATCCAATGGCGTCTTGTTGTGCAGCGACGGCAAAGGCAACTTCGTTTTTATGCCCAACCGCGTGCATGGCCTGTGGGCAAGCGGTGAGGTGCGCCAGGCCTCGCTGCTGCGCACGGCTGCAGGGGGAAGGGCTGTTGTAGTGGCTAATAACGATGGGAAGCTGCAGGTATATCAGTGGGATTGGCGGTAGCACGCTTATGATCGTCACCCTGACAGGAATCATCCATCCCAAGAATGCTGGACTATAACAAAAAAAACAAAACTAGAGAAAATGAATCAATAGTTGATTTGTATCCAAGATTACTAAGCTGGTGTTCAGAAGTGGCTGATAATTTAGAAACCCTCACAATAAAGCAATAAAATTCTATTAAAACCTTTTCTGGATATCTTCTAAACAACCTGCTCCCAGCAACAAGCCCTCCCCCTGCGTGTTTCATCCCCAAAAGACCAATAACATGCTCTCCCAACCCTCGGAAGCCCGGATACGGGCTTTCATTAATTCCGAAAAAGAACGCCCGTTCAGTTATCCGGAAGTCGGGCAAACCCGGCAGACTGCACCTGTCGTCGGCTACGACAACGATCTGAATACCATAAGAAGGCACCGTGCATTACGTCATTAAGGCCTTTTCCAGACCCCGCTTCTGGATGGCGCGGCTGGGTTATCCGTTGGCTCGCTGGTACCAGAAGAAGTTTGTGCGCGATTCCAAACGATCCACGTTGTCATTGTTACTCAGCAACGGCTAAGAGCATGTTGAAAACAATCATACCCATCATCACCTGGTTCCAATATCCCGAACATGAAACTATGGCACGGTACACTGAACGCTGCCGGGTTTGGGTGGATGGTTTTACACGGTTGGAAATCCGCTTTGATTTAAAAACAATTCAATCCCGATGCGGCACTACCGCAACGCCATGCATCACCTCCTGCTGGTGCGCAATACTCTCCTGGTGCACCGCCGACAGGAATTTTTCGATAAATTCGTCGTTCAGCCCGCGTTCGCGCCCCTGCGCGAAGCCTTTTTCCAAAATCTCATTCCAGCGCACGGTCTGCAAAATTGAGATGTTGTTGCGCAGTTTATAGCGCCCGATGTCCTCGGCCACGCGCATGCGACGGGCGAGCAGGTTGAGCAATTCGAGGTCAATTTCGTCAATCTTGTGGCGCAGGTTTTCGATGTTTTCCAAAAATTCGGCGTTGTCCGTCGTTTCGCGGCGCACGATCAGGCGGTCCACCAACTCGCTGTAAATGAAGGGCGTAATTTGTTGTTTGGCGTCGCTCCAGGCAGTGTCGGGCGTGGGATGCACTTCGGTCATCAGTCCATCGTAGTTGAGGTCGAGCGCCTGTTGCGCCACTTCGAGCAGGTCTTCGCGGTTGCCGCAGATATGTGAGTTGTCGCAGATCAGCGGCAGATCGGGCATGCGGCGACTCAACTCGATGGGAATTTCCCAGTAAGGCGCGTTGCGGAATTTCGATTTCGCGTAGGCTGAAAAGCCGCGGTGAATTGCGCCGATCTGCGTCACGCCGGCATTCCGCACCCGTTCGATCGCTCCTATCCAGAGGTCGAGATCGGGATTGACAGGATTTTTCACCAGTACCGGAACATCCACGCCACGCAAGGCGTCGGCAATTTCCTGCACCGAAAAGGGGTTGACGGTAGAGCGGGCGCCGATCCATAGCACATCCACGCCGTGTTTCAGGGCTTCATAGACTTGATTGCCGGTAGCGACTTCGATGGTTGTGCGCAGGCCGGTCTCCTGCTTCACGCGGCGCAGCCAGGGCAGCGCCACTGCGCCGTTGCCTTCGAAAGCGCCGGGTCGGGTACGCGGTTTCCACACGCCGGCGCGGAAAAGGTCAATACCCAAACCGGCCAGGCCGTGGGCGGTATCCAAAACTTGTTCTTCAGTCTCCGCCGAGCAGGGGCCGGCGATAAGAAACGGGCGGGAGTTTGTTTTTCTAAACATGAGATTGTAACGATGAATGATGAACGATGAATGGTTGTCTATGGATTTGGTTATTTGTTTATCCTGGAATTGGAGGATGCCATTCCGAAATCCGAAATCCGAAATTTAAAATCTTACTTCGGGTCAATGATCCTGCGGATGTCGTTCGCATGCCGGATGAGTTCCTCAAACTTTCCGAAATCCTTCTTGATCAACAAAGTGCGAAAGCGGCTGACTGTATTGATGAACTCGTCGAGCACATCGAGCACATTGTCGCGGTTTTGCCGGAAAATAGGGATCCAGGTTTCCGGGCTGCTTTTGGCGAGGCGAACGGTGCTTTGAAAACCGCCGCTCGCCAGTTCGAATATCCGGTCTTCGTCTTTCTCTTTTTCCAACACCGTGAGCGCCAGTGCGAAGGACGCGATGTGCGATATATGGCTCACATAAGCCACGTGCAGGTCGTGGTCATTGCCGCCGAGGGTCGTGATGCGCATGCCGAGTGCGGCATAGAGTTGGTGGCAAATACCGAGCGCATCGGGAGCGCTTTTTTCGATGTCGGTAAAAACGCAGCACTTTCCGGCAAACAGTCCGGGTATCGCTGCCTCCGGCCCGGAATATTCCGTGCCGGCCATCGGGTGCGTCGCCACAAAACGGGCGCGGTTCGGATGGTTTTCCACAGCTGCCAGAATGGGTGTTTTGGTAGAGCCAACATCGAGCACAACTTTTTCATTGTCAATTATATTTAAGATGTGCGGCAATAATTTTGTCAAGCTGTCCACAGGGGTTGCAACGACGATAATCCGGCTTTTTTGCACGGCCTCTTCCAAGGGTCGCACTTCGTCCACGAGGCCGAGTTCGACGGCGCGGGCTGCGTGCGCAGGGTTGTTGTCCACGCCGATGACCCGCGCGGAGAAGCCGCTCTCCCTGAGTCCGATGGCGATAGAACCGCCGATAAGTCCGGGGCCGATAATGGTGACGATCATGGATTGGTTGTTGGTTGTTGGATAATAGAGGAAGAAATTCTTGAGTTTGCGTCTTGCAGTATTCCTACCGGACTGCACAATGAAATCCGCACATACCGATCGCCATTTGATCCGAAAATACTGCCGGGTGTAAGGAATACATTTTTGCCGTGGAGCAGTTCGTCGCTCAGTTCGAAGCCGTCGCGGTAGCGATCGGGAATTTTTGCCCACACGAACATGCCCTGTTGCCGGCGGTCAAATGCACAACCGAGGCTTTCCAATATTTCAAACGCCGCAAGTTGCCGCTCACGGTAGATAGAATTCAGATCGGTATACCAGCTTTCCGGTAGTCGAAGCGCCTGAACGGCGGCTTGCTGCACCGGCAGAAATTGTCCCGAATCCATGTTGCTTTTAAATCTCAGAACAGCTCTCAGGTAATCCGCGTGACCGGCTACCATGCCCACGCGCCAACCGGCCATGTTGTGCGATTTGGAAAGCGAGTTCAGTTCGAGCACGACTTCCTGAGCCCCCTTTGCATCGAGGATACTGCGCGGCGTATCGTTCAGGATAAAACTATAAGGATTGTCGTTGACAATGAGGATGTTGTGGCGTTTTCCAAAATCTACGAGCCGCTGAAAATCCGCCGCCGAACCTGGCGCCCCTGTTGGCATATGCGGATAGTTGGCCCACAGGACTTTTACCCGCGGCAGGGCGTTTTTTTCCAGGCTGTCCCAATCGGGCAACCAGCCGTTTGCTGCGTTCAGGTCGTAATATTGAACCTCCGCTCCGGCGAGCAACGAAGCCGCCCGGTAGGTCGGATAGCCCGGGTTTGGGACGAGCGCCACGTCGCCGGGTTCGAGAAATGCCATAGCGATGTGGACGATGCCCTCTTTCGAGCCGATGAGCGGAAGCACCTCGTTATCGGAATTTAAAGAGACACCGTAGAAGCGGGCGTACCATTCCGCCCACGCCTCGCGCAGGGCCGGAATACCGGTGTAGGATTGATAACCGTGCGCTTTCAGATTGTCGGCACCTCCCTGGAGCGCTTCGGTGACCGAAGGATGCGGCGGCAGATCGGGCGAGCCGATGCCGAGGTTGAGCACGGGTTTGCCCTGGCGCTGCATCTGCGCGATTTCGCGGAGTTTTCCGGCGAAGTAGTATTCCGAGACAAGTTCGAGGCGTTGAGCGGATTTTACCATGATCGTCAAAATCAAAAAGGGAGTTCCCGGTGTCAGGAACTCCCTTTTTGCTGCTGGTTTTCAATTTTTTAGATTTGAGCGAGCATGCATCGGCAATTCCTTTTTTCATTCCTGAAAAAGAAATAATAAAAGTAATAGCCGAAACAGGATGTGCTCTTGCTCATTTGTACTGTTGTACTGTTACGGTGCAAACGTAAGGGGTAAATCTGGACTTTGCAAGTGTTGCACCAATTTTTTCCTAAATTGTCGAAAGTGAAAAATATTCAAAAGCGAGCTAAGGGCGCAGTACTTATATCAGGCATTTCAAATAAAATTCAACACTATATTCTTTTCAGGTAAATTGTTCTAAAAATTTATACGGTTAAAATTTGGAGATTTCGTTATTTTTTTTTTATTTTGTGCTGCTTTCCTATTTTTTTATAACTAAACCATATCCAAGCCATGAAAGCGATCAAAATTATTGTATTTGTTTTGTTAGTATTGAACATGGTTGCACCCATTTTCCAGTCATGCATCAAGGATACTCCAAAAACCGACAATCAAGTCCCACCGACTTTGGAACAATTGGTGAACACGTACAACACCGGCGTTACGTTGGAACATGAAAAAGCGATTCTGCTGGAAGGAGATATGACGATAATGACATTGCCGTCAAAAGAAGTGCTTTTTTTCCTGAAAAGGGGCACGCAATCTTCTTATGATATTTTCCTGGGACAAGGCACAGAACTTAGTTCAGCAGTGCAAAAAGAGTTGGGCAAGGTAAAAGTGGCGTATCTGAGAGAGGCAATGGCAGTACAGACAGAAGATGGAAACATCTATACTTTTACTATCGGTGAAAGAAAAGGACACGAAGTTATTCAGAAATTATCGCCCGCTTGGACAGGCAAAGGCTACGGCTTGGCCTATTCATATAACGGGAACTTGAGCCCGAAAGATTTTAAAGGTTTATCTTCAACTAATGAGATTAGAGCATCTACCTGCAAATGCAGACGACAAGAGCCCAATACTGATTGGAGTGATTGCGATTCAGGCGGGGAAGGTGCCTCCAGTTGTTCAATAGGAGCTTCCGGCACTGATCCCGGATGCTCCGTCAGCTGCGCATCAAATTCTTATTCTACCTACTACGCCTGTTGTCAAAACGGATAAGTGCTTTTTATTGCCGAGCCCTCCCATTTTCATTGTTTCACCACTTTCACCACCTTTTGCCCTGCTTTTTCCGTATTCACCTGGATAAAATATATACCGGAGGTGAAGCTGCTCATATCAAACGGTTGAGTATGCCCCCCCGCCGGCAGGCGCGTTTCCGATTGCCAGGTATACACTTTATGTCCCAAACAATCGAAAATTTCGATTCCGACGAATTGTTCTTCCGACATATCTACCGATAGCCGGAGCTGGCCTGAAGCGGGATTGGGCGAAATATTCACATCAAAGACATCTTTCTCCGGCACATCCGTTCCGACCACGATTTCGTGCGGCGGAAGCAATATTTCATCTATCCAGGCGCGGTCTTGTCCTTCCGTTACGAATTCATCTTTTTCATAACTCCAGGTAAAGGTGTGATAGCCTGGCGTGACGGGATAGGAGACCACAGTCCAGGGAAGGTTGCCGCTCCAGCGTTCCAATTCCACGCCATCCATGGCGAAGCGCAGGAAATCGAATTCCTGTTCGCAGTTGACTTTTCGGGCAAACGAAATATTGCCTTCATCGGATACAAGGAGCGTTATTTCCATCACCGATTGCTGGTTGTGGCTGATGTTGCCGGAGCGCGAACAGTACAAACCGGAGTAAGCGCCGGCCGAGGAAATCGCCCAGGGTTTGTTGCCACCCATCGTCCAGGGGAACATATTGAAGTCGTGGGTCTCAAATGTCTCCATGATCGGATTGATGATATGGGTGCCGAAGTCGGCTTCCTTGCCATAGTTGCCCGCGACCAGTTGATAGTGAAAATCAGCGGGGACGACCTGCGGTGCATCGGAGGCGACAGTCACCTGAAACACAGCATCTTGCGAGCCATTTGAAGCGGAAATCGCGCCCAGCGAAGCCGGGTCGGATATGGTCAGCCACGGCGAATCGGTCGTCAGAATACCTTGCGCGTCAGGGCTGGGGCTGTGGCCATTATTGATATTGACAATCGTGATTTTTGCCGTTTCTCCGCTTTGCAGGTAGCCGTCGCCGTTGCCGTTTTGGGTGTCGTCGAGAACAAAACCGGCGACAGACAACTTTGGCGCGTTCAATTTGACCGGGATCAGCGCATCGAAACTCAGCGAGTCATTGTATTCGATATGCAGGTTGAAATACACCGTGTGACCATCTTCCACCTCGTCATTCACCTGGAAAGCATATGCGGCAGGTTTTTCCACCGAGGCGCCGGGATCAATGTCGCCGAAATTCTCGGTATTGTCGAGGATGAGCACATTTTCATCTGTTGTGCTCAATGTGGCAGCAGTAGCATTGGCAATTTCCACGCCGACGTTCCCCAATTTGAGGTTCAGGTTTACCGTTTCGCCATAATCGGCCTGCTGGTTGTTGTTGCCCGCTGTGTCGTCGAGCGCGACAGTCTGGTGTACAACGAAAGCGCCTCCGGCTACTGTCACGGGTATGGTTCCCTGATACGGGATGTAATTAAACTGCGAGACAGTGACCGTGAGTTCGCCGACGTTGCTCAGGGCCGGGAATTCCAGGTTGGCCACGCCGTTTTCCACGGTCGCCACGGCCAGCGTCTGACCTTGCCAGTAAAGGCTTGCCAGTGCGCCTTCCGCGCCGGAGATGACGCTCAGGCTGGTGGCGCCGACATAAACGCCCGTCTGATGCGAAGCTGTCAGCGTTTGTGGTAATTTTGTACGCGGCACGGTGGATGGTTCTGCAAAGGGATTCCAGAAATCGGCCATTACTTCGCCGCCCTGGGCATAGGCTGCGATCATCAGCGCATTGCCGTAGGCCAGCATTCCGCCGATACTGGGGCGCAGCGTCACGCCGTCGGCATCCGCGAGGTATTGGTTCATGCCGTCCTGCCCTTCCATCGGCGGCGACCAGCTCTGATAATCGCTGGAGAAGAATCCGGCAATGCCGCCCCAGGGTTCGCCGGTGGCGAGGTCGCCGGCGCGTTGCCAGGCTTCGCCCAGGCATTCGCCGTTGGTAAAGTTGCCGGCGCAGCAGGCAACGGCGATCAGGATGGGATAACGGTGGTAATTGCGAAGGGCGGCTACGGCATCCACGTTGAAGTTGCCGCTGACGAGACCTTGCTCCCAGCCGTGACCCGTATAGTTGTAGAGGCTCACGCCCCGGTTGTTCATCAGATCCACGAGTTGAGTGTTCGCCGGATTGCCCGCCTGGTCGGCGCTGGCATCGCCGGGTGTGGGCGAATCGCTGCCATGCGTGCCGTCGTAAAACTCCCAGTATTGTTCATAACCGTCGGCTAAGTGTTTGGATTTCCATTCGTTGCCGTGCTGCCAGTCGGCCTGGTTGTCGTCGCCGATGCCAGCGCCTTCATTGGAGCAAGAGGCCATGCCGGTGGCACACCAGTTTTCGACAGCATCTGCGAGCGGCGTTTTTTCATACTCTAAGTTGCGGTTCACCATGACTTGTAATTGCGCTTCGTTGCTCGCGTGAAGCCGCCCGACGAGGATTTCATTGAAATGGTCGTCGCCCTCCATGTATCCGAAGCAATTGTCGCAGGAATACAGCGTCCCACCACTGGGCCGCATTTCCGATTGGATGGCGTTTTCGTCGCCCACCAGCAGGAGGTAGGTAATGCCATTGTTCTGGTAAAAATCCTTTACAAAATTGTAAATAGCCGACGACTCGGAAGAGCCGATTTCCGAAAGGGATACGACGGTGGTGTGGATTCCTATCTGGCGTTTCCAGGTAACAAGTGGTTCGAGTGCAGGGATCAGTTCATCTTTGGCAATTACGAGCATTTTTTCCGGATCCAATACACTGCGGCTCGACAAACTTCCATCGTAGTTCAGGAACGCCTTACGGTACATTTGTTCGAAGGCGGGGCTGCTGCGTCTGTCCGCAGCATTCGCGATCTCATTTTCGCCCGGTAACTCTGTGTTATAAACACGCAGGGTGATCCGGGTGTACACGCGCATTACTTTTGTTACGGGATTGTATTGCACCGGGTATATCCAGAGCGCCTGTCCGCGTTTGTCGCGCAGAATGAATGCTTTTTGCAAGTCCGCCAATCGGCCGGGGAAAAAAGCGTCTTGCTGGTATATTTCGCCGTATTTATAAGGCAGCGTCGAAGGGTCCACGTTGCGTTTGATATCGCCTTTGGACGGCGCAACTTCCACGCCGGTAAAATCCTGGTATTCGGTTTCCTGAATCTCGATAGCCATATTGCCAGTCGCAGGGATCATAAGTGCCGTGGCAAATTTAGCCAGATCGGGCTTGCCTGCCTGTAACAGTGGCGTCCCTTCGGGAAATGAAATGGTATACGCTTCGCCGGCGGGGGTCGTTACGGCGTGTTTGTCCGCACCGGTCAGCGACAGACGAAGCACTGTCCCGGTAGATGATTTGGACAAAACGGTGACGCGGGTTTCGTTGGCCACCTGACCGATAACACCGGTGAGCGAGAGCAGGGAAAGCAGGAAAGTTATGATGTTCTTCATGCCGGAAGTTGTTTGAATGATTGGATTAGAAGAGTTGAGAGGGTTTAGAGGAGGCCTGTTGGATTATCGTTGTATCAGGATTTGTTGCACCCGCCTTCCATCCATCACGTAGTAAATACCACCGGGCCAGGCACTTACGTCCACCATTGCCTGTTCGCCGGCGGGTATCGCCAATTTATAAAGTTGTTGGCCGGCGGCGTTCATCAGTGTCGGCCAGCCGTGTTTTGTTCCGTTGTTCTCGAGGAACAATACATCGAAGGCAGGGTTGGGGAAGATGTCTATTTTGGAAACGGGTGGTTCTGCCACGCCCGTAGTACCTGGAGTGTACAGGCTGAAATATACGTCTACGGCGTTTTCCTCATGGTCCTTTTCAAAAACGCGGAACCACAACCACGCCGAGCCGGGCGAAGTACCGGGTTGTACGATAAGTTTCAGGTAAGGTTGAATGGTATCGTACACGGGATTCATCGTGCCGTTCGGTGGGATGCCTGCGTAGCAAAGGCCGTAGTCGCAAAGGTCAACAATCCAATCCTCCGGTTTGCTCACGGAAAAACTGCGCCAGCGCAATTGCAGGGTGTCGCCGGAAGGGTTGTCGAAAAAAATATAGCATTCGTTGGCCTGCCCAAACGCGACTTCTTTTTCCAGCACCGGGCCAGGCAGGGGAAAAAAAGTCTGGGCAATAGCGGAATCCGCCCAAAAAAGCAGGAGCAGGAGAACAGAAATGAATCTCATACCGTCGGTTTTGCGGCAACAAAGTAAATAGCCCCTGAGATTCAATGGTATGGGAAACATGGTTTTTGGACAAATGCGGACAGAAATCGGACGATGTACTCTACCTTCACCCTTCAGATTAATCCATACACAAGCAAAAAGTATCCGATGCTGCAAAAACTGATCTTCACCGGAGCCATTATCGCAACCTGCATACTCTCCGCCTTCGCCCAAACATCTGTAGCACGCCGCTGGAACGAGGTGTTGCTGCAGTCCATTCGCGAGGACTTTGCCCGGCCGCCTGTGCATGCCCGCAACCTGTTCCACGTTTCATTAGCCTTGTACGACGCCTGGGCAGCCTACGACACGGTTGCCGAAACCTATTTGCTGGGCAAGACCGTTGGCGCCTATACCTGCCCTTTCGAAGGCATTCCTGTTCCTGCCGACATACAGGCGGCGCGGGAAGAAGCCATGAGTTATGCCGCATACCGGGTATTAAAAACGCGCTTTGTCTTTTCGCCCAATGCCGGTACCACACTTGCCCGTTTCAACAACCTGATGGCGACGCTGGGCTACGACCCGAATTTTGTTTCCACCGATTATTCAGGCGGTTCGCCGGCGGCATTGGGCAATTACCTCGGCCAATGCATCGTGCAAATGGGCTTGCAGGACGGCGCCAACGAGCAAAACAACTATGCGATCCAATACTACGAAACGGTGAACCCACCCCTCGTCATGGCCAATCCGGGCAACCCCACCCTGCTCGACCCGAACCGCTGGCAGCGGCTGACCCTGACGGTAGCGATTGATCAGAACGGCAATCCGATTCCCGGAACCCAGGTATTCCAAAGTCCTGAATGGGGGAATGTGCAACCTTTCGCATTGACAACCAACGATTTGACTGTTTATCAGCGCGACGGAAACGACTACAGGGTGTACCACGATCCGGGGCCATTTCCAACGCTCGATACCGCGAATGGCGGCCTTTTGTCCGACGAATACAAATGGAATTTCGCCCTGGTAACGGCGTGGGGCGCGCACCACGATCCGAATGACGGCGTTCTATGGGACATTTCCCCGCGCTCTATCGGCAACGTGCAGTCGTTTCCGCAAACGCTGGCAGATTATCACACCTTTTACGATTTTGTCAACGGCGGCGATACCGGTATCGGTCGCGACACCAATCCGCGCACCGGCCAGCCTTATGTCCCACAGATCGTACCGCGCGGCGATTACACGCGTGTGCTGGCTCAATACTGGGCCGATGGACCCAATTCAGAAACGCCGCCGGGACACTGGTTTGCCATTCTCAATTACGTCAGCGACCATCCGGATTTTATCAGAAAATACAATGGAAAAGGCCCGGAGCTCGACCAGATGGAGTGGGATGTGAAAGCCTATTTTACCCTTGGCGGCGCAGTGCACGACGCCGCTATTTCGGCCTGGGGCATCAAAGGTTGGTACGACGGCGTGCGGCCCGTTTCCGCGTTGCGCTATATGGCGGATTTGGGGCAATGTTCGGATTCTACGCTCGGCTCCTACAATCCGGATGGCATACCGTTGGTGCCGGGTTTTATCGAATTGGTGCAGGCGGGTGATCCATTGGCCGGGCCCGCCGATCAAAACGTCGGAAAAATAAAATTCTACACCTGGCGGGGGCCCGATTATGTGACCAACCCCGCCACGCAAATAGCCGGAGTGGGCTGGATACTGGCCGAAAACTGGTGGCCTTACCAAAGAAAAACCTTCGTGACGCCGCCTTTCGCGGGCTATATTTCAGGACATTCCACTTATTCACGCGCCGCAGCCGAGACCCTGACGCTGCTGACAGGCGACGAATATTTCCCCGGCGGCATGGGCGAATTTTATATCCCCGCCAACAGCGGTTTCCTCGGCCTGGAAAAAGGCCCCAGTGTGGACGTGCGGCTCCAATGGGCGACCTACCGCGACGCTTCCGACCAGACCAGCCTCTCGCGTATCTGGGGCGGTATCCACCCTCCGATGGATGATATTCCGGGGCGATTGATCGGCGCGGAAGTGGGAACGGATGCGTTTCATCTGGCTGAAACATACTTTTACAAAGACGCAGACAACGATGGCATTTATTCTTACGAAGACTGCGACGACGCCAATCCGGATGTCTACCCCGGCGCGCCGGAACGCTGCGACAACCTCGACAACGACTGCAACGGCCTGGCCGACGACATGCCTTTTTTCACCTATTATGCTGATCAGGACGGCGATGGATACGGTGCCGGCGCTCTGCCGCTGGATACCTGCCTGACCGAAGCACCCGCAGGATTCGCCGCCAATAACTTCGACTGCGACGACCAGGATGCGGCTGTCAACCCGGACGCTACGGAACTTTGCGACGGCCTCGACAACGACTGCAATGGCCTGGCCGACGACATGCCTTTTTTCACCTATTATGCTGATCAGGACGGCGATGGATACGGTGCCGGCGCCCTGCCGCTGGATACCTGCCTGACCGAAGCGCCTGCAGGATTTGCTGCCAATAACTTCGACTGCGACGACCAGGATGCGGCTGTCAACCCGGACGCTACGGAACTTTGCGACGGCCTCGACAACGACTGCAATGGCCTGGCCGACGACATGCCTTTTTTCACCTATTATGCTGATCAGGACGGCGATGGATACGGTGCCGGCGCCCTGCCGCTGGATACCTGCCTGACCGAAGCGCCTGCAGGATTTGCTGCCAATGATCTCGATTGCGACGACGATGACGCGGCCATCAACCCGGATGCGCAGGAAATTGTGGACAGCCTCGACAATGATTGCAACGGTTTTGTAGACGATGTGGTGGGTACGACAGATCTCTTTCTGAATAATATCAGGGTATATCCCAATCCGGTGCGGGATCGCCTTCTCATTCATCATCCCGAAAATGCTGTATTGGGACTAAAAATCTTGGACATTTCCGGAAAAACGCTGCGGAATACGACTCTGAATTTTGGCGCGGAAGCCCAACCGCTTGATTTTTCTCCTTATCCGGCGGGGATGTATTTTTTGAATATCCGCGATGTGAATACCGGACGGGAAATGTTTGTGAAAGTGGTCAAAACGGATGATTAATGTGGGTCGGCGGAATAGGATGTACCTTCCCCGGCCTCGTCCCTGATCCAGTCAACCAATTCTTCCACCACCCAAGCCTCCTCCACTGAAAAACCTCCCGTCCGTGTGCGCCGCAGACTGCTCAGGTAGGCCCCACTGCCAGCAGCCTGGCCGAGATCGTGCGCCAGGGAGCGGATGTAGGTGCCTTTGCTGCATACCACCCGAAAATCAACTTGCATCCCTTCCATGTAATCCGGATAAAGGTGGATGGGGGCGCCTTTTTTGCTAATAGTGGACGGTGAACGGTGAACGGTGGACGGCACAGGACGCAATGGGCTTATTTCAAAGGATTCGATATGGACGGGGCGTTCCGGCAGTTCGACTTCTTCGCCGGTTCGGGCATTTTTGTACAAACGCCTGCCATCCACTTTAACGGCAGAAAAAACAGGCGGTATCTGCCGGATGGCGCCGACGAATTGCTGCCGGGTTTCGTCCAGCAGCGTATCAGTCAGGTGTGCAGTGGAAAAGGTGGCGTTCACCGGTTTTTCCAGGTCGGAAGATGCAGTCGTTGCACCAAAAGTGATAACGCCGGTGTATTCCTTCGGCATTGCCTGAAACTCTTCAATCTTTTTCGTGTATTCGCCCACGCAAAGTATGAGCAGGCCGGTAGCCAGTGGATCGAGCGTGCCTGCGTGTCCGATCTTCAGTTTTTTCACGCCGAGCCGCCGCGACAGCGCGTAGCGGATCTTATTCACCACGTCGAAGGAAGTCCAGCCCAAAGGTTTGTCCACCAGAAGCAGGGCGCCTTTGGGAAAAGGATCGGGAAACGGTTGATTTTTCGATAGAATGGCCAGCATGGGGCAAAAGTAGAACGACGGCAACCTTTTTTATCATTTTGCAAAAATCCGTACGGTCTGTCCGGTAAGAAAGGCATCACTCTTTCACCACTCTGACCGGCTGACTTTTGAATTGTCCGTTCTGCGCTGTCAGCACATATATTCCTGCCGGAAGGGTTTCCAGATTCCCGAACACCGTCTGCGCTCCTGCGGCCTTTTTCTCCGAAATTATTCTGCCGGAAAAGTCAGTGAGCCATATCACAGTTGAGGGGTTGTTCCACCTGCTATGCAACGGCATTTCCACCGTCAGCCGGTCGGTAAACGGAGACGGTAGAACGCGGATATCATCTTCTTTGTCAATATTTTGCGTGGCGACCACTTCCTTTGCTAAGTGTAAATTCAGCATTGTCACTTGTCCGGTTTGTAGGGCAACTCCAGGGATCGTTTTTGTCTGATAACCCGCTTTCAGCGCCTGCACGGTATATACGCCGGGAAGTGCGGCGCCGGTTTTGTACTGACCATTGAATTTGGAAGTGTCGGCGTTTGGCGTTCCGAGTACAAAAACTTTCGCTTCGCTGAGCGGCATGCCGGTGACAGAATCCGTCACCACACCCTCGAGCCAGGAAGCTTGTTGCCACGTAGGCTGGAAAACGAACAAGCCTTCGTTTTTGGCTGTGGCGAAAATAATTCCGGAAGGAAGATACGGATCGGCATCCCACACTAAGGAAGTGCCCACCACAGCCCAAGCCGTCTCGATGAGGTTATCGGGGCGGGTGGCATCCACGATGGTTAATTGTCCGCCATAAGAAGGGTTGACCAGAAAATTGCCTTTGACGCGCACGTTGTGCACCTCTTTATCGGGTTTTTGAGTGGGCAAATAAGTATCCAGCAGCGTAATATTGTTCAAATCCGAGACGTCAAAAGCGCCCAATGGCGCATTCGGCACTTCGTCGGTTGTAAACAGAATTTTACTGTCGTCCGAAAGTTCTGCATTGTGGTTAAAAGCACCAGGGGTCGGTTGCGTAGTGATCAATTGCGGGTCTGTCCGGTCAGAAATATCCACAACGCCGAACTGTTTTTCGTATATCTCGCTGGTCCACATCGTGTCGCCCCGGATAAAGCCATCGTGAACGTAATTAAGGGTGTATTTTCCGATAATGTGCGGGTTCCAGGGATCGTCGAGGTCGGCGATGGTGCAGCCGCTGGTCACGTTGCCGCCGCCAAAAATATAAAGGTTGCCATCCACCGCCTGCACGGTATGACTGCGCTGCACGAGGCTGTCGTAGGCGCCGTCGCCATACCAGACTTTCCAGTAAACCGTGTCGGGCAGCTCGCGTAAGTCTACAATGGTGATGCCGCTCCCCACCGCTTCCGAGCCCACATATGCGAAACCGTTCCAGGTGCGCAATTCCCGCCAGTTGTTCGGCAGACCGGGTACGGCAAATCGTTCCACGGGTTGCGCCGGATCGTTCAAATCCACGATGCTCAGGCCGGCGCTCGTGCCGACCAGGGCCCATTCGCCGCCGGTACTGTCCACATAAGCCTTGCAGCCTGCCAGCGTCAGCGGCGCGTAAGGCAGGTGGCCGATTTGCTGGAGATTGAGTTGCGCATTCAGGTTTCGGGAAAGACAAATAATTGACAAACAGGCAATAACAGGGAGTAAATTCGGCATGAAAAACGATTTGAAAGGGCAAAAGTCGTTGAAAGCGGCGAATTTTTTATTCAGGATGGGGCGTTTGCCAAAACAGTCAGAATTACCCTCCAGGTACTTACCTTAAAATTTTTGTAAAAATATTGCATAATTAAAACAGATTGTTCATACCTTTGCACCCGCTAAATCGCGGAGTGGAGCAGTTGGTAGCTCGTCGGGCTCAATACTGTAAAATTAAAGCGGTTGATGAACACTAAACTAAAAGGAGACATCGCAGAACAAGCAGTTGTTCTGCAAGCACTGCGGCAAGGATGTGTTCATTAATTACGGCAGCGAAATACACTTAGTCGAAGCCGACAAGCGTCAACGGAAGCCAAATTCAGCGGCTTTCAGAAATGCTTGGGATTTAATTTTGCAAAGGGCTGTTCCGAAAGTAATTTCGGAATGAATATCTGTCAAATTCGGGGAAGCCTGTAGTGTGGTAATCCCGAGCCAAGTCCCGAAGAAATTCGGGGAAGGTGTAGAGACTTAATGGCAGACATCCTAATTCTGCAAAGAAAGGATGAAGAGAAAGTCCAGACCAGCAAACCCCGAAGGTTCGGGGGCAGCGAAAGTTGCAGTGGTATGCATAACCCGAAGGTCGTAGGTTCAAGTCCTGCCTCCGCCACCACAAAAGCCCCTGACTGTTGCAGTCGGGGGCTTTTTTAATTTTCGCAATATGACCTGGCTTTCCATCCACTTTTATCCACTCGAAACGGAAAATGTTTTTCTCACCCGGGCTGTCAAGCCTTTTCTGGAACAATACATCTGGCCCAGACAGGGAGCGCGGTCGTTTTTCGTTCGTTTTGAGGATGAAAAGGGGCGCCATATACGCCTGAGACTGCGCGGCGATGCAGATTGGTTGGAAGAAACGTTGCGCCCGGCGCTGACGGGTTGGTTTGAAGGACGGGGAGAATGGAAAGAGGTCGTATATGAGCCCGAAACGGCGCGTTTTGGCGGCGAACACGGGCTGGCACTGGCAGAGGAATATTTCCATGTATCCACCAGGGTCGCGCTGGAGCGCTTGTCGCGGGATCAGTTTACTTACGGCGATGCCATGTTCGATGCGCTGCGTATGCACGCCATCACTGCATTTGCCGCGGGTTTCGACCGGAAGAAAGCATCCTGGTATTACGGACAATTGTGCGACCAATGGTTAAGCGCATTTTTTCGCGATGAAGAAGACGTGCCGACATCTGCAGAATTACATACAGAGGTAAAAGCCGGTTTTGAGCAAGTCTTCAACCCTCAAAAAGAGAATCTGCAACAGGCATTAAATGAGTTGTGGAAGGCGCTGGAGGTCGAAAAGTTCGACAAAAAACAACCCGAATGGGTGCGCTGGTTGCGCGGCAATCAGTTGATCCTGCATGAATTTGGAGAATATCTGGAAAAATCTCTTCCAAGTCTTCTCCATCTGACCAACAACCGCCTGGGGATCAACAACCAGGACGAAGTTTACCTGAACTACATTTTATCGAAGGCGCTCTGAGCGAATAAACGATACCACTGCCCGAACGACAGATTTGTCCTGCATCCTGTGGCCCAGTCTTTCCGTTTCCAGATAGCGGGCCTGCCACGATTCCGCGATCAGGCGGCCTTCCTGCACCGGCGCCACGTCGTCGTCGCGATCGTGCAGTACAAGGCCCTGTACATCCGTCAGCAAAGCAGCCTTCCGGGCTACCGAATACTCCTCTATCGGGATTCCGCTGCGGCGCTCTATTTCGCGGTATACCTGTTTCAACACGGCTTCATTCACGCCAAGGATACTGCTAAAATCGCGTATCACCCTCGATGATTCGGCAAATACGCCGAGCAACACCATTTTTTCCGGACGCGGCGCCTCCAGCATGGCCGCGCTCATCACGGCCGCCGCTCCGCCGAGCGAGTGCGCCACAATGGCATAAGGCGCGCCTTTTTCAACGATAAATCTTTTAACTACCCGGCTGTACAACAGCACATTGAGCACTTTGCCGTCCGAATGGCCGCTTGCCGGGGCATCGAAAGCGTGAACGGTGAAGCCCGCTTCGAGCAATCCCTTCACATACCGGCGCCACCGGGCACTGTTTGATTCCCAGCCATGCAGGCACAGCACTTCCGGCGCCCCTTGCTCTTCGGACTGCCAGGTGTAGCCGCGAATCCGCAGTTTCTTTTCTGCATAAAAATCAAAATGGCTGGCTGTGGAAAGAAATTCCCGGTCTTCTTCCCGCAACGGCAGGCGACGCGGCGAACAGAAAATACGGAACGCCACCCGGCCGGCCAACGAGGGCGACACGGCGGCGAGCGCATTGAGCGTTTTTCCAACACGCCGGATTTTTTTCAGGGCTGCGTCGGGAAGTTGTTGTGGCATGATCAGTGGGCAGTGGCAGTGGGCAGGGGGCAGTGGCAGTGGCAGTGGGCGGGACTGTTCAAAAGTATGTGTAGACGATGTTCAAAAATCTGTGTCAATAACAATTTTTGTTACTGAAAATCAACGACTTGAAAATTTTTGACACAGATTTTCAAGAAAACTCTATGTGTAAAATTTACAAAATTAAAATATTCAAGCAGCTTATAATCATCTCTTTAAATAACTAAACAACGAACAAAAACACAATATTTTGAACAGTCCTCTGTGGGCAGTGGGCAATTGCGGTGCCCACTGCCACTGCCACTGCTACTGCCACTGCTACTGCTACTGCTACTGCCACTGCTACTGCCACTGCTACTGCTACTGCCACTGCTACTGCCACTGCCACTGCCACTGCCACTGCCACTGCCCACTGCCCACCGCTGTTACTCAAACCGGCGTTTATAGAACCACGAATTATCGTTCAGCGTGAAGCCGACGGTAATGCGAAAATACGTTTCTTCGATGGTCGTATTGGCGCCGAAACGGCCTAGTTCGAACGCCGCGTTGACAAAAGAAGTTTGCTGACGCGGCAGGATGACCGGGAGCCCGAAGCCGAAGGATATACCAACATCGTCCAGCCCTTTCCCGTTGACGAGGCGCGGATCCTGGCGGTAGTAGGCGCCCAGCCGGTAGCGGATACGCTTACCGTAGTTGTTGTAGGAAGCGAAATCGGGGATGTATTCCACACCCGCTGAAACGGAACTTGTGTTGCGCATCTCTTCCGGGCGCGCTTCGTTGCGATAAGCCGACCATGCGCCATAATCGAACTGCGCACCAAGTTTCAGTTTGGATGTCCTGACATATTGAATGCCAATCCCAAAGGTAGCTGGCAGGGTGATCGTCCGGGAGACGTCGAGTGCAGATTGAAGCGTGTCGGCATCAATGTAGTTTCCATTGGAAGATATGCCGCGACTGCGGATAAAAAGCACGTCGTTGATGACGTCGAGGTTGTGTTGTCCTTCGCCGGTAATGCCGACGGTGATCCATCGCAACGGAATTGATTTGTCATTCTCAAGGGATTTCAACACAAAATCGTGTTGAAATCCGGCATTCCATACAAAGCCGTTCGTCCGCAGATCCTCGCGCCGGTTGGTTTGGAAAGTCGGAAAGCTGTCAACAAAATTGGTAGTGGCAGAATAGACGGACTTACCGAATACCCATCCGAGGTTGAGTCCCAATGCAGTGTGTTTGTGTTTGACCGCTCCGCTCCAGTTAAAACGATAAGTACCACCCGAACCCTCGAACGAATTTTCCACTTCCCCCAGCCCGTCCAGGTTTTCGTCCGTTAGGATATTGTAACCCACAAGGGTGTAGGGCGTCAGGGAGAAGCCCATGCCGTAATTCCAGGGCGATTTGATTTTGTCCAACACTTCGTTGATCGGGCTTTTCAGGGTAAAGCCGAGCGCGAGATAGGCGAGGTTGCCGCTCCAGAAGCTGGCTTCAGAATTATTGGTGGAGAGATTGCTGTATTTGGCGTACAATCCCGTTTCCAAAGAGGTGGAACGGAGGTACGCGTAGGATGCCGGATTGACCAGGTTGAGGTGAAACGGGTCGT
Organism: Saprospiraceae bacterium; assembly: GCA_019187225.1. GTDB lineage: Bacteria > Bacteroidota > Bacteroidia > Chitinophagales > Saprospiraceae > M3007. The sequence goes on from JABAQQ010000014.1 coordinate 204,609, forward strand.
TAAATGCCACCGTTTGCCCGCCCCATCCGACCTGGTTGGCGAAAAATTGGTTCAGGCGGTCGCCGATCCCGTATTTGGAATAGGGAGAGTTCTGTTTCGGTTGCGCCAAAAGGGCAAGACTGGTCAACAGAATCGAAAAAATCAGAAGAAATCTCATGGATGTTGGTAAAATAAGGCTGATCAAGGGTTGACTGAAGTAGTTGAAGATGAGTTGTATTGCAAAATATGGTTCAGACCGATCAATGTCAGATCGGGCACAGGGATCAATTTCCTGATGGCGCTCAAGTGCGGCTGAAAAAACACGGCATCACCTCCGGTTAAAATCACGTGTAACACGCCATACTCCAATTCATAAAGTGATGTAAATCCCTGTATTTCAAGCACCGCGCCCCGCAATGCGCCGTTCTGCAGGGCAGTTTCGGTACTAAAACCGGTGAAATCATCCGGCATCCGCATCTCCACTTCCGGCAAACGGGCAGTAAAATGATGCATGGCCGCAATGCGCATCCTCGCGCCCGGCGCGATGTTGCCGCCGTGATATACCCCGTCGCCCGTCAGCATATCATATTTAATACAGGTGCCGCAATCCACCACGAGACAGTTTTTCCCGGGATACAACGCTTGGGCGCCTGCAACGCCGGCCAGGCGATCTTTGCCCAGGGTTTCCGGAGTTTTATAGTGGTTTTTGAAAGGCAGGGGCGTCCTGTGGGTTAGTTCCAGCACCTTAAAATTCCCGGCCAGCATTACCTGCAGGGACTCATCGGGTTCTGCTACCGACGATACAATGACGTTTTCAACACCGGACCGGTTGCCGAACTCCTGCAATTCCGCTAACGCTGGGCTTGTCCAAATCGCTTGCTCTGCCAATTCATTTCCGCGAAAAAGGCCGGCTTTTATGCGTGTGTTGCCAATATCGAGCGCGAGATTCATACTTAGCAGGGTTTTGAGGCTTCGAGGTTACGCGGTTTCAGGGTTGATACTGTTCTCAAAAACGGGCGCAAAGGTACATTGCTGCGGTGCGAAATTCATTTGGAGGGAAAACTTTCGACCTGAAATGAAAAAACGAGGATTTGCAGCAAGCAAAATCCTCGTTCTTCCTATTTAAAGCCGGCCCCGGAAACCTTGCGCCCCTGAAGCCTTAATTTATCCCAGGTATGATTTCAGCACATCCCGGTTATATGCCTTGCGCAAACGGCGAATGGCGCGCTCTTTGATTTGGCGCACCCGTTCTCGGGTGAGGCCATAAAGTTCGGCGATCTCCTCCAGCGTAAGCGGTTTGTAGCCATTGAGGCCATAATAAGAGGCGATCACCTCCATTTCGCGGGGCGAAAGAATGTTGAGACCCTGGGCAACTTCGTCGCGGAGCGACTCGGCCATGAGTTCGAGGTCGGGTTCGTCGGCATCAGTAGGTACCATTACGTCGAGCATGGTCGCATCGCCTTCTTCGGCCCCGGCAAGAGGGGCATCGAGGGAGACGTGGCGCGAGCCGCTGCGCAGCATGGTTTGCACTTCTTTTTCGCTCATACCCAGCAGATCAGCCAATTCCTCATCGGAAGGCTCGCGTTCGAATTCCTGCACGAAAGAGATATAGGCTTCGTTCACTTTGTTGTAGGACCCCACTTTGTTGAGCGGCATCCGCACGATGCGGCTGTTCTCTACAATAGCTTGAAGGATACTTTGCCGGATCCACCAGACAGCATAAGAAATAAATTTAAAACCTTTCGTCTCGTCGAAACGTTTGGCAGCTTTGATCAGACCTACGTTGCCTTCATTGATCAGATCGGAGAGACTCAATCCCTGGTTCTGGTATTGTTTGGCGACGGACACGACAAAACGCAGGTTGGCGCGGGTCATTTCATCCAGCGCATCCTGGTCGCCTTCCCGGATCCGTTGCGCCAGGCGAACTTCTTCCTCGGGTGTGAGCATCGGTATTTTGCCGATGTCGTTGAGGTACTTGTCCAGCGCAAGGCTTTCGCGGGTCGTGATTTTGTGGGCAATCTTCAGCTGGCGCATAAGGCAGAAATATTGAAGTAGTCAGACGAATTTGTTTGTGTTTTCCAAAAGTTTTGTTTGAAACGGGTTTGTCGGACCACTGAAAATGCACTTCGTTAAAACGTTTTTAAAGCAGAAAGTTTCTTTTGGGGCGAAAAATTAGGTAAAATCTTTTATTTATGTCAAACATTTGCGAAACATTAAATGCCTCAGCCGACGAATCTCCCGGAAAGGCTGTTTTTCCAGAAGCGCAGCTTCTTCATTTCAACGCGCAAACCTAAGCCTTCGCAGCGGTGTTCAAACGATGGTATTGATAAAATGCTGAAAATTGCCTGGTCGCCTGTTTACAAATATGAATTGCCTGAGGGGCATCGCTTCCCGATGCTCAAATACGAACTCATTCCGGAACAATTGCTGTACGAAGGTACGGTAACAGGCGACAATTTTTTTCATCCCGATCCGCTTCCTGAGCCGGTCGCGCTGCGCACTCATACCAAAGAATATTGGGACAAATTGACACAAGTGCGTCTCAGCGACCGCGAAATCCGTGCCATTGGGTTCCCGGTCAACGAAAAATTCGTCGAACGCGGGCGACACATTTCCAACGGCACCATTCAATGCGCCCGGTTCGCTATCGAGCATGGTTGCGCGCTGAACGTTGCAGGTGGGACGCACCACGCCTATGCCGACCGCGGCGAAGGTTATTGTTGTTTCAACGACCAGGCAGTGGCAGCCAACTACCTGCTGGACAATGGGTTGGCGCAAAAAATTCTGATTGTTGATCTGGACGTTCATCAGGGCAACGGCACAGCGCACATATTCCGGGAAGAGCCCCGCGTATTTACCTTCTCCATGCATGGAGAACGCAACTACCCGCTGCGCAAAGAAAAGTCAGACCTCGACGTCGGACTGCCCGATGGCACAGAGGATGGTCCATATCTGAAAATCCTGCGCGAAACCCTGCCGCATCTTGCGGATGCATTCCAACCCGATTTTATTTTTTATCAAAGCGGTGTGGATGTGCTGGCTTCCGACAAATTGGGCAGGCTCCATCTCAGCCGGGAAGCTTGCCGCGAACGCGACAGGATTGTCCTGTCATTTTGTAAACGCAACGGAATACCCGTCGCCGTGAGCATGGGCGGCGGTTATTCGCCCCGCATCGCCGACATTGTGGAAGCCCACGCCAATACTTTCCGGATAGCGCAGGAAGTGTTTTTTTGAAACCGCTGTTTCAAATGAAGTAAGTTTGCACCCTCAATCAATTGCTTCGCTTCATGCGCCTGACTACTCTGCTCGTACTGCTTTTCATCTGCTGCTCCGCCTTCGCCCAGGAACCCGCCAAATCCGAACTCGCCCGTTGCGGGACACCGCCGGGAATTTCTCCCTGGCTAAGGGACTACAGCTCCCGGCCCCAAGACTTTGCCGTTGACCGCTCTTCAGATACCCTGTACGTCGGGTTGCAAGTGCATTTATTGGCCAAAGACAACGGCGTGGGGCGCTTCGCACCCGCCCGCCTGCTCGACGCCTTTTGCAGACTCAATGCGGATTTTGCTCCCGCCCGCGTTTGGTTCTATTTCAAAAATGACTGGAACGAGATTGACAGCACAGCCTGGTATCAGCACCCCGACATCGTCCAGGGCATTGAAATGATGTTGGCAAATAATGTACCCGGGGCGTTGAACACCTATTTTGCCGCCAATGTAGCGGGCAACTGCGGCTACAACCTGCCTTATGCAGGCGTGGCGATGGCGCACAATTGTTCCGGCCCCAACGACCACGTTTGGGCGCACGAAGTAGGGCACGCACTGTCACTCCAACACACCTTCCTCGGTTGGGATGGTAAAGTCTACAATGCACAAAATCCCACGCCCGATACCCTGACCTACGACTACACGTACTTCCACGATACGCTCGATACACAGATCCCCGCCCCATTGGACACGGCATTGGTGGAATATGTAGACGGCAGCAACTGTACTGTTGCCGCAGACCTGTTTTGCGACACCAAACCTGATTATCTGAGTTATGGTTGGGACTGCGACGGCCAGGGATACAGTTTGGTTCAGCAGAAAGACCCCGCAGGCGCGGTATTCTATTCTGATGGTACGCTTTTTATGTCGTATGCAAATGACGCCTGCCAAAACCGCTTTTCCGACGAGCAGATCGCTGCGCTGCGCGCCAACCTGCTCACGGAAAAATCCGGCTGGCTCGCCGCAGGGCCGCCGCAGGGCGACATCATTGAAACGCCGGAATTGCTTTCTCCCACCGACGGCCAGTTGGTGCCTGCGGATGGTACGGTACTGGAATGGTCGGCTGTCCCCAACGCGACGAAATACATCGTACAGGTATCCCGTTTCTCCAACTTCTTTGTCAAGGAAATTGAGACGGTGACCACCGGGACTTCGTTAGCCACGGGACCTATGATCAACAATTTGACTTACTACTGGCGTGTGCGCCCTTTTAACGACTGGTTTGCCTGCACGAACCTGACCCCATCGGCGAGTTTCAAAACAGCCGATCTCTCTTCGGCCATTCAGCCCGGTACAGAGGAATGGCGATGCTACCCTACCCTTCTGGCGCCCGGTCAACCGCTTTTTTTAGAAATACCCGGACACCGGTTCAACCAACTGACGCGTTGTACGGTTTATGACGCGGCCGGACGTGCGATGTGGGTAAATGAAGATTTTCCCGATGCGGCTACTATCCAAATTGATCTGCCATCGGTCTCATGGCCTGCCGGTATTTACCGGATCGTTCTCGTGCAAGAAAAGGGTGTGAATAGTCTGCCTGTTTTGCTGATCCGCTAAAAACAAACGCGATGTGCGCAAAAACTGTCGTCGGTTGGCGCTAACTGAACAGGTTTTTTAAAAATATCCAAACGAAATCGGACATTTGCGATGCAAAACCAATTCCCGATCGTTTGGCACCCCGGTCTTAATCTGCCGGTATTAGAATTCGTTTTTCAAACCTTCTGTGTTCAATGCAAATCAAGCATTACCTTCTGCCTTTCCTGCTTATTCTTTTTTATCAGAATACTGCCTTTGCCCAAAAACCACTCTCCGACCGTCTTTGCGGTTATACAGGAAAATCCCCCTGGTTGGAATGGTATCAGCACCACCGGCATGAGCTGGCGCAAGAGCGCGGTGTTGATACGACATGGTTGTATGTGCCAATGACCTTGCATTTGGTCGGTACAGACCAGGGCACAGGACATTTTAAACTGGAACAGGCATTGCGCGCGGTCTGTGAAATGAACGAACAGTTTGCGGAGGCGCACATTCGTTTTTATCTGTTGCCCGGCGACCCTGTGCGCTATCACAACAATTCATCGTGGTACGATCATGAGTTTTACCCCGGCGGCGATGAAATGATCAACGAAAATCATTTGGACGGTCGCATGAATACCTTTGTGGTGGCCAACCCGGCTGGCAACTGCGGCTATTCCTGGCAGGATGCCATTGTTCTGGGGACCAATTGCTCCACAGCAGGCAATACCACCTGGGCGCATGAAGCCGGCCACCATTTGTCGCTTCCACACCCTTTTTCAGGCTGGGAAGGATTCGAATGGGACTATAGCGAACCCGCACCGGAAGAGATTGATGACCATTTGGTGGAAAAAACCGACAGTTCCAATTGTTACCTCGCCGGCGACGGCTTTTGCGACACCCGCCCCGATTATTTGAATTACCGTTGGGTGTGTGATGCCAATAAGGAAAGCAATGTGCTGCAACTCGACCCCAATGGAGTGGAATTCCGTTCGGATGCCACACTCATCATGGGTTATGCCCTGGACGAATGCGCGTCGCGATTTAGTCCGGAGCAAATTGAGGCCATGCGTTCAAACCTGTATTTCGAGCATGCCGAATACCTGCAGATCACAGAACCCTTACAGGATGTCCCGGATGATATAGCGGTGGAACTGGTCAGTCCGATTGATTCCCAAAACGTGCAGTTCAATAACATTACACTTACCTGGAATCCGGTTCCCGGCGCAACGTTGTACAACGTGGAAGTAGGTCTTGCACCGGGCTTTTCTCCGAAGTTTTACAACCAAACGCTGTACAACACGACTTCGGTCACCATCAGCAGCGGCATCCCCAACAACCGGGTGCTCAAATGGCGCGTACGGGCATTCAACGAATGGGATGTTTGCCATACCAATACGAACGTTCAGACGGGTATTTTTAAAACCAAAAACCTGAGCGCGACCAACGACCTGGAACAAATCGTCGTCGCCGAATTGTCGCCCAATCCGGTGGCTGCAGGCATTCCCGCTATTTTAAGCGTCACTTCCGATGAATACATGGATGCTGTTTTGTCTGTCTCGGATGCATCCGGACGGTTGTGCGTCACCCGTGAAGTCCGCCTCACACCGGGTGAAAACCGCCTCGATATCGCCACCGACGGCTTGAGCGCGGGTTTTTACGTCGTTACAATGCGCAATGAAAAAGGTGCGCTCGTAAAGCGGCTGGCGGTTACGGAGTGAGAGGCGTGAGAGATGTGAGAGGCGTGAGAAAACGAAAGTCTGCATTAACTTTGCACCGCTCCGAAGGTCACGCACTTTCGGAGCGGTTTAATTTACAATAGCCCCCTCACTCCTTTCACTCATGGGCGTTATCCGGAGGCAAAGTCTGAAACATTCGGCGGTCAATCTTGCAGGGTTGTTCATTGGAGCAGTCAGCACTTTGTTCGTATATCCCCATGCGCTGGAAGCCTATGGTCTGGTTCAGGTATTGATTTCGGTAGGAGTGATTGGCTTGCCTCTTTTGTCGCTCGGAGGAAACACGGTTGCCATTCGTTTTTTTCCACGGTTTCAGGACAAAGGTACGGGCCACAATGGGTTTCTACCTTTGTTGCTGGCGATGTGTTGGGTGGGCTGCGTGTTGACCGCTTTGGTCGCGGGAATATTCTGGCAGCCGCTCACGGCATTTTTTGCTGCGAAGGCTAAAAGTGGCGCCAACTTATTGTCGCAATACCTCTGGATGGCTATTCCCATGGCCTTTTTCTACGTAATGGGGGTGGTGATGAGCTTATACTCGTCCAATTTCAAACGCATTGTCGTTCCTTCCCTACTGATTGATTTTTCTCAAAAAATTGTAGTGCCCGCCCTACTGATCTCAGTATGGCAGCAATGGTTACCATTGGAAACGGCGTTGTGGGGATTGCTCCTGCACTCCTTTTTGGTCATGACCGGAATGGCATTTTACCTACGTTGGCTGGGCGAATGGCATTGGCGCCCTAATCTGCATTTCCTGACGCCGGAATTGAGAAAGGAATTGTGGCAGTTCATCGGATTCGGGGCTTTGGGTGGCTTTGCCTTACAAATGGCTTCGAAGATTGACGTATTCATGGTCGGTTCGCTCGGCTCGCTCCAATCGGCAGGTGTCTATTCCATTGCTGCCTATATCGCTGCCGCCATTGATATTCCGACCAAAAGCCTGTACGCAGCCAGCGCTTCTTCCGTAGCCAGGTATTTGGCCGACGACAACCGGGTGGAACTGGAAAATCTTTACAAGAGAGTATCCATCAACCTTTTGGTAGCTGGGCTGCTTTTATTCGGAGCGGTATGGATTTCAGTGGACAGCTTGTTTCAGATCGTTCCGAACGGCCGCGAAGTATCGGCGGGAAAATTTGTTTTACTTTTCATCGGTTTGTCGCGCATAGTGGAAATGGCCACAGGGCTGAATAATTATATGGTATACTACTCGCGGTATTACCTCTGGTCGCTGGTGTCGTTGGGCGTTTTGGGTATTGCCAATCTCGTGCTGAATATTTTACTCATTCCGCGGTTCGGCATGAACGGAGCAGCCGTCGCCACCTTGCTTTCCGTCACATGTTACAACACCGTAAGCGTCGGTTTGGTGTGGTTGAAATTCAGGCTCCTGCCTTTTTCAAAAAATACGCTGCTCGCGACCGGATTGGCTCTGGGTAGTTTTCTGGCGGCACAATTGATCCCCCGAACCGGTTATGACCTGTTCGACATTGCACTGCGGTCGGGATCGTATGTGCTGATTTTCGGGTTGGCAGTGCTGCGGTTCCGGGTATCGCCTGATATAAACGCCACAGTGAATGTGCTGAAGGCAAAGTATTTGAAATGAAGACGTTGGATTGTTGGACGTTGGATTGTTGGACGTTGGATTGTTGGACGTTGGATTGTTGGACGTTGGACGTTGGATTGTTGGACAGTGGATTCGCTGATTGTCATGGTCTAAAATCCAAGGCCCAACAATCCAACGTCCACCGTCCAACGTCCACCGTCCAACAATCCAACATCTATTTCTGTGAAAAAACGAGGAGCAGGGTACTTTGCTCCGGGCTGACAACCCGGTCTACGCGAACGAAAACGCCGGGGTCTACTTCCCGGTCTTCGCCCAGTCTCATGTCGCCCCGGCGTGCTTCAATGACATCGGCCCATGCCTTCAACGGCGCTTGTTTGGGAGAGAACGAACTGAGGAATACCAGTTGCCGCGACGCTTCTTTCAGCCAAAGAGAGTCGGGGTACTGGCTGAAATCCCCCTGCACTTTGAAGCGATACTCCTGGCGTGTTTCCGTACAGACATCCTGACTGATCTCCAGCAGCACGTTGGTATCGAGCAGGAGGCTTTCGAGCGACTGCTGCCCCTGGATTTCAAAATTGTATTGCAGCACGTGCGGCAGTCCGGCCTCAAACACCGGCGCAGGTTTGTACTTGCAGGTTTTCTTCGTTTCGCAGGAAAGGAACAGCACAACAAAGAGAATGACAAGGACAATCAGGTTCTTGTTCATGGCAAAATTTTGATTTTCAGAAAAATGAGCACTCCGAATGTTGACAACTTTAAGGTAATGGACGGAATAGACCGGCAAAAGTACATAGTTTTGCCCCCCCAAACGCCCCGTTGATCCCCCGTTTGACCCTTCCTTCCCCTTCCTAAAATATGTCCAGTCTGCTGATTCGCAACATTAAAACCCTCGTGCAAGCGGAAAACCAACCCCGCCAGGTGGTGAAAGGCGCCGATATGGCCACACTGCCCGTTGTGCACGATGCATTCATATTGATTGAAAATGACAGGATTGCGGCATTCGGCCCCATGTCCGGATGCCCTGAACGCGCCGATACGGTGTTGGACGCTTCCGGACGTATGGTTTTTCCCTCCTGGTGCGATTCGCACACGCATATCGTGTTTGCCGCCAGCCGTGAGGAGGAGTTTGTTGACAGAATACGCGGCCTGACATACGAAGAAATAGCCCGGCGCGGTGGCGGCATACTGAACTCTGCGCGGCGACTACAGGAAGTTTCGGAAGAGCATTTGTTCGACAACGCATGGCAACGCTTGCAGGAGGTCATCGGCTATGGTACCGGCGCGATCGAGATCAAAAGCGGCTATGGTCTTTCTCTGGAGAGCGAGTTGAAAATGTTGCGGGTCATCCGCCGCCTCAAAGAAACAAGTCCTATCCCGGTCAAAGCCACCTTCCTCGGAGCGCATGCCGTACCGGCCGAGTACAGGGATAGACGCAACGAATACATCGCTTTGATCATCCATAAAATGCTACCCCGGGTAGCCGGAGAGGGATTGGCGGACTATTGCGATGTATTTTGCGACAAGGGCTTTTTTACCCCGGAAGAAACAGAACAAATACTGAAAGCAGGTTGGCGTTATGGCTTGAAACCCAAAATACACGCCAACGAACTGGGCTATACCGGCGGTGTGCAGGTCGGTGTAGCCAACCATGCGATTTCGGTAGACCACCTGGAATATACGGGCGATGCGGAAATAGCCGTTTTGACCAAGAGCGACACTTTGCCCACTTTGTTGCCTTCCTGCGCCTTTTTTCTCGGCATTCCCTACGCGCCGGCGCGAAAAATGATGGATGCCGGCTTGCCGGTCGTGCTCGCGACGGACTACAATCCCGGCTCTTCTCCTTCGGGGAAAATGCCTTTTGTGATTGCTTTGGCCTGCATTAAGATGAAAATGCTGCCTGAAGAGGCCATCAACGCCGCTACCGTCAATGGAGCAAAAGCCATGGAACTGGAGGCCGGATATGGCAGTATAGCTGTCGGCAAAATGGCAAATTTGTTCATTTCCGCGCCAATTCCGTCTCTTGCATATCTGCCGTACGCTTTTGGCAGCAATATTGTTGAGACGGTGGTGCTTCGAGGCAAAGTATGGGAGCCGCCGTCCCGGCAATAAAAAAAGTTAAGATGTCGTTTTGTCGCGGCTTCCGGACGGCGGCTTTTTTTTTACAAACATTTATTTTGCGACAATATGTCGGAAAATCGCACTTTCCATACTTTTGCGCCCACTGTCCCGCAACCGGTCGCGAAATAATCCCGCTGCATCCCCATTCAAGTGTTAAAACCGCCCGCCGCAGACAGCAATAACCCTCAAATCTGCATCATTCACCCGTTTTTTTGTTGAATCCCTTTTTTGAACGTATCCATCAACCTTTGTTAAATTTTTACTCTCGCAATGCACAAGTTTCTAATCCTGCTCGTCGTGTGCTTTATCGGCACGGCCACGCTTATCCACGCCCAGGTTCCTAAGGTAATCTCCGTTCCTTTCCAGTTCGACCCCAACGCCGCATTTTCATCGCCAGATGCATTGCCCTGCAACGCTGCCGGTACTTTCACCTTGGGGACATTCACGGGACAAAGCAACGACACAGACCTCGACACGATCTACCTCTGCGAAGGCGACCAGATTTTCATTGACCACAATGGCGACTACGATTTGAGCGGCGACCCCGTTCCGGCGACCCCTCCTGGCGTCGCATGGGCTTTTTACACCTGCGCTCCGACCGTTATGGGCGACAGTTATCAGACCCTTCTGGCCAACGAACCATGTCTCTTGCTCGGCCCCACCGGAGCGCCCACATTGGCCTTCGGTCAGCCCAACGGGGATATTACGTTCACCAATAATGGTAATTTGCAGGACACCTACAACGGCGGCCTTCCCATCCTTTTCCATTTTGCCCCCATTACAGTGGACAATTTCGACCCGGTACAGACCTACGAAAACAACATCGTCGGCGCGCCGCCCGGCCCTTGCCTCAATGTCAATACCGCTGCCGCTTTCCAGGTGGTGTATTTGAATGCCATCCAGGAAAGTGGCGTTCTGAGCAATTTCGGCAACGATTGTATCGGAAAATTCCGCATCAGCGGAGGATACCCGCAATGGGATGCGCAGGCCCGCTACTCCATAGATATTTCACTGGATGGCAATCCAAGCGTAAAAGCGCTGATCCACAATAATACCAATCAGATCGGGAACAATACGGACGTTATTTTTTCCGTAACGCAACCTGGCACCTACAACGTAACGGTCGAGGACGGCAAGAGTTGCGGGCACACCTTCCAGATTACGATGAACGGATGCAATCCCTCCGACAATATCGTGATCATAATGCCCGACACCATTGCGCCGCCCAACTCGCAAATTTGTATCCCGGTGACCGTGGAGAATTTCCAATTGATCGGCGCTTCTTTTTCCCTTCAATGGGACCCCACTATTCTGCAATACAACGGCGTTCAGAACCCGAGCGACTCCATCGGGACGTTCAACGCCACCAACCTGAATACGCTGGAAACAGGCCAGGGAAATTTGGGCCTCATCATTTATCACCAGGACATATTGGGCAAGGTGATTGCCATTCCCGATGGCGGAACTTTGCTTGAAATTTGTTTTACCGTTATTGGTCCGCTCGATTCCTGCTCGGCACTGAATACAACCAGTAGTCCGACCTTCATCAACTTCGACAATGCTACCGGCTCCATATCTGCAGGCTCTACCGTACCTGGCCAGGTATGCGTCGGTTTTCTGCCACTCGACATCGCAATAGAAGTAATTGATACCACCTGTACCGGCACAGCATCTATTAAGGTGACCGCAACCGGCGGGGGGCCGGGGTACGATGTGCTGATAACGAACATCAATACCGGACTGAACTTTCCGGGCGCTATCAGCAATGCGGGTGGCTCCTTCATTCGCACAGGCGTTCAGAGCGGCACCTACGAAGTATGCGTCACGGATTCCACTAATTTAACGATCTGTGATACCATCACACTCGATATTCCTATCATTGGGGCCTCATTGCAGAATACAAAACAGCCGACCTGTTTCGGTTACTCTGACGGTACTGTAACGGCAGTCGTTACGCTTAATGGAGTCGCACAACCCAATCCCGGGCCGAACTTCACCTTTACGTGGTCGCCGGTCAACCCGGCGGGCAACGTCCAGGTATTCAACAATGCTTCTGCCGGTCAATATGACGTCACCATTACCGAAACGAACTCCGGTTGTACGGCTTTCGCTTCCGGCACGCTTGGCCAGCCGGCCAATCTGATCATCCCGCTGGCCGGCATCACCGTCACGCCCACTACCTGTACCGGCGTATTCGACGGTGCCATTTCTCTGGATCCCCTGGGAGGAACGCCTTTTCCCGGCAACGAATACCAATACAACTGGGAATATACCTGCAATCCCAGCGACCCACCGTCGCAAGGCCCTGTCGGCCAGGACAGTGTGATCACGATCCTCAATCTGCAGGATTGTTCTTATTTCGTCACCATCACCGATGCCCTGGGATGCACGGTTACGGATGAGATAGAAGTGACTACACTGCGCGCCATTGAAGTTCAATTGACCAGCCCCACGCCCCTTGAAACGAACTGTCTGGGAGACAGTTCTGCCTCTATCTGCGTCCGGGTAGTCGAAACCCCTGCCTCCGCGAACCCGAACTATTCTTTCTTCTGGACCCCCGTCGGTTTTCCGCAAACCACCCCCAGCGGAACCGAATCGTGTTATGAAGACCTGCCGGCAGGGACGTATAATGTGCTGGCTATAGATGCTTCCGGTTGTGTGGATACGGCAACCTTCGTGGTCGAATCTCCCGACTCGCTGTACATGCAGGCTACCATCACCCAACCCAATTGTACGTTCCAGAACAACGGCTCCATCAGCGTGCAGGGTTTTGGTGGCACCAACACCGGTCCGGGCAGTTATACCTACAACTGGACGCCTGCCGCTACCGGCCCGACAATTTCCAACCTCTCTCCCGGTGATTACACGGTAACGGTCTCGGATTTGAGGGGGTGCGAAGACTCGATGACGTTCACGCTGATGCTTCCGCCACCGCCCGTCATTTCTCAGGTGGACTCCGTCTCTGTCAAGTGCGGCAGCGACGGTAGTTTGTCGGTCACTTCGCCGACAGCAGTTTCTTACGAATGGTACACCATTGGCGGCACTTTCGTGGGCGACTCCTCGGCTATTTTCAACCTGCAGGGCGACACCTTTGTCGTTACTGTCATGGACGATCAGGGCTGCACGACAATGGATACATTCTCTCTCGCCCCTGTCACGCCGATGTCGTTCTCCGATACAACTTTTACCGAACCGGCCTGCTACGGCTATTCGGATGGTATCATCAGCATTGGGGTCATGGATGGCAATCCTACCTACACCTATGACTGGAGCGTTGACTCGACAGGGCAGGGAACACCCACGCTCTTCGATATTCCGGCCGGCGACTATACTGTCACCGTCACCGACCAGGAAGGATGTACCCTGGTCGGCACCTTCACCCTGGGTCAGCCTCAACAGATATTGATTACCTTGAGCGTACCCGATTCGGTTTCATGCTTCGGAGTATGCGATGGCGCCATCATGGCTTCCGCGGCGTATGCGGATGGATCCGGTGGCACTTTCAATTTTGTTTGGTCGGACGGCGGTACGAACGCCAACCGCACCAATTTATGCGCCGATACTGTTAGTCTCATTGTCATTGACAGCGTCAACTGTTTCTCCACTGATACGATCGTAATCCCGGGTCCGCCCGAAGTGTCTTACGACACGCTCTACACCTTGCCTGCTACCTGCAACGGCGGTAGCGACGGCCAGGCCTTTGTGGAAGGCGCGGGCGGCAACGGCGCTCCTTTCACGTATGAATGGAGCAATGGTGATATGGGCCCCGTAGCCAGCAACCTGAACGCCCAGGAATGGGAAGTGACCATTACCGACCGCGATGGTTGCACGGCGGAGTATACAGCGGAAGTGACACAGCCTGAACCGATTGTGGTGTTGCAAAATGACGCTGAAAGCGAAGATGTCAAGTGTTTTGGCGGCAGCGACGGCAAATTAGGCGTCACTGCCTCCGGCGGCAACGCGGGCGGGTACACATATTCGTGGATGGATCAGGACAGTATGATCGTAGGCAGTATGCAAAACGAAGGCGATCTTCCTGCCGGTACGTATTCTGTCACGGTGACCGATTTACTGGGTTGCACCGGCGTTCTGCAAAACCTGGTCGTAGTGGAGCCACCGCCCGTGCAGGGCAGTTACCTGCCCTTCGAGCCCTTGTTGTGCAATGGGGACGAAACGATCCTTTACATCGACACCATCACCGGCGGATCAGGTGGCCCATACCAGTTCAGTCTTGACTTCGGCGTGAAACTCGATGCCGGCTTCCCGGTCTCGATGGGTGGAGGCGAACATTACATCACTTACTACGACCGTTTCGACTGCGAATTTACGGACACTATTGACGTCCCCGAACCCGACCCGATCGTGATTACGTTCAATCCGGCAACTTATGAGATCGAATTGGGCGATACCACCTACCAGTTGAAACCATTCATCACCGGTGCGGTGGTTGACACCTTCACCTGGTTCCCGGCCGAAACGTTGCGCGATCCCGACGATTTGTCGCCATTCGTCCATACGTATGAAACGGAAACCTACACGCTGACGGTATTTGATGTGAACGGCTGCGAAGGTTCCGGCTCCATTACCATCGAAGTGGACCCGAACCGCAACGTATTCATTCCCAATGTATTCAAACCCGGAAATACGGCCGGTCTGAACGACTACTTCTATCCGATCGTAGGTTTGGGTGTCGAACACGTCAATTACATGCGCATTTACGACCGCTGGGGCGGGTTGATGTACGAACAAAATGATTTCTATCCCAATCCCGACAACCTTGCCCAGGGCTGGGATGGACGGTACAACGGCGATTACGTGAATCCGGCCGTTTTCGTTTACGTCATTGAAGTGCGTTTTCTTGACGGAAAAGTGCTCACCTATCGCGGCGACGTGACGGTAGTGCGCTAATTTTCAGTTTCTTTATGTATTAAAAAGCCCTCTGCGACGACATCGCGGAGGGCTTTTTGATAAAAAGTGAGGTGTATTTTTTAGCGGAACTACCCTTCTTGTGGCATAGTTTATGCTAATTAACATTTGACAGACAACTCGAATCCATCTGCTTGCGTTCGATCTACAATCCACACTCAACAATCGGTTACCTCCCCCGTCTCCCTATGATGATCACTTATCTCATCCTTTTTCTCGCACTTTCCCTTACTGCCTTTTATGGCCTTTCCGATGACCGTCCGACCGATACGGAACCTTAAATCCGAAAAACCCGGACTTCATTGAGTACCGGCGGCGCTTTTGCCGCCAGCACTGCTATCCTCAGCTTCCTGGCTTTTACTTGCGGGAAGCTGAGGATTTTTCGGGCGCCTATTGTGGTGGAACGGGCAATCTCCCGCCATTTGTTTTTTTCCCAAATTTTTACGGAAAAGACCTGCACCCGCTGGCCATAGTTTTCAATTTTTTCCCGGATGATCAGCGTATTAAACTTTTTTTTCTTTTTAAGATCAATCTCGAAAAAGGACTCCTCCGGTACTACGTCGAATTCTGCGAAGGTGTTCCGGTTTTCATCGGTGATGCCAGCTTCAAACCAATGCCTTCCCTGGCCTAAACGGCAAGGCTTTCCCTCTGCCAGGTTTTTGTCGAATGCCTTCCGCAATTTTTCTCCAAAGGCAACCAATGAGGCCGAATCGCGTTCGTGTATCCTTCCACGGCGATCAGGCGGCACGTTGAGGATCAGGTTGGCGCCCCGACCTACGGATTTCAGGTAAATGTCCCACAACTGCTCCGGCGTTTTTACTTTGTCGTCTTCCTCCGGATGGTAAAACCAGCCAGGGCGGATGCTCACATCGCATTCGGCGGGTATCCACAAAGCCCCGTTGACATTTCCCTGGTTTAAAGTATCTGTAGGCGGCGCTCCCAACCCGCGCTGAAAACCCGCTGTGTCGAGTGTGCACCAATTCGTTTCGGTCAGGATAAGGCCGCGTTCGTTGCCCGCCCAACGGCAACCGGGCCCGATATCGCTGAAAATCACTGCCTTGGGCTGCAATTGCGCCGCTACTTTTTCAAAACGATGGAAGTCGTAAACCTGTTTCCTGCCATTCGGCCCCTCGCCGTTGGCGCCGTCCCACCATATCTCGAACAATTCGCCATAACCGGTGAGCAATTCAGTCAGGGTATTGACGTACACGTCGTTGTATTCCGGTGTGCCGTATTGGGGATGGTTGCGATCCCAGGGACTCAGGTAAAAACCGAGTTTGAGACCGTGCCGTTTGCATGCTTCCGACAATTCGCGCAATACATCGCCCTTGCCATCGCGCCATTTGCTCTCGCGCACGGTATGACCGGAGTATTTCGACGGCCAAAGGCAAAAGCCATCGTGGTGCTTGGCCGTGATCACCACACCGTGCGCACCCGCTTGTTTGGCGATCCGGCACCATTGGTCGCAGTCGAGCGCCGTCGGATTAAAAACGTCTTCCGGCTCAGTCCCGTGCCCCCATTCCAGGTTGGTGAATGTGTTGGGACCAAAATGGAAGAACAGATAAAATTCTGTATCGTGCCACGCAAGTTGAGCGGCCGTGGGCACTGGAAATTTGTGAAGATCGGATTGAGCAGAAAGGATCGGGGCACACAGGCTGAAAAACAGCGCAAAAACGAGCAAACGGATCATATGTTTTTTCAGTTTTTTTGAAAATGCAGTTACTTCGCAGAGATGTATATTATAGAGTGGGTTTCAAAGGTTCGACCAAATTCACATTTGAAGGAATATAATTTCAAAAAACATCAGGGATTCAATGATGAAAAAGACTGAAGCCGGATCAATGCATTCTGCATCACACAAAGTTATCCGAAAACCCCGGAAATACGAAGTTGTCATACTCCGGTTTCTAATATTGGGAGGTTTTTTTTCAATGTTTCAATTTCTGTGGTGGTATTTCGATAGCGATTTTATAGGACATCGGGTGTTGTATTGGCTGCTGCTTGTCTCTCTGGGTTACAAGATGCTCCATCTCGGCTACGAATGGTATTATCTTGGGGCAATTGGAAAAACACCTCAATGGCAACCGCCTGAAAACACATGGAAGGCAGATATGCTGACCACTTTTGTGCCGGGCGAGCCTTATGCAGTGGTAGAGAAAACCCTGCGGGCGATGGTGAAGGTACGCTATCCGCATACCACATACTTGTGCGACGAAGGAGACGATCCTTACCTGAAGAAATTATGCACCGAGATCGGAGCGGTTCACGTCTACCGGGGGAAGGACAAAACCGGCGCGAAAGCGGGCAACATCAATTACACCTTGCGCAACTTCGCCACTGGGGATATTTGCGTCATTCTCGACCCCGACCACGAGCCGGTACCCGAGTTCCTCGACCGGACGCTGCCTTATTTTGATGACCCGCGCGTTGGTTACGTTCAGTGTATCCAGGGTTACTCGAACGCTGGAGAAAGCCTGGTGGCCAAGGGTGCAGCGGAACAAACTTATCTGTTCTATGGCCCGATGATGATGGGAATGCACCGGCAGGGGACGGTGCAGGCGATTGGCGCTAATTGCACCTTTCGCCGGGCCGCACTGAATAGCATCGGCGGGCACGCGATCGGTCTTTGCGAGGATATGCATACTTCCATGCAATTGCACGCCCAAAAATGGACTTCGGTTTATGTGCCCGAATTGTTGACTCGCGGCCTCACCCCCTCCTCATTATCTGCATTTTACAAACAACAACTTAAATGGAGCAGGGGTAGTTTTGAATTGTTGTTCGAAGTATATCCGAAGTTGTTCGGCTGCTTCAATTGGCGACAGCGCCTTCATTATTTGCTCACGCCACTGTATTTTTTAAGCGGGCTGATCGTGCTCATTGATTTGGTCGTACCGGTTGCTTCGCTGGTTTCTTCTCAAGTGCCTTTATTTATCAGTTTTACAGCGTTTCTGCTGCATGGCATACCACTGTTTTTAAGCGCAACAGTAATACGGCATTACGCGCAACATTTCTTATTGGATCAACATGAAAAAGGTTTCCATGTTATGGGAAGCATTTTGCGCATGGGTACATGGTGGATCTATCTGTTGGGTATGGTCTATGCTGTTTTCCGGATCAAAGTCCCCTATATTCCAACGCCGAAAGAGAGCGATCTGACGAATGAATGGAAAATCTGCATACCTAACCTGATTGTCATTGCACTGAATATCACAGCAGTCGTTTACGGATTATACCGGGATTGGACGCCTTTCTCCTGGTTGATGGCAGGATTTGCCGGTATCAATGCGGTCTTGCTTGGATTGGCGGTATTGATGGGGCAACAATACTGGATCGCCCAATTGTTCCGAAGCAGATTTTCCATATTGCGTGCCTTTTGGTTCAACTTCCGGCATCGCCTTCTTTACCGTTTTATCCAACACGATGGAGTCGTCATTCTCTGCACTTTTTTTGCATTTGGAATATCCGCTATGCATATGGTCAGGAGTGGATTGCCCGTTACACTGGCTTCCGTGGATGAAATACCCGACACAAAAAGAATGCCCTGGGTACTGACTGCAAATGACTTTTCGGGGCATTCCGCAACAAGCTCCATTGATAACTGGCAGCATAAAAAACTGGCGGCATTCCGGTTGGAAGCGGAAACCCCGGATAGCGCTTTGCAGAAAGTGGCCAAAATCCTGTCAATATGCCATCGCACTGACCAATTGCCACTTATCCTATGGAATATTCGGTCGCCGGCAACCAAAGGATTGCTTTCAAAAGGAACCGGCAAATCCCTGAGCCGCCCATTGGCAGAATTACTAAGGGACTATCAATTGCCCGTTATCATCAGTCAGTGCCATGTTGAATATGATACCGTCCAACCGGGTAATCCGGCCAGCCTTGAATCACCGCAGATGATGAAAGAAATGCTCGATTCGATCGGAGCAAGCAATGTAAGCTGGGCGGGAGTATTGCCGGCAGATTCCCTTCAAAATGGCTATCACAAACGATTTACGTCATTCGACTTAATCCTGGTGCAACTAAAAAACACTGATAATCAATATATTGATTCCCTATCAGCCCGTATTCACGCAAATCGCCCTGTTTTGTTCTTTACGGAAAATTTGCGTGAAAAGCAATTTTTCGACCGGCTCGTCGCTCAACTGCGAAGGGCAGAGAAACCTGTGTTAGGCTGGTTCGACAAATCACAGTTGCTCGAAATCCCGGCAGACTCTAAAATTGATGACGCCGCCGGCACCGGCTGGAAGTTTGCAAAACAGGAGAAAAACATTCCACAGAAAAAATACAGCCGCGGAATCAGGTTTGACTCCGTTACCTGCCAGTACCAATGGATGGTGAACGGTAGCCCCTTCTATGTGAAAGGCGTCGTTTATAATCCTGAACATGACTGGCGCGATGGCAGATGGCCTCCCACCCGTCGCCAGCTGGAAACAGATTTCAGCCGCATCAAATCAATGGGGGGCAATACCATCATCCGGGAGGGGCATTCCGTTTATGACCGCAATATCCTGAATTTAGCCGCAGAATACGACCTGAAAGTGCTGTTCGGCTTTTGGTGTGATCCATCCATTGACTATGCTGCCGAAACTGAAAAAGCCGGACATTTGAAAAAAGAAATACTGGCATTGGTAAATGACCATCGCAACCACCCTGCTCTGCTGGCCTGGGTGGTAAGCAATGGAACCTGGAACGGATTGGGCAATCATTTTCACCAACCCTATCTCACCCAAACACGCCTCGCTTATGTCGAATGGCTCGAACATCTGGTTTCTGAAATCAAAAACGTTGATGATCAACGCCTTGTCATAAAATCCATTTATGGCGACCGGGAATTTTCCGGCGCCCTCGACGACCTCCGCCTGGTGGCGCCATCCATTGACATCATCGCTTTCAATGCCAGCACCCTGGAACAATTGGAAACTTTCGACCAAACCATGCGAAGATGGAAAGGCGGCCAACCTTATTTGATCAGCGGATTCGGCGGAAAAGCCCTCTGGGACACACTCGTGAGTGGTGTGGGACGGAATGAAATTTTACCAGACAAAAGCAGTTTTGAGAAGGCCCGTTCGTATGCGCAACTCTGGACTCACGGCATCGAGAAGAAACGCGGTGCCAACCTTGGCGGCGCAGCGTATTGCTGGCGCGACCGAATGGAAGGGACAGCTACTATGTCGGGTATAACCGATTACAAGGGGCGGCTTAAACCCGCTTATTTTACATTGAAACAATTGTGGACCGGTGAATCCCAGGCATTTCCACTGGCCGATCTGTGGCTGAAATGCGATGTTTTTTTTGAAAACAACAAAAATTATTTCATCTTCTCCGCTTTGACCCCTAACAATACGATGCCCGATCTCGATTATGAATGGTATATCTGCCGTGAAGAGTATCTCGAACATCTGGAGGAAGTGACCATCAACTACCAGCAATTGGGCCATCGCCGATTTTACTTCTTAAGTAATTATTACGAGCACATCCGGGGAAAATTCTCCCCGCAGGCCAATGGCACCAAAATCAAATTTCTGACCAAACGAGCCGACGCTTTGCAACGCGTCTATCTGCACATCTCCGACAAACAGGGACACGTTGTCACAGCGTCATTCCCCATTCACCCGGAACGGTTGATACAGCGAACAAAATGAGCGAATTATGAATCGCATCCCTACTATCTCCCCGCATGCTCTTTTAGCGGCATTATGTTGCCTTGCCTGCTGTGAAAACCCGGCACGGGAAACCAACGCTTTCATGACAATTACTGCCGGCAACGAACCAAAAGTTCGCATCCATAAAACGGCCGGCGGCTTTCAGCTGTACCGAAATGGTTCGCCCTATTTCATTAAAGGCGCTGCTGGTACCGAACACCTCGAATTGCTGAAAGCAGCAGGCGGCAATTCTTTCCGCACTTACACCACCGATGGGCTTGACTCCCTGCTCGATCGGGCGGAAGCGCTTGGTCTCACCGTAATGGCCGGAATCTGGATCGGCAGGGCATATGAAGGATTCGACTACAGCGATGCAGTAGCTGTTGCGCGGCAAAAAGAAGAAGTACGAAATATCGTCCGCCGTTACAAATCTCATCCTGCCTTGCTTTGCTGGGCAATAGGCAATGAGCCCAATAATGGAATGGAAAGATCAGACGATCTCTGGCCCGCCCTGCACGATCTGATTGACATGGTGCATGAAGAAGATCCTGACCATCCGGTTACCGTTCCTATTTATCCTTTTGCAGCAACGGAACTCGCGGATAAATGCCCCAATATTGACTTCATTTCGGTCAACGCATTTGCCAATATCATTGCCTTCGCCAACGATTACAAATTGGACAAACCCTTTCTGTTCACCGAATTGGGCATCGAAGGCCCCTGGGAAGCCAAAACAACACCCTGGTATGCCGTTGTTGAAAACCATATGGGCAGAAAGTGCGAAAAAGTGGAAGCGCATTACCAATACGTCGGTCGGGAAAAAGCCCGGTGTCTTGGGAGTTATGTTTTCTATTGGGGACAAAAGCAAGAGTATACACCGACCTGGTTCAGTTTTTATACGGAAAACGGCGACAAAACGGCACTTGTTGACCTTATGTGGCGACTCTGGAGCAATCTGCAGCCTGCCAACCGCGCTCCTTTGCTCGAAGATCTTAAGGTGCACGGATGGGACAATTCCGCCAATCTTCAACTTAGTGCCGGCAGTACCTGCCAGGCCTCCGTAAAAGCAAGCGACCCGGATGGGGATCCACTTCGGTTTCAATGGGAAATCCTGCCCGACGGGCCGTTTTTTACCTACCTGCCCGGACGCGGCAAAACGGAAATTCGTCCCAGACAATTGGAAGAACTGTTCATCGAAGAAAATGGTGGGCAGATCATATTCCGGGCACCAGCCAATTTCGGACCTTTCAGGTTGTTCGTATATGCTTTCGACGGTCAGGGCAATGCCTGCTCCGCCAATTTGCCATTTTTTGTGACCAACCACTCCCTTACTGAAGACTGATTGATTTTTCTTTGCCCGCGTATCATCCCGTCATGACAAACAACCAATATCCGGAATCAGTCATCCAGGCATTCCGCCGGCACACAGGCTCCGATCCGGCCATTCTCGTTCGCGCCCCCGGTCGCATCAACCTCATCGGCGAGCATACTGACTACAATGAAGGATTCGTACTGCCCGCCGCCATTGACAAAGCCGTTTGGTTCGCCGTATCGGCGCGCAACGACGATCTGCTTCATTTTCAATCAATTAATTTTCAGGATGTGTATTCCGGGGAAATCAAACATTTCAACATAACTGAAAAGCGCTGGCCAAATTATCTGCTTGGCACCATTTCCGAACTCCGGAAAGATGGCTTCCTGCCCCATGGCATCAATGTCGTTTTTGGCGGCGATATTCCGACCGGGGCGGGATTGTCCAGTTCAGCGGCTGTTGAAAGCGGGATGCTTTTTGCGCTGAACGATTTGTTCGGTTTTGGAATTTCACGCCCTGATCTCGCCCGCCTCGCCCAACGTGCCGAAAACAACTTCGTCGGCATGAATTGCGGCATCATGGATATGTTTGCCTCCCTGATGGGACGCGCCGATCATGCGCTCAAACTTGACTGCCGCAGCCTTGAATTTGAATATTTCCCGGTCAATTTGCCGGACCACACCTTCGTACTCTGCGATTCGGGCGTTAAACACCAATTGGTAGATTCGGAATACAACACACGCCGCCGGGAGTGTGAAGCGGGCGTTGCGGTGTTAAAAACCGTTTTTCCGGACATACAAAGCCTCCGGGATGTGGAGTTGGAAATGATACTTTCGGAAAAAAAACGGCTCACCGAGGTAGTATATAAGCGCTGCCTGTTCGTCGTGGAAGAGAATAAAAGGGTGCTATCTGCCTGCAACGCCCTGAAAAACAATGACCTGAAGCGATTCGGAGAACTCTTGTACCAATCGCACCAGGGATTGCAGCACGGTTACCAAGTCACTTGTCCCGAAACAGATTTTTTGGTAGAACACGCGCTTTCCGATCCGGACGTACCCGGCGCGCGACAAATGGGCGGCGGATTCGGCGGCTGCACCCTCAATTTGGTGCGGCGGGAAGCCGTTGCCGGTTTTCAGGAAAAAATGAGGGTACTTTATAAAGAAAAACTAAAGCGGTCGCTTGTATGTTATTCCGTCGAAATTACCGACGGTATCGAAAAAGTTGATTTTGATGCAATATGACGCATGAACAACAACCCATGGCAATACCGGGGGACATACCACCTTCGCCGCACCGCCGGTTCAATCCACTTACCGGACAATGGATACTCGTCTCGCCACAACGTGCCAACCGGCCCTGGCAGGGGCAGGTAGAAAATTTGCCGCCGGAACAACGCCCCGCTTTCGATCCTTCCTGCTATCTATGCCCGGGAAATACCCGCGCCAATGGAGAAAAAACACCTGAATATCAGGATGTTTTTGCCTTTACGAATGACTTTTCGGCCTTGTTGCCAGACCCTCCCCAGCCTCCTCCTGGGGGTGCCGGTGGAGGCCTCTTCCGCGCTGCTCCCGAACGCGGCATCTGCCGTGTCATTTGTTTCTCTCCGCGCCATGATCTGACCATTCCGGAAATGGATCTTGCCGACATCCGCCGTGTCGTGGATTTGTGGCGGAATGAATACGCGGAATTGGGTAAAAATTCGTTCATTCGTTACGTGCAGATATTTGAAAATAAAGGAGAGATCATGGGTTGTTCCAACCCGCACCCACACGGGCAGATATGGGCGCAGGAGCATGTCCCGGATGAACCTTTGAAAAAACAACAGCACCAAGCCCGCTATTTCAAAAAGCACAACCGGACGCTGCTGAGTGATTATTTGAGGGATGAAACCGCCTTATCTACCCGAATTATTTTTGAAAATCAACATTTTGTCATACTTGTCCCCTTCTGGGCCGTGTGGCCGTTCGAAGCGATGATCGTACCTGTGCGGCCTTTGCCGCGCATCACCGACCTGACTGATGTCGAATGCGACGCTTTTGCCGATGCGTACAAACGGCTCACTGTTTGTTATGACAACCTGTTCGGTATTTCGTTCCCTTATTCCGCAGGGATACACCAGGCCCCAACTGACGGGAAGGAACACCCGGAATGGCATTGGCATATGGTCTTTTTCCCACCTTTGCTGCGTTCGGCGACGGTGAAAAAATTTATGGTAGGCTACGAAATGCTTGCAGGGCCGCAACGCGACATTACGCCGGAACGGGCAGCGGAAATATTACGCGGATTGCCGGCAGAGCATTACAGGATAAATATCACCAAAAGAAAGTTTTAAAACCGGTTTTAATCAACAAAAACAGACACATTTCATGAACATCCTGGTAACCGGCGGAGCCGGATTTATTGGCTCGCACACAGTTATTGCCCTTTCGGAGGCGGGATTCACTCCCATTATTGTGGACGATTTTTCCAATTCCAATCACGTCGTATTGCGCGGTATTGAAAAAATATTGGGACAAAAGCCGCGCTATTACCCCGACAATTGCCACGACGCCGAGGTATTGCGGCGCATTTTCAGGGAAAAAGAAATCGGAGGTGTGATCCATTTTGCGGCGTTTAAAGCCGTCGGCGAATCCATGCGCGAACCGCTTAAATACTATGCCAACAACATTGGTTCGCTTATTGTCTTGTTGGAAACGATGCTGGAATTCGACATTCCGAACATCATTTTTTCATCCTCCGCTACCGTTTACGGAGAGCCGGAAACGCTTCCCGTCACAGAGGACTCCCGCATCCCGCCGGCAGAATCGGTTTACGGCAACACCAAACAGATCGGTGAAGAGATCATCCGCGACACTGCCGCTGCCGGTAAACCGCTGAAAGGCATTTCCCTGCGCTATTTTAATCCTATCGGCGCCCACCCATCGGCTTACATCGGCGAACTGCCAATTGGGGTACCCAACAACCTTGTGCCTTTTATCACCCAGACGGCCGTCGGGCTGCGTCCCGCCTTGACCGTATTTGGCAATAATTATCCTACTCCAGATGGCACGTGTGTACGTGATTTCATTCATGTAATGGATCTGGCAGAAGCCCACGTCGCAGCTTTGAAATACCTGATCAACCATACAGCACCTACCATTTACGAAGTATACAACGTCGGCACCGGACACGGGAACAGTGTTATGGAGATCATCCAATTGTTTGAAGCGGTGAGTGGTCAGAGGCTCAATTACCGCATAGGTGAGCGCCGTGCCGGCGATGTGGCTGCTGTATATGCCGATGTTTCCAAAATAGAACAACAACTTGGCTGGACGGCTCAACGAACATTGCGCGAAGCATTGGAGGATGCCTGGCGTTGGCAGCAGACCCTGGGGATTGGAAATTAGAAGTTGGAAATTGGAAATTGGTCAGAGAGGTTATTTTTGGAAAGATGATTGCCTTAAAATGAACCGCGATCAATACATACACCGCCTTCAAAAGGAGACATTTGACCTCTGCATCATCGGCGGCGGCGCTTCAGGTGCGGGTTGCGCCTTGGATGCAGCGCTGCGCGGCCTGAAAGTGGCGTTGATAGAAAAAACCGATTTTGCCGCCGAAACCTCGTCCAAAAGCACTAAACTCGTACACGGCGGTGTGCGCTACCTCGAACAGGCCTTTAAAAGTCTGGACTTCGCCCAATTGCGCCAGGTTCAGCACGGCCTCGAAGAAAGGCACATCGTCCTGCAAAATGCGCCGCATTTGGCACGCCCTCTGGCACTCATCACTCCGGTATTCAATTGGTGGGAGAACCTGTATTTTTCCATTGGGCTGAAACTATACGATTGGTTCGCATCACGGAAAGATAACTTGCCCAAAAGCCGCCGGCTTTCCAAATCAGACACACTGCGCCGGATGCCGGGGCTCACCCGGAAAATACACAGCGCTGTATTGTATTACGATGGGCAGATAGACGACGCCCGCTATTGCCTCGCCCTCGTTCAAAGCGCGGCCGCTGCGGGCGCCATTGTATCCAACCACCTCGAAGTGATTGGTTTTCAAAAAAATGAAGCAGGAAAATTGTCGGCTGCCCTCGTAAAGGATCATCTTTCAAAAGAAGATTTCACTATTAAATCCAACTTGTTTTTGAATTGCACGGGGCCATTTGCCGATCGGGTGCGACAGTTGGCCAATCCCGGACTTACCCCTCGCATCCGTCCGTCCAAAGGTGTTCACGTGATTTTACCGCATGCAACATTGGACAGTGGGGAAGCCCTGCTGATTCCTGAAACCAGAGACGGGCGGGTTGTTTTCGCCATTCCCTTCGAAAGCGAGCTCCTGCTTGGCACAACCGACGACGAATATAATGACCTGGACAAAGAGCCAGCACTCTTAGGAGGGGAAGTGGATTTTTTACTGGAAACTTTGCAGCCTTTTCTGGAAAAACAGATTGACCGGAGGCATATAAAGGCCGGATTCGGCGGATTGCGGCCACTCGTGGCTCCCCCCATGAGAGAAAGAAATGGCTCCGCCCCCGGCACTTCCACCTCAGGAAAGGATGCCTCTCCCCTCCCCGTGGGGGGAGCGGAGAGGGCCACCAAATCTCTCCTCCGCGACCATGAGGTGGAGCACGACGGAGCCTCCAACCTGCTGAGTCTGCTCGGCGGCAAGTGGACAACTTACAGGCTGATGGCCAAAGATGCGGTGGATGTTGCCTGTAAATTGCTGGACATCCGGGCCGAATGCCGCACTGCGACGCATTTATTGGTTGGTGCGGAAGGCTGGGACAACGCATTTTGGAAAAAAATTATGACAGACTTTGGTTTCGATGCGGATATTTCCCAACATTTGGCGCAGAAATACGGTACACGGGCGGTGATACCTGCAACTTTGGCCGCTGAATATGCTGAACTGGCCGAACGCCTCATCCCGGGTTTCCCCTACCTGAAAGCCGAAGTTATTTATGCCGTCCGGGAAGAAATGGCTTGCACAATCAGGGACTTTCTGGCCCGTCGCATCCGGTTGGAAATAACCGATTGGGAAGCCGCTTTAGACGCCGCACCCCGTGTCGCAAAGCTGATGGGGGACGAACTGGGCTGGACAACCAATCGGCAGTCGGACGCAGCGGCCGCTTATGCAGATTTGCTGAAAAGTTTTCAAAAAATGGCCGATACAGATCATACAGGAAAGTGATCTTCATTGTCGTCCGATTGCTCCCACAGGTTGAATTTTGCAACAAAAACCACTTTATTCAATTAAAAATCAATACAATATGGCCAACCACGCTAAAAACTTTGCCTACATCACCGACCTTCACTACGAACACCGTCTGTGGCTGAATGAATTGAAATTTTACAAGGAAGAACTGGGCATTCTTCAGGAACGTTTGGGCGAAATCGTATCAAAAAATACCAACAACGAAGTGGAAGCCGGCGTCGAGTCTTTCCAGAACCGCTTCGACCTGCAGCGCGAACATATCAGCGAACTCAAACACCGCATCAAAAAACACGAATCCTATATCGCGGATTACGCCAAGGATCATCCGATTGCAGTTGACCACGTCCACTTTACGGATCATACCGATATCCGGGAAAATTTTGAACGCTTCCGCGAGTTGTACCAGGAAATGAAAACGGATTTCAACCGCTTCGCGGTGAAGTGGTTGTGATCATTTGATGAAAACAGCCTGCACTTTTACCACACCTGCGACCTATGAACAACTTCTTCGCCGAACTCTTCGGAACCGCTCTCCTTATTCTGCTTGGCGATGGCGTCGTGGCAGGTGTGGTGCTCAAAGGCACCAAAAATGAAAATTCGGGCTGGATCGTCATTACTGTCGGGTGGGCGCTGGCTGTAACGTTCGCGGTGTATGCCGTCGGCCGCATCAGCGGCGCCCATCTGAATCCTGCGGTGACCATTGCCCTGGCCGCTACCGGGCAGTTTGAATGGTCCAACGTCGGCGCTTATGTAGTGGCTCAAATACTCGGCGCCATGCTCGGCGCCGTACTCGTATGGCTGCACTACCTGCCGCATTGGAGCCGCACACCCGATCAAGGCGCCAAGCTTGCCGTTTTTTGCACGGCGCCCGCGATGCGTCATACCGCCGGCAATTGCATCAGCGAATTTCTGGGGACCTTCGTATTGTTGTTCGGTTTGTCGGCTTTGGGCGCCAACCGTTTTGCCGAAGGATTGAACCCGCTCGCAGTCGGTTTGCTCGTACTCGCCATCGGTCACTCCTTGGGCGGCACGACGGGATATGCCATCAATCCGGCCCGTGATCTGGGGCCACGTATCGCGCATTTTTTGCTGCCCATTCCCGGTAAAGGCGGCTCGGACTGGGGATATGCCTGGATACCCGTCGTCGCACCGGTGTTGGGGGGAGTTTGCGGTGCAGTGACATACCGGGCGCTTTTGGGGGCTTAAGCTGTTTTTTCTGCGTAAATTTGCGGGGAAATTTGGATCACCCACAGGGAATTTTTCCGGTAAAAGAATTTGTTGCCCGCACAAAGGACTTTTACCATGAACAAAAACATTCATGACCGGCTCTCCGTCGAAACCGGCATTCCCAACCTCGTTCAAATCCTTGCCGGGCAACTTTCCGCTTCCGATCTGAACTCCCTCTTGCTGGAAGTTTTCTCCCAAAAAACCTCCAAAACTACTCCCGCCGAATTGCTTCGTACCTACCGGCAAAACCGCTTTGTGCAACCCGCACCGGTAGATGCCATCGCCTTTGCCGAATGCTGCCTGGAATGGCTGAAAGCAGCGCAAATCGCAGGCTTTCAGCCATTGCAACTTTCGCCCGTGTGTCCGCTCGGCACCTGTTCCGTCGTGGCGACGGCGCACCAGGACAAAATCCTGACCGCCCTGCGCGGCACAGAGGTAGTGGCCGATGCGACCAATGTATTGGCCCTGGAAAGCGCAGTTCGGCGGCAAAAGCAGGGTTATCCTGCCACGCCGCTTCATTTCAGTGCAGTGCACCGCCACGTACGGGCGCAGGAGGTGCCGAAGGCGCCGGGGTTCAGCGCCCATTTCGGCGTGTTGTGTTTGACCTCAGCGGGACGCGACACAGGTAGTTTCAGTTTTGAAACAGAAAACCTGCGGCGGCACATTGGTTTTTACAAAACTGTTTTTGAAAAGAATTTCAATCTCTCACCGGTAAAAATCCGCCTGATAGCACTCGACGCAGCGGGCGAGGAAAACCGTTTGTTCCATACCGTATTGTCATTTCTGAGAAAAAACGAACCCGATTGGCCCCTCGAAATAATAAGAAGCAAACAATCAGAGCAGGAATATTACCGGCGTTTGCAGTTCAAAGTCGTCATCCCCGGAGCAGGCGGCCGGGAACTTGAAATTGCCGACGGCGGCTTCACCGACTGGACGCAACGCATGAGCGGCAACCGGAAGGAGCGGCTGCTGATCAGCGGCATGGGATTGGAATTGTTGTATAAGTTAAGGAATGGATTGATTTAGCAACGGACTGTGTTGGTCTTAGTTCCAGGCAGGCTTGTCCGGAAGCATAAAACAGCCGGCGATATTTTTTTAATAAATACTTGTGCAGAAAATTGCCCGCCCTGCATCCTCCCCGAAAAATCTTCCTTGTTATGCTGCACCCAATCACAATGCTACTGTGGGCTTTGCTTTCCGCAAGCCCGGCCACTGCGCCTCTCAATCCGCAATCCACAATCCGCAATCCGCAATTCATCCGCGGCGACAGTCTGATCTTCCATGACCTGAAAGCCAAACTCGACCGCCGTCAGAAAGAAATCGCACCCGAAAAACTTTACCTGCAGCTCGACCGCACCCTGTATCAACCCGGAGAAACCGCCTGGTTCAGTGCGTACGTCCGCAATGCGGGCGACCTTTTGCCCTCTTTACAAAGCCAGATCCTATACGTCGAACTGCTCGACCCGCGCGGCGCTATTGTACAGCAAAAAACCGTGCTCGCCCTGTTCGGAGTGGCTGCCGGCGAATTCGATTTCCCGGCGGACGTACCCGGCGGTTTGTACAAGATCAAAGCTTACACGCACTGGATGCAAAACACCAGCGAAGTCTTCGAGCGCACGCTCACGCTCCAGAAAGTAGTGTTACCCAGGCTCAACCTGAAACTCGAATTTGAGCGCAAAGCCTTCGGCCCCGGCGACGTCGCTATCGCGCGCTTCGATGCGTTCAGCCTCGATAACCAAGCACTCGCACATCGGGAAATCGGTTTTACCGCTGCCGCAAGCGGCCGGCAATTCGCCGAAGGCCAGGCGCAAACCGACGTCAACGGACGCGCTTACATCCGCTTCCAATTGCCGGAAAACCTGGAAAGCGCCGATGGCCTGCTCAATATACAGATCGAACACAACGGACAGACGGAAGCAATATCGCGGGCAATTCCAATCGTGCTGAATAAAATTGATCTGCAATTCTTCCCCGAAGGCGGCGACGCGGTGGCGGGGCTGCCGTGCCGCATGGCCTTCAAAGCCGTCAACGAATTCGGCAAACCTGCCGACGTGGAAGGTTTGGTGTTCGACAGCCACGGTGTCGAGGTCGCGGCATTCAGCAGTTACCACCACGGCATGGGCGCCTTCGACTTCATACCGATAGCCGGGGAGCATTACGAAGCGCGGCTGACCAAACCGTTTTCATCGGAAAAAACATACGCGCTGCCTGAAATCCAAAAAACGGGTTACGGCTTGCGGCTCCAGGAACGCGATGCCGATAAACTGACTTTTGAAGTTTCGGCAAAACGCCCTGGCAAAGCCTGGTTGGTAGGGCAAAGCCGCGACAAGTTGTTCTTTTTCAGTGAAATAAACTTTGAAACGAATAATGTCGCCAAAGTTGTCGTGCCGGTGAAAAACCTGCCCATCGGCATAGCCCGCTTCACACTTTTCGATAAAAATAAAGACGAACAGGCTGAGCGGCTCGTCTTTCTGCACCGCGACAAAGGTCTGAAAATAGAGATCCAAACGGATAAATCCGAATACCTCCCGCGCGAAAAAGCCGGCCTGAGCATTCGCGTCACCGACCATGCAGGGCGCCCCGTGCAAGGCAATTTTTCGCTGGCCGTGACCGACGAAAACCTGCTCACTTTTGCCGACGACAAACAAGGGCATTTGGTAGCCAGTCTCCTGCTCGAGCAGGACGTGAAAGGCCGCATCGAAGAACCCAATTTTTATTTCGACCCGGCAGAACCCAGGTCCGGACAAGCGCTCGACTACCTGCTGATGACGCAGGGTTGGCGGCGTTTCGCATGGAAGGAAGTAATGGAAGGACAAGCGGTCGCCTACCAGTACGCTCCCGAACGCGCCGCCATAGCAGGCCAACTGCTCCGCCCCAATGGCAAACCCTGGAAAGATACCGAAGTGTCGCTCTATCCCAACGGCCCGAGTGTAAAAACCGATAAAGATGGGCGGTATTCATTCCAAAATGTGGACATTCAGCAGTATAGCCACTTGAAATATTGGGGCGAGTACAAGCCTTTGTTCGGGTATTCTGACAACTTCGTGTTTCGCGCCATGTCAGGCCCGATGCCTCAGCAGGCAAGAATTTACCGGCAGGCGAACGCCGGCAACGCCACGGTATTGCAAGGGAGGGTAATGGACGAGAATGGCGAACCGCTCATCGGCGCAACAGTTAAAGTGTTGAAAGGGAGCGACTTCGTGCGCGGCACGATCACCGATTTTGACGGCAATTACCGGATCACTCCGCTCGATCCGGGTACATACAATCTGGAGATCAGTTACACGGGTTATGCCAGCAGCCGTGTGGCGGGGGTAAAAGTTTTGGACAAACAAAATACCGCTGCTGAGATAATGCTCGGTGTGGGGCCAACATTGGAAGAGGTAAGCGTAAAGGCGTTCATTGTGCCGCTCATCGAACAAGACAAAACGCAAGCCGCTCAGACGATCACTGCCGACCAGATACGCAATTTGCCTACCCGAAATGTAAACGCTATTGTTGCCGCTACCGCCGGAACGAAAACCGGTGAAGGGGTTGTAAGGGATGACGATGAGGTAGTAATTGTCACAGGCGGTGCGGCAGCCGACCTGCAAGCGTCTGAAATCGTCGCGTTCAAAGTCCCGATCATTCAGATGGACAAAATGGAAACCGGGCAGGTGCTCACCCGCGAACAACTGGAGCCGCGCTCTTTCGCCGATCGGAGCGTATGGGCAGGAGCAGAAAAAAAGAAAATAGCGTCCAGGCCCTACCCTGACCGGCCAGCGTTCGTCCGTGCACGCCAATTTTATGTGCCACGGTACGACACGCTGGCGCAACAGCCCGCGCAACGGAGCGACTTCCGCTCCACCATCTACTGGAACCCGAATATTCAAACCGACAGCAAGGGCGAAGCGCGGGTTGAATTTTTCACCTCCGACGCCATCACCAATTTCCGCGCCACTATGGAAGGCATTGGCGCACAGGGTGAAGTGGGCCGCGCGGAGCATAAATTTTTTGTTCAAAAACCCGTCGGCATCGCAGTAAAAGTGCCGCATTCGGTGATTGCTGGCGATACCCTGCAATTGCATATTGCGGTTTCCAATAAGACGAAATTTCCATCAGGGGGCCATTTGAGTATCGCCGCACCCGGACATTTTTCGCTCAATAATGAAATTCCGCCGGCCGTTCAATTGGCTGCAGGCGAAACAAAGGTCATCACCGTTCAATACGCCATCGGTCAGCAAAAAACGGCCGACTCACCCTCTACCCTCAACCCTCCACCATCCACCCTCTCCATCCGCTTCTCTGCCGATGAAAACGTGCTGGATGCCTTCGAGACGACCATCCGCACGCTCGACCGCGGCTTTCCTGTGCGGCTGGTCGCCGGTGGCGCAGCCGCTCAAAACATGTTCAACATCCGTCTGAACGAGCCGGTGCCAGGCACAGTTTCCGCTACCCTCACCGCCTATCCCAATGCGCTCGAAGACGTGCTCAAGGGCATGGAGCGGATGATGCGCCAACCCAGCGGTTGCTTCGAACAGGTGAGCAGCAGCAACTATCCCAACCTGCTCGTGCTCGACCTGCTGCGCCAAACCGGCACGGCCAAACCGGAAGTGGAGAGCCGCGCCACAACCCTTCTGGAAGACGGCTACAAAAAACTCACCGCCTATGAGTGCAAGTCCGGCGGCTTCGACTGGTGGGGCCGCGACCCGGCCCACGAGGGACTGACCGCCTACGGCATCCTCGAATTTACAGACATGGCGAAGGTGTTTGACGTAGATAAAAAGCTCATTGACCGGACAGTGCAATGGATGCTCAGCCGCCGCGATGGAAAGGGCGGCTGGCAAGTGAACCCTCATAGCCTGCACGGCTGGCAAAAAGACGGCGTACTGGATGCCTACATCGCCTGGACTTTGGCGGAAGCGGGGTATGGCCAACAGTTTTCCGCCGAGATCGAGCGCGCCCACGAGCAGGCCATGAACAGCAACGACCCTTATCAACAGGCTCTGCTCGCCAATGCGCTGCTTGCCATGAACGACCCGCGCGGTCATTCCCTGATCTCCCACCTCCGCGACAGGCAACAGGACGATGGCTCCTGGACCGGCACGACGCACTCCGTTCTGCATGCGCAGGGTAAATGTTTCAGTATCGAAACGACGGCGTTAGTGGCTTTGGCACTGATGAAGTCCGGTGCAAAAACCGCCGCGCTGCAAAAGGCAATGGACTATATCATCCAATCGAAAAATGAATACGGCTACGGCAGCACCCAGAGTACTGTACTCGCCCTGAAAGCCCTCGTCGAATACGCCAAAACCGGCAACCGATCTGCAGCTGACGGCACCCTCGTCGTGATGGTGGACGGCCGCCGTGTGGCGGAGCAAGCCTATTCGACCAAAGACCCGAAACGCATCGAAATCAGGAACTTAGAGCAGTTTTTTACAAATAACAACCCGCGTTTGGAAGTCTTTTTTGAAAATACGAATGCCGTTGTCCCCTTCGACCTGGAAATCAGATACGCCTCGCGGCAACCGCGCAACGCGGCAAATTGCCCGATCGCTTTCCAAACGACCCTGGATCAAAACACTGCCAGGATCGGCGAAACCGTCCGGCTCAGCGCCGTTTTGGAAAATACAAGCGCCGAAACCCAGGCTTCCCCGATGGTCGTGCTCGGTATTCCCGCCGGTTTGACCCTGCAACCCTGGCAGTTGAAACAACTCATAGACGAAAAAAAATGCGATTTTTATGAATTGTGGGACGGATTCGCGGTGTTCCACTTTGAAAAACTCGCCGCCGGCGAAAGCCGCGCGTTGCATCTCGACCTCAGGGCCGACATTGCCGGCACCTTTGAGGCGCCGGCAAGCCAGGCGTTCCTGTACTACTCGAATGACCAGCGGGTTTGGAGCAAGCCGGAAAGGGTGGTGATCAAGTGATTGATTCAGCGTTACCTTTGCCCCCCGATGCAACAACTGATCGCCAAAACCCTCGCGGGACTCGAACCCGTTCTGGAGGACGAGCTACGCACCCTGGGCGCTACCGGTATCCGTCCACTCAAACGCGCCGTCGCCTTCGACGGCGACATGCGAATGCTCTACCGCGCCAACTACGAACTCCGCACTGCACTGCGTATCCTGGTCCCCATTCATTCGTTCCCGGCCTACAATGAGCGCAATTACTACGCTGCCGTACGGGAAATAGATTGGTCGGAATACATGCGCGTGGACGATACGCTGGCCGTGGATGCCGTTGCGCAGGGAGAGGTATTCCGCCATTCGCAATACGTGGGTTTGATGACCAAAGATGCCATCGTGGATCAGTTCCGCGACCGTTACGGCCGCCGTCCAAACGTGAACACCGTCGCTCCTGCGTTGCGCATTAACGTGCATGTGCAGGGGACGCACTGTGACATATCGCTCGACGCCAGCGGAGATTCGCTGCACCGGCGCAACTACCGCCGCGACACGGTGGAAGCGCCCCTCAACGAAGTGCTGGCGGCAGGTATGGTACTGCTCTCCGGCTGGAACGGACGCGGCGCTTTTGTGGACCCCATGTGCGGGAGCGGTACCCTGCCGATAGAAGCGGCAATGATCGCCACCGCTACGCCACCTCAGCACAAACGCGAAGGATTCGGTTTCTTCAAATGGCCCGATTTCAACCGCAAACTGTGGGATGCCGTAAAAAAAGAAGCCGACGGCCGCATCCAGTCTTTTGAATTCCCGGTTTGGGCATCGGACAAAGACAGCCGCGCCCGCAACGCCGCCGCCATCAACGTGATGTCGGCCGGACTGGAAAACGTCGTGCGGGTGGAAAAACTGCCTTTTGAAAAATTGCTACCGCCAGAACCACCCGGAACGCTCATCGCCAACCCACCCTACGATGAGCGCCTGAAAATGGAAGACATTGAAGCTTTCTACAAAAGCATCGGCGACCGGCTGAAACAACAATGGTCGGGCTGGGACGCCTGGCTGATCTCCTCGAACCGGGAGGCGCTGAAACGCGTGGGTTTGCGGCCAAGCCGGAAAATCACCTTGTTCAACGGCGCGCTGGAGTGCAGTTTTCAAAAATTTGAATTGTATGAGGGCACCAAAAAGGGTTAGCATTATCTCCTTCCTGTTATTTCCTGCGTTGCTGCACGCTCAGTCGAGCGGCATTCCTTTGCACGCACCCACCTATCATATCCTCGACCGGCTGGATATTATGAGTGGAGTGAACAGCCCGATCCATCCGGAATTGAAGTTTTATGCCCGCCAGGATGCGGCCGGTTATGCGGTGGCGGTAGATACACTTTCGACACGGCTGAGCTGGCGCGACTATGCGGACCTTCAGTATATTTTCGACGATAACAACGATTGTATTGCCGATTCGGGGCTTTTCTGCCGGCGCAACGACAGAGGCCTGTTCAAAGTGTTTTACAGGACACCCGCCCACTTTTTTGAAGTAAACACTAAGGATTTTACGATGCGCGTCAATCCGATGTTCAACTTTCACATAGCGCAGCAAAAAGACGATCCTGAACTGACTTTTATGAACCAGCGCGGACTCGAAGTGCGCGGTGAAGTGGACGACAAAGTATTCTTTTACACCAACATCGTGGAGTCGCAGGCGCGTTTTGCCGACTACGTGACACAACGTGTGGAAATGTACAACGCCATCCCTTACGCAGGAAATTATAAAACCTACAGCCCGCGTATTCCCGACGTCACAAACGCCTACGATTTCAATCAGGCGACCGCTTATGTGGGATTCAGGGCAACCAAACATGTTGGGGTACAATTGGGGCATGGCAAACACTTTATTGGCAACGGCTACCGCTCGGTGTTCCTGAGCGATTTCAGCAACTACGCTTTTTATCTCAAGCTCAATGTGCGCGTCTGGCGCTTCCACTACCAGAGCATCTTCCAGGAACTCAGCGCGCTGGGCGCCAACAACTCCGGCGGGCCCAATCTCCGCATCCCTCAGAAATACGTCGCCGCACACTACCTGAACTACCGTATCACCCCCCGCTTAGCCGTCGGATTGTTCGAAGCGACCGTGTTCAACCGGAGCGAACAGTTTGAATTGCAATATCTTAATCCGGTCATCCTTTACCGCACCGTGGAAGGTATGATCGGCAGTCCCGACAACGTTTTGGTCGGATTCGACGCCCGATGGAATTTTCTCAACCGCTTCCAGTTGTACAGCCAGTTTCTGCTCGACGAATTCCTTTTTTCATCGCTCGTGGACCCGGAAGAAGAAGGATGGTGGGGCAACAAATACAGTTGGCAGGCGGGGTTGAAATACATCAACGCCTTTGGAGCGGACCACCTCGATATCCAGATGGAATACAACACAGTCCGCCCTTACACCTACTCGCACGACGATCCTTACAACAGTTATACCCACTACAATCAACCTTTGGCGCATCCTTTGCTGTCCAATTTTAAGGAGTTCATCGGGCAGGTGCGGTACCAACCGGTGCCTCGATTGATTTTATCTGCTCGATACATTCGTTCAAAGCTCGGAGAAAACACCCTGACGGAGAATTGGGGCGCCGATCCGCTGATCAGCAACCGCAACCGGGTGCGGGATTACGGCAACGTGACCGGGCAGGGCGTACCTGCCACGCTCGATTTGCTGGGGCTCGATGCCTCCTGGATGCTGTACCACAACTTGTTTGCGGATTTCAAACTTTTGTTCCGCAACAAAAACAGCGACGACGACACAAGGGATTTAAAGACAAGCCTGTTCGGATTCGGCCTGCGAATGAATATGTGGAATGGGAATCCGGATTTTTAGACGGTGGACGGTGGACGGTAGACGGTAGACGGTAGACGGTGGACGGTGGACGGTGGACGGTGGACGGTGGACGGTGGACGGTGGAAAAAATGGTTTTCAAAATTAAAAGCATTAATATAAAATCAAATATGAGCAATCAACAACCCGAAGCCAGCGAACCGAAGCCTTATTACGCACATCCCACCGCCGTCATTGATGAAGGTTGCGTGATCGGCAAAGGCTCGAAAATATGGCACTTCAGCCATGTGATGCCCAACAGCGAGATGGGTGAGAATTGTATCCTGGGGCAGAACGTACTCGTTTCCCCCCGCGTGAAACTCGGCAACAACGTAAAGGTGCAGAACAACGTGTCTATTTACACCGGTGTTATTTGTGAGGACGACACATTCCTCGGGCCGAGCATGGTGTTTACCAATGTCATCAACCCCCGCAGTTTTCTGGAGCGCAAAAATGAGTTCCGCACCACGCTGGTCAAAAAAGGCGCCAGCATCGGCGCCAACGCGACGGTGATCTGCGGCGTCACACTGGGCGAATATTGCCTCATCGGCGCTGGCGCGGTGGTGACGAAGGACGTGCCGGCTTTTGCGCTCGTGGTCGGCAATCCGGCCAGGCAGATCGGTTGGGTGAGCCGCTATGGTATCCGGCTCCATTTTGATAAAAACGGAGAGGCCGTTTGTGCGGAAAGCGGTGAGCGGTACAAAATGGAAAATGGAACTGTTCATTTAGAGGAAGAGAACGTAATCAACGGGAAAGGGCTCTAAATCGCACGACCCATGTTTCGCTATTTTTTACTCATATCGTTCGCGATATCCGCTTGTCGCGTTTTGCACCACGACCCTGACCAAGCGGGCCCCATTCAGAAAGGTTTGCCGGGCACTATTCTGCTGCGAGACAGTCTTTGGCTCGACCGGTATGAAATCACCAACGTTGCCTGGCGCGAATACACCGGGTGGACAGCCCGGCAATACGGCATCGGTTCGCCTGAATACAGGGCGACTTTGCCCGATAGTGTTTTTTGGCTGACCATGCACGACCTCTCTACCGAGCCGATGCATGAAACTTACTTTCGCTCCCCCCGATACGACGACTACCCCATCACCGGCATCACCTACGACCAGGCAGTCGCTTATTGCCGGTGGCGCACCGAAAGGGTACGGGAGGCTATTTGTATGGAACCTACAGAAAAGGCCCGGATGCCCAAAAATTTTCAATACCGACTGCCGACAATTGCCGAATGGGAATACGCCGCTGCTGCCGGCCTCGACCTCCGAAAATATCCATACGGCTATGAAGAAATTCGAATAAAATCAACCCGTTATAAAATAATCATCCAAGAAACCCTGCCTTCCGATACTTATCCGGAAACGACATTCGGTGTGCCGGGCGGCTCCGGCGCGGCAAACCGCCTGGGCTTTTATGACCTCATTGGCAACGCCGCCGAAATGGTCGCCGAACGCGGTATTGCCAAAGGCGGCAGTTACGCGCATACGCTCGCTGAAAGCCGCGTGACCAACGATATCCGATACGACCGGCCCATGCCCTGGCTGGGTTTCCGTTGTATTTGCGAAGTCAAAAAATAGGCGCCATATTGCGCCACCTTTGGGAAAGAGGCTGTATCTAATTATGCGAACATTGGATTTTTGACCTTGGACGTTGAACATTTGACCTTGGCAACCAATCATTTAGTCAAATGCCCAAGGTCAAAAATCCAATGTCAATTTATTTTGCCCACATACTTATTGCAGAAAAACACCATCCGATGACAGGACCGAATCCGAACACCCTTTATCCCCTCGCCAATTACGAGCGAATGTGTTTTTTAAAAAACGTCGTGAAAAATCCGCTCATCGAGGTGGGCGATTACACCTATTACGATGATTTTGAGGACGTTGCCAATTTTGAAAAAAACGTGAAGTACCTGTTCGACTTCACGGGCGACCGGCTCATCATCGGAAAATTCTGCGCCATTGCCTCCGGGGTCACCTTTTTGATGAACGGCGGCAATCACCTCGTTGAGGCCGTCTCTACTTTTCCATTTGCCATTTTTGGCAACGGCTGGGAACATGCCATGGACGGGAAAAACTATCCCACAAAAGGCAACACCACCGTCGGCAACGACGTCTGGATCGGTTACAATTCGGTCATCATGCCGGGCGTCACCATCGGCGACGGCGCGGTGATCGCTTCCTGTTCGGTCGTCGCCAAAGACGTGGAGCCCTATTCCATTGTCGGCGGGAATCCCGCCCGCGAGATCCGCAAGCGGTTTTCGGATGCGCACATCCAGGCGCTGCTGGAAGTGAAATGGTGGAACTGGGAGTTGGGAAAAATCACCCGAAACCTGCATTTTTTGACCGGCAACGACGTGAATGCGCTCCTGATGGCAAGTTGACCGGGATTTTTCTCAAATTTGCCCCATGCCGTCCACCGTTTTCACCCGCCGAAAGAATGAAGGCGGGCAACCGTCCACCGTCCACCGTCAACCGTCCACCGTTCCGGTTATCAATCACCTGCACGACACCGAGCCGCGGTGGTTCGCCGTGCATACCCGGTCCAAAAGCGAAAAATTCGTGCAACGTATGCTCGAAAAAAAAGGCATTCACGCCTGGCTGCCCCTGCAAAAACTCATGCGCCGCTACACCCGCAGCACCCGGCTGACGGAGAAACCGCTCATCAACTGCTACATTTTTGTAAAAATCGCGAAAGAAAAGTACGTGCCGGTACTGGAGACGGAAAATGTGGCTGGTTTTGTAAAATTCGGCAAAAATCTCGTTTCTATTCCCGAGTCCGAAATTGAAATGCTCAAACGCATCACCCTTGAAGATGGCCTCGATGTCGAAGCGGTGAAAGGCAGTTTTACCGAAGGCGATCCCGTCGAAATCGCGGCAGGAAACCTTGCAGGCTTAAAAGGCCGCATTGTGAAAGTGGAAGGCAAACGCAAATTCCAGGTGGAACTCGATTATTTATTTCACAGCCTTCTGATCACAGTAGACGCAGCTTTTTTGGAAAAGACGAAGTTGAAAGTTGATTGAGTGCAACTCTGAGCGAGCTCAAACGTTTACCTTTGCTTTCGTAAACTAAATTTCTGCCCGGAGCCGTAACTCCGAGGTGCCTCTTGCCCGTGACAAAAGATATTTTCACCTCCCTTACCGCAGCAGCCCGCGAGCGGATCCTCGTCATTGATGGTTCGATGGGCGTCTTTCTGCAATCATACAACCTGTCGGAAGCTGATTTCCGCGGCGAGCGTTTCGCCGCGCACCACCGCGACCTCAAAGGCGACTTCGATGTGTTGTGTCTGACCCGACCCGACATCATCGGGGACATCCACCGCGCCTACCTCGACGCCGGCGCCGATATCATCGAGACCAATACGTTCAACGCCACGGCTGTTTCGCAGGCCGAGTTCGACATGCCGGCGGGCGTTTGTTACGATATCAATCTGGCGGCTGCTCAGATCGCCCGCCGCGCTGCCGATGAATATACAGCGAAAGACCCGGCAAAGCCGCGCTGGGTGGCGGGCTCCATCGGCCCGCTCAACAAAACCCTGTCGCTCTCGCCCGATGTGAACGATCCCGGCTTTCGCGCGCTCACTTTCGACGAAGCAAAAAATGCCTACGCGGAACAGGCACGCGGCCTTCTGGATGGCGGCGCTGATATATTATTGGTCGAAACCATTTTCGATACGCTGAATGCGAAAGCCGCCCTGTACGCCCTCGACGAAGTTTTTGAAGAAAAAGGCTTGAAACTGCCGGTCATTATCTCCGGCACCATCACCGACGCTTCAGGGCGCACGCTCAGCGGCCAAACGGTGGAAGCGTTCTGGATCTCGGTGAAACATGCCAAACCTTTCGCCGTCGGCCTCAACTGTGCTTTGGGCGCCGAAGAAATGCGACCGCACCTGGAGGCCTTGTCCGAAATCGCCGACTGTTTTGTCAGCGCCTATCCCAACGCGGGTTTGCCCAATGAATTCGGGGAATACGACCAGACCGCGCACGAAATGTGCGTTTTTATGGAAGATTTTGCCCGTTCGGGTTTTGTCAACATCGTCGGCGGATGCTGCGGTACAAGGCCGGAACACATCCGTCACATTGCCGAACACGTAAAAGGAGTTCCGCCGCGAAAACCCGTCAAACATTCAGATTACAGCATGTACAGCGGCCTTGAGCCGCTCATCGTGCGCGAAAACACCAATTTTATCAATATCGGCGAACGCACCAACGTGACGGGCTCGTCTAAATTCGCACAACTCATTAAAAGCGGTAACTACGCAGACGCCCTCGATGTGGCGCGCCAGCAGGTGGAAGGCGGCGCGCAGATCATTGACGTGAACATGGATGAAGGTTTGCTCGATTCGGAAGCGGCGATGGTCAGATTCCTGCATTTGTTGTCTGCCGAACCGGATATTGCAAAACTCCCGGTGATGGTGGATTCTTCCAAATTCCACGTCATCGAAGCGGGTTTGAAGTGCTTGCAGGGCAAAAGCATTGTCAATTCCATTTCGCTGAAAGAAGGTGAGGCGGAATTTATCCGTCAGGCTAAAATATGCCGTCGCTTCGGAGCTGCCGTTGTGGTCATGGCGTTCGACGAACAAGGACAGGCAGACACCATCGAACGAAAGGTGGAAATTTGCCAAAGGGCTTATAAAATACTGTCGGAGCAAATTGGCTTCGACCCGACAGACATCATTTTCGATCCCAATATTTTCGCCGTCGCGACGGGTATAGAGGAACATAACAACTACGCCATCAACTACATAGAGGCGACGCGCATCATCAAACAAACTTGTCCCGGCGTAAAAGTGAGCGGCGGCGTGAGCAATTTGTCCTTCTCTTTCCGCGGCAACAACGTCGTGCGCGAAGCCATGCACTCCGCTTTTCTGTACCATGCCATCCGCGCCGGTATGGACATGGGCATCGTGAACGCAGGCATGATCGAGGTGTACGAAGAGATACCCAAAGAACTGCTGCAACGCATAGAAGACGTGCTTTTCAACCGACATCCCGACGCAACGGAGGAATTGGTCAAACTCGCCGAATCTTTCAAAACCACCGGCGGGAAAGTCCTCGGCGAAGACCTCGCCTGGCGCTCCGGCAGTGTGCAGGAACGCATCACGCACGCGTTGGTGAAAGGTATAGACAAATACATCGAGGAAGACGCCGAAGAAGCCCGTCGCCTCTACCCTGCCCCCTTACAGGTCATCGAAGGCCCGCTCATGGACGGCATGAACGTAGTGGGCGATCTGTTCGGGTCGGGTAAAATGTTCCTGCCGCAGGTGGTGAAAAGTGCACGTGTAATGAAAAAAGCGGTGGCTTACCTCGAACCCTACATTCAGGCTGAAAA
This sequence comes from Saprospiraceae bacterium, assembly GCA_019187225.1. GTDB lineage: Bacteria > Bacteroidota > Bacteroidia > Chitinophagales > Saprospiraceae > M3007. The sequence goes on from JABAQQ010000014.1 coordinate 247,172, forward strand.
AGGCGACACCGTCACAACAAAAGGTAAAATCCTCATGGCGACGGTGAAAGGCGACGTGCACGACATCGGTAAGAACATTGTCGGTGTGGTGCTCGGTTGCAACAATTACGACATCGTTGATCTGGGCGTCATGGTGCCTGCAGAAAAAATCCTGAAAACTGCCGTCGAGGAAAATGTGGACGTCATCGGTCTGTCCGGCTTGATCACCCCTTCGCTCGACGAAATGGTGCACGTCGCCAGGGAAATGCAACGCATGGGACTAAAATTCCCGCTGCTTATCGGCGGCGCGACAACTTCCAAAACCCACACCGCCGTCAAAGTGGAACCTCAATATTCCAACGCCCCGGTGGTACACGTGCTCGACGCGAGCCGGAGCGTGGCCGTCGTGAGTTCGCTGCTGACAAAAAACCAGGCGGAAAATGAGGCATTTGTAAAAAATATTAAAACCGAGTACGAGCAGATCCGCATCCAGCGCGCAAGCCGTCAATCGGCGAAGCAATACCTGACGCTGGAACAAGCCCGTGCCAACAAACTCCGGCTCGATTGGGACAACTACACCCCGCCCATACCCAAATTTGCGGGGATCAAAACCTTCGGGCAATACCCGCTCGATGAGCTGTCGGCGTATATTGACTGGACGCCTTTTTTCCAAAGCTGGCAACTCGCCGGAAAATACCCCGCCATACTCGATGATGAAATAGTAGGGGCTGAGGCCCAAAAACTATACCGCGATGCCCAGTCAATGCTTCGCAGGATCATTGACGAGAAATGGGTGACAGCGCGTGCAGTGATCGGGGTTTTCCCGGCCAATTCGGTGAATGACGACGATATTCAGGTTTTCAGGGACGAAAGCCGGACGGAAGTGGTGGCCACCTTGCGGAATCTGCGGCAGCAGAATTTGAAAGCGGCAGGACAGGCGAATTACTGTCTGTCGGATTTTGTTGCGCCATTATCTTCTCCCTTGAAGGGGGCTAAATCCGATTACATCGGCGCCTTCGCCGTCACTGCCGGCATCGGCATCGAGCCCCACATCGCGCGCTTCGAAGCTGCCCACGACGACTACTCTGCCATTATGCTCAAGGCGCTTGCCGACCGTCTGGCCGAAGCCTTCGCTGAGCGCATGCACGAGCGCGTCCGCAAAGAATTCTGGGGGTACGTTTCCGATGAAGACCTTGACAATGAGGCGCTTATTTCTGAGAAATACCAGGGAATCCGCCCGGCGCCCGGTTACCCCGCCTGCCCGGAACACACGGAAAAAAGAACGCTGTGGCAGTTGCTCGACCCGGAGAAAAATGCCGGTATTCACCTGACGGAAAGTTGCGCCATGTATCCTGCGGCTTCGGTGAGCGGCTGGTATTTCAGCCATCCGGAATCCAAATATTTCGGCTTGGGGCAGATAGGAAAAGACCAGGTGGAAGATTATGCCCGTCGAAAGGGTATGCTGCTGGGCGAGGCGGAACGCTGGCTGACGCCGGTATTGAACTATGACGTTTAAAGTCGGCATTAATTTTGCCGACACGCCTTGCAGCTTCCACACTTTGAGTAATTTTGCTGCTCATTCTTGAGCATGATTGACGCACTCATCTCTTCTAAAACCCGCATCAAATTGCTGTTGAAATTCTTTCTCAACAGCAACGCCACGGCGTACCTGCGCAGCTTAGAAAGCGAGTTTGGTGAGTCGTCCAACGGTATACGGCTGGAACTCAACCGTTTGGAAAATGCCGGTTTGCTCAGTTCAGAAAGTGAGGGCAACAAAAAAATTTTCCGGGCTAACACCGCCCATCCCCTTTTCCAGGAAATTCACAACATTGTCATGAAACACGTCGGCCTCGACCGGGTGGTGGAAAATGTCGTTCAGCGCCTGGGCGATGTACAGTCGGTATACCTCGTCGGCGATTTTTCAAAAGGCATGGACAACGGTGTGATTGACCTGGTTTTTATCGGCGATTTTGATAAAACATATTTGACCTCCCTGGTGGAAAAAGCCGAAAAAATTGTCGGTCGAAAAATCCGGTATCTGCTATATGATACGGAAGACGCGGGGAGTATTGATTGGAAAAAATATGACCCTGCGCCGCTCCTGTTGTGGAACCACAGTACGCTGACAGGTAAAGAAACGTGATTTCTCAACTTTTCTCAACTTCATATCCACAATCATTTTTTCCCCCTGTCACTCAACTAAATGTAAAATCTTAATCTAAAGCACCATGTATCAGGCACTTAAAAGCAAAAAGAAAACCATTGCAGTTGTTGGCCTCGGTTATGTCGGCCTGCCGATTGCGTTGGAATTCGCCCGCCACTTCCGCGTCATCGGTTTCGACATCAACAAAACGCGCTTGGAAATGATGCGCAGAGGGGAAGACCCCAGCCGGGAACTCGAACCGGAGGCTTTTCACAACACGGACATTACGTTCACCGATGAAATAGACGAACTGCGCAAAGCCAATTTCTTCGTCATCGCCGTCCCGACGGATATTGACGAGCACAAGGTACCCGACCTCAACCCGCTCAAAAAAGCCTCCGCCAGCGTCGGTAAAGCCTTGAAAAAAGGCGATTATGTCATTTATGAATCCACGGTCTATCCCGGTTGTACGGAAGAAGACTGCCTACCCATACTGGAAGAGATTTCCGGGCTGAAATCGGGCAAAGACTTCAAACTCGGTTACTCACCGGAGCGCATCAATCCCGGTGACAAATCGCGGCCGCTGACCAAAATCCTCAAAATCGTAAGCGGCTCCGACGATGAGGCGCTCGAAGAGATCGCACAGACATACGCCCACATCATCGAAGCGGGCGTTTACAAAGCCAGTAGCATCAAAGTGGCCGAAGCCGCCAAGGTCATCGAAAATACCCAGCGCGATCTCAATATCTCGCTGATGAACGAGTTGTCTATGATCTTCGACCGTATGGGCATTGATACACAGGAGGTGATCAAAGCTGCCGGCACGAAATGGAACTTTCTGAAATTCTATCCGGGACTCGTGGGAGGTCACTGCATCGGCGTGGATCCTTATTATTTACTCCACAAATCCGTCGAACTTGGCTACGAGCCGCAAGTGATCCTCAGCGGACGCCGCATCAACGACGGCATGCCCGCCTGGATCGCTAAAAAACTTGTACAACTCCTGATCCAGAAAGATAAAAGTCCCGGCAAAGCAAAAGTGTTGGTGCTCGGCATCACTTTCAAGGAAGATGTAGCCGATATTCGCAATTCAAAAGTGGCTGCCCTCGTGCACGAACTCCAGGATTTTTCCATCAACGTCCACGTCGCAGACCCGCATGCTTCGCCCAATGAAGTCGCACACGAGTATAAATTGACGCTGGTGGACAAAATATCCGACGATTACGACGCCGTGGTGGTTGCTGTGGGACACGAGCAATATAAAAAGTACGACATGGGCTTTTTCAAATCCATCACGAAGGAAAAACCGATCCTGATGGACCTCAAGGCCCTGTACCAGAACGGTGATTCGGATATCCACTACTGGCGTTTATGAGTTATGAGCGATGAGTTATGAGTTGTAAGTTATGAGGTGTTTTTAAACTTCTAACTCGTAATTCATGACTCATCTCTATATAAAATGTTTTGTAAATCAATTTCTTACCAGTCAAGTGCCATAAGTCCCCCCGCAACTTATGAAAGGCGAAGCCATTTCTGACCTGGAGGTTGATGATGCAAAGTGGACGCCAGGTTTTTAAATCCCCAAATCCACAAATAAACAAATAAACAATTCAGCCACTCAACAAATAAACAATCGGGTAAAGATGAACATTACAATGGTTGACCTCAAAACCCAGTATCACCGCATCAAAAATGAAATTGACCGGGAGGTGCTGGGCGTTATCGAATCCACTCAATTTATCGGAGGGCCGAAAGTCAATGCTTTTCGGGAAAACCTGGAACAATACCTCGGCATAAAACACGTCATCCCCTGCGCCAACGGGACGGATGCGCTCCAGATTGCCATGATGGCCCTCGGATTGAAACCCGGCGATGAAGTGATCGTGCCGGCATTCACGTATGTCGCCACGGCAGAAGTAATTGGCTTACTGGGACTTACACCTGTTATGACCGATGTTGACCCCGATACCTTCAACATCCGGGCCGACCACATCGAGGCGGCCATCACTCCGCGCACCAAAGCCGTTGTGCCGGTACACCTATTCGGCCAGAGCGCAGATATGGAGCCTATCATGGCGGTAGCGAAAAAGCACAATCTGTTCGTGATAGAGGACAATGCACAGGCCATCGGCGCCGATTATACTTTTTCCGATGGCACCAGGAAAAAATCGGGTGTGACGGGGCATTTCGGTTGTACGTCGTTTTTCCCTTCCAAAAATCTCGGTTGTTATGGCGACGGCGGCGCATTGATGACCAACGACGATGAACTGGCTGCAACAGCCCGCATGATCGCCAATCACGGCCAGTCGAGATTGTATTACCACGATAAGATCGGCGTAAATTCCCGCCTCGACGCCATTCAGGCCGCTGTCCTGGACGTTAAACTCAAGTACCTCGACGAATACTGCGCCGCCCGCGGCCGCGTTGCCGCATACTACGACCGCGCTTTTTCTTCCGGGAATAACTTAAAAACTCCGGCGCGCCAGCCAAACTCGACGCATGTTTTTCACCAATACACGCTGCAGGTGCTGGACGGCAGGCGTGACGATTTAAAAGCATACCTGGCCGAACAGGGCATTCCTGCCATGATCTATTACCCGGTGCCGCTGTACAAACAAGAAGCCTTCAGAGAATACTGGAAAGGCGGCGAATTGGCCGCGACCGAACAACTCTGCCGCTCAGTCGTTTCCCTGCCGATCCATACGGAAATGACGGATGAGATATTGGAGAAAATTTGCGGGGCGGTATTGGCGTTTTTCCGGTGATAGGTTTGGCAAGGAGATGACTCGCTGTCAGCTCTCCTTGCTATGACTGTTATAATCAACCATGTACATGAAAAAACCGATTCAAATGTTCACCCGGTGTCTGCTCGCCGGGGCGCTATTTTGTCTATGGGCATCCGTCGGAAATGCTCAGACCACCGACCCGGCGCTGATCCAGCAAGCCCGGCAGGAAATTCAGCGAAGAGGCCTGGATGAAACCGAAGTGCGGCAGCGATTGCTCCAACGGGGTATTGATATGGACCATGTCAAACCGGAACAATTGCCGCAGTTACAGGATACGATCCTGCAGGTAATAAGCGAATTGGAAGCAGAAAAACCGAAACAAACCCAGGCGAAGCCAGCCCAGGTTTCGCCCGCAAAACAACCCGCAGAAAGGCCCCCGAATGGCATGCCGCCGCCCGGTCAGATCGCCCGCGACCGTGCCGAAGAAATCCAGCAAAAGGTAAAACAGGGGATCAGCATCGAAGAGGCTATTTCGGAGGAACTGACCCGCGACACGACGACCCTGCCTCCGGCGCAGGTGTGGGGCCAGCATCTTTTCCGGGACAAGTCGCTCTCCGTTTTCCGCACCACCAACGAGGTAAAACCCCCGGACAGTTACGTCCTGAGTTCCGGCGACGTGATCACGATCAGCATTTTTGGCGCATCGCAATTCGACAGCCAGTTTGAGATCGGCAGGGAAGGTTATATTCAACCTTCCCAAATGCCCAAAATATTCCTCAAAGGGATCCGCCTCGGTCAGGCGAAGGAATTGTTGCGCAGCCGTTTCGCGCAATTTTACCGTTTCGCACCGGAACAGTTTGCCGTGAGTCTCACCACGGCACGCAGCATCACGGTCAATATTTTCGGCGAAACCGTCAATTACGGAAGTTTCTCCCTGTCAGCCATCAACACGGCTTTCAATGCCCTGGTCGCTGCCGGCGGGCCGACCGATCTGGGTTCCGTGCGCAACATCAAGGTCATCCGCGGAAAAGAATCGAAACGGCTGGACATTTATGTTTTTATGAACAATCCGGCGGTGCAATACGACTTTTTCCTGGAAGACAACGACATCATCCACGTGCCCGTGGCAGAGCGCGTGATTGGTATCCGCGGCGCCGTCCGCCGGCCATTCAGATACGAATTGACTGATCGGGAAAATTTGATCAGTCTGCTCGATTTCGCCGGCGGGTTGCAGGCCAATGCATACCGGGAAGTCATTCAGATTCAGCGTTTTGTGGACGACAAGCGGGTATTGATGGATGTGAACCTGAAGGATATTCTGGCAAACAAACAGGATTTCACTTTGCTGAACGGCGACGAGGTCATTGTGCGCGCCATTCCTTCCCCTATCGAAAATACGGCTTCCATCGAGGGAGCCGTGGAATTGCCGGGGCAGTATGCGCTCGACGAGACCAGGCGCGTAAGCGATCTGTTGAAACGCGGTGTATTGCGCCGCGAAGCGCGCACCGACGCGGCCTTTTTCCTCCGGATCAATGCTGACAACACCACCCGATTGATACAACTGGATGTGAACGCGATATTGGCAGCACCCGGCTCCGCACAAGACTTGTTGCTGCAGCCCAAAGACCGTTTGACCATCTATGCACAAGGGCGGTACACCGACGAAGGTACCATCAGTATCGTTGGCGCCGTGCGCGATACCATCATGAATTATCCTTACACACAAGATTCTTCCCTGACCCTGCAGCGCGCCATTTTACTCGCCGGCGGCCTCCGCCCGGATGCCAACGGGATTGGTTTGATCACCAGAAACAAATCCGATAATATCAGGGAATTGGAATATGTGGAAGTGGATCTGGCAGCGGCTTTCGACCACCCCGATTCGCCGGCCAACATCGTTTTGCAGCCGTTCGACCGCCTGGAAATCATGTCGCGTTCTTCCTTTACCGACACCGCTACTGTCAAAATAAGTGGCGCCGTGCGCCAACCCGGGCTTTTTTATCACGGCAAGAATATGAATCTGCGGGAGGCGCTTTTGCTGGCCGGTGGGTTGAAACTTGAAGCCGCCCGCAACCGCGTGGAGGTCTATCGCGTCCAGATCCGGGAGAACGAACCTACGAGAGCTGTTGTTGCCAGGGTACAGGTGGACAGCAATATGAATACGCCCAATGGTTTCGCCATTTTACCATACGATGAAATTGTCGTACGCACCGTACCGGAGTTTGAATTTCAACGCTTTGTGGAAGTGCAGGGCGAAGTGCGCTATCCGGGGCGTTACGCGCTTATCAACGACAACGAGACCTTGGTAGATATCATCAACCGCGCCGGTGGACTCAGCAAAGAAGCATTTGCCGAAGGCGCCTCCCTGTACCGGGTAGAAGGTCAGAAAGGGTTCGTGGTAACCGACCTCGCCGACGCCATGCGTAATTTTCGCTCCACCCACAACCACATCCTGAAAGAAGGCGACCTCATCCGCGTTCCCAAACGCGAAGACCTCGTCACCATCCGCACCGCCAACACCCGCGCATTCGAGATCATTACAGCGCCTCTGATCGCCAACGGATTGATCAACACAGCTTATACGCCCGGCAAACGCGCCGATTGGTATATCCACCATTATACCGCCGGCTTCGGAAAAAATGCCAAGCGTACGCGCGTGACAGTGGAGCAGCCCAACGGAAAGATCAATCATACCCGCAATCATCTTTTTTTCAAATCTTACCCGAAGGTAACCCCCGGCTCTACCATCACAGTGGGGAGCAAGCCTGTGAAAGAGAAAAAAGCGGAAAAAGAAAAGAAACCCCTCGATTGGGATAAAGCCTTTACGCAGATCCTTGCCACCGCGGCGACGCTGGCGACAGTGGTGGTAGCAGTAGCGGCTTTGAAATAAATGACCATGAAAGACGATTTGCCACAGATGCAACCCATCGGGCCGGAAGAAGGAGAACTCACCTTAAGAGAACTGCTCCTGAAAATCCGCGGCTTCTACCTCGAAATGCGGCAAAACTGGAAAATCGTACTGCTGTGCATATTGCTATCCTGCAGTGCATTCCTGATCAATGCCTGGCTGACCAAACCCAAATTTCCCGCTCAACTGACTTTTATGGTGCGTGAAGACTCCAAAAGCGGCCTGAGCGGGGTGGCAAGTCTTTTGGGGCAGTTTGGCTTCGGAGGCGGGAGTTCGGGCGAATTCAATCTCGACAAGATCACAGAGTTGGCAAAATCGCGCCATATTGTACAAGCCGCGCTGTTCGATTCCGCGACCATCAATGGGAAAAAAGACTATTTAGCCAACCATATCATCGACATACACAACATCCAAAAACAATGGCGCAAAGACACATTGTTGCGCGATTTTCGTTTCACACGAGCCCATACGGAGTTTTTCGATCGCCGGGAAAACAAAGCGCTGATAACACTGCACCAAAAAATGGTGTCTGATAAAAGCGCTTTTTTGACTGCCGGCTATTCCAAACAAACCAGTATCCTGAACATCAAAGTGTCGGCGCAAAACGAAGAACTTTCCATCGCCCTGGCAAACGCGTTGTACCGGCGCCTGAGCGAATTCTACATCGAACAAAGCACTGCCCAGTCGCGCCAGACCGTGCGGAATCTGGAAGTCCGGACCGATTCCATACGCGCCATCCTTACGGCCTCAGAGCGCAGCTTCGCACGCACTGAGGATCGCACTCTCGGGCTTTTACTTAAAGAGGACAAAGTACCGCAAAAACGGCTTGGCACTGACATACAGATCCTGAACCTGATGTATGCCGAAGCCATCAAAAATCTCGAAACCGCATCTTTTCTGTTGAAGAATTCCACCCCCATCTTTATGGAAATAGACAGGCCGTTGGCGCCGATCAAGCCTGTGGGCGCTTCGAAGAAAATAGCCCTGGCACTGGGAATGGGGTTAGGATTTTTGGTGGCTGCCGTATGGATTTTTGGACGCAAACTCTTGCGCAACGCTTTTACAGACAATTCAGCGGCATGAAACGAACGCTTGTTTTTCTGAACAGCCATCCCGTTCAGTACTTCGCGCCGATGTATCAGAAGATAGAAAAAAGCGGTTTTTTCGATCTTCAGGTGTGGTATTGCAGCAAACACGGATTGGCAGGAGAAACCGACCGGCAATTTGGAGTAAGTGTAAAATGGGATGTTCCCATCCTGGAGGGGTATAAACATCGGTTTTTATCCAATATTTCGCCCCGACCGTCTGTCTACAGTTTTGCCGGGCTCATCAACCCCGGTATTGTTAGTCTGTTGTGGAAATTGCCTAAAAAGAGCATTATAATTGTGCATGGCTGGAACTACATCACGCATTGGCTGGCTTTTTTTTTTGCGCCATTGTTTGGCCATACCCTTTGTCTTCGCGCAGAGTCGCCATTCATACATGAGGCTGGAAAAAGCGGATTAAAGCACTGTCTCCGCAACACCGCACTGCGCGGGATATTCAGGCGGATCAACCGTTTTTTATACATAGGCACTCAAAACCGCCTGTTTTACCAGCACTTCGGCATCCGGGACGGCCAACTCATACATACACCCTATAGTATTGACAATCAAAGATTTCAAAATGAAGCGGCTAAACTATTGCCTCAAAAAAAAGCGTTGCGCCGGCAGCTCAGTCTTCCCGAAGATGCGTTCATCGTGCTTTTTACCGGAAAATTTATTGCCAAAAAACGCCCTCTTGACTTGTTAAAAGCACTCGCGCAAATACAGGATACCCGTGTTGTGGCTGTGTTTGTGGGAGAAGGAGTATTGCGCGCCGATATGGAACATTTTATCCGGGATTGCCATCTTGAAAAAAGGGTTTTCCTGACCGGCTTTGTCAATCAAACGCTTATACCGCATTATTATGCAGTAGCCGACACCTTTGCTATGTGTTCGGAAAAAGGAGAAACGTGGGGACTTTCAACCAATGAAGCGATGAATTTCGGGCTTCCGGTGATACTCTCCGACCAAACAGGCTGCGCCGCCGACCTGGTCGAAGAAGGTAAAAGTGGATTTGTATTCAGAAGTGGCGACCTCATGGATCTGGCGCATAAAATTTCATTGATCGCTGCTATGTCCGGGGAAGAACGGGAAAAAATGAGCATCGCTTCCAAGGCTAAAATTGCCGGGTATAGTTATCAATCCGTTATCGCTGGTTTACGAAAAATATAATTCTCCGTGCGCTTATTACTCGTCGGCTCTACTGCCCCCTGGGCGATCGAGCATCATTATATCCGACACCTTTCTACGGCGGGTATAGAACTGGAGGTATTCAGCCCTTCCCAATACATCGCGCGCACAATGATGAACCGCTTTTTGTTGCGGATGGGCAGTGCCCGCCCCTATAAAGCCGCCAATGAAATGCTACTTCGTACCGCTGATCGTTTCCGTCCGGATTTTATCTGGATCTTCAAAGGTTTGGAATTCAGCCCTGAAACTCTGATGTCTTTGAAACAACGCCAGATAAAACTCGTCAATTACAACCCCGACCACCCTTTTATCCGGACTTCGGTCAGCCATGGCGGGAAAAATATCGAGGATTGTGTGCCATTGTACGATCTGCATTTTTGCTACAGCCGCGTACTGGCGACGAGGATAGAAGAAGAGTATGGCATTGCAACAGAATGGCTTCCATTCGGATTTGAATTGGATGATGCCACTTTTGAGCATGCCAGCAAAGTGGAAGAGATTCGTCGCATCGGATTTGTCGGCAATCCCGACCGGCTCCGGGCGCGTATCATCCGGCAATTGGCCGAAAACGGATTGCCGGTGGATGTATTCGGGCATCATTGGAAGAAGCATCTGCGCAAGCATCAGAATATCAATGTTTTCGATGCGGTGTATGACAACAAGTTTTGGGAAATCATCCGCCGGTACCGGGTGCAACTCAATATTTTTCGCCCGCACAACGCAGGGTCGCACAATATGCGGACATTCGAGATCCCCGCGGCCGGGGGCATCATGCTGGCCCCCGACAGCCCGGAACACCGGTATTTTTTTAGGGCCGACAAGGAAGCATTTTTTTACAGGTCGGAGGAAGAAATAGAACAGTATTGCCGCCATTTGCTGGCGATGGATGATGTCGGCGACATCCGGGAAAATGCACGGCATCGGAGCATGCGTGAGGAATATACCTATTGGGATCGGGCACACCTGTCCTTAAATGCTATTCAAAAAACACTTCAATTCGACGAATGCTAACCAGATTGGCTTATTGGACATATCGTTTTTTATTATCAACCAAGGCAATCGGCTTTCTTAATTCCTTCAAAATACTTGTACTTTTTCATTTTTCAAATCGAATTAATAGTATCAGGTTTAAAGGAAAAGATTTCTATTTTAGGCCGCGGATAGATGGAGTTGTGTGCCATTTTTATAATATAGGTTATTACCTTAAAGAAAACGGAAGGGGAATCCGCACAATTATTGATGCCGGGGCTAATATTGGTAGTGAGACATTTAGATTCAGGATTCATTATCCTCAGGCGACGATACTAGCAATAGAAGCCTCTTCAGAAAATTTTAAAGTTTTAGAAATGAATTTTAAATCGGACGATAAAACACATTTATTAAACAAGGCTCTTTGGAAAACCTCGGGCGAACTTTTTTTGTACGACGGTGGCGGGAGTCAGTCTTTTTATGTGGGCAATAGCGACGGCAAGGGGGTGGTCGTTGAGAGGATACAGGCAGCCAGCCTGAACGACGCAATTGCAAACTGGCAGATGGATGAGGTAGATATTTTAAAGCTGGATGTGGAAGGTGCTGAAAAAGAAATCTTCTCAGAAAATTTGGAATGGTTGCCACGCGTCAATTGCTTCATTTTTGAAGTGCCCGATTCGGACGCACCTTTCGCAACCCAACAGATTTATAACCAACTTAATAAAACGGGCTTAAAGTACAAAAGCCATATATGCTCCGAATGCCTGGTGCTTATCAAAGAAGGGCTCCCCTGGGAGTTGATAAAAGTTAACGGTTTTTATTCCTGATTGATCAATGTCCATTCAAAAAATAGGCTACCTCACCGACTGTGCGATCCGATATTTTTCGCCAATTCAATGCCCATCTTGTCAATCGAAAAATTGCACTTTGATTGACCGCAAATACTTGTTGTCGCGGCTTTTTGAATGCGAAAGCTGCGGCTTGTACTTCCGCCATCCATTGGAAAATGTCACCTCGAACAGGAATTTTTATCAGTCACAATACCAGCAAGCAGATGGTATCACGACATTTTTACCCGAGGAAGGGAAAGACCTCGAAAAAGTGAAAGCTGACATTATTAACAACCCTGAAAATCCGAAAAATGCGCAGAGAATCAGACGGATATTTGAGGCGCTTTTTCCCAACCAGCAAAATATATCGGTGGTGGATTATGGCGCTTCCTGGGGCTATATCACCTGGCAATTGAAATCCTACGGGTTGAAAGTCCAGAGCTACGAAATTTCCCGTCCTCGTGCTGCATATGGCAATGCGTATTTGGGGCTCGACATTCAAATGGAAGAAAATGTTCTGCATGGGGGCAATCATATCTTCTTCAGTTCACATGTCATCGAGCACGTCCCAGTCGTTTCAAAAATGCTCGAAATGGCCGACAAACTTGTTTATACCGACGGCTTCATCGTCACACTCTGCCCAAACGGTAGCCCGGAATACCGCAAAAAAGACCCATCCGGTTTTCATCTCGCTTGGGGGCAGGTCCATCCGAACTATTTGAATGCCAACTTTTTTCAAAAATATTATTCCGGAAGGCCATTATTTATAGCCACAACGCCATTTGATATGAAGGCACTTCAAGGCTGGAACCAGAAATCGCATTTCATTGGCGAACTGTCGGGCAGCGAATTATTGGTTATTGCGCGACCTCATCATAATAGTTTGTGAAAGTTATTGTCTCCTGTTCCGGCAAGTTTCATGCATTCGCTTTGGCCGAACAATTGCAAAGGCACGGGATGTTATCCTGCCTTTATACCACTTATGCTTGGCAAAAAAACAGGTTGATGCGGCGTTTTACTGGACGGGTTGACAAGGAAAACATCAACCCGCAACTTATTCGCACCAATATTCAACTGGCTGCCTTGCTCAGAACCCGCCGTTTCAATTTTAAAGCCAACGATCTCTTCGATCTCTGGACCCAAAAGGGCATTGAAACGAGGCGAGACTATAAAATTTATATTGGCTGGAGCGGAATGTCTTCACGTACGATTTTATCAGTCCAAAGAGCAGGAAAAATCACTATTTTGGAACGAGGTTCGTCTCATATCCTTTATCAAGACGCAATCCTGAAAGAAGAATATAACAAGTTCGGTATCGATTTTTCGATTGACAATCGGGTGATTGAAAAGGAATTACGGGAATATGAAACCTGCAACTACATCAGCATACCTTCGACTTTTGTCAAAAAATCATTTATAGAACAGGGCGTAAACCCGGAAAAACTGGTGATCAATCCTTATGGTGCAGGCCGAATATTTGAGCCGGAAAGGATTCAACGTACCGATGGAAAATTCAGGGTACTTTACCTCGGAAGTTTGGGGATACGAAAAGGTCTGGTATATCTGTTTGAAACGTTGACTCAATTAGATATACCGAATGAAGTATTAGAGGCTTGGTTCATTGGTGGTATTTCCGATGAATTGAGACCTTACATCGCGCGATATCGAAAACCCCAATGGACATTCCACGGACATATCCCTCAGCACGATTTACCTCATTTCATCAATCAATGCGACGTGGCTGTACAACCGTCGTTGGAAGAGGGCTTAAGCATGGTCATCCCCCAAATGCTTGGTTGCGGCGTCCCGGTAATCGCCTCGACCAATACCGGCGGTGCAGACATCATTCGCGAAGGCGAAACGGGATTCATCGTTCCCATTCGTTCGCCGCAGGCTATCGCGGAGAAGATCATGTATTTGTATGAAAATCCGGAACGCTTAGCCGACATGAAAACCGCCGCAGCCGCTTCAGTGCGCAACGGTTTCACCTGGGATGATTACGGAGAGCGGTACGTATCGTTTTTGAAAAAACTGGTATGATACACGGCAGCCGAAAAAGCAGGATACTTTCCGGCATTTCTGCCAATTTGTTTGGACAATTGGTCACGGCAACGGTTCAACTGGCAGGTGTTCCTTTGTTGTTGAATTTCTGGGGCATGCAAAAATACGGCGAGTGGTTGTTGCTGTTCACCCTTCCGGGTTACCTGGGTTTGAGCGACCTGGGGCTCGGTACGGTGGCCACGACCGAAATGTCCATGTGTGTCGCGCGGCAGGATTTCGGGCAGGCCCGGCGTATTTTTCGCGGATCATTTTTGTTCATTATAGCGATCGGACTGGCGGTTTGTTCGACCTTTTCGGTATTGGCCTGGACGCTCCCCTGGCATCGCTGGCTCGGCATCGAAACGGTCTCCGCTACCGAACTCAGCCTTGTTTTAACCCTGCTGACGTGGTATGTCTTTTTCGCTATCTTCCTCACCTTGTTGCTGGGTTCTTACCGAACCATCGGACGCTATGGACAAGGGCAGGTGATTTCCAACATATTCCGGCTGCTGGAATTTTCGGGATTGATCGGCGCTGTGGCGCTCGGCGGCGGCATGGTAGCTGCGGGTACAGCGTTTTTATCTATCCGGATGTTATATGCAGCCTTCGTTTGGTTCGATATCCGGCGCAGGGCTACGTGGTTGCGCCTTGGGAAATTCATTTGGGAATGGCCGGTAGTTCGCAGTTTGCTGCCGTCCTCCCTTTCGATGATGACAGTTTATGCCGGGCAAAATTTCGTGACGCAAGGTTTGGTTACCATCATTGGCCTGACGCTGGGCGCGACGCAGGTGGTCGTATTTTCAACTGTGCGAACCCTGTGCAATTTCGCCAAACAAGTCATCAGTATCGTCAACCTGTCGGTATTTTCCGAATATTCCATCAGCCTTGCCAAACAGGATTTCAGCGCTGTTCGCCGCTTGCACGCGCGCACCGTACAGGCCGTCGTTGGACTTACCCTATTGTCTGTCATCGGTTTAAAGATTTTTGGCCCCCTGGTACTCGAATTCTGGACCAAGGGCAAAGTGCGCGCGGAAGAGCCGTTTTTCACCTTTTATCTAGGCTATATATTGGTCAACAGCCTGTGGCTGGGCAGTTGGGGCATGTTGCTGGGCTGCAACCGCCATCAAAGCATTTCGCGGTATTACGTATTCCTGAGCCTTGCAGTCCTGGGCGTCGGTTATTTTGGAGCCGGCGCATTCGGCCTTGATATACTGCCTGTGGCGATGATGATTGCTGACGCTGTACTCTCTGCACTGGTGATCCGCAAAAGTCTGGATATGTTGAAGCAACCGATGCCTGAGTTCTTCAGCCAGGTTCTGACCTGGCCGAAACTGAAATTGATATGAACAACAAAATCAGGATACTGATTTTTATAGTGTGCGGCATACTGTTCGCCGCCCTGTTTTTTCATTATGAGCTTTCCTGGTATGAATCGTTATCAGTAGTGCTTCCGGCCGGTTACCTGATCTATTTTGTCACAATTCTTGGGAAAAAAATAGCCATTTTGGAAGTGATCATTATGCTGGCGCTGTTGCAATGGTTGTTCAGCGCAGTCATAACATATCAAATCTTTAATGAGTATAATGATCTGGCTTTCCTGTGGAAGACCTTTATGAATATTCCTGCAGAGGAATATTTTGCATTCGTATTGCCGGGTACACTCATGATGATCGCAGGACTGAAGTTTCCTGTGACCTGGACTAAAACCTACGACCATCGAACACTGATAGCCCGTGCAAAGGAGCATTTGCACGAGCGGGGCCATATCGGCCTGTGGATTTCGGCTATCGGTGCGGCAGTTTTCTTTTTTGTGCCATTCATGCCACAGGTAATGCGTGGCGCGGTCAATTTTTTTGCGCAACTACTATATGTCGGATTGTTTTATATATTGTTTTCAAAGAAATCAAAATATAAAGGATTATTACTGGTATTCGTCTTAAGTATTACATTATTAAACTCCATTATGACCGGCATGTACGGCGAATTGGTTTTGTGGGGCACCTTGTTCATCATCATGTATCTCATGGAATATCCGGTATCGGTAAAAAGACGTATCGGAGTGTTATTCCTGGCCGTTTTCACCATTTTGTTGTTGCAATCCATCAAACATGAATATCGCAAGGAAACCTGGGGCCCGGATGAGAGCAGGAAAGCCGATTTCGGCTTTTTTATTACTTTAATGAGAGATCGGTTGTCTGATCCCGCATCCCTGATCGAAGTCGAACGGCTGTTCAATATTGCCGCCCGCGCCAACCAGGGATTCCTGATCGCCCAAACAATGAGTTATGTGCCCAAACATGAACCGTTCGCAAAAGGCGAAACCATATTGAAATCTGTTGCAGCGGCAGTAACGCCCCGATTGTTATGGCCCAACAAACCGCAGGCAGGCGGCAGAGACAATGTCAGCCGTTTTTTAGGCGCTCCGGAGGTATCGTATAGTTATAATATCTCACCCATCGGAGAGGCTTATGTCAATTTTGGAAAAACCGGCGGCATTGTATTCATGTTCTTTTACGGCCTGATCTTCAACTTCTTTTTTCATCAGGCGCTTGCCTTGTGCTCGCGGTATCCCACCATTGTTGTTTGGCTCCCATTGCTTTTTGTCGGCTCCTTGAAAGTAGAAGGAGATTTGTTAACCACCTTCGGTTCTCTGGTTAAAGGCGTCATGTTCGCATTTATCGTTTTCGGATTTTCGAGGGTGATATTAAGAGAAAAAATCTGATCAGACATTGAAACTAACGGCCCGCCAACTTCCGCTTGTCCACAAGATAAAAATTCTGTTGGTAATCTCTTGTTGGAGATTATATAATTTATTGATCTTCAGTACTCAATCTATATTATTCCGAAAAAACAAGCGACCGGAAAAAATACTCGTATTCCGTACAGGCTCCATTGGCGACAGCATTTGCGCCATGCCTGCCATGAGCCATCTTCGTACGCATTTCCGGTCTGCAAACATTCATTTGCTCACCAATGCCGGCAAAGGACGTCGCAACCTTGTGTCCATGGAGGCACTCATCCAACCCGGGATTTTTAACGCCATAATCAACTACGAAAGCCTCAGCCGAAGCGAATTGACCCGGCGGTTGCGAGACGAACGATACGACATGGTAATCCATCTGACGCAGTACAATGCGCCATTCATGAGGTTGCTGCGGGATATGGTGTATTTTCGCTTTATTGCCGGTATTAAATGTGGTTTTGGCTGGCAGCATAGCAGAATAATGTTTTTCAGAAAAACACAGGAAAAATATCTGCTCTATACAGATGAACGCAAGCGTTTGAACGACATCCTGCAGAAAAACGGCGTTCCGACGCAAGGCCCCGACATATTTCCTTTTCAAATCGAGGAGAACGACCATCTGAAAGTCGCGCAATTACTGGCGTCCATACCATCATCCGGCCGCCCTGCCATAGCGATAGTCGCCGGGGCAAAACGCCCTCAGAACCGTTGGCCTGTTTCACATTTCGAAGCCGTCATCCGGTTTTTTTGCAATGATTTCAACATCTTTTTGATTGGAGGGCCGGAGGATGCGGCTCTTATCCTCCCATTGTTGTATTTGCCCAATGTTCACTCCTTTTGCGGCCTGCTCAGTCCCATCCAAAGCGGTTTGTTGATGCAGCACTGCAACCTTGTACTAACCAACGACACCGGGCCGATGCACCTGGCATATGCATTCGGCGTTCCCGTCGTCGCTGTTTTCAGCAACCGCGATTTTCCCGGCCGGTGGTATCCGCCTGCGGGGGGGCAAAATGCAGTATTGCGGGCAACCGGCGTTTCGTGTTCCCTTTGCCTCAGTGAAACGTGCGGCAACAATATTTGTATGCAAAAAATAACGCCCGGAATGGTAATAGAAGAAATGAATGCCTTGCTGTTCAGGTCAATCATACCTGTGCCGGCAACCTGATCGCATCGCCCATCAACAGCCGGTTTACCCTTGAAAATTTTATACCCCATCGGCACACTCTATCCCTCCCAGGAAGGCGGCCCCAGTAATACGGTATATTGGATGGCAAAGGCTCTGACGGACGCTGGCGTGAAGGTGACGATCTCGACGACAAACCTGGGTGCTGAAACCAAAGTGACTGCCAATTCGTGGATGGAAACACCCTATGGGCGAGCGATATATCATACTGCCCGTTTTCACCTGTTGCCGGTAAAAATGTTGCATTCCGTATGGGAAGCGATGCCTGAATGCGACATCGTTCACCTGAACTCCCTGTTTTACCCACCGTCTTTGTTATCGGCATTGATCGCCAGATGGCACCAAATACCTATTGTCTGGTCGCCAAGAGGCGAACTGGACGAAAAAGCGCTGGTTTACAGTACCTGGAAAAAAAAGCCATTTTTGTGGTTCATCAGGCGTTTTTTAGCCCAACACTCAACCTTTCACAGCACAAGTCCCGAAGAAACCGAACGGATATATACTATTTTCGGACAAAATACGCGTGTGGTGGAAATTCCCAATTACATGGAATTGCCACCATTTTTAAACCTGGATCAGGAAGAGTTATATCTTCTTTATTTGGGAAGAATTCATCCTAAAAAAGCGATCGAAAACCTCCTTTCCGCCTTGCCTCTTTCAA
This sequence comes from Saprospiraceae bacterium, assembly GCA_019187225.1. Taxonomy (GTDB): domain Bacteria; phylum Bacteroidota; class Bacteroidia; order Chitinophagales; family Saprospiraceae; genus M3007. The sequence continues at coordinate 265,627 of JABAQQ010000014.1, forward strand.
AGCAATTCATGCAATCGGAGTATAGGTTGAAAATTGCAGGCGACGACCGGAACGCGTACGGCGAACAATTGAAGCATCAGGTTTTCAAACTCGGTCTGCAAGAGAAAGTCAAATTTACAGGTCTCGTGGAAGGAGCGGAGAAACAACGCCTGTTTGCCGGCGCCCGCTTTTTTATTTTGCCCTCTCACACTGAAAACTTTGGCAATGTGGTGATAGAATCGCTGGCGCAAGGGACTCCTGTGATCGCTTCCAAAGGTACTCCCTGGGCAATACTCGAACAGAACAGAGCAGGGTTCTGGACTGATAATGCTCCCAAAGTATTGGCTCAAACAATCGATGCAGCCATCACTCTACCGCCCGACAGGGCGCTGGAATATCGAAAAAACGCCCTGGACCTGGTGCAACGCCGGTTCGATATACGGAAGAACGTCTGGGTATGGATAAAAACCTACCGGGCAATATTACAACAAAAACAACCTGAAAATTGAAACAAACGCTCCTTCACAAAGCATTTGCGCTGATCAAAAGATTCGTCCCCGGCATTTTTGCCCGGACTTTGCGGGCTTGGGTAACTGCGGTGGCAACGCCCATCAGATTTTCTATCGTAAAAGGCCATTTTAAAAGCAGCATAAGAACAAAGGCGGTGGATAGAAAAGGGAATCCGGTACCGTGGTATACCTATCCATGTATTGATTTTCTCAAATTCAGAGATTTCAGGGATATGAACATTCTGGAATTCGGAGGCGGTCAATCTACCCTGTGGTGGGCTTCGAGGTCTGCCAGGGTAATTTCTTTTGAAGGTGATTTGCAATGGTGCAATTATCTCAAAAAACAAATTCCCACTAATGTCGAATTGTACCATGTCAGAAGCGAAACTGCTGAAAGCTGCCTGAATGATGTCAATCGTATCCTTTCCGAAAACCAGGTTCAGAAATTCGATGTGGTCATTATAGACGGACTTTGGCGATTCGAACTGATCGAGGTAGCCAAAAAGCACCTGAGCAATGATGGAGCGATCATCTGCGACAATGCCGAGGGTTATGGTTTCTTCGAAGGTTTTCGCAATGACACTGATTTTAGCAAAGTAGATTTTTATGGGTTTGCTCCGGGTGTCAGTTTACAAAGTTGCACGAGCATTTACTTCAAAGCAAGGTGCAGGTTGTTCCACTCTAATGTCGAAACGTATATGATCGAACATTCGTAGCAGCCCAATGCCGTCCCTTCCGCTCAGCGCCATCATCCTCACCTACAACGAGGAAAAAAACATTGCCGCATGCCTCGAATCCGTTCTTGGCTTATCCGATGACGTCTTTGTAGTGGATTCGGGTTCTGCCGACCGAACGGTTGAAATCGCCCGTTCCATGGGCGCAACCGTTGTTCGCCATCCATTTGAAAACTACAGCCACCAACGCAACTGGGCGCTGGAGCACCTACCCACCCGCTATGAATGGGTGCTGAACCTCGACGCCGACCACCGCCTGACAGACACCCTCTGCAAGAATCTGATCAACAGATTTTCTCAACCGATGCCCGATGACCTGAACGGACTTTTGATCAGCCGTCGCACGATATTTATGGGGAAATGGATCCGTTTTGGCGGACATTACCCGGTGTATCACGCCGTCTTGTTTCGCAGATACAAAGGGTACTGCGAAGAAAAAGTGTACGACCAGCATTTTAAAGTGGAAGGGCGCGTGCAAAAGTTAAAAGGCGATATGATTGACGTCTTCGATGATCCGCTCGAACGATTTACGGAACGGCACAACCGATGGTCAACCCTCGAAGCCATTGAATTGAGCAACGGCGGCCCATTGACCACAGCCAGATTGGTCGCTCCGAACCTCACCGGCAACCCGATCCAGAAAAGAAGATTCCTGAAGTCCGTGTACGAACGAATCCCACTGTTCGTACGGCCGTTTCTTTATTTTTTCATCCGTTATTTTCTCCGTCTGGGATTTCTCGACGGACGGCGCGGCCTGATATTTCATGTTTTGCAGGGATTTTGGTTCCGGTTTCTGATAGATGCGAAGGTGTATGAATTGAAGCGAAGCCGGGACAACAAACAATGACCGTTCATTCCTATCTTTGTGTATACATCGCCTAACATCAAATTTTTCGCCATGCAACACCACACATTTTCACCTGATCCCGCTGACGATTCCCGCCTACCCCATGTTCCCGGCACAACTTCCGTCATTGCCACTTACGAACCCGATGACGATGATTACGCCGATGAAAACGATGAAGACGAGTTTGATGAGTTTGATGAAGAAGAATTCGGCTTAGACAACGAAGACTTTGACAACGATGAAGATTTCGACGAGGAAGCGTTTGAGGAAGGTTTTGATGAAGATATGGATTTTGACGCAGGCGAAGACGAAGATTTCATAGAAAAGGAATATGAAGACGAAGACCTTTGATGACGATGACACAGGACAACTTCGTTTATGATTACATAGTGATCGGCTCCGGTTTTGGCGGGAGCGTCTCGGCCATGCGCCTGAGCGAAAAGGGTTATTCCGTGCTGGTACTTGAAAAGGGCAAACGCTGGAAGACCACCGATTTCCCAAAGTCAAACTGGCACTTGCCCAAATACCTGTGGATTCCATTATTCCGTTTTTTCGGTTTCCAGAAACTCACTTTTTTCAAAGAAGTGCTGGTATTGAGCGGAGTAGGCGTAGGCGGCGGCTCCATTGTGTATGCCAACACCCTCATGAAGCCGAAAGACAGTTTTTACACCAATAAAGTGTGGAGCCATTTCAGGGATTGGAAAACCGCATTGGCGCCATATTTTGAAAAAGCAGCTTTTATGCTAGGGTCGGAAAAATTTGAAAAAGAATACGAAGAGGACAGGGTGCTGCGCGAAGTCGCCGTCGAAATGGGCAAGGGAGCATCCTACGGAGGAGTAGACGGCATCGGCGTGTATTTAGGTGATCCGAACAAAGAAACCGATCCCTACTTCAAAGGCTTGGGGCCGCTTCGGCGGGGTTGCAGCCATTGCGCCGGTTGCATGGTGGGTTGCAGGCACAATGCAAAAAACACCCTCGACAAAAACTACCTGTGGTTTGCCGAAAATATGTTCCATGCAAAAATTGAAGCGGAGACGGTGGTGGAAAAAATCGAATACAAAGACGGCGAATACCTCGTTCACACCAAGACTTCCACTGCATGGTTCAATGGAAAGAGGAAGACCTGGCGCAGCAAAGGCTTGGTGGTAAGCGGAGGAGTGCTCGGCACAATGGACCTGTTGCTGCGGCAGAAATACCAATTCAAGACCCTGCCGGCTCTGTCCGATAAATTAGGCGACAACATCCTTACGAATTCAGAAATGCTCAGCGGCGTGATGGCAGCCGACCGCAAACTCAACCACGGTGTGGCGATTTCCCGGATATTTTCGCCGGACGAAAACACCAACATAGAGATCGTCAAATATCCCGATGGCAGCGGCCTCATGGCGCGTCTGGGTGTGATGGCCGCCGGCGAAGGCTCGCCGGCTGTGCGCACCGCGAAAATGATCGGCAATATTTTTTTGCATCCGCTGCAATTCCTGCGCATCGTTTTCAATTTCAAATCTGCGACGACGGGAATATTTTTTCTGATCATGCAAACCCTGGAAAACGCGATGCGCATGCGATTAAAAAGGGGGCTTTTCGGTGTACGCATCGTCATGAAGAACGATCAAAAACAAGGCGTCCCCACCTACATTCCGATCGGTCAGGAAGCCATGTACCGCTACGCCCAAAAAGTGCACGGCGTGCCGATGAACGCGGCAACGGAAGTCCTGTTCAACCTGGCCTCCACGGCGCATATTCTGGGCGGTTGCCCGATGGGCGCTACTGCTGAAGAAGGCGTGGTGGACGATCGCTTCCGGGTGCACGGCTATCCGAACATGTATATCCTCGACGGCTCGGTCATGCCTTGCAACCTGGGCGTGAATCCGTCGCTTACCATTACGGCTTTGAGCGAATACGCGATGGATCAAATCCCGCGTAAAGAAGGGAATACCGAACCCTCGTTGGAAGAACGACTTTTAAAGATTGCCCAATGAGAGCAAACCACTACCCGGTAATGCCGTTTCCCGCATTGTGCATATAACACTCATAACTCACCGCTTATAACTTATAACTCGTTTGTACATCCTCTCCCTCAACGCCTACCACGGCGACGCTTCCGCCGCAATATTTAAAAATGGCGAATTACTCGCCGCAACCGAAGAAGAGCGTATCCGCCGCGTGAAGCACTGGGCCGGGTTGCCCGTCGAAGCCGCAAAATTCTGTCTACAGGAAGCCGGAATTTCGCTCGCAGAAGTGGATTATCTTGCAGTATCCCGCGATCCGAAGGCAAAGATTTTGGAAAAAGCCGTATACGCCCTTCGAAGCTGGACTGCATTCGGCGCCTTGCAGAACCGTGCATCCAATTCTTTGAAAATCACCAAAATAATTCAGGATTTAGCACGTGCAATAGGAGATAATAACGACTATGCGTCCGGTCGGGTTGCTGCTGCTTATCCCTCTGTAAAGTTCATCGAACACCACCGGAGTCACCTTGCCTCGGCATTTTTTGCCTCTCCGTTTGAAGAAGCAGCGCTGCTCTCTATTGACGGTTTCGGTGATTTTACTTCCACCATGCGCGCCGTCGGTCGCGGCAACCGGATGGAGGTGATGGACAGTGTGTCGTATCCGCATTCATTGGGTGTGTTCTACACTGCCTTTACACAGTTTTTAGGATTCCCGCATTATGGCGATGAGTACAAGGTCATGGGGCTTGCTCCTTATGGCCAGCCTTCCCTGCTGGATCAGGTGCGCGATGTGGTATATTTAAAAAACAACGGTTTGTTCCAACTCGATGCAAAGTATTTCCGCCATTTTCGAGAAGGCGTGAGCATGAGCTGGGAAGAAGGAGCGCCCCACATAGAGCCGCTTTTTTCAAATGAATTTATCAGAAAATTCGGCCCGGCGCGACAAAAAGACGAACCCCTGACCGACTATCACCGCGACCTGGCCGCTTCCGTTCAACGCGTTTGCGAAGAAGTAATTTTTCATATCGCGAACGATTTGCAGCGCCGCACGGGCCTGAAAAACCTTTGCGTTGCGGGGGGAGTAGCGCAAAATTCCGTCGCCAATGGGAAACTCGTTCAAAATACCGGCTTTGAACGGATTTTCATTCCTCCGGCAGGTCATGATGCAGGCACCGCGGTGGGCGCAGGTATGTATTTGTACCATCAGATGCTGGACAATCCGCGACGGCCATTCCGGCATCATGCCTATACCGGAGCAATATTTTCCGATGAAGAGATCGAAGCATACCTGGAGCGCCGCCAGGTCGTCTTTGAACGACTCACCGACGCTCAAATTTACGACCTGGTCACCGATTGCCTGCTGAATGCGGGGGTTGTGGGTTGGTTTCAGGGAAGAGCCGAGTTTGGGCCGCGGGCGTTGGGCAACCGCTCCATCCTTGCCGATCCGCGCCGCGCCGACGCCAAAGATCTGCTGAACGCCAAGATCAAACGCCGGGAAAGTTTCCGACCATTTGCCCCCTCCATACTAATGGAACACGTCGCGGACTACTTCGAACAAAACGACAGCGTGCCATTCATGGAAAAAGTGTTTTTGATAAAACCGGACAAGCGCACACTTATCCCGGCTGTCACGCACATAGACGGCACGGGACGACTGCAAACCGTGGAACAAGGAGATAACCCGCGCTATTACGCCCTCATCCGTCGCTTTTATGAAAAAACAGGGGTGCCGGTATTGCTCAATACGTCATTCAATGAAAACGAACCCATTGTGAACGCCCCCGAACACGCGCTGGAGTGTTATTTGAGGACAAAAATGGACATGTTAGTAATGGGAAATATTGTCATCAAACGTTGAAGATCAGCATCGTCACCCCCGCCTTCAACAGCGCCGCGACCATCCGCGACACGTTGGAAAGCATCCGGATGCAGGATTATCCGAACCTTGAGCACATCATCGTAGACGGTGGATCGAAAGACGCGACGTTGAACATCGTGTCCGAATATCCGCATGTAAGCCGGGTGATCAGCGAAGCGGACCGGGGACTCTACGACGCCATGAACAAAGGTGTATGTTTAGCGACAGGCGAGGTGGTGGTCGTGCTCAATTCGGACGATTTTTACACACACGCGAATCTGATCAGCCGGGTAGCCGGTTTGATGCGCAGTACCAGCGCCGATACTTTGTACGCTGACCTGGAATACGTTGATCCTGTGCATACGAAACAGGTGAAACGGTTTTGGAAAGCGGGAGATTTTCACCCGGAAAAATTCTACCGCGGATGGATGCCCCCCCACCCTACCTTCTTCGTTCGGCGGCATTTATACGACCGCTTCGGTTTGTTCGACATTTCGCTGCGGTATTCAGCAGATTACGAACTGATGCTGCGTTTATTACTCAGGCACAATGTTACCACGTGCTATTTGCCGGAAGTTGCCGTGCGGATGCGGTTGGGAGGGGCCAGCAATGCCAACCTCCGCAACCGGCTCCGGGCCAACCGCGAAGACCGGCGCGCCTGGGCAATGAACGGCCTGAAGCCCCGGTTTTATACCCTGTATTTAAAGCCATTGTCAAAAATTGGGCAGTACTTTTTTTGACATCGGGCGTTCCGGTTACACGAAAATGAGTGAACGCATGAAAATCCTGGCGGTCGTCGGCGCCCGGCCCAATTTCGTAAAGATCGCTGCTTTGGAAAAGGCATTCCGCGCCTATCCCCAGGTTGGTTTTCAAATTGTTCATACAGGACAACACTACGATCCATCCCTCGACGAAGTTTTTTTTCGTGAACTCGATATCCCCAAGCCGGATTTTCATCTCGGCGTCGGCAGCGATACGTCGAACCGGCAGTTAGGCCAGATGTTGCTGGGTCTCGAACCCGTATTGGAAAAAACACGCCCCCATGCGGTGCTGGTCGTCGGCGATACTACCTCCGCACTGGCAGGCGCATTGGCGGCGTCGGGGACGGGCATACCCATTGCGCATGTGGAAGCAGGACTCCGCAGCGGGGACCGCAGCATGCCGGAAGAGATCAACCGTATCCTGACCGATACCGTGTCCGATTTTTTGTTCGTAACGGAACAGGCGGGTTTGGAAAACCTTGAAAAAGAAGGCGTTGCGGGCGAAAAGGTGTTTTTTACCGGCAACTGTATGATGGACACTCTGATGTTGTTCCGGGATGCAGCCGCCCGTACGGCAATGGTTCAGCGCCTCGGTTTGACAGTCCGGCAATACGCGTTGGTCACCTTGCACCGCCCTTCCAACGTGGATACTGAAAAGGGCCTGGAAACCGTTATCCGGATATTGGAAGCGATGAGTGAGGAAATACCGTTGGTGTTTCCGGTTCATCCCCGTACGGCAGGCAGGTTGAAAGCCTTCGGCTGGATGGCCCGCCTGGAAGCCATCGCGGATCTCCGGGTGATCGAACCGCAGGGTTATCTCGAATTCCTGAACCTGCTGGAAAATGCCGCCCTGGCATTGACCGACTCCGGCGGCATTCAGGATGAAACAACTTTTCTCGGCATTCCCTGTCTGACGCTGCGCACCACCACCGAACGGCCGGTTACCTTATCTTTGGGCACCAATGAACTCATTGAAGTACCCGATCCCGGTCTTATCCGTCAAAAAGTACAGCAAATCAGGGAGGACAAATGGAAAACCGGTATCATACCCGAACGCTGGGATGGGCAATCTGCGCGACGAATTGCAGCAATTTTAATCCAACATTTTCCGCTCCTCGATGAACGGGCAAGGTTTTTGCCTGCCCGCAGCAAAAAAAACTGATAATGAGAAAAGCACTTATCACAGGCATTACCGGGCAGGACGGCGCTTATCTGGCGGAACTGCTCCTCCAGAAAGGTTACGAAGTTCACGGCATCAAGCGGCGCAGCTCGCTGTTCAATACCGATCGTATTGACCACCTTTACCAGGACCCGCACGTCAACCACCGCAATTTCGTGTTGCACTACGGCGACCTGACCGATTCCACCAACCTGATCCGCATCATACAGCAGGTTCAGCCCGATGAAATTTACAACCTCGGCGCACAAAGCCACGTTCAGGTGAGTTTCGACACACCGGAATACACCGCCAACGCCGACGCAGTGGGCGCTCTGCGTATCCTCGAGGCCATTCGACTACTCGGCCTGACCGAAAAGACGAAATTCTACCAGGCTTCCACGTCGGAACTGTACGGCCTCGTGCAGGAAGTCCCGCAAAAAGAAACGACTCCATTCTACCCGCGCTCACCCTATGGCGTGGCAAAACTGTATGCCTACTGGATCACGGTAAACTACCGCGAGTCGTACAACATATTCGCCTGCAACGGCATCCTGTTCAACCACGAAAGCCCGATCCGCGGCGAAACCTTCGTTACACGCAAGATCACGCGCGCCGCTGCCAAGATATCGCTCGGCCTTCAGGACAAACTCTGGCTGGGCAACCTCGACGCCAAACGCGACTGGGGACACGCCCGCGACTACGTGGAGGCGATGTGGCTCATGCTCCAGCAACCCGAACCGGAAGATTTCGTGATCGCTACCGGCAAAACCACCGAAGTGCGCGAATTCTGCCGCATGGCCTTCCGCGAAGTGGGTATCGAAGTGGATTTTTACGGAGAAGGAGTCGGGGAAAAAGGCATGGTGGTCTCTTCAAAAAGCCCGAATGTCGCCATCGGCCAGGAAGTGATCGCCATTGACCCGCGCTATTTCCGGCCTGCAGAAGTGGACCTGCTCATCGGCGATCCCTCCAAAGCCAAAGCGAAATTAGGCTGGACGGCAAAACATTCGCTGGAAGACCTGGTGCAGGACATGGTCCAGTCCGATCTGAAGTTGTTCGAGCGCGAGGAGTACCTGAAAAGCGGCGGATTCGCGATTCAGAATCAGTTTGAATGAGCGATGAGTGATGAGCCATGAATTATCGGTCCTGTACGCATTGATACTGGTTGTATCTTGACAACACGATATTTTGTCAAACTGTAAAAAACAGCCCACTTTGAGAGGTCATGCCTTACAGAGTGGGCTGTTCGTTTTAGCGTTAGTAGTAGGACAGAAATCTATTCCGTCCAAATGCTTCACTTCCGGAATGTTAAGAAAAAAACCGGCGCCATTAATTTTATTCACCTGCTTATTTGCTAAAAAAACCTAACTTTCGCTCAAATTCAGGGAATATGACATCACTATCGGCAGAAGCGCCCCTATCAAAAAAGCCCCGCAAACCCAAAGCGGTGCCGGAATACCTTATTTACGAGATATTGGATGGCGTCCCGCTTTATTACGCCGGCTATGAACAGGTGGTGAAAAAACAAAAAACGCTTGAAGACATCATGGGTTATGGAAGTTTGCAATGGGTATTGTTGGATGTTATCGCCAACTACCTGCGACCCTTAGTAGGCGAAAAATTTCGCGTTTTACAAGGTGAAGGCGGCCTTCACTTATCGCCGCGCACCAATCTCTCCCTCGATCTGGCCATTTATGAGCGCTCGCAGTTGGCATTTGACAAACTTCAAAATAAATACTTCGATTTTCCACCCAAAATCATAATTGAAGTAGATACCAAAGCCCACGCACCGGAGTTCGTCATTCCCAACTATTACCAGGTTAAAACACAACGGTTGCTCGACTTCGGCGTGGAGCAGATCATTTGGGTTTTCACGACGCCGCGCAAAATAACGGTAGCGCAAAACAAAGGCCCCTGGCTTACTGTGAACTGGAACGACGACATCAAAGTAATGGGACACACGCTGAACCTGCAATCTTTGGTTGACCAGTTGAAATAACGGCACTTACCTTTGCCCTTTCCGGTGTCGGAGCAAGGAACATACCATGAATAAACAAGACAAAATCTACATCGCCGGCCACCGGGGCATGGTCGGCTCGGCAATCGTAAGAAGACTGGAGCAGGAAGGTTTCGACAATTTCGCATTGGCCGACTCCCGCCAACTCGACCTGCGCAATCAATTGGAAACCAACGAATTTTTCCGAAGAGAGCGGCCCGACTACGTATTTCTCGCCGCAGCCAAAGTGGGCGGTATCCACGCCAACAAGACCTACCGCGCCGAATTCCTGTACGACAACCTGATGATCGAAGCCAATGTGATCGAAGCGGCCCACCAATACGGCGTAAAAAAATTGCTTCGGCTCGGCTCTTCCACCATTTACCCCAAACTGGCGCTGCAACCGATGAAAGAGGACTACCTGCTGACCGGACTGCTGGAACCCACCCACGAACCGTATGCTATTGCAAAAATTGCCGGGATCAAACTGTGCGACACCTATCGCTCGCAGTACGGCTGCAATTTTATCTCTCTGACACCCACAAACTTATACGGCCCTAACGACAACTACCACCCCGAAAACAGCCATGTGCTGCCGGGATTGATCCGCAAATTCCACACGGCAAAAACCAATGACGAACCGTTCGTAACGATATGGGGCACCGGCACACAGCGCCGCGAACTGCTCCATGTAGACGACCTCGCAGACGCCTGTTTTTTCCTGATGCAGCACTACGACGAAGCGGGCTTTATCAACGTCGGTACCGGGCATGACATCGCCATTCTGGAACTTGCCCAATTGGTGCAACGCATCGTGGGCTTCAACGGCGAGATCCGGCACGACCTGGATAAGCCCGATGGCGCACCGCGCAAACTGCTGGATGTCGGCAAACTGACCGCACTTGGATGGAAGGCAAAGATCAGTTTAGAAGATGGCGTTCGGGCTGTGTACGAAGAAGTAAAAGATCGCTTGACTTAATAAATCATATGGCTTCGACGACACCCGTTTTGACCGGGTTGCGACACTCACGGGGATTGGCCCTGCGTTTGTAGTTCGAACGGATAAACTAATTTTCAACAAATTATGCCAAATAACAACCACACCTACGTCGCCATCATGGCCGGCGGCGTTGGAAGCCGCTTTTGGCCGGGCAGCCGCGAAGCGCGCCCCAAGCAATTTCTCGACATGCTCGGCGTGGGCAAAAGTCTGTTGCGCCTGACCTTTGAGCGGTTTTTACCGCTTTGCCCCGCGTCTCACATTTTTATCGTCACCAACGCGGCGTACAAGGAACTCATCAAACAACAAATTCCCGAACTGACGGACAACCATATCTTGTGCGAACCCAGCCGCAACAACACAGGTCCCTGTGTCGCCTATACGGCGTTCAAACTTGCCGCCCTCGACCCGGAAGCCAACTTTGTGATCGCACCTTCCGACCACATCGTCTTGAAAGAACAAGCCTTTCTCGATAAGATCAGACTTGCGCTCGGGTTTGCAGCTCACAAGGAGGCGCTCGTCACGCTCGGGATTCAGCCATCGCGCCCCGATACCGGCTACGGTTACATTCAAATGGCCGAGGAAGCGGCTGATGGAATTTTTAAAGTGAAACGGTTTGCCGAAAAACCCGACCAGGAAACGGCAAAAGCATTCGTATCGTCGGGTGAATACCTATGGAACGCAGGTATTTTTGTCTGGAATGTGCGCTCTATTTTATCAGCTTTCGAACGCTTGTCACCCGACATCTTTAATATCCTTCAGCAAGGGAACGGTTTGTGGAACACAGCCGGCGAACAACATTTTATTGACAAGATGTATCCAACCACGCCGAATATCTCGGTAGATTTCGCTATTATGGAAAAAGCGCCGAACGTATTCACCGTACCCGCCGAATTCGGATGGTCGGACCTGGGCACCTGGGCCAGCCTCCACGCCGAATGCCCGAAAGACGCGCACGGCAATGTGTTGCAGGGCGATCACATCCTCGCACTGGATATCGCAGATTGCCTCGTCCGGACGCCGAAAGGAAAACTGGTGGTACTCAAGGATTTGCGGGACTATATCGTTGTAGACGAGGGAGATGCGCTGCTGGTGTACCCCAAATCCAAGGAGCAGGAGATCAAACAGGTAACGGTTATGGTGAAGGAGCGGTTTGGAGAAACGTATTTGTAATCCGCCTCACTGTCTTTGTTAACACATTCTAAAAAAAAAATTCTTTGTAAAATTTTGACCGTTCAGAACTTTGCCTACATTCGCCTCTGTAATCATTTTAATCGTTCTAATCCGTTGAATTGTATAGTCCCGGCTGATGGTACATTTTAACTTACACACACACAAACAGCAGTCGGATGAGGAATTTCACCGCTATCACCGTACACCCTGAAATTCAAGACGGCGCTCCGGTATTCAGCGGAACGCGCATCCGCATCGAAACCTTTTATGACTTCCTGCGCATCGGTGTCAGTGTCAATGATTTTCTGGACGAGTTTCCGTCCATCACCCGCGACCAGGCGCTTGAAGTTTATGAATTGGTGATGCGTCAATACACGATAGACCAAATAAAAGCATTGGTAGACGGCCCGCAAACACGCCTCGAAACAGGCGTCAACAGAATGCAGGCTGCCGCATAAATTGTGGGATTTACGCCCGATAATTTCGAAAACAAACGCTCCGCTTTGATTCCTGAGGGAGTCAGTCCGGAGCGTTTTTATTTTATGCCCGGTACAAAACGCCCCAAAATCGCGCTCATCGCCAACACCGCCTGGAACCTCTGGAATTTCCGCCGCGCATTGATCGAAAGCCTTGTAAATGAAGGATTTGAGGTAATATGTATGGCGCCTGCCGACGGATTTGAAGCAAAACTGGAGAACCTGGATTCCGTGCGTTTTTTAGCCCTGCATTGTCTCTCGCGCAAAAGTATTTCCCCTTTTGGCAACCTTCGCACACTGGCGGAACTGACAAGATTGCTACGCCGCGAACTACCTGATCTGGCCGTCTTTTACACCGTCAAACCCAACATCTTCGGTTCATGGGCTGCCTGGATAACCGGTACACCCGCTATTGCTACTGTGGAAGGGTTGGGATACGCCGCTACAGCGCCGTCATTTTTCCGGCAATTGATATTCCGGCTCTACCGCATTGCCTTCCGGTGCGTTGAAAAAGTGGTATTTCTCAATCAGGACGACCGGGCAGAGTTTATATATCACTACGTGGTACGACCCGGCAAAACCCTGGTGATCAAAGGAACAGGCGTTGACACCATCCATTTCTATCCGGAATACGGCGATACGACGGAACCGGTCTTTTTGTTCATTGGTCGTCTCCTGAGCGATAAGGGTATACGGGAGTTTGTTCAAGCGGCTGACCGCGTCAGAGAAAGTACCCCCCATGCCCGTTTTCAAATTCTCGGCAGTCCCGACGCAGGCAATCCGGCTTCCATCGAAGCTTCCGAGCTCTCCCGCTGGATCGAAGATCGAAGCGTTGAATATTTGGGGCAAACGGACGATGTGCGCCCTTTTATCGCACGTGCCGCAGTAGTGGTATTGCCCTCTTATCGCGAGGGAATGCCGCGGGTGTTGCTCGAAGGGATGGCCATGGGCAAACCCGTCATCACCACCGACAGCGTCGGATGCCGCGAAACGGTGGAAGAAGGACAAAACGGCTTCATCGTACCTTCGGAAAATGCGCAAGCCCTCGCCGACGCCATGCTGCGTTTTTTGCAACTTCCTCCGGCCCGGCGATCTGCAATGGGCCGATACAGCCGCCAAAAGGCCGTCGCCGAATTCAGCAACAGTGTGGTACTACCACAATATCTCCGGCTCATTCGGGAAAATTTGGAGAAAAAGGCTGTCCCGTCTTCATCCACCTGAGATAACTTGCTGCCACCGACTCCACCAGGTACGGCGCTATCAATCTTTCCAAATCGGCTTTATCCGGCATTTTTTTCTCTTCCTCCAGCCAGGTCAGCCAGCGCCGAACTTCCTTCTCCCCCACCCTTCCGTTTTCTACTTTGAGATTAAGGATCAAGTTGTTATCGCCGAAAAACGACGCAAATGGATCAGTATCGGTATACGACAAATTGACAACCGGTTTGCCAGAGGCGAGGTAATCCACCACCTTGCTCGGCAATTGAAAATCGGTCGTGTTGCCAATATTGACCAGGATGTCCATCTCCGACATGGCGCGTTGAACTTCACTGCGGGAGCGAAGCCCATGCAGACGCACAGCGGGTTGTGCCGTCAGTCGCTCGTAAAATTCCGGAAATATTTCGCCATAAAAGTGCGCCTCCAAACGCCCTTTCATATCAGGCTTTAAGGCAAATGTTTTTTCCAGCAAATCCAGCAATGCGTCGGGGGTGCGAACGGGAGCATAGAGTGCGCCGAAATAGCCGATGCGAATGGGGGATTGGGGATTGGGGATTGGGGATTGGGGATTGGGGATTGGGGGGGGAGGGTGTAACAAAGGCGGCACAACAAACATTTTTGCCGTCGCTTTTTGTCCGAATCGCTCCCGGAATTCTTGAAGGGTAAATTCCGTTGTCACCGTCACAGCATCGGCGGATTCCAGGACTATTTGTTCGAGACGGCGGCTCCATTTTCCATATAAAAAACTGTTGTTCAGTGATTTCGCCTGTATGCTGAACGGGTCGCCAATGTCAGCCAACCAAAAGAATTTGTGTCTGTCGTTAGAGGCGACGTTTACGAAATTTTTGAAGTTTCGTAAACGTGAAGCAGCCAGCCAAATCGGAGGTATACCGTTTACGAAACCTCCGAGGTTTCGTAAACGCAGCCCGATCAAATGCGCCGTGAACGGCAACGACACCGTTATCACAACATCAAATTGTTCTTTTTCAAGAAGTTGCCGGACTTTCCTTTTTGCCGGAAAATACCAAATGCACGCGTCGTCGGGGAAATAGACCTTTTTCCATATCGCATTGTACATCCATGCCGCCAGGCGACCGAACAACCCCGGTTGGCGTACAGTCGCTCCTACTCTTCCCCGGCCATTATTTTTGCCAGAATAATAGTATACAACCTCTTTGAGAGAATCGAATCCTGTTCGGTGAACGAGGACGCCGTTTAGCGTTGATTCATCCGGCCAACTGCGGTGGCGGGCGCTAACAACGTGTATTTCATGCCCCTGGCCTGCCCAATACTCCGCCAATGCCGTCCAACGATGCGCGCGCGGATGTATGAAAGGATGGTACCAGGCAGTTGCGATCAGGATTTTCAAGGAAAAAATGATGAAAGGTGAATTTCCTCGTAGAGCGCCCGGAGCAGGCGGGCACTGTTTTTTACGTTGAAATGTTGCTCGATGTGCCGGCGGGCATTCTCACTAAATTGTTGATATGCAGAGTTTTCCATTAAATAGAACCGGCGAATACATTCGGCCAGGGCAACAGGATCGTTTTCAGGAGCGAGAAGGCCGGTGTGGTCGTGCAGCACCTCGGCTGGGATGTTGAAATGAGTGGTGGAAATGACCGGAAGACCACTCGCCTGCGCTTCCAGCAAAACGACCGGAGAATCTTCATGGTCGCCGTCGGGCGCATGACAACTCGGATGGATAAAGATGTCATACTGCTTCAGGAATTCCGCCATGTCGCCGTGGGCTACAAAATCGAGCCAGGTAACCTTTTCTTCCAAACGGTGCGTTGCGATGTAGCTCCGCAATTGCTGTACCAATGCTTTGTCCTGCAATTCGCCCGCCAGGGTGAGGTGCATCTCCGGGCAACGATCCAGTGCAAGGCGAAAGGCTTCAAGCGTGGTCAGATGGCCTTTTTTAGGGGTAAAAGTAGAGACTTGTACAAGTCTGAGTTGACCCACTGACTTTGTTCTTCGGACGAATGGAAAAGATTCAATTCTCGGGCTCGGCGGCACGACGGCGAGTTTTTCCGGCGGGCATCCCATGCTTTCCAATTTCGCGCGACCCGTCTCGCTGGCCGCTATTATTTTGGTTGTTTGCACAAACAACTCCTCGTATTTGCGCCGGTAAACAGGATGCAAGCGGGGCAATTTGGTGTAATCAAAACCGTAGAACGTAACCGCCAGGGGGCGCCTTATTTTTTTTGCCAGCGGCAGGTAAAGACACCCGGTGGGGCCGAAATGTGCATGCAAAATATCTGGCGGGTCGTGTTTCAGCATTTTTTCCAGCCAGAACGAATATAACGGCAAACGGCGTTGCGCAGCGGTAAATATTTTTTGCCCAAAATGATGATCGAATTCAGTTTCGGTATTTGGAAACAACCACTGTTGCAGCGGGAAAAAATGATGCCGGAATTTTGGATTGAAAAATTCGGACCGGACGATCCAGGGCGCGCCTACTTCTACCTCCACCGCTTCCAAACCATCGAGCAGTTGTGCCACCCAGCTGAGCGTGGAAGGCAAATAAACGTCGAACAGGTGAAGGACTTTCATGCGCCGGCTGTATTTTTCAGGATTCGATGTATATGCTCTGCCGCTGCGTCCCAGCTGAATTTATCGCGTTGAATCCGGCCTTTTTCCACCAGTTTTCGGGCAAAAGCCGGGTCATGCCAGAGCTGCTCCAGACCTTTGGCAATGGCCGTTTCCGAAAGGGGATCAACGAGCAACGCCGCATCTCCTGCCACTTCGGGCAATGCGCCTGCCTTGGATGTCAGTACGGGCACTTCCGCATGCATAGCCTCCAACAGCGGCAATCCGAAACCTTCGCTAAGGGAAACGTAGGCCAACGCCAGGGCCGACGCCATGAGTTTTGGCAATACCGCATCGTCCACATAACCGAGAAAACAGATGTCGCCCTTATTTTTCGCCGCTTCCCATGCCGTTTCGACGTCGCCGGTTTTCCAGGCAAAGCGGCCGGCAAGCAGAAGTTTTACGGGTGCGCCGGTTTTAGTTTTAAAGTTGTCGAATGCGCGGATCAGCCTCGGAATGTTTTTGCGCGGATGAATGGCGCCGGTGTAAAAAAAATATTCCTGTCCGCCGGCGAATTCGTCCCTGACGCGTTGTTGTTCGGCCTCCGGGATCGGAGAAAAACCGTCGCGACAGCCATTCTGCACGGTCGCAATTTTGGCGGTCGGAATTCCGCAGGTTTGAATGATGTCTGTTTCCACGAACTTAGAAATCGTCAAAATCCGGTCGGCGCGGCGCAGGTATCTGGGCAAAAAATGAAGCAAATAGTGCCGGTGGATCAACGGAATTTGTTCCGGAAAATGCAGCGGTACCAGGTCGTGACAAGTCATCACCGTCGGGGTGTTGGTTGTCAGGCTGCACATGGAATCGGGAGAAAAGAACACGTCGGCCCGGTACCGTTGCAGCGCGCGGGGCACCGCCCACTCAAACCACCACAAAAACTGCGGCGCGAATCGTGCACGGGGCGGCAGCACCACCGGCGTCACATTCGGCGCATACACGTATCGCGCATCGAAAGGCCGGTCGAATAAAAAAATGAATTCGTCCTCAGGATGTCGCAACACCATACGCCGCATGACCTCATGGGTATACCACCCGAAACCTTCGAGTTGGCCGGGCAGGAGGAATCGGGTGTTGACGGCGATTTTCAGAACTTATGAGTTATGAATTAGAAGATACAGGATAACGGAATGCGTAGGTTTGTGGAAAACTATTGCATCCAATGCGCTCTTGTGATGTCGGGTGTCGCATTACTTTTGCCGCCACAAAGTTCATCACTCATTTCTCATAACTCATAACTCCCAATGCTCGATTTTTCCACAGCCCGGCTCCAACGCTTCGCCGCCACCTGGGTCGGCAACAAAAACCGCTACGAAGGCGTGGTCATCCCCAAACAAACCCTGATCCCGCTGCACGACGTGGCCGAAGAAATGCTCATTTCGGCATTCCTCAAGCCTTTTGAAAAAACGGAGGAGTTCTTTTACTTCCACCACGAGGAGGACGTGAGCCATCACCTTGTTTATCAGTCGTGTATGTCTGTTTTTCAAAATCCGGAAAATTTGTCGGAGGAAGCGGGCAAGCTGTCTCAAATGCTCTACGAACACTGCAACAACCCCAAGGTGCAGGGCGGCGAGTTTTTTATAGCCTATTTTGACGACCTGATGTTGCAGGGCGAACCGGCCAGCGCCATCGGCCTGTGGAAAATCCAGACGAAAGACCCTTACCTGAAAACGGAGCGCACCGCCGAAGCCTTCGCGCTCAATGTGCTCGAGGGAATTCCCGTGAGCGGCAAGCCGGAAGTGGCGGCGCTGGTCTTCAACTTAGACGAAGCGGAAGGTTACCGCATTTGCGCGGTGGACACGGTATCGAAAAAGGACGAGCGCTCGTTCTGGAAAGACGAATTCCTGCGCCTGCGCCCCATCGAGGACAATTACTTCAACACGCGTCACTACATCAGCCTGTCGAGCGAATTCATCACCCAAAAAGCGCCGTTTAAATTCGGCCTCGACCGCACCGACACGATTGATCTGCTGAATCGTTCGGGCGACTATTTCAAGGACAACGAACATTTTGAGATCAACGACTTCGCCGAAAACCTGTTCCCGCAGGAAGAGCAGCAGGAAGCATTCCGCGAATTCCGCGACCAGTACGCGAAGGCATATGCCGTGCCGTTGGAGGACAAATTCGACATCAGCGACCAGGCAGTGAAAAAGGAATTTAAAGTGTTCAAAAGTGTGCTGAAATTAGACAAAAATTTCCACATCTACGTGCACGGGCGGCGCGACCTCATCGAGCGGGGATTCGACGAAGAGAAGGGAAAGAAATACTATAAGGTGTATTTTGAGAATGAGGAATAACGACTTACGATTTACGGCGCGATCTGAGATTTGAGTTAGTACGATCAGAGTTCCAGCACAATCACCCGCCATACTTCGCCGGTCGTCGCGTCGGGGTAAACATGCAGCGTCTGAAACCCCACCCGCTCGTGCGCACGCATGGAACGGGTGTTGCGTTCGGCGACTTCCGTCACGGTAAAATCGTATCGCGGGCGGTACACTTCCTTCATTTTCAGGTACAATCCGTCGAAAATACCCATGCCTCGGAAATCTTCGGCAACGCAAATCTGTCCCATGACGAACCAGCGCGGGTTGTCGCGGAGGAGTCGGCCATTCCAGGATAAGCCGTCCAGCATCCTGAACATGGGCACCAAAATCGGCACATCGGGGGCAAATTCGCGCGGCATCACCAGCGCATACCCTGCCAACCGGTCGCCATCTTGGGCGATGATGGCCGGGGTGATTTCGTTCATGCGCTGCAAGACGTCAGGCTCATGCCGCACAGTGACGAAGCCCTGGGTCGCCATCGTTTCAGCAGTGAGCGCAGAAACAAGATTTTGTGCTTGTAATTCGAGAATTTGCTGCACTTCGGCAGGGTTGGTAACAGTGGTAAATAGCATGAATTGAATTTATTCTATTTTGAATCACCTTCAATGTTCATTTTGAAACAACTGACTTCTCTTTCACTTCTTCCGAAGTAAGTCCAAATAAAGGCGGCGTGCCGATGCCGAGCATATTCAGATACAAATATATCTGTCCCCGGTGGTGAATTTCGTGTTCTGCCAGCGCCCGGAGCCATTTCCAGCAAGTGATCGGCGTTCCCGCCGGCGTCTGGATTTTGGCCTGCAATTGATCGGGCGTCAGTTGCCGGAATATCTCCACCGATTGCCGGTGCATTTCATCGAAAAAAGCCAGCGTGGCTTCAAATCCGTCGGCCAGTTCGCGTCCGCAACCCGGGTAAGCAGGCGGGCGACCTTGCGCGTTTTCGGCATAGAGCCAGCGCTCGATGGTAGCAAGATGGCGCACCAGGTCGCCAAGCGTGAATTTTCCGGGCCGGTACGTCCATTCCAGATGTTCCGGTGGGATCAACACCACCACCCGTCTGGTGCGTTCCCGGAGCCGCTCATAATACTCCAGAAAAGATTCAATGTTTTTGATTTCCATTAGCGAAGACTTTTGACAATTTGACAATGGACGCTGGACTTACCAGGTTAAAATCTTGAAAACCAAACTTTTGCTCTGCTACACTTTTCCCTGTACTTTGATTTCCTGTTCCATGGAATCGCAGCTGTCCAACGTCAAAAGTCAAATATCCAAAAGTCAGATGAATTTTCAATTTTTCACTTTTCAGAAAAATCCTACTTTCGGCGCGCTAAATCAGTTGGCAGTTGACAGTTGGCAGTCTGATTTCAGACCAATCCCCAAATCCCCGAATCTCCCCAGTCACCAATTAACTAATTAACTAATCACCAAATTATGACGCTTGGTATATTGAAAGAAAGTGACGGCGAGCACCGGGTGGCCGTCACGCCCGATGCAGTTCCGACCTTGATGAAATTAGGTTTTCAAAAAATTCTGGTCGAAAGCGGCGCGGGCGACACGGCCTTCTTCGACGATGCAAGTTACGCCAAACAAGGCGCACAAATCGCTGATACCGCGACAGTTCTAAAGGAATCGAACCTGCTGGTCAAAATTCACCCGCTTCCGAATGCTGCGCTCGACAAACTTTCTGCCGGGCAAATCCTTGTCGGTCAATTCAATCCGTTGCTGCAAAAAGAGGTGGTAGATGCGTTACTCCGGTCGGGTATTTCGGCGTTCAGCCTCGACCTTGCGCCGCGCACCACCCGTGCCCAGGCGCTCGACGTATTGTCGTCTATGGCTACGGTAGCGGGCTACAAAGCCGTGCTAACAGCCGCCAACCACCTGCCTACGTTTTTCCCGATGTTCATGACCGCGGCAGGCACGATCAAACCGGCCAAGGTGCTCATCCTCGGCGCCGGTGTGGCGGGTCTGCAGGCCATCGCCACCGCCAAACGCCTCGGCGCGGTGGTGGAAGCATTCGACGTGCGGGCAGCCGCCAAGGAAGAGGTATTAAGTCTCGGCGCCAAATTCGTGGAAGTGGAAGGCGCCATTGACGACAAGTCCGCCGGAGGCTACGCCGTGGAGCAAACCGAGGAATTCAAACAAAAACAGGCGCAACTCATTCACGATCATGCCGTTGCGGCCGATGTCGTGATCTGCACCGCACAAATCCCCGGTAGAAAAGCGCCGCTCCTGCTCCGCAAAGAGACCGTTGCTGCCATGAAGTCCGGCGCGGTCATCGTGGATCTGGCTGCTTCCACCGGCGGCAACTGCGAAGTGACCGAAAACGGAAAAACCATTCGCTCGGGTAACGTTGCCATTATTGGCGACTCGAACCTGCCAGCTTCCATTCCGAAAGACGCCAGCGTGATGTACGGCAAAAACATCATCAACTTCCTTAAACTCATCATGATCAAAGGCGAGTTGAATCTCAATTTTGAAGACGACATCGTGGCAGCTACCTGCATTGCGCACAAAGGAGATATCGTGAGCGCCAGATTGAAGCAGGTGATGCAGCCTGCGTGATTTTTATTCCCACCGGTAAATCGGCATGCCGCACCGATAAATCGGCACATCCCACCGGTAAATCGGTGCGTTATTTCCCCACCGGTTAACCGGTGGGCTGAAGGTTCAAGTCCGAAGGACTCTATCTACTTAACCCGCCGGTTTATCGGTGGTAAAACAATGTCCAATGTCAGAGTTTTTTCTTGAAAATCAATCTATTATCTACATTGTCATCCTGTCCATCCTTTTGGGCATCGAGGTAATATCCAATGTGCCGGCGATCCTGCACACACCGCTCATGTCGGGCGCCAATGCCATTCATGGCGTAGTCATCATCGGCGCCATCATCGTGATGGGCCATGCACGCAGCGACGACTACCTGGCACTTACCCTCGGTTTTCTGGCCGTTTTGCTCGGCACCCTCAACGTGGTCGGCGGCTTTGTCGTCACAAACCGGATGCTGGAAATGTTTAAAAAGAAAAAAGGTTGAAAAGGTTGAGAAGGTTGATAAGGGTTTATGAAGGTCTATCATCAACCCTTATCAACCTCACAAACCTTTATCAACCCTTATCAACCTACCGAAAATGTCAAAATTCTTACTCGAACTCTCCTATCTCATAGGCTCCATTACCTTCATCGTCGGCCTCAAAATGTTGAGCAGCCCCGACAGCGCACGCAAGGGAAATCTTGTAGCGGCAGCCGGAATGCTCATCGCTATCGTCGCTACGATTTTTTTCCACGAAAAAGACGGCCAGCCAATTGGCAACATCCCCTGGATACTGGCGGCCATCGCCATCGGTACGGTCATCGGCTGGTTCATGGCGATGAAAGTGAAAATGACCGCCATGCCACAGATGGTGTCGTTTTTCAACGGCATGGGCGGCGCGTGTGCGGCCATCATTTCCATCGTCGAGTTCAACGCCCACCCCGAAGGCTCTGCGGGCTATTTGCTCACTGTATTTCTCGGCTTGGCTATCGGCAGCGTATCGTTCAGCGGCAGTATGATCGCTTTCGGCAAGTTGGACGAAAAAATAAAAGACATCGGCGCCTCTTACCTGACCTACCTGAATCTTGCTTTATTAGCTTTGATTTTCATTGTGTTAGGTGTCGCCGTTTTCTCGGCGGCGACTTTCGGTCACTCCGTCGTGTGGATTTTGCTTGCTTTGTCGCTACTCTACGGCGTGCTGTTCGTCATGCCCATCGGCGGCGCCGATATGCCGGTCGTTATTTCGCTGCTCAACTCCTTCACGGGCATGGCAGCAGCGTTCGGCGGCTTTTTGTACAACAATCAGGTGATGCTCACCGGTGGTATCCTCGTCGGGTCGGCAGGTACGATCCTCACGATTCTGATGTGCAAAGCCATGAACCGCTCGCTGCTGAATGTTATTGTCGGCTCCTTCGGCGGTGGCGGCGGAGCAAGCGCAAAGGGTGCGGCGGGCGATCAGGTGGCCAAAGAGATCAGCCTGACCGACGCGGCGATTACCTGCGCTTATGCCGGCAAAGTGGCCATCGTCCCGGGTTATGGTCTCGCGGTCGCTCAGGCACAGCATATCTGCCATGAGTTGGAGAAAAAACTGGAAGAGAAAGGTGTGGAAGTCTATTATGCCATCCACCCGGTGGCGGGCCGTATGCCGGGCCACATGAACGTCTTGCTCGCCGAGGCCGACGTGCCTTACCCGAAACTTGTGGAAATGGAAGACGCCAATCCGCAAATGACATCCACCGACGTGGTCATCGTGGTGGGCGCCAACGACGTGGTGAATCCCGCCGCCGAAAACGACCCTGGCAGCCCGATCTACGGAATGCCGGTATTGAAAGTATGGGATGCGAAAAGCACCATCGTGCTCAAGCGCAGCATGCGCGCGGGATACGCCGGCATCGAGAACGAACTGTTTTTCCTTCCCAAAACCAAGATGCTGTTCGGCGATGCGAAAGATACGTTGCAGAAATTGGTGGGAGAGTTGAAGGATTTGTGACCTGCGATTTGCGACTTGTGATGTACGACTTGTCCATACTTGTGTCTTTTGACCAAAGGCAATTCATGCAGAAGCCAAAACTAAACTGCTCACGTTGCTTCCGTTTGGTGAAAACACCAAGCGGGGCGGAAATATAGTATCATGTCTCGCCGCCACGACACCACCTACCGCCTCACCCCTGAAGAAATCCGCCGGTACCGCGAGCAAGGCTATCTCGTGCTGCACGACGTGCTGACAGAGGAAGAAATGGCCACGCTCGACCCCTGGTTCGAGCATTTTATCACGGGCAAAGAGCCGGGTATGGGCAGAGACTTCTGCGACATGAGCCAACCCTACGGCACGCCGGTGGAAGAATTCCGGCTGGTGAATGCCATGCTGCCGGGCGTGTACCGCCCTGAGTTCAAAAACAATATCTTCCACCAGGTAGCGCAGAGCATCGCAGACCAACTGTACCCGGAAGGTAAGGCAGAGATGGACTACGAGCAGTTTCTGGCGAAAAAACCCAATAAAGCGCAGGCAGAGTTCGCCATGCACCAGGATCTGGGCTATTGGCCCAAAACGAAAAACACCTGGACAGCCACTTTTTCCCTCGCACTCAACGACGCCACCGTGGAAAACGGCTGCCTGCAGGTGGTGCCCGGCTCGAACAGGGAACCGGAACTGCGCCCGCATAAGCCCAAAGATTACGGCCACCAAAAAGACGGAGAGGTGAACCGCGATGACTCGCACACGCTCGTCATCGAAATGAAACCCGAGGACAAGATCATCTTTCTACCGGTCAAAAGAGGCAGTGTCACCGTCCACGACGAGCGCATCGTGCACGGCTCCGGCGGCAATTACACCGACGAATGGCGCAAAACCTATGTCATGGCTTTCCGCGACGCCAATACGATTGCCGAAGAACGCACCATGGGCTTCACGCATTCGCACAACGACACGGTGAATTGGGCGGAGATAATTGTTTGAGGTCGTTTGAAATCGTTTGAGGAGTTTGATTGGGCAAATTCAAACAACATTACTATCTTTGAAACCTAAAAATCAATTCAAATGAGCTTCTTCACCCGTTTGAGCAACGGTTGGCAATTAGCCAATCTCAGTTTCGCTACCATCAACCGGAACAGGTCATTGCTCTTGTTCCCCCTCTTCTCCGCTATTTCACTGGTACTGGTACTGGCTACTTTTTTTGGCGGCACTTTTTATTTCGCCGGCGATCGGATAGAAGCGCTTATGGACGACGAGCAATACGGCGGCTTACTCGGCTACGGCCTTATTTTTCTGTACTACCTTGTCAACTTCTTCGTCATCGTATTTTTCAACGCCGCCCTGATCCATTGCGCCATCAAAGTGCTGAACGGGGAAGAGACCAGCGTGAGCGATGGGTTGTCGTTCGCATTTTCCAGGATCGAAAAGATCTTTGCCTGGTCTGTGTTATCGGCTACGGTGGGCACCTTGCTTCAGATGTTGCAAAATGCAGGCAAAATAGGGGAATTCGTAGCCTCGCTCCTGGGCATCGCCTGGTCTGTGCTGACTTTTTTTGTCGTCCCCATCCTGGTGTATGAGGACAAAGGCGTGTTCGAATCGGTCAAAGCCTCGGGCCAACTGATGAAGCAAAAATGGGGTGAATCCATCGCGGCCAATGTCAGTTTTGGTTTGTTCCATTTCCTGGGAATCATCGCCGCAGGCGTACTGTTTTTTTTGCTTTCTTCAGCCAGTGTGATTCTGGCGATCGTCGTTGCAATAGCGACCGTGCTTTTGGTCAGCACCGTCATTACTGCAGCGCGAACGGTTTTTGTCGCGGCGGTGTACAACCACGTGACCGGAAAACCGGCGGGTAATTTCGACGGCGATGTGCTGGACAGCGTTTTTATCCAGAAATAACGTACGCCGGAACGGACTTCCGGCGACCCTGATCTTTAAATATCCAGCGCAAAAACGCCTATGCCACTTGTCGCTCCCCTTCCGCCCGACCACGACGCCGAGGTGGCCGAACTCGCCCAATTTTTCAACGAAACGCTCGGCTTCTGCCCCAACAGTGTGCTCACCATGCAACGCCGCCCCGCCATTGCCAAAGCGTTCATCCACCTGAACAAAGCGGTAATGGAGAACAAAGGCCGCGTCACCAGCGACCTCAAACGGCTTATCGGCTATGTGGCGAGCCATACAGCGGGGTGCCAATACTGCCAAGCGCACACCATCCGCGCCGCCGAACGCTATGGCGCTGCCGAAGATAAGCTGCAACACATCTGTCGTTACAGCAGCCATCCGGCGTTTTCTATGGCTGAGCGCGCCGCTCTCGACTTTGCAGTCGCCGCCGCATCGGTACCCAACGCTGTGGATAATGTTATTTCAGAAAACCTCCGTCGCTTTTGGGACGACGGCGAAATCGTTGAAATATTGGGCGTGGTGGCTTTGTTCGGTTATCTCAACCGCTGGAACGACAGCATGGGCACGCCACTCGAATGGCCTGCACGCAAAAGCGGCGAGCAGTTCCTGGGGAAAGAAGGCTGGACAGGAGGAAAGCATGTGGGGAGGTAGAGGGTAGAAGGTAGAAGGTAGAAGGTGGAGGGTGGAGGGATAAAATCGGGAAATTCGTCGAAGCGTAAACAGGTTCTGCCGAACTAACGGGCGTGAGGGAAGCACCTTCCCTGAAAATTTGCCTCAAAACGATTCGATTCATGCTGATCTCCACAACATCCACTATCGACGGGCGATCCATCGCCGCATATCACGGCGTTGTTTTCGGCGAAACCATTATCGGCGCCAATATTTTCAAAGATTTTTTTGCCGGTATCCGCGACATCGTGGGCGGGCGCTCCGGTTCCTATGAAACAGTCCTGAAAGAAGCCCGGCAGACGGCTTTGGAAGAAATGTCGCAACAAGCCTCCGCACTCGGCGCCAACGCTATAATCGGTGTAGACTTTGACTATGAAACGCTCGGCCAAGCCAACGGCATGATCATGGTCATCGCCAGCGGTACAGCCGTAACCTATCGCTGATGCGATCTTACTGTCCGGAGTCCAAGGTCCGATAATCCAACGTCCACAATCCCGCTTCACTTTTTCACGGGCAACATCGCCGTGTCCGTCGGCAGCACCGGTACCTGGTAGCCGCCCAAATCAATTTGAACAAGAGGAAGTTTTGTGCGGAATACAGCCGTATCCTTTGTTGTCACACCAGTTTGGTAGAGAAATAATTGACGCAGATTCGATAAGCCGTCGAATGTTTCAACTCCTTGTGCAGTGACGCCTGTACCGACCAAATTCAGGTAAACGAGCCGCTCCGATTGTTGCAAATGGATCAGTGAAGCATCCGTGATGCCCGTGCGATCGAGGGAGAGCCGGGTCAGGTTTTTAAAACCGGGGATCAGAGATAAAGTGCTGTCGTTCAATGCCATACCTGACCACTTGAGCCATATAATATTTTCCCGCAGTTTTTCCATAGCCTGCCTCATCGAGGGCGTCACTGCAGCGACATTGACAAAATTGAGCGACAGAAAAGGTTGATCTTTGCCAACCTGCAGCACGACCACACCCTCGTCTTTAAGCCTCGCCAGCGCCTCTGCTGAAGGCGGTGAAACTTTTACTTCGGGAATATCTGTAAAGGCCATGCTGGTTTCCGTTTCTTCCACTTCCTGTACGTCTGATCTTGTCAGATAAGTTTCCCCGTGTGTCAGCGAAATACCCCAATGCCCCGTAAGCAGAATGCCCGGTATCAGCAAAACAGACGATATGAAGTACACTTTGGAATTTCCTCTTTTTTTAAACCAATACGCTGACAACGAGACGATTGCCACACCAACCCCCCACCACTGATGCCAGTTGACCAGGTCGTTATCGTACGCTCCGTTGCGCGACAACATCCAGCCCGTCAGACAGGCAAATGCCGATGCTGTACCCCCCAGCAACAACACTACCGGAATGGCAGGTCGCAAGGTCGTCCACCGTTCCCGGCAACTCATGGCCTCGAACAGGAGCGCCAACAACAATATCCCGATGGGCAGGTGCACCAATACCGGATGGAAGCGACCGATGAATTCTAACATGGTTCAGCCGGAATATCGTTTGCGTAGCAACTGCATCATGTGCACGTTGATGCCCCATTGGTCGGCTACCGGTTGCAGTGTATAGGGCAGGGCGGGCAGGTAATGCGGCGGGCCGAATTCTGCGAGCATGGTGAGCGGCTGCCCTGCCTTCGACTTGATCTCCACTACTTTATCCCACCAGGCAAGGTGTGCTTTCAGGGCATTATCCCACTCCGGTGCGCGCGGGTCGTTCACCTGGGGCCCTTCGGCATGACCGACGCGTGCGTGGATGTGATCGGTTCGCGAGAGCGCCAGTGCCACGGTTTCGGATTGGTCGCCGAGCAGCGATTCGTGCACGTTGCACCAATGCGAGATGTCGAGCGTCAGGCGCAGATCGGGGATGGATTCCAAAAAATGCCTCGTGATGTGCGCCGCAAAACACAACCTTCCGCGATGGGTTTCGTGATAAATGGGAATGCCCGTTTCCCGGCTCAGCGCGGCCGTCAGGTCAAAAAACAATTTGGCTTGTTCAAAAGTAAAATAATCGCGTCCGGAATGGCAATTGACGTACAAAGGTTTCATCGCCAGCGCGTTGCGCAACTGAGTCTCAAACTGCGCCAGGTGCTTTTCAGGGTTGGGGTCCGAGCCGCCGCACAACAAGCCGAACGCCAATCCCTTTTGTTGCATCGCTTCCTGAAATGCCGCCCGGCTTTTTTCATCGCCTTGAACCCACACTTCCGTGCCGTCGAAGCCAGCGTCCCTGGCTTTGGCGGCAAAAGCTTCCCACGTGCCGGAAAAGCCCCAGTTAGTGGCATGGATCTTCAGGGAAAAGTTGGCAGGAACTTGAAAATCCGGTTTGTTCTGCATCGGGTTGAGCCACAGGCTCCCGCCTGCAAGGGCTGTTTTTTTAATGAAATGGCGTCGGTTCATATTTATTATAACTAAGGATGCGGACAAAATAAATCGACATTAGACATTGGATGTTTGACCCTGACAACCAATCATTCAGTCAAATGTCCAATGTCAAAAAATCCAATGTCCGGCTACTTAAATACCTCAAACGATTGGCCTGATCACTTCCCCGCTCACGTCCGTCAACCGGAATGGCCGCCCCTGGAACTGGTAGGTTAATTTTTCGTGGTCGAAGCCCAATTGGTTTAAGATCGTGGCCTGGACATCATTCACCGATACTTTTCCGCTGACTGCGTTGTAGCCTACCTCGTCTGTTTCTCCGTGCGTCACGCCGCCCCGGATGCCGCCGCCAGCCATCCAGATCGTAAAAGCGTCGGTATGGTGGTCGCGTCCTTTGAAGGGCAGGGTAATGCCGTTGCGGTTTTCCATCATGGGTGTGCGACCGAATTCTCCACCCCACACGACAAGCGTTTCATCGAGCAAACCGCGCTGTTTCAGATCGAGGATGAGCGCAGTAACTGCCTTGTCGGTTTGGCGGCATTTATTGACAAGTCCGACGTCCACCGAAAAGTCGGCCGTCGTGCCGTGGGAATCCCAACCCCAGTCGAACAACTGCACGAAACGCACGCCTTTTTCCACCAATTTCCTGGCCAGCAACACGTTGTTGGCAAAACAGGCTTTGCCCGGCTTCGTGCCGTACATTTCGTGGATGTAGGGCGGTTCGTTTTCAATATTCATAACCTCAGGCGCAGTGATCTGCATCCGGTAAGCCATTTCATATTGCGAAATGCGCGACAGAATTTCAGGATCGCCCAACTCATTGTACGTCTCCCGGTTCACTTCGCTGATAGCCTCGACAGAAGCCTTGCGGAGGTCGCGATCAATGCCCTCCGGGTCTTTGATGAACAATACAGGATCGCCTTCCGAGCGGCATTGAACACCCTGGTACACCGAGGGCAGGAAACCACTGCCCCATACACTTTTGCCCGCGTCGGGATCTTTGCCCCCCGAAGTGAGCACCACGTAACCGGGCAGATTGGCATTCTCGGAACCCAGGCCATAAGTCACCCAAGCGCCCATACCCGGCCTGCCAAGACGCGCGCTGCCGGTATGCATCAGCAATTGCGCGGGTGCGTGGTTGAACTGGTCGGTGTGCACAGCTTTCAGAAACGCCAGTTCGTCGGCCACTGTGGCGAGGTGTGGCAGATAGTTGGAAATCCAGGCGCCCGATTGTCCGTACTGCCGGAATGTCGCCTGCGGTCCCAACATCTTCGGCACACCCCGGATAAAGGCAAATCGTTTGCCTTCCAGGAACGACTGTGGACAATCCTGCCCGTTCAGTTTAGCCAGTTCGGGTTTGTAATCGAACAGTTCGAGTTGCGACGGCGCCCCCGCCATGTGAAGGTAGATCACCGATTTGGCCCTGGCCGGAAAATGCGGCGGTCGCGGCGCCAGCGGTTGGGCGGGGTTGAACGCAGCGGCTCCTCCCCCACCCTGTTGACCGCAGCCGCCCAGCAACTGCCCCAGCGCCAGCGAGCCGAGACCGAACGCGCACTGGCGGAGAAAGAGGCGGCGGGTGGCGTGGAGTGCTTCCATCTCCGATGGGATGTAAAGAGGCATTTTCCTTTTTTTACAGATGTATTTTAAAAAAACTACTTACTACCTGCTGTACAAATGCACCCAAATCCCTCCATCCAGCGCGAATTTCCCCGCATTTTCAGTGCTCCGTCCCTGCGGCGCCATCAGACACGCCACCTGCGCAAAAGCCTGTTGAGCAGCAGCGTCGGAGCGAACCGGCGCATAGGTTTCGGTAGCGGCTTCCGCCACGTAGCCGTGCAGCAACGCATCGTACTGACGGCGGAACAAGTCGGGGTGCCCGAAAATGTCCACCCCAAGTACCCGGTCACCGCAGACGACCACCATCCCAACCATACCGGGCAGCGCGGCGAATTTGCCGTCGAAGTAACGCAGGTAAGCATCGCGTTTGGCTTTGGCTTCGTTGGCCGTTTCGAGCGCTGCATAGGTGTGGGTACCCGATTCGGCGTTGTTAGCTGATGTTATTTTGCCTACTGCGGCCCAGACTGCCTGCTGGTCGCCGGTGCGTTGCACAGCCCGGCGCACCTGCGGACTTGCGACGTTGTAATAGCCCTTGAAGGCGTAGATGTTTTTTTCATTCCCTGTTGCATTGGTATCGTCGTATCTCCAGCGGCCTTTTTCCACACAAAATACTTCGATGTTTCTGACCGTACCCGGCGCTACCACCTGATCCTGCGCGATCACACGGTCCTGGTTGCCGCCGGTCACCACGTCGCCCGACAGGAGCAGGAACGTATCAAGGCTTTTATTTTGTACGGTAAGTGCGTTCACGCTGTGCTCGCGGGTGCGACCAAACTGCTTTAATTCGGTGATACGGAAACCGGGTGTTCGCATGCCCTCGGCAAGGGTTTTCAGCCGCTGCACGGCTGCCTGTCGCTCCAGCATGGAAGCATCGGCTACCACCGGGTAAATGCGCAGGTTTTCATACTGCCATTCAGGATTGGCTCCGGTGACCAAAGTGAGGCCGTTACTGTCTTTTACCTGATGGGTTGGGCTGGTGGTATCGCCGGCACAGGCGGCAAACAACAAGGCGGGGAGGAGAATGGAGAGAATATTTTTCATGGATATGGTTGTTGGTTGTTGGTTGTTTATAATTTATATATTTATAATGTTTAATTTTATTCCGGCTGGGGGAAGCGAATATCTCCCTCCACCGGCCGCAGGGGTTGTTCGCGCGGGAATTCGGGTTGCCAGCTCTGGGCGGGTTCTGCACTTTCATATCGGCCCAACGTCGCTTTCGGGCGGTCGCCGCTCAGGCCCCGGAATACGGAAATGAAAATGAAGAACCATATCATCCAACCGAGCCATTCGGGAGGATTCACCTGAGCCGGGGCTTTGAATTCGAACGCCGCATCGTCGCCACCGAGGTATGGTTGGGCTTTCCGGGAAGGTGCGGTGGACGATGCGTCCGGCGCCACAAGACGGCTTTCCGCAAATTTAGCTTCGTCCAATCCGCGCTGTACGTCTTTAATGACCTTAGAGAGCTGCGTCGCGACTTCGTAGTATCCTTCTTCGATCGGTTTGATCTCGATCAGTGTTTTTTTCGGCCCCAGCGTTTTATAACGCGACAGGGCCGATTTTTCCTTCCACAGCGAAGGGGCCAGTATCACAGGGAATAGTTGTGGACTGAGATCATCGCCTTCGATCCGTCGCTCGGCGACAAAACGGATATCATTCTGTATCCGGCTGTCGTTCAGCGACTTGTAACTCGTCATAAAAAGGTAAATGTGTGCCCTTTCTTTGCGGAGCTGGTCCACTTTCGCGTAATCGTTGCGGTAGTCGCGCGGCAGGAAGATGGGTAAAAACGCCGACAACCACTCCCAGGGCACCGGCAATGGCTTGGGCGCCGGCGGTGGGTCGTTGTACCAGATATCCACTTCGTCGTGCATGGGACGCAGAAAATCGTACAACTCTTTGACGGATTTTTTGTCGTCGGCTGTGTGCGAAATATAAACTTTCAACTTTACCGGAGTCATGCTGTTGTCGGTTTCATTACACAAACGTAATTGAAAAAAAAGCAATTTGCAAAAGGCTGCGGACAATCGGCTAAATTTGCCCGTTCGTCGCAATTTTGTGGCGCAACAAATCCAATGCCTGCTTTTTCGCCCCGTCAACCATCAACCTTCTACCATCAACCGTCATCCATCAACATGGTCACAACCAAATCGCTCTTTGCCGCCGAAGGACTGGACGAACGCAGTCTCGAATTTCTGGCCAATGCCATTGAAAAAAACAATTTGCCCGGATTCGACTACTACGAATTCAAACGAGCTGTAGTCAGTCTCCTGCAAATGAAACTCGATGAAGCCACTTCCCATAAAAGCGCCTTTACCACTGCCGCCACCGTTGGTCTGACCAAGGAGAAACTCATTGAAACCGCGAATTATTACAAAAACATCGTGGAAAAAGAAAAGGAGCAGTTTGATAAAGCCCTCGAGAACCAAAATGCTACCAAAATCACTGCACGCAAGGAAGAAGTCAAACGCCTGCGCGACCAGGTAGAGCGCCATAAAACAGAGATCGCCCGCCTCCAGGATGAAATCGCCGGCTATCTCACTCAGATTGATCAGGCCGAAGCGGCGACCAAACTCGAATCCGACAAACTCGAAAAGGCTAAATCCGCCTTCGAAAAAACCCACCAGGCCGTCGTCCTTCAAATTGACAAGGACATCGAAAACATGCACAAACATCTTTGATTGCGGATTGCGGATTGAAGAATGGAAGAGCATTCGGCAAATGCAGGGCAACCCTAAATCCGCAATCCGAAATCCGAAATCAAAAATCCGAAATCAAAAATAAATAAATGGATAACCGGTCATTCTGGCAACGCCCTGAAGGCATCACCGGAGCGCTTTTTCTGGCGGGACTGCTGGTCGGAGGCGGCATTTTACTGAGCAGCATGCTCCCTGCGCTGATCGCATTGGCGTCCAATACGTTGTACCTTGCGGGTATGCTCGCGGTGCTGGCAGCTATTGTATATGTAGTGCTTGACCCGAAGGCGCGCAACCTGGTATGGTACCTGTACCAGTCTGTGATGCGATGGATAACAGGTATTTTTGTAAAAATTGACCCGATATCCATCCTGAAATCCTATATCGAAGACCTGGAAGATACCCTGCGCAATATGAGCCGCCAGATCGGCGCCCTGCGGGGGCAGATGCGACAGTTGAAAGGCATCATGGACACGAACGATGCAGAAATACAGAAAAATATGGCCATTGCCGGTCAGGCTAAAAAGAAAAGCGATGAAAAAAACGTCGCCCTCGCCGCCCGCAAAGCAGGCCGCCTGCAGGACGCCAACGCCAAATACGATGTGTTGTATAAGCGTATGGAAGTTCTCTACCGCATCCTGAACAAAATGTACGAAAACTCCGAGATCGTACTCGAAGATACCAAGGACCAGGTGATCGTGAAAGAACAGGAATACAAAGCCATTCACGCCAGCCATTCAGCGATACGCTCGGCTATGAGCATCGTAAGTGGTAACCCCGACCAGCGCGCTTTGTTCGACCGGGCCCTCGAAGCCCTGGCCGACGACCTCGGCAACAAGGTAGGCGAAATGGAGCGCTTTATGGACACCAGTCGAAATCTCATGGCCTCCATCGACCTGCAAAACGGCGTGTTCGAGGAAGAAGGTTTGCGTCTGCTCGAACAATGGGAAAAAAGCAGTCCCCTGCTTGCCGCTATACCCAAAGAAAAAAAACACGCTGAAAAACCACTGGATCTGAATCAACCGGCAAAAGAGATACTGAAGGACGACAACGATTATACCAGGATGTTCGAGTGACGACCGGGCTGGGAAAAAACTACTGCAAGATGTTCAAAAGATCACTGGCAGAGTCAACCCCAATCGTTGCGTACCCAACCAAAGCAGCCGTCTTCCGGTAAACTTCCATAGGCCCCTCCCCTTGCTCACGCATGGCTCTGAGCGAACTGGCGCCCGCCGATTTGGATAATTTTTCTCCCAGTTCGTTCGTGAGGAGTGGGTGATGCAAAAACCGGATATGGAGGAAACCGCTTTCGCCCAGGCATTCCGCCAGAAAGCGCTGTGCCTGAGTGGAAGCCTCGAGGTCCCCCCCCCGAATGACATGCGTAACGCCAAAATGAACATCATCGGCAAGGCTCGCTATCTGGTAGGCAGGCAGTCCGTCGCGACGACGGACGATGAAATCAGGCATCGGAAAACCCTGCGGCGTTTGAATGCGCCAAGCCACATCGGGGTCATCGAGACTCAGGTTCTGATCGCGAAATTCGGGTGGATAACCTCCCCCGTAAGACGCGAGATCGCGGCGGGATTTGCGACAGGCAAAAAGCAATCCCGTATCGCGCAGGTTTTTCAAAGCATTGAAATACAGGGGCAATCGGCGGTGTTGCGACCAGTTTTTCTCGAAATCATCGCAAGCGGCTGCTACGCGCAGACCCAAACTTGTATGTTCCGGTACGTATGTCGCATATTGCAAGTCATATATTCCCGGCCCTTCGTCCCAGTCTAATCCAAGCCACATAAGGCTTTCAAAGACATCCCGCACGTATTCAGGCCGTTTGCGTTCCGCATCGAGGTCGTCAATGCGCAGAAGAATCCTACCCCCGCAATGCCGGGCGACAAGCCAGTTGAGCGCAAAATTCAGGGCGTTGCCGGGGTGGAGATAGCCGGAAGGCGTTGGTGCAAAACGAAGGCGGCAGCCGGGGCCCGCCGTCCGGAGAAAAGCCCGGAATGCTTCATTGAACGGCATTGTTGCTGTCCGGGCTGTTTTGAAGCAATTCTTTCAGAATTTCTTCCGGCGATTTACCCAGATTTTTTAATTCAGCGCGCGCCGATTCCGCCATTTCGTCGTTGGGAAATTTTTCCAGAAACAGTTCATAAGCCGCTCTGGCCTTGTCCAGTTCCTCCAGGTCATTGGCGTACACGAATCCGATCATAAAAAATGCCGTCGCCGCCTTGGGGTGCTGCGGCATCTTTTCAGTCACTTTCGAGTACAGTTCGATGGCTTTTTGCGGCGCTTCGATCGTCCGGGCCAGGCCGCCTGCTTTCAGCAATATTTCAACGTACTCATCCGGGCTGGATTTTTCCACCAGAGATGCGAGTTGCTCTGCGGTTATTATAAATTCCTCGGCTTTCTTCTTGTCGGTCACTTCGGCGCCGCCGAATTCCTTGTCGAGCGCCGTCAAACGACCGCGAAGGGTATCTGCCTTGTCGGTACAGGCAAAAAGAGTTGTACTGATAATCGTCAAAAAGAGCAGTTTTCTCATCGTTGAAAAAATTATAAAAGGAGAAGGCTGTCTTATCAGTTGTTTATTCGGGGATTTGGTGATTTGTTTAAACAGGGATTGATTACTTTCGTGATCGGGACTCTAAACAAATTCCCAAATCCCCCTTTAAACAAATCACCAGATTATTAAACTGATGATCCGCCACCTATAAACTCAAACTTCCCAAACGCGCTTTTCACTGTCACTTTTTCTCCTTGCGCGCGTTTCACTTTTCCAATGATCCGGGCCTCGATGCCGTATTTTTCAGCGATCGCGATTGCGTTTTCGGCGTAGCGGGCCGGCAAATATATCTCCATGCGATGCCCCATATTGAACACCTGGTACATCTCGCGCCAATCGGTCCCGCTGCTTTCCCGGATCAGCCGAAACAACGGCGGCAATTCGAAAAGGTTGTCTTTCACGATGTGCACGTCCTTTACAAATTTCAGCACTTTCGTCTGGCCGCCGCCGGTCACATGAATGAGACCGTGTATTTTTTTGCGGTATTGATTCAATATTTCCTGTAACACAGGCAAATAGGTCCGTGTCGGCGATAAAATCAGTTTCCCGACAGTTATTTGATTGGGGATTGAGGATTGCGGATCGCGGATTTCTATTGACTCGGTCAGTTTTTTATTTCCGGTGTAAACCACTTCGTCGGGCAGGCGAGGATCAAAACTCTCCGGGTACCGCTCGGCATATATTTTTGACAACACATCGTGGCGTGCCGCGGTCAGGCCATTGCTGCCCATACCGCCGTTGTACGCATCTTCGTACGTCGCCTGCCCGAAAGATGCCAATCCCACGATCACATCGCCCGGACGGATGTTGTTCACCAATACATCGCTGCGTTTCATGCGGGCAAATGCCGTGAAGCCGACGTCAATGGTGCGCACGATATCGCCTACATCGGCTGTTTCGCCGCCTGCGAGATGGATGTTCACACCGTGTTCGCGCATTTTCTCCACAAAATCCGTGGTGCCGCGAATGACCGCAGCGATGACTTCGCCGGGTATCAGCGTTTTGTTCCGTCCGATGGTGCTGCTGAGCAAAATGTTGTCCGTGCATCCCACACAGGCCATATCGTCGAGGTTCATCACGATGGCGTCCTGCGCCACGCCGGGCCATACGGAGAGGTCGCCCGTTTCGCGCCAGTAGAGATAGGCAAGGCTGGTCTTGGTGCCGGCAGTATCGGCATGGAGCAGGTTGCAATGCCGGGCGCTACCTGCTGCCAAATCGGGGAGTATTTTGCAAAAAGCATTGGGATACAAGCCCTTGTCCAGGTGCTTGATGGCGGCGTGCACTTCGTCCTTGCTGGCCGAAACGCCTCTTGCGTCGTATTTCAGGTTACTTTTCAAGCGAAATCGGTAAGTCGTATGTCGTATGTCGCTTACTTTTCCCACGACCTGTATTTCATCGTGCGGTCATAAACGTGGTAATAAATGGCTTTATCGAGGTCGGTAAAAGGCTGATGGCGGCGCTCCATGACGCGGGCGGCCGTTTCGCAGGCTTCGGCAAATTTATAGGTTCTGTAGCCGCCGCCGTCGCCGCCCCAGGCAAAATCGGGGATAAAGTTGCGCAAAAATCCCGCACCAAACACGTTGGCAAAAACCCCCACAACGGTACCGGTGTTGAACATGGTGTTGATGCCGCAACGGGCGTGGTCGCCCATCACGAGGCCCACGAATTGCTGCCCGGTAGGTTCGAAACGCTCCGCTTCGTAGTCCCAGAGTTTTACTTCGCCATAGTTATTTTTCAGATTGGAATTGTTGGTATCGGCGCCGATGTTGCACCACTCGCCCAGTACGGCATCGCCGAGAAAACCGTCGTGCGCTTTGTTGGAATTGGCGAGCATGATGGAACGCGTCACCTCACCGCCTACCCGGCAGTTGGGGCCGATAGATGTAGCGCCGTAGATTTTAGCGCCCATTTTGACAATGGTGTCGGCGCCAATGGCGACCGGACCGCGCAACAGAGCGCCTTCCATCACTTCGGCATTTTTACCGATGTACACCGGTCCGCCCGTCGTATTGATGATACAACATTCCATGGTGGCGCCTTCTTCGAGGAAGAGGTTGTCGAGCGGACCGATGATCTGGTTGGTCGGCGAAACGCGCTGCGATTTCCTGCCGCTGGTCAGCAGCGCGAAATCGTCGGGGATGGCTTGTTTGCACAAGAGCGTCAGTTCCCAAAGCCGGTTGGCCTGCACGATCGGAATGTCGCTCTCTACTTCGACACCCTGCAGTGAATGCACTTCTTCATCTTCAATAAGTTGCTCAAACTGGGCTTCATTGAGCCGGGCGGCGACCAGTTCTCCCTCATGGAGCAATGCTTCGTTCAACTCCAATTCCGTTATGCGGCGGCAGAGCTGTTCGCTGGGCAGGATACCCGCGTTGACGATCACGTTTTCATCCTCGATGTGGATCGGGAATTTTTCCTGCAAATATTCCTGGGTGATATAGGAAGCCGAACCGCGCAACAAACGTTCCCATTTTTCGCGCAAGGTCAGTATGCCGACGCGCAATTCGCCCATAGGACGGGTGGCTGTCAGGGGCAGGAGGTGATTGCGGGCGTCGGAGTCGAAAAGGATGATGTTCATATCTTTTGGCGGCCCACCTGCATTTCAGTGGGTGGAGGGCTGATAAATCCTTCGGATCTGAATTCAATTGCAGAAATAAAAAAAGTCCCAATGTGCAGGATAGCCTATCGGGACTTTTCAAAAACCGCGCCGGGAGCAGGCGATCACTTGCTGAATTTTGCAAATTTCTTGTTGAATTTGTCAATACGGCCGGCCGTGTCCACAAATTTCATTTTCCCGGTAAAGAATGGATGGCTGAAGGCCGAAATCTCCATTTTCACAAGCGGGTATTCTTTGCCGTCTTCCCAGGTGATGGTATCTTTCGTATTCACGCAGGATTTGCCCAGAAAAGCATCGTCTGTCGAAATGTCTTTGAATACGACAAAACGGTAACCGGACGGGTGGATGTCTTTTTTCATGACTTTATTTTTTCAAAAATTCTTTGTAAACCTGTGTTTTCAAAATTCGAGGCGCAAAAGTATGAATTCCGTACGGGGTTTTCAAAATATTTTTTGGAAAAAACTATGCCGGTTGTTGTACACGCCCGCACAATACCCGGTGAATCTGCCAAACCTGCGGGATCAACATCCGCACGCCGTCGTTGACAATGACAAAATCGGCGAGCTCCACCTTTTTTTCTTCGGGCATCTGGCTGGCCATGCGCGCACGTACCTGTTCTTCCGGAATGTCATCGCGTTGCATTACCCGCTGGATGCGCAAGGCTTTGGGAGCCGTGACAACGATCAGATAATCAAGAAATTGGTAACTGCCGCTCTCGATCATCAGGGCGGCTTCCCGCAAAGTGTAGGGCACGCCTGTTTTGGCCTGTTGTTCGTGCCATTGGCGGCTGTGGCGTTCCACCGCCGGGTGGACGAGCGCGTTCAATGCGCCCAATTTTTCCTTATTTTCAAAAACGATCCGGGCGACATAAGCGCGGTCATACTCCCCTTCCGGCGAGTAAGCAGCCGCGCTGAAAATTTCTATGATCCCTTTTTTGATGGTTTCGTCGTGGCCGATCAGCCATTTTGCCCATTCATCCGCGTAATAAACGGGGATCCCGAGCGCTCCGAATATCCGGCAAACCGTCGTTTTCCCGCTTCCGATACCGCCGGTAATGCCCACGCGAAGACAAGGGGGTTGGGGATTGCGGATTGCGGATTGCGGATTGTTGTCCATAAAGCGAGGTGAGTTGCCTGGTATGGAGGGTCAAATTTTGGGTAAAACAGGTATTTGTTTCAAAGCAGTTTTGAAAAAAGGCCAGGTCGGCGGCGCACTCAACAGTTGAATATCATCAGCGAAGGTAGAATCTTCATCGAGAAAACGAAACACCAGCGAAGGAGGCAGTTTTTGGAACAGGCCCGTGAAAAATTCTTTCCCCCCCACCGCATTTTCTTTCAACACCCGCAACATCACGGAATCATAGAACCGGTAACGCCAGGAAGAACGCAGCAGCGAAGGGTCGGGGACGCCATTTTTCTCCCAATCACCGGCAAAAGCCAGGAGTTTGCGCTGTGTGCGTTTGAAGGCATAGCCGCTCGACGCTTTCACAAAGCCGCCCGCCGTACCAATGTGAATGACTTTGCTTTCCGCAGCCGGAGAAAAAGGAAAATCCGTCATCGGAATGACGCCAAATTCTGATTCCAAAACCCTGAAATCCCTGATTTCCAAGAATTCATGTATATACCGGTTCAATTCGGCGTCGTACTCTTCCGCCGGACACAGGTCAGGAGAAAAAACGGTAAATTCTATCAGCGCTTGTTTTGAAGAGAAAGGCAGAACATAAACGAAGCGGGTTTCGCCTTTTTGTTCGAGCCGGTAATCCATGAAGGTAACCACTGCCGGATCGAAGGCCGGATCAGGCGTCTCGATGAGATATCCTTTGAAGTG
This sequence comes from Saprospiraceae bacterium, assembly GCA_019187225.1. GTDB lineage: Bacteria > Bacteroidota > Bacteroidia > Chitinophagales > Saprospiraceae > M3007. The sequence continues at coordinate 304,942 of JABAQQ010000014.1, forward strand.
TTGCAGCAGGAAGGTGTAGGAGGGGGATTGGGGATTGCGGATTGCGGATTGCGGATTAGGGATTGCGGATTGCGGATTAGGGATTGGGGATTGGGGATTGCGGATTGGGGAGAGGGGTGGATGGGGATACAATTGGCTTGCTTCCGGGAGGAGCGGGACCGGCGTCAGGGCTGAATTCAGGATAATTTGTCCTTTGAAATTGCCCTGATCGGTAAATACCTCACCCGATTGCGCATTCAATCCCGTAATATTTGCGTATACCCGATGGATATGCGGGTATTGATCCAATGTCGTCTTCGCCCAGTTGTAAAAATCGAGGCCGCGTATCATCCGGTAGCGATACGGGGTTATGTTCAGGACGCTTTCAAAATTGTTACCAAAGAACAAGCAACTATCCCATGTTCTGAACACTACAGGCGGCAAGCTGGCCGCTTCTTCATCGGTCGCCCAGAAACACCAGGTGCGGTCGTTCTTCGTTTTGGCATCTCTGTCGAGCAGCAAAATTTTCTTGTCCTGAAAAAACGGCCGTCGCGCGCATTCGACTGCCATAGTAAAGCCCGATAGTCCCGAACCGGCAATAATAATATCCCATTGTGCGTCCTGCATAGCGATTGGCAAAATGGCTTTTGGAGAAAATGGTTCATTCCGGGCGGCTAAACTGTCAGGAAAATGGCAATTTTCCAAATACAAGACCTTGCGGTTGGAAGAAAATTTCGATTTTTGCACGCTGATTTTCCGCGGGTAAAAAATTCAAAATCAAAAATTTATGCCTCTTAAAAAAATCATAAGGCTGAATGGCATTTTTCCGGTCTTGCTTCTTGCACTCGCTTTGCTGACGGGGTGCATGCGCTCTACCTCGCTCACCGTGCTGCAACCGGCACAATTCAAAGTCGCCGAGCACATCACCAAAGTTGCGGTGGTAGATCGCAGCAAACCCTCCAACGGCTGGCTCAATACCCTCGAAGGGTTGTTTACCGGCGAGGCTATAGGACAGGACCGCCGCAGCCGCGAAGAGGCAGTGAAGGGACTTACGAGCGCACTCACCCGTACTCCGCGGTTCAACGTCGTCAGCACGGGTATAGAAATGACGGGTAGCAAGGCGGGGGTGAACCTACCTCCTCCGATGGACTGGAACGAGATAGAGCGCATTTGCGGCGATTACAGCGCCGACGCGGTTGCGGCTATAGAATCTTTCGACTCCGACAATTCCGTCAATACCCGCCGTGTGGATGAAAAAAAGAAAGACAAAAACGGCAAATATTACACGGAGACGCGCTACGATGCGCTTCAACGCACCGGTGTACGCATGGGCTGGCGTTTATACGACCCCAAGACGCGGGTTATCCTCGACGAGTTTGTGACCGATGATTACTTAGAACGCCAGTCATCGGGCCGCTCCGAACGCGACGCCGTCGGCAGGTTGCCCTCCCAAATATCGGTAACGCGCGACGTGGCCTATAATGTGGGCCTGGAATACGGCGCCCGCATCGCGCCAACCTACGTCCAGGTCCACCGCCAATATTACGCTAAAGCCAAAGGTTATGAAGACCAGATGAGCAAAGCGGCGCGTTATGCTCAGGGAAACGCCTGGGATCGCGCTGCGGAGATTTGGAAAAACATAGAAGCGCGGGCGGGTGACAATCAAAAAGCGAGGGGGCGCGCGGCGTACAACATGGCAGTGGCTGCCGAAAAAAACGGGAACCTCGACATCGCGCTCGAATGGGCTAAAAAGGCCTGGAACGACTATGGAAATAAAAAAGCACGCAACTATATCCATATCATCCAACAACGTCAAAACGACGCCCGCAAAGTAGAGCACCAAATGCCGGGCAAAAGAGTTTGAATGGCGTTAGACGATGGACATTGGACTTTAGACTCTGGACGTTGGACTTTGGAAATTGGACTCTGGACTTTGGACTTTGGACGTTGGACTATGGACGTTGGACTCTGGACTATGGACTATGGACTATGGAAATTGGATGATGGAAATTGGACTATGGAAATTGGATGATGGGTGTTAACATAAATGTCCACAGTTCAATGTCCAGAGTCCAATTTCCAAAGTCCAGAGTCTAAAGTCCAACGTCCAGAGTCCAACATCCAACGTCCACTATCTGAAAATTATGGACACTACTGATAATCAAATGCATGAATACATGCCGGAAGGGCTCACGGAGGACTTCGTGAAGCGCCGGTTTGTGCCTTTTCTCAAAAACTTTTACAAACACCGGTATGAGCCGCCTGCCGAATCCATCCAGGTGAATTTCGATAATGTGGGAGAGGGCGGGCTGGTGGCCGACATTGTGCTGACCTTTCGTAAAAACGATGACACGCCTTTCGTGTGCGCGTGCGAAGCCACTTCGCGCGACAAGGCCGGCGAAGTGAAATTCACCCTCAACCTCGTTTACTTTCTTTGGGATGCAGCGGCGTTCGGCGCATTTTTCTCGGCGGCAGCCTACGCATTTTTTTATGAGACCCGGGTGCCCTGGCTGCTCGACCTGCATGCGACCGGCAATTTCGGCCTGATCATCGGCTCCTTTACCATCGGCTTTTTCGGCTGGTATTTCACCATGCAACGCTGGCGCAAGTACCGGTATATTTTCGCCGTCGAACAGTTCAAACGCTATGCAGCCGACGAACAATGGGTGGCGCTGGCCGACGACGTATTCCCCGCTCCCAGCGACCCCTATCTGATCGAACTGAAAAATCAATGTATTTACAACGGCTTCGGGCTGGCTTTGGTACCGGAGGAGGGCGAGGTCCGCGTTCTCAACGCCCCTTCCCGACTCGGCGCCTTCGGCAAAAACCGCCGGATGGTACAATGGGTCACGCGCACGCAGTGGTATCAGAAAATGACGGCCATGACGGCGACGACCAACCTGCGCCCTCCCGACCTCGTAAAAACATACCTGGAAAAAGCCAAACGTTCGGTGCAGTACCTCCTGATAGAACCTTTTAAAAAATATGTTTGGAGCATTCTGAGCAAACCTTTCGGTCAGACGAAGTCGGTGTATAACCGCTTCATGAGCGGACAAACGGTGCAAAAATGGGTATTCGCATTGTCCACGCTCGCCATTGTGCCCATGTGCGTGGATGTACTGACGCATAAGGAGGAAGACATGGCCGACATCGAAAAATTGCAGAACTGGCGGGGCGGCGCCAATCCCGAAGACCAACCCGGTTATCTGCTCGACGGGCCGCCTATCCCTTACGACGGCAAACCGACGGGGGTACCCAAACAATATCCCATTTCCAAGAATGCACCGGATCAGGATTTTCCGACGATTGACCTGAGCGGCAGTGGCGACGAAGAAGAGGTGCCCACCATCAACCTGTCGGGAGAAGCAGAGCCCGAACCCAAGCCGGTCAAAAAATCTGTCAAACCCGCTCAAAAATCGAAACCCGTGGCCAAGGCAGCCGATCCCTGTGCCAGCCTGTCCGGCAAAAAAGGCTGGGTTTTGCAGGACAACGCCTTCAATTCCAAAGATTTTGCGGCTGCGCGGGCGGCCTCGCTACGCGCCAAAGGAGTAACGGCACAATACATTGCCCGCAGTTGCCTCGACTTGGGTGGAAGCGGTTACATTGTGTGGGTAGGCACCATTTATCCTTCGGAAACAGCGGCCCAAAAATCGGCTGCCGGTTTGGAAAAAACCCTGCAGCAGAAAGGGTTGCGAAATGGAAAATTGCTGTTGCGAAAAATTTAAGCCCTGTATATTCAACGACATCCGTGTTTTTTAAAAAACGCTCCACTACTGAAAAAATCGTCAGCATAGCCGCTATGGGCTTGCTCACAGGAGTAATTTTATCGTGGCCGCTTTGGAATGCGACAGCGCGTTTCCGGTTCCCTTTGCTGCCGGTTTGGGGGGAAGCGACAGACCCGGCCCTTGTGAATCGGTTCAACGATGCCACGGGATGGATCGTATTGATCATCCTGTTGGCCGGCGTCATTACTTTACCCCTAAGACAATCGGTGACCGTTGCCCTTTCCGTTTGGTTGGCCTGGCTCTGCTCGCTCGACCTCAACCGCCTGCAACCCTGGGTATGGTTTTATTTTCTGGTCGTAATTGCCGTCTTTCTTGGCAACAAGAAGAAAGAAATGCAGGCCATTGCCGCACTCCGATGGTTGCTGGCAGGCGTTTATTTCTGGAGCGGGTTTAGTAAACTCACACCTTATTTTGCAGAGGACAATTTCGCATGGTTTTGCGAAGCGTTCCCACTCACTGTGCACCTTGGGCAGAATCCGGCATTGGGTTATGGCATCGCTTTTTTTGAAATGACATTTGCAGCAGGCTTAATGTGGGAAAAACTGCGGCCCTTTTTCAAATGGGTGGTGATCGGTTTTCACGGCGTTATTATTATGTTTTTGCTGAAACTGGATTGGAATTGGGTGGTCATCCCCTGGAATCTGGCAATGGCGGCGATGGTATGGGTGCTTTTCTGCTCTTCGCTGCATAAAAATGCCGGTGAGACAAACGCCAGGCCATTCCCATTCCTGAAGCAGGAGTTGTTGTCCGGAAGTGGAATTTTCATCCTCCTGCTCGCCTGGATCGCTCCGCTCTTTTGTTTTTTTCAACTTTGGCCATTCAATCTCTCCTGGCAGTTGTACTCAAACACTCAACCCGAAGCGACTTTTTTTGCTGAAAAAGTCACAGGATTGGCGGCAGTCGAACTGGAAGCGATCCGGGACAAATACGCCTTCGACGGTAAAAGCAAAATCCTGCTCGATGATTGGGCAAATGACGAACTGAAAGTACCTATGTTCGTTTCCCAATACACTTTTCGGCAGGTAGGGAAATACCTTTGCCCTCATTTCAGCAGCGACAGCACCGGGCTATACGTCCTGAGGGTGGCCCGGTGGGATCCATCGGCAGAAACCCTGGATACCATACCGTGCAGGGAACTCATGCCCGAATAAGCGAGAAGACCTAAATAATTTTCAATGACGAAACATTCATTGCTTTGGAAAATAACACCGCCCGGCGGCAGCCCCGACTCTTACTTGTTCGGCACCATGCATGTGCGCGACCTGCGGGCATTCGGCTGGCTCGAAACAGCGAAAAGCCACCTCGCGGAATGTGAAATATTTGCCACGGAATTCGATTTTTCAGACACAGACGAATCCGCACTGGCAGCGGCTTTGCAATTGCCCGATGGCGCAACGCTGGATACTTTGCTCAAACCCGGTGTCTGGAAAAACCTGGATCTTTATTGCCGTAAAAAACTGGGCGTTCCGGCGGAAACCATGCGGCATCAACATCCGATGGCAGTCACGATGGCGCTTTCCACCGCTTTTCTGGCAGATGAATCGGCGCACTCGCTCGATGAAACGCTCTGGCACCATGCCCGCGCATTGGACAAAACCACTACGGGCGTGGAGACCTTCGCCGATCAACTCGACACACTGCGCAAAATCCCTTTCGAGCAACACCTGAAAAGTCTGACCTGGCTTTTGAAAAACTATGGCCGTCAAAAACGCCGCCTGAAAAAAATGATGCGATGGTATGCCCAAGGCGATATCCGGCAGTTGTATCAGGCCGCAAAAAAAGACGCGAAAGGAATGCGGCGCATCCTTTTATATGAACGCAACGCCCTGATGACCAAGCGCTTTGAAGAAATCGCACGCCGGCATTCCCTGTTTTGCGCCGTCGGGGCGGGCCACCTGGCAGGCGGGAAAGGAATGCTGCGGCTGCTCAAAAAAGCGGGATTCAAAGTAAAGCCTGTAGAGGTCGTTATGAGGCATTGAGGGACAAAACTTGCGATAATTAAAAATGCCCCCAATGACCCCAATGACCCTAATGAACCCAATGACTCGTTCCCATGGCTACAATTCCCCTTCTTCCCCTCTTCTACCTCCCTCCGGTTTCCTGGTGCGCCGCTGCCTGGAACGGTGAGGACATGCTGATAGAATGTTGGGAAAATTACCAGAAAGGCTCCTTGCGCAACCGCTGCTACATCGCCGGACCGAACGGCATCCAAGGCCTGAGCATCCCGCTCGTGAAAGGCAAACACCAACAAACACCGCTCCAGGAAGTACGCATCTCTTACGACGAGCCCTGGCAGCGACAGCATTGGCGCAGCATCTGCACGGCTTATGGCAACGCGCCGTATTTTGAGCATTATGCCGCTGAACTCGCCCCGTTTTATGAGCGGCGATACGAATTCCTTTTCAACTACAACCTTGACTTGCTGGAATTTATTCTGTGCGACAAGCTCAACTGGAAAGGTATGTTCGAATGCACGCAGGATTGGTTGCCTACACAGGCATACCCCTTGGCCACCGACTTGCGCGAGGCTTTTTCGGGCGAACCCGGCGTGTGGCCGGAATGGTTTATCCCTGTCCGCTATCCACAGGTATTTGAGGAACGCCACGGCTTTTTGCCCAATTTGTCGGTGCTGGATGTATTGTTTTGTTGCGGGAAGCGGGGAGGGGAAATCCTGAATGCCGCAAACCCGGGTTATCCGGATCACTTACCAAAATGAAATGGACGCCGCTGGACCGACCATTCAGAATTGACATATCAGGATTCAGGTGGACCAAATTTACCTTTTCGCCACCGGTTCCCCACTCTTCAGCACCTGCAATGCCTTTTCCACCGCCGGGTCGTCGTCGTTGAACACAGCATACAATCCTTCGTCGTGGAAGAGGATCTTGGCAATGCGGGCTTTGAGTTGCAGTTTCAGTTCATCGCGGCATTGTTTTAGCTCGCCTTCATTGATTTTGATACCCTGTTTATCGGCATAAACGATCAGTTCGTTCAGCATGGCATCTGAGACCGGGAACGACCGAACGAAGTCCTTCAGGTTACCGGGCAAGGTGGCGCGGTCGCGGTTCTCCATCCACCGGGCCGCAAACTGTGGGACTTGCTGGCGCACGTCGAAGAAGTACTCATTGGTGAAGGAAGTATCTATGGGGATGAAAATATCAGGAGAAATACCGCCGCCGCCATATACAACGCGCCCCATACCGGTGTAATATTTCGTGCTGTCGGCGTATTTGATCCTGGATGCATCCGATAATTCGCCGTTTTCGAGACGGCGTTCGGCTTCATGGTCGTAGTCGCGGTCGTGTTTGTAATCGCGCTGGATACAGCGGCCGCTGGGGGTGAAATAGCGGGCAACCGTGAGCCGCAAAGCGCCACCGTCGCCGAGCGGATATTGCTCCTGAACCAGCCCCTTTCCAAACGAACGCCGTCCGATGACCCAGCCCCGGTCCCAATCCTGTACCGCGCCGGCAACAATCTCGCTCGCCGAGGCCGAGCCCTCGTCTATGAGGACGGCAACGTTGGCGATATTGAATTGAGTGCGGCCGTTGCTTTTGTATTCACGGCGGCGTTCCGTGCGGCCTTCGGTATAAACAAGCAATTTCCCGTCGGGGAAAAACTGGCTGAGCAGATCGGTCGCTTCTTCGAGATAACCTCCCGGATTGCCGCGCAGGTCGAGCACGAGACTATGCATTCCTGCTTCTGCAAGCGGCCCGACCGCCTCGGCAAATTCCTGATAGGTGCGGGCGCTGAATCGGTTGATCTTCACATAACCTGTTGCAGCATCGAGCATATAGGCCACGTCCACGCTCTTTACCGGGATCACATCGCGCACGATGTTAAAAGAGCGAAGCGATTGTTCCCTGCCGCGCAGGATACCGAGCCGCACGGAAGACCCTTTGGGGCCGCGCAACTTTTTATAAATCTTTCCATTATCAATTTTCACTCCGGCCACGACGGTATCGTTGATCGTAACGATCTTATCGCCCGGCAAAATGCCGGCAGCTTCCGATGGCCCGCCTGTCAGGGGCGTGACCACCTGAATGGTATCGTCTACCATGAGGAACTCGATGCCTACGCCTTCGAAGCCGCCGCTCATGTCGTCTTCCACTGCTTCCAGTTCCTCTGGTGTGATGTACACTGAGTGCGGATCAAGTTGTTCGAGCAGGTGTTCGATCGCGCCGTTTTTCAATTCTTCGGCTCCCACCGTATCTACATAGCGCGCTTCAATGTAGCGCAGGATTTCATCGAGCGTGCCGGCCACCGGCCCGGCCTGGCTGCCCGGAATAAAACGCGCATTGCTCTCATATCGCGGCAGTTGCTGGCCGATAAACATACCGGCTGCCAGCGTGACAGCAAGTATAAGCGGAAGGCGAACCTGGAATTTAGAGGGCATTTGTTGTTCTGTCATGTAATCGTGTTTGGCTAGCGGCTCTTGGCTGGTAGCAGTTCGTGTGTTCAGGTTTTTTGATGAAAAATTATTGTTGTTTCAAAAAGGTTATACTTTTGTTTAAAATTTTTTAGCTATCATCCTGTTTTTACCCGCACTCATGAAATTGGACGTTGGACTTATTGACGTCGGACATTGGATTTTTTAACATCACTTTGTGCAAAGTCCGATGCCAACCAGTCAAACGTCAGAAATAAACTTCGGTTATGATCGAACATCCGGAAATTGACCAACTCGACAAACAAATCCTCGCCAAACTCGTAGAAGACGGCAAAATGCCTTATACGGATATTGCCAAATTGCTTTTCGTTTCGAGCGGCACCATTCACGTCCGCATGAAAAAAATGGAGCAAATGGGCATCGTACGCGGCTCCAGCGTCACGCTCGACTATCACAAACTCGGATACGATGTAACGGCTTTTCTCGGCATTTACCTCGATAAAAGTTCGCTTTACGACGAAGTAGTGGAACAAATCAAGAACATTCCCGAAGTGGTGGAAGCCAATTATACGACGGGTGCATACAGCATCCTGGCCAAAATCGTTTGCAAAGATACGAATCACCTGCGCCTCGTGCTGCATGATAAAATCCAGAAAATTGAAGGCATTCAACGGACGGAAACGTTTATCTCATTGGAAGAGAGCATCAACCGCCCGGTGAATTTTCTGGAATCTGACTAAACAAAAAGCAAAAGGCCCACAACAAAAGGCGAAATTTACGCCGGATATTGTTATTTTGCAGCGCGCTTTTGCCACCTGCCCATCGCGGTATTTTTCGAACATGTTTCTTCGTTTCGGTTTACTCGCCTTTTTCGTCACCGTTTTTTCCATGTGTGCCATGGCACAGCCGGAAACGCCGATTTATAATGGCTTGCGCATCAGTTTGTTCGACGTATCCATAAAAAAACAAAAATCCGAGAGCGTTTCCGTTAAACTCTCCGTAGTAAATACCGGACGGCTGCCGGTAACATATGGAAAAAAAGACGAGGCGCCGCCTGAAAATCTGGTAATCGAACTCGATACCGTGAATTTGCCCACCGTACTCCGGGGCCGGGAAAACCTGCTGACCGAAGCCATTCAAAAAGAAAAGATCGCCTTGCGACCAGGTGAAATCCTTCGGGATATGTTGCTGGAGATCAGGTTGAAATCACCCGATACAACCGGAGCGTCCTCATCCGGCGAGGCGCCGGGAGGGCAGATATGTGCCGACCTGGTGTTCGATACGGTATATATCACGCAATATACCGACGAAACGATGTCGCTCCGCTTCGTGATTCGAAATGCAGGCAGTACTACAGCCTTTTTGCTGGGCAATTCCGACGAACAGCACGACAACCTTGCCGTCAATGTTTATTTCATATCCGGCACAAAACTAACCCGGGGGGCGATCCTGGCCGATGGCATGTTTATACAAAAAAGCCGTGAAACACTCGATGGCCTGCTCTTGCCGGGCCATATGCTGGAAGGTGATATCCAGATCAACCTGGCCAAACGCACCAAATTCGCCCCCAATCTGGTCTTCGAACTCGACCCGTTTCAGGCGGTGGCCGACTGCAACCGGGCCAACAATACGAAGGGTTTGGTGGTCGAATTTTGATGCGAATGGGAAGATAAACGACAAATTCCCTTTTGGCATAGCAGGAATATTCCCATTCCTGTATTTTTACCCGCTTTTTTCAATCTGAAGACAATCTCCCCGCTTATCATTTGATATTCAATCCCGGCAAAGCGCCCTGCTACGCGATGCACTTTTAATCGGCTGTAAAGCCTTCTTTTTTCAACTAATCTCTTCCATGACATGAAACAAACCATACAACTGATTTTATCCCTTTTGACCACTTTTTCTTCTTATCCCCTGTTTGCCCAAACCTTCACCATCGGCGCCAACAACGGCACCAACACGAGTGACACCTACCCCACTCCCTACGGCGATTTCCGGGAAAGCACACGATCTCAATTCCTGTACAGAGCCGCCGAACTTACAGCCGCAGGCGTCACAGCCGGCAACATCATCCGATTGGGTTTTTTTGTTGAAAATATTGACGGCGCAGGTGTGCACGAAAACTACACCATCAAATTACTCCTCACTACTTCCTCGACACTTACCAACGGCAGCTGGCAAAACGGCGGCGTAACGGTGTACGGCCCTGTGGATTACACCCCGACGCCGGGCCTGAACGAACACATCGTCTCCACGCCCTTTTTCTGGAACGGTACCGCCAACCTGGTCGTGGAGATATGCCACACGGCCATACCGGTCAACCCTGGCAATTTTTCATCGAACAATGCGGTGGTGCAATGGACCGAAAATCTCGCGTTTTTCGGCTCCAGAACGCGGGCGATGAACAACAACGAGGCCATCTGTAGTACCGACCAAACTCAAGAAAACGGCACCCGCACCAACCGCCCGGTGCTCAGCCTTACCATGTGTTATCCGCCTGTTGGCCTTGCGGTGAACGGTGTAACATCCAACACAGCAGACCTGAGTTGGTCGCCGCCTGACAGTTATTCGCCAGCAGGGTACGACTATACTTATGGCCTGTCAGGTTACGTACCGGGCGTTTCCGGCATGGAACTGGGCAGCGGTTCCACTCCTACCGCCAATACCACGCTGACCGGATTGAACGGCCTTGAAACCTACGCTTTTTGGGTGCGGTCCGATTGCGGCGACGGGTTCAGCCGCTGGACCGGACCGCTCAATTTTACGACCGATCCGAGTTGCAACGATCTTTTTCTCGATCCGGGCGGGGTTTTGCCATACGGTAAAAATGAAAATTATCAAAAGGTGCTTTGTCCCGATGCACCGGATAATGCGCTGACAATCAGTTTTTTCGTGCCTTTTTCGACCGGCGAAGGGGATACGCTGAAAATCTACAACGGCGACAATACGGATGCGCCGCTGTTGGCGGCACTGAGCGGCGAATACGCAACGCCGCCGATGCCGGGACCATTTTCCTGCATCACCGCTTCCGGTTGCCTCACCATCCATTTCACCTCGAACGACACGACCTCTCCCCAGGATCTGGGTTGGATTTCCGTTTTGTCCTGCAACCCGCTTCCACCTGATGCTTGTTACGAAGTGCTGGGACTCGACACCCTGAAGGTGACTTCCACCACCGCCGATATAACTTGGGTAGATATGTTCGGTGCAGCAAGCTATCAATGGGAGTTGGTGGAATTACCCTACCTCGGTCCGGGTTCTGTGGTACAGGCCGATCCGGCATTTGACGGTACTTCGGTCAGTTTTGTTGACCTCGAGCCCGGCACCGGTTACCAGTTTGCCATACGTACCAATTGTGTCAACAACGTGAGCAGTGCATGGGATACCATCCGTTTTTATACCCCCCTTACCTGTGAAGGGCCGTTGATCCAATGCGGTCAGTCCTATTCGTTCACCGCGTCCAAAACCGGTTTGTGGGATGTGACCGAGTGCGGTTCGTCCACCCCCGGAAAAGAACGTTTGTTCCGCTTCATCGCGCCCCATACGCGGTCTTACACCCTGGAGATCACGTCGGCCACAGGTGGTTACGTCAACTATTTCATAAAAACCGAAGGCGGCGACTGCAGCAACGCCGGGTGGGACTGCATCGACGATTTTAACGCGCCGGGTACTTCTCCGATCCCGGCCGTTCCGGGGGCGACGCTCACAGCCGGCACGTTGTATTACATCCTCGCCGATCCGCAAACCATCGGTACCGTAGCCCAAACCTTTAAAATTACCGAATGCGGCGTCCCCAACGATATTCCTCAAAATGCCATTGAGATCCAGGTGAATACAAATTGTCTGGATAACATCTACTCCAACCTCGACGCCACCTTGGACGTGGGTGAGCCTGACCCGGATACCGACGACACCGATGGCCTGGTCGGTCGCTGGCTCGACGACGCCAACGAAACGGTGTGGTTCAAATTCCAGGCGCCTCCTTCCGGCACCATCACGATCCTGACCAATCCGAGCGGCGCCCATATTCCGAACGACGACACCCAGGTGGCGCTCTACAGCGTGGGCGACGAGACTGACTATTCCACTTTCAAACTGCTGGTAAGCGATGAAGACAACGGCACGGCTTTCCTCGGCTTCAATTCGGTCGTCTCTTACACCGGCCTGATTGACGGCGAGTACTACTACATTCAGGTAGACGGTTGGGGCGTGAACAGCGGAGCATTTTGTATCGCCGTCATCGAAACGGTAGAGCGGATCGAAGCGACCAATTGCGACGCCGACTATACCGTTGCGGGCGTGAACGAAGAAAAGTGGTACAACATTTACGCTACGCCAGACGACCTCGATATCGGCCCGCTCGTGGCGGCCATCAATCCACACGGACTCAACCTGGACAGCGTCTTCTGTCGCGCGCAGAAATACGATGAGATCCCTTACGCTCCGGCAGACATTCCCTACCTGCCATTGTATTATTTTTTCAGGTCGTCCCAACCATTCTCCGGCAATGTCTCTCTGCGTTTGTTTTTTACCGACAACGAATTCGCTGCGCTGAAAGACAGCGCCAACACGCCATCCGCGACCATTGACGACCTCGTCGCTTCGCGGTTCAATGGCAACGTGGCCGATTGCAACCTGACGAACAACAGCGGCGCATTCAAATTATTTAACACCATCAATCCGGTGCAGATGGTGGGCACTTTTTACATCGAATTCAATACCGACTCTTTGGGCGAGTTCGGAGCGCGCCTGAATCCGCTCGTGCTGCCGATCCGGCTTGCCTCTTTTAGTGGCAGTGTGAAAGACCTGTTCAACTTGCTTGAATGGACGACGCTCACGGAGAAAAACGCGCAATGGCATATCGTGGAGCGTTCGGCAGACGGCGCCAACTGGGTGGAGATCGGTCGAAAAGCCGGGCAGGCACAATCCAATACGCCGCTCCATTATTGGCTGGAAGACCACCAGCCGCTTGTCAAAGCCTATTACCGGCTGCGTTCTGTAGACTATGACGGTACAGCTTCCGTTTCGCAAGTGATCGTGCTGACGCGTAAAAAGGAACAGTTTGGTATTTCCGATGCTTTTCCCTCGCCCACGACCGACCAATTGACGATCCAATTTTATTCGTTGGAAGAAGAAAAAGTGACGCTCCTGCTTACCGACCTCGTCGGGCGACGGGTATTGGGACAAAGCGTCGTCGCTGAAAAAGGCGTCAACAGCGCCCAACTTTCGCTGGGCGCCCTTCCCGCCGGCGTTTACAGCGTTGCGATTGCCCGCGGCGGAACGGTTTCGGAGCCGGTGAAGGTGGTGAAGCAGTGAATATTGGACATTGGACATTGGACATTGGACAATGTCCAATTACCTCCTTCTCTGCCCCAAACTAATAATACCGCCCCATCATCGGATGCTCCACAATGGCCCGTTTCAGGGCAAGAAAATCCACGTCGCCCTGGTGGCTCCACACGATCCTGCCGCCGGGTTCCACCAGCACCGTGTAAGGTAAAGCCCCGTTCCAGTTTTTGTCTACTGCCTCGATGAGCGCGTACTTATCGTTTTCGGAAAAAAGGTAGTTGGAAACGGCGGAGTGTTTGCTTTTTAAGAATTCCAGGACTTTTTGTTCCTGTTCGGGTTTGTCCGCAGAAAGGGAAACAAATTCGAAGTCGCGGGCTCCGTACATGCGTTGTATTTCCACGAAGTGCGGATATTCCAACACGCAGGGGCCGCACCAGGTCGCCCATACGTTGACGAGGCGCAGTTTTTTGGAATCGTCGTTTTTCAACAGCGTTTTTACGCCGTTCACGTTTATTTTCGAGAGTGAGACTTTTTTCTCCGCCCATTCGCGTTCGGCATCTTCGCGCATTTCCGATTTCCAACCCCATTTGGTGGAGCAACCGAAGGTTTTTGTAACGGGTTCGGCGATGGCGCCGCCGTTCAGCACCGCTTCGACGGCTGCCCGCAAATCTTCCGCATTGGCAGAACCCGGTTTTTCGGATTTGTCGAGGCGACCCGTATAACGCAGTTTCCGGCTTTCGTCGAACACGAAGGCGTGCGGTGTGGCAACAGGGCCGTACTGCAGTGAGGCAGCCTGGGTGTCGCCGTCGTACAGGTAAGGAAAATTGAATTTCTTGTATTCCGCGCGCAGTTTGCCGGCGGCGTAGTCGTCGTTCAGGTCGCTGTAACCCAGTTCTTCCGGTAATAAGCCCAGCGGACTGTTCGGCGAGATCGCAACGACCGCCACACTTTTGTCCTTGTAGTCGGCTGTGAGGGCAATGATGCGGTCTTCATACGCCTGTGCCGTCGGGCAGTGATTGCAGGTAAAAATGACGACCAGCGCCCTGGCATCTTTGAAATCCTGCAAAGTGAAGTTTTTGCCATTCACGTCGGGCAGCTTGAAATCGGGGGCAGCAGCGCCGATATCGAGCGTTTTTACATTTTGCTTCGGAACGGGTTGGGGATTGCCGGGTTCGGCAGGTTGTTGAATGGCTTGATTTCCAGGTTTTTCGGGGGATTGGCAAGCGAGAAAACCAGATATGAGTAAAAGAAATGGCAGAAATATTTTCATGGTAAAATGATTTTTAAGTATGTCGCAAAAGCGCATATGATTTTCATTTTTCGACAAAGAAATCACTTTCGCAGAACTTCCATCCCAAATGGTCGAAAGATTGGGGCCATAGCTTTGGTTTAAGCCATCGTCAAATTCTAACCACCCTGCCATGATGACTGAACATCATCCAATCAATACGGAAGGCGTCATTAAAAACCTCGAAATCAGATGGGGGCTCACGATTGTTTCTTTTATCCCGTAAAAAGCACAGCGAAAATTGATCTCTTTACAGCACGAGGTAGCCAGTATTTTATCAAAAGATAAGGAACCGGTTCGTACCAGCAGGCACTACATATCATATTACAGACCCGAACAATGGTTTTGCCCCCGTTTCAATAGAATTAAATAGAATTTCACTAGGAAAAGATGGGTTAGGGATAATCCTAACAGGGCAATGTACAGACATCGTTTCAATTCAGACAAGAACAGCAATGCTGGAGCAATTGAAGCATTCGCTTCCTGAAATGATGAATATATCATCGAGAAGTTGGGATCAGGACTCATCCAGATTTCATGAAGTACACTGTGCAATAGGCTATATCAAGCGTGATTTACCGATAGACACAGAAATATTTCAGCAGGAAGTACGGAGTATAAAATTTGAACCAATTGTATTTTTATTAGATACGATCACTTTGGTTCATCACCGATTTCGTTCTTTGATGTTCCCACAGGAAGGGATCGTCCATTTCACGTTGGGCAATGAGAAAGTAATGCAACCTGCAGAGTTTATCCGGGCACTGAATTTAGCGGATTGAAAAATTTATTTTTTCAGAAGTGCTTCCATTCGCTTTATATCACATATTTCGGAACGGGGGCGATCAACGCGGCGGGCGGCTCCACCATTTCCGCTTCGGTATTGCACGACATCAACATTGCAAGCGTCACCAAGGCGTTGACCCGAATGGCTGCCATCAAATTACTGGAGCAAAAAGGCATTTCCTTAGATGACAATATCGGCTCCTGGCTGCCCGATTACTGGCAAAAAATACGCAGAAAAGCGCCGTCAAATTCCGCGAATTGCTCCCCCACAGCTCCGGCATCCAGGAGTCATCCACCTCCTGGGATTCGCTCAAAGCCGCTATCGCCCGGCCACTCGACGGAGCGAAAGCCTACACCTATGCCAATGCTAACTTCGCTTTGTTCCGCGCACTGTTGCCGATGTGAGAAATGCCTATGAGGCGGATTGGGTGGAAGAGTGATTCCCCAACCGTCGCGAATGCGCATGTCCCACATGTAACGATGAACGGCTTTAACGCAACAATCCCAGCCTTTGATAACTTACCGGCCCGGTAGAGGAACGCAATCTCAACAGATACATTCCGTCCGGCAACACACCGGCGCCCGTCGAATTCAGGTTAATGCTGATGCGTTGAGTGCCTTTGGGCATTTGCGCTTCCTTCAGTACGGCGACCAAACGCCCGTCGGGCAGCAGCAATTCAATTCGTATCGTCTCGGGCCTGAAAAGTGCGAACTCGATCTGGATGGCATCATGGGCAGGATTGGGCCACACCCGGAACGGGATGCCCTGGTGCCGGTTTTCGGGCTCGTTTACGCCAATGGAACCGCTCAGAACTTCGAGTAAATAATCCTCCGTTTCGCCCATCAAAAAATCGCCCGCACCGTTCCAGTTGCCGCCAACCTGCACATCGCTGATGGTGAATCGCGACCACACATGCCCGGAATTCGGACCAACTGTAAATCCAGGCGGATTCAATAGCGAAAGCGGGCCTGAAAAGCCAGCCGGAACGACAAAATCGACCAGCACATGCTCCGGAACGGGTACGCCCTGACAGACAGTCGTTGCATTGAACGCCCAGTTGCCATCCTGATTCCAATCCATCAGGACGTTCATAAAACCGGGGCCGGTGACGTTGATGTCAATATCGGGCCCCCAGAGAGCGGTTCGGCAAACGGTGTCCAAGGGAGTACCGCCACCCGTACAAGGCACTACCTGCTCGCCTCCGACAGGGCCGGCGATGGTATAGGCGCCTGGTTGTATCAAACCGGCATCGCCGTCCATAAAGCACTCATCCCGGTCGTACTGATTGGGATTAAAGGCCGGGCACACCGAGGCGTTGCCTTCATTTTCTCTGTCCAGAGTTGGCCCCAGCAGCGACGGCCCTGCAGCGTGCCGGACGAAAGTGCCGGCTGCGCCGGCGTTGATACAAGTAGGGAAAGCACCTATCACGCCACTTGCAGGATAAGCCAGCGCATTTTCAGGAGCGTCCCCGAAGTCATAGTCTCCGGCATAGATCAGGTAGTCCTCCGTTTCTCCGTCTTCAAAAATACCATTGCCCTGCCAGGGAAGTTGAACCGGCTTTTCCGTAATGGTAAACCTGGCCCAGACAAATCCCGGCGTTGGACCGATCAGGAAAGGCCCGGGGTTCAGATTGGAAAGAAGCCCGGCATAACCATTGGGAATCGGAAAATTCACCAAAACGTGTTCCGGCGCCAGTTGGCCGCTCGGACAGGGTATCGCACCTCCCCAAAGGCCATTGAGGTTCCAGTCGAATAACACATTGACGTAACCGGTGGTATTGTTCGGCATATTGTTGACCACACGGATATCAATATTGGGGCCCCATGCGGCTTGCGTACACACTATTCCGAGCGAAGTGCCCCGCGAGTTCGGACAGGGAATTACCAGCGGAACAAGACTGGAAATGGTATAAGGCTCCGGAATAACAAGTCCTGCATCGCCATCCATAAAACATTCGTCGGCATCATAGGGTGTAAATTGCGGGCACAATCCGGCATTTCCCTCTGCTTCGAAGTCAACGGAAGGCAGGAAAAAAGCCCCGAAATTGGCGTGTTGTATCCAGGCGTTCGGACCAACGTTTACACATGTCGGGAACATTCCGATTGCACCTGATTGCGGGTAGGCGATAACACCCTCCGGCGCATCGCCGTAATCGAATTCCTGTGCATTCATTATGCTCCCGCAAAACAGGAGAACTGCTACGATGGCTATCCTTTTCATATAAAAACAGGGTTTGGTGAACGAAGCCGCAAGTACATTCCGGACGTGTCGGAAAACAACCGCCAGGCCGACCATGGACAACAGATATTAGTTCCGAAATTTACGTAGAAAACCTCGAACAACCAAGGGAGATATGTAATTTATTGAAGGTCTATTTTAGGGAGGGCCCTCACCCATGCGCAAGTCTCGAACCTGCCACCTACACCCAACGACGAGCGGATCACCCTCTCCATCCCAAAAGCATGGCTCGACGATGCGTGCTTGCCAAATTGATGAACTGGTTCGAACTGAAACACCTCGCCGAACGCAACCAACTTACCGAAGCCGACGCACTTGAAATGGGGGAACAAGCCAAAGCCGATTTGAAATATGTCAAGTACGATGAAAAATTCTTACCTTTGTAACCATTTAAGGTTTTATAATTATTAGCACATGAAACTGAAAGTTGTTGTCCACAAAGCCGAAGAAGGAGGCTATTGGGCGGAAGTGCCTGCCATACCGGGTTGCATGACCCAGGGAGAAACTTTCGAAGAACTTCTGCAAAATCTCTACGAAGCGATTGAGGGGTGTTTGGCTGTAGATATAGATAAACCTTCCAACAGCAAAAATGCTCAAATCTTTGAAATTGCCGTATGAAGCAAATTTCTGGAAAAGAGTTTTGCCGCATATTGGAGCGATACGGGTGGGAAATCAAACGCATCAACGGCAGCCACCATATCTATGCAAAAGATGGCAGAATTGAACGGCTCTCTGTGCCTGTTCACGGGAATACGCCTTTGAAAATCGGGCTATTAAAGGCCTTGATGAAGGTAGCGGGTATTGACGAAAACGATATTTAATCGCCTGGTTTTTAGACTTTTCTCCTTCTTCTTCCGGGCAGCATGGAATAATCCCTGTATATTGATAAACGGGCTGCGTATGGATGGCTTTGAAGGTTTTTTTGAGCCGTGATTTCGGTAAAACCTAAATAATTTTCCATCTTATTGACCTGGGTTAAATGGTGGAAAAATAAAAATGCGCAATCTCTCAAAACAGCCTCCCCTCCCTCCCCGGCAGCACCGCCCCGATATGTTTATACGCCTTTTCCGTCGCTACCCTGCCACGCGGGGTGCGCTGGATATAGCCCTCCATGATCAGGAACGGCTCGTGCACCTCCTCGATGGTGCCGGCCTCCTCGCCCACCGCCGTGGCGATGGTGGTGAGACCGACGGGACCGCCTTTGAATTTGTGGATGATGGTCGTCAGGATACGAATGTCCATTTCGTCGAGACCGGCTTCGTCTACGTCCAATGCCGCTAATCCGTAGCGCGCGATGTCCTGGTTCACGGAACCGTCGCCTTTGATCTGGGCGAAGTCGCGGATACGGCGGAGCAGCGCGTTGGCGATGCGCGGCGTGCCGCGACTGCGGCGGGCGATCTCGTGGGCGCCCTCGGGCACGATGGGGATGTCGAGGATGGCCGCCGAGCGGAAGAGGATGCGTTCGAGCGTGGGCACGTCGTAGTAGTCGAGGTGGCAATTGATGCCGAAGCGGGCGCGGAGCGGTGAGGTAAGGAGTCCCATGCGCGTGGTGGCGCCGATGAGCGTGAAGGGATTGAGCGTGATCTGGATGCTGCGGGCGTTGGGACCGGAGTCAATCATGATGTCTATGCGGTAGTCCTCCATCGCCGAATAGAGGTACTCTTCCACGACCGTGTTGAGTCGGTGGATCTCGTCAATGAAAAGCACGTCGCCGGGTTCGAGATTGGTGAGCAGGCCGGCGAGGTCGCCGGGTTTTTCGAGCACGGGGCCGCTGCTCATTTTGAGTGAGGCGCCGAGTTCGTTGGAGACGATGTGCGAAAGGGTCGTTTTGCCCAGACCGGGTGGGCCGTGCAGCAACAGGTGGTCGAGGGCTTCGCCGCGTTGTTTGGCTGCCTGGATAAAGACCTGAAGGTTTTCCACGATCTTTCGCTGGCCGCTGAATTCGTCCAGCAGTTTCGGGCGAAGGGCCTTTTCAACGAGTTTCTCTTCGCCTGCGACAGGCTCGTTTGCTAAATTTTTTGACAAAATACATTGATTTTAAAACACATAGACACATAGGTCACATAGAGTTTTAAAATTCTCTTCCTCTGAACATCTTATGTGTTCTATGTGCCTATGTGTTTTTCTTCCCCGCAAAATTCAAATTTTTTGTTTTGAAATCAAAATTATTTTGAAATCCGGTCATTCCGAAAATCTACCTTCGCCATTGATGGAAGTAATACCTACCGCCAATTTTCAGCCTGATGTGTCCTTGTGGGGACTTCGCGTAGGAGAGCCTGTGATCGCGCTGACCTCAGTGCTGATATCCTTGTTTTGTTTTTATGCCTGGATGCGACTTGGAAAAATTTCGCAGCCCAACGACGCCCTTCGCTTGTTCCGCGTTTTTTTTATGCTGACGGGCTTGTCTACCCTCATAGGCGGCCTGGTGGGTCACGCCTTTTTACACCATTTTTCCGTCGTTTTTAAAATGCCCGGCTGGGTATTGGGCATGATCGCCGTTTCTGCGCTCGAACAAGTATCCATCATGCGCTCGAGGTCATTTCTGGGACGTGAGTGGGTGCGGGCTCTGGGCTGGCTGAACATCGCACAACTCACAGTGGCGCTGTCGGTTGTTTTCATCACGCTCTGGTTTCCGGTAGTGGAGATACACTCGGCTTTCGGATTTTTACTGGTAATAGCCCCCCTGGAAGCGCGGATGTTTCTGAAAGACCGTTCCGCTGTCAGCCGTTTCATTCTTTGGGGCATATTGCTGTTGGTTGGAGCCGTGGCGGTGCATATATTGAAAATATCCGCCGGAGTGTGGTTTTGTTATTTCGACATTGCCCACTTGTTCATGTGCGCAGCGGTATGGATGTTTATGACGGGAGCGGAAAGACTGCCGAAGTACGAAGCATAGCCTACGTTTTTTTGGCGCCGGTTGGTGACCGGTGGTAGAGGGCCGGCGATTGGGCGGGTACATCGTGGAGTGTCTTAAAGGAAATCCCATTTTCGTGTCGCTCGTTCAGCAACTGCACAATAGCCTGAAAAACAGTGTCGTCGCGTTCAAAATTCGCCTTCCCTAGTTCGAGTACGACAACGGGGGTTTCCGTTTCGGTTTTCAGGTATTCTAAGTAAGCGTTCTGAATGTCTTCCAAATAGGCGCCGCTGATGTTGCGTTCGATGTCGCGCCCGCGTTTGCGTATCTGCCGGAGCAAAACCTCCACCGGGCGGTGCAGGTACAGCAACAGGTCGGGTTTGGGAAAGGTGGCGTTGAGCACTTTGAACAGTTGCTGGAACAGGCGGAATTCCTCTTCGCCGAGGTTGTTCTTGGCAAACAACAGCGTTTTTACAAAAAAATAATCGGCAACGGTGAAGGTGCGGAAAAGGTCGGGCTGCGCGAAGTGTTCCTGCAATTGTTTGTGCCGTTCGGTCATAAAAAACAACTCGACCGGAAAGGCGTAGCGCTCCGGTTGCAGGTAAAAATAAGGCAGGAAAGGATTGTCGGTGAATTGTTCGAGCACAAGCGTACAACCGAACTGCCCGGCCAGCCGGTGACACAGCGTCGTTTTGCCTGCGCCGATATTGCCTTCGATGGCGATGAAATTGTAAGGGAAGTTCACGGTGGACGGTAGACGGTGGACGGTGGACGGTAGACGGTAGACGGTGGACGGTGGACGGTGGACGGTAGACGGTGGACGGTGGACGGTGGACGGTAGACGGTAGACGGCGGGGCATTGTTCAAAATTCTGTGTCAGTCCCCTTGGCGCATTTATATTAAAGTATTGATTTTCAATAATTTGAAAAACACATAATGTATAAACACGAATTTTTGAACACTCCCGACGGTGGTAGGGGGTATGACCGTCCACCGTCCACCGTCTACCGTCCACCGTCTACCGTCTACCGTCCACCGTCCACCCAAAATATTAATCGAGCATGACCACATCCGATTCGTCGGTGCATTCCATGTAGAGTTCGTCCACCTGTTTTTTCAGCAGCGGATGTTCCAGGTCGGGAGCGATCTCCAGGAGCGGCACGAGCACGAAGGCGCGTTTGTGGAGTTCGGGGTGAGGTATTTCCAGTCCTTTGTCGCGGATGACGCGTTTACCATAAAAAAGGATGTCAATATCAATGGTACGCGGGCCCCATTTTTCCTTTTCCCGTCGGCGTTCGCGGCCCAGTTCGCGCTCAATCTTGGCGATTTTTTCGAGCAGATCGCGCGGATCGAGCGTCGTGTTGGCCATGACTACCTGGTTCAGAAAGCGATCCTGGGCCGCATTGCCCCAGGGTTGGGTTTCGTACACGTGGCTTTTTTTGGCGATTTTTCCGATACTTTTGATAATCAGATCGGCGGCGGTGCGCAGGTTGGCGGCGCGGTCGCCCACATTGCTTCCCAATCCGAGGAAAACGTTGATGTACTTCTTGGCGTAATCAGGCTGCATAGTCCGGTCGTTTTTTTACGGCGGCAAAGATGCGTAAAATGTGTTTGAGTGTTTGAGTGTTTGAGTGTGGGAGTGTGGGAGTGCCTCATGCACTCAAATACTCAAATGCTCAAACACTCTCTTTCTTTACCTTTGCGCTGTTTTTTTCAACTCAAACAAAAATAACGTTTTAACATGAAAAATCTCTTTTCGTTTTTGGTACTGACTGCGCTGGCGGTTGCGGGATGCAAATCATTCGACAAAGAACTGGCCGATACCATGAGGGCCGATCTGAACAAACTCGAGGCCATGGCGCCCGCTTTTGAAACCCTGAACACAACCCTTGGCAACATCAGCAACCAACTCAACGCAGCGCCGGAAGCCATGAAAACGGAGGGCAATGTGGCATATCAGAACCTGACGCGCATGAGCGGCGCAATGGCCCAAAAATTTCAGGCAACCATTGCCGAATACAACGACCTGACCGGCAAATTCCGGACGCTGGTAGCCGATTACAGCGCGGGAAAGATCAAAACGGAGGAAGCCACAAAAGAATACGGAGCCCTGCTGCTCGCGATGGAGGGATATACCACGGTACTGGATCAAATGAATCAGAGGGCCGATGCCATGCAGGCAGAAATGGCGAAGTTGTCCGCTTCGTGGAATGCGAAAGCGGAAGAGGCGGCGGAATAAAATATAAGTACAGGTATCACATTTACATACCCTTCAACCACTCCCGCAACAATCCCGCCGTATCAATATCGTCCGTCGCGAAGCGCATCACGTCGAGGTGCGTTTTGCCGGGAAGGGGGTGCAGCATTTTAGGCCCGGCGTACTTTTCAAAAAAAGATTCGGAACAGCCAAAGGGCACAATGGCATCTGTGGTGCCGTGAATCAGCAGTGCCGGCACCTGTTCGTCGCCGGAAAGGTGGCGAACAGGGTTTGCTGTGTTGAAAGCCTGACTGCCCGGTTTTCCGCCGGCGTAGCGGCTCACGGCGCCAAACGGAGGCATGCGATAGAGGTCAAGTGGCCCGGCAAATGAGATAAAACCGGAAAACATATCCTGCCGCACATCCAGATCCTCCAGCGTTTCCCGGTCGAAAACAAGGTGCGCCGCCAGTGTTCCTCCCGCTGAGATACCGCCAACGAGCAGTTTTTTGTTTTCCAAATCTCTCTCTTGCAGCAATTGAAGCGTGTATACAAGCGCGAGGTTCAGGTCTTCGCGCATGTGCCGGTGCGAGGCGAACGGTGCGAGCCGGTAAGCGGGCATCACAACCGGGAATCCCTCGCGCAGAAAAAATTCCGCCAGTGTCGGGTGCAGCCCCGGCCAGCCGACCCGCCAGCCGCCGCCGTGGTACAACACAACGACGCTGTTTTTGGACGCAATTCCTTCCGCCGGCGGCCAGAACAACAAATATTGCCGCCATTTTGAACCGAAAAGGTGTTTTTCCGGCCGGGAAAGCGGCTTAGACAAACGCAGGTGGTGCGCTATCTGAAAGGGAATTTCGGCCAACTGGCCCGCGAGGGCGAGGGTGTAGGGATTTCGGTTGGACAAGATTGACATGACTCTTTTGCTAATTCGCGGCGGGTTTTGCATTTCATAAGTTTTTGAGCGTTTTGATGCGCAATTTCTATGCAAATATACACTTTCAGTGAAAGTAGCAAATTTCCAGCTCCGTTCGCTTCCCGTATCTTCCGCCATTTTAACACCAGGCAGCGAAATCCTTTTCGCCCGTGTCCGGTATTTTGCTTTTTTTTGCCGGTCAAACAAAAACCGTTGCACATGACACGACTGCTTCCTCCTACGCCGGGGCTCCGACGGATAAGCCTGCTCCCACCTTCACTAAGGCTTCGGCGGGTAAAACTGCCACTGCCACTGCTACTGCCACTGCTACTGCCACTGCCACTGCCACTGCTACTGCCACTGCTACTGCCACTGCTGCCACTGCTGCTGAACGCACAAACGCCCTACCCTGCCGTCCCCGACGCCCGGCTTTATGCGGTTTTCGACAGCGTCTACCTGGAAAAGGTTCGGCACGACAACCCCACGCTGCTGCTCCGCTGGAATTATTATTTAGACAATGCCTTCATTATCAGTTATTTTCCGGATGAAAAAGGCAGTGTCGGGCAATATCCCCTCGTGGAAATTCCCGATCTGAAACGCCTGAATATTCTGGCTTTAGAAAAAGACCAACCCTTGACCCGCGACTGGCAAAAGCCGGTTTTTTACCACATCGAAGGCACGAACAAGGTGCTGATGTATTTTTCGGGAAAGGATTTTAACCGGAAGTTCCGCGACTGGCTTGCCCGGAAGGAACGCTAATACGAGAAGACGCTTCTGTACCTGATCATCCCATGTCGTTTAATCTATTATTCCCTTGTACAGATCCTCCGACACAATGACACAACCGCTTTCCCTAATCCTCAGCCTCTTGCTGGTGTCCGCCGGAAACGCCTTCGGCCAGACCTATCTGATGAACGGCTCCCCCATCAACAACTGCAGCGGTACGTTTTACGACAGCGGCGGCGGCGCGGGCAACTACGGCAACAACCAAAGCCTGACGACCACCATTTGCTCCGACGGCTCGTCGGGAACGCATATACGGCTCAATTTCTCTGGCGTGGACCTCGCTGCAGGCGACGAACTCTGCTTTTACGACGGCCCCACGCCCGCAGCGCCTTTGTTGTCGTGCTCCGGTGACTACCTGCCCGGGGCGCCATTCATCGTGCAGGCAACGGCAGTCAACGCGAGCGGTTGCCTGACCGTCACTTTCAACTCGGACGCGACGGGTACTGCCACCGGCTGGGCGGCGGTGATCTCCTGCGTTCCTTCCTGCCAGACGGTATTGGCCGACCTGGTATCCACCAATCCCGCCACTTTACCCGCCGATACCGGCTGGATTGACATTTGCCCCGGCGAGCGGGTGTTCTTCAACGGAGTCGGTATTTATCCGCAAAACGGTTTTTCCTACCCGCAATCCGATCTGACAACCGTATTCGAATGGAATTTCGGCGACGGCGAGATCTCCTACGGCCCTAATACCTCGCACCGATACGACGAACCCGGCGGCTACTACGTCCAACTCTTTCTGACCGATACGCAGGGGTGCCGAAGCACCAACCTCATCAGTCAGCGGGTGCGCGTGGCGCCCCGGCCCTCCTTCTACCTTGCTACAGCCATTGGCCCGGTCTGCGCGGGCGATACCATTCACCTGAGCGCCGGGCTGGACTCGACGGCGACGGGCAAAACCCTGCAAGTGCTGCCGCACGAATCGGCTTTTGCGGTGGAAGGCAGCCGCTCCGACTCGCTTGCCTTACCCGACGGCACGGGAATTCCTTACGAGACGACCATTTTTTTTACGGAATTCTCTCCCGGTCAGGTGTTGGTTGACCCCAATGACCTGGAAAATATTTGTGTCAATATGGAGCATTCGTGGATGCGCGACATCGAGATCAGCCTGACGTGCCCGAACGGTCAAAGCATCATCCTGCATAACTTCGGCGGGCAAACCGGCTCTCAGGTCTATCTCGGCATCCCAAACGACAACGACCTGTTCAATCCCATCCCCGGAACGGGCTACGACTATTGCTGGACGCCCAACGCGCCCAACCCGACCTGGCTCACGTATGCCAATACGGTATTGCCGGGCGGCGGCGGCACCCTTCCAGCGGGTGATTACGAACCTTACGAGCCTTTTTCCGACCTGATCGGCTGCCCGCTCAACGGCGAATGGACGATCACCGTCACCGACCTCTGGCCGATTGACAACGGCTTTATTTTTTCATGGGGCATCCAATTCAATGAAGCGCTGTATCCCAACATAGAAAGTTTCACGCCGCAGTTCACCACCTGGAACTGGAACAACCATCCTTCCATTTTCTTTTCATCGCCCGACTCCATAGCGGCTTCGCCCCAAAACGGCGGCACCGCCGGCTATGTGTTCACGGTCACTGACAATTTCGGATGCGCCTGGGATACGCTGATCACCCTACCGGTGCTCCCTTTTACCCACCCGAATTGCCACTCCTGTCCGGGCAATTTCACCCCCTTGCGCGACACCTCGGTCTGCGTAGGGCAAGCTGTCGCACTCGATGCCGGCACCCTGACCCCCGATACTTTTGAAGTGCGCTTCGAAGCCTACCCCGATTACAAGATCGGCAACGCCAATCACCCCCACCCCAATCCATACCTTTCTCCAATCGCAGTCAATAGTCTGGGATACAATACTTTGACCAATCCGCTGACCCAGATTTCCTCTATTTGTATAGACATCGAAACGGATTTCGACGCCGATCTGAACATCTATCTGCGCGCGCCCGACGGCAAACAACTGGAACTTTCCACCGGCAATGGCGCGGCGGGCGACAATTACAAGATCACCTGTTTTACGCCGTCGGCAACCAACAGCATCGTCGGGAACGCCGCTCCGTTCAACGGCACCTACAAGCCCGAAGGCAACTGGGCAAACCTGAACAACGCGCAAGTGAATGGCGACTGGAAACTGGTGGTATCCGATGGTTTCGGCATCAACCAGTACGGCAAGGTGAAATGGTGGAGCATCGGGTTCAACTATTTCAACGCCACCACGTACTCGTGGACCAACGCCGGCACTTTGTCGTGCAACAACTGCCCCAATCCGGTGGCAACGCCCCCGGTCACAACGACATACACCGTGACGACAAATGACAAATTCAACTGTCAGCACTCGGACACCGTGACGATACAGACTTCCACCATGTTCCCCGCCCCGGCGAATCTCACATTGGGAGGTATGAACGCGGGAACCATGACCTGGGTGTGGGATGCCGTACCTGGCGCTACCGGATACGAAGTCAACGTCAACAACAACGGCTGGATACCGGCCAACGGCAACCTTTCACACGTCATCACAGGGCTCGTTTCGGGAGATGTGATCTTCATACAAGTAAGGGCCGT
Organism: Saprospiraceae bacterium; assembly: GCA_019187225.1. Lineage (GTDB taxonomy): Bacteria > Bacteroidota > Bacteroidia > Chitinophagales > Saprospiraceae > M3007. The sequence goes on from JABAQQ010000014.1 coordinate 332,031, forward strand.
CGGAGGCGGCCCCAATTGCCCGCCGGATGTGACCGCTGCCGGCGCACCGTTTTTTGTGTGTAACCTGAGCGCCACATTGAGCAGCACTCAGCCCGCGCTTTGCCAGGGTACTGCCACCGGGTCGGCAGTTATTGCGGTCGCCAACGCGACGCCCCCCGTCCAATACTGGTTCAACGGCACCGCTTATCAGAGCGGAAATCTGGTCAATATTTTCCCGGTAGGCAGCCATGAAGTCATCGTCCGCGATTCTATCGGTTGCAGCGATACAGTCACTGTCAGCATCACCGAACCCCAAGCGATCGAGATCACTGCTATTGCCGACGACGCCAATTGCAACGGCGACCCCGACGGCGCCGCTTCGGCGACGGCAACCGGTGGTACAGGCACCATCACCTTCGCCTGGCAGGGTTGCGCTTCAGGCGGTGTGGTCAACGGTGCGGCCGTCAGCGGCTTGTATGCCGGTTGTTATGCCGTCACTGCGACTGACGCCAACGGATGCACCGCCACCGACAGCGTGACGGTGAATGAACCGGAAGCGTTCGATTTCAGCTCTTTCCAAATGCCCGTCAGTTGCAATGGTGGCGCCGACGGGGTTGCAACGATCGAAGTGTCCGGAGGCACCCAACCTTATAAATACGACTGGGACAACAGCGATACGACTCAAACCGCCGACGGCCTGGACGCCGGTTTTCACTATGTCACCATCACCGACGGTGCAGGTTGTCAGGTAGCGACCTTTGTGCTTGTGATGGAGCCGCCCATGCTGGTTGCCGACAGCACCGCTGCCAAAGATGCGACGTGTTTTGGCGGGATCAACGGCACGGCAACTGTTTTTCCCGGAGGCGGCACTCCGCCTTATGCCTATCAATGGAGCGACGCGCAAGCCCAAAATACGCAAAAAGCCATCAACCTGGCCGCCGGTACCTATACTGTGACCGTTACGGACGCCAACAATTGCAGTTTTGTCACCTCGATCACCGTCGGCGCCCCATCGCAGTTGGCGATAAGTTTTACAGGCGTTGTCGCCGAACAATGTGCCTACCAATGCGGCGGTACGGCGACAGTGACGGCCTCCGGCGGCACAGGGCCCTATAATTACCTGTGGGAAGACCCCTCCCTGCCGGATGGTTCGCCGACGGTGACTGATCTCTGTCCCGGCACTTACATGGTCACCGTGCAGGATTTTCTCGGCTGTACCATGACGGATAAAGTGACCATTGATTCTGCATCACCGATTGATATTCATTTTGATAACATCCCTCCTGCCTGCGCCAATTTTCAGGACGGCTCCATTTTCGCCACCGTCAGCGGGGGCAGCCAACCGTATGTTATTCAGTGGAGCAACGGCGCCACAGGCGCCGGCATTTCCAATCTTCCCTGCGGCGATTACAGGATGACCCTGACCGACAATGCCGGCTGCATCATCACTGATACCATTTCCCTGACTTGTCCCGACCCTCTCGTTCTGGACAGTATCGTTCCCAATCCGGTTAAATGTTACGGCGAAACCGATGGTCGTATTGCCGTATATGTACATGGCGGCACAGGTACCTTTAACTACCTCTGGAACGATCCGGGCATGCAGGCCGGACAGATCGCGGTCAATCTGAGTGCAGGCACCTATTTCGTCACCGTAAGCGATGGCAACGGTTGCACGATTGGCGCATCGGCCGAAATTACCCAGCCTGATCTTCTTACGGTGGCCATTACAAAAACGGACGTGACGTGCTTCGGCGACGCTGATGGAACGGCATCGGCCAACGCAAGCGGCGGCAGTACGCCCTATCAATTCGCCTGGAATTGGGGACCGACCAACTCAACGATCACCGCATTGCCGGCGGGCAATTACATTGTCACGGCCATTGACGCCAACGGATGCACCGCCACAACCAGCATTGCCGTTGCACAACCCGCCACGCCGGTATTGGTCATCGCTTCACAAACCCGCGTAGCCTGTTTTGGCGAAAGCAACGGCGAAGCGCTCGCAGCCGCATCCGGCGGCAACGGCCCCGTTTTTACCTATGCCTGGAGCAATGGCCAGACGGGCTCTACCACAACCAATCTGCCGCTGGGTTCGATCACAGTGACCGCGAGCGACAGCCGGGGATGCACTGCTACTCAAAGTATTGAAATTCAGCAACTACAAGAAATCAAGATCGGCATTGCCCACGTTCAGCCAACCTGTTTTGGCCGCTCCGATGGTCAGGCCGCCATCAATTTCATTTCTGGCGGCGCGGGCATGGGCGATACGACGCTATACAATTACCAATGGAACATACCCAATTCGCCTAATGCGCTGTTTGTGAACGGTTTGGCCGGGGGTAAGACATATTCGGTCACGGCCACCGATTTTGAAGGATGCAGTGGCGACACTTCCTTTTTTATGACGCAGCCGCCGCCTATCACCGCCCAGATCGCCATTGAAAATGTCAGCTGTTTCGGGTTTGCCGACGGGTCCGCCGAAGTCATCGGAATTACAGGTGCAGTACTGCCCGTTACATATGTGTGGGACAGCAATACAACAGGCCCCGGAATTGCCAATCTGGCACCCGGCCAATACATCCTGGATATCGAGGATGCCAAAGGTTGTACGGATAAGGATACCGTCATCGTGACCGAACCTGCACCGCTCAGCGTAGCATTCGGGGTACAACCGCTTCTATGCAGTTACGACAGCAATGCTGTGGTTACTGCCACTGTGATGGGGGGGACGCCTGATTACAATTATCAATGGAATACAGGCGATTCCGGCCCGGAGATCGGCGGACTCGGCCCCGGCCTTTACACGCTCGATGTTACGGATAAAAACGGTTGCATGCTGACCGATTCGGTGGTCGTAATACGCCCCGATTCATTGCATATTCAAAGCGAAAATAACGACCCGCTGTGTTTTGGCGGCAGGGACGGTCGCATCCGCCTGCTTATCAGCAACGGTGCCCCGCCCTTCCGGTACAGCATCAATGGCGGCCCTTTCGGCGGCAGCAGTACTTTTGTCGGTTTGGGTGCGGGCAACTATACATTCCTGGTGAAAGACGGCAAGGGGTGCATCACCGCCTTTACGGATACGCTCGGCCAGCCGTTGCCGGTGGAGGTGACGCTCGGACTCGATACGACCGTCATATACCTGGGCGACAGCCTGCTCATCAGCGCAGATGTGAGCAACGCCGTTGGCATGGTGGAATATGAATGGCGCAGTTTTTTGGTTGAAAACCTGATCTGCGTGGATTCACCGGAGTGCAGTATGATCCGGGTAAAACCCTACCAGACCAATACCTATGTCGTACAGGTGACCGACGAAAACGGCTGCCGGGGTGAAACACAGGTCACTATCGCCGTAGAAAAACCGCGCGGTGTCTTCGTCCCGACCGGCTTTTCTCCCAACGGCGACCTCAACAACGACCGGCTGGTGGTATACGGTAAAAGTCTTCAGATCCGCAACGTAGTGACCTTCAACGTGTACGATCGCTGGGGTGAATTGGTTTACCAGGATCAGAACTTTAAAGTGAATGACGATTCCCGCGGGTGGGACGGCGTGTTCCGGGGCAAGGAGTGCGACCCTGGCGTCTATGTCTGGTTCGTGGAAGTGGAGTACCAGGATGGCTACCGCGAAGCGTTGAAGGGAAATGTGACGCTGATCCGTTAGACCAAAAGATCATTTCCAACGTTCTTGTGCCGCATTTCAAAAACTACACTACCACATCATGCGTCTTTTCATCCTGTTACTGGCTTTCAACGCCGTTTTTTCCCTGACAACTGCTGCACAAAAAAAAGATCAGGCCCCCGCTACGGAACAAAAAATTGTCAGCGGCACCATACTGTTGAACGATAAAACCATTCCCAACGCCCAAACCCTGCTCGCATCGCTCCGGAAAGACTGGAAAATCAAAACGGATTCTTCCAGCGTCGCCGAAAAGACCATCGTATTCACCGGCCCCGGCGCCGCGACGGTTATGATCGCCTTTCTCGATTATCCGGTTCCTGCCGCTGAAATCGCCACTGCAGCGCGGATTTCCTGGCTCTGGAAAAATGGCGCCGACGAGGCCTTGCGCCACCAAAGCCAGGCGGTCATATCGGTCGTGGGGAAAGAAGGCAAATCGCTCGATCTGCACAAATTGTTCACTTCGGTGGCTGGCGGCGTATTGGAGAACACCAACTCCTGCGGCACTTACATGGCCGATCAATACCTCTTGTTGTCGAAAGGATTTTATACATCGGCTGCGCGAAACATGCGCGACAACCAGGCCATTCCGCTGTATTGCTGGGTCTATTTCGGTATGACCCAGGACCAGGAATTGAACAGCGGCTATACCTGGGGATTGCAGGAATTCGGCCTTGCGGAAATGGAAATTGTCCGGTCCAAACAATCGCTCGCCGACGTCCACGCCACGCTCTATGACGCAGCCCTGACAGTCGTCCAGTACAACCTCAAATTACAGGACGGTCAGTCGTTCACTACCGTAGACGGCCAAAAATGGACAGTCAAACGCTCCAAAGCCGTGTACCAGGAAGGAGAAACGCTGAAGATAGATTATTAGTTATTGGTTATTGGTTGTTGGTTGTTGGTTGTTGGTTGCTTATACAAGAACCAACAACATTCTCTCAATTAACGACTGTTACTGTGCCGTTGAAACGCTTTTGCTGACCATCGGAATATTCAACGATGGTATTCCAGAGATATACGCCGGATTGGACGTATTTGCCCTGCCAACGGCCATTCCAGCCTTTGATCGGATCGTTGGGTGCGAAATCGCGGCGCTCGAATACCAGGCCGCCGTTCCTGCTGTATACCTGCATCGCCACGATGCGCGCCACGCCTTCACCGGCAAAGGCGGTGAAATAAGCATCCTGATTGCTGCCGGGCTTGATCACATTGGGAAAATACAGATTGATCTTTTCCACTTCCACCGTAGTCTGTGCCCTGGCCAGGCAGCCGTCCTTGGTGTGTATCTCAACGGCGAAAGTGGTGGTTTCCGAAATGTGAACACTTTGCGCCAACGATCCCTGCTGCGGAAACAGATCGGGCGGACGCCATTCTATGGCCGTCACCGGTATACCTTCGGGCGTCACCACAGCCCTCAACTCCACCGGTTCGCCCAATGCAACGGTATCTTTTTGGGCTGTCAGTTGAACCAGCAATTCCTCCGGCTCCGGAACGGTCACGGACCATTGCCTGACGCAATTGGAGGCATCGCGCACATAAAGGGTGTAAACGCCCGGCCAGAGGTGATCGAGTGTCGGATTGGTACTATACGATTGGCCGTCAATAGAATAAAAAAATGGTTTTTCCCCTCCATAAACTGAATCCACATGAACGACGCCATTGCGCAGACCGTAACACTGGACGGAGTGAATTTCTAATCGCACACTGTCCACACAGGCAGCTGCAATATTCGCCTGAAACCACAACAACAGCAAGGCAGCCGGGAAAAGCCGGAGTAAAAATTTGCTCATGGTAAGTAGCGTGATTATAAATGTCCGGGTTTGGCGGGGGAAAGGTAACGAAAAATTTTTCTTATCCGAGCAATTCAGAAACCAGGCGATGAAAGTGATGCACGCCTTTTTCTTGTTTCGGTGAAAAACGCCCGTGCCGGTAAAAGCGGGAGCGTGTGCCGATTTGCACCTGCTCCACTACTGCTTCGTCTTCCCGTTCCACAAGATCGAGGTCCGCTCCGGCGCCTTTGCCCAACTTTGCGGCGTCCCAAACATAGGCGCGAAAACTGACTTTCGTCAAATCCACCTGCAAGGGCCGTACGATATTCAGCGACAAACCCCAGGGATAAAAGTTGAACATAATGTTGGGAAAAAGCCAGAAATAATAGCCAGCGATAGACTGTCCGTAGTCTTCATGATCCGGTGGCAGTTCGAACACTTCTTCCCCACCTTTGGAAATACCGATCTGAACGTTGCTCCAATCGAACAATTCCGTCCGGTAAGCGCCCCAGTCGAGCGTAGCCGCAAGCCCTTTGTGCACGAATGGGATGTGAAATCCTTCGAGGTAATTGTCGCAATACAGGGCCCAGTTGGCTTTCACCAAGTAATCCCTCGAACGCGCAGCATCGAAGCGAAAATGCTCAACCGGCAGGAAGCCTGTTTTGCGTTCCATGCCTGCAACCCAGTCGTCGAAAGGGAAAGCGGGATCGAGCGAAGTAAAAACGAACTGGCGCCACTGCCGTACCGGGAGCCGTGTCAGATTATCGTCGGCGCAGGGGAAATTTTCCATGCCCTCGGTTTCCGGCATGGCGGCGAATGTGCCGTCCAACTGAAAACGCCGGCCGTGGTAACCGCAGATGATGCCGCGTTCGATCCTGCCGGGATGTTCCACCAATATTTTGCCCCGGTGCGTACAAACATTCGACATACAATGCAATTCATTCTTTCCGTCGCGCAGCAACAACAGCGGTTCCTCGATAAAATGATCCATAAAGGAAAACGGCATCGCATCGTGCGGCAATTTCACGGTGCTCTCCGCCTGCACGATCATTTGCCAGGACCGGGCGAATATCTTCTCACGGCTTGTCCCGAACACTTCGGGTGCGTTGTAAAACGTGCCGGGCAAGGTAGCGGCGCGGCGGATGTCGGATTCTATCTTGAACATAGACGGATAATGTGAAAGGGAAAAGAATTGCTGAAATACCAGCCCAAAGGTAATAATCCTTCCATTTTTGATGGATTACGATGCTATTGCCGACCTGGTTTTTGCCTACGTTTGCCCGCCTGCGATCCATCACCAAATTCCGCACAATTATGAAATCCCACGTCCTGCAACTCGCCGCCATTGCCCGCAAACGCACCCGCCTCATCGTCGGTCTCATGTCCGGAACTTCGCTCGACGGTCTGGATGTGGCCCTTTGCGCCTTCACCGGTACAGGCAGCCGCACACGGGTAAAGGTGTTGCGATTCGCAACCCTGCCCTACGACGATCATTTCAAAAACGAGATCCGCAGGGTTTTTGCAAAAAAAGAGATTGATTTCCAGCATCTTGCTTTTTTGAATGTGCTCGTGGCCGAACGACATGCGCGCATGGCCAACCAATGCCTCGCCGATTGGAACGTTCCTTCCGCCGACGTGGATCTGCTCGCCAGCCACGGTCAGACGGTGTTTCACGCCCCCCGTATTTTGCACGGATTGGCCGATTACCCCAATGCGACCCTCCAGATCGGCGACGGCGACCACCTGGCCCGGCATACCGGTATCCTGACCATTTCTGATTTCCGCCAAAAACACGTCGCGGCAGGCGGCGAAGGCGCCCCCCTCGCCCTCTACGGCGATTATTTTTTGTTTTCTAAAAATGGCGAGAACCGGTTTTTGCTCAACATCGGCGGCATCGCCAACTTCACATACCTGCCTAGTGACGGCGACCCGGAAAAAGCATTTGCCACCGATACCGGGCCGGGCAATACGTTGCTCGACGCCTTCGCCCGCGCGTTGTTCGGGGTGCCCTTCGACGAAAATGCCCTGCTCGCCCAGGCCGGTCGCCCGGACGAGCGTCTGCTCGATATTCTGAAAGCGGAGCCGTTTTTTGCCCGGCCATTTCCCAAAACCACCGGCCCCGAACTTTTTTCACCAGATTGGGTGCAAACCGCCGTCCGCCAACTGCCCAAAGGCAACCCCAATCCATACGATCTCATGGCGACCCTTACCCGGCTCACCGCCGATACGATCGCAGAAGCGTTGCACCGGACCATTTCCAATTCCCAATTCCCAATTGCACTCTATCTCAGTGGCGGCGGCGCACACAATCCGCTGATCGTGAAGCACCTGAAAGAAAAATTGCCGGGCTGGAAGATCAAACCCATGAAAGCGCTGGGAGTGGATGGCGATGCCAAAGAAGCGGTGCTTTTCGCCGTATTGGCCAATGAAACAGTGGCCGGAAGTGTCGCGGAAGGAGTCACGCTGGGGGGCGTTCCGCTGGTGGGTATGGGAAAAATCTCATTTCCCGCCTAAATATCTCCACTATGGGGCATGCGAATCAGGGGCAAACTCGTTTTAGACGACGTAGAGTGATTTCCCGCAGATTTTCGCAGATGGAGAGAACAATCAAATGTAAAGATATCTCCCGCAGATTTTCGCAGAAAAAATTGCGCAGATTTTCGCAGATGGAGAGAGCAATCTGCGGGAAACCTTATAAAAGGTCGCAAATATGTTTTGCCCCCGATTCGAAGGGCTCATCCCGGATTTTAGGAACGATAATATTTTGACCTTTTATGGATGGCTTATGTTCCGTTAAAAAAATATTAAACCACCTTCAGGCTGCCAACGAAATGAAAGGGGCCAGCGTCCATCGCTGCATCACTAGAACCCATTCATTATCTTATGCACCCACCTGGACAGAACACAAACATCGCGATTTTCCCATTCCTTTTTTCCCGCTTTCCTTCTTTACCCGCAATAGTCCTGACGACGGCGGGCCTTCTTTTTCCCATTATTTCTTTTTCCCAAGCGCCCGACAGGTATACCGTTAGCGGTTACGTCAGCGACGCCTCGAGCGGAGAGCGGCTCATTGGCGCCACCGTTGCCGAGCGCAAATCGGGACAAGGCACTGTCACCAATACCTACGGTTTCTTCAGCCTGACGCTTCCAGCCGATTCGGTGCTCATCTATGTGACCTACATCGGCTACGAACCGCAGGCGTTTTCTTTTTTACTGAAAGACAATCCCGTACTCAACGTCAATCTGCATTCCTCGGCAGTCCTGAAAGAGGTGGAGATCGTGGCCGACAAATATGAGCGCATCGAAGAGCGCGCCCAAATGAGCCGGATTGACGTGCCCATCGAACAGATCAAGCGGGTGCCGGCCATCCTCGGCGAAAAAGACGTGCTGAAAGCGCTGCAACTCCTGCCCGGCGTGGCCAGCGGCGGTGAAGGTCAGGCAGGTTTGTACGTGCGCGGCGGCAGCCCCGACCAAAACCTGATCCTGCTCGACGGCGTGCCGGTGTACAACGCCAGCCACCTGTTCGGGTTCTTTTCGGTGTTCAATACCGACGCCATCAAGGACGTATCGCTCACCAAGGGCGGTTTCCCGGCGCGATACGGCGGGCGACTGTCGTCGGTCGTGGAGATCAACATGAAAGAGGGCAACGAAAACGAGTTTCACGGCGAAGGCTCCATCAGCACCGTCGCTTCCAAACTGACGCTGGAAGGTCCGATACAAAAAGGCAAGTCATCGTTTATTGTGTCGGGAAGGCGCACGTACATTGATGTGCTGGCGCGCCCGCTCATCAAGTCGGGTTTCAAATCCGACGGTTCGGACGGCGTGGCGGGCTATTATTTCTACGATTTGAATGCCAAGGTTAACCACCGTTTCTCCGACAAAGACCGGCTCTACCTGAGTTTTTACACGGGAAAAGACAAGTTTTACCTCGATCTGGAAGAAAGAGACGAATACGGTGGCGAACGAAACGAATACACCACCAATTCCGGCCTCGGCTGGGGCAACCTGACCTCCGCCCTGCGCTGGAACCACCTGCTGTCGCCGCGCCTGTTCGCCAACACCACCCTGACCTACAGCCGCTACAGGTTCGATACGAAGGCGGCCTCGGGCGACAAGGAATTTGAAAACGGCAATCTTCTGGATGAATCCTCCTACTCGCTCCACTATTTCTCCGGTATAGACGACGTGGCGGCGAAAGTGGATTTCGATTTTGTGCCCAACCCGCGGCACCTCGTCAAATTCGGGGCAAATGCGATCGTGCATACCTTTTCTCCCGGTCGTTTTGAAACCAAAATAATTGAAACCGAGGACGATACGAATATCAGCACCGTCATCGGCCAGCCAAAGATCAATGCCACGGAAGTTGCGCTCTATGCTGAAGACGACTGGAAGGTCACCGACCGCTTTCGCGTTAACTACGGTTTGCACGCTTCCGGTTTTTTGGTAAAAAACAATCCTTACTTCTCCCTCCAACCCCGCCTCAATGCGCGGTACATGCTCGACCGCGGTTGGGCGCTCAAGGGCGCTTTCAGCACGATGCGCCAATACATCCACCTGCTTACCAACGAAACCATCGGCCTGCCGACCGACCTCTGGCTGCCGACCACGGAAATCGTGAAGCCCCAGGACTCCTGGCAGGCAGCATTGGGAGTAGCCAAAAGCATCGGCAAAGCGTATGAATTCAGTGCCGAAGCCTACTACAAAGAAATGAAAAACGTCATCGCCTTTCAGGAAGGAGCGAGTCTTTTCCAGTTCGACGACTGGCAGACCCGCGTTTCGCAAGGCGACGGTACGGCCTACGGCCTCGAACTGTTCCTCCAGAAAAAGAAAGGCCGCCTCAACGGATGGGTGGGCTACACGCTCTCCTGGGCGTGGCGTCAGTTCGACGACATCAACCAGGGCGCGCGGTATCCATACAAGTTCGACCGGCGCCATGATTTCGAGGTAACCGGCTCGTACAAGATCAGCGAAAGGGTATCGGTAGCCGCCACCTGGGTATTCTCCACCGGCAACGCCGTTACGCTCGGCACTTCCAAATACCAAACGCCCGATCCCCTCGACAACGGCTATTATTACGGTGACTGGGTGACGACGCACACGCCGGAGCGCAACAACTACCGTTACCGCTCCTACAACCGCCTCGATGTGGGTGTGGATTTTACCAAAAAGAAAAAACGCTACGAACGCACCTGGTCGGTCGGAGCATACAATGCCTACAACCGCAAAAACCCGTTTTTTATCCTGCTCGACACCGATTATGAATACGTAAACGGACAAACGACAGAACGATCGGTATTGAAACAGATCAGCCTTTTCCCCGTCATCCCTTACGTGAGTTATAGTTTTAAATTTTAACCTCCATTCCGAATGCGTTTGAAGCCAATGCGATCCATTCGACTTCGAAGCACCTTAAACGACATCACACAACTTCAAACAACATCAAACGACTTTCACCACCATGCGATATATCCTTTTTCTTTTTATCATCAGCGCAGGTTTCGCTTCCTGCTCCGAGGATTTTTTCTCTCAAACGCTCGACATTGATCCGCCTGAATACGAAAAACAATTCGTAGTGCACGGCTTCGGCACCAACCAGGACTCCAGTTTCCAGCTCGCACTGACGCAGAATTACGGCATTCTGGAAAACGTACCGGACAGCGCCTGGGCAGTACCGGGCGCGACTGTTGTAATTTTTGAAGACGGACAATTGAAAGCGACGCTTGGCATCTCGCCCGATAACCAGAAAGTGTATGAAGCCCTCGTATTACCTGATTTTTTCCAGCCTGGCAAAATCTACGAACTGAAGGCTTCCCATCCCGATTTTCCGACGGTGACCAGCCGCCAGACCATGCCCCAACCGGTGGCGGTGGATTCCGTGCGTTTTCGTGAAAATGCCGGCATAGACGGCGACGGTTCCAGATTGTCGGCAATGGACGTATACCTCAAAGACGAGGCGGGAGTAGAGAATTTTTACGAGATCCGTATGGCCATTTTTTACCCCATCCTGGAATTCACCTACGATTCGTTGGGAAACACAATTATAGACACCATTGGCTACCAGAACTTTGCGCTTGCTGCCGTTGATTCCGACGACCCCAATGCCGAGCTCACTTACGGGGGCGGCATAGCGATCAGCGACCGTTTTTTCGACGGCCAATCCTACAAATTTGCCGCCCGGATGGAAGAAATCAGTGGTTATACCTTCCGGGTCTACGTGCGGGCGATCACCGAAGAATACTATCTCTGGGGAGTATCGGCGGAACGCAAATACCAGACGGATGATTTTCCGTTGGCCGAACCGGTGACGACGTACACCAATCTCGATCACGGGATTGGTGTGTTTGGCCTGGCGCACGAGCAGGCGTTCGATGTGGAATAGTATTTTACCTGATTTTAGATTTTTAAGTTAGCGGACATTGGATTTTTGACATTGGACATTTGACTAAAAAATGGTTGTCATGGTCAAATGTCCAACGTCCAATGTCAATTTATTTTGTCCATATACTTAGACATTGGATTCCCGACATCCGATCAGGGGTTTGCCTTTCGAGGACAGACCCCTGATCTGTTTCTGGGATATGACACGTAGAAAAATCCCATATTTCCCTGTTCAATAAAATCCGAAATCTCCCCCAATATCGTAAGTACAAGTCCCATGCATCCTGTACACTTTTTCAAAGCAAGACCATAAAAATGAAAAACAATCTACTGCAAGCTTCGATGGCCCTCGCGATGTGGCTGTTTTTCATCCTTTCATCTTCAGCCAACCCACTGGATGAAAGAAACAACCGCGTTCACAACGGCTCCATCAACGGGCAGATCACCGAAGCCGGAACGGGGCTGGAACTTACCGGCGTCACCGTTCGCCTCGAACCCGCGGGACGATACACAACCACCAACGCGCTCGGTTTTTTCAGTTTCAGCAACCTCCCGGCAGGGGGCTATTCGCTTACCTTCAACTACGTGGGTTTTGAAACCAAAACCATGACCGACGTAAATGTGCGCGATTCCGAGACCACTGTGCTGCGCATCAGCCTCGCCGCGACGGCTGTTGACCTCAAAGACGTGGAAATAAAAACTTCGGTAGCCCAGCCCTTCCAGAGCATCAGCGCGCTCGACATCCGCACTCGACCTTTTGCGACGTCGCAGGATGTGCTGCGATTGGTGCCGGGCTTGTTCATCGCCCAACACGCCGGCGGCGGCAAGGCTGAACAGATGTTTCTGCGCGGCTTCGACATAGACCATGGCACCGACATCAACCTTACGGTGGATGGCCTGCCCGTCAACATGGTCAGCCATGCGCACGGACAGGGTTATGCCGATCTGCATTTCGTCATTCCTGAGATCATCGGAAACGTTGAATTCAAAAAAGGCCCTTACTACGCTGATGCGGGCGATTTCACCACTGCCGGTCTCGTGCGATTCAAAACCGCGGATGCACTGGACAACAGTTTTCTGAAAGTGGAAGGCGGGCAGTTTGCCACCGCGCGCGCTGTGGGTGGTTTTAATCTGTTGGGCGATAACGCCGCGCGGCGTAACCGGCATGCCTACCTTGCTTCCGAAGTGTTCTATTCGGACGGTTACTTCGACAGCCCGCAGCAATTCCGCCGCCTGAACCTTTTCGGCAAATACAACGCGACATTAGAAAACGAACAACGCATTACCCTTTCCGCTTCGGCATTCCAAAGTTCGTGGGACGCTTCGGGGCAAATCCCGGAACGGGCTGTTGCGAACGGCCTGATTGACCGATTCGGCGCGATAGACGACAACGAAGGCGGCATCACGAGCCGGTACAATTTTAATTTCGAGCACATGAGGATGTTGAAAAACAACAGTTTGATCAAAAATCAACTGTATTATTCCAACTACGCCTTCGAGTTATTTTCCAATTTCACTTTTTTCCTGAACGAGCCGGCGAACGGCGACGAGATCCGGCAGAAGGAACGGCGCAATATTTTCGGTTACAACGGTTCGTTCCAGACTGAAAGCCAGTTGGGCGGCAAACGCCTGTTCGGCGAATTGGGTATTTTCTTTCGCAACGACGACGTGAACGACAATGAGCTCTCGCGCACCGTTCAGCGGAATTTTACGCAATACCCCATCGCCCTCGGCGACGTGAAGGAGACCAATATCGGCGCTTACGCTTCCGCGACCTGGGAAATTGCGCCGCGGCTGTCGTTGAACACCGGCGCCCGTTTCGATTTCTTCCGGTTCGCTTATGAAGACCAACTCGATTCATTATACGAACCCGCGCAGGTGACGGCTTCTATCTTCAGCCCCAAACTCAACCTTTATTACGACCTCAACAGATCCGTGCGGCTTTACGCCAACAGCGGCTACGGTTTTCATTCCAACGATGCCCGCGTGGTGGTGCCGCAGGACGGACAACAGATATTACCGAAAGCGCTGGGCGTGGATGTGGGCGCTATTTTCAAACCCGCCCCCGCCCTGTTGTTCAATGTGGCCGCCTGGTATCTCGCACTGGATCAGGAGTTTGTGTACGTCGGCGACGAAGGTGTCGTGGAGCCGGGCGGCAAGACCACCCGTTACGGAGCGGACTTTTCAGCCCGTCTGCAACTGTTGCGCTATTTGTTCGCCGACACGGACGTGACGTATTCGCACGCCCGCTCCAATGACGAGCCGGAAGGCGCGCAGTACATCCCGCTCGCTCCGGAGTGGACAGGCACGGGCGGCCTGAGTTGGGACAAAGGCAGGGGCCTCTATGGCAGCCTCCGGTTCCGTTACCTCGGCGACCGTGCCGCCAATGAAGACAACAGCCTCATTGCCGAGGGTTATTTCCTGCTCGATGCAGTGGCAGGCTGGAAAAAAGGGAATTTGGATTTCGGATTCTCCGTTCAAAACCTGCTGAACCGCGAATGGAAGGAGGCGCAGTTCGAGACCGAATCGCGCTTGAAGGATGAACCGGAGCCGGTTGCAGATATCCATTACACGCCGGGCACACCGTTTTTTGTGAAGGGGTTCGTAACGTTCAGTTTTTAACAACTGTCAGGGCACCGCTGAATATGCGGCCTCCCAAATGCCAAATAACAACGTATTGCCCGACCGGCAGATCGGGCAAACTGATTTCGGTTGCCGCTGCATCGGTTGTCCTGCTCAGGACGAGTTGCCCGTTGCTGGCATACAGACAGATCGTGCCCCGTACATCCACTTCTCCCACAGCCCGGATATAAACCCTGCCGGTCGCAGGGTTGGGCGTTATGGACAGGCTGTTTTCAATGACGGAAGTGCTGGTACCCGAAGTTTCGGAGATGACCGTCAACGCCGTATTGGTAACAATGGCCGGGTTGAAGTCGAAATAAATATGGGCAGTGTTCGCAATCGAATCGCCCAGGCCTGCTCCGTCTTTCAGGCGAACGGCAAACTGCACGAACCCGTGACTGCCGGGTTCGTCCACGGCAGCGGGCGGCAAATACAGTGGATTGAAACTGAAAACGAGGATGTTGCCCTTTTCGAGGTTCCAGGAAAACGGATGGCTTGCACCGAGTATCCGGACGGATTCGGGTTCGATGAAGGGCGACAAAGTGTCGCGCAGCGTGACGAAATTGGTGGGAATATTTCCCGTATTCTGGAATCGAATGGTGTACCGGATTTCCGCATTCGCGACGCCATCGTCCGGAATGGTTGCCGGGCGTACCAATTTGTCGTTCGGGTCGTAGGAAGCGACGACGAAATCGGAAAGCACATCCGCGTTATCGAGAGAGTCGGCATCGGCAGCGCCGGAAACCTGAGCGGTAATCACTACGGGCGTTCCGGGGAGCGCTGTCCCGGTTTTGACATCCATTCTGAAAGTCAGGGAAGACAGTGGCGGGAAATTGGAAAATTGCCATACAAGCGTATCGCCGGTCGCTGTATTCGCAGGCGGTATTGTGGCGAGCAGTTCAAGGAATGGATCCGGCACAAGTTTTAGTGTGCCGGATTGCGTCGTGGTGCCCTCATTAAAAACCGTCGCAAAAATACTGTTGTCAAAACCCGTTCGGAATGCCGTTTGTGCCACAAGATGCACGGATAGATCGTTGATGGTCTCTGTCGTTTGAAGGGCGAAACAAACCGGAAGGGTGTCAGACAATTGAACCGGCGCTTCGGCAGGGGTGTAAAAATAATGCGGGAATGCCGTCACGGGTTGGATGACATCGCTTTCGATGTTGTTGGCAAAACTGAATTTTCCCAGTGTATCAGTCACTCCGTAAAAGCCCGTGAAAAGACTCTTGACCAATACGTTGGCAATACCTTTTTCGCCGGTGTCCCGGTTGTTGTTGCCGTTGGTGTCCAGAAAAACGCAGCCGCTGACTTCTCCCAACTGGCTGACATTCAGTCGCCAGATTTCTCCCAGGTTGGTTGGGAGAAAGAAAAAACTGTCGTTTGCCGTCATATTATTCCAGCCATCCGACACAGTACCGGGCGGAAAAGGCATTGGCAAATAAAGCCAGTTGTCGCTTTGAACATTTTTGACATACAACGTATCGCTGAAGTTTGTGATAAAATTCCACTTGCCTATGGCCCGGAATCCGAAGCCCAAACTGTTGGTAACAGGTGGCAGGTCGAGGGTATCGAAACTTGCACCCTTGTCGGCAGAATGCATCACCCATTTGAAAACTGTATTGTAGATGTAGATATGGCCGTCTTCTATCAACAGGTTGAAAGTGCCATCCACGGGGTTCCCCGAATCCCAAACGCTTGTCCAATTGGCGCCCCCGTCGGCAGTTGACATCAGTCCGTTCCCTCCCAATTGGTACAACCTGCCGTTTAAAGAAAATATGTCTTTGAAAAAACTTTGCCCGGAAGAAGCCCAGTTCAGACCGCCGTCTACGGAGCGATAAACAGGCGAAGAACCGGTTTCAAGCAAATACAGCGTATCGCCGATGGCCGCCAGCGACCGTGGCATAAACGGCAGCGGGAGCGTTTCCCATTCAAAATGCCCGTCGGCAGCGCACTTGAACAACACAGGTTCCAGGACTGGCCTGATACCTGCGTATAAATTTCCTGCTTTTTGCACATAACGAGGCATTCCATTCGTCACAGCCGACGAGGTCCAGGTTGTCCCGTTATCTGTTGAATGCCCGTGCCAGTTCGTTTGGGACAGCAGGTAGTTATCCAAATACCCGAGCAGCCTGTTTCCATAGGTCGGGGAAACGGCACTCCGGGGGAACTGATGAAATATCCAGTGTCCGTTCACCCATTTTGGCAATCCGGACGGGCATGCAAGGACCATTTGATTGTTGACAATGCGAAAACCGCGGGGCATCCAGTGCAGCGAATCGATGTAAATCTCGTTCCAATCCGTCAATCCGTTTTTGGAGGTATAGATGTTGTAATTGCCGTCGGAAGGATTGATGCTGAAAAATGCGTCTTCTGTGGCATCAATCGAGCAAAAGCGGGGATTCGAGAAGGTGTCGGTTTGCCACGTGGCGCCGAAATCGGCGGTGCGAAACAGGTAGGAGTCGGATATGCAATAACTCAGCAACACCGTATCGCCCACGACCGCTAACGAAGAGTTGGCAGCGTTCAGTTGCTCCCACGTCTCGCCGAGGTCGGGCGAATGAAAAGCGCCCGTTGTGGCTGCTACCCACAAGTGTTGGCCCGTTCGCGCCACCTTGTTGAAGTACGCCCCGGGGCCGTTTATCTGAAACACGGTATCCCACCCGTTTGCCGTTTTTCTCAACAAATTTTTCGTTTCATGTACGAAAACCGTATCCGGGTTGAATCCAGGCACCAGTATGCCTCCCACCGGGGAGGTGAATCCGTATTGCCAGGTGTGCCCGAAATCGGTGCTGCCATATACGTCGGGACCGGAATTGCTGAACACATAAAGCCCGTTGTCGAAAGGATTGACGATAAGCGCGTAACCTTCGAAAATTTTTTCCCAGGTCGCGCCGGCATCATCACTCCTGAACACTTCGCCGACGGCGGTAGCAAAAAGCGTGTCGTCCAGCCGAACGACTTCGTTGAGTCCGGGGTAGTTGGGAGCGTTTATTTTTCCCCATTGCGCCAGAATGGTAAAGGGCATCAGAAGGGCGGTTGCGCAAAGCAACAGTTCGAAGAACGCTCGTTTTGTGTTCATTTTGAAAGGGATAAATGGGTGGGGGATATTGCGGATAACCCTGATGCTTATTCTATCGCTTCCAGGTCCTTTCTGAACCGCTCGATCAGATCTGACGTAAAACCCTGTATCACCTGGTCCTCCTGCCGGTCTTTCCCGGCGTAAACGGCGGCGACTTTTTCCAGCAGGTCAATCAGGAACAGGTATTCGGGATCGGGACCGACCTGCCGGCAAGTGTCAATTACCTCCTCGTACACCTCTTCGACCGGCCTGTGTTTTTTCGCTTCATAATCGAAAGACCATTGTATTTGTGCGCCCTGCAGGTGTCCCTCCAGGATTTGTTTGATCTGCTGTATCTCCTCTGGCTGGATCTGACCGTCGGCCATTGCCAGTACGTAGACCAGTTCTCCGAATGCGTCGTACAGTTGTTCTTTTTTTGTCATAAATCAGGTATGTTAAGGTCAAAGATAAGAGCCGGTATTGAGTTGAAAAATGCCGGGAAAAAGATTTTTGAAAATTCGTTACCTATATTTTGGGGTCATGGTAAATCCGTGGAAACGAATTGCTCGTAAGTGTAACCAAACACATCCGATAAAATACGATCAACCATGTTCCACGCACCTGCTTGTCACTTTTTACTGCTCGCTTTCGGGCTTTTTCTTTTTGCCTGCACTTCCGACGGCAATATCCAAACCGCCAAAGCCGGCCTTTCGGCTGATGAAATTGCCTCGTCCATTCCCGCATTGCTCGACCGCAACGAAGCCATCCGCAGCGGAGAGGAATGGGATAAAGTACAGAACTACTACGGCACCCAACGCCAGGCCCTGATCGCCGATCCGGACGCCCTCGAACCGCGGCTCGGATTAGCTGAACTCTTTATCCAGGAAGCGCGGGTCACCGGCGAACATCCGCACTACTACCCGGCAGCCCTGCAAATGCTGGAGGCAGTGCTGACCAGGATCCCGCAGAGCGAAATTTCCGGCCTGAAAACGGACCAGAAGGACCTGCTTTTCCGCGCCTTAGCCGCCAAAGCCAGCGTGCAACTTTCCCTGCACGATTTTTCCAACGCGCTGGCCACGGCCTCCGAAGCCGCAGCGATCAATCCCTACAACGCCCAAATCTACGGCGCTTTGGTGGACGCACACGTCGAACTTGGCCAATATGCCAAAGCCGTCGAAATGGCCGATAAAATGGTGAGCATCCGCCCCGACCTGCGCTCCTACTCGCGCGTGTCGTACCTCCGCGAGATCCACGGCGACGTCAAAGGCGCCATCGAAGCCCTCGACATGGCCATCAAAGCGGGTTACCCCGGCCAGGAAGCCACCGCCTGGGCACGGCTCACATTAGGCAATCTCTGCAAGACCTACGGCGACTGGAAAAATGCGGAACTGCAATACCGGATGATCCTCGCCGAACGCCCGGACTATCCTTTCGCCGTCGCCGCCCTCGGCGAGGTGGAAATGCACCGGAAGCATTACGTCCAGGCGGAAGAACTGCTGAAAAAAGCCTGCGCCATCATCCCCGAAGTGGGTTTTTATGAAAAATTAGCCGAACTCTACCGCAAAACCGGCCGCACGGCAGAATACGAGGCGCTGGTGCCGCAAATCCTGAAGATGATGCAGGAAGACATGGACAAAGGCCATAACATGAGTCTCGAACTGGCCGCTTTGTACTCCCATTTGCAACCCGACTACGACAAAGCGCTGCCATACGCCCTGTCTGAATACCAAAAACGCCCCGACAACATCGACGTCAACCGCCTGCTTGCGAGAATTTATGTCCTGAAAAAAGACACCGTCAAAGCGAAGGAACACCTCGCCAAAGCCTCGGTCACGGGGTCGAAACACCCGGAATTGATGGAACTGAAAAAAATGTTGGAGCGTTAATTTGGCAAATCGGACGCCGTCGCCTTACCTTTGCGTCCCATTCGGATAGGTGGGTGAGTGGCTGAAACCACCGGTTTGCTAAACCGACGTACGGGGTAACCCGTACCGCGGGTTCGAATCCCGCCCTATCCGCAAGGTTTTGCCCGCTCAGGCGGGCATTTTTTTCGGGATGTAGCGCAGTCCGGTAGCGCATCCCGATCCATATCGGGAGGGTCCCAGGTTCGAATCCTGGGACCCGACAAAATAAATTTCGGGATGTAGCGCAGTCCGGTAGCGCATCCCGATCCATATCGGGAGGGTCCCAGGTTCGAATCCTGGGACCCGACAAAATAAATTTCGGGATGTAGCGCAGTCCGGTAGCGCATCCCGATCCATATCGGGAGGGTCCCAAGTTCGAATCCTGGGACCCGACAAAATAAATTTCGGGATGTAGCGCAGTCCGGTAGCGCATCCCGATCCATATCGGGAGGGTCCCAGGTTCGAATCCTGGTATCCGACAAAATAAATTTCGGGATGTAGCGCAGTCCGGTAGCGCACCTGCTTTGGGAGCAGGGGGTCCCAGGTTCGAATCCTGGTATCCCGACACTGAAATTCAAGGGGTTACGTTGAAAAACGTGGCCCCTTATTTTTTTGGTTTACATCCTGGTTTACATGCAAGGGAAAATCAAGTATCAACCTTGTCAGCCATATCTTCGCAAAGGGGCTTGGGCAATCGTACCAAAGATGCATGGCATGCAAGAGGTCATCGGTTCGACTCCGTTATCCTCCACACTGAAAAACGTACCAGGCGAGATTTTACCGCATTTCAACCCGGACAATTCGCTCTGTCTGTATCATTCGGCAAAAGAGTGGACACATGATATGTATTTGGCCGAAACAATCGTGCCATGGGCTTCCGAATGGCTATTCCATTACGAGATTTGGCGGAGTACAGGGGAATGGCGAGGTGGCGGAGTGTGACTTCACTCTCCTCGCATAGTGGATTTTATTAGAGTTGTTGCGGCATGAGAATCAGGAGGTTAAACAAAGATTCCAGAGGCCGGCGCATACACCGGCGACCATATTGTAAAGCACGATGTCTCGGCATCTCAAACGGTCTGACAAGAAGCGGTATCTTTTGAAACCGCCAATGGAATGTTCGACCCCTACCCTGAATGAACTGATGGCTTTGTTGAGTTCTTTTTGGTCTTTGGTTAGTGGCTTGTTCTTTGACTTTTTGAAAGGTATACCGAGGTTAGTGTTTATTCCGGAGCGTCTGACCCCCGTGTTCCGGAGCATTGACCCCTATGTGGATAAGTACGGCATGAGTTGGGCGTTAAGGTAATTGGTTTAGATTTTTTCGTCTGCTTTTTCCTTTCAATTCGATACGGTGTGCTCGTG